>NZ_JAGFBU010000010.1 GCF_017948675.1 Flavobacterium flabelliforme
CTATTGCTAAACTTCTGCAATCTTTCAAAATAATTTCAATTTCTTTATTAAATTCCATTTATGATTTTAAAATAGTATTGTTTTTAGTACGATTTTTCGGTAAAATGTCGGCTAACGTCTTGGCGCTTGCCGTGGTTGCGGACTTTCTAGCAGAGTATTTTCTAACTTAACGAATATATGAATAAAAACGTTAATTCCACTAAACCCGCAATCATGGCAAACGGCTGTTAGCGGTTCGGCAGTTTATTTATTCTAAACGTCTATTCCAAATTATAATTATTGCCTTTTCAATTTCTGCCAAATATTTTATTAATCATCTTCTATTACTTTAAAATCCAAAAAAAAATCGAAAAAATTTCGCTTCTAAAAAACTTCGATTTTCCATTTCAATATTTAGCTAATTTCGTCATTTTTCTTTTTTGTTATCTCAGTAAATTCCAATATTCCAGTTTCCACATGCGACAAACTTAATCAGATTCCAACTTTCAAGTTTCTGCTTTCTATAAACATAATTAACTTCAATTTTCTATCTTAAAAACTCAAAAAAAATCGATGAAATTTATATTTTTAAATTCTAAATATTTTCTATTTTTCTGTGGTTTTATTTGCTCCAACGCTGCTGACCGCTAACGTCTTGGCGCTTGGCGAGGTTGGGGACTTTAAAGCAGAGTATTTTCTGCCGTAACGAAGATATGATAAAAAACGCTAATTCCACTAAAACCCCAATCTCGCCAAACGGCTGTTATGCGACGTTATTTTTATGCTAAACCAGCAACACTAAAAATTTCAATTTTCTTTTGTGTTAAATTCAAGACAATAAAAATATTGCATTTTCCACCATCGTTCATTTCAATAACATTTTTCCTAAAATTTTCTAATTGATATCTGCTTTCACAAAAACTTTTTATAATCACATATTTTTCTCCATTAGCTTTTTTATATCCAATAAGTTGTTTTAGATATCTGCTATATTCGTTTAGATTCTTTCTCTTTTTAAATTCAGGTTTTAGCAAACTTTCAATTTCATAAATATCTTTTTCATTTAAATCGATATTAAGATTTTCATCATTTTCTCTTACATTTTTTTCGTAGTTGAAAACCGCATAATTTTTGAATTTTGATAAATCAATTAAGTTATTAACTTTTAATTTTGTAGAATTAATTTTCATTCTAAACGGTGCATCTCCATCAATAAAATCTATATATCCATTTTTTAGATTTGCCTTATCCGCTCTAATGAACTCAAATCTTGAAGGAAAAAAGTCAAGACTATCATTTTTTATTTTTACGTATCCCTTAAAATTTTCAACTTTATTGTAGTTTTGACCATTCACATTTACATTGAAAACATATGTACTATCAGAGAAAATTTTTAAAGTTAATTCTGTTTTATTAATAAACGAGCTTGTATCGGTTGCAATTAATAACAATTCTTTTGCCCTTTCATTTTTTTTGTGACATGAGAATAACAAGATTAAAATTAAAAACAGGAAAGTTCTTTTGGCCATAATTTTTGATATAATGTCGCATAACGTTCTGGCGCTTGGCGAGGTTGGGGAGTAAAGATGCGAGATTTTTCCATTAAACACAAATTTTCCAAGTACAAAACCATCTTTAAATTAAGCCTAAAACCCCAATCTCGCCAAACGGCTGTTACCTGATGTTTTTTCTATTTAGTTCTGAATATGATTCCATTGCAATTATTATAAGATTAAAAACCAATAAATAATAACCGATTTTTAATTGTTCAATATCTTCAAATATTTTTCCAAGATATGAAATAATTATCGGAATCATTAACATAATCAAGTTCACAACACTTATAATTAAAGTGATTTTCGGCTTTTCTGTGAACGAATAGAATATTAAAATCAAATTTAATAAAATTGAAATCGTAAATGGAAATAATAGCCATTGTGGGGTTTCAATATCTTCAATAAATAGTTTTCCAATTTGGTAACCATTTAGGGTTAATTCTTTTTTGAGTTTTACAAAATCTGTAATGGCTTTTTGCTTTTTTACAGTTAGTTCTGCGAAAGTTAAATTATATTCTTTTCCATTAACTTCTGTTTTAGAAATGCTTTTTACTTCTTCCCATAATGGACTATTTTTCAACATTTTATTTTCAGAAATGTTTTTGTCGGAACAAGTTTGAAAAAAAGGAAGGAATAGTATCAATAAACTAATTATTGAGAGTTTTTTTAACATATCTTATGGTCTTTTATTGTTCATTTTTAGTTGTTTACGCTAAAATATCAGGTAACGTCTTGGCGCTTGCCGAGGTTGGGGACTTTTGAAACCGAGTATTTTCTGCTTAACGTAAATATAGTAAAAAAACGCTAATTCCACTAAAACCCCAATCTCGGCAAACGGCTGTTGGTAGCTGGCTTTTTATTTAGTAAGATAATTTTATCGAATTTGCAAAATCATCCCTAATTCAAAACCAACTTTCAATTAAGTTTATTATATAAATCTATAGTAGTAAACCTTTTCAGCTTCTTAGAAATAAGCAAACTTCATTTGGTTTTACATTTAACTTATAATCTTTAAAATCGATTAATTCTTTTTTAGGTTGGTCTAAATAATATTCAAATTTATTATTTTTAAAATCATATTTATGTTTAACTAAAGCAGTAGATAAATTTAAATTCATTCTTTCAGTATCAATTTTATTGATAAAATTCATTAAAATGTAGATTTCTTTATTTGATTGAATTTTTGTGTAATTTGGTATAGAGATAATATAAAATTCAGTGTATTCAAGCTTATGCTTTGTATAACAATTGACTATTTCTATTTCTATTTTTTTAAAGTCTGAAGAGTCACAAGCTACAACTTTAAAATATTTAGTTAAACTTGAGTTTCCAATGCTTATATGAGATGTTTTATATATTTCATTTTTAACTTTTAAAGTATCAGATTTTATAAAATCTTGAGAATAGATAAAAGGTTTAAAAAACAAAAAGCTAATTATTAATAGATATTTTCTCATTATTTCGGATTTTTAAGCTTGCTACCAACGTCTTGGCGCTTGGCGAGGTTGCGAACTTCGTAACCGAGTTCTTTCGGCTAAGATAGAATATCTTGCGAAAGAAAAATATAAATTAACCACAAAATTCGCAATCTTGCCAAACGGCTGTTGGGTGATGTTTTTTTTTCTATTTATCTTTTAAACTTCATTTTGTTTTCATTTAGTAAAGTTTCTTTTTAAATTTTACTTATGCGGGTTAATTTGATTAGTTTATTTTTAAGATTAGGCTTTTAAACTTTCTAGTTTATAAACTAACTTCCTATTAGAGAATTTTCGAATTTTTTCAGTGTCATTAATAATGAGATTTTATAAAGTAATGATTCAATAAAGTACTTAATAAAATCAATGTTATAAGTGGAAGGAAAATGAGAGAGATTCCAAAAATATAATCTACAAATTTTACTTTTCTATTCTTTGGATAACCTGAACCTAATACTCTTGCACCAAGTTTTTCTCTAAAAGGGGAGTAAGGAAATTTACCTATTATTGGTTTAAAAATTACTCGAAGTATTTCATAATAAAAAATATATAATAATGGTAATAATCCAAATAAAAGATATAAAAAATTCTCTTTCTCTATTAATATTATTTCAAATAATATTCCAAAAATAAAACTTACAACAGCTAATATTATTCTCTTCTTATATCTTTGATTTAACATTGACCTACTAATTGTCGTAACATATGCAGATATTAAAAGAAAAGGAATTATTAGTGCATTCATTTGATTTGCAATGTTTTATATTTATTCTTTCCAAAATATCACCCAACGTCTTGGCGCTACAAGAAGTTTGGGATTAAAGATGCGAGATTTTTCCATTATGTACAAATTTTCCAAGTACAAAACCATTTTTAAATTTAGCCAAATACCCGAATTTCTTGTAACGGCTGTTAGCAGATCGGCTGTTTATTTATTTCGGTTTTCCATTGCAATTCTTTCCAATTGTCTTTTCCAAATTTAGTTGTTTTCTTCTTATGCATATTCTTTTGACTTTAAAAAGCTGAAAAAAAATCGAGAAAACTTCGCTTTTCAAGTTTCTGTTTTTTCCAAACTTTATAAGGTTTCAATTTTAAATTTTATTTTTTGCACAAAATATGCTCGCATAAAATTCAAAAAAAAATCGAGAAAGTTTCGCTTTTCAAATTTTCAATTGTCCATTTTTTTATTCAGCCAATTTTGTCAAGTCTCTGTTTCTCGCAAACTTTATCAAGTTTCAATTTTAAATTTTATTTTTTTGCACAAAATATGCTCGCATAAAATTCAAAAAAAATCGATAAAGTTTCACCTTTTCAAAGTTTCCCCTTTCCATTTCTATATTCAGTCAAGTTTGTTTTTACACAAAATATGCTCGCTTAAAAATCCGAAAAAAATCGATAAATTTTTCGTTTTCAATGTTATAATTTTATAATTTCAATTTATATTATTTTTTTTTCTGTGCGCTCCAATCTGCTGTCTGCTAACGTCTTGGCGCTTGGCGAGGTTGGGGAGTAAAGATGCGAGATTTTTCCATTAAACACAAATTTTCCAAGTACAAAACCAGCTGCAAATTAAGCCTAAAACCCCAATCTTGCCAAACGGCTGTTAGCAGTAGTGCTTATTAGTCGAAATTCTTTTTCATTTCTACATTATGAGCTTTCTGTAATTTTTCCCCAATCTTAATTGCTTCATTTCGGTTGTTTGCAATATACAAAGTTATATGTTTATTATAATCGTCGAACAAATTTATTTTTACCATTTTACTTGACAAAGTTGCAGTTGCGGTCGAATTAAAAGTTCTTCCTCCAATAGTTTGTTTAATATTTGTTTCTACTAAAGCAAAGTAATTTATTTTCGGATAATATTTCCACGATAGACCATAATTTATTCCATACATCGAGATTATTTTTCTGTAGTTTGTTTTATTGAAATTGATTTCTAAACCTTCTGTTGAAATAAAAAATACTCCAACAAAACATAGAAAAACCCAAAGAAAAATATATTGTGGTCCAATTTTAACATTAATGAATATCAAACCAAATATTCCGCAAATCAAGAATAAATTCCCAATGATTTTCTTCCATAATGAAACTTTTTCTACATAAATATAGTTTTCCATATTCTAAATTTCTCTTTATTTTCGGTTTCTGCGGGCGCATTACTGCTAACGTTTTGCGGCTTTGCGAGGTTGCGAACTTCGTAACCGAGATTTTTCGGCTAAGATAGAATATCTTGCGAAAGACAAACTTAAATTTAGCACATAATTCGCAATCTCGCAAAACCGCTGTTGGCAGTAGTGCTTGATTTTAAGCAATATGTCTACAAATTTCCTTGTCAATGTTTGTCAAGTAATTTCTTAAAATTTCAATAAAATCTTTTAAGTCATTATTGGATATGTCTGAAGCTTCGTCATTATGATGTACAACTTTATTTCTTTTTACAACAATTGTATTTATTATGTCTTTTTGTAAATTAAACGTTTCGTTTTTATCTAACGGAATACCAAATTTTTTAAAAAGGTCTCTTGTTTTGAAAGGATTGCCAGATATGTATTCGTCAAGTTCCTTCTTTTTGAGTTTAATTTTCAAATGCTCAAACTTATATTCTGTTTCTTTAAATTCCTTCTCAATGTTAAGTGTCCACTTAATAAGGTTATGAGGTATTTTCGTCGAATCAAGCCTCAAATTCACATCATCAATAATAACCATTAATGCATCCTTTAAGTATGACTCCAAATAAGCACACATCATTACTAAGAAAGACTTTGTGAAAAAATTCACGTTGTCTACAATAAACTTATCAGGCTCGTCTGATATTAGTCTTTTGTTAGTTTCATCAATAATTTCTACAAGCTTTGTATATTGTTCCATATAGGAATCTAAATATGAAGATTTATCCATTTAAAGTTGATAGTTTTTCTTTCCAAATATTTCTTCTTCTATTTATTGATGATTTTTGTTGTAAACCTCCAGATAAAGTCTTTGTGAAATTAATGTCGTTACACAATTCTTCAAATAATGATTTTATTCTTGTTTTGTTTTCTATTAAATTTTCCAAGGAATAATCTTTTAAACTCCACATCATAAGGTCGTAATAAACTAAACTCTGTTTTGCCTTTTGTTTTGTAAGGTCTATGAAAGGATTTCCATCAAATACAACCATACATTTTTCTAATGTTTCATTAAATAAATTTCTAAGTGCGTCAATATTTTCAGGTTCCAATTTTTGATTGATTAGACTAAATTTGTCAAGATATTTTGATAGTTTGTCATCATAATCAGAGAGGTCTGTTTGAAAAGCAAAAAATCTTAGAATCATTTCTTCGTTTTCACGACCATCTTTTACTTTTAATCCTGCTTCACCTTTACCAAAGTTTTTTATAAATTCTAAATCACCTAACTCAATGAGTAAATTATCTAATGAACCAGGATAAATAGCGTGTCTAATTTCTTGAGCAGTTAATTCAACTGCACCCTGATTTAGCCTTGCAAATATTTCTTGAATTAATTCTTTTGGATTTTCTTTTCTTAGAATAATACATCTAATAGTTGTATTTTCTAATTCATTTTTTAGTTCTCCTAATTCTGAGAATAATTTTCCTTCCAACTCTATCATAATGCTAAGACCTTCAAGCCTAAATTCATCATTAAAGAAATTTTTAATTGTCGTTATTCTTTGAACTCCGTCAATTACTTCGTGATAGCCTTTATCATTTTCAGCAAAATAGCAAGCCGGAAGCGGAATTCTCATCAAACAAGATTCAATAAATTTAGAAGCTCTTTCATTTCCTTCTTTATCCCATTTATACTTTCTTTGAAACTCAGGATTAAGAATCAATTTTGGTGGTTTTGAAGTGGACCTTTGAACTAAAGTTTCAAAAGGGTAGTCAATTGGATAAAGATTAAATGTTTTTTGTTCACTCATTTTTTCTGAATTATTTTAATTTTGTTTGTCTTTTTTTTGCGTTCCGACCGCATTACTGCCAACGTCTTGGCGCTTGGCGTGGTTGGGGACTTTTGAAACCGAGTATTTTCGGCTTAACGTAAAGGTAATAAAAAAACGCTAATTCCACTAAATCCCCAATCACGCCAAACGGCTGTTACCTGCTGGTTTTTTTATTTAGTATTCTTTTATAAACAAGTAGTTTATTTCTAACTCCATCTTTGTTTCGAACTGGGTTATAAAGGCCTGAATTTTCAAGCATCATTATAATTGTCATTATTTCATCTGCATTCAGTTTGTGAACTGTTTTGCCAAAATAAAATTTTGAAGCATTTTTTAATCCAATATTATTATTTCCAAAATCATAATGTATTAGTAAAAATTTTAAACATTCGTTATTCGAAAATTCCTTTTCAATTTTTAATAAATATATTTTTTTTGTCAAAGAAAACCCGTGTCTGTATGGACCAATATATGTAGTTGCTGTTTCACAATTACATCTTCTTTTTTTTACTACTTTGTAAATTTTATTTTCAATATTTATTATTGATTTAAAATTTCTATTTCGACTTTCTTTTAAAGCGTTTGTCAAATAAACAAATTCTTCATTTTTAAACATCGGATTAAAATCACTTAACAAGAAACTATAGGTCGCAAAAAGCGCAACAATAATTAATACAATGATTTTAAATGTTTTTTTCATTTTAAGGTATTGTTTTCAGCGTTTTTTCGGCAAACTAGCAGGTAACGTCTTGGCGCTTGGCAAGGTTGCGAACTTCGTAACCGAGTTCTTTCGGCTAAGATAGAATATGTTGCGAAAGAAAAATATGAATTGACCACTAAATTCGCAATCTCGCCAAACGGCTGTTATGCGTTCGGCAGTATATGTTCTATGTTTGTCTATTCCAATTTATTCCAATTGGCTTTTCCAAATTTAATTATTTTATTCAGTTTTAAACATCTATTTTGATCTTAAAAATCTAAAAAAAAAATCGCGAAAATTTTACTATTCAAGTTTCTAATTTGCATTTCAATATTCAGCCAATTTTATCAAGTTTCTGCTTTCCACAACCTTAATCAGATTCCAATATTCAAGTTTCCACATTCTATTAACTTAATCAGATTCAATTTTCAGGTTTCTGCTTTCCACAAAGTTGATCAAGTTTCATTTTCCACTTTTAAAAAGGTAAAAAATTCGATAAAAAATTTCGCTTTCAAAGTTTTGCATTTCAGTTTTCAAGCTTTAATTTCTTCTTTTTCTGTGCTATCCAACCTGCTGACGCATAACGTCTTGTGGCTTGCGGAAGTGGCGAACTTCGTAACCGATTATTTTCGGCTAAGATAAAATTTCTTGCGAAAGATAAACGTGAATTTACCACATATTTCGCCATTTTTGCAAACCGCTGTTATGGGCTGTGTTTTTATTCCGTTCAATTCAAATTCTGTTTCGTTTTCGTTTTTTCTCTTACATCATAAACATTCCAATTTCCACTCATTTTTTTCTTATCGTAATTTATGGAAAATCTAAAAATTTTGTTTTCAAAATATATTTTTCTGTATCTATAATCATAAAGTGAACCACTTGTTTCTCTCCATTCACTTACCACTTTTTCGTTATTTGAGTTTGTGTAAATTTTTAAATCTTGCCAAATTGGATAATAGTTAGATGTGACAAAGAAAACTGTCCATATACCATTTAAAAGATATAAAGCGAAAACTATAAACAATATTATTCGAGTTGTAAGTTTTGAAACTTTTCCGCTCAAAGTTTTTGATAATTTTAAAAGTTTGTAAAATACAAATAGAACAATAAGAATAGCTATGATATTTGCAATTCTGTCTAAATTAATATTAAAAAACTCAAAAGGCAAACCAAAATAAAGCGCAATAATTAAGATTACTATTGAACTGAAAATTATTGTAAGTTTCTGATTCATTTCTGTTTAGTTTTTTTTGGCAACATAGCCCATAACGTTTCGCGGCTTGCAGAAGTGGCGAACTTCGTGACCGTGATTTTTCGGCTAATATTAAATTTCTTGCGGAAGATAAACGTGAATTTACCACATATTTCGCCATTTTTGCAAACCGCTGTTAGGCGAAGTACTTATTTATTAACTTTTTTCCAATAATCATATATTCCTTTTTCCTTGAATATTTCAATTTGATGTTTGTCATAATTGTCTTTGGAGAATTCTTTTTCTTTTATTAGTATTGGTTTACTTCCAGAAGTTTCATTTCCGTTTAATACACTATTCAATAAGGTAAGAAGTAAAATATCAAAATCAGTTCTATCTTCTTTAATTAGCATCATCTGATTCCGATTCATTGTAAATGCAAAAAAGTCCGCTACCTGAATTAATGGATTTTCAGAAGAAGATTGAAATAACATAAAATTGTCTTTTGATAATTCTTTTAAAGTTGGTATTTCAGTTTTATGACCAGGTTTATTTAACCCTTGGTCTATAATAATTTCAAAGTTATCTTTTAGATTATTTTCTTCGATGAAATTTTTAATCCGTTGGAATAAAAAATCCAATGCAATTTCATCTAATGATTTGTTTTTTTTATTTAAAAGTCCATTTTCCTCTAAAGTTCTTGGTGTAACTGTTTGTAAAAAGAATGGTAAACTATATTTATTGAAGCAATCCGTTACGTCTTTTATTATTGAAAGAACAGTTTCCGTATCAAGAGATTTATATTCTTTTCGTCGATTAAGTAAATCTGTAAAATGAAGTTCATTTATTGGATTCTTAGAAGAAGAATAGTTTGATATTATTGAATTTATATCACATATAATATTTTCTCTTATTTCAGATTTAATAAAAACTGCAACATAAGTTTTTCTATCATTTTTTAGAGTAATAGATTCAGAAATATTTCCTGGAGAACCAGTTTCATCAATGGTAAATAGATGTTTCATATGTTATTGAATTTACGCTTTTTTTTTTGTATTTCGCCTAACGTCTTGGCGCTTGACGTGGTTACGGATTTTCTAGCAGAGTATATTCTACCGAAACGAAGATATGAATAAAAACGTTAATTCCACTAAACCCGCAATCACGGCAAACGGCTGTTAGCGGTTCGGCAGTCTATTTATTGTAAATGTCTATTCCAAATTATAATTATTGTCTTTATAATTTCTGCCAAATATTTTATTAAGCATCTTCTATCACTTTAAAATCCAAAAAAAAATCGAAAAAATTTCGCTTTTTAATCTTCTATTTATCATTTAAATGTTCAGCTAATATCTTCATTTTTCTCTTTTGTTATCTCGATAAATTCCAACATTCCAGTTTCCACATACTACAAACTTAATCAGATTCCAACTTTCAAGTTTCTGCTTTCTACAAACATAATCAACTTCAATTATCAATCTTAAAAACTCAAAAAAAATCGATGAAATTTATATTATTAAATTCTAAATATTTTCTATTTCACTCCAGTTTTATTTGCTCCAACGCTGGTGACCGCTAACGTCTTGGCGCTTGGCGTGGTTGGGGACTTTTGAAACCGAGTATTTTCGGCTGAACGTAAATGTAATTAAAAAACGCTAATTCCACTAAATCCCCAATCACGCCAAACGGCTGTTAGTGGCTGGCTCTTTCACCGTTCAAATTTTCAAGTTTCTGCTGTCAAATTCCAATTATTAAGCTTCTATTTTTTAGTTTCAAATTTAGCAACTTTCTGCTGTCAAATTCGAATTATAAACATCTATTTTTAGATTCCAACTTTCAAGTTTCTGTTGTCACATTCCAACTTTCAAGTTTCTACTTTTCAGATTCCAATTTTCAAGTTTCTGCTGACAAAATCCAACTTTCAAGTTTCTGCTTTTCAGATTCCAATTTTCAAGTTTCTGTTGGCAAAATCCAACTTTCAAGTTTCTACTTTTCAGATTCTACTTTTTCAGTTTTTTGTGTTAAACATCAATTTTTCAAGTTTATATCATTTCAAAGCTTCGCAATTGAAAGTCACATTTTAAACCTATAAATAAATTTAAAATACTGTATTTTAGTTAATTACGTTCTGTTTCTTTTGAGCTTGCCACTAACGTTTCGCGGCTTCAAGAAGTGGCGAACTTCGTAACCGCATATTTTCCACTAAGATAATATTTCTTGCGAAAGAAAAACGTGAATTTACCACATTTCTCGCCATTTCTTGAAACCGCTGTTAACTGCTGGCATTTTAAACGGAATGTTGAAGTTCAATTTCAGGCATTTCGTCGTAAGTTCTACCATTAAGTATTCTACCATTTGCTTTTTTATTTTTTCCGCCCCATTGTTTAAAGAAAAAAGCAACACTTTTCTCTTTACATTGTTCTTGAATGTCTAAAACCCATTCAGCATCCATTTTTCTTGGTTTGTGTCCACTTTCTCCACCAACAATAACCCAATCAATATTTTCTAAATTAATTTCGCCCAAATGAGCAAGTAAAGGTTCTAGTGATAAAAATTTGACACGAGCATTTATTTTTCTCAAGTCGTCAATTCTATGTTTTTCTTTTGCATTCTCAACAGAAACTCCCATCCAAATATTATGTGTCCATTTCAGTTCAGTATGCAATTCTAAAAGTCTTTCTGCTCTTTTGGTTAAAACTTGAAAAACGTGTTGAGGATTGTCGTTCATCACTTTAAATACTTTTTGTATAAATTCCAATGGAATTTCCTTATGAAATAAATCGCTCATTGAGTTTACAAAAACCACTTTAGAATGTTTCCAAGTATAAGGAATTTTTAAAGCTTCTTCGTGAGTGCGAACTTCAAAATTATCTTTATATTTTTCAACTCCCATTGCTTTTAGTCGTTTTGACATAATTTCTGCGTAACAGAATTTACATCCTGTAGAGATTTTTGAACATCCAGTTGTTGGATTCCAAGTCATTTCTGTCCATTCTATGCTAGATTGTGCCATATTAAGAAGCTTTATTATATTTTGTCACAATTTCATTTGCGACTTTTACAGCTGATTGATTGTTTGAAACCATTAAAAAGTGAAACATTACTGAATTAGAACTATTTTTCAAAATATAAGGTTTTGATACAAACTTAAATAATTTTTTTAGTCTTTCACTATATAATTCAGCTGATTTTTCGATTGCTTGCTGTTCCTTTGTTATTTTTATTTCATCGCCAAAAAGTGTTGGTATTACTTGTTCATTATAAAAATGTTTTCTAATATCTTCTTGATTCATTCCTAAAAAAATTTCAAGTTTAGACAACCAAGCATCAGAAATTTTCCCGTCTTTTTTTAATAATCTATTTACGCCCATTCCAGTTGGAATAAGTATCCAAGCATCTACAGATAATTTCTCTAATGTTACAAGTGAACTCCAATTTAGTTGCATTCCGCAAGGATCAATATAAGCTAGAGTTTTATATTTTTTTCCTTTTTGACTAGTTAGGAAAGTGCTCATTGATTGAATTTTTTCATTGCAATCGGTTTCAACAATATGAATGTTTTTGTTTGGAAAAACGTCAATTGTGTTTTGTTTTAATAAGCTAATATTGTTAGATTCTTTTTCAACAAAATAATACAAATCGAATGCTCTTGGATTTTCAATTTCTAAAATTCTAGAAGCTGCACCAACAATCATTTTTAAATTTTCTTCATTTCCTTTTTTTATAAAACCTCAACCAGCAAAACCATCAAAATATAATAATTTCCAATCATACTTTACTGTAAAAACTTTCATTATTGTTAGATATGCTTTTGCATATTCTACTAAAATTTCTATTTTGTTTTCTGTCCAATCTCCTCCAAATTTATTCATAAAAAAAGGTGTTTATCATTTTCGGTATACGTCGCGCGATGCTTGCAGTTAACGTTTCGCGGCTTTGCGAGGTTGCGAACTTCGTAACCGAGTTCTTTCGGCTAAGATAGAATATCTTGCGAAAGATAAACTTGAATTTACCACATATTTCGCAATCTTGCAAAACCGCTGTTAGTGGTAGTCATTATAAATATCGCTCAATTGCTTTATATTTTACACTATCTTCAAATAGCTCTGATATATTATTTTTAAACTTTATTTCATTCTCATCTATTTCCAATATGTATGGTTTTACCCATTCAATTTCTTCAAATGAAAAGCCATATCTAAGAAGCCATATCTCAACGATATCGTTTGTGCCGTATCGAATATAATTAGCAAGTGATAGCGCTTTAGAGTCTGAAGTTCTATTATAATATAATTCAAAAGCTGCCGAAAGTGGATCTTTTAATGAGAGTGAGAGTACTTTATCTATGTAATCATATGTGTCGTAAATTAATAAGTCAAAATCAATTTCAGTTACGCTTTTATAACCAAATAACGGAATTGGAACTGGAAATCGGCTATTAGGTAATGTTTCTGCTATACACGAAAATTTGATTTGCTTATTGACTAATTGACTACGATATTCTTTTCTAGATATTTTTCTATTTTTTAAATCTCGGCTTAATCCACGTCTAAAATCACGTTCGGATAAATAAGAATATCGCAACGATACTATTTCAGAAAAAGACTTCCCCTGAATATGCCAAAGTAAAATAGGAATTGCTGTGTCGAGTACAGATATTTCACCTCTAGTTAGTTCTGTTCTACGTAAGTGACTAATGAAGATATTAGCTAAACGGCGTCGAATTTCTCTGCGAATAGCAATTGAAAGATCATGATAAGCTCGTCCGCTTAAAGGAACGCCTTTAGAGTCAATAAATGAAGAAAGAATAAATTCGATGTCTTGATCTAAATTACTTGAATTTAGACGTGAAACTTGTTCAGTTGTTAGGTTTAAATTGTTATCAAATGAATCATTTTTAATAGCGTTTATTATGTCAATAAAATCCTCGTCAACATTTTCAGCTGTGCTATCAAGAATTGATTCAGTCTCCAAATATGAATCTGATTTAAGTCTTTCTATAAACCTGTTTTTATTTGCACTATTAATAATTACATAGCCATAGTCATAATTGTTGGGTAACTTACTCGTCCTACCAGCTCTTCCGATTAAATTTTTTAAGTTTAATTTTTTTTGGTCTTCGGTCCCTGTAAATCGAAAATTATTAATCCACACAAGATCAAATGGCATATTAATTCCTTGAATGAGAGTTGAAGTTGAAAAGCACATTTGTGCGTGGTTTTCATTTACAAACCTTTCTATAATTGTTCTAGCTTTCAATGGGATTGATCCGTGATGTATAACAATGCCAACGCGCATCAAAAACAACATAAGAGATTTTTTCTCTTGATCTTCACCAAAATAGTTTTTTAATTCATCTATATGTTCTAATGCCCTTGGGTCTGTAACTTCCTTGCAAAGTGCAATGTATTTTGAATATGTTTGCAGAAATGTTTCATCATATATTTTTGACTTTGCAATATAGATTAGGGCAGTTTTGCCATTAGAAATTGAATCAGAAATAATGTCGCCAGAATATTCTAATTTCCCTCGTGACTGATCATTATAAGGTGAAAAATATTTAAAAGTATCATTACGATATTCGATAAATATCTTTCCCACTGCTTTTTGATCATAGGCTTCAGAATTACCATTTTGGAGATTATGTTTTTGTAATTGCGCTTCTGGGTTTATAACAAATGGATGTGTGAACACTTTTTTTACATTTGGGAATTTTTTATCAATTCGCCTTACTAAAGAATCAAATTTCATCCCTCGAATCCCTTCTTCAGATAACTGAGCTTCATCAAAAAGTACTAACTGTAGATTAATTTTTTCTTCGTACTTAAAAAGTTCATCGCCACGCTCTGGCGTAATAATAAATATTCTCCTAATTGTTTTGCGAATATTGACAAAATCAATAAAAGGTAAAACTAGGATTTCGTTTGGTACTAAATCCTGAATTTTGATAAGATATTCTGATAGTAAGGCACGAGAAGGCACGACTATTATAATGTCACCTTTTATATCTTTTATAAGTTCCTGAAATAAGTATGACTTTCCTGCACTAGTTGGCGCCGAAAAAGAAAAGTTATCAAATTTTTGGATGGAGTTAAATGCGTCTGCTTGGACTGGTGTAAAGTATCTGCCAGTTTGCTCAAATATCGCGTTAGCATAATCCCAATAAATTTGATCAAAAAAAGTTTGAGGCTCAGTTGTTTTGTAAAAAAGCCCCATTAAAAACATTAGCTTTTTTTCAAAATATTGAAATTCATTTGGCGCAAATTTTTTAATATAAGAAAGGGTTTCAAGGTGATCAGAATTTATAGGTCCTTCGATATGAAATTCATTAAGAATGTTAGTTACCAAACTACTATCTAATTGTCCAATGGAAAGTGATTTATTTAACATATTTCAACTGCAATTAAGTAAAGCTCATTATGTTTTATCAATTCATCGACAATATCGGATTCTAACGCATTTTTAAAAATTGTATCAATATCTTTTGCGTTGAAAGAAAAGGCTGCTGCGTATCCTCTCATTCCAGCCAATATATTTTTTTCACATTCATCATCCATAAATGGTCTAAACGTTTGCACTTCAGCAATTTCTTTTTTTAAAGTTATAAACTCGCCAATTTGATCTAATGCTATTGCTCGAGGTGTACCATCTAAACTAAACTTAGCTTCTCCAAATACTAAAAATCGTTTAGAGCTTAGTGTATGAAAGTCAAACCCTGGATTGCCTGATACTTTTTCTTTTAGTAGTTCAGCCAAAGGAATTTTAATATGAGAGAAATTTGTTTCAAGTACACTTTGTCCAGCATAAGAAACAATATATTCTCCAATATCCTCATTTACGGTTGAAGTTATTCCTGCAATAATCTGGTTTACAATTTTATCAATTGTTCTTTCTGAAGTCGCGCGAAAAATCTCTTGTGAAAGCGCGTCTAATTTATCAATCCAGCTTGTATCAGCAATAGTTTCATGAATTTCGTCGACAATACTTTTCAAATTAGTAATCTGGACATGGATACAATTTACATCACATGCACTAGAAGAAAAATCTCTATAAGTAGATACGGGTTTAGTAATTAATTTCAAAAATTGCTAATTTTATGCAATATTGTCAATTTAAAAGTCAATTCCTATTAATATATACTATTTTTCCTATGGTGCTGTAAAGTCCTGAAATAGGTTGACACATTTTTACTGTGTTTTCAATTCAAATTTAGATAAATAATTTCTTTATTCCTACGATAGGATTTGTATGGAATGTTAGCCTTTATATGAACACTAACAGGAG
>NZ_JAGFBU010000011.1 GCF_017948675.1 Flavobacterium flabelliforme
ACCTGATCAATGATCTTAAGTTTTAAGTCAAATCCAACGGATTTTTTTTGACAGTCTGGTTTCTTTTCTTTCATGTTGTCCTGTAAATAGTTGTTGATTTTTTGTCAACCTATTTCAGGATTTTACACATTGATCTACTAATTGTCGTAACATATGCAGATATTAAAAGAAAAGCAATTATTAGCGCATTCATTTGATTTACAATGTTTTATATTTATTCTTTCCAAAATATCACCCAACGTTTCGCGGCTTTGCGAGGTTGCGAACTTCGTAACCGAGTTCTTTCGGTTAAGATAGAATATCTTGCGAAAGACAAACTTGAATTTACCAGATATTTCGCAATCTCGCAAAACCGCTGTTGTACGACGGCAATTTTAGTGGATTACTACATTCTGATTCAATAATTCTACATTAAAGTTAATCTTAGCATTTAAAGCACGAAACACTTTAATAATTGTATCGAATCTAGCGTCAGTTAAACTATTTTCAATTTTAGAAATTTGAGCCTTTTTTACACCAACTAATTTTCCTAATTGTTCTTGTGTTAAGTTTCTTTCTTTTCGAATTTGTTTGATTGTTTGACCTATCAAATCGATTTTTAATTCGTTTTCAAAATTGTCTCTGTTTGCTGTTCCTTTTTCTCCAACGAATTTATCTGTTACTTCATCTAAACTGTATGTTTTCATAATCTTATTCTTTTTCGTTAAAATATTTTATTCTTAATGATTCTGCTCTTTCAATTTCTACTTTTGGCGTTTTATCTGTTTTCTTTATTATACCGTGAGTAGAAATAACAATCGTATCTTGTTTATCTGATTTATCCCAAAAAGCAAACAATCTTAAATATTGTTTGTTGTATAAAGTTCTAAATTCCCAAATTTCTCCATCGAGTTTTTTAAACAATTCATTATCATTTACGCTTCTCGATTTCCAAATATTGTAAAGAACTTTTTCCTTGGATTTTTGGTCTAAACTTTCCAAAAACTCTAAAACAGGTTCAAGAAATTCAACTTTAAATTTATAATCCATTTTCTACTATTCTTAATTTGCAGTAAAGATATAAGTTTCCTTTTTAAGAAACAAATGTTGTTAGGATTTCCGGTCGCTCATTGCTGTCGTACAACGTCTTGGCGCTTGGCGTGGTTGGGGACTTTTGAAACCGAGTATTTTCGGCTGAACGTAAAAGTAGTAAAAAAACGCTAATTCCACTAAATCCCCAATCTTGGCAAACGGCTGTTGTACGCAGTTATTTTTTTACGATAAGTTCGATTATTAAACCAATTAAAGCACTCAAACCATTAATTGATAGCCCAATTAATATTGTTAAAAATAGTCCTTTTATTAGCTTTTCATTTTCTGTTTTTACTTCGGCAAATCTATTTTTATCTCCTTTTGTAAATTCAAACATTGGATTTCTTTTCAATTTGTTTATTTGCTTATCCATCATTCTATTTGATAATAGTTGACCGGATTTATAAAAAACATAAAAAATTCCAATTGAAAGCGTAATGAAAAAGAACATTTTCTGATTTACATCTTTTGGCAATATTTCAATATCATATTTAACACTTATACTAAACAGATAATTAAGGAGTATGATAGCTGAAGTTAAAAATGAAAAAACTATAAAATTCTGAATTTTAACTTCGTGTTTTAAAATAAACTTGATTACTTTATGGTCTTCACTGTTTTTTGGTAAAGATTCATACCATTCGCTAACTACTGTTTTTAATTGATTACAAATTTGGGCATTAATAAAGTCAATTTTACAAGACATTTGTGCTTGTGCTTCTTCAAGTTCATATTCATCACCTCCTTGAAAAACAACTTGAATCATTTCACTTGGTTTTAAACTATTCCCAATTCTAACTCTCATAGTGTGAGTTTGTGGAACATTGTGAAATTGATTTTGAAATAATAAATTAAAATCCCATTCTATTGTTATATATTTTGTCCTTGCTGATATATTCCAATCAGTATTTTTAAATTCATTCCAACTACCAAATGTTTTAATTTCTTTATTTTCTAAACCTACATTTACATTTACAATATCTGTAACTAATTTATGAAGTTCTAAAACTTTGTAAACCTTGTCATTTAATTCCAAAACATCTTGAAAAGAAAATTGTTTGAATTCAGTAAATAATTTAATGTCGGTATCTCTCTTACCTTTTATTAAATAGTATAAAGATTGGAATTGTTTAATTTGAGATTCATCAATAATAGTAACATCATTGGTTGATTGACTTGGTGTGCTATTTTCCATTATATGTGTTTTTTTTTCTTATAATTGCGTACAACGGTTCGGCTAGGCATAGTGCCTGTTCTGGCCTGTGGCCGGCATTATGCTTAGCCGTTGTTATGTGCTGTTATTTATTCTCTGCTAAGATAATAAAAACAGGAACAGTTGTGCCAGGAGATAGCTAGATAAACGATTAAAAAATATAGTTCCTATCTACTCGGGGGATAGGTACTGTTTTTTTTAATCATAGCCTAAATAGTTAAAAATCTCATATTAAAACAGTTATAATAAAAAAAACTTGATTATATCATTTTTTTCTTATAACTTAGCCAAGCCTTTAAGCGTCTTCGCTTTGAAAATAAATTTTCAGCAAATCTCATTTGAAAGGCTTGACGAAAATTACAAATTTTTATTTCCTGTTTTAATATTCCCTTTCAAATCAAATATTTAGGCTGTTTATCAGGTCTCGATTGCGCAATTGCACATAACGTCTTGGCGCTTGACGTGGTTGCGGATTTTCTAGCAGAGTATATTCTACCGAAACGAAGATATGAATAAAAACGTTAATTCCACTAAACCCGCAATCACGGCAAACGGCTGTTAGCGGTTCGGCAGTCTATTTATTGTAAATGTCTATTCCAAATTATAATTATTGCCTTTATAATTTCTGCCAAATATTTTATTAAGCATCTTCTATCACTTTAAAATCCAAAAAAAAATCGAAAAAATTTCGCTTTTTAATCTTCTATTTATCATTTAAATATTCAGCTAATATCTTCATTTTTCTCTTTTGTTATCTCGATAAATTCCAATATTCCAGTTTCCACATGCTATAAAATTAATCAGATTCCAACTTTCAAATTTCTGTTTTCTACAAACATAATCAACTTCAATTATCAATCTTAAAAACTCAAAAAAAATCGATGAAATTTATATTATTAAATTCTAAATATTTTCTATTTCACTCCAGTTTTATTTGCTCCAACGCTGCTGACCGCTAACGTCTTGGCGCTTGACGTGGTTGCGGATTTTCTAGCAGAGTATATTCTACCGAAACGAAGATATGAATAAAAACGTTAATTCCACTAAACCCGCAATCACGGCAAACGGCTGTTAGCGGTTCGGCAGTCTATTTATTGTAAATGTCTATTCCAAATTATAATTATTGTCTTTATAATTTCTGCCAAATATTTTATTAAGCATCTTCTATCACTTTAAAATCCAAAAAAAAATCGAAAAAATTTCGCTTTTTAATCTTCTATTTATCATTTAAATGTTCAGCTAATATCTTCATTTTTCTCTTTTGTTATCTCGATAAATTCCAATATTCCAGTTTCCACATGCTATAAAATTAATCAGATTCCAACTTTCAAATTTCTGTTTTCTACAAACATAATCAACTTCAATTATCAATCTTAAAAACTCAAAAAAAATCGATGAAATTTATATTATTAAATTCTAAATATTTTCTATTTCACTCCAGTTTTATTTGCTCCAACGCTGGTGACCGCTAACGTCTTGGCGCTTGCCGAGGTTGGGGATTTTTGAAACCGTGAATTTTCGGCTGAACGTAAATGTAGTAAAAAAACGCTAATTCCACTAAATCCCCAATCTTGGCAAACGGCTGTTAGCAGATGTATTTATTTTTGAAACGTAAACCAATTGTTTTCTGCGTTATATTTTATATTCATCCTTTTAATTCCGTTATTTCTTGATGGATGATTAATAGTAAATACGTTTTGCTTAAAATCATTCTCAATTTCTATTCTTGCTTTATAAATTAAATCTAAAAAATGATAAGAGAATACTGCGCTGTAAGCAAACCTTTCACTCCAATCATTAAAGGAAATCAATTTCAATTCCCAATTTTCATTTTTGTAGTTATAAAGATTAATTCTATTATGATTATTCATTGTGTCAAACGAATATTCAGAATGTGCAAAAGCATTTCTTAAAGATGTATGAAAACCTTTTTTTATTATTTCTGCAATTTCAATATTACTTTTTTGAAAGTTTGCCCTTATATCATTTCTGATAAAGTTATGTTTACCCATATCGTCAACAATAACATTCCAATCGTAATTTTCTCCATTACAAAGGTGTGCTAATCTGTGCAGTTTTTTTAAAAAAGGTTTTGATTCCCAAATATGTGAATAAATCATTAATTCTAAATTAATTCTTTCTTCATTATCATCAACGTTTATTTTACCATTTTCAAATCTATAATATTGATTAAGAAAAGTGACTAAAAATTTTAATCTTGTTTCGTCCTTAAATTTATCTATTCTATTATCAATTATGTATGGGTTCAGTTTTGTACCGTCATAATCGTATTCTTTTTTATATTCAGCATCTGCCAAAAAAAGAATATAACTTTCAGGAAACGAATTCCTAAAGTTATGTAAGCATTTAGTTATTGAACTTTTAATTTCAGTATCAATCTCTCGGAAGCGTTCTTTAGTAATCATTATTTCTGTTTTTTGCGAGAATATATCTGCTAACGTCTTGGCGCTTGGCGAGGTTGGGGACTTTATAGCAGAGTATTTTCTGCCGAAACGAAGATATGATAAAAAACGCTAATTCCACTAAAACCCCAATCTCGCCAAACGGCTGTTGTGCGTTCGGTTTTCTATAAGGTACGTTTTTCAATTAAACTATTTTCAATTTTTAGTTTAGTTTCATTCCAATATTCTTCGCAAATCTTATTTATTTCATCAATAGTTAGTTCGTTTTTATTTTCGTCAAATATTTTTAGGCTTTTACAATTTAATAGTAAAGTTCCACCGCAATACTCATAATTTAGATTATGTTGATTACAAGTAATTTTAACCATTTCATTTTCAATATCTGCTGATAATATTTCTAAACCGGTTTGAAAAATATCTTCAATTTTTATAAATGTTTTTTGTGGTAAGTTTATTGGATTCATCCAAGGATTAAATTCTATTTTCTCAATATTTTTCAGTTCAATAACAAAACTTGTAAACGATTTATCTATTTTTTGAGCTAAATATTCACAATCAATTATAAGTTGGAGTAATTCTTCATTACCATTCCAATTTAAGATTATTCCATCATGAAAAATGGAAAAAACATCTCTAATATTTTCTAACTTATTTCTATTTTCCATTTTCAAAATTCCATTTTGGCTTAGTTTTTATTTCGGTTATTTTTCAGTTTTGTGTAGCTCTAAACTGACGCACAACGTCTTGGCGCTTGGCGAGGTTGGGGAGTAAAGATGCGAGATTTTTCCATTAAACACAAATTTTCCAATTACAAAACCATCTTCAAATTAAGCCTAAAACCCCATTCTCGCTAAACGGCTGTTGGCAGAAGTGATTATTGTTGGTTAATATGATATCTTATTTCGAATATTAAGATTTTATTTTCGCCATTTATTTCCATTTCGTTGATTATGTTTTCACTTATTATTATTTCATCACTCTGATTTTTTATTGAAATATAGCTTCTATAATTTTCTTGAGTTATACATTTTGCAAGTTCTATTGAAAAACCATTTTTCAATAAAGTTATTATTTTTGTATCAGAACTACCATATTTTATTTGCTCATAAAAAGTCAAATCAATTAATTCTAATTCTGCTAGTATTTCAATATATTTCAGAAGATTGAACTCAATAAAGTCTTGTTCTTCTTTTATTTTTAGAATAGCTAAGTTTATCCTTTGAGTATTGTTTTTTACCCTTAAATCAACGTATAGAGGTTTGAAATCTGTAAAGTTCCTTTTAACTTCTCCCCATTTTTCGCCGATATAAATTAATAAATTATCATTAGTTAGATTTCTCCAATAACGCATAAAACTTCCTATCATTTCCTTGTACGAAGCACTCGAACTTCTCCAACCTAAAATCATTGAATAAAACCTTCTTGCTGGTAAATTTTGTAAACGTTTTAAATTGCTATCAACAATTTCTATATCATTTAAAAAGATTAAGAATATTGCTTCTAATAGTTCATCTGTTGTAGTAATAATTGGGTTTTGATTTGCAAGATAGTTTTCTAAATTTCTAATTAAAACTTGTTCAAATGTTTTAATATTAAAGTCAGATATATTGTTTTTATAGCAAAGTTTTGCAATTAAAGATTGTACATAATCAACATTTTCTAAATTTGTTGAATTAGGTTCTATATTTTCTAAATATTCAAGCGATTTTTTTAATTCATTTTTTTGATTGTCATTTAAAGAACTCTCTTCCTTTAAGAATAAATTATTTACTTCATCGTTTATTTGAATTTCTGTTTTTGCTCTTGTACTAATAAATTTTTCAATGTTTGCTTTTTTATTTTCATATTTACTTTTTACAATGTAAATATTTGGTTCCAATAATTTTAGGTTACCATTTTCGGAATTGAAGATTTCACTAAACCTATTTACTCTACCAATTAGATTTTTAAATTGCGATACAGATAAGTTTTTTATACCTTTTTTTGTGGATAATAGAAATATTTTCTCTGCTGGAATATTTACGCCTTCTAAAAGTGTTGAACTAGTTATTACAAATGACAAATCATCTCTTTTTGAAAAAATATTTTCTACATATAATCTAATTATTTCAGGCATTCCTCCGTGATGATAAACAATCCCTTTTTTAATACATTCTATTAAATTATATGAAGGGTGAATAAAATCTGATATAGTAGTTGTGATTTCTCCTATTTCAATAGAATTAATTACATTACTATTTGCAAATTCGATTGCAAATTCTTCAATATGTTTTGGTCTATTTAAGTAAACAATATTCTTTCTTGATTTTTCAGAGTTTAGAAGTTGAATAATGTTGTTATATGAAATTCCAGTATTAATAAATTTGTCAGTGAATTGTTCATAAATTTTTAAAATGCGATTGTCATCAATTAAGTTACAAACAAAATACTTTTCTGTTTTAATAAATTCATCTGTGTTTTGTGATGTTATTTCATAATTTGATTGTTTTACTTTAAGGTTTTCTGGATTTGAAATAAAGGGAGAGAAGAAATTTAGAATTGTATTTCTATTTCTTTTTTTTAATATAATAATTGTTTGCGCTAATAAAATTGACCTTCCATCGGTTTCTTTATCTCCAAATAAATTATGAGCCTCATCTATTAAAGCTAAATCAAATTTTAAATTTATGTTTTGTTGAAGAAGTCTTAAAAGTCTTTCTTGTGTAAGTACAGCAACAAAATTTGTTTCCGTTCCTTTATACATTTCTGGATGTGTAATTATTCTTTGAAGTTCATTATTAATTGAATTTTCTAATAATCTTTTTTTTGTCTGTGCTAATAAAGCTTTACTTGGAACAATTACACATACTTTTTTATCCAAGTTTGAGAACACTTTGTTTACTATAATTTCAG
This sequence comes from Flavobacterium flabelliforme, assembly GCF_017948675.1. Lineage (GTDB taxonomy): Bacteria > Bacteroidota > Bacteroidia > Flavobacteriales > Flavobacteriaceae > Flavobacterium > Flavobacterium pygoscelis. The sequence goes on from NZ_JAGFBU010000011.1 coordinate 7,600, forward strand.
ATTTACCATATGAAGTAGGGGCAACTAAAACAAAATTAGAATTATTTTGAGTTGAAAACTCAATTAGTTTTTTTTGTCCATTAGAAATATAATAATTTTTCTCTCTAAAATTTTCTTGAAAAACTGAAAAAAATAGATTAAAAAAATGGTCGTTTAAATTGTTTTCAGAATATTTTAGTTCAACTAATTTTGAAATAGGAATGTAACCTTTATTAATAGCAAAATCGTATAAAGGCTTATAATCATTATATTTGTTTGAATATGTTACAATGATTTTATATCCTAGTTTTTGAATATTAATATCGCCAAAATTTGTAAATAGAATTGCATTTTTTAATAAATGATGAATTTCAGTTTCATCAAGCTCTATATTAAGTTGAAGCTTTTTATATGAATTTGCAAAATATGTTTGTGCAAAATCTTTTCTATATTGTTTGAGTGTAATTTCATTGATTTCCATAATTAACAAGTTAATATTTCATCACTTAAAAAATCTGCTACAGCTTTATAAGTTTCTTTTTGAATTGATATTATAATAACTTCTTCAAAAATATCCTCTATAACAGTATTGTCTAAAAAATCAGAAACACTAATTTCCTCAATTTCATCTGATAAATTATGATATAAAGATGAAATCAATATTACGTTTTTTTTCTGATTAGTATTTAAGTTTGGAGAGTCGTCTGAAAGTAATTGTTTTAAATTTAATCTTCCATCATTTTCATTAATTACAAGTGAAACGTCGATTAAAGCACTTTCCCATAATGAGTTTCTCTTTTCTGTAATCATTGTGGAAATACCTGCTTTAGCTCTGTTAAGTAGAATATTATTGTAAGATGTTGAATTATGACTTCCAGCGCCATTATTACCAGACTTTACTTCCGAATACCAAATCTTATTGTTTGCAATATCACAATAAATGATGTCAAATCCTTTTTTAATACTCTTTTCTTCTTTATTTTTTAAAATGGATAATGATGATAACCCGTTATCTTGATTATTCAAAATGAGATGTGCAATTAATTCCCCAATCATTCCTTTTTTAATATTTGATGATTTTGAATTATATCTATCAATAAATTCTGTAAGTGTGTTTTTGTATGAATAAAATCTAGGTAGGCTGTCAGCTTCTGCAAAACCATTCCAAATTCCTTTTAATTGTATTCTTATAATTTCTTTAAATTCATCAGAAAGGTGTTCAATATAAAAAATTGAATACTTTGGTTTTTCTATAATTTTTATTCCGTTTATTGCCATTTAAAAAAAGGTTCATTTTTGCAATTTCGCGCATCATTTCTGCCAACGTTTCGCGGCTTCAAGAAGTGGCGAACTTCGTAATCGCATATTTTCCACTGAGATAGTATTTCTTGCGAAAGAAATACATCAATTTAGCACATTTCTCGCCATTTCTTGAAACCGCTGTTATAGGCCGTATTTTTATATATCATTGTAATTTATTTTTCCAAATCTTTCAGTTTCACCTTTTAGTTTTGTCCAATCGAAATCGTATTTCTCTTCTTCTTTCCAATTTTCAGGATAATCAACCATAAGATAATCTCCAATTCCGAAACCACCAAAACCGTCACCAAAATATGAATAACCATTAGCTTGTAAATTATCTGGTCCAGGTTGAAAATCTACGTGTCTGAATTGTGAAGTAAGTAATACACAAAGTCCCGAAAAAGCATCTATTAGATTTGTGAAGTTAGCTACTTCAAAACTATTATGTCTATCATGTTTAGATTTATTATAAGCTTGATACCAAATTAAATCTCCATTTTTTTTCCATGATAAAAATGGTTTTCTAACATTTTCTATTCCTTTCCAAAAAGGCAATTCAATTGAATAATCGTCAAGATGATGAGTTTTATTAATGATTTTAAAATCGTTTATATTCCAATCTTTTTCAGTTTTTAAATCGCCAGCTCTTTTTCCATTTTTATATTTAGGAGTATAAATGTTCTCATTTAATATGGCTTTGAAATTAGCTTCAATTTCTATGCAAGTTCGCATCAAAAGTTCATGAATTCTAAATGAGTATGTTTTGCTATTCACGTCTGATGGTTCAACAAACTGAAATAACTTTAAAATATCTTCTTGAATTATCAAAAACGCTCTTGTATAATGTTCAGGACTCTTTGAATAATCTTTTTCAATAATATAAGCCCAATCACTATAACCTGCTTGTGGTCCATTTTCTTTTACAGGTCGATAATTTCTATGAAACGGTTTGTTAAAGCTCATTTTTCAATATGTTTAGTGTATTTTCTGCTGCGGTAATATGGCCTATAACGTTTGGTCGCTTGGCGATGTGGCGGATTAAGGAAGCCTAATCTTTCGGTTAATGACTAATTTTCCAAGTACAAAACCATCTTCAAATTAAGCCAAATCCCGCCATATTGCCAAACGACGGTT
>NZ_JAGFBU010000012.1 GCF_017948675.1 Flavobacterium flabelliforme
CTATTGCTAAACTTCTGCAATCTTTCAAAATAATTTCAATTTCTTTATTAAATTCCATTTATGATTTTAAAATAGTATTGTTTTTAGTACGATTTTTCGGTAAAATGTCGGCTAACGTCTTGGCGCTACACGATGGTTGCGACTTTAAAGCAGAGTATTTTCTGCTAAACGAAGATATGTAAAAAAACGCTAATTCCACAAAAATCGCAACTATCGTGTAACGGCTGTTAGCAGCGGTAGCGACACACAAGTTGAGCAGGCATAGAAATGCAATTCCAAAATGCCGATTCAATTGCATTCCAACAAAATTTAAAGCAGACTTTTTTCCACTCTTGAAAAATAGAGTTATGAAAATTGATATTTATTTCTAGATATTCCGTTTTTCAAAGAGCATTTTCGACTAATAAATTCTATTATAATTTTCAAAAACAATTTGCAACAAACACATTCCAAGAATATTTTAAAATTCAACAATAATTTTCGAAAAATACTTTCAAAATTATCGTTTTATACAAACTTAAAACTCAATTAATATTTTAACAAACCAAACGTTTAAAGGTTCCGCGGAGCTATCTCTGCTAACGTCTTGGCGCTTGGCGTGGTTGGGGACTTTTGAAACCGAGTATTTTCGGCTTAACGTAAAGGTAATAAAAAAACGCTAATTCCACTAAATCCCAATCACGTCAAACGGCTGTTGTAGGCAGTGCTTATTCTGCGGTTTCGGTATTAAATTCAGTGTAAGTGTTTGTTTTCATAATGTCAATTTTGAAATCTCCGTTTTCGTCTTTCATAATTATTACACTATCAAAACCTAATTTATCAAGTTTTTCTATTGTCGCTAATTCACCTTCAGCAAGTTGTAAAACTCTACGTAATAACCAATCAGACAAAGCTTTGTTCGGATTCGTCATTAGAGCTTTTGAATTTTCTTGACAAACTTTGGCAGTAAATATTTCTCCTGTTGGAATTTGTAAATTAAAGTCTTGGTCTCGTTTTGGAAAGAAATTTGGAAATTTTCTGTGCAATTCCGCAGGAATTGGAATGTAAATTTCTCCAAAATCTCTTTTTCTTCCATTTGCATTCCATTGATTTAAACCACTTCGTTCAAAAATAAATTTTTCTCCTTTCTGAATTCCATAAAGAGGTAAAATCACATAATTTTCTCCTTTAATAAGTTTATCAGTTGCCGTTTTTAAATTTTTGTTTTCTTCAAACAATTCGAGTAATAGCGAATATGGGTCTTCTATTATATCAATCGGCAAACGAAAAGCATTTTGAGGAATTATAAATTTTCTAAAAAGTGTACTTTTTGAATAATTGAATGAGTACAAATTATGTCCATCTTCAAATTGTAAACTTGCTTTATTATCTTTAACCGAGTGGATATTAGTAACATCAATGATGTTATAATCCGTTTCGTAAAGTAATAATTCTTTTTCTTTACGAGCTATAATGTGATAAAGTGAATCTTCAATGTTGTAAACACGATTTGCTAAATTTATTCTGTCGTTTCGGAATTCCCCAAGTTTTAAAGCAAGTTCCTTGCCTTTAAAATCTTTTAAAGTTCTTGATAACGAGTTAAATTCTGCAACTTTTTCATTACTTGAATTTCCATTACAAACAAAAGTTTTTAAACCAACACCAACAGAATTATAATTTGCATCAAAAGCTGTGTCTGAACGAGAAAGATTTCCCGCATCAAAACTTCTACAAAATATATTTTCGGCAACACGATAATTTATGAATGGAACAGCACTTTCGCTGAATAAACCCGAAAGCTTTGAAACTGCTGAAAGCAGTTTTAAATAATTTCCGTTTTTTTCTATGTCAATTTCTGCGAATGATTTCATAAAACTCTTATGATTTCGTTGCTAATTCTTTCGATTAGTGTTGTAGTTACTGAATTCCCTGCTTGCATATAAAGTTTACTATTTGCCAAGTTTGGTAAAATATAATTTTCGGGATAACCTTGAAATAAAAAGCATTCTTTCGGAGTTAATTTTCTAATTCCAAAATCATCTTTTATAAGTGGCACATTATGTCCGCCTGTTCCCATATTTGCCGTTAAAGTTGGGCAAACATTACTTTTATTTTCTCTTGCATAAACTCTGCGCCATTGATAAACTGTATCTTTTGAAACCATTGCTTTTTCAAGTTCTGGAAAATAGGCGTGGTCTTCTTTATAATATAAGTTTTCGGCTTGTTTACCTTGCTCTAAAATATCGTGAATAGTTTTTGTTAATTTAATTTCCGAAGGAAATTTGAAATCAGCAAAATTTTCTACTTGATTTGGGTCAAATGCAACGATAAAAATCCTTTCACGATTTTGTGGAACATTTGCGTGAGTCATTGAGTTCAAAATTTTGGTAAAAACTTTGTAACCTAACTTATCTTCTAAAACAGAAATGATTGTCTTAAACGTATTTCCGTTATCGTGAGAAACTAAATTTTTTACATTTTCTAAAAACACAACTTTTGGTCTGTGTTTAACAACTATTTGTTCGATGTCAAAAAACAATGTTCCCCTTGTGTCAGCAAAACCTTTTTGATTTCCTGCAATTGAAAATGCTTGACAAGGAAATCCTGCACATAAAATATCAAATTCTTGTGGAATGTAATTTTTTACACGTTCTTTCGTAATATCGCCAAATGGAACTTCTCCGAAGTTTTTTCTATAAGTTTTTTGAGCGCTCGTTTCCCATTCGCTTGTAAAAACACATTTTCCACCTACGTTTTGCATTGCCAATCTGAAACCGCCAATTCCTGCAAAAAGGTCAATAAATTTAAAAGTATAATTTTCTGGAGTTGGAAAAGGAACATCTTCAACTTCAAAGAGTAATTGTTGTAAAGCATCTTCGGCAACAATATTTATTTGTTCTTCAACTTGTTTGTATTCAACAAAATTATCTAAAACTTTTACTGCATCTTTTTTATAATGTTTAGAAACTCCGTTCCTGTAATTGTGTAAATAGTGTGTAATCAGAGCTTTGTCGAAAGGTTCAGCAAGTTTTGTTTGATAGTTTTTCCCGTCAAATTCATCAATACTTATTTTTTCTATTACTTTCATTTTCTCTCTCTAAAATTAAAGTCGCAATTTATAATAATTATTCGTGATAGAGAATTATATCCTTGTTAAAAGTATTTCTGTTGGAGTAATAAATTGAATCTCTATTCGGTCTCCAACTTGTGCATTTATATGATTGAACCAAGTTCCTAATAATTTAAGATTTCCATTACCGTGAAATTGTTTTGCGTACAAATCATTTTCACTTCTCTTACCTGATGATTTTAATAAAGCATCTGTCAAAAAGCCATCATTTGTATTACATTTATAAATTATATTTGCATTTGGTTGCTTTTCGTTGAAAATGTCTAATCTTCTTGCTTGAGATATTGGGATATGAAGATAAGCTTCCCCATAAACTATCCCGCGAGTAGTAGTATGTCTATGAGAACCCCAAAATAAATGTGCTCTTTTTAATGTTGTTACAAACGTATCTCCGATATTTGGCATATTTTCTGTTATTTAGTTGTTTTTTTGTTCGGTGCGGTCGCATTGCCTACAACGTCTTGGCGCTTGGCGAGGTTGGGGAGTAAAGATGCGAGATTTTTCCATTAAACACAAATTTTCCAAGTACAAAACCATCTTTAAATTAAGCCTAAAACCCCAATCTCGCCAAACGGCTGTTAGCAGAAGTATTATTTACGCACAATCCAATTCTCAATTTCAATGCCAATTAACCTTTCAAAATCCTTTGTGTTTTCTGTTACTAAAATTAATTTGTTTTCAATTGCAGTAACACCAATTAATAAATCGAATTCATCATTTTGGGGTTTACCAAGTTTGTTTAGACGAACTTTTTCTTCAGCGTATTTTTTTATTGAACCGTAGATTGGGATTATTACAATTCCTTTTAAAAAAATATCAACAGCTTTATGTGACTTTACTTTATCAACACTATTTTCAGCACCAAACCTTAACTCTAAAACAGTTATTTCAGAAATATAACAGTTTTCTAAACCTTTTAATTTAAGTGTTTTGTCAACTTCAAATTTTCCACGCAGAAAATGCACACAGATATTAGTATCAAGTAAATATTTCATTAGAATTTAATTTCTTTCGTTCTAAATTTTCGGCTTGATTTTATCTCTGTATTTATTTCATCAGAAGTTTTTTCAGTTGAGAATGCACCAAAAGATTTATAAAAGTTATTTTCTTTACTTTTTGTTTCAGCTTTTAATGATTTTGTCAACTTTTCAATTAGTTCGAGTTTACTCATTGAGTTTAAACTCTCGAATAATCCGAAGTAATTTTCTATAATATTTTTGTCAGTAAAAGTCATTTTCGTTTTGTTTTATTCAAAGATATGATTTTTTCCCATTTCGGTCAAATATTTCTGCTAACGTTTCGCGGCTACAAGAAGTGGCGAACATCGAAACTGCGTATTTTCTGCTAAGATAAAATTTCTTGCGAAAGATAAATGTGAATTAACCACATTTCTCGCCATTTCTTGTAACCGCTGTTAGGCGTTGTATTTATATTTATTCAAATTTTCGTTTAGCGTTTTCATAAGTTCTGTATAATTCATCTGCATTGAATTTGCGGATATATTAAATGGAGAACCATAATTATTCACATTAAATTTCATTAATTTTTTTCGTATTCCATTTTCTTCTTTTTCAATCCAATATTCTGAATTATCCACATCAATAATTACAAATTTTTGACTTTGTATTTTAAGTTCTGAAAATCCATTTATGTTTTTCCATTCAATAAATTCTGTCTGCGATTTTTTTGGATTAACATTTACTCCTTTTTTATCAATTATTAGGATTAGTTGATTCGCCAAAATTTGTCTTATTGAAACATATATTCCTAATCCGAAAAATAGAACTGATGTAATTCCGATTGTTTTGATAAAAAAAGGACTTCTTGCTCTGTAACCCGTAAAATTTTCAGCGTTCATAAACATATAAATTCCACCAATTACAAAAATTAAGGAAGCAATTAATAATAATAATGATTTTTTCTTACTCGAATAAATTTCTATTTTTTCCATTTACAACTTCGTATTTTATTGATTTTTATTGTTTTACGTTTGCGTTCTGGTAATATAACGCCTAACGTCTTGGCGCTTGGCGTGGTTGGGGACTTTTGAAACCGAGTATTTTCGGCTGAACGTAAAGGTAATAAAAAAGCGCTAATTCCACTAAAACCCCAATCACGCCAAACGGCTGTTACTAGCTGTTTATTTAGGCGGTATTATTTGCCATAAACTTATCACTTTCTATTATGAAATCCCAATTTTTACGTTTCTATTTCTCCACTTTTTGATTTTCTGTATTTTTATTAATTCAGTTTCTAAGTTAGATATTTGACTTTGTCACTTTGAAATATTTCAGTTACAATTTTCAAGCTTTAATTATGCAGTTCGAAACTCAAGTTTCCACACTCACGCTTCAATATTTAAGTTTCAATTATCACGTCAAATATTTATGCTTCCACACTTACGTTTCTAAATTCACCCTTAATTATGAAACTTTTTATAAGCACGTACAATATTCACGCTTCCACATTCAAATTCCAATTATCACATTTCTACTTTTAGATTTTCTAGAAAAAAAGCTTTGAGGTCTAGTATTTATTCGGCGTAACTTCCTCATAAATAGCTAGTAACGTCTTTGCGCTTGCCGAGGTTGGGGACTTTCGAAGCCGAGTATTTTCGGCTTAACGTAAATGTAGTAAAAAAACGCTAATTCCACTAAAACCCCAATCTCGCCAAACGGCTGTTGTGCGACGTATTTTTTTTTAGTATTCAACTATGGTTCCAACAATGTCAGTTTCATTTATTAATCCGACATATCTGCAATCTTCTGAATTATCTCTGTTGTCTCCAATTAGAAAAACTTTTCCATTAGGTATTTTTATTGGACCAAAATTGTCTTTATTCCAATCGTTTTTATAAATTTTCTGAATTGTTGAATCTTTTTTCCCCTTTTCTGCAATGATTCTTTTGGATGTTATTTTATACTTTTCGGCAATTGAATCAGGTAATAAAGCAATCACATCATCTGTGTCGTCCATATACGCAAATAAGTCGTCAGAAATTTTTTCTATTTCCTTGATTTTTGAATATTCTGCTTTAGTTGTTTTATAAGAATGAATATGGTCAATTCCTTTGTCTATGTTTATTTTATTCACATAGAGAATTCCGTTTATGATTTCTACAACGTCGTTTTCTTTTCCATAAAGTCTATGTATTCTAATTTGTTTCCCCGAAATTTTATCTTCGTAATTGTAAGAAACAAAATCGCCATTTTTTGGTGTAACTAAATTAGAAACTAATATTTTAGAATTAATTTTCAAATTTGGTTCATTTGCTACAGTTGAATTTTTATAGGCTTTTAAAATTCCCGTTTGCGCAACAATTGAGTATGAAATAAATAGCGTCACAATTGTAATTAAAATTATTTTTACTTTTTTATTCATCTTTTAAAATTATATTTATTTTAAGTTTCGTCTGTTTTTGTAAAGTCCTGAAATAGGTTGACACATTTTTACTGTGTTTTCAATTCAAATTTAGATAAATAATTTCTTTATTCCTACGATAGGATTTGTATGGAATGTTAGCCTTTATATGAACACTAACA
>NZ_JAGFBU010000013.1:0-3547 GCF_017948675.1 Flavobacterium flabelliforme
AGGGTTTTTAAAGAAAGGCGACGACATACTCTCCCACATAACTGCAGTACCATCTGCGCAGGCGGGCTTAACTACTCTGTTCGGGATGGGAAGAGGTGAGCCCCGCCGCAATAACCACCTTAAGGTCGTTTTGCAATGGGTAAATTAGCTTCTAGCTAATCAACATTACATAATATCTTAACATACTGAGATAAAGAAAAATTTAAAGTATTAGAAAGTTTCTTCTCCCCCACCGAGATGGGGGAGAAAAGCGTACATAAGCTTACGGGTTATTAGTACTACTCGACTATGACATTACTGCCTTTACATCTATAGCCTATCAACGTGGTCATCTCCCACGACCCTTAAAAGAAATCTCATCTTGTGGTGGGTTTCGCGCTTATATGCTTTCAGCGCTTATCCCTTCCAAACGTAGCTACTCTGCGGTGCCACTGGCGTGACAACAGATACACTAGAGGTTTGTCCAATTCGGTCCTCTCGTACTAGAATCAGATCCACTCAAATTTCTTGCGCCCACAGTAGATAGAGACCGAACTGTCTCACGACGTTCTGAACCCAGCTCGCGTGCCACTTTAATGGGCGAACAGCCCAACCCTTGGGACCTTCTCCAGCCCCAGGATGTGACGAGCCGACATCGAGGTGCCAAACCCCCCCGTCGATATGAGCTCTTGGGGGAGATCAGCCTGTTATCCCCGGCGTACCTTTTATCCTTTGAGCGATGGCCCTTCCATGCGGAACCACCGGATCACTATGCTCTACTTTCGTACCTGATCGACCTGTATGTCTCTCAGTCAAGCTCCCTTATGCCATTGCACTCTACGCACGGTTACCAAGCGTACTGAGGGAACCTTTAGAAGCCTCCGTTACTCTTTTGGAGGCGACCACCCCAGTCAAACTACCCACCAAGCAATGTCCCCCGCAAAGCGGGGTTAGGCCTCAGATAAACAAAGGGTTGTATTTCAACAATGACTCCACAACGCCTAGCGACGCCACTTCACAGTCTCCAACCTATCCTACACATCATTTATCCAAGGTCAATACTAAGCTATAGTAAAGGTGCACAGGGTCTTTTCGTCCCACTGCGGGTAAGCGGCATCTTCACCGCTACTACAATTTCACCGAGCTCATGGCTGAGACAGTGTCCAGATCGTTACACCATTCGTGCAGGTCGGAACTTACCCGACAAGGAATTTCGCTACCTTAGGACCGTTATAGTTACGGCCGCCGTTTACTGGGGCTTCATTTCAATGCTTCTCCGAAGATAACATCTCCACTTAACCTTCCAGCACCGGGCAGGTGTCAGGCCCTATACTTCATCTTACGATTTTGCAGAGCCCTGTGTTTTTGATAAACAGTCGCCTGGACCTCTTCACTGCGGCCCCGATTACTCGGGGCGACCCTTCTCCCGAAGTTACGGGTCTATTTTGCCTAATTCCTTAGCCATGAATCTCTCGAGCACCTTAGGATTCTCTCCTCGACTACCTGTGTCGGTTTGCGGTACGGGTACTTATTACCTGAAGTTTAGAGGTTTTTCTTGGAAGCCCTTAGGCGCACTATCTCTTCAACCGAAGTCTCCGAGTACTATCGTATTTCCCCAAAACCCGTGGATTTGCCTGCGGGTCTTATAGGTAGGTACTTCAACGAACTATTCCGTCAGTTCGCGGCGCTTTCATCACTCCGTCACCCCATCACAGTAATAACTAGTACGGGAATATTAACCCGTTGTCCATCGACTGTCCCTTTCGGGTTCGCCTTAGGTCCCGACTAACCCACAGCTGATTAGCATAGCTGTGGAAACCTTAGTCTTTCGGTGTGCGGGTTTCTCGCCCGCATTATCGTTACTTATGCCTACATTTTCTTTTCTAACCAGTCCAGCATGCCTTACGACACACCTTCAACCCTGTTAGAATGCTCCCCTACCACTTACAATAAATTGTAAATCCATAGCTTCGGTAATATACTTATGCCCGATTATTATCCATGCTCGTCCGCTCGACTAGTGAGCTGTTACGCACTCTTTAAATGAATGGCTGCTTCCAAGCCAACATCCTAGCTGTCTGGGCAGACAAACCTCGTTCTTTCAACTTAGTATATATTTGGGGACCTTAGCTGATGGTCTGGGTTCTTTCCCTCTCGGACTTGGACCTTAGCACCCAAGCCCTCACTGTTATGAAACATTATATAGCATTCGGAGTTTGTCAGGAATTGGTAGGCGGTGAAGCCCCCGCATCCAATCAGTAGCTCTACCTCTATATAACTTTACGCATAACGCTGCACCTAAATGCATTTCGGGGAGTACGAGCTATTTCCGAGTTTGATTGGCCTTTCACCCCTACCCACAGATCATCCCAAGACTTTTCAACGTCAACGGGTTCGGTCCTCCACTGTGTGTTACCACAGCTTCAACCTGTCCATGGGTAGATCACACGGTTTCGCGTCTAACACTACTGACTAAAGCGCCCTATTCAGACTCGCTTTCGCTACGGATCCGTGGCTTAACCACTTATCCTTGCCAGCAACGTTAACTCGTAGGCTCATTATGCAAAAGGCACGCCGTCACCCCACGAAAGGGCTCCGACCGCTTGTAAGCGTATGGTTTCAGGATCTATTTCACTCCGTTATTCACGGTTCTTTTCACCTTTCCCTCACGGTACTGGTTCACTATCGGTCTCTCAGGAGTATTTAGCCTTAGCGGATGGTCCCGCCAAATTCAGACAGGATTTCTCGTGTCCCGCCCTACTCAGGATACCACTATCGTTATCTTCTATTACTTATACAGGGCTATCACCTTCTATGGCTCTACTTTCCAGTAGATTCTAATTCTATCCGCAACAAATATCGTGGTCCTACAACCCCAATCCTGCCGTAACAGCATTGGTTTGGGCTAATCCGCGTTCGCTCGCCACTACTTACGGAATCACTTTTGTTTTCTTCTCCTCCGCCTACTTAGATGTTTCAGTTCAGCGGGTTTGCCCACCTATCGGTGTACTATGTCTTCAACATAGTGGGTTGCCCCATTCAGGTATCTACGGATCATATCGTGTGTGCCAATCCCCGTAGCTTTTCGCAGCTTATCACGCCTTTCATCGCCTCTGAGAGCCAAGGCATCCCCCATACGCCCTTATTTTGCTTATTGTACCAACATGTTAATTAAAACATGCCGTTTCTTTACTTGTCTATAAATAAACAAGTAAAAATGCTTTCTACTTTTTATTATTTTCTTATCTCAATATGTCAATGAACTTTTTTCCTCTCGGAATAGTGGAGAATAACGGAGTCGAACCGTTGACCTCCTGCGTGCAAGGCAGGCGCTCTAGCCAGCTGAGCTAATCCCCCGTTTCAATTTTAGATCTTTGAATTCAGATTTCTGATTTTTAAATCTTAAATCTTCGGCGAATCCCAACTTCTAGAATTTCCTTTTTTTTTAAGTAATTGTTGTCTCGGACAGACTCGAACTGTCGACCCCTACATTATCAGTGTAGTACTCTAACCAGCTGAGCTACGAGACAAGGTGATTTCTGATTTATGATTAACGATTTTTGATCTA
>NZ_JAGFBU010000013.1:3644-5745 GCF_017948675.1 Flavobacterium flabelliforme
CTATTCTATTCCAATATAATCTTTGTCTTCTTTCCTAATCGTGTTTATTGCTAAACTAACAAATTAGGCTCTAGAAAGGAGGTGTTCCAGCCGCACCTTCCGGTACGGCTACCTTGTTACGACTTAGCCCTAGTTACCAGTTTTACCCTAGGCAGCTCCTTGCGGTCACCGACTTCAGGCACCCCCAGCTTCCATGGCTTGACGGGCGGTGTGTACAAGGCCCGGGAACGTATTCACCGGATCATGGCTGATATCCGATTACTAGCGATTCCAGCTTCACGGAGTCGAGTTGCAGACTCCGATCCGAACTGTGACCGGTTTTATAGATTCGCTCCTGGTCGCCCAGTGGCTGCTCTCTGTACCGGCCATTGTAGCACGTGTGTAGCCCAAGGCGTAAGGGCCGTGATGATTTGACGTCATCCCCACCTTCCTCACAGTTTGCACTGGCAGTCTTGTTAGAGTTCCCGACATGACTCGCTGGCAACTAACAACAGGGGTTGCGCTCGTTATAGGACTTAACCTGACACCTCACGGCACGAGCTGACGACAACCATGCAGCACCTTGTAAATTGTCTTGCGAAAGTTCTGTTTCCAAAACGGTCAATCTACATTTAAGCCTTGGTAAGGTTCCTCGCGTATCATCGAATTAAACCACATGCTCCACCGCTTGTGCGGGCCCCCGTCAATTCCTTTGAGTTTCATTCTTGCGAACGTACTCCCCAGGTGGGATACTTATCACTTTCGCTTAGCCACTGAGATTGCTCCCAACAGCTAGTATCCATCGTTTACGGCGTGGACTACCAGGGTATCTAATCCTGTTCGCTACCCACGCTTTCGTCCATCAGCGTCAATCCATTAGTAGTAACCTGCCTTCGCAATTGGTATTCCATGTAATCTCTAAGCATTTCACCGCTACACTACATATTCTAGTTACTTCCTAATAATTCAAGTTTAGCAGTATCAATGGCCGTTCCACCGTTGAGCGATGGGCTTTCACCACTGACTTACTAAACCGCCTACGGACCCTTTAAACCCAATGATTCCGGATAACGCTTGGATCCTCCGTATTACCGCGGCTGCTGGCACGGAGTTAGCCGATCCTTATTCTTACGATACCGTCAAGGTACTTCACGAAGTACTGTTTCTTCTCGTATAAAAGCAGTTTACAATCCATAGGACCGTCATCCTGCACGCGGCATGGCTGGATCAGGCTTGCGCCCATTGTCCAATATTCCTCACTGCTGCCTCCCGTAGGAGTCTGGTCCGTGTCTCAGTACCAGTGTGGGGGATCTCCCTCTCAGGACCCCTACCCATCGTAGTCTTGGTAAGCCGTTACCTTACCAACTAACTAATGGGACGCATGCTCATCTTTCACCGTTGTGACTTTAATTATAAAATGATGCCATCCTATAATACTATGAGGTATTAATCCAAATTTCTCTGGGCTATCCCTCTGTGAAAGGTAGATTGCATACGCGTTACGCACCCGTGCGCCGGTCTCTAGGTCCGAAAACCTATACCCCTCGACTTGCATGTGTTAAGCCTGCCGCTAGCGTTCATCCTGAGCCAGGATCAAACTCTTCATCGTATATTGTGTGCTTAAATAAATTTAAGCTATTGTTATTCGACTCCAATTCTATCGGTGTTATCAAATCTTTCGATTCTATTACTCTTATTCTTTTGTTTTAACATCTCTGTTAAAACGGCTGTCAATTCAATATGTCTAGGAACGTGTTCTTCTTGTTTTTCCCTTCTTTTAACACAAATCGTGTGTCGCTGGAAGCGGGTGCAAAAGTACAACCTCTTTTTAAATCTCACAAGCGTTTTTGAAAAGTTTTTTGAAAAATAATTTTCTCCGCTTTTCATGTCATAAATTGATCGCTCAACCTAATCACCTGCTCAATCTGTCTAAGAACTTGCTTCCCCTAAGGGAGGGCAAATGTAACTACTTCTTTTATTCTTACCAAATCTTTTTTCTAAAACTTTCGCTTTATTTTTGATCCGATTTTCATTATTTAAGTAAGAACTTATGCGCCATTGCGGGTGCAAAACTACAACGTTTATACCGTTATGCAAGCTTTTTTAATCACTTTTTTTTAAC
>NZ_JAGFBU010000014.1 GCF_017948675.1 Flavobacterium flabelliforme
ATTGACGCGTAGTTTCAAAAGTTGGATTTTCTATTTCCTCAATTGCTATCTTTATTATTTCGTTTTTCAATGTTTTCGTTTTTTCGGGTATTGCTTACAACGTCTTGGCGCTTGGCGTGGTTGGGGATTTTTGAAACCGAGTATTTTCGGCTTAACGTAAAGGTAATAAAAAAACGCTAATTCCACTAAATCCCCAATCACGCCAAACGGCTGTTAGCCGACGTATTTTTTACGAAATCCAAGTATCTTCCATTTTTTCGATTATCCACTTTCCGTTAATTTCTTTAATATAAATTCGATATCCTCTTCCACATCTTCCGCAATAAGCAAAGCTACATTCTAAAATTCCACTTTTTTTATTTTTATCAAATTTTATTCTTGAAATTTCAAGAAAACCCGAAAACACAAAATTATATTTTTGTTCGTATAATAAAACTCTATCTCCAAATAATAGCTTTTCTGCTTTTGGAAATTCAGTCATATTTTTTATTTTAAATTTTCTATTTAAAGTAATTTTTGTAAAGTCAAATTTAAAATTACTGTAATTAGAATGCAATAATTTTGATTTACTATCTAATCTTCCATCTCCATAATTTAATAAGTATTGGTCAAAACCAATTATTATTTTAGAGGTATCATTATCAACTCTTTTTTGTTCCTTTTTCCAATTCTGATACTTAATTCTTTCTTTATTTGTGGCTTTTGTAGTGTCAACTTTTATTATATTTCCATTTTTCCAAGTTTCAATTCCGAATTTCGGTGGAGGATCCATTTTTCTGCTATCAACACAAATGGAATCAACTATTTTCGGAAATACTTCGGTCAATACATTTTTTTCAAATTCTATTTCATCTATTTTCTTTTTAGAATTATCTATTTTCTTTTCACAATTCGTAAAAAGAATTAGGAATGATAATAAAAAGGTTGTTTTTAGCAGTTTTTTCATAATATGTCGGCTAACGTCTTGGCGCTTGGCGAGGTTGGGGAGTAAAGATGCGAGATTTTTCCATTAAACACAAATTTTCCAAGTACAAAACCATCTTTAAATTAAGCCTAAAACCCCAATCTCGCCAAACGGCTGTTAGCGGATGTTTATTAACTTCCAATCTTTTACAATATAGTAATTCCAAATTCCCTTTTGCACAGTTATTTTTAATTCATAATCTTTTGGATTACGATTATAATTTTCTCTATTCGTTTCACTATTAACACCAAAAACTTCTATTTCATTTTTAAATTTAAAGGAAACATCAGGATTTTTTTTAGTGTAGAATCCAATTACTTTACAAATAAATATTTCTCTTGGATTTTTTTCGGCTTCATTTATATTTACATAATTCCAAATTACGCTTGCAACCTGACCAAAACTTAAATAGGAAACAAAAATACCTTGTAATAAGTAAAATCCAACTACATATATTTTTAAATATATTTCTTTAAATGCTAAAAAATTTCTAATTAAATAATGCCTTCTAAATATTCCGAAAAAAATTAGTCCAATAAATATTGGCAACCAAAAGATGTAGATTTCATATCTTTTATCGTGTCCAATAGTTTTACTTTCAATAAACGCTAAATTTATAATGCAAAAAATCATTGCCATTATTAAAAAATAGTAATGTTTTTTTTGGATTTTTTTTTCTTTATTTTTTAATGCTCGTTTTTCTCTTTTTTTTTGATTTTCTTTCAATAATTATTATTTAAAGTTCTGTATTACTGTTAGTTGCTCTTAAATATCCGCTAACGTCTTGGCGCTTGGCGAGGTTGGGGACATTAAAGCAGAGTATTTTCTGCCGAAACGAAAATATGATAAAAATATTAATTCCACTAAAACCCCAATCTCGCCAAACGGCTGTTGGCAGATGCCATTTATTTTTCTAAGTCACTTTTTGGAAAACAGGTTGAACCAAATGCTCCACTTCCATAAGTGAGTACAACTTTATCATTATATATAATATTTTCGCATTCTATTTTATAATCATCAAGTAAACTATTAGGAATTTTTTTGTTATAAATAGTATAACTATATTTTCCCATTCCACTTCTTGCAAATCCAATTTCTGAAGGCTCACCATTTTCAATAGATATACAGTTTGCTTTATCTAGCATTTCTTTTATTTTTTTAAAAGTATTATCAGTCCATTTCAGTTTTAATTTAACATATTCTAATGATTCAGTTTTTGGTTCATATTTTGATTTATAGTTTTTTGATTTTGGCTTTTCAGTATAATCATATGGATTAATATCCCATTGCATAAATAAACCATTATTTTCCGAGTTAGAATTTCTTTCTCCTTCATATACTTTTAAATCTATTTTATTATCACTTTTAAATTCAATGTAAACAGAAAAATTCTTCGGAACGATAGAATTAAAATAATTTTTCAACTCAATAATTTCTTTTTCTTTGTTAGTATAATTTTCAATAAGTTCAACTTTACTTGAACTATCAAATAATCCTGTTGAGAATAGAATTATAATCCAATATCCAATAAATATTGTAAATGCTAAAGCACAAGATATAAAAACCCACTTAATTCCTCCTTTAAATTGCATTTTGCTTCTTTTATATTTTGTTTACGCTTTGTTTTTTCCAATGGTTTCTGCCAACGGTTCGGCTAGGCATAGTGCCTGTTCTGGCCTGTGGCCGGCATTATGCTTAGCCGTTGTTATGTGCTGTTATTTATTCTCTGCTAAGATAATAAAAACAGGAACAGTTGTGCCAGGAGATAGCTAGATAAACGATTAAAAAATATAGTTCCTATCTACTCGGGGGATAGGTACTGTTTTTTTTAATCATAGCCTAAATAGTTAAAAATCTCATATTAAAACAGTTATAATAAAAAAAACTTGATTATATCATTTTTTTCTTATAACTTAGCCAAGCCTTTAAGCGTCTTCGCTTTGAAAATAAATTTTCAGCAAATCTCATTTGAAAGGCTTGACGAAAATTACAAATTTTTATTTCCTGTTTTAATATTCCCTTTCAAATCAAATATTTAGGCTGTTTATCAGGTCTCGATTGCGCAATTGCACATAACGTCTTGGCGCTACACGAGGTTTGGGATTAAAAATGCGAGTTTTTTCCATTATGAACAAACTTTCCAAGTACAAAACCATTTTTAAATTCAGCCAAATGCCCAAATCTTGTGTAACGGCTGTTGTCGGTTCGTTGTTTATTTCTTTGTTAAGATAAACTTTTTTCCCGATTGATTTATTTCCATTTCTTTATTCTCCGGTGTAAATTTTAGTTTAATTCCAGCAGATACAAATTCAAAACAATCTTTTTCCGTGGCATCAAATGGAAAAGTTGGTTGTCCTGGTGCTTCTGCAAATAATTTTGTTTTATCCTTTACTATTGTAATTTTAAGTGGAAAAGTTGGACTTGAATATTCTCCCAAATATTGATCTAAATCTTCTGTTTTTAATTCTATTGTCTTAAAATTTGGAATTTCGAATTTTTTTCCAAAATAATTACTCAAAACCGCAATCATAATATTATTGTTGTCGTAAATGTTTCCATTCGAGGTCAATGCAATTGTTAAATTATTTTCAGGAAAATAGGATAAATCAGAACTAAAACCATCTATTACACCCGTATGATTAAAACCTTTTTTATCATAGAATGGAATTTGAAAAATTCCCATACCAAAGTTATCCTTAATAGTTATCATTTGGTTTAAACTATTTTGATTAATAATCTTTTTATCAAATAATTTCTGTGCAAATATTACCAAATCTGATGGATTTGAAACAATTGCTCCTGCACCCATTATTAATGATATATCAGTTTCATTTTTTTTTATCCATTTATTTTGATATTTATATGAATAGCATTCGTTATTTTGAATATTGATTTCGTTTCCAAAATATGTGTTTTTTAGTTCGAGTGGCTTTACAATTTTGAGGTTTAGTATTTCTGCGTATTTTTTATTATATGCTTTTTCAAGAATGTAACTTAATAGTACATAATTTGAATTGCTGTACTCGGCTTTACTATTTGGTTCAAAATCACTTTTTCCATTTGTAATTATTTCAACCATTTCTTTTGTGTTTTTTGGTGTTTTTTCATCATTAGTGAAATCATGAATTCCACTTCTGTGACTTAGTAAATTTCCAATTGTTATTTTATTAGAATTTAGAATTGTTGGGAAATATTTATTAATTGTTTGATTTAAATTAATTTTATTTTCTTCTACGGCTTTAAAAATAAGACAAGCAGTAAACATTTTAGATATTGAAGCAATTCTGTACTTGGTTTCGGTTGTTGATAATTTGTTATTTTCTATATCGGCTTTTCCGATTGATTTCTTGTATAACAACTTTCCGTTTTCAGAAATCGCAATACTTCCCATATACTTATCTTTGGTTTCAAGAATTTGAAACAAACTGTCAAGTTTTGCAATGTTTATATTTTGAGCAAATGATGAGCAAGCCATCATTAAGATTAAAACGCTAAATTTAATTTTTGTTGTCATTTTTTTATTTTCTTGATGATTTTTCCGAATTCTATTGAGTCACGGCGCAATGACCGACAACGGTTCGGCTAGGCATAGTGCCTGTTCTGGCCTGTGGCCGGCATTATGCTTAGCCGTTGTTATGTGCTGTTATTTATTCTCTGCTAAGATAATAAAAACAGGAACAGTTGTGCCAGGAGATAG
>NZ_JAGFBU010000015.1 GCF_017948675.1 Flavobacterium flabelliforme
ACATCTGCTAACAGCCGTTTGGCGAGATTGGGGTTTTAGTGGAATTAGCGTTTTTTTATCATATCTTCGTTTTGGCAGAAAATACTCTGCTATAAAGTCCCCAACCACGCCAAGCGCCAAGACGTTGGCAGTAATTTTGAAAAAACCGAGAGAATTCAGTAATCTAACGCAACAAATGAAAAAAAATAAATTCTTAATATTTCTAATATTGACCATTATTTCGTGTGGACAAACAAAAAAGAACGATTCAAAAAACACATACAAATCTGAAGTAAAAGAATTTATAAAAAACGATAAAATGGATAAGTCAGAGTTTTGGAAAATAATAGAATATTCAATTGCAAAATCTGATTCCGATAAATTAGAACAAGAAAAAATAATTGTTGAAAAATTATCAACTTATAGTGCTGAGCAAATTATTGAATTTGAAATAATTTTTAGGCAATTGATTATTGAAGCGGATGAATTTAAAATAATGGGAGCGCAGAAAATTATTGAAGGATATGTTTCTGATGATAGTTATTTATATTTCCGCTGTTGGTTAATTGGAAAAGGAGAAAAAATCTATACAGAAACATTAAAAAATCCTGAATTTTTAGCAGAAAATATAAGCAAAGATGAAGAAACAAATTTTGAAGGATTAATGTATGTTGCAACTTCTGCATATAAAATAAAAACAGGGAAAAAAGAAGAAAATGAAAGTTTTCCAAGAGATGTAGCAATCAAAAAAGGTTTAGATTATGATTTTGGAGCTCCACCGACAAAAGGTACAGATTGGAAAGAAGAAGAATTGCCGAAAACTTATCCGAAATTGTGGAAAGTATTTAACTGAAAAAAAAACTACTGCCAACAGCCGTTTGGCATGATTGGGGATTTAGTGGAATTAGCGTTTTTTTATTACCTTTACGTTAAGCCGAAAATACTCGGTTTCAAAACTCCCCAACCACGCCAAGCGCCAAGACGTTAGCCGTAATTATACCTCGAAAGAAAGTAATCCTATGAAAAACAAACATTTATTAATTATTTTTTTACTGTTTATAAGTTGTAAAAAAGAAATTAAAGAAATTGAAATCACTCAAGAATTTAATAAAATTGAAGAAATTGAAATTAATATACCAAAACTAGAAAAATGGAAAGAATGTAAGGATTCTTCATTAGTTAAAAATTGGATTGAAAGAACTTCATTAGATAGTCTAACAAAACATTATGCGGTTTATTTATCAAATAAAACTGATTTGAAAAAGTTTGAAACTGACGAGAATATTTTACAAGATTTTGCAATTGTATATATTAGAAAACAAGAACAGAAACTAAAAATCAATCAAAATGATTTAGACAGAATTTTTAATACTCATATCAGACTAACAGAAACAAAAAAAGCGAAAATAAAGGATGCTTTAGAAAACATATATATTAACGAAAATTATTTAGAACCTAACAAATTTTTACTGCTTGAAGACTACAAAATTAATAATAATTGTAAAACTGCGGTTCTTTTAATGAAACAATATGTAAATAATCCAAAATATGTAACAATAATTATCCTTAATTGGTTGAACATAAAAAATCATTTATTTTATTCTTCATACTATTTAGAATTAAATGGAGAAAAATCAATTGAAATTGCAAAAGAAAATAATAGAAAAATTGTTACCGAATTAATGAACTTGAACAAATAACTACGGCTAACAGCCGTTTGGCGTGATTGGGGATTTAGTGGAATTAGCGTTTTTTTATTACCTTTACGTTAAGCAGAAAATACTCGGTTTCAAAAGTCCCCAACCACGCCAAGCGCCAAGACGTTAGCAGTAATGTTAGAAAAACGAATCGCAAAATAATGAAATTCAATATTTTAACAAATAATTTTTCAAAAATACAGAAAATACGAAAATGAAAAAAGTAATCAAAATATTAGCTATTATTATTTTATTTCTATTTCTTGTTTGTGCGTATTTGTATCTAACAGATTTTGGAAGAAAAGGAATTTTATCAAACGAACCTGGAAAACCCAAAATTGAAATTCCTGTAACTTATAATATTGGTTGGTGGTCATACCAAGATGATTTAATAATTGATAGCTTAAAAATTGAAATTGTTGAAAGTAATCTAAACTTATTCAATTCCAAATCTTTGATTTCGTATTCAGTTTATGGAAAAATGAAATTTGATGATGGTCATTGGGAACCAAATATTGAAAAAATTCATTTATCTGAACGAATTCAAAAAGATAGTTTGAAAAATAGAATTATAGAAATTACGCCAATAATATCTGTAACTGAAAAAGACAACCAAAAAAGCGGAGTAAAAAAATTCAAATTCAAAAACGAGCATACAATAATTTCCAACGGTTGGGGAAATAATACAATAAAATTTATTTGTGGAAACAAAGAACAAATTATTAAATTACAACAACGAAAATAAAAACACTACTGCTAACACACGTCTCGCGCAATTTGCGAATTTAGTGGAATTACCGTTTTTTATCGTATTTTCGTTTAGCCGAAAATACTCGTCTTCGTAAGTCGCAAACTGCGCGAGGCGCGAGAACGTTAGCGGTAATGCCGACGTAGAACGAAAAAATGCAATAGACGACAAATAAAATGAGTAAACAAACTAAATTAATAATTCTTTTTTTCTGTATTCTAAAATTGATACTTCATTTAATTGCAGATAGTCATTCGGGTTTTCAGGGCGATGAATTATTACATATTGAAGCAGGCAAACATTTGGCTTTTGGATATATGGAGTTCCCACCATTGATTGGTTTTTTTGCATTTATCCAAAACCTTTTTGGTAGTAATTCAGTTTACGTCCATCATCTTTTCGCACATATTGCAAGTTTATTAATCCTAATCTATGTAGCAAAAACAACAATTGAATTAGGTGGGAAAAATAAAGCACTATTTTTAGCTCTTTTTTGCATGATCATTGCACCAAGTTTTGGTCGTTCTCAACAGCTTTTTCAACCCGTAGTTTTCAGTCAATTATTTTGGGTATTGAGTTTTTATCAACTCACGAGGTTTGTTAAATATCTTGACAAAAGAAGTTTGTTGAATTTAACAGCATTTGTTATTTTGGGATGTTCTGTTAAGTACGATGCCTTGTTTTTTATTTTCGGACTATCTTCACTATTTTTATTTAAAAGAACGCGCCAATCACTTATACAACTCCATTTTTGGCAAAACATAATAGTAATTGGCTTGCTATTATTTCCCAATTTGATTTGGCAATATGTAAACAACTTTCCTGTATTGCAAATGTTTAGTAGACTTTACGAAACCCAGTTAGACCATATTTCTCGAGCTGGAAATTTAGGACGATTGTTGATTGAGATAAATCCTTTAACTTCTTTACTGATTATTCTTCCAGCATTCATTTATATTTTCAGAAATAATAAAAAAATAAACCTTCCATTAGCCTTTTCTATCATATTATCTATTGCTTCCCTATCGTTTAAAAACGGTAAACCTTATTATTTTTATCCCATCATTTTAACAATTATACCTTTTGGCGCCATTTTTTGGGAACAAATTATCTTACCAAAAAGAAAATGGATGATTTATCCAGTTACTACGTTATTACTTTTAGGTATTGTACTAATTCCTTTTGGAATGCCTGTTTATTCTTTCAATCGCTATCTCACAAAAATTTATCCATTTGAAAAGAAAGACATTGAAGGAGGAAAATATGCAGTAAAATATGATGAGTATTATAGCAAAGAAAAGTGGCGTAAAACGATGCAAGAATTAAAATCGGTCCATGATAATTTGCCTGCAAAAGAAAAACAAAATTGCCTAATTTGGGGTAAACATTATGGACAAGCAGGTGCAATAAATTTGTTGCGGATTGACTATAATTTACCCAAAGCATTTTCATATCACGGGAGTTTTTACAGTTGGACACCAAAAGGGGAAATGCCAGAAACTATTATTGCATTAAGTTATCGTGTTGGAGACTTTTTTAGTCCCTATTTTGGTGAAGTAAAATTGGTAAGAACCATTTACAATCCATATTCGGAAAACGAAGAAGAGCTTTATCAAAGAATTTATATTTGTAAAATGCCCAAACAAAACTTCGATAAAATGAAAGAGCAATTTAAAAAAAGAATATTCGAGTAAACAAATGCACTACCGCTAACAGCGGTTTTGCGAGATTGCGAAATAAGTGCTAAATTCACGTTTATCTTTCGCAAGAAATTTTATCTTAGCAGAAAATACTCGGTTCCGAAGTTCGCAACCTCGCAAAGCCACGAGACGTTAGTAGGAATAGCTCCGTGTGTAAAATCCTGAAATAGGTTGACAAAAAATCAACAACTATTTACAGGACAACATGAAAGAAAAGAAACCAGACTGTCAAAAAAAATCCGTTGGATTTGACTTAAAACTTAAGATCATTGATCAG
>NZ_JAGFBU010000016.1 GCF_017948675.1 Flavobacterium flabelliforme
CCTGATCAATGATCTTAAGTTTTAAGTCAAATCCAACGGATTTTTTTTGACAGTCTGGTTTCTTTTCTTTCATGTTGTCCTGTAAATAGTTGTTGATTTTTTGTCAACCTATTTCAGGATTTTACATTTTCATAGCTGTCACATAACGTCTTGGCGCTTGGCGAGGTTGGGGAGTAAAGATGCGAGATTTTTCCATTAAACACAAATTTTCCAAGTACAAAACCATATTTAAATTAAGCCTAAAACCCCAATCTCGCCAAACGGCTGTTGTACGACGGCAATTTTAGTGGATTGCTACATTCTGATTCAATAACTCTACATTAAAATTAATTTTAGCATTTAAAGCACGAAACACTTTGATAATTGTGTCAAATCTAGCGTCAGTTAAGCTATTCTCAATTTTAGATATTTGAGCTTTTTTTACACCAACCAATTGACCTAATTGTTCTTGCGTCAAGTTTCTTTCTTTTCGAATTTGCTTAATTGTTTGACCAATTAAATCAATTTTTAATTCGTTTTCAAAATTATCTCTATTTGCTGTTCCTTTTTCTCCAACGAATTTGTCTGTTACTTCATCTAAACTATATGTTTTCATAATCTTATTCTTTTTCGTTAAAATATTTTACTCTTAATGATTCTGCTCTTTCAATTTCCACTTTTGGCGTTTTGTCGGTTTTCTTAATAATCCCGTGAGTAGAAATGACTATCGTATCTTGTTTATCTGATTTATCCCAAAAAGCAAACAATCTTAAATATTGTTTGTTATATAAAGTTCTAAATTCCCAAATTTCTCCATCGAGTTTTTTAAACAATTCATTATCATTTACACTTCTGGATTTCCAAATATTGTAAAGAACTTTTTCCTTGGATTTTTGGTCTAAACTTTCCAAAAACTCTATAACAGGTTCGAGAAATTCAACTTTAAATTTATAATCCATTTTTCACTTATTCTTAACTTTCAGTAAAGATAGAAGTTTCCTTTTTAAGAAACAAATGTTGTCGTGATTTTCGTCGCTCGTTGCTGTCGTACAACGTCTCGCGGCTTTGCGAGGTTGCGAACTTCGTAACCGAGTTCTTTCGGCTAAGATAGAATATCTTGCGAAAGATAAACTTGAATTCACCACATATTTCGCAATCTCGCAAAACCGCTGTTAGCGGTTCGGCAGTATATTTATTCCAATTGTCTATTCCAATTTATAATAATTGTCTATTCCAATTTTCAATTTATTTATGTTTAAACATCTAATTTTGTCGTTAAAACTCGAAAAAAAACCGAGAAATTTACGCTTTTTAAGATTCGATGTTTTCCATTTCGATATTCAGCCATTTTTTCAAATGTCTGCTTTTTAAGTTTCAATTTTCTGCAAACTTGTTCAGACTTCAATTTTCAAGTTTCTGCTGTCACAATCCAACTTTCACGCTTCTGCTTTTTACATTCCAATTTTCAAGTTTCTGTTTTTCTACAAACTGTCATTTTTCACATTAAAACTCAAAAAAAAATCGTTGAAAATTTAGTTTTTCATAGTTTGAACTTTTCGTTTTTTCTGCGCTCCAACACTGCTGACCGCTAACGTCTTGGCGCTTGCCGTGGTTGCGGACTTTCTAGCAGAGTATATTCTACCGCAACGAATATATGAATAAAAACGTTAATTCCACTAAACCCGCAATCACTGCAAACGGCTGTTATGCGTTCGGCAGTATATGTTGTATGTTTGTCCATTCCAATTTATTCCAATTGGCTTTTCCAAATTTAATTATTTTATTCAGTTTTAAACATCTATTTTGATCTTAAAAATCTAAAAAAAAATCGCGAAAATTTTACTATTCAAGTTTCTAATTTGCATTTCAATATTCAGCCAATTTTATCAAGTTTCTGCTTTCCACAACCTTAATCAGATTCCAATATTCAAGTTTCCACATTCTATTAACTTAATCAGATTCAATTTTCAGGTTTCTGCTTTCCACAAAGTTGATCAAGTTTCATTTTCCACTTTTAAAAAGCTAAAAAATTCGATAAAAAATTTCGCTTTCAAAGTTTTGCATTTCAGTTTTCAAGCTTTAATTTCTTCTTTTTCTGTGCGATCCAACCTGCTGACGCATAACGTCTTGGCGCTTGGCGAGGTTGGGGACTTTATAGCAGAGTATTTTCTGCCGAAACGAAGATATGATAAAAAACGTTAATTCCACTAAAACCCCAATCTCGCCAAACGGCTGTTAGCGGATGTTTTTTTTAAATTGATCTATGGTTAAAAATTGCGTTTTGTCTGTAACATTTTATTACCAATTTTAAAGGTTTTTTATAAAATCCTTCATTATTAATAATTTGATAAATTCTATAATTTTTGGTGTCGTAGTAAGAATTTTGTTCTGGACTATATTCGTTTATAAACCAATCTTTAGATATTTCTTGATAATTTTTTCGAAATCTAATTCTTGTTTTAGGGTCAAATAACTCGTTATCAAGTTCGTAATTCTCATTTGAATAACCTTGTAAAACTTCTGTACTATCTTTGTCTGTGATATATTTACAATTTAGTAAAGAAAACATCATTTCCGTAATTACTTTGCGTCCTGTTCCTAATGTATCATTTAATTTTAATGTGTTCAATGCGTTAATAAACTCTTGATTAAAATTACTTTTTGTCTTTATTATATTTGGAAGTGTTTTTTCATTTTTAAAACCCCAATATTCTCTATATGTATTTGATAAAAACGGAATAGCGCAACATTGATTTCTTGAATTAATTAACACTAATATTTTTTGTGGGTCATTCAGACTATCAGGTTCAGAACGGAGCTGAAGTTTAAATTCATTTTCTCCATAAATAACACTTCTAACGAGTTTATAATATTCAATTTGTTTTGATTTCCCTTTTCTGAATTGTGGAAAATTATTAGTCAAATCTGAAACTGCTTTTTCCACATTTGCTTCATCATTTATTTTTTTACAACCAATTAAGATTATACATAAAAAAGAGAAAATTGAAATACGTATTATTATAATATTTTTCATTATTTAACTGATTTTCTTCTGTCTACGATTTTTTTTCTCAAAATATCCGCTAACGTCTTGGCGCTTGGCGTGGTTGGGGACTTTTGAAACCGAGTATTTTCGGCTTAACGTAAATGTAGTGAAAAAACGCTAATTCCACTAAAACCCCAATCTCGCCAAACGGCTGTTAGCCGACGTTTTTTTTAATACGTTATAAAT
>NZ_JAGFBU010000017.1 GCF_017948675.1 Flavobacterium flabelliforme
AATGATGGAAAGTTTGAGATCAAAGCTTATTTTTTGATACTCATTTTTTCGACAGGGTTGTTTTTTGTTTGTTTCCATAGGATACTAAAAGTGTTTAATTTTTAGTCAACCTATTTTAGGACGAGGCCTGAGGTATGGTTACTGCTAACGTCTTGCCGCTTGGCGAGGTTGGGGATTAAAGATGCGAGATTTTTCCATTAAACACAAATTTTCCAAGTACAAAACCATCTTCAAATTAAGCCTAAAACCCCAATCTCGCCAAACGGCTGTTAGCAGATGGCGCTTATTTCTTCGGTATTTGAGTTATTAATTATTCTTCATCATCTTCTTTCTGATAGCCTTCATAATAATAAGATTGTTCAATTCCTTTGAAGATTACTTCTCTATTGTTTATTTCTTCAGTTAAGTTACTATTTAATAAAGTTCTTAATTCTAAATCATTAATTGGACTTCTTTCCATAGCTTGTAGATAAAGTGATTTGTCTACATATTGCCAATTTACTAATTTTTTTAGTTTAGATTTCAAAAGCATATCCAACCAAATTCGCATAGTTCTACCGTTACCTTCCATAAATGGGTGAGCGATATTCATTTCTACATATTTGGCAATAATTTCATCAAAATTATTTTCAGGCATTTGTTCAATTTTGACTAAAATTTCGCTTAAATACAAAGCATTTGCAAATCTAAATCCACCTTTTGATATATTTTTGTCACGAACTTTACCCGCAAAGTCATATAATTCGTTAAATAAATAACTATGTATTTGCTTTAAACCTTTGGTTGAACCTATTTCAATTTTATTTATATCATCTGATTCAAATAATCGATACGCATTTTCTAAACTCTTTTTATCAATGTTTTTCATATAATTCAGCTATAAATTTCTTTGTCAAAAATACTTTAAATGTTTGTGAATTACTTTAAAAACGTATTACTTTTTTATAGTTTTTTTTGTTTTTTAGCTGTTTTAAATTCCGGTGCGGTGCGCTATCTGCTAACGTCTCGTGGCTTTGCGAGGTTGCGAACTTCGGAACCGCGATTTTTCGGCTAAGATAAAATTTATTGCGAAAGATAAACTTGAATTTAGCACTTATTTCGCAATCTCGCAAAACCGCTGTTAGCTGTAGTGTTTTTATGTTTTATGGACTTCTTTTATTGGTAATAATTTCAAGTTTAAAGCTTCGTGTAATATTTCTTTTCCCTTTCCAAATTTCAAATAAAATATTCTTGAGAAATATGAGCGTTTCGTCTTTTCCCACTCCAATTTCATTACATATCTTACAAGTAAAATAATTGTATCAGAATGAGGAGTCATTTTTCGGATTAATATATTATAATCATTAAGATTTTTTTGAGCTGGAATTTGATTGAACATATTCATATACTGTTCTAGTAGATTTTCAAGTTTTTGATGTAATTTTTCTTTTGGATTTAAATTAAGTAGTATCAGATTATATTTACAGTCAATAATTTTCAGATGTTCGAATGTACTATCATTAATTTTATTTAAAAATAATTTCGCATCTTCAGAGATTTTATCTTTTTGTTTAATTTCTTCAATTCCTTTACTAACACCTTCTTTTAATTGAAAAACTGTACTTTCCATTATAAAATCTGTTAACATTTGTTTTAAATTTTCTAACCATTTTATTCTAGCATTAGTTATATTATTTGACCTAATTTGAGATAAAGCAAAAATACCTGCAAGTGTTACCACTAATAAAGGTAGCCATCGTGTAATTTCTTCATTCATATTTTAAGTTTTTAATTTGGAATCCCTTAATTTTAGCGATATGCTGTCTTGTCCTAAAATACGTTGACCATTTTTAGGTTATTAATTTGATCAAATTTACTTAAATGTAATCGGAACATTGATAACTTTTTTTAAAAAATTCCCTACGGGTTTTAAAAAAGTTACCAACATTCCTTACGCATTGTTTCGTGCATAGGATTTGTAAGGTTGTTGGTTGTATTTTTGATGTACTTCTTGAGGCGTTTTAAGTTCTAAACTCCAATGTAATCTTTCGTTATTATAAATTTCTACGGCTTCTTTTATCATTTTTTGAGCAGTTTGTATGTTTTTGATTGTATTTTTTAGTCCGAATTCATATTTCAGAATTCCATTAATTCTTTCGGCTACAGCATTTTCATAGGGATCATATTGTTGTGTCGTACTTAATATAAAACCTTTGTTTTGAGCAAACTCAGAGAAATCGGGCCAACAATATTGTATTCCTCTATCGGAATGGTGAATGATGTTTTTATGCTTGTGAATGCAATTTTTATAGGCCATTTGTAGTGCTTCTTTAACTAATGAAACTTTCATATTGTTATCTAATTTCCAACCCATTATTTTTTTAGAATACGCATCGGTAACTAAAGCCAAATAGGAGTGACCGCCATCAATCTTTATATAGGTTATGTCGCTTACAAAGACTTGTTCTGCGTGGGTTAAAGTTAAATCTTTGAGCAGATTAGGAGATTTGAAAAAGAAGTGCTTAGAGTCGGTTGTAATATGAAAACGTTTTGTTTTCTTAACCAATAAACCATAACTTCT
>NZ_JAGFBU010000018.1 GCF_017948675.1 Flavobacterium flabelliforme
AATGATGGAAAGTTTGAGATCAAAGCTTATTTTTTGATACTCATTTTTTCGACAGGGTTGTTTTTTGTTTGTTTCCATAGGATACTAAAAGTGTTTAATTTTTAGTCAACCTATTTTAGGACGAGGCGCGTCTTAAAATGCCGCATAACGTTTCGCGGCTTCAAGAAGTGGCGAACTTCGTAACCGCATATTTTCCATTAAGATAAAATTTCTTGCGAAAGAAAAACGTGAATTTAGCAGATTTCACGCCATTTCTTGAAACCGCTGTTAGCAGATGGTTTTTTTT
This sequence comes from Flavobacterium flabelliforme, assembly GCF_017948675.1. Classification (GTDB taxonomy): domain Bacteria; phylum Bacteroidota; class Bacteroidia; order Flavobacteriales; family Flavobacteriaceae; genus Flavobacterium; species Flavobacterium pygoscelis. Next base: position 287 of record NZ_JAGFBU010000018.1, read on the forward strand.
AAAATCTATATCCAATTCTTAAATGTAAATTCGCTGTTACTCCTTCCAAATCACCATATGCTTCTCTAAATTGATGTCCGTAACCAATTCCAATTGCAGTTTCATATGTAAAATGTTCTCCTACATTACGTTTTATTCCCCAAGTTGGAATTATTGTTAGTAAATTAAAAGTTTTTAAGTTGTCATAATTTGAAATTACAAACCAGTTTGGATGATAACTTGTTTGAAGTGAAACAAAGTTTCCACTATTTCCAGAAATATTCTTAGATTTTGATTGTCTGTTCTCTAAATTATAATACCATCGTGGTTCAACAGTAATAACTGGAGTCATTAAAAAACCAGTTTGCGGATAAAAATCTCCTCCAAATATTCCAGCATTCATTCCAAGTTCTGTTCTTAATGCAATTTGATTTGTAAGTCTCATTTCGTTATGAATCCAAATTCCAAGAAGTCCTGTTTGAATTCCATAAGTTGATTTTTCAACACTTGCAGTTTGAGCATTTCCAGCGAAGAAAATTAGGCAAATAATTAATGAGAATAAGATTTTCTTTTTCATTTAGTTAAATTATTGGTTTTTATTTGTATACGTTCTGGCGGATTCAAGGGTCTAGCGCAACAATGTTAGTTTTTTTTTAATTAATCAAATTTAGTATTTTTCTTAGATTATGTGCTTAATTTTAGAATAACTTTTTTGGCTTTTTAAGAAGCCAAAAGTTATTTCCAAACTTAAGCCTTTGTGTGATTCATTTTGTTAATTTCTTCGCTTCTCATTTGATTAGGTGTTTTGAAACCCAAAACCTTTCTTGGTCTGTTATTTAGATTGTTTTCTATGTTTTTTAGCTCTTCCATACTTATATTATTAAAGTCGGTTCCTTTTGGTAAAAACCTTCTAATTAATCCGTTAGTGTTTTCATTTGTACCTCTTTCCCAGGAGGAGTATGGATGTGCAAAATAAATATCCATTCCAGTTTTTTTAGAGAGCCATTTATGATTAGCCATTTCTATTCCGTTATCGTAAGTCATTGTTTTTCTGAGGTATTGAGGTTGTTTATTTAAGAGCTTTGCAAATTCGTGAGTTACTGTTTTGGATTTTCTGTTGTTGATTTTTACAATAATTAAAAATCTAGTTTTTCTATCTACGATAGTTCCAATAGCACTTTTGTGTGCTACACCAATCATCAAATCTCCTTCTAAATGTCCAGCTTCTAGGCGTTCTTCGATATATTTAGGTCTATCATCAATACTGACTTGGTCTTTGATTCGGTTTTTTTTTATACCATATTTCCTTTTGTCTCGTCTTTTGTGATGATGATAGGGAAGAAGTTTAATTAGTTTTTTACCCAAAGTAGATTGTCTAAATCGATAAATATGTTTATAAATAGATTCGTAAGAAATGGACATAATAGGGTCATTTGGGTATAATACCTTGATTTGTCCAGCCATTAATTCAGGGCTAGTCCCCTTTAATAAACTTCTATAAATGAATATTTTAAGTCTGGGATGTGAGTTTATTTTATCTTGAGTTCTTTTGATTTTATTGTTTTCTAAAGCATATCAATGTGCTAAATCAGCCTTATAGATGTCGGTTGGCTTTAATAACCAAAGTTTTAATTCTTTGGTAATGGTGGATCTGTTTCGATTTACTTGCTTTGCAATGTAGCTTTTGGACTTATTTTCCTTGAGTAAAGTCTCAATTATAATACGTTCTTCGAAGGATAATCTTTTATATTTTTTTTTCATAATTCAACAAAGATAAAATTTATCATTTGTTGCGTTAGGTTCTTGAATTCTCCTCTTTTTTTGTAAAGTCCTGAAATAGGTTGACACATTTTTACTGTGTTTTCAATTCAAATTTAGATAAATAATTTCTTTATTCCTACGATAGGATTTGTATGGAATGTTAGCCTTTATATGAACACTAA
>NZ_JAGFBU010000001.1 GCF_017948675.1 Flavobacterium flabelliforme
TTGCGGGTGCAAAACTACAACGTTTATACCGTTATGCAAGCTTTTTTAATCACTTTTTTTTAACTTTTTATTGCCGTTTTATTTAAAGAGCTGAAAATCTGATTTTTGAATGTGATATTTTTTTTCTAAACAACTACTCCACTCTTCTAAATGCAATCTAAAAAAGGATTTTATCCTCTTTTATTGGCTTTGTATATACTATTTGCTCTTCTACCTTTGGCAATAATCCTCCTTAAAGCTACCTATTATATAAAGCGAAGTCATTTTAAACACTCCTATCTTCTTTAATTATTGCTATTCTTACCTTATATATAGGTACAACGATACTAGAATTTACATTAACACTGTTTTTTACACCTATATATAGGTAGGAGTTTCTTATTTAGCCACAATCAAATGTCAATATAATATCGCGTAATGCAATTCTCTTTGAAATCTAAAACCTCTTTACTATTGTTGTTATCTTATAAATAGGTAACGCGATACTACCATTTATAAAACCGCTATTTTTTAAACCTATATATAAGTAGTTGTTTTTTTTCTTACCTATATATAGGTGTAGGAATACTATTGAACAGATTCTGTGGTCTAGAATAGTAAATTTGTTTATTAAGTCTAATCTCTTATAACAGCCTTAGAAAAACAAACCCGCGTTAGGGATGGCAGTGTAAAGCCCACAGTCAAGTGAAGTATAACGGAACTTGACGAGGACTTGAAGCGAATAGCCCGGCCCATTCTAAAAAAGAGGCTATAACCGAACTCGGATATAGCCTCTTTTTTAGAATGGGAAACGCTATAAGGAAATCAATAGAAACGAATGACTTTTGTAAACACTATTTGATAATTAAATTATATTAAAATAAAATATGCTTTATGCTTATATTTACACGTATACAATCAAGCATTTAAATTTTATAGTTAAATAAATTTAAAATCCCATCTTAAAAAAACAACACTTTAATATGCAGTAAACAATGAATACACTTATTAAAAATGGGCTTTTCTTTTCAGGTGATCTAAATGAAAAAGCGATACAGCAAGATATATTAATCGATTCTAATGGAAAAATAAAAAAAATTGGATCTAACTATTCAATTCCCGAATCAGATATAGAAATCATAGACGCTACCGGAAAATGGATAGTGCCTGGCTTTATTGATTCTCACACGCACTATGATGCCGAGGTTCTTGCATCACCTGGTCTTAAAGAATCCGCTAGACATGGAGTTACGTCCATAATATTGGGAAGTTGCTCTGTGTCGGCAGTATTTAATAACCCAGAGGATACAACCGATTCATTTGCAAGAGTAGAAGCAATTCCTAGAGATATTATGCTTCCATTACTACAGAAGGAAAAAAATTGGAATTCTCCAAAAGAATGGAAAGCATATATAAACAAACTTCCCTTAGGAATAAATGTTGCTTCTTTTATTGGACATTCAGATATCCGAATGAAAGCTATGGGCATTAATCGTTCTTTGTCTGAAAAAGAATCAGCAACAGAAGCGGAAAAGTTGGCAATGTTTAATATGTTAAATGATGCGCTTGATGAAGGATTTATAGGATTATCTACTATGGATAATCCTTGGGATAAAATGGATGGTGATCGTTATTGGTCGCATAAAACTCCATCTTTTTACTCGTCTTGGAAAGAAAGAAAAAATTTAATTGATGTGCTTCGAAAACGAGATGCGATTCTTCAAGGTGCTCCCAACCTTGTAACAAGATATAATGCTCTTAATTATATGTTTGCTAGTAGTGGTGTTTTTAGAAAGCCATTAAAAACAACTATGATTGCTATGATGGACTTAATTGGAGATCGTTATATATATCCAATAATTGCTTTAGCCTCTAGCGTTATAAATAAATTTGGGAATGCTAATTTTAGAATGCAATCGCCTCCCTGTCCTTTTACGGTGTATTACGATGGAGTAGATTCAGTTATGTTTGAAGAATTTCCAAGTGGAGAAGCTTTGAGACATCTTGCAAAAGAATTAGACCAAAGAAATGAACTCATAAAAGATCAGCAGTACAGAGAACGATTTAAAAAAGAAATCAAGAAAAAATTTGCTCCAAAAGTTTGGCACAAAGATTTAAGTAAATCCATTATTATTGATTGTCCAGATACTAGTTTAATAGGTAAGAATTTCTACGACTTAGCAAAAGAGCGCAATAGCCACCCAATTGATGTTTTCTTAGACACCATAATTCTTTATGATAAAAAAATACGTTGGACAACAACAATAGCAAATGATCGAAAAGAAAAATACAAAGATCTTTACAATTTCAAATACAATTTAATTAGTTTTTCAGATGCTGGAGCTCATCTAAACAACATGGCTTTTTATAATTTCCCTTTAAAAATGATAAAAAATGTCCAAGAATCAATAGAAGCAGGTAGTCCGATAATGTCAATGGAAAAATGTATTTGGAGACTTACAAAGGAGCAAAGTGATTGGTTTAATTTAGATTGTGGTCATTTAGCCGAAGGAAAAACAGCAGATTTGGTACTATTAAATCCTGAGAATTTTAAAAACATAAATGAAAACGTTGAAATGGAATCTATAAAAGAATTTGGGAACTTTGATAGATTAGTAAATAGAAACGATGGTGTTGTTACAAGAGTATTAGTTGGAGGAAAAACAATTTTTGAAAATGAAAAATTCACAGAAGATTACGGTAAATCAAAAAAATACGGACGATTTTTGGCCAAAATTGACAAGGAAAAAAAACATTAATAATACTTTTTAAAAAACTAAGTATTAATTACATAGAATGTTAAACATATAAACAAGTATATAATAATTGATGCTTAAAGACTATTTTTCTTACTTATTCATTACTTTTGAATAAAAATGACTTTAAAAACCTTTAGTTAATCGTTATTAAATTTTGAGAAATTGAAATTAATAATTGGCTTAATATTACTAATTAAAATATAAAATGAATCTAGAAGAAAAAATAAAAAAAAGTGAAACAAGAATTTTTAAAGCTGTATTTCCTAACACAACCAATCACTATGATACTATGTTTGGAGGAACTGCAATGCTAATGATGGACGAAATAGCTTTTATAACTGCTACCCGATTTACACGTAAAGTTTGCGTAACAGTTTCTTCGGATAAAATAGATTTTAAAAAACCAATACCAGCTGGAACTATAATTGAACTGATTGGAAAAGTTTCTAAAATTGGAAATACAAGTTTAGATGTAAACGTTGAAATATTTATAGAACAAATGTATTCTGACGTTCGCGAAAAAGCAATATCAGGAAATTTCACTTTTGTAGCACTTGATAAAGATAAAAAACCAACAAAAATCTTATAGGTTGCTTATATTCAACCAGAATTCTTTTAGAAATTACTAATAAGTCTTGTTGACGATAAAAAAAGCCGATTGTTTACTTAATACAGTAAACAATCGGCTCTTTTTATTATTAATTACATTGAATTAAAATAAAAGTCATTCGGCAAAAATTATAAAGTAATTGTGTCTATTATTTTTGCAACAGGTTGTATCGATTTCGTGTTTTCTATGGTTGGTCCAGCTACCCATACTGTTTTATAAGTAACTTCTGTAGCGGCTTTTGTGACTGCATTTGAACCCAATAAATACCTAATCATTTTTACCCATTTTTTTAGGGTCTTATTTTTACTTAAAGACTTTTCTAACCAAGATTGCTTTGTACCCACTTTTTGCACATAAGGTGTGTTGATAACTGTACATGGTGTTCCCGAAATTTTTTCTGTCAGAACAATATCTTTCGCACCATAATCAACACAAGCTTGTTTGTATTCTTGCGAAACACTTGACTCAAATGAAGCAATAAAAGGACTACCAACAGATACTCCTACTGCTCCATAACCTAACATAGTATCTAAATCGGCTTTGGTACTAACACCGCCAGCTGAAATAACAGGTAATGTAGTTTTCGAATCTAATTCTTTTATTAATTCTTCTGGTCCAAGATTACCTCTATGACCACCCGCTACATTATTTACTGCGATTAATGCATCTGCACCCAAAGACTCTACTTTTTTAGCAAAAGCAAGATCTGTAACATCACAAAAAACTTTAATTCCAACTTTATGAGCCTCACGAATCGTTTCTTCTGGAGACCCAAGTGACGTAATTATAAAGTCCACTTTCTCTGTACACAAAACAGCTAATTGATCTTTATATTTAATATTTGATTTATTTACAATTAAATTATATCCAAAACTCCCTCCCTGCACTTTTGCCGCCTTAAGTTCTAAAATTGATTCGCGCAGTTCCTCTAACGTTCTATAATTCAAGGCTGGAATACATCCCGCAACTCCCGAATTCATAGCTTCAATAACCATTTTAGTATTTGAAACGAGAAACATCGGAGCTATTATTAGTGGTTTATTAATATTTAAAAGTGCAGTTAAAGAGGGCTTAGTCATAATTATTTATATATTAAAAACAAATATAACCAAATATACTATGCGTGCCTAGTATTTACAACTCAAAAAAATTGTGATAGCCAAAAGGACTTTATAAGATTTTTTTTAATTGAAATAAAGAATAGAATTAAAAGTAGGAAAATCAATATCTACCTTACTTATGCCCTAATTCACTACTATTAATTGGTATTATGAGATAAGGTAATATGAAATATTAAACTTTAAAACAAACAATTAAGAATCAAAGTATTACACAAAAAGCAAATGAGATATTGATATTCATCAAAAAAGCTGGTTTTTAATTTTTCTATTTTATTTTGAAAAAACAATCGTTATTCTTAAATTTTAATTAATTTGCATCAAAATTCAATCTTTTTATAATGATTTCAGTAACCAGACTTTTTGATTTCCCGTATTATCAGCAAGAGAAATATTCTAATATTTCAGATGCTTTGGTAACTAAGCAAAACGGTATTTGGGAGAAAACTTCTACCCAAGAATATATTGACAAAGCAAATAGTGTCTCTAGAGCTTTATTGCGCATGGGCATCAAAAAAGATGATAAAATAGCCATCATTTCTACTAATAATAGAACTGAATGGCACATCATGGATATAGGTGTTTTGCAAACTGCTGCACAAACAGTTCCTATTTATCCAACTATTTCTGAAGAGGATTATGAATACATCTTAAATCATTCAGAAGCAATGTATTGTTTTGTTTCGGATGAAGAAGTACTCAGAAAAATAAATTTGATCCGAGACAAAGTTCCACATTTAAAGGAAGTATATTCTTTCAACACTATCGAAGGATGTAAAAACTGGAAAGAATTATTAACTCTTGGAGAAGATCAAAGCAACCAAGCTGAAGTTGAAGAAAGAAAAAATAATGTAAGTCCAAATGACTTGGCCACTATTATTTACACTTCGGGAACAACTGGAAGACCAAAAGGTGTAATGCTTTCTCATGATAATATTGTTTCAGATGTTCTGAACAGCGCCTCAAGAATACCATTTGAAGCTGGAAATAGTCGGGCTTTAAGTTTCCTTCCTATTTGTCATATTTTTGAAAGAATGATTTTGTATTTATACCAATATTATGGCGTTTCAGTTTATTTTGGAGAAGCCATTGACAAAATAAGTGACAACCTTAAAGAGGTTAAGCCAAATGTAATGACTGCCGTTCCTAGATTACTAGAAAAAGTATATGATAAAATATATGCAAAAGGAACTGAACTTACTGGTATAAAAAAGAGTTTATTCTTTTGGGCTATCGATTTAGGATTGAGATACGAACCTTACGGAGCAAATGGTGCTTGGTATGAATTACAACTTAAAATTGCGCGAAAATTAATTTTCAGTAAATGGAAAGACGGTTTAGGCGGAAACCTAGATTTAATGGTTTCTGGTAGTGCTGCACTGCAAACAAGACTTGCTCGTGTATTTGCTGCTGCTGAAATTCCAGTAATGGAAGGTTACGGCTTAACTGAAACTTCTCCTGTTATTTCTGTAAACGATTTAAGAAACAAAGGATTTAAAGTAGGAACTGTTGGTAAGGTAATCACCAATGTAGAAGTAAAAATTGCCGAAGACGGTGAGATACTTTGCAAAGGACCAAACGTAATGTTAGGGTACTATAAAGATGAAAAATTAACCAGCGAAGCAGTAATAGATGGATATTTTCATACTGGTGATATTGGCGAAATTGACAAAGAAGGTTTTTTAAAAATTACGGATCGAAAAAAAGAAATGTTCAAGACCTCAGGCGGTAAATACATTGCGCCACAAATTATTGAAAACACAATGAAACAATCACGTTTTATTGATCAGATAATGGTTATTGGAGATGGACAAAAAATGCCAGCTGCATTTATCCAACCTAGTTTTGATTTCGTAAAAGAATGGGCAAATATTCACAAACTGAATATCGGAAGTACTAATGAGGCTATTATTACTAATGAAAAAGTTATTAAACGTATTCAAGAAGAAATCGATCTTTACAATGAAAAATTTGGTCATTGGGAACAAATAAAAAGATTTGAACTTACTCCTGAAATTTGGTCTATAGAAGGTGGAGAACTAACACCAACTTTAAAATTAAAGAGAAAAATTATAATGGATAAATACAAAGATTTATTCGATAAAATATATAGTTAATCAATTCTATTGCTTTTAATTAAACAAAAAACAACTAAACCACACTTTTTCAAGACAAAACTCCTCTAATTTAGAGGAGTTTTTTTATATTTAATAGTTTTTAACAAAAAAATAATTCAATTTATTATGCACGCATAGTATTTTTGATTATATTTGAAATCGGTATATATAAAAATATGAAAGACAAAACGATAGATTATATCCTACGTGCTACATGGCAGGCAGTTTCCAGAATGTATAATGAAGAAGCCTCTAAATACGGTGCTACTATGGCAACAGGATTTGCATTGCTAAGCATCGATAAAGATAAAGGAACTCCATCGACATCTTTAGGTCCTAAAATGGGGATGGAAGCCACAAGCTTGACTAGGACCTTAAAATCTATGGAGGAAAAAGGCTTAATTATTAGAAAAAAAAATCCAGAAGATGGACGTGGCGTTTTAATCTACCTAACTGAATTTGGTAAAGAAAAAAGAGACTTATCAAAAAAAACTGTTCTAAAATTTAATGAAAGTGTCAAGCAAACTATTTCGGAAGAAAAGCTACAACACTTTATAGAAGTAGCAGAAAAAATAAATGAACTGATTCAAGATAAAAATATTTTTAATTATACTGAAAATCCTGAAAAAGAATCGACTAACATAAAATAAATTAACCTAATAGTAAACTAAAAGACATAAAATGATTTTGAAAATCATATTACGTTTGTATTATTAGAAGGTGCCATAAAAACAACAAATATCAATATATGAAACGCACTATTAAAAAAGTCGCAGTAATTGGATCCGGAATAATGGGTTCGGGAATTGCTTGTCATTTTGCAAACATTGGTGTAGAAGTTTTACTTCTAGACATTGTTCCAAGAGAACTAACGGAAGCGGAAGCTAAAAAAGGCCTAACTTTAGAAAGTAAGGTTGTTCGTAATCGCTTAGTGAATGAGCATTTAGCTAATTCATTAAAGTCGAAACCCTCTCCTATTTACAGTCAAAAATTTGCTTCTAGAATTACCACTGGAAACACAACGGATGATATGGCAAAAATTGCTAGTGTCGATTGGATTATAGAAGTTGTTGTAGAGCGTTTAGACATCAAGAAAATGGTGTTTGAGCAAATTGAGAAGTACAGAAAACCAGGCACATTAGTAACTTCAAATACGTCTGGAATTCCTATTCATTTTATGAGCGAAGGAAGAAGTGAAGATTTTCAGAAACACTTCTGCGGAACTCACTTTTTTAATCCAGCACGTTACTTAAAATTATTCGAAATCATTCCTGGACCACAAACCTCTACTGAGGTTTTAGATTTCTTAACAGTATATGGTGAGAAATTCTTAGGAAAAACTTCGGTTGTAGCCAAAGATACTCCAGCATTTATTGGAAATAGAATTGGGATTTACGGAATTCAGAGTTTATTTCATTTGGTAAAAGAAATGGGATTAACCATTGAAGAAGTAGATAAGTTGACAGGTCCAGTTATTGGTCGTCCAAAATCAGCTACTTTCCGAACCGTTGATGTAGTTGGCTTAGATACTTTGGTGCATGTTGCTAATGGTATTTATGAAAATTGTCCAAATGATGAACAACATGAATTGTTTAAACTTCCTAATTTTGTAAACAAAATGATGGAAAATAATTGGCTTGGAAGCAAAACAGGTCAAGGATTTTATAAAAAAGAAGGAAAAGATATTCTTACTTTAGATTTAAACACTTTAGAATATCGTGCGAATAAAAGAGCCTCTTTTACCACTCTTGAGCTAACAAAAACGATTGATAAACCAATTGACCGTTTTAAAGTTTTAGTAAAAGGAAAAGACAAAGCAGGAGAATTCTACAGAAAAAGCTTTTCTGGAATGTTTGCTTATGTATCCTACAGAATACCTGAAATCTCAGATGATCTATACAAAATTGATGACGCGATGAAAGCCGGTTTTGGATGGGAAAATGGTCCATTCGAAATTTGGGACGCTATCGGTGTCGAAAAAGGAATTGAAATCATGAAGGCAGAAGGTCTAGAACCTGCTGCATGGGTAAATGAAATGTTGGCTTCTGGAAATAAAAGTTTCTATTCTATAAAAGAAGGCGCAACTTTTTTCTACAACATTCCAACTAAAGCGCAAACTAAAGTTCCTGGACAAGATTCCTTTATTATTCTGAATAACATTCGCGAAAGCAAAAAAGTTTGGAGCAATAGTGGTGCAATTATTCAAGATTTAGGAGACGGAATTTTAAATTTAGAATTCCAATCGAAAATGAATACTATTGGTGGCGATGTTTTAACAGCGATCAATAAAGCGATTGATTTGTCTGAAAAAGAATATCAAGGATTAGTTATTGGTAATCAAGCAGCAAATTTCTCTGTTGGAGCTAATATCGGAATGATATTTATGATGGCAGTAGAACAAGAATACGATGAATTAAATATGGCAATCAAAATGTTCCAAGACACAATGATGCGCGTACGTTATTCAGGAATTCCTGTTGTTGTTGCACCCCACGGAATGACTTTTGGTGGAGGATGTGAAATGAGTTTGCATGCTGATAAAGTAGTTGCTGCTGCTGAAACCTATATGGGATTAGTTGAATTTGGTGTTGGAGTAATTCCTGGCGGTGGAGGTTCGAAAGAATTGGCATTGCGTGCATCCGATTTATTCCATAAAAATGATGTTGAGTTGAATGTATTACAAGAGTATTTCTTGACCATCGCAATGGCAAAAGTATCTACTTCTGGTTATGAAGCTTTTGACACAGGACTTTTACAACATGGTAAAGATATTATAGTGGTTAACAAAGACCGTCAGATTGCAGAGGCTAAAAAACATGCATTGGTAATGGCTGAAGCGGGTTATACACAACCAATAAAAAGAACGGACGTGAAAGTGTTAGGAAAACAAGCTTTGGGTATGTTCTTGGTAGGAACAGACCAAATGGAAGCTGGAAAATACATTTCTGAACACGATAAAAAAATCGCTAATAAATTAGCCTATGTTATGGCCGGTGGTGATTTATCTGAACCAACATTAGTAACAGAGCAATACTTATTGGATTTAGAACGTGAAGCTTTCTTATCACTTTGTACAGAAAGAAAAACGTTAGAAAGAATTCAGTTTATGTTAACCAAAGGGAAACCTTTAAGAAACTAGTATCAAGTAATAAGAATTAAGTATTAAGAGATGCACCAATTTGAAAAATTAAAAATTTGGCAAAAAGCAATGGATGTAGCGGTTCATGTTTATGAAATTTCTTCGTTGTTACCCAATGATGAAAAATTCAATTTAATTCATCAAATAAAAAAATGTGCGGTATCAATTCCTTCAAATATAGCTGAAGGATCTGGTAGAAATTCAGACAAAGAATTCATGCATTTTCTAGGAATTGCAAATGGTTCAACTTTTGAATTAATAACTCAATTAATACTTGCTAAAAGACTTAATCTTGTTAATGAAGATTTAATTCAACCAACTATTAATCAATTAGTAGAGGTTTCAAATATGAATTTTTCATTTCAAAGAGCATTAAAAGATAAAATAAACACAAAAATTGGAAAATCTTAATTCTTAATTCTCCAATCTTAATACAACCATTTATGAAAACAGCCTATATAGTAAAAGCATACAGAACTGCCGTTGGTAAAGCACCAAAAGGAGTTTTTAGATTTAAAAGACCTGATGAATTGGCTTCAGAAACCATTCAGTACATGATGAATGAGTTACCTGACTTCGACAAAACTCGTATCGATGATGTTATGGTAGGAAACGCCATGCCAGAAGCAGAACAAGGGTTAAACGTAGCACGATTAATCTCTTTAATGGGATTAAAAGTAGAAGATGTTCCTGGAGTAACTGTGAACAGATATTGTGCTTCTGGGTTAGAAACCATTGGTATGGCAACTGCTAAAATTCAATCTGGAATGGCACATTGTATTATTGCAGGTGGAGCAGAAAGCATGAGTTTTATTCCTATGGGAGGTTACAAACCGACTCCTGATTATGCTGTTGCAAAAGCGGGAAACGAAGATTATTATTGGGGAATGGGACTTACAGCAGAAGCTGTTGCCAATCAGTTTAATGTTTCAAGAGAAGATCAAGATGAGTTTGCTTATCATTCTCACATGAAAGCTTTGAAAGCGCAAGCAGATGGAAAATTTGACAAACAAATCGTACCCATCACAATTGAACAAACATTCATTAATGAAAATGGTAAAAAGGAAACTAAATCTTATGTAGTAAACAAAGATGAAGGTCCTAGAGCTGGAACATCTAAAGAGGCTTTAGCGGGATTAAGACCTGTTTTTGCAGCGGATGGAAGTGTAACAGCGGGTAACTCTTCACAAATGAGTGATGGTGCTGCTTTTGTTATGGTAATGAGTGAAGAAATGGTAAAGGAATTAAATTTACAACCAATTGCTCGTTTAGTAAACTTTGCTTCAGCTGGAGTTGAACCAAGAATCATGGGAATGGGGCCTGTAAAAGCTATACCTAAAGTTTTGAAACAAGCTGGAATGCAGTTAAAAGATATCGATTTAATTGAATTAAACGAAGCATTTGCTTCTCAAGCAATAGCAGTAACACGTGAACTAGGATTAAATCCTGATATCGTAAACGTAAATGGTGGTGCAATTGCACTTGGTCATCCATTAGGTTGTACCGGTGCTAAATTATCGGTTCAATTATTCGACGAGATGAAAAGAAGAGGTAATAAATACGGAATTGTATCCATGTGTGTAGGAACAGGACAAGGTAGTGCTGGGATTTACGAGTTGATGTAATACCAATTTAAACATAAGTAAATTTTAGAAATTAAAGTTAGTTAAAAAATTAGAAAAGAAATAGTTGAAATATAGAACAGGACCTTTTTAAATAAGGATGGTTTTAAATATACATTCTATTTCTAAAATCTTTAAAAAATAAAAAAATGAGCGACAAAACAAGAGGAGGACAATTCCTAGTAAAAGAAACAAAGTGTGAAGATATCTTTACTCCAGAAGATTTCAATGAAGAGCAAATAATGATGCGTGACTCTGTAAAAGAGTTTGTTGATAAAGAATTATGGCCAAATAAAAATCGTTTTGAGAAAAAAGATTATGCTTTTACAGAAGAAAGCATGAAAAAAGCTGGAGATTTAGGTTTCTTAAGCGTAGCTGTACCTGAAGCATATGGTGGAATGGGAATGGGATTTGTAAATACAGTATTAGTTTGTGATTACATTTCTGGTGCTACAGGTTCGTTTTCTACAGCATTTGGTGCGCATACGGGAATTGGTACTATGCCAATTACCTTATACGGTACAGAAGAGCAAAAACAAAAATATGTACCTAAATTGGCTTCTGGCGAATGGTTTGGTGCTTACTGTTTAACTGAACCTGGAGCAGGATCAGATGCTAATTCAGGAAAAACTAAAGCCGTTTTATCTGAAGACGGAAAATATTATTCGATCACCGGACAAAAAATGTGGATTTCGAATGCTGGATTTTGTTCTGTATTTATAGTTTTTGCACGTATTGGTGATGATAAAAACATTACTGGATTCATTGTTGAAAACACTCCTGATAACGGAATTTCAATGAATGAAGAAGAGCATAAATTAGGTATTCGTGCTTCTTCTACGCGTCAAGTTTTCTTTAATGAAACTAAAGTACCGGTTGAAAACATGCTCTCTGAAAGAGGAAATGGTTTCAAAATAGCGATGAATGCTTTAAATGTTGGTCGTATTAAATTGGCAGCAGCCTGTTTAGATGCTCAAAGAAGAGTAATTAATAGTTCTGTAAAATACGCAAACGAAAGAATTCAATTTAAAACTCCTATATCTCAATTTGGTGCAATTCGCTCAAAAATTGCAGAAATGGCAACGAGTTGTTATGCAGGTGAAAGTGCAACTTATCGTGCAGCTAAAGATATTGAAGATCGTATTACTATTCGTGAACAAGAAGGTTCTACTCATCAAGAGGCAGAATTGAAAGGGGTTGAAGAATTTGCTATTGAATGTTCAATTTTAAAAGTAGCAGTTTCTGAAGATGTTCAAAACTGTGCTGATGAAGGAATTCAAATTTTTGGTGGAATGGGATTCTCTGAAGATACACCAATGGAAAGCGCTTGGAGAGATGCTCGTATTGCTCGTATTTACGAAGGTACAAATGAGATCAACAGAATGCTTTCTGTAGGTATGTTAATCAAAAAAGCGATGAAAGGCCATATTGATTTATTAGGACCAGCTTCTAAAGTACAAGAAGAATTAATGGGTATTCCTTCATTTGAAACTCCAGATTATTCTGAATTATTTGCTGAAGAAAAAGAAATGATTGGAAAATTGAAACAAGCATTCCTTATGGTAGCAGGTGGAGCAGTTCAAAAATACGGTCCAGATTTAGACTCACACCAACAGCTATTAATGGCAGCTTCTGATATATTGATTGAAATTTATATGGCAGAAAGTACTATTCTTAGAACTGAAAAATTATCTAAAAAAGAAGGAGAATCAAAAGTTCAAGAGCAAATTGCAATGGCTAAACTTTATCTTTACAAAGCAGTTGATATCGTAACTCAAAAAGGAAAAGAAAGTGTAATTTCATTTGCAGAAGGTGATGAACAACGTATGATGCTTATGGGCTTAAGACGTTTTACAAAATATACTAATATGCCTAATATTGTTGCCTTAAGAGAAACTATTACTTCAAAAGTAGTTGCTGAAAATGCATATTGCTTTTAATAGCTAACAATTATACTAATTCAAAATGCTGAAAAAACCGTCAAGTTATTTATAACAAGACGGTTTTTTTTATATCAACGCTAAATCTTTTATTTAACTCAACTAAACCTTAAAATAATAATTGAATAAATTTCTATTTGTAAAACTTTACCTCAACTCTAAATTTTCAAAATAAAATTTATCAAGAATTTATATCTAATTACTCTTATTAACTACGATTTTAGAAATCTCACCTTCGTAAGAAATAGAACTACGATTGTTACAACTAATTGTAAGTGTTGCGTTACCTTTAGAGAAAATAGACAACGATATCCTATAAAAATCTTGATCTCCTTTTACTCTAGCTATTAACTCAAATACCTCTTTTACTTTTATTATTGAATATTCTATTGGTTTACCTTCAAAACTTAAACCCTTGTCTCTGCCATATCCTATTCCGCTATATCCTACTCCAAAAAATGGCATTTCGCTAGTAATAAAATCTGGTTTAAATTCGATATAATTGTTGTTGGTGCTTAAATCAATCGATTGGTATCCTTGCGGAAATGCTCTTCTTGCTACAAATTTAAATTCTTTTGAATTTACCAATTGGGTTATTTGGCTTACTATTTCCTGTTTAATATTTTCTTTTTGTTGTCTCCGAGTTGTTATTTGACTAAAACTAAATGCTACGAAAAACAATAAAAATACTGGTGTAATTATTTTTTTATGTATCATAATTTTTACTTTTAAATTAAGTCCATTAAACAAAAAAAAAGATACTCGTTGAAGAGTATCTTTTTTAAAATCTATTTTTTTACAAAACGCATCATCTCAACTTCACCCATTATAAAACTTAACGTTTTTCCATCTTCAGAAATAGAATAAGAATCAATTTTTTGAAGTGTAGATAAGTAAACACTTTCACCTTCACCAGAACAATATCTTTTTGTTAAAGCCATATTATCATTTTTAAAATTAATTTTATTTCCAACTACGTCTAATTTGCCTGAAAAACGATTACAACCAGTATTACCAGAGACTAAATCTGTTTTCAAATCAAAATTTACGGTTGGCTTTTCATCAGGATATAAACCTTGAAAAGCAATTCTAGGTCCAGAAATATAATTTAACTCCCATTCTCCTTGAAGCATGGTGGTGTTGGTGTTATCATTTTTAGCAGAATTACAAGAAACGAATGCCATACATGAGATAGCAAGCAATAGGATTAATTTTTTCATTAGATAGTTTGTTTATTATTATTTTAAAATTGATATAAGGCAAGAACATTGCCAATTTGCTTTTTTATTTATTTATTTTCTTAAATTATCATACCTCTTTGAAAACCATTCGTTTAAAAAAGACTTCTTATTTTGTTTTATTTCTTAATTTCTAAAACTTCCGTGACAATACTCACTGCATAGGAATTTGGCGTGATTTTATTTCCTTTTTCGTTAGAATAGACCTTAGTAAATTCAGCTCCAAAGTATAGTATAATAGCAGAGTAATATACCCAAATCAATATTATTATAACAGAACCTGCTGCTCCATAAACAGTAGCTACAGTAGAACTTCCTAAATAAAAACCAATAGCAAACTTTCCAAACATAAAGAAAAACGAAGTAAAACTAGAGCCAATCAAGGCATCTTTCCAAGCAATATCGCCGTCTGGTAAGGTTTTAAAAATGATAGCAAATAAAATTGTGGTTGTTGCAAACAAAATTAAAATGTTGAAAATATAAAATATATACACAGCAGTATCCGGAAAGTAGATCACTAACCTTGCATTCATAACATCCATCACCGTATTGACCATTAAACTTACCATCAATAAAAAACCTACTGAAGCAATCATAGAAAAAGACATCAATCTGTTTTTAACAAATTTCATAATGCCTTTATTAGGTTTGGCTTTTAATCCCCAGATATAATTAATAGAACTCTGTATTTCAGCAAAAACTCCAGAAGCTCCTATTAATAACATAATTCCACCAAATATTGCAGCAAAAGTATTGCTATCTGATAATTCTATGTTCTTTATAGTTTCCTGAATTTGAATAGCTGCTTTGTTACCAACCATACCGTTAATTTGACTGAAAAAACGTCCCGTAACTGCATCTCTACCAAAGAAAAAACTAAAAATAGATAATATAATAATCATTAAAGGAGGTAATGAAAATATAGTATAATAAGAAAGCGATGCACTTAGTTTTATGCCATTGTCTTTATCAAATTCTTGATAGGTTTGTTTTAATAAACCCCAAGTAGTTTTAAATACCTTCTTACTTTTCATACATATATGTTTCTATTCTACAAATTCAAAATTACAAAAACCGCAGCTAGCAATTTGAAATATAATTTACATAATTCCTAACAATTACTAGCCTTAAATACCAATGATAATGTAAAGATTAAGTTAATTTTAAATGATTTAATCCCTACTAAAAAATTTATGTATAAATTTATGTGAAATATTTAAAGACAACTTTAAGAATAAATACACTACTTATGGAAAACAGCAATACAAGAAGAAATTTTTTAAAACAAACAGCCATTTTATCAACAGGAACTATAATTGGATCCAGTTTATTTAATACTGCTTTTGCTTCCGAAAAGAATACAAATTCAGAGAAACACATTTTAGAGGCAGCAATCGTAAATGCCGAAGATATTTATACGCTTCCTAAATTAGCATACTCATATGATGCTTTAGAACCTCATATAGATGTTACGACTATGGAAATTCACCACAAGAAACACCATCAGGGATATGTCACCAATTTGAATAAAGCAATTGAATCACTAGATAAAAATCTAATTGACCAATCAAAAACTTTAGAAAATATTTTTGAAAAAATATCAAAATTTCCTGATTCAGTAAGGAATAATGCTGGAGGACATTACAACCACAGTTTATTTTGGACATTAATGAAACCAAACGGTGGTGGAAATCCTAAAGGAAAGCTAGCCGAAGCTATAAACAAAGACTTTGGTTCTTTCGAGGAATTTAAAAAACAATTTAGTGATGCCTCGATGAAGCGATTTGGATCAGGTTGGGCTTGGTTAGTTGTTCAAGACGGAAAATTAGTAATTGGTTCTACAGCTAATCAAGATAATCCTTTGATGAGATTGCGCGGTAAAGGATTAAAAGGGAAACCTGTTTTGGCTTTAGATGTTTGGGAACATGCCTATTATTTAAAAAATCAAAACCGTAGAGCAGATTATGTTACTTCATTTTGGAATGTAGTAAACTGGGACGCTGCTGAAAATTTATTCAATTCTTAAATTATATTTTGAGGCTCTAAATTACAAGAATACTTTAGAGCCTTATTTAAAAAAAGAGTTGAAAAAATTATGAATTCATTGGTTTTACAAGATTATTTCTATGTTAAACTAAACTATAAAAAGTTACAGTGGGGCTAAAAATGTATAGCTTTGCATCACCAAATTAAAATAATGATAAACCCTTCGGCATCTGGTTGGATAGATAAGTTTTTTGTTAAGCAAAAATTCTCAGAAAAAACCATTTCTAAAAACACGGATATTTTTTATACTAATGTAAGAAACACCGGATTTATATACGGCCATATAATTTCTTTTCATACTGTAGAGCCTATTGAAACCAAAGGTTGGTTTAAAGATGAAATCTCTAAAGTAGCATTACTAAACACCTTATACGGTGTTTTTTGCATAAACAATACCGATATAAGTCCTCTAAAGTTCATTGATAAAACAGTTGGTTTTTATAATGAAATGCATCCGCAAGGTTTTAATCTATTTCAAAAAATTCTTCCTAAGAGCTCTCCTTCTCTAACTTTAGAAAAAATCATTGATGAGCGAGTTCAAACTAATGATAGCATTATCAGTAAAAACTTTTCTCATCTGGTAACAAATGCCTTATTATTTATTGATGTACTAGCTTTTAGACAATATCTAATTCACGGAGAAATACCCGATAAATACCTTAAAAAAATTGAGGAAACAATTGTAAATATTGTTACAATAGCATTAAAGGTAAAATCCAAAAAGTCTCAATATGATGACTTATTAATTAAACTATTTGAAGCCTCAATACGGTATACAAAATTTTCAAAGGTTTCTGTTGAAAGTTTAGAAACACTACAGCTAAACTATTTTACAACCGATTTAGAAAAATATTATTTGATAGACATGGCTGGTATGGCATTATGGAGTGATGCAAAGATTGAAAATGACGAAATGTATTTTTTACATACTTTGGGTAAAATTCTGTCAATACCAGATAAATTTGTAGAGGATAGTGTTGCTAATACACATGACTTTATTTTTAACCATAAAAAGGAAATTCCTTATTTCAATTATTCCAATCCTGTAAAGCACTTCTATGATCAAACTACTCAAAGCGTAGTTACCTTAATTAGTAGAAATAAAAATAGGCTGATAAAGGAAATTATGCAAAGCAAAGAATTGGTTGTTTTGTTATCTTACTCTACACGCAGAGATTTAGACGAAAAAGAGAAAAAAAAGGTAAAAAAGCAATTATTAGAAATTTGTAAAACAGTTCCCTCATTAGCCATCTTTTTATTGCCTGGAGGTACTTTATTATTACCTATTTTGATCAAATTTATCCCGCAATTACTACCTTCTGCATTTAATGAAAATCTAGAAGATCAATAATTATTTATCCATGCAAAATGATTTTCTCGAATCGTTTCTTTATTATTTTTAATATATTCTAAAAAAGATTTTGCTACAGGACTCATTTTCTTTCCTTTTAACCAAATCAGTCTCCAAGATGTAATAATTGGTAATCCATTGGCTGGAAGCAGGATCAAACTACCATTATCTAACTCATTTTTAAGACCAATTACTGGCATGATAGAAATCCCTATTCCGGCAATAATAGCTTGCTTTACTGCTTCGTTAGATGTTAGAGTAATTTTCATTTTGGGCTCTATTTTTTGTTTAATAATATACTCTTCCATTGCAATTCGCGTTGCCGATCCTAATTCTCTAGAAAGAAGTGGTGCACTAGAAAATAAAGTAAGGAAATTTTTCTTTGTAACCTGAATTACGTTTGAATTTCCAACCAAATGAAGTTTATTTTCAATTAAAACTTCCGATTCTATATCTAAATCTTTTGGTAAAACAGAAACTAAAGCAAAATCTATTTCATTATTTTTTAATGCTTTTACGACTTTCACTTTGTTATTTACATCCATTTCCAATTCTATTTCATTGTGTAATTTTAAAAAATCACTCAAATAATAAGGAATTACATATTTTCCGGTAGAAACGACCGAAAGCTTTAATCTACCCGAAAGTTTACCTTTAAAGGCTACTGTTTTATAATTTATAGCATGAACTTCATTAAGAATATTTTCTGCAGCAATAGCAATTTCTTTTCCAAAATCAGTTACATACAAACGCTTTTTAATTATTTCTGTCAATGGTATTTCAAACTGCTCTTGAAAATTTCTTAACTGAATAGAAACGGCAGGTTGTGTCAAAAACAATTCTTCAGCCGCTCTAGTAACACTTAAAGTCTGAGTCACTTTTAAAAAAACCTGAAGCTGATGCAAAGTATAGTTCATAAATTTATTTTATGTATTTCATTACAAATATAAATAAAAATATATGAATTAAAAATTCGAATTTTGTCCCATCAAATTGTAAAACACAAAACAACATGACACGAATTACAGTAGCAAAAGGAGACGGAATTGGACCAGAAATCATGAATGCCACTTTAGAAATTATTAAAGCTGCAGGAGCGCAAATTGAAATCGATGAGATTGAAGTTGGTGAAAAAGTGTATTTATCGGGAAACACATCAGGTATTGCGTCTGAATCTTGGGACATCATTAGAAGAAATAAAATTTTTCTAAAAGCACCCATTACCACTCCACAAGGTGGTGGTTACAAAAGTTTAAATGTAACGACAAGAAAATTTCTAGGTTTGTATTCGAATGTAAGACCTTGTATGAGCTTACACCCTTTTGTAGAAACGAAACATCCAAAAATGGATATTGTAATAATTCGGGAGAATGAAGAGGATTTATATGCTGGTATCGAACATCAACAAACCGACGAAGTAATTCAATGTCTAAAATTGATAAGTAGACCTGGTTGTGAAAAAATTGTTCGCTATGCCTTTGAATATGCAAAAGTATATGGAAGAAAAAAAGTGACCTGCTTTACGAAAGACAATATTATGAAGCAAACAGATGGATTGTTTCACCAAGTTTTTGACGAAATAGCACTCGAGTATCCTGAAATTGAAAACGAACACTGGATTATTGATATAGGCGCTGCAAAAATGGCCGATACACCAGAAATTTTTGATGTAATAGTTACTTTAAATCTTTATGGTGATGTATTATCAGATATTGCTGCTCAAATTGCAGGTTCTGTAGGTCTTGCAGGATCAGCAAATATTGGTGAAGAATGTGCGATGTTTGAGGCCATTCACGGATCGGCACCACGTAGAGCGGGTCAAAATATGGCCAATCCTTCAGGTTTACTAGAAGGAGCTGTCATGATGCTAAATCATATCGGACAAACCGAAATTGCTGAAAAAGTTCAAAACGCATGGCTTAAAACCATAGAAGATGGTATTCATACTTACGATATTTTTAAAGAGGGAATTAGCAAACAAAAAGTAGGAACCAAAGAGTTTGCGCAAGCAGTTATCACTAATTTAGGAAATAAACCTAGCATTTTAAAAGAAGTTTCATTTTCTAAAGATGCTGTTCTAAACCTACCAAAATATGTAAAAAAACCAAGCGCTAAAAAAGAATTAGTTGGAGTTGACTTATTTGTAGACTGGAAAGGAACAGATCCTGATGAAATTGCAGAAAAAATGAAAAGGATTATACTTGAAAATATAAATCTCACGATGATTACTAATCGTGGTATAAAAGTTTGGCCAGAAGGCTTTAAAGAAACATTCTGCACAGATCACTGGCGTTGTCGCTTTAAACCAACAAATGGTAGCTTAATGACCAAAGGACAAATTATAGCTCTTTTATCAAATGCACAATTATCAAAAATAGATGTTATTAAAACAGAAAACCTTTATGAATTTGATGGAAAAGCAGGATATTCTTTAGGTCAAGGACAATAATTTATAAAAACAAAAACTATGAACATACAACTTCTTGAAGGCGAATTTAACACAAATGAAGCTTTAGAATTAATTACTAAAATGATTGCTGTAAAAATAAAATTTCATGAGGGAAAAATATGCAATTCCCATCAAGAAGAAGATATTAAAAGCAGAGAAAATAAAATAAAAAAACTTCAAAATTCAATACACGATATCAGACTTTATTTGAATAAAAATGCAACAAGTATACATCTTGAATCATCTATACAAATTAAATAGTTGTCTATTTTTATATCAAACTTCCTAAATAATAATGTATGGATAATCAAAGAGATTTTAAATTAATTGAAGGTCGTTTTACAACTGAAGAAGCCAGTGATCTCTTAGGAGCGCTTTTTAATTATAAAATTGACTACCACTGCAGACAAGATTTCAGCAATCATATTCGGTTTAATCAAGACATTGGTTATTCTAAAAATAGAATTGTAGAATTAATTAAATCAAAAGAAGCAATTGAGCAAATCATAGAGAACTCAAAAGCAAATAATGAAAATCTAATTATCCAAGGTACCATTTCAATTCGTACGGAAAAATAATATGTATAAAGGAAGTTCAATTTTTATTGCAACCAAACACAAAAAAGAAACAGTTATTGCCCCACTTTTAGAAAGTAAACTTGGGGCGCACTGTTACACCTCTGATTTCTTGGATACAGATATATTAGGTACTTTTTCTGGAGAAATTTCTAGGAAAGAAGATGCACTGTCAACATTAAGAAACAAATGCATTTTAGGTCACAAGCTCACCAATTGTGATTTAGTAGTTGCTAGTGAAGGTTCTTTTGGAGCTCATCCTACTCTGTTTTTTGCAGCTGCTGATGAAGAGCTAGTAATGCTGAAAGATTTTAAAAATGATCTTGAGATTGTGGGAAGAGAACTAACTCTAGAGACTAATATGGATAGTGAAATTATACTAACACAAGCTAATCTAATTGATTTCGCAAAAAAAATAAATTTTCCATCGCATGGAATTATTCTAAAATTAGAAGAAAATAATAGTACAAAAATTAGAAAGGAATTTAAAGATATAGAAGACTTACTGCTGTTGTATAACACTTTAAAAAATCAGAATGGGAATATAACTGCTGAAACGGATATGCGAGCACTTTACAATCCGACTCGCATGAATGCTATACAAAAAGCAACTGAAAATCTTATAGCGAAAATTAAAAATGAATGTCCAAGATGTAAAACACCTGGTTTTGATATTATTTCAGCCAAACCAGGTTTACCTTGTGAAAGCTGCTCTTTTCCTACACGCTCCACTTTGAGTTATACTTATCAATGTAAAAAATGCGCCTATACGCATGAAAAAAAATTTCCTCGCGGTATTGAAAAGGAAGATCCAACCTATTGTGACAATTGTAATCCTTAATAAAATGATGATTGAAATATCTACAGATATAAACAAAGCCAAAAAAATTCTTGAAAACAATGAATTAGTAGCTATTCCTACGGAGACAGTCTATGGTTTAGCAGGCAATATTTACAGCGAAACTGCAATAAAAAAAATATTTGAGACCAAAAAAAGACCCTTCTATAATCCTTTAATAGTGCACATTCACAATAAAAAGCTAATAGATGAAATAGCGATAAATATACCAGAAAAAGCAAGAATATTAGCGGATGCATTCTGGCCGGGATCACTAACCTTACTTTTAGAAAAGAATAATAAAATACCGGATATTGTTACTGCAGGTAGAAATTCAGTTGCTGTTCGAGTACCTAATCATCCTTTGACTTTAGAATTATTAAAAGCATTAAATTTTCCTTTGGCTGCACCTAGTGCAAACCCATTTGGATCTATAAGTCCAACTAAAGCTCAGCATGTAGCCGATTATTTTTCAAATGATATTGCCATGGTTTTAGAGGGTGGCAATTGTGAAAATGGTATAGAATCAACCATTATAGGTTTTAAAAACGATCAACCTATTATATATCGTTTAGGATCCATAAGTATTGAGGAAATCGAAGTACTAGTTGGACCGCTTAAAGTAAAAAACCACAGTGAAAAGTTACCAGAATCACCAGGAATGTTATCTCGGCATTATGCTCCAAAAACAAAAACTATTTTAGTTGAAGATATAGAAAAAGAGCTATCCTTACATGCTAACAAAAGAATTGGAGTTATTGTTTTTAAGACTATAATAGATAAAACAAACATTAATTACACTGAAATTCTTTCAGAAAAAGGAGATATAAAAGAAGCAATGTCCAATTTATATGCAGCAATGCATAGACTTGATAAATTAAAATTAGATTTAATAATTGCACAAAAATTCCCGGAAGAAGGTTTGGGAAAATCTATAAACGATCGTTTAGAACGTGCAACAAAAGAATAGTATGTGCAGACTTTACACGCTTCTTTTAATAAAAAAAATCACCCGAAGGCGATTTTTTATTACTTATAAATTTAGCAATTGATACACATCATCAAGCTCTTCATTTGAGCCAATATTAACTTTTAAATCTGTTACAAAACCTGAATTCAATCCATAAACCCAACCATGAATAGTTAAATCTCGGCCATTTTTCCATGCCCCTTGTACAATTGAAGTCTTAGCTAGGTTGTAAACTTGTTCTTTAGTATTGACCTCAACAAAAGTATTAAAACGTTCCGTTTCGTCTTCAATGGAATTTAAATATTTGTCATGCAAACGATATTCATCTTTGATATGACGAAGCCAGTTATCAATAATACCTACTGAATCATTACCCATTGCAGCTTTTACACCTCCACATCCATAATGTCCGCAAACAATGACATGCTTTACTTTCAAAACATTTACTGCATAATCCAGTACACTTAGCATATTCATATCGGAATGCACCACCATATTAGCAATGTTCCTATGAACAAAAACCTCTCCGGGTTTAGCTCCAATAATCTCATTGGCTGGAACACGACTATCGGAACATCCAATCCATAACAAGGGTGGTGTTTGACCTTTTGCTAAATCTTTAAAAAAGTTTGGGTCTTTTAATAAGCTATTTTCTACCCACTTTTTATTATTCTCTAATATTTTCTTATAAAAATCACTCATCTTTCTATTTGTTTTTTAATTTAAATTTGGCACAGAACTTCAAAAAATTGATAATAAAATCTTTTTTTAAAGCTTGAATTACATCGGCCTTTTATTTGTTTAATTATTAATTTTGATAAACTTCATTAAATTTTTCCTTTTTAACCATTGCTCTTTTGGCTACATCATAATAATGTTCAAACGTAACGTGATTCGTTAATTCTGGAGTATTTTCTAGCTCGTAAGCCTTTTTAAAACCTTTTAACTTTACCTTAATATTCTCGTCTACTGCTCTCGTTGCTTTGAACTCCTTTATTAAATCTAGGATATCATGAGAAATATACACTGTATCCTTAGCATTGATAATCACATTAGAATTTTCAGGTATTTCACTCAAAGTCAATTTAATCGCCGCTTTATTCAAGAAAGACACCTCTTGAGCTAAATCGATATGAATAATATCACCGTCAACATATTGCTCTTTTTTGAAACTATATGCTCTTTTTAGATTTCCTCTTAGGATAAAAATAACGCTGATGATAATCCCCAATAACACTCCTTTGAGTAAATCTGTGGCCACAACTGCAACCAAAGTGGCAATAAAAGGAACAAACTGATACTTCCCTTTTTCCCAAAAATGTATAAAAGTTGCTGGTTTCGCTAGTTTATATCCAACTAAAATAAGAATTGTTGCCAAAGTTGCCAATGGTATTTTGTTCAAAATAGCAGGGATAGCCAATACACTTAGCAGTAGCAATACACCATGAATAATGGCTGACATTTTAGATTTAGCACCAGCATTATTATTAGCAGATGATCGAACAACAACTGATGTCATAGGTAATCCTCCTAAGAGAGAGCTCACAATATTACCAATACCTTGCGCTTTTAGCTCAATATTAGTATCAGTATACCTTTTTTGAGCATCCATTCTGTCGGAGGCCTCAATACACAATAATGTTTCGATTGAGGCAACTATGGCAATCGTTAAACCAACTATCCATACTTGAGGATTTGTAATTCCAGCAAAATTAGGAGTTACAATGATAGCCTTAAACTCTTCAAAAGATTGAGGAATAGGCAAACTAACTAAATGTTCTTTGGAAATTGCTAATGAACTTCCTGTTTGTATAAATAATTCATTTAAAATAATTCCTATTATTACCGCGACCAAAGCACCCGGCACTAGTTTCAATTTTTTCAAAAAAGAAAATTTATCCCATGAAATTAAGATAACCAAAGAGGCTAATGTAATGACAACTGCTCCCAATTGAATATGGTTAAAGACTTCAAATAATGCAGAAAATGAGTTAATCCCATCGTTCTGCGCAAAAGACTGATTCCCTTCAAAATCAGCATCATAACCAAAAGCATGAGGTATTTGCTTCAAAATAATTATTACTCCAATACCTGCAAGCATTCCCTCAATTACATTCGTTGGAAAATAATTAGAAATGCTTCCCGCTTTTAGAAAACCTAGCGCTAATTGCAATAATCCTGCTATAAAAACCGCCGTTAGGAAAACATCGAAAGCTCCTAAATCGGTTATTGCTGTTAAAATAATTGCTGTTAAACCAGCTGCAGGTCCACTAACACTAATATGAGACTGACTTAAATAACCCACTACGACACCACCTATAATTCCAGAGATAATTCCAGAGAATAATGGTGCGCCTGAGGCCATTGCAATCCCTAAACATAAAGGGAGTGCAACTAAAAAAACGACCAATCCTGATGCAAAATCAGATTTTAAATTGGCCAAAAGATTGACTTTTTTTGACATAATATTACATTAAATTGTAAGTTAATATGCTACATATTACAAAGAATGTAGTAATTTAATTTTAATCGAAATATTATGCTTTATTAGGCGGGGGAGAAAAAATAGATGCCGAAACATTATCATGTTTAGATAAGTTTTCAGATAGTATTAAACTAGAGTTGTTGATTTTTTCATCGTTAAAACCGATGTAAGATGAATTATTTATATAAACTATGCTTTTAATTTCTTTATGAGTGTGATGCTCCTCTTCAGACATATTAAAAAACATAGATATATCACAAGACTTTTCTATCACTGTTACAATTGCAGGAGTAGATAAAAACGCAATAAATAAGAATAAAAAAAGACTTGCTATTATTTTCATTAATGCAAAAATAGTTAATAAGGAAGAATAAATTTTATAACTATTAAAAATTTTAAATAAATTTAACATCCACAAAAAAAGCAGAACACTAACTGATTAGTATTCTGCTTTATTATAAAAACATAAGAAATATTATAAACTTTCTTCTAACCAAGCTTGCATCATCCAAATTGTTTTTTCTTGTTCAGCAATAAAATCACTCATCATTGAGTTGGTTCCTTCGTCATTAATTTCGGCAGATTTATTAAGAATTTCTCTTTCAATTTTTAATAAATGGGATAAGGAATTCACAATCAAATGAACTGCTTTTTCGTCAACAGAAATATTTTTACCAACAACTAAAGTATTGTTTTTAATGTAATCTTCAAACGTATGAAGAGGGGTTCCTCCTATTGTCAAAACTCTTTCGGCAATCAAATCAATTTTTAATTGCGAATCTGTATATAATTCTTCAAACTTTACATGTAGATCAAAAAATCGTTTTCCTTTAATATTCCAATGAATTCCTCTTAAATTTTGATAATATACTTGAAAATTTGATAAGAGCGTATTTAGATTATTAATAATCAACTCTGATTCCTTAACTGCTAGTCCTAAAATGTTAGTTTTCATTGTTCAATTTTTATTAATTAGGTTGTTTTGTAAATTTAGTCAAACATTAAAGAAAAACACCATAATAAAAAGTTATTGTTTTACTAAATTTGCATTAGAAAAAAGTATACCATGACAATCACACAATTAAAATATGTTCTTGCAGTTGCTGAGCACAAAAATTTCACGCTAGCTGCTGAAAAATGTTTTGTGACGCAACCCACTTTGAGTATGCAAATTCAAAAAATAGAAGAAGAATTGAGCATTCAAATTTTTGATCGAACTAAAAAACCAATCCAACTTACTGATATTGGTCTCAAAATAGTAAATCAAGCCAAAAATATTGTCAATGAAGCGGATCGCATTCAAGACATCGTAGAACAGCAAAAAGGTTTTATTGGAGGAGAGTTTAGATTAGGAATCATTCCTACTATAATGCCCACTTTACTTCCTATGTTTCTGAATAATTTCATAAAAAAATATCCAAAAGTAAAACTGATTATTGAAGAGTTAAATACAGATGAAATCATTACAAAACTCAATAACGGTCATCTAGATGCTGCCATTGCTGCTACTCCTTTGATGGAAGAGAAAATCAAGGAAATTGTACTTTATTTTGAGCCCTTTGTAGCATACATACCAGAAAGCCATCATCATTTTCAGAAAGAAGAAATAGAAATCTCTGACTTAAACTTAGATGAAATTCTATTATTACAAGACGGACATTGTTTTAGAGATGGAATTTTAAATTTATGCAAAAATTCTCCTCGTAGCGATAAAGGTCATTTTCAGTTAGAAAGTGGGAGTTTTGAAACGCTTATTAAATTAGCCGATGAAGGATTAGGGACAACATTGTTGCCTTATTTGCATACACTTGATCTAAAAGAGAGTGACAAGTTAAAACTGCGTCATTTTAAGGAGCCAAAACCTGCTAGAGAAGTTAGCTTGATTTTTCCAAAAAATGAGTTGAAAATTCAGATTATTGAAGCCCTCCGAAGCACTATAGCTGGAGTTATTAAAGGGGCTATTGTTTATCAAAATGTTCAAATTATAAGTTCAATACATAAGAAATAAAAAAAGGAACCCAATTGGGTTCCTTTTTTTTATGAATTTACTATGAGTAAGCATTGTTTTAATTCTGGTTTCTCCATGGTGAAATTTTCTAACCATTCTCTCAATTGTTCCATTTCGTAAGGTAACAACATTTTGATTGCTTTTTCTAGTTCCTTACAGAAAAGGCTAGCATCAAAACTTACTCTTTCTAAAACTGATTTCGTATAATCATACATAATTTTCGACATAATTTAAGGCAGATTTGGTTATATTCAAATTCTAAATCAATGTAAAAATACATCCTTTTTAGTTACTGCATCATAATTTAACGAAGTTTTTGGTTTTTATTTTTTTAAATTATAATTGACTGATTTTTAAGTAATTAATTTTATAATTTACTTGCTCTAAACATTTCTCTTTTTCCTGGTGGCCCTGCAAGTTTTTCAACTGTAAATCCAACTTCAATCATACTTCTTTTGACCACTCCTCTAGCAGCATAAGTGACTAAAACACCTTTTGGCTTGAGAGCTTGGTACATTTTTCTAAAAATTTCTGTGCTCCATAATTCCGGTTGAACTCTATATCCAAAAGCATCAAAATAAATTAAGTCGAATTTGTTTTCATCAATAATTTCTTCAAAAAACTGTTTCCTTTTAGTTAGTGAAAAGTTTTCCTTCAATAAGATTTTTTCTTCCCAGCTACTTTCATGTATCTTTTCAAAAATTACACTCTCTGCTTGCGCTCCTAACTCGGCAACGTAATTCATATGCTTTACTTCTTCTGCCGAAATTGGATAAGCCTCAACACCTACATAATCAATCTTTTGTTCCATTTTTTGAGATTCCAAAACAGTAATGAATGTATTTAAACCAGTACCAAATCCAATTTCCATAATAGCCACTTCTCTATTTTTAAATAAAGAAAGTCCGTTTTTGATAAAAACATGTTGTGCTTCCTGAATCGCTCCATGTTTAGAATGATAACATTCATCCCAATCTGTAAGTTGTATGGTTGTAGAACCATCGAGTGTTTGTATTATTTCTCTTTTCAAAATTATATTTTAAAGTTAGGTTACTAAATATTTACCTGTTGTCAAATTTAATAAAACTAAAACTCTCCCTTCCTAAAAAGGTATTATTTATTATAAAATCAATAGAATAGCTATTCTTTTTATCAAATTTTATAACTGATTTGTAATAGATAGTTAAAAGCTATAAATAATAATGTTTAGATAAGAGTTCTGCTTATTTTTTATCTAATTTTGCAGTTATTAAAATACAGCTTATTAAGCATTCTATATTTTAAAAAATGCTTACAACATTAAAATTAAAAACAATACAATATTATGAGTACTACTCAAACTAACAAAATTGAAATTTTAAAATCTGCTACTTCAAAAATAAACGAAGTAGATTTTGGAAACTTAAGCTTTGGTTCAGTTTTTACGGACCATTTATTTGAATGTGATTTTAAAAATGGGGAATGGCAAAAACCAGTCATTAAGCCTTATGCGCCTTTTTTGTTAGACCCATCAAGTAGGGTTTTTCATTATGGTCAAGCGATTTTTGAAGGAATGAAAGCCTATAAAGATGCAAATGATGATGTTTGGCTTTTTAGACCTGATGAAAATTACAATCGTTTTAATAAATCAGCTTTGAGAATGGCTATGCCTGAAGTCCCTGAAGAAATATTCATGAACGGACTAAATCAATTATTGCAATTGGACGAAGCTTGGATAAAAAAAGGAAAAGGGAATGCAATGTATATTCGTCCTTTTATGATTGCAACAGGTACAGGTGTAATTGCTAACCCATCTCATGATTATAAGTTTATGATCATTTTATCTCCTGTGACTTCTTACTATTCTGGTGATGTAAAAGTTCTTATTGCAGAACACTTTAGTAGAGCTGCGAATGGTGGAATTGGAGCTGCAAAAGCAGCTGGTAATTATGCAGCACAATTTTATCCTACCAACCTAGCTAATCAAGCAGGATTTCAACAGGTTATCTGGACAGATGACGCTACACATACAAAACTAGAGGAAGCAGGCACAATGAATGTATTCTTTAGAATAAATGATACTTTATTTACTGCTCCAGTAAGTGAGCGTATTTTAGACGGTGTAACTAGAAAAACACTTATTGAATTGGCTAAAAGTGAAAATATAGCGGTAGAAATTCGTCCAGTTTTAGTTTCTGAACTTGTAGAGGCTGCAAAAAACGGTAGTTTAAAAGAAATTTTTGGTGCAGGAACAGCAGCAGTTGTTAGCCCAATATCAGGATTTTCATATCAAGATGTATATTATGACTTGCCTAAAATTGAAAAGTCAGTAGCTATTCAATTGAAAGATAAATTAACTAATATTCAAAATAAATTAGAAGAGGATACTTTTGGATGGACTGTTAAGATCTAAAAAAGTAGAATACCAAAATATAAAAAGGCGATAACGTAATGATTATCGCCTTTTTTATTTATGAAAAATTTATTGCAGTTTCTATTTGATGTAAAATTACAGCTTCTAAATTACTATTTTAAAATAGCAGAAAAATCAGGTTTAAAATATCTTGGCCCTTTCATTACTTTTCCATCTTCTCGGTAAATAGGATTTCCGTTTTCATCTAGCTTACTCATATTACTGCGTTGAATTTCATCAAAAACAGCCTCTATTTTATGTTGTAATCCATGTTCTAAGATTGTACCGCACAAAATATATAACATGTCACCAAGAGCATCAGCAATTTCTATTATATCGTTATTTTGTACTGCTTCGAGATATTCTTCATTCTCTTCTTTCATTAAATTATAGCGAAGTTCATGCGTATTTGATCCCAAGTCGGCAGTAGGTATTTCATTAAAATTTAATTTAAAAGTTGTATGAAATTCTTTTACGGCATTTATTTGTTTTTGCATCTATCACTATTTATAAAATGAAAAGACAAATTAGTAAACTATTATTAAACTAATCCTTAAATTTGTAAAAAAATATTTTTAATTATGTTTAGTAAGGATCAATTAATATTTGCAGGTCTTTTTTTTATTGTATTTGTCATTGCAATAACATTTGCTTATCGAAAAGATATAGGACTACATAGGATATTTTATAAAGGAAGCTATAAAATATTGATCGGATTTATCGCTTTTATTGGTATTTTATTTTTAATCAAAATTTTCTTTAAAAGATAAATTTTAATTCCAACCATCTATTGTCTGCCTTTTGGTGGACTTTTTTTTATAAAATTGTAAAAGTATGTATTCTTTACATTTTTCTTAAAACTTAATAGATAGTTAAAAACCAAATGTTTGCAAATAAAAATTAGTGATAAATAAATAATTAAAAAAAACATCATTTAGGAATGCAAAATATTTAAAGACAAAAGGGTGATTTTATTAAATCATTCAAAAAAATTAAATATTTACCTTAAAGTTTTATTCAGAAAATACCATTATAATTATTTAACAGTTTCTATAACTTGTTAATTAAATTTTTAACTTTACAGAAATTAATAAACCCGTGTATTATGAGGATTTTAAAATATTTGTTTCTTTTACTACTTCTTAGCTTAGTTGCTATATCTATTTTTGTTGCAACTCAAAAAGGGGATTTTACTGTAGAAAGAAGTCAAATTATAAATTCCTCAAAAGCAAACGTGTTTAGCTACGTGAATGATTTAAGAAATTGGGAAGATTTTAGTTCACTATTGATTGAAGATCCCACTATAAAAATCAACTATTCAAACAAAACAATTGGACCTGGCGCTTCATACACTTGGCAAGGCAAAGAGGGCGCTGGTGATTTGAAAACTATTTTTGTAAAAGAAAACGATAGTATTGCACAAAAAATGAACTATGATGGTACTTCATCGTCAGTTTTTTGGAAATTCAAAGATACTATAGGCGGTACTAAGGTAACTTGGAAAACCATTGGTAAAATGAATTTTTATATGAAAGTGAGTACTGCTTTTAATGGCGGAATTTACAGAATTATAGGTAAAACGTACGAAAAGAGTTTGGCCAATTTAGATAAGATTCTTGATTACGAAATAAATACATACAACGTAAAAGTGGATGGTTTGTCAAAAGTAGCTACCACTTTCTATTTAAATCAAACGTTTACAAGTAAAATTACTAATGTAACAAAAAATTCAAGAATAGTATTTTATAAGATTATTAAGTTTTGTAATCAAAACAAAATAGATTTAAATGGCAAGCCATTCATTATTTATCACAATTACGATGTCACCAACGACTTAACACGAATTTCTGTTTGTGTACCAATAAAAAATCAAATATTAACCAGTTCTGGAAGCGATATTTTAAGCGGAAAACTCGAAGGATTTGACGCTGTTAAAACAACTATGACAGGAGATTATTCTCATACTAAAAAAGCAATAGAAAAAACTATAGCATACAGTAACACAAATGTTATAGAATTGGATAAATCATTCTCTCACTTAGAAATTTTTAAAACTAGTAGGTCTGAAAATAAAAGTCCATCAAAATGGATTACGGAGATTTACTTTCCTATAAAAATCAAAGTAGTACCAGTAAATACCTATATTCCGGTTAGAAAACCAGAACCTGCAGTTGTAACAGAACCTGCGGTAAATAAGCCAGAGGAACAATCTGAGTTTTAACTTTTTTATCCTTTACATTAAACCTTTTTACTAAATTCTATTCTAACCTAGAAAAAACAATTTTGCAAGAAGAAAAGGAATTTATAGAACAATTATTAAATCTTAAAACGCAAAATCAAGCGTTTGAGAAGTTGATAGTGGATTCTCAAAGACCTCTTTACAATCATATCAGAAATATCGTTCTCAATCACGATGACGCTGATGATGTTTTGCAGAATACTTTTGTGAAAATTTTTCAAAATTTAAAAAATTTCAAAGGAGAAAGTAAACTCTTCTCTTGGATGTATCGCATTGCTACTAATGAAGCATTAAATTTTTTAAAGCAAAAATCAAAAAGAAATGAAATTCCTTCTGAAGCGGTTCAAAATAAAGCTATAGAAAATCTTGAAGCAGATATTTATTTTGATGGAAATGAAATACAATTAAAATTACAAAAAGCAATAGCGTTATTACCTGAAAAGCAACAGTTGGTTTTTAAAATGAAATATTTTGAAGAACTTAAATATGAAGCTATTTCCGAAATTTTAGGCACATCAGTAGGCGGTTTAAAAGCTTCTTATCACATTGCAGTAAAAAAAATTGAAGCATTTATCAATAGAAATTAAACCTTTTTAAAATAAGAGTGTCTTATAAGCATATGAAAACATTTAAATTAGAAAACGAGACTAAAATAGAATCTGGATTTAAAACACCAGATAATTATTTTGATAATTTCTCCGCTAAAATGATGGAGAGGTTACCTATGAATGAACCTAAAGTGATTTCAATATTTCAAAAAAGAAAGAATTTATTTCTCCTGATAGCAGCAATTTTAGTGCTTGCACTTCTAGTTCCAACTTTATATAATTATTCTACTACGCAAAAATCAAATATGGATGCAGCTGCATTAGAAAATTACATTACCTATCAAACGAATGTAAATCAATATGATTTAATTAATGTATTGGAAACAGAAGATATTAATAACATAAAAATAAGTATGGTTATTGAAGACAAGGCCATAGAAGATGTGTTATCATTAAATTCAAATTTAGAAAATCTTATTCTAGAATAACCACTAACCGTGATTTAAGTTACAATTAAAAAAAATAAAAAAAATGAACATTAGAAAACTATTATCAATTTTACTAGTACTAGTTTCTGTCTCCTTTTATGCTCAAAACGAAAGCATGAAAGAAAAAAAAGAAAAAATAAAAGTTCTAAAAGTTGCTTTTTTCACGACAGAATTAGATTTGACCAACGCTGAAGCTGAAAAATTTTGGCCATTATACAACACTTATGATGACAATCAATTTGAGTTAAGACATCAAAAAATGAGAGCTTTTATGAAAAGAATGAATGATGGTTCTCTTGACAAATTATCGGAAAAAGAAGCGAGTAATTTTTTAAGTCAAATTGAGGACACCGAAGAAGAATTGTTTGCACTTCGAAAAAAATTCACTCAAAATGTAAAAGCAGTCCTACCCGCTACAAAAATTATAAAGCTTAGAAAAGCTGAAGAGGATTTCAATAGAAAATTGCTACAACAATATCGCAATAAAAGTGTACAAAAATAACCTCTTATTTTTTTTTATTAATTCATAAAAAACCTAAAAAGTATAACTATTTTTACTTTTTAGGTTTTTTTATTCAAAGCGCATACGAACCATTTTATTTTGTCCAGCAGCAATAGCAGTATTTTTATTTATAAAACGTATGGTATTAAAACTCTTATCTGTACTTAATTGACTCCATGAAGTTCCACTATTTGAAGAATAATACACTCCTGAAGTGCCAACTGTTACAAGAGATTTGCCTTTTGTATTAGTCACAAACTGAACACAAGATGCATAACCAAAACCTTCCTTTTCCGCAACAAGATTCCATGATTTACCTCCATTTATTGTAAGTGCTTTGTTAGAAAAATTCTGTTTTAAATCATCATAATTACCACCGGCAACAAATCCGATATTCGAATCATAAAAATCAGCTGTAAATATTCCTGTCATAGCTTTTCCTTGAACAATCGGTGTTTCATAAACCATCCATTTAACACCGCGATCTGGAGAGTAAAAAACTCTAGATTTTTTGCCACCAGAAACGATCCATGTATCATTTCCTTTTATAACAATATTAGTATTACTTGCTGCAAAAGCGGCTTCCCCTTCTTCTACCTTTGGTAATTCATCACATGGGATTTTTGACCATGATTTTCCACCATCTTTAGTTATAATTATATTCAAACAATTATTTATTGGATCGCCCATAGCAATTCCTTGGTTGTTGTCCCAAAACTGCATACTATCAAAAAAAACCTTCTCATGGTTTTCTTGATAAACTAATTTTTCAGTAGCGTCATGTTTAGAAATTTGATAGAGTAATGCTGGATTTGAAACGCTTAAAACAAAAACATGATTTGCTGTTTGCGCTATACTTCTAAATTCTAGTTTTAAAGAATCTTTGGTGATTAGATTCTCTTTTTTTTGTTTGTTATTCAAATCAAAAAAACCATATCTCCCTTTATCAGCAGCATACCAAATTTTATTTTGGTCAATTTGTATGGCTCTAATACTTATTTTATCTTGAAATAAAGTATCAATCTTTACTGATTTAAAGTGTTCTTGACTTAAAGTATTTGCTTGTTTTATGTTACATGATACAAAGAAAATCAAGACAAGTAGAAATAGTATAGAATTTTTCATAACTAATAAATTTTGCGACAATTTACAACTATTTGAACAAATACAATCTTACTCTAAATTTTATTGGCATAGTAATTGGATTGTAAAAAAAAAGGAACATTTAATCCCATAAATTATGAAAACGAAATTACTATTATTGAGTCTTTTGACTACTGTTTTCGCAACACAAATTCAGGCGCAAAAAAGAACATCGGTAAACGCTAAGAATTCAGAAATAAGTGATAATCTTGATTTGAGAGCAGTTGCGTCTATTTTTGGTGATTCTAGAGACCTTCAAGATTTTGAAAGACGCCTTAACGATCCTGAGCTTCAAATTTCAAATTTAGATTTAAATAATGATGATGAAGTAGATTACTTAAGAGTTATTGAAACAGTTGAAAACAGAACGCACTTAGTTATTATCCAATCTGTACTTGATCAAGATGTTTATCAAGATGTAGCTACTATAGATGTAGAAAAAGATAGAGATAATAAAATTCATGTTCAAGTTGTGGGTGATGTGTTCATGTATGGAGACAATTACATATACGAACCCGTTTATTATACACCTCCAATAATTTACGCCTCATTTTGGTCGACCAATTATCGCCCTT
This sequence comes from Flavobacterium flabelliforme, assembly GCF_017948675.1. Classification (GTDB taxonomy): domain Bacteria; phylum Bacteroidota; class Bacteroidia; order Flavobacteriales; family Flavobacteriaceae; genus Flavobacterium; species Flavobacterium pygoscelis. Next base: position 35,132 of record NZ_JAGFBU010000001.1, read on the forward strand.
ATTATTCTACTTGGAACTGGAATTATTATCCTTCTTATTATTATGCTTGGAATCCTTTTCCAGTGTTTCGATATAGAAATAATATCAATATTAGTATCAATATCAATAATAATTACAATTATGTAAATCACAGAAGAAATGATCGCACCGTGGTTTTCTATAATTCAAGACGATCGAATGGTTATGAGAGACAAAATCCAAATTATTCTTTTTCTAGAAGAAATGTAAATGTTGTAAATCGTTACGAACTTGATCAAAGACGAGGATCTAGAAATGACGTAAGTTATGCTAGTAGAAGAGGTAATTCTTCTAGAGAAAACAGCCTACAAAGAGGTAATTCTTCTAGAGATTATTCTCAAAATAGAACAAGTGCTTCTACAGAAGCAAGTCCTCAAAGAGGTAATTCTTCTAGAGATTATTCTCAAAACAGAACTAGCCCTTCTACAGAAGCAAGTCCTCAAAGAGGTAATTCTTCTAGAGATTATTCTCAAAACAGAACAACTCCTTCTACAGAAGCAAGTCCTCAAAGAGGTAATTCTTCTAGAGATTATTCTCAGAACAGAACAACTCCTTCTACAGAAGCAAGTCCTCAAAGAGGTAATTCTTCTAGAGATTATTCTCAGAACAGAACTAGCCCTTCTACAGAAGCAAGTCCTCAAAGAGGTAATTCATCTAGAGATTATTCTCAAAACAGAATGAGTCCTTCTACAGAAACAAGTCCTCAAAGAGGTAATTCTTCTAGAGATTATTCTCAAAACAGAACTAGCCCTTCTACAGAAGCAAGTCCTCAAAGAGGTAATTCATCTAGAGATTATTCTCAAAACAGAATGAGTCCTTCTACAGAAGCAAGTCCTCAAAGAGGTAATTCATCTAGAGATTATTCTCAGAACAGAATGAGTCCGGCTCGAGAGTCTACTCCTGAGAGAGCGCAATCACAAAATAGAGGAAGCGGAGCAAGTGAATCGGCACCTCAAAGAGGTGAATCACAAAGAGGTAATTCCTCTCCTAGAAATAATAATAGACGAATTTAAATAAACTCTTTTAAAGAAATTAAGACACGGTTTTTAGCCGTGTTTTTTTTATTGTATAAAAAGCTACAATTTACTTTAAAATTGTATTTTTGACTAGTTATTTAAAATCACTACATGAGCGCATCGCACAAAGACCTGCATAGTAAATTAACTTTAGGCGGTTTATTAATTTCTTTAGGAATAATTTATGGTGATATTGGAACCTCACCTTTGTACGTAATGAAAGCCATACTTGGCGATCACATTATAAATGCTGATGTTGTTTTAGGAGGAGTATCAGCAGTATTTTGGACTCTTACTTTGCAAACCACCATAAAGTATGTAATGATTACATTAAGTGCTGATAATCATGGTGAAGGTGGTATTTTTGCCTTATATGCTTTGGTAAAAAAAACAAAAATAAAATGGCTAATTGTCCCCGCAATTGTGGGAGGAAGTGCACTTCTAGCCGATGGAATTATCACACCACCAATTTCTGTATCCTCCGCTGTAGAAGGAATTAGAAAATTTTATCCAGAAATAAATACAATTCCAATCGTTATTGGTATTTTATTCGTGCTTTTTGCTATCCAACAATTTGGTTCAAAATTAGTAGGTAAATTTTTTGCTCCGATGATGATGGTTTGGTTCGCCATGCTTGCAGTATTAGGAATATCACAAATAGGACAAAACCTTACTGTTCTAAAAGCGATAAATCCGTATTACGCGTACCATTTACTCTCTATTCATCCGGAAGGTTTCTTTGTTTTAGGATTTGTATTTCTATGTACTACTGGTGCAGAAGCTTTGTACTCAGACATGGGACATTGCGGACGCAAAAACATTAGAATAAGTTGGGTATTCGTAAAAACAACTTTAGTTCTAAATTATTTTGGACAAGCAGCTTATTTAATCGGTAAAGAAGGTGAAACACTACAAACCTTAGGAGGAAAGAATGGGAATCCTTTCTATCTTATCATGCCAGATTGGTTTCAGCCAATTGGTATTGTAGTAGCAACTCTAGCCGCTGTAATTGCATCACAAGCTTTGATTAGTGGTTCCTTTACTCTTATTAATGAAGCTATGAGATTAAACTTTTGGCCCAAAGTAAAAATAAAATATCCAACGGAATTGAAAGGACAGTTATACATACCTTCTATAAACTGGTTGTTATTTTTTGGATGTGTTGGAATCGTATTACACTTTGAGGAATCAAATAATATGGAGCATGCTTATGGTTTGGCAATTATATTATGTATGATAATGACAACCATTTTACTTAACTATTATTTGATAATGAAAAGAGTAAAATTATATCTAATTGTACCGCTTATCACAACTTATTTATTAATCGAATTTAGTTTCTTAGCCGCAAATATTACAAAATTTGCCGATGGTGGTTATGTTACACTAATCATAGCAGCGATATTAATTAGCATAATGACAACTTGGTATCTAGCTAAACAAATTAACAAAAGCTACACTAAACTTGTTAAAGTAGAAGATTACAAAAAAGTACTTGCTGAATTGAGTGCTGATTTATCAATTCCAAAATATGCAACCCACTTAGTTTATATGACTAATGCAGGTAGAACTGATGAAATAGAAGAAAAAGTAATGTACTCTATTTTACAAAAAAGACCCAAAAGAGCTGATATTTACTGGTTTGTTCATGTAAATATATTGTCAGAACCTTACAAAGCGGAATATAAAGTTACTGAAATCGCAAAAGATGATTTATATCGTGTCGACTTTAATCTTGGTTTTAGAGAACCTACCAAAATAAACTTAATGTTTAGAGAGGTCATTAAAGACATGGTTAAAAAAGGCGAAGTAGATATTACCAGTAGATATGAATCATTGAATAAAAATAATATTATTGGTGACTTTAAATTTGTACTTTCAGAAAAATTCCTTTCTAATGACAGTCGTTTAAGATGGCACGAAAAAATAATAATGAATTCCTATTTCCTACTTAAAAAATTAAGTTTGTCCGAGGAAAAAGCTTTTGGTTTAGATAGTAGTTCTGTTAAAATTGAAAAATTTCCTATGGTGCTTCATGCTCCTGAAAAAGTAGATTTAATTAGAATAAAATAATTTTATCATCCAAAAACATTAAAAACATTGTATTAATTACAGTGTTTTTTTTTGTTTAAAAATTAAAAAAATAAGAATCATTATTTAAAATATAACATTCAATCAATAAATAGTACCTTTGCACCTCAATTATTTAAAATGAGATTACACAGAAATTTAGTTTACACAACAATAGACGCATTAAACGCCATTTTTAATGAAGGGGAATATGCAGATAAAGTAGTAGCAAGATCCTTAAAAAAAGACAAACGTTGGGGAAGTTCAGATAGAAAGTTTGTTGCAGAAACCATCTACGAAATTGTACGTTGGAAGAGATTATACGCAGAAATTGCCGAAGTAAAAGAGCCGTTTGACAGAGATAATCTCTGGAGAATGTTTTCTGTTTGGGCTGTTTTAAGAGGTTATCCTATTCCGGATTGGCGTCAGCTTGAAGGAACTCCTGATCGAAAAATAAAAGGTCGCTTTGATGAACTTTCAAAAGTGAGAGCTTTGAAAGAATCTATTCCGGATTGGATGGATGAATTAGGGGTTAAAGAATTAGGCGAAAAAGTTTGGGCTACTGAAATTGCAGCTCAAAACCAACCTGCTAAAGTGATTTTAAGGGTAAATACACTTAAGACTACTAGAGAAGCACTTCGTGCTATTCTAATGGATTTAAACATTGAAACAGAAACCTTAAAAAATCAACCAGATGCTTTAGTTCTCAAAGAAAGAGCTAATGTATTTTTGACGGATGCTTTTAAACAAGGCTTCTTTGAGGTTCAAGATGCAAATTCACAATTAGTTGCTGCTTTCCTAGATGTAAAACCAGGAATGCGTGTGGTAGATACTTGTGCTGGTGCTGGTGGAAAAACGTTGCACATTGCCGCTTTAATGGAAAATAAAGGACAATTGATTGCTATGGATTTGTATGAAAGCAAATTGAAGCAATTAAAAATTAGAGCAAAAAGAGACGGCGCTTTTAATATCGAATACCGCATTATCGACTCTACAAAGATCATCAAAAAACTACATGAAAGAGCAGATCGTGTTCTTATTGATGCACCATGTAGTGGCCTAGGTGTTCTAAAAAGAAATCCTGATGCAAAATGGAAACTGAAACCAGAGTTTATCGATAATATTCGTAAAGTACAATCGGAAATTTTAGAAAGTTATTCTAAAATTGTAAAACCAGGTGGAAAATTAGTATATGCAACTTGTTCTGTTTTACCTTCTGAAAATCAAGATCAAGTGGCTCGTTTTCTTACAACTGATATTGGAAAACAATTTAAATTTATAAAAGATCAAAAAATCCTAGCTTCTGAGTCTGGTTTTGATGGTTTTTATATGGCATTGCTAGAAAGAAACGAACAGACAGTTTAAAATACTTATTAGTAAAATAAAAAAACTCCAATTTTCAAATTTGAAAATTGGAGTTTTTTTTTATCTTTAATCAACTTTAAAATGTTTTGATTTATTTTTTTTAATCATTCATTGAAATCAAAAACTCTTCATTATTTTTAGTTTTCTTGAAACGATCATTGATAAAATCCATTGCTTCCACAGGATTCATATCCGAAAGGTATTTTCTCATAATCCACATGCGTTGTAATGTTTTTGGATCCAATAACATATCATCACGTCTTGTACTGGAAGAAGTCAAATCGATAGCTGGGAAGATACGTTTATTAGCAATTTTTCTATCCAATTGCAATTCCATATTACCAGTTCCTTTAAATTCTTCAAAGATAACCTCATCCATTTTAGAACCCGTTTCTGTCAATGCAGTTGCAATAATACTCAACGAACCACCATTTTCTACATTACGAGCCGCTCCAAAGAATCGTTTTGGTTTTTGTAATGCATTCGCATCTACACCTCCACTTAATACTTTACCTGAAGCTGGTTGAACAGTATTATATGCTCTTGCCAAACGCGTAATAGAGTCTAAAAGAATTACTACATCGTGCCCACATTCTACTAAACGTTTTGCTTTTTCTAGTACGATATTGGCAATTTTAACATGCTCTTGTGGTTCTCTGTCAAAAGTAGAAGCAATTACTTCTCCACGAACCGAACGTTGCATATCAGTAACCTCTTCTGGTCTTTCATCGATCAATAAAACAATTAAATATACTTCTGGATGATTGGCTGCAATTGCATTTGCAATATCCTTAAGCAACATTGTTTTACCTGTTTTTGGTTGCGCCACAATCATTCCACGTTGTCCTTTACCTATTGGTGAAAACAAATCAATAATTCGCGTTGAAATAGTACTTTGTTTTTCAGCTAATTTGAATTTTTCCGATGGAAAAACAGGAGTCAAATGCTCGAAGGAAACTCGATCACGAACTACTTGAGGATCGTGTCCGTTTATTTTTAAAACACGCACTAATGGGAAAAATTTCTCTCCTTCTTTTGGTGGGCGAACCACACCTTTTACAGTATCTCCAGTTTTAAGACCAAATAATCTGATTTGAGAAGTTGATAAATAAATATCATCTGGCGAAGCTAAATAATTATAATCTGAAGATCTTAAGAAACCGTAACCATCAGGCATCATTTCTAGAACTCCTTCGCTTTCTATAATTCCGTCAAATTCAAAATCAGAAGCAGCAAAATTGCTTTTTTTGTTTTTAAAGTTGGGATTTTGGTTTTGATTTTGATTTCCGTTCCCGTTTGCAGTTCCATTTCCATTTTGATTTGGATTTGAATTTGAATTCTGTTTGTGCAATTGGTTTGGATTTATTTTTTTTACGGGAGTTGCAACTTCAGTTTTACTATCAATTGTAGTCTCTGCTGTAGCTTCAACAACAGTTTCTGATTCTTTTGAAGTTTCTTTTAATTCCTCCTTGTCCTTTTTCAAGGCAATTTTTTTCTCGTAAGCAGATTTATTAAATTTTATCGCTTTTCCAGCCTTCTTCTCCTCTACTAAAGATTCTTTATTAAGAGATTCTTCTTTTTCTATTGTATCTACTTGGATAGTAGCATTATTTTCAAGAGCAACCTCTTTTTCTGTTACAATAGGCTCCGCTTCAAAAAGAGAATTTACTTTATTCTTTTGAATAGCAACTTTTTTTACGGGTAGAATTCGAACTCTTTTAGTTTTATCCTCTTCCAGATTACTTTCTGTCTTTGTAGTAGTAGATTCAACATGAGCTGCTTGATGCTCTAAAATATGACTAACTAAAGTCTCTTTTTTTACACCGTTAAATTTTATAGTTTTAGCCGCTTTAGCTATTTCTTGAAGCTCAGAAAGCTTCATTTCTTTTAATGCAGAAATATCAAACATGAATGTTCTATGAGTTTAATTAATTTTTTGAGGAATACTGTAAAAGATAGGTAGTAACTTTAAATTGAATCAACCGCAGTATGAAGTGCTTACGGTATTATGATGCAATAATACGAATAAATTTTTATCAGACAATAGTATTTTTAAAAAAGAAAATATATTTTTGTGAAACATATTTAGCAAATGATACAGAGAATTCAAACCATATATTTATTTCTTGCCTTTGTTGTTACGGGCATCTTATTATTTTTCATTCCGTTATGGACTATGAGCGATAATAAACCATACTATTTTATGCAAAGCCAAGTTTATACCATATTATTAGGATTAAGTACTACTTTGTCCTTAGTAAGTATAGTATATTATAAAAAAAGACAGAATCAATTTGTTATCGGCAGATTGAATATCTTATTAAATTTGATTTTATTAGGATTGTTTGTATATCGTTCACTAAACTTATCTGGAGAGACACCTGCTGTTTCTGAGAAAGGTATTGGGATGTTTCTACCTGTAGTTGCTGTCGTGTTATTAGTTTTAGCTAATAAGGCCATCAAAAAGGATGAAGATCTTGTAAAATCTGTGGACAGATTGAGGTAAACCTATAAACTTTAGTTTATTAGTGCGAAGGAAACCCGAATGTAACAATTCGGGTTTTTTTGTATCCAAAATCTAAATTTTCTAAACAAAAACAACAAAATGAGACGCTAACTACATATTTTTTTTAAATTTGGTGTGAATAATTACGCTATGTCAGAAAAAATACGAATCCACCTTGCTGATGACCATCAAATTCTTATGGATGGCATTAAAACTATATTGCACACCAACGCTGCATTTGAAGTTGTTGGCAGTTCTATAAACGGTAACAATTTATATGACGAAGTAGTTGAGAACAAAACAGATGTGCTAATTCTAGACATCAATATGCCCGGAAAAGACGGAATTGAGGTTATTAAAGAATTTGCAGAAAAAGGTTTTCCTTGTAAAATTATCGTTTTGTCGAGTCATGATGACTTAAGAATTGTCAAAGAAGTAATGAAACTAGGCAGTAGCGGTTATTTAACTAAAAAATGCGCCGGAGAAAACATTATAAAATCTATTCTTGCTGTTACTAATGGTGAAGAATATTTCTGTAAAGATGTTCGAGAGAAAATTTTTAGTAAAGTCACCAAAGGAAATCCAAAACTAGACAATCCAAAATTACCTTGTAACGATATTTTGACGGAAAGAGAACTGGAGATTATCATTCTTATATCATTAGAATTTAGCGGAAAAGAGATTAGCGACCAATTATTTATTAGTTGCAATACGGTAGAAACACATCGTAAAAATATCATGAAAAAATTAGACGCAAAGAACTCCATTAGTCTGGTAAAATACGCCATTAAAAATAAATTGATAAAACCCTAAAAGAGACTTTTACCCAAGCATGAATAAAATCCTAATTATAGGAAAAAGTCTTAAACATCAATTTTATACTATAACAATACTACTCTAAATAAACCAAAAACCTATTTAACCAATAGCTCAAAACAACTATTTATGCCGCTGAAACATCTTTTTATTGCATTATTTTTGGGATTCAATTTTTTCTCTTTTACCATTTTGGCTGCTAAAGACAAAAAAGTAGAAAATGATGCTGAGGCAATTATTAAAGAAGCTATTGATTTAATGAGAAATGGAAGCTATGAAAAATCTTTAATACGCTCTAGACTTGGTTTAAAACTAGCAATTTGTTCAAAAGACAATAACTTAATCGCTAGTGCTTACAATACAATCGCCGCCAATTTTGATCAATTGTCCGAATACGACAAAGCCTTTTACTATTATCACAAAGGCTTAACTTATGCTAATAAGACCAATAATGACATTTTAAAGAACTGGATAAATAACAACTTGGGTAATATTTATTGCTTTGATAAAAAGCAATATGAAAAAGGAATTTATTATTACAAAAAATCATTAGAATACAGTATCAAATCTAAAGATTCCTCTCGAATAGTGTTTACCAAAGTCAATTTGACATGGGCTTATTTTGATATTGATAAGTTTGAAGAAGGATTACCTTATCTCGAATACATCAATAAGCACCACAAGAAATATGGCGATTCGAGTACAGTTGTAGTCTTGAACATGCTAAACGGAATGTACTATAATTATAAAAATGACAAACCAAAAGCCAAGTACTACTTTGAGAATGCCATATTATTAGGAAATGAAGGAAATGAAAAGTCAGATTTATCCTATTCTCACCATGAATATTCAAAGTTTTTAGGTAAAAATGGTGATTATCAAAATGCGTACAAAAATTTAGCCATTTACAATACTCTTAACGAAGAACTGAATAGTGAAGAGAAAAAAAATAAAGCCAATGTGGCGGGTATAAATCTTCAAATTGACGAATTTAAAAGAGAAATAGACAAAATAGAAAACCGACTAAAAAGTAAAGAAAGTATATTATTGAATGAGCAATCCCGAAATAAAAAGATTTTCATTGTCTTGCTATCCATGTTACTATTGCTATTCTTCTTATTTTATTTTTACTCTCAAAACGTAAAATTAAAACACAAATACAAACTTAAGGATTTACGAAGTAAAGTGCAGGAAAACACGATTAATGCCACTATAAATGGACAACAATTAGAACGAAAAAAAATAGCTTCTTTTTTGCACGATAACATTAGCGCTTTACTTTCTTCAGCCGGAATGCATTTGTATGCGCATATTTCTCAAAGCGAATCACCCTCTCAAGAAATAATAAAAACAAAGACCATTATAGAGGAAGCACACGACCAAGTAAGAAATCTTTCTCATGAATTAATGCCTTCTGTATTAGCGCGATTTGGACTTTTTGATGCATTAGAAGATTTATGCGAAAAGAATTCTAATTCAATTCTTAATTTTAAATATTCAAGCTGTGTAGAAAGAAAAACACGTTATGATGAAGATTTTGAAATAAAAATCTACTTCATCATTATGGAACTCCTAAACAACATTATCAAACACAGCCAAGCAAATCAGGCCAAATTAAGTCTTAAGGAAGATAACGGCTCTTTGCAAATTGATATAATAGACAATGGGAAAGGTTTTGATTGCAAGAAATTCCATATTTTAGAAGGTTTTGGACTTAATCAGATTAGATCGCGCCTTACTAATCTCAAAGGAACTATGGATATTAATTCTAAAATAAATCTTGGAACTTCAATAAAAATCATAGTACCCATCACCTATCCCAAGAAAGCAATTAACCCTGTTTTTCTATCTCAATAATTTCTAAATCTTTGATGGCATCACCATCGATCACGAAACGCAACATGGTTCGCACTTGATGAAAACCGCTTTTACCAGCAGCACCAGGATTCATGTGTAAAAAGTTGTTTTTTTTATCATAAATCACTTTTAGAATGTGCGAATGACCACAAATAAATAATTTAGGAGGATTACTAGCAATTTCCTCTTTAATATTGGGATTATATTTTCCTGGATAACCACCAATATGAGTAATCCAGACATCTACTCCCTCACACATAAAACGATTGTGCAAAGGAAACTCAAGTCTAGCTTGTGCGTCATCAATATTGCCGAAAACAGCTCGTAATGGCTTTAGTTTTTTAATTGTATCAGTGACTGTCAACGCGCCGATATCACCTGCATGCCAAACCTCATCTGCTTGATTTACATATTTTAAAATCGTGTCATCAATATGACTATGCGTATCGGATAGAAGAAGAATTTTTTTCATTTTTTTAATCTCAATGCAAGTTAAATATTTTTATGGAGCTATTTCCAGCTTTTCGTTTCAATCTTTTTGTTCGCCGTAGCGAACAAAAAGGATTTCCTCTGCAATCTGGGCTAGGGAATCTTGCAAAATTAGACATTAGGATTCCAAATAAAAAATCCATTAGAAACTTAACAAACTTTGGCTATTGGTGACTTCGTAGCCAAAAAATTAATAAGTATCTTTGTAGCTTCAAAAAAATAGACTTGAGATATTTTATAAAATTAGCTTACAACGGAACCCGTTATCATGGTTGGCAATTACAACCTAACGCATCGTCAGTACAAGAAACAATGAATAACGCTGTTTCTACTTTATTAAATACTGAAATAAACTTGATGGGAGCTGGCCGAACAGATACTGGTGTTCACGCTAAGCAGATGTTTGCCCATTTTGATTATGATAAACAATTTGATATCCCGAGTCTGGTACACAAGCTAAATTCTTATTTACCAAAGGATATTACAGTTTATACGATCATTCCTGTTTCCGATCAAGCACACAGCCGTTTTGATGCGGTAAAAAGAACATACGAATACCATATAAACACATTCAAAGATCCTTTTTTACAGGAACAAAGTTGGTATTTTTACCAAAAATTAGATATTGATCTAATGAATGAAGCGGCAAAATTATTATTTAGTTATACTGATTTTCAATGTTTTTCTAAAGTAAATACAGACGTAAACACTTTTGATTGTACCATTTTTAAAGCCCATTGGACTTTAGGATCAACAAAAGAAGATTATGGAAAATTAATTTTTACGATTTCGGCCAATCGATTTTTGAGAAATATGGTACGCGCCATTGTGGGTACTTTGATTAATATTGGTCTGCACAAAATCACTTTAGAGGATTTTGAAAACATTATAAAAAGTAAAAGCAGAGACAAAGCTGGTTTTTCGGTTCCGGCACATGGCTTATATTTAACCGAAATAGAGTACGATTATATTACAAAATAGCCCTGATAGCAGTGAAAATCCTTTAGGGAATCGTTGCGAAACGAAACCCTAAAGATTGTAACGAATAGCAGGAAATAGCTCCTAAAAAAAATATGAAAGCAAAGGCATTTGATACCCGATTATTTAAAAGAATTTTAAAATATACAAAACCTTACCAATGGCGTTTTAATGGTGTAATTATTTTTGCCATTTCCCTTTCGGTGTTTGCAGCATTGCGTCCCTATTTGTTGAAACAAACTGTAGATGGTTATATCTCTAACCAAGATCAGCATGGTTTATTATTGTATGTTGTTTTGATGGGAATTGTACTTTTACTAGAAGTATTTTCGCAATTTTACTTTGTATTTTGGGCAAACTGGTTGGGTCAGGATATTGTAAAAGACATTCGTGTAAAACTATTTCAGCATATATTAAGTTTTCGAATGAAATATTTTGATCTTGTTCCAGTAGGACAATTAGTAACTCGTTCTGTTTCGGATATTGAGTCTATTGCTCGTATTTTTAGTCAAGGTTTATTTATGATAATAAGTGACCTTATGAAAATGGTCGTGGTTTTACTTTTTATGTTTTACATGAACTGGAAACTGACTTGGATAGTAATTGTTGCTATGCCAATACTTGTTTTCTTTACCCGAATATTTCAGAGAAAAATGCAAGTTGCTTTTGAGGAAGTTAGAAACCAAATTGCTAATATGAACTCTTTTGTACAAGAGCGTGTAACGGGAATGAAGATTGTACAACTCTTTAATCGTGAAAAAATTGAATCAGAAAAATTTAAAGAAATTAATGATAAACATAAAAAAGCTTGGATAAAAACAATTCTTTATAACTCTATCTTCTTCCCTATTGCAGATATTATTTCCTCCTTGACTTTAGGATTTATAGTTCTTTACGGAGGTTTTAAGATTTTAAACGGTGATACCTTTACCACCTTTGGAGATTTATTTTCGTACACGATGTTTATTGCAATGTTATTTAATCCTTTGCGACAAATTGCAGACAAATTCAATGAGATGCAATTGGGTATGATCGCAGCAAATCGTGTTTTTGATATTTTAGACACTGAAGATCAAATTCAAGATACTGGAGTTATAGAGGCACCTGTTTTTAACGGAGACATAACCTTTAAGAAAGTTCATTTTGGTTATATTCCTGATGAGGAAGTGATTAAAGGAATTGACCTAGAAGTAAGAGCTGGGCAAACTATTGCAATTGTAGGTTCTACGGGAGCAGGAAAATCTACTATTATTAATTTACTAAATCGTTTTTACGAAATTAATAGTGGTTCTATCTATGTTGATAATAACAATATCGAACAGTACACTTTAAGTTCGTTAAGAAAACAAATCGCCGTTGTGTTACAAGATATTTTTCTTTTTGCCGATACTATTTTTAATAATATCACATTAAATAATCCTGATATTACGCGCGATCAAGTTTTGGCAGCAGCCAAAAAAATTGGTGTTCACGATTTCATTATGAGTCTCCCTGATGGTTATGATTTTGACGTTAAAGAACGTGGCGTTATGCTGTCGTCTGGACAACGCCAGTTGATTGCTTTTTTGAGAGCGTATGTAAGTAATCCTAGTATTTTGATTTTAGATGAAGCAACCTCATCTATTGATACGTATTCTGAAGAGTTGATACAACGTGCCACTGAAACCATTACTAAAGGTAGAACTTCGATTGTTATTGCGCACCGTTTGGCAACTATAGTTAATGCAGACAAAATTGTGGTGATGGATAAAGGCCTAATTGTTGAGGAAGGTACACACCAAGAATTAATTAGTCGTGAAAAAGGGTATTATAAAAATTTGTATGATTCTCAATTTTCAGTGGCCAACTAACTTTTATTATTTGAGTATCGTGATATGAAATCTAACCCTAAACTATTTGAAATTTAAATTAAAATATACCACTACTAGACGCGCCTTTTTGGTCTATGGCATCATATCTATACTTCTTGCCGGAATTTCAGTATTTGTGTTAAGTAACTTAATCACAAAAATTACTGAAAAGTCAAATGAAGAAATGGCACAACGTAACTTTATTAAAAAACAAGAACTAGTTTCTCAGGAGTTTTCTAAATTTCTAGAACCTCAAAGACAAATTAAGGAACTTTTAAAAATAAGTATTCCTAGAGAATTAGTTTCAAACATTGCCGTAGTAAGTGCTATTCAAGCTACTGATTCTTTAGTACTTCATAACTGGTTCAAGATAGACGATGGTAAAATTCATTTTGGAAAAGGAGAGAATGAAATAACCTATCAAAATAACATCAATCGTTTTGTAGCTAAAAATAAAGATTTAACGCAAAATAGTAGCATAATTAAAGAAGGAAATCAATGGGTTTGGCGTTGTTTTTTTAAACTTGAATCTACCAATAAAACGATCGTTAGATATGGCTATGATATTAATTTAAAAGCCTTACATAACTATTTTTCAACAGTAGATGAAAAGGCTCCAAATTATATTTTTGTGTTTGATCAAAATGGAATCTGTATTTTTCATCCAGATATTTTATTTATTGGCCAAAATATTTTTAAAATTTCCAATTTAAAACCCTCTGATACTTTATTCAATAAAGACAAAAATTTCATTAAGAGAATCTCTCTTTCAGAGTATTTAAAACTGGATGTTATTCGTTTTACAAAAAAGCTTGATGTACAAGGATCAGACTGGTATATTAGCGTGAATTTCCCAAAAGTTTTTGCTGATGAGAATGTCAATTTGGTAAAAAAATATGCAACCTTAATCTATTTGGTTACCACAGCAATGCTTCTTTTTATCTTTTATTTATTTGCTAGAGCAAACCGAAGGTCTTACTTAGAGAAAGCACAGCTTACCAAAGAAAAAAACTCATTATTTTTAGAAAACGAAAAAATAATTAAGGAAAAAGCATTGATTCAATTGCGACAACTTAAGGAGCAAATTAATCCTCATTTTTTATTTAATTCGCTAAATTCACTTTATATGTTAATTGATAGTGATGGGAAAATTGCTAAAAAGTTTACATTAAATTTATCACGAATTTACCGTTATTTAATAGATCCTCCTGAGGGAAATATTGTCTCCCTAAACCAGGAACTATTATTTATTGAAAAATATATTTTCTTGCAGCAAACCCGTTTTAATGATGAATTAATTTTTACCATAAAAATTGAGGATGAATCTGCATTAAGCAAGAGTTTGCCCTATTTATCTTTTCAAATTCTGGTAGAAAATGCTATAAAGCATAATTTAGCCACACACGATAAACCTTTGCATACTCAAATAATAGTAGAGAAAAATAAAGTTATTGTGATAAATAATTTGCAAAAAAAGCCAAATACGGAGCCAAGTACCAAGTTTGGTCTCAATTACTTGAGAAGTATTTATGATTATTATTCTAAAAATGATTTTGAAGTATCAGAAAAAGAAGAAACTTTTACCTGTATTCTACCTCTTATTGACATCCACTCCTAAAAAAAAGCCACTCACTCCCGTTTATTTTTTTAAAGCGTAAAAAATCAATAGTTTTCGCCGAAAATTAACCTAAACTTAACATTCAAATGAGGGAAAAGGCTTTGTTGCAAAACTATAAAACAATCTACATTTTATTTTTATTCTTATTGCTTTCTGTTTCCAGTTATTCGCAAAAGAAAAATAAAAAAGCAAACAATACCGAAATAGCAAAAGATAGTACAGCCTCCAAAAAAGGTAAAAAGTACAACGATTTGATCAAAGATGGTACAGTAAAAAAAGGATTATTCAATATCATTGAGGTAAAAACAGATCTGTATTTTGAAATTCAAGACAGTTTGTTTAACCGAGAATTTCTGGTTGTAAATAAACTATCACAAGTTCCTTTTCAGGTTAATGATGCGGGTTTAAATAAAGGAATGAACTATGAAAACAAAATAATCAGTTTTTATAAAGATGCAGTAGCCAAAAAAGTTTGGGTAAAATCATACGTCCCTAAAGTTTCATCTCCAAAAGAGGATGCCATAACGACTTCTGTAGCCAATAATTTCTCTGAGTCTATTATTGAGTTTTTTGATATTGAAACCAAAAATAACGACTCTACTTCGGTTGTAATTAAAGTCAATAAAATTTTTGATGGCAAACAAAAAAGTTTTAATGATGTGTTGAGTAATATTGGATTTGGAGGTTCTGTAAAATCCGACTTATCCTATATTGAAGGCGCAAAATCATTCCCAAAAAACATTGTAGTCAAATCGCAATTAACCACCTCGGTATCCGAAGGTGGTCCCTCATTATCAGTAACACTTGGTGTCACTAGTAATATTATTCTTCTTGACAAAGTGCCTATGAAACCACGTTTTTCTGATAATCGAATTGGTTATTTTACAGAAAAACATTGGTATTTTAATGATGCGCAACATGCCATGATGGAAAAAGAACTAATTACCCGCTGGCGATTAGAACCTAAAAAAGAAGATCAAGAAAAATACCTTAGAGGGGAATTAGTTGAGCCATTAAAACCTATCGTATATTATATTGATCCCTCTACACCAAAACAGTGGAGACAATATATCATAGACGGAGTTCATGATTGGCAAATTGCTTTTGAAAGAGCTGGATTTAAAAATGCTATAATTGCCAAAGAACCTACAGAAGCTGATTTAGATTTTGATATTGATGATGTAAGATATTCTGTAATAACATATGCTGCCTCTCAAAAAGCAAATGCCATGGGACCCTCTGTGGTAGATCCTAGAAGTGGAGAAATTATCGAAGCTGATATTATCTGGTGGCATAATGTGATGACTTCTTTACACAGCTGGATGCGCATTCAAACTGGAGCTATAGATCCAAAAGCAAGAGGCAATAAGTTTAGTGATGAGCACATGGGTGAAGCGATTCGTTTTGTATCTTCTCATGAAGTTGGACATACTTTTGGGTTAAAACACAATATGGGTTCTTCTTTTGCATACGATGTTGAGTCGTTACGATCTAAAGATTTTACAGAAAAAATGGGCGGAACTGCACCTTCAATTATGGATTATGCACGTTATAATTATGTGGCACAACCTGAAGATAATGTAACTGCTATCACTCCTAAAATTGGGGAATATGACAAATACGCCATAGATTGGGGATACAGATGGTATCCTGAAGAAGAGAACGAAACCAATAAACTGAATGCATTGATTAGCAAACATCAAAACGATCCTATTTATTTTTATGGTGAACAACAAGATGGTGCGTCAACAATTGATCCAAGATCACAATCTGAAGATTTAGGAAATGATGCTGTAAAGGCTAGTGAATATGGTCTTAAAAATCTAAAGCGTGTTGTAAATAACATTCTTGAATGGACTTATGAAAAGGATGATACGTATTACGAAACAGGAAAATTATATATTGGCACAATTGGCCAATGGCAATTATACAATCGTCATGTCTTAAATAATATTGGAGGTGTTTACCTTAATGCCACCGTTCATGGAGATAACAAACAAAGTTACATTCCAGTTGCTGCTCTTACTCAAAATAATGCCGCCGATTATTTAATCAAAAATGTTCTTACGATTCCAGAATGGTTATTTTTCAATCCAATTTTAGACAAAACAAATCCTTTAAAAGATTCTCCTGTTGGACCTTATGAATATACACCTTATACTTTATCGCGCGAATTACAGTATAGTATTTTATACGATCTATTTAGTGACGAACGTTTAATGAGAATGACTGAAAATGAATTATATCAAAGAAATGGAAGCAAAGAAAATATATTTACGGTGAATAATTTATTCAAAAAAGTTCATCAACACGTATTTGCTCCAACAATTCTAAACAAATCATTGTCGATTTTAGAACGCATGACGCAGAAAAATTATGTTGATGTTTTAATTGTATCTACAAATAAACTATTTGAAAAAACGGATGCCAAGAAAATAATAGATATTCAACAAACACTAGCCATGCCTAATTTGTGTAATCATCTTAATGAGAGTCAAATGGCTAGAAACATCAATCAATCTTCTTTGAAACGCGTTTCTGAAATCACTTCTGATAAAAAAGGAGAATTAAACAAAGTTCTTCAATTATTAGAAATGAAAAAGAATACCGGAAATCAATCTACCAAGAATCATTATTTAGATTTAATACAACGCATCAAAAAAGCATTAACAACTACTTTATAAACCACTAAAATGAAAAAATTAATACTCACTTTACTCCTCTTGTGCGCCATATCAGGATATGCACAAGAAACCAGAATTATCACTGGTAAAATAATTGACTCACAAGACAACCTTCCTATACCAGGGGTTTCAATTTATGCGGAGAATACCTCAGTATCTAATAGCACCAAACAAGAAGGTGTTATAGAAAGCGCAAGCATTGGAACGATTACTGATATGGATGGTAATTTTGAATTAAAAATTAATAAAGATATTACTTCTCTAAGAGTCAGTTATCTAGGTTATAAATCTTATACTTTGCAAATAACTGCTCAAAAAAATTACAATATAACTTTAACTTCAGATGTAAGTCAGTTGCAAGAAGTTATTATTACAGGATACCAAAAAATAGAAAAAAGAAAATTGACTGCTGCTGTTGCCAATGTAGCGATGGCAAATATTCAGCAGGCTGGTGTAGCAAGTATAGACCAACTATTAGTAGGACAAATTACAGGGGTTGCAGTTACTCCAGGAACTGGTGCTCCAGGTGCGGTTGCAAAAATAAGAATTAGAGGAACAGCCTCACTATCCGGTTCACAAGATCCTTTATGGGTACTGGATGGTTTACCTTTAGAGAGTAACGATGTGCCTAAAAATTATGACAAAGACAATATAGATCAATTAACAAATTACTCTATTGCAGGCCTAAATCCTGATGATATCAAAGATATCACTATCCTAAAAGATGCCGCTGCAACAGCTATTTATGGAGCGAGAGCTGCCAATGGTGTAATTGTAATTACAACAAAAAAAGGAAAAAAAGGGAACATGAAAGTCAATTTCAATACCGCCACTTTTATCACACAAAAGCCTGATTTCTCAAAATTAAATTTGATGAACAGTAATCAAAAGGTCGATTTTGAACTTGCAATGGCTAGTAGATCTGATTTGACATACAGAGATAATGGAGGAGAAATTGCCCGCATTTTAAATGGTTCAAATGAGTTAAATACGTTTAGAGCAGGTGGCTTTTCAGCTTTAAACCCTACTACGCAACAATCAATCAATAGCTTAAGAAATAACAACACGAATTGGGGTAATTTATTGTATCAAAATTCGGTAAACACCCAACACGGCTTAAGCCTTTCTGGAGGTGGAGAAAAATCAGATTACTATTTCTCTTTGGGAGTTTTTGATGAAGAGGGAGCGACCATTGGAACTGGTTTTAAAAGATATAATTTGACGTTAAAAAACAACTACGACCTTACTGATAAATTAAATGTTGGTATTGCTATGTTTGGTGCTCAAAGCAGCACAAAATCGTACATAACTGATACGGACGGATTCACAAATCCGGCAAATTATACACGCTCTGTAAATCCTTATCTAACACCACTAAAAGCAGATGGAAGTTATAACTATGACAAAGATATTACCGGTTACTCCGATCGATATGTTCCTTTTAATATTTTAGAAGAAAAAGAAAATAGTTCTTATGAATTAAAAAACAGAGCCTTCAAAGCAATTTTTGATTTAGATTACAAAATTATTAAAGATTTAAAAATAAGCTCTCAAATTGGTTTGCAGCTAGATAACACTTCAAGCGAGAAATTTGCCGATAAAGAAACTTATTTTACACGAAAAGAAAGAGAAAAAACTCGTAGATATAGTAACGGGAGCTACAACTATTTTCTTCCTAATGGTGGTATAATTCAAAATACAAATACTGATTTTTTTCAATACAACTGGAAAACAATGGTAAATTACTCTACTGTTTTTAATGAAAAGCATGAGGTAGATTTCATGGTAGGAAATGAGTTAAGAAGAAGTTACAGTACTGCTGTTGCAACTAAAGGTTTTGGATTTGATCCAAAAACATTAAATACAACACAAATTATATTTCCGAATGAAAGTTTAGCAAATGAAGAAGCTTACAAAACATACCGAAAAAACGAAAATGAAAATGCATATGCTTCTTTTTATGCAACTGCAGCTTATACTTATGATAGAAAATATACTGTTTTTGGTAGTGTACGTTATGACGGATCAGACTTGTTTGGAGTAGATCCTAAATATAAATATTTGCCACTTTGGGCTGCCTCTGGTTCGTGGTTAATATCACAAGAAGATTTCCTAAAAGACAACAGTACTATATCTAATTTGAGATTGCGTGCTTCCTACGGACTTCAAGGAAACATAGACAAAGGCACATCCCCTTATGTAGTTGGTGAATATAAAAATGCAACAATACTTCCTGGTCAGACTGAACCAACTATCACTATTACAAGTCCTCCAAACGATAAGTTGCGTTGGGAAAAAACAACAAATACCAACTTAGGACTAGATTTAGGATTGTTTAATAATCGTATTAGCTTTGTAACCGATGTTTATGGTAGAAAAAGTAGCGATTTAATTGGACTTCGTTCTCTTCCTTTAGAAAATGGTTTCGAATTTACAACACTAAACTGGGCACAAGTAACCAATAAAGGTTTTGAAATTGCTATTGCAATAAAAAACATTGATCTTCCCAACTTTAAATGGACCTCTAACATCAATTTTTCGCACAATAAGAGTAATGTAGATCGCTTAGAAGTGCGATCAAACAGTTACCTTCCGTCAAGAGAAGGTTATCCGGTAAATGCAGTTTTTGCTTTGAAAACGGCAGGAATTGACGAAAACGGATACCCATTATTTATCAACAAAAAAGGAGAAACTGTAAATACACAAACGCTATTTGAATTGTTTGATCCGTTTGCTGATTTTTTCCCTGGAGAACTTTCGCAATCTAAATTGACTGCTGAAGCAACTAGAGATTTATTTACGTATGCAGGAGATTTAGATCCTAAATTCATAGGTGGTTTTACCAATACTTTTAAAGTGCATGATTTTGATTTATCGGTTGCTACTACTTTCAACATCAAACAAACTGTCGTACAAACACCTCCTTACAACGGTACAACTGTTGATCGCAGTCACAATTACACAACTGACATCTTAAATGCTTGGTCTCCTACTAATACAGGATCAAAGTTACCAGCAATCAATAGTAAAGACTCTGGAACTGGAGATTCCTGGATGGCGTACAACTGGTATTCAAGCGCAAGTCCGTTGGATACTTACAAATTGTTAGACACATGGGTTAAAGAAATGAGCTATATGCGCTTAAGTAGTGTACGTTTGGGGTATACTTTACCTAAAAAAGCAAGCGAAAAAATATTTATAGAAAGCATTCGTTTTAGTGCCGAGGCTAGAAACTTATTCGTGATTAGTTCTGATTACAAAGGATATTTTGATCCAGAAACTTTCGGAAATATTTACGCTCAACCTATTCCAAAGTCATTCTCTTTAGGATGTAACATAACTTTTTAAACCAATTTAAGATGAAAAATATAACAAAATATATACTCTTGTTTATCACTGTGGTAGCTGTAACAAGTTGTGATAATTATTTAGACGTAAAACCAGTGGGAAAAGTTATTCCAGAAACTTTAAATGATTTTAGAGCCGTACTAACAAAAGGCTACGAAGTATATCCACAACACAAATCGTTAACTTCTTTGAGAGGCGATGAGTTAATGTTAAATGAGTATAGTGATGATTTAGTGTACTACAAAGACATCTACATCTGGAAAGATGCTAATCCTGATAGATTAACAACTGATTTCCAATACCAACAATTGTATAATGTGATTTTTTATTCGAATGTTGTAATCAATGAAGCAAGTAAAAAAGTTTCCGACTCACCGGAGAAAAACCAACTAATTGGCGAAGCTCATGCCCTTAGAGCAATGGCTTATTTTGATCTAATCAATTTGTTTGCAAAACCCTATAACCCTGCAACCGCCCCTACAGATAAAGGAGTTCCGTTAGCACTAAAAATAGATTTAGAACAAGCCTATGTTCCAGAAAGTGTGGCTGCCATTTACAACCAAATTCAATTAGACAAAGAGCAGGCAAAAAGCTTATTGAATATAGAAACACAAGTTAAGGGAATTAATTACCGTTTTTCAAAAGCGGCCTTATATGCATTTGAATCTCGTATTTATTTGTATCAAAAGGAATGGTCTAAAGCGCTGGAAGCTGTGAATAATGCATTGGCATATAAAAATGAATTAGTAAACCTGAACACCAAAAGTGTTTTGCCAAACAATTACGACACAGCCGAATCAATTCTAGCGCTTGAAGATACATTTATCAATAGTTTAAAAAGTGCTTCGTATGTTTCTGTAGATTTAATTGCAGCATTTAATAAGCAAACTGATTTGCGCTTTCCTATTTATTTTCTAGTAAACGGAAGCCGTTTCAAATTCAAAAAAGGCGGTGAGCTCAATCAAAAATCTTCTTTTAGAACGGCTGAATTGTATCTTACAAAAGCAGAAACTTTAAATGAAGTGAACAATTTGGCTGCAGCCAAAACTACGATACTAACTTTTATCGAAAAAAGATATACTGCAGCAGGTTTTGACCAACTGACCTTAGAAATCAATGCAATGGATAAAGTGGCTCTTTCTAATTTTATCTCTCAAGAAAGACAACGAGAGTTTACAGTAGAAGGCCATCGTTGGTTTGATTTAAGAAGAGCTTCTCAAAAACAAATTGTTCATATGCTCGATGGAACAAGCTATACATTAACTCAGAATGATCCTCGTTATACCCTACCCTTTCCGGCAAATGTGCGATTAAACAATCCTGATTTGTAAATAAGAAAAGTCCAGCTTTTATAGCTGGACTTTTTTTTTAACTTTACATAAAAAAGCAAATGAAAATTGCCATTGTTGAGGATGAACATCTTGCTTCGAGCTATCTAAAATCAATTTTAGAGCAGCAAGAAGTGATTGTCATAGATCAAATCACCATTTTAAAATCAGTAGAAGATGCAGTCACTTTCTTTACAGATAATAAAGTCGATCTAGCCTTCATGGATATTCATCTAGGAGACGGAAAAAGTCTTGAGATCTTTGAGAAAACGAATATTTCATGTCCTGTTATTTTTATTACCGCTTATGATTTGTATGCCATTAAAGTATTCAAACACTTTACCATTGATTACCTTTTAAAACCTTTCGAAGAGCAAGAATTACTAGAAGCCTTAGTAAAGTTTACCAAGATAAAAGAGCGTTTCAAAAGCGATTCCACCTTACAATCACTTTACGCCATTGCTAATCCTGAACAAAAAAAGATTCAGCATCACTTTTTAGTCAATCACGGATACAAACTTATTTCTATAAATGAAACTGATATTAGTTATTTTGTAGCTACTGGAAAACACCTATTTGTACATACTAATTCTGGCAATAGCTATTTATACAACAATACTATCAAAGATTTGATTCACAATTTAGATTCGGAACATTTTTTTAAGGTAAATAGAAAATATATCGTTCGACGAACCATTATCAGTGAAATAATCAAACATTCTAATCAAAAAATAGAATTAAAACTCACGGTCAAAGCAGTAGAGAACGATCCTATTATTCTTAGTAAAAAAGAAATAAATAATTTCAAAAAATGGCTTAATCACTAAGATTAATTTGTGCTTAGATTTCACTTACCTAAAAAAAAGGAATGCAACTCAATACTAAGTTCAATTTTAAAAATAAATCCTTAAATTCGCCATCTCAATTAATGAATAAAGTTCAATATAAAGTGAAATGCGCTGTTGCGAATTGCATTATTATAATTTAAAAAAATAAATACTTTAAAAAATGAAATACGATATTATAGTTTTAGGAAGTGGACCAGGTGGATATGTTACTGCCATTAGAGCATCGCAATTAGGCTTTAAAGTAGCTGTGATTGAAAAAGAAAGTTTAGGTGGAGTTTGCCTAAACTGGGGTTGTATACCAACAAAAGCATTGCTGAAATCAGCTCAGGTTTTTGATTATTTGAAACACGCTTCTGATTATGGATTGACTATTTCATCATTTGACAAAGACTTTCCTGCTGTTGTACAACGCAGTAGAACTGTTGCTGGAGACATGAGTAAAGGAGTTCAGTTCCTAATGAAAAAAAATAAAATCGACGTAATTGATGGTTTTGGAAAACTAAAACCTGGTAAAAAAGTTGATGTTACGGATAAAGAGAATAAAGTTACAGAATACAGTGCGGATCATATCATCATTGCTACTGGAGCGCGTTCTCGTGAATTACCAAGTTTACCTCAAGATGGTGTAAAAGTAATAGGATATCGTCAAGCAATGACTTTGCCAACACAACCTAAATCAATGATTATTGTGGGTTCTGGAGCAATTGGAGTTGAGTTTGCACATTTTTACAATTCTATGGGAACGGAAGTGACTATCGTAGAATTTATGCCAAATGTAGTTCCTGTTGAAGACGAAGATATTTCGAAACAAATGGAGCGCTCATTGAAAAAAGCTGGTATTAAAATCATGACGAACTCGTCTGTAGAAAGAATTGATACTACCGGAGCTGGTGTGAAAGCATTTGTAAAAACAGCAAAAGGAGAAGAAGTTATAGAAGCAGACATTTTACTTTCGGCAGTTGGAATCAAAACTAATATTGAAAACATAGGTTTAGAAGAAGTAGGAATTGCTACAGATAGAGATAAAATCTTAGTAAACGCTTACAATCAAACTAATATTCCTGGATATTATGCTATTGGTGATATCACACCAGGACAAGCATTGGCACACGTTGCTTCTGCAGAAGGAATCAACTGTGTAGAGAAAATTGCAGGTTTACATGTAGAGCCTATCGATTACGGAAACGTTCCGGGTTGTACGTATGCAACTCCTGAAATTGCTTCAGTAGGTTTAACAGAAAAGCAAGCTAAAGAAAAAGGATATGAATTAAAAATTGGTAAATTTCCATTCTCTGCTTCAGGAAAAGCAAAAGCAGCAGGAACTCCTGATGGATTTGTAAAAGTAATTTTTGATGCAAAATATGGCGAATGGTTAGGTTGTCACATGATTGGTGCTGGTGTTACTGATATGATTGCTGAGGCAGTTGTTGCTCGTAAACTAGAAACTACAGGTCATGAAATCCTAAAATCAATTCACCCACACCCAACAATGAGTGAAGCAGTAATGGAAGCTGTTGCTGCAGCTTACGATGAAGTAATTCACTTATAGCATTCATTGAGAGAAAAGAAATGATTTCTTATTCACTTATTAAATCCGTTTAGAAATTCTAAACGGATTTTTTTTTGCTCAATTGTAAAGATTAAACATCTATTTATTCTGTTTGGTATGATAACAAAAAGAATGTACTTTGATTCTTTTCAAACAATCTTTTCTATGATTAACATCTTAACATATATTTACAAACTGTATCTAAAAAACTATTAATTTCTATTCTATCTTTGTGTTCTAAGTCATTTGACTCCTTAAATATTGAATTTATTATACAATTGATGAACACTGAAACACACAACTTCTCTAATATACTCCACGAAAACCAAAATAAAAATTGGGTGAGAGCTATCGATTCTTCTAAAATCATTAGTTGGCTAGATGATTTATTCCGAATTATTTTTCCCGAAAAAGCGTTAGAAACCATTCAAATCGAACTGCTTTTAGAACAAAACAAAGCAAAGTTTACAGCTATTTTAACTGAAATTAATAAAGATAAAACATCCTCTAAAAGTCGTGCAGTAACAGCTGCCTTTTATAGTAAACTTCCAGATTTATATTCGGCGATGCAGCAAGATGCGCAAGCAATTTTAGACACTGATCCCGCAGCCGATTGCATTCAAGAAATTATTAACTCGTATCCTGGTTTTTTCGCTATCGAAGTGTACCGGATTGCCAATGCTATTTCGGGGTTAACAAATTGCTTATTACCTCGCATACTGACAGAATATGCGCATAGCAAAACAGGCATTGATATTCACCCAAAAGCAACTATTGGTATTCCCTTTATCATTGATCACGGAACAGGAATTGTGATTGGCGAAACTACCATCATAGGAAAACACGTAAGTATTTATCAAGGGGTAACTCTTGGAGCTCTGCAAGTAGAAAAAAGCATGGAAGAAAAAAAACGACATCCTACTGTAGAAGATCATGTGATTATTTATGCAAATGCTACTATTCTTGGCGGAAGCACTATAATAGGGAATCACAGTATTATTGGTGGAAATACTTTTGTAACTAAAAGTCTAAATCCCTATTCTTTTGTAATGCAATCCAATAAAAACACTGTTTTAAATCAACAAGAAATAAAAGAAATTAATTTTTTCTCAATATAAATATTATGAAATACAATAACATACTCGAAACAATAGGCAATACACCACATGTAAAAATAAATAAATTATTTGGGGCAAACCAAAACGTTTGGATAAAACTAGAGCGTGCCAATCCTGGAGCCAGCATAAAAGATAGAATTGCTCTTGCCATGATTGAAGATGCAGAACAAAAAGGACTGTTGAAAGAAGGCGGAACCATAATAGAAGCTACATCAGGAAATACCGGTATTGGATTAGCTATGGTTGCTGCTGTAAAAGGATACAAACTAATACTAGTAATGCCAGAATCGATGTCTATAGAAAGACGTAGATTAATGAGTTTGTACGGAGCTGAATTTGTTTTAACACCTCGTGAAAAAGGAATGACTGGCGCTATAGAAAAAGCAAAGGAATTAGTCAACGAATTATCAAATGCTTGGTCACCACTTCAATTTGACAATCCTGTAAATATTGATATTCACAAAAAAACTACTGCTCAAGAAATCATCAAAGCTTTTCCTGATCGATTGGATTATTTGATAACTGGCGTAGGAACCGGTGGTCATATCACTGGTTGTGCTGAAATATTAAAACAACATTATCCCAACTTACAAGTTTTTGCTGTAGAACCAGAAGTCTCTCCAGTAATTAGTGGTGGTAAACCGGGTCCGCATCCTATTCAAGGAATTGGTGCCGGATTTATTCCTGCTAATTTGCATACCGATTTATTAGACGGAACAATTCAAGTGAGTAAAGACGATGCTTTTACTTATGCACAAAGAGCCGCAAAAGAAGAAGGAATGTTTGTTGGAATTTCTTCTGGCGCTTCTTTAGCAGCAGTAGCTAAAAAACTAACAGAAATTCCTGAGAATGCTACAGTTTTAACTTTTTGCTACGACACAGGAGAACATTACTTAAGTGTTGAGGGATTGTTTGTATAAGCAGTCAATTAAACAAGTATTACTCGGATTGCATAACGACTACATATATGCCTTTTAATATCAAACAACCTTCGTAAATCTGCTTTTAGAAAACAGCATTTACGGAGGTTTATATTTTTCAAAGAGTTTTTAGAAAAAGAATAATTTCTAAATTAAAAAATAGGACTTAATATAAATAAAATAGTAAAAATAGAGTGCAGTGTAATTGTTTTAAAATTAAAAAAATTCACTTTTCTACGTGTTTGTAATGGAAAAAAAATGATTCAAAGATAAAATTAGATCCAAATTACAAAACCCGTACTGCCTTTACAAATCTTTTTGCATAACCTGGTTTTTTTAAACTAGTAACTATCACTTTCATTTCACTACCTGACGAGGAATGTATAAAATCACTATCCAAGCCTTTCGGATTTGTAACAATACCTACATGACCAATAACATTTCTGGTAGGACTCAAAAACAACAGTATATCTCCTTTTTGAACCTCTTCGATAGCAATTTCTTTACCAAAATTTTTAAACTGCGAAGAACTTCTGGGAACTTTTATATTAAAATGATTAAATACAAAATAAACAAATCCAGAACAATCAAAACCTTTTGCACTGCATCCCGCTGCCACATAAGGCGTTCCTATCAAACCTTTTCCGTAATTGATAATCTTATCTCTTAAAGACAACTCGTTTTGAATTGGCTCAGTTAAGGTGTCTTTACTATTTATTTCATAGTACCACTTTTTACAAATTCCCGTTTTTGTAGAGGAATACGCATCCGTTAAAAACAAAAATAGTACTAAATAAAAAACGATTCTGAATTTAAAAAAATGGATATTTTTATAGGTCATATTAAAAATTTAAATAAAAAAAAATATAGCTTTAAACAAAAGAAATTTTACACTCTAAAATTGAATAAGAAAAGAAAACTACTTATCTCAACGTTACAAATCAAATTAAATTATATAATTCGAATTAAACGAGGTAAAAAACAACATTTATAAAAGAAAAAAATACTGAATAGCAATAAATTAATTCTATAAAAAAAGCCCCATAACGGAGCTTTTTTTAATCTTATTCTTCTACTTCATCAGTCCCATGAGACTTAGAATAATTTCTCCATTTCTCAATACAATCTTGAAGATCTTGTGGTAATTCTGTATCAAATCGCATTAATTCACCCGTTGTAGGATGCACAAAACCTAATGTTTTAGCATGTAAGGCTTGTCTTGGTAATGCTTTAAAACAATTGTCTATAAACTGTTTGTATTTGGTAAACGTAGTTCCTTTCAAAATCAAATGACCGCCATAACGCTCGTCATTAAAAAGAGGATGACCAATATGTTTTAAATGCGCGCGAATCTGGTGTGTTCTACCCGTTTCTAGTTGGCATGAAATCAAAGTTACATACCCAAAACGCTCTAAAACTTTGTAATGTGTAATGGCAGGCTTTCCTATTTCTGGATCAGCAAAAACAGCCATTTGCATGCGGTCTTTCAAGTGGCGCGCTAAGTTTCCTTCGATCGTTCCATTATCTTCAACCACATTTCCCCAAACCAAAGCTACATATTCTCTTTCAGAAGTTTTCGCTTCAAATTGTTTTGCTAAATGGGTCATAGCAGCTTCTGTTTTGGCAATAACTAGCAAACCAGAAGTGTCTTTATCAATTCGATGTACTAATCCAGGACGCTCACTACTATTCATTGGCAAATTATCAAAATGATACGCCAAAGCATGAACCAGAGTTCCTGTATAATTCCCGTGACCAGGATGCACAACCATTCCTGGCAATTTATTTATCAGCAATAAAGTATCGTCTTCATAAACAATATCCAGCGGAATATTCTCTGGAATGATATGGTTTTCGTATGGAGGATGAGTCAACATCACACGAACTACATCATTCGCTTTCACCTTATAATTTGATTTTACCGTCGCATCATTTACAAAGATATTCCCTTCGGTTGCGGCAGTTTGTATTTTGTTGCGAGTTGCATTTTGGATCAATCCCATCAAATATTTATCAATTCGTAAAGCCGCTTGGCCTTTAGGAACTTCAAATCTAAAATGTTCATATAACTCGTCTTCTAAATCTATTGTATCTACAGTATTATTCATTAATTGGTATTTATTCTATTGGCGTACTTAGTGTATCCGCTGCATTTTCTTCTTCTTGATAACTCATTTTTCCGTCGCCCAAAACCAAATCAATTTTAGATGATTTTAGAACTCTATCGCCTACTTTTAGATTTCGTCCTTT
This sequence comes from Flavobacterium flabelliforme, assembly GCF_017948675.1. Taxonomy (GTDB): domain Bacteria; phylum Bacteroidota; class Bacteroidia; order Flavobacteriales; family Flavobacteriaceae; genus Flavobacterium; species Flavobacterium pygoscelis. The sequence continues at coordinate 63,760 of NZ_JAGFBU010000001.1, forward strand.
AAAACGCATTTCCAGCACCATATCTTTTCCTAAATTAGGTACATAAGTAACTGTTCCTTCATCAAGTCCTAAAGCTTTCAATGTTGGCACCGCTTCACGATACGTTTTTTCGATTAAATCAGGAACTTTAACTGATGAAAATCCAGAAGTATTAATTTTTATGTATATTTTTCGACCTACTTTAACCTTAGTGCCTGGAGTTGGATCTTGTTCTACCACACTAAATTGGGGAAAATCGCTTCTATAATCCACACTATCCAAAAGAACGTAGTCTAAATCCAATTCATCAAGTTTTGTCTGCACTTGTTCCTCAGTCAGTTTTCGCAAATCCGGAACTGCAATTTCATGACCGTGATCGGTTGTAAAAGTCAACCAATGCATAAACAAATAACCCAAAGTAGCCAAAATGGCAAAAGCAACTAGTACTTGTATTACAAAAACACGGCTAGTAAGATACTTACGTAAACTCATAAATTTATTTTTAGATGTCGCAAAGATAAAGCTATTTCGTTTCAAAAAAAATGATAATTTTGTTTAATACTCTCTGGAGCTATTTCCCGCTATTCGTTGCAATCTTTTTATCGGCCAAAAGGCCAATAAAAAGGATTTCCACTGCTATCGGGGCTAAAAAAAGAAAACGTTTTCATAACCTATATCTTTCAAAAATGAAGAACATTGCCATCATCATGGGCGGATATTCTAGCGAATATAAAATCTCACTAATCAGCGGAAACGTTGTTTATCAATTCTTAGACAAAACCCAATACAACGCATTCCGCATCCATATTTTTAAAGAAAAATGGGTTTATGTAGATGCAAGCGATACGGAATTCCCCATCGATAAAAATGACTTTTCCGTAACAGTCGCTGGCACTAAAATCACTTTTGATTGTGTGTTTAATGCCATTCACGGAACACCTGGCGAAGATGGTTTAATGCAAGCGTATTTCGAACTTTTAAACATTCCACAAACCTCTTGCGATTACTACCAAGCGGCCTTAACGTTCAACAAAAGAGATTTATTATCGGTTTTAAAACCATACGGAATCAAAACAGCGACTTCCTATTACTTAAACAAAGGGGATAAAATCAATACGGACGAGATTGTAGCAAAAGTGGGTTTGCCTTGTTTTGTAAAACCAAATAAAGCAGGATCAAGTTTCGGAATTTCTAAAGCAAAAACAGCTGCCGAATTGCCTATTGCAATTGAAGTGGCTTACAAAGAAGATAACGAAATCATCATAGAAAGTTTCCTAGACGGAACTGAAGTTTCGGTTGGAGTTATCAATTACAAAGGTATCGTAACTGTATTACCCATTACCGAAATAGTCTCTGATAATGATTTCTTTGATTATGAAGCAAAATACTTAGGAAAATCACAAGAAATTACGCCAGCCAGAATTTCTGATGAAATGACGCAAAAAGTAAGCGAAATAGCAAAACGCGCTTATGAAATCCTAAAAATGAAAGGGTTCTCTAGAAGTGAATTTATTATCGTAGATGGTGAACCGTTCATGCTTGAAATGAATACCATTCCAGGATTAACAACAGAAAGCTTGATTCCACAACAAGCAAAAGCAGCAGGAATTTCACTAGAAGATTTATTCACAAACGCAATAGAATTGGCTTTAAACAACTAAATTTCTATTATGAAAGAAATATTTGAATGGAACAGATTATTATTTAATGGTTTACCAGAATCCTTTCTTTTAGAAGTCATTTTTCGATCAACAGTAATGTTTATTGTTTTACTGCTTACCTTAAAAGTAGCAGGAAAACGCGGCGTAAAACAATTGTCTGTTTTTGAAACTGTAATAATAATTGCTTTAGGATCAGCAGCTGGAGACCCAATGTTTTATGAAGATGTGGGTATAATTCCAGCTATTACCGTATTTACTGTCATTATCCTTTTGTATCGATTAGTCACTTGGTTTACAGGAAAAAGCAAGAAATTCGAAGAGTTTATAGAAGGAAAAACAGAGTGTTTGATTCAGGAAGGAAAATTTTCGATTGCATCTTTCAAAAAAGAAAGTTTAGCGCAAGATGAATTTTTCTCGGAACTCAGATTAAAATCTATTGAACACTTAGGACAAATAAAAAGTGCATTTATGGAAACCAGCGGCGAAATAAGTGTTTTTTATTATGAAGATGATAAGGTAAAATCAGGTTTGCCAATTCTGCCCCATTTATTCAATCAAAAAAACAGTGTTATTCCTAATGAAGGGCTTTATTCTTGCACTTTTTGCGGAAATACAATACAGCAAAAAGCGGGAATGGCTACCTGTGATGTTTGTAATAAATCAGAATGGGTAGCTTCATTAAATACCATTCGTAAATCATAATTTAAAGTAAATCAGTTTACCAATAGACTATAATACAATATGAGAAAAGCAATATTCCCGGGATCTTTTGACCCAATTACCTTAGGACATGAAGATATAATTAATCGAGCCATTTCCCTTTTTGACGAAATTGTAATTGCTATTGGTGTTAATGCCGAAAAAAAATACATGTTTTCACTTGAAGAAAGAAAACGATTCATCGAAGAAACATTTAAGGATGAGCCTAAAGTTTCAGTCATTACTTACGAAGGATTAACCATTGATTTGTGTCATAAAGTCAAAGCTAATTTTATTCTTCGTGGCTTGCGAAATCCCGCCGATTTTGAATTTGAAAAAGCTATTGCACACACTAATAGACGTTTGGCAAAAATAGAAACTGTGTTTTTATTAACTGCAGCAAAAACTTCCTATATCAGTTCAAGCATTGTTAGAGACGTTCTTAGAAACGGCGGACAATATGAATTGCTGGTTCCTAGTGCGGTTAGAATGAAATAGTTTTGCAGTAATTGATAAAAACTTTAAGTGGTGTATTTGTCACACAGAAAGCATCTTCTTTTTTTCAAACACTATTGATTTAATAATCAGCAGAATAATATTAAGAGTACTTATTAATATATACAATCAAAACTACTATAATTTGCGAAGACAATCTTTAAACAGTAAATTCGCCTAAAATAAAGACATCAAATAATGAGCATAGAAAGAGAATTAAGCAAACGTAGTGGATCTAAATGTGAACTTTGTGGCGCAACCGAAAACCTAAAAGTGTACGAAGTATTGCCAACAAAAAAAGGTGGGCTTGATGAAAGTATCATGGCTTGTAGCACTTGTGTTGATCAAATAGAAAACCCTGAAAATGTAGATTTAAACCATTGGAGATGTTTAAACGACAGCATGTGGAGCGAACAAACTCCGGTACAAGTTGTGGCTTGGAGAATGTTAAGCCGTTTGCGTTCTGCTGGATGGCCACAAGAATTACTAGATCAAATGTATTTAGATGAAGATACTTTGGCTTGGGCTCAAGCTACAGGTGAAGGAGAAGATGACGAAAACAAAATTATACATCGTGACAGTAATGGCGTAATCTTAGAACACGGAGACTCCGTTGTCCTGATTAAAGATTTGAAAGTAAAAGGATCGAGCATGGTTGCTAAACAAGGAACCGCAGTGCGTAACATTCGATTAGACCATGAAAACGCTGAATATATTGAAGGAAAAGTAGATGGACAAACAATTGTAATTATTACTCAATATGTTAAGAAAACATAAATTTTAGTGATTGATAGTTAGTAATCAGTTTTGAGTAAAAATAAAAAAAACGTTAGCAGTCTAAATTTAGACTGCTAACGTTTTTTTTATTTTCCTTTTCCGTAACAAACTCACTACAGTTGTGTAGCTGGAATCGCCTCAACAATGTAGAGCAACTTTATAGAGATGCTTCCAGCATGACAAAATAATTGGAATGAAGACTTTTCAAAACTGATCAATAATCTATTCCTCTTCTTTCTTAATAACTTTTCTTGCTACTTCGATTTTGAATTTTTTACCCTTCATTTTCTCATCTTTAATCGCGTGCAATAGATCTTTCACTTTATTGAATTTAACCGCCGCAAAAGAGATAAAATCTTTGACTTCAATTAATCCTAAATCGCCTTTTTCCAGTTTTCCTTTTTGAGAAAAGAAACCTACTATATCAATTTTATTCAATTTATTTTTCTTTCCACCACTAATGTAAATCGTTTGAAATTGAGGTGGCTTTGGTAATGAAGTTGCATTTTCAACATTAAAAACAGGCATTCCGTAATCTAGATAATCTGCTTTTTTCTCACTTTCGTGCGCAACAATATATGCCGTTCCAGAAGCTAACATACGAGCTGTTCTACCATTTCTATGCGTAAATTCATCTTCCTTAGCAGGTAAATGATAATGAATTACGTGATTCATCTCGGGAATATCAAGTCCACGAGCCGCTAAATCAGTGGTGATTAAATAACTCACACTTCCATTACGGAACTGAATTAAAGCGCGTTCCCTTTCATCCTGATCCATACCACCGTGATAGTAGGTAGCGTAAATTCCTTTTTCGTTCAAGGTATCGCTAATGCGTTCTGCAGCATCACGATGATTACAAAAAACAATAGCAGATTCTGATTTCAAAGAACAAATTAAGTTGAACAAACTTCCTATTTTATCTTTATCCTTAGAAACTACCATTTTCATCGAAAGGTTTGATTCTTGTTCATTTTCGGGAATAAAGTCAAGAATGGTAGGATTTACCACTCTTGAATATCTTGGAATCTCAATATCAGAAGTTGCTGAAACTAGAACACGTTTGTTAAGCTTAGTCAGTTTTCCAATGATAAATGACATTTGCTCATGGAAACCCAATTGTAATGATTTATCAAATTCATCGAGAATCAAGGTTTGAATTTTATCCAAACGAAAAGTTCCTCTATCAATATGATCCGCAATTCTTCCTGGTGTTCCTATTAAAACAGCTGGTGGATTACTTAAATTTTTTATTTCTGTGTCGATAGAATGCCCACCATAACACACATTTACTTTATAATCAGTACCCATTTTTTTCCAAACTTGCTCAATCTGTAATCCTAATTCACGTGAAGGAACTAAAATTAAGCACTGAACTGATAGAATTTCTGGTTGTAACATTTCAAGAATTGGCAACAAAAAAGCCAAGGTTTTCCCAGAGCCCGTTGGCGATAGTAATAATACATTACTATCGTTTAAGATCGCGTCTTGAGCAACTTCTTGCATTTCATTCAGGCTTTCGATGCCTAAATTCAAAAGTATATTGTTGGAATGGTGTTTCGTATTCATTTTTTTTATTTGTGCAAAGGTAATTCTAAATTTTAAATTATCATTTGTTTTAAATAGGGCGTTTAGGAGAATAGCATTGCTTATAAAAACAGTATAAAATTTGCTACATTTGATAATCAATTTAAAAATCAAAGTATGAGATTTTTCACGCTCCTTATTTTACTCTTTTCAATTAGTGTCTTGGCACAAAAAACAAATAAATACGATACCTTTTTTGAAAAGGGCAACGGAAATCAAACGCCAAGTTATACCGAAACAATCTCCTATTACACTTTATTATCTAATGATTTCCCGTCTATAAAAATGCAAAAAATGGGTTTAACAGATAGTGGAGAACCATTACATATTGTTATTTTTAATCCCGAAAAGCAATTCGACTTTGAAAAAATCAATAAAAACAAAGCCGTAATCTTATTGAATAACGGAATTCATGGCGGAGAACCCGACGGAATTGATGCGAGTATGCAATTGTTTAGAGATTTGGCTTTAGGCAAAATTAAAGCTCCAAAAAACACGGTTATAGTTTGCATTCCAGTATATAATATTGGAGGCGCTTTAAATAGAAATTCGACCACAAGAACAAATCAAGAGGGTCCAGAAATCTATGGTTTTAGAGGAAATGCTAGAAACTATGATTTAAATCGAGATTTCATAAAGTCAGATACTAGGAACACCAAAAGTTTTGTCGAAATATTTCACAAAATCAATCCAGATGTTTTTATTGATAATCATGTTAGCAATGGCGCCGATTATCAATACAAACTGACTTATATCATGACCCAGCACAACAAATTAGGGAATGTATTAGGCGATTTTTTGAATAGTGAAATGATGCCAGCTTTGGTAACCGATTTACAAAAAAAGGGAATCGAAACTACTCCATATGTAAATGCCTTTTCAGATACGCCAGACAAAGGGTTTGCTCAGTTTTTTGAAAGTCCAAGATATGCAACGGGTTACACATCTTTATTTAACTCCATTGGTTTTGTAGTAGAAACGCACATGCTAAAAAAATATGCAGACCGTGTAAAAGTAACCTATGAATATATGCGCTCCGCAATTGATTTTACCGATAATAATTATACTAAAATCAAACAAATGAGATTAAAAAATGAAGAACAATATAAACCTGAAAAATCCTATACGATAAAATGGGAAATTGATACTACAAAGGTAATTCCTTTCTCTTTTTTAGGTTATGAAGGCAGCCACAAAAAAAGTGAGGTTACCTCAGGAAATCGATTGTTTTACGATCGTACAAAACCTTACAAAAAAGAAGTGCCATTTAGCAAAGAGTATAAATCTGCAAAAGAAATTATCATACCCGCATCTTACATAATTCCGAAAGGATTTTGGGATGTTATTGAATTATTAAAAAGCAATGGAATTGCAATGCATGAATTAAAAAAAGACACTGTTATTGAAGTGGAAAGTTACAGAATTGCTGATTTTAAAACGACCAATTCCGCTTATGAAGGACATTATTTACATAGAAATACGACTACCACATCGCAAATTAAGAAAATGGCTTTTGCTAAGGGAGATTATTTGATTACAACAAGTCAAAAAGGAATAAAATATTTACTAGAAACTCTAGAACCCGAAGCGATTGATTCTTTCTTTAATTGGAATTTTTTCGAAACGATATTGCAACAAAAAGAAGGGTATTCTGACTATGTTTTTGAAGATACTGCTGCTAAAATATTAAAAGAAAATCCAAAACTAAAAGACGAATTACAGCAAAAAATGCAAAGCGATACCAACTTTTCAAAGAACCAAGAAGCGCAATTGGATTGGATTTATAAACATTCTATTTACTATGAAGCTGCACATTTACAATATCCAGTCTATCGAATTTTAAAATAAAATTCTATTTTTAATAGATAAAAAAAACGTATTTCATTCATTTTCAAATATTAATTTGCGAAAATGTGTGAAATACGTGTTTAAAACTAATCTGCTTTTTTAAAAATAAAATAGTACTAAATACTCTCTTCCTCAAACAATAATTTTATGTTTTCGTAGGAATTTTTTAATGTTTCTTTGATTTGCTCCGGATTCAACCAAGCGACTTTTTCAATTCCTTCTTCTAATTGGCCTTTTGGAGTCCCTTCAAAATCAGATTGCATTTCGAACCAATGGGTTATTTTTAACTTATACTTCCCATTTCTTCTAAAAACATGATACGTTTTTTGAAGTTTATGCGAAATTGTAAGACCATTTACACCAGTTTCCTCCTCTACTTCACGCATCGCGGTATCCTCAATTTCTTCTCCTTTTTCGATACCTCCTTTAGGTAAATCCCACTTTCCATTTCTAAAAATGAATAACACTTCCCCCTTTTTATTATATACTAAGCCTCCTCCTGCTTTACAAACAGGAATTTTAGCTTTTAAAGTCTTCATTATCAAGCTTTCATCAGGATGATATAAATAGGCTTTATTAATTTTATTTTGAAATATTTTGACGATAAGTTGCTCTATGTCAATACTCTCTAACAGAAATAATTGAAAATCTGTCTCCTTGGAGATGTGATTTGTCAAAAAAAGTGGCTTGTCGTTAACAAAAACTTTATACATTTGTACTATGATTTTTAATAAAGAAACCGCCGAAAAAACAGCCGAATTCCTTTTGCAAATAAATGCAATTAAATTGAATCCAAGAAATCCTTTTACATGGGCTTCTGGATGGAAATCGCCAATTTATTGTGATAATCGATTAATTCTCTCATTTCCAGCAGTAAGAAATTATGTTAGAGATGAATTTTCGAAAAACATTGAGAAACAATTTGGAAAACCAGATGTTATTGCTGGAGTTGCCACTGGAGCAATAGGTATTGGTATTCTAGTTGCAGAAAGCATGGGATTACCATTCGTTTATGTACGTCCAGAAGCTAAAAAACACGGTAGACAAAATCAAGTAGAAGGTTTTTTACAAAAAGGACAAAATGTTGTTGTAGTAGAGGATTTGATTAGTACGGGAAATAGTAGTTTACTTGCAGTAGAGGCTTTGCGTGAAGCAGGTGCCAACGTAAAAGGTATGGCTGCAATATTCACTTACGGATTTAATGTTGCAGAAGAAAATTTTAAATCCGCAAATATTGATTTATTTACTTTAAGTAATTACCAAAATCTATTGAATTTGGCAGTTGCAAAAAGATACATTACAGAAGAAGAGGAACAAACCTTGAGAGAATGGAATGTAAGTCCATCTACTTGGAATATTGAAATATAATAATCAAAATATAAAATGATGAACTTAGAAAGCCCTAAAGTTAGCGTTCAAAAATCAGCTCAAGAATTATTTGACTTATTAACGGATGTAAAAAATTTCGGAACGTTAATGCCAGAAAACATCGCTAAATTTGAAGTAATTGGTGAAGATGCATTTATTTTTGGATTAAAAGGAATGCCAGAAATTAAACTAAAAATGAAGGAAAAAGTCGCGCCAAACAAAGTGGTTTTAGGAGCGGCAAGTGATAAACTTCCTTTTACTTTAGTTGCAAACATAGAAAGTGTATCAGATTCATCAAGTGAAGTAAAGCTTGATTTTGAAGGAGATTTCAACCCAATGATGGCAATGATGATCAAAGGACCAATTAGTAAGTTTATCGAAACTTTAGCAAGCAATATGCATAAATTATAAGTTTCAAAACATTATAACAATAACTAAAAGGAGAAAAAAATTTCACGAAAGTGTCTATTTTTTCTCCTTTTTTATTAATACAACATTTGGATTTCTTTAATATCAAATTCAGAAACAGTATCATCTTCCAAGATAACTTCTAACTTACCAATTTGAGAAACTCCTTGAATAATTCCCATAAAGTGATTTTTCTTTTGATCTGAAAAAGGCATCGGAATTCCTTTTTTAAATAATTTATTACTATAACTTTCCCACAAGAAATCTTTTTTATTTGTACATCCCTTTATTTTATTTTCCAAACAGTCAACAATAGAAAAAAGTAGCTTTTCTTTATTAAAATCTTTATTACAAATAACCGCTAAAGAAGATGCTTTTGGTAAGTTTTCAAAATTAGTTTGATTTACATTGAGTCCTAAACCGACAATTGAAACAATTTTTCCGTCACTTTTTATACTATTTTCAATCAAAATGCCACCAATCTTTTTGTTATATGACATAATGTCGTTAGGCCATTTAATACTAAGATTAGGAATGTTTAAAGTTTCTAGAACTTCAATTACAGCAAGAGAAATGGCAATATTGAGATTGAAAATTTGATTAATATCAGATAAAAAATCCTTAACCAAAATACTCATTATTAAGTTTTTACTCGTTTCAGAAGCCCATATAGAACCCATCTGTCCTTTTCCTTTCGTTTGATTCTCAGCTGTTATGACAGTAAAATTCTCCAGCTCTTGTTTGTTCGATAAAGCCTTTAAGAACTCATTTGTTGAATCTATGGCATCGAGTTTGATTAGTTTCATTATACCTTTTTTGATCAACAGAATTTAATATTCTGTTAAGGTTCAAAAATAATCACAAAAAATGGTAACTTTACAAACTTATATAAAAATAATTCATGGCGAAAAAGACGATAAATAATGACATCCTATTAGCGAATATCATTAACGGAATAGAAGAAGTAAAAGGAAATGATATTACTGTACTTGATTTAAGAGAAATAGACACAGCAGTTTGTGATTATTTTGTCATTTGCAATGGTAACTCTAATACACAAGTAAATGCCATTGTCAACTCAATCCAAAAAATAGTTTCAAAAGAAATGAAAGACAAGCCTTGGCATGTTGAAGGAACAGACAATGCCGAATGGGTACTAATGGATTACGTAAATATTGTTGTACATGTGTTCCAAAAGCACATCAGAGAATATTACAACATCGAAAGTTTATGGGGCGATGCAAAAATAACAACCATTGAAAACAAATACTAAAGACACATAATCCGTAGTAATGGCTAAAGAAAATAATCCAAATCCAAATAAGTTCAAGGTAAGTCCGTGGTTAATTTATACTGCAATACTGTTAATTTTCTTATTTATAAGTTTCATAACTGGAGGTTCTAATATTAATGAACCGGGACAATTGACATCTTCTAAGTTTAACGACTATTTAGAAAAAGGTCAAATAGAAAAAGTAACTGTTTACAACAAAACAGAAGCAGAAGTATATCTTAATGCTGCTGCATTAAAAGAGGCTGAACATAAAAAAGTTTCTAAAGATGTTTTTGACAGACCTAATAAAGGACCTCATTACACTTTTGATATTGGTAATGATCAAATTTTTCAAACAAAATTAGAAAAAGCAGTTGCTGAAGGAAAGTTGAAAGATTTCAATTTTTTACCTAAAAACAATTGGTCAGATATTTTAATGAGCTTGTTACCAATAATTATCATAGTTGCCGTATGGATCTTTATCATGAGAAAAATGTCTGGCGGCGGTGGCGGTGGCGGTGGTCAGATTTTCAATATTGGAAAATCAAAAGCAAAACTATTTGATGAAAAAACAGATATCAAAACCACCTTTAAAGATGTAGCTGGTTTAGAAGGAGCAAAAGAAGAAATTCAAGAAATTGTAGAGTTCTTAAAAAACCCTGAAAAATACACTAATCTGGGAGGTAAAATACCAAAAGGCGCCTTGCTCGTTGGTCCTCCAGGAACTGGTAAAACCTTATTAGCGAAAGCTGTTGCGGGTGAAGCACAAGTGCCTTTTTTCTCTTTATCAGGTTCTGATTTTGTAGAAATGTTTGTAGGTGTAGGTGCGTCACGAGTTCGTGATTTGTTTAAACAAGCTAAAGAAAAATCTCCCGCTATTATCTTCATTGACGAAATAGATGCTGTTGGTAGAGCTAGAGGAAAAAGCAATATGTCTGGTGGGAATGATGAACGTGAGAACACACTAAATCAATTACTTACAGAAATGGATGGTTTTGGAACTAATTCTAATGTTATTGTTTTGGCAGCAACCAATAGAGCTGATGTTCTTGACAAAGCCTTAATGAGAGCAGGTCGATTTGACAGACAAATATTTGTTGATTTGCCAGATATTAGAGAAAGAGCCGAAATTTTTCAAGTTCACTTAGCTCCTATCAAAAAAGTAGAAGGTCTAGATTTAGATTTCTTAGCCAAACAAACTCCAGGTTTCTCTGGTGCTGACATCGCAAATGTATGTAATGAAGCAGCTCTTATAGCAGCTCGTCATAACAAAACAGCAGTAGATAGACAAGATTTTCTTGATGCAGTTGATAGAATTATTGGTGGTTTGGAAAAGAAAAATAAAATTATCACTCCTGAAGAAAAAAGAGCAATCGCTATTCATGAAGCTGGACATGCAACCGTAAGTTGGATGCTAGAACATGCAGCACCGTTAATTAAAGTAACTATTGTTCCTCGTGGACAAAGTTTAGGAGCAGCTTGGTACCTTCCAGAAGAAAGACAAATTGTAAGAACAGATCAAATGTTAGATGAAATGTGTGCTACAATGGGAGGAAGAGCAGCTGAAAAAGTTACTTTTGATAGAATTTCTACAGGTGCATTGAGTGATTTAGAGAAAGTAACACGTCAAGCTCGTGCGATGGTTACTATTTACGGATTGAATGAAAAAATAGGAAACGTTACTTATTACGATTCAACCGGACAAAGTGAATATAACTTCTCTAAACCTTATTCTGATGAGACTGCAAAAATAATTGATGCTGAAATATCAGAATTAATTGAAGGTCAGTACAAAAGAGCCATTCAAATATTAGAAGAAAACAAAGACAAGTTGAATCAACTTGCCGATATTTTAATTGAAAAAGAAGTTATTTTTAAGGATGATTTAGAAGCAATCTTCGGAAAAAGAAATTGGGATAAAAATCTAGAAGAAGTAGTTTCATAAAAATAACATCAATATTTACATTATTTACAAAATCTTAATTCAAAAGCTTCTTTTGAATTAAGATTTTTTTATCTTTGGACGTTTTCAAATAACAAATAAAGCAGTTTAAAAGTATATGAGTCTTTTTAGCAAATTTTTTGGTTCTAGCAATCTAGCTTCTGATGAAGAAAAAGAAAGTGAATTTAGTGAGTCCTTTACTAAAAACACTACCTCTATAGACGAGACATTTATCTTTAATTTCAAAAAAAATGGAGGTAAATTTTTATACTGCGAAAATGCTGATGAAGTAAAAGAGCAATTTGAAAATATTTTAGAAGAAAACGATTGGTTTGAAAGTGAAGTACTTTGTTATGAACCTGCTCTATATACTATGCTTGATGATAACAAGCTTGTTTATGAAAAACCTTTAAATCCAAAATTTATTTTTGCTAGTTGTGAAAATTTAATTGCAGATGAAGGCTCTATCCTATTTTCATCAAAACAAATCAAACAAAATAAGCCAAACGAATTACCAGTCAACATCATTATTTTAGCTAAAACAAGTCAAATCATTGGAGCTAAAAGTGATGGCTTAAGTGCTATCAAAAAAAAATATGAAAGAGACTACCCAACCAACATCACTACTATAAAATATTTTGAAAAAGTCAAAGAAGAAGACTTTACACAATATGGAAGTTCTGCAAAGAACCTTTATTTATTGCTTTTAGAAGACCTATAAGATGAATGAAACTTTAAAACGGGGTATATCAGGAGCTGTATATATCGTATTATTATTGGTTTCTATTTTATATTCAACCGAAACCTTTTTTATATTATTTGGCATCTTTCTGATAATTGCAATTTATGAATTTTGCAATTTGGTTCAAATACATAAAGTATTTCCAATTCTTTTTGGGACTATCTTATATACTACTGTGACTTTATTTAGCCATTACAATAAAAGCACTACAGAAAATCTAAATCATATATTTAATACAAAGTTTGCATATACAATCAATATTGAGACTTTAAATATTATTTTACTTGTAATATGTTTAGTGGTTTCTCTTAAATGTATTCTTTTCTTATTTTATGACAACATTCAAAAAATAAGTAACTCTTCTAAATATCTTTATTTACTAGGTTACATCATACTTCCTTTTATCTTTATAACTAAAATTTCATTTGGAGTAAAAGATTACAACCCTAAAATAATAATAGGATTATTTATATTGGTTTGGACCAACGATACTTTTGCTTATATAGTAGGCAAATCTATTGGTAAAACGAAGTTATTAGAGAAAATATCTCCTAAAAAAACAGTAGAAGGATTCCTTGGCGGAATTATTTTTGCAGTTTTAGCAGGTTATTTGATATCAAAATATTATATTAAAGCCAGTCCTGAACACAGCGACAGGTCAATTCTTATATGGACTTCTATTGCTGTAATAGTAGGAATAGCGGGTACAATAGGAGATTTGATCGAATCTAAATTCAAGCGTATTGCTGGTGTAAAAGATAGCGGAAGCATAATGCCAGGACACGGAGGCATATTAGATCGTTTAGATAGTGTTATATTTGTAGCACCAATTATTTTTTTGTTTTACCAAATTTTAAACTATGTTTCATAAAGAAGGAACCCAATCTATTTTATTAGGCACTATTTTTACTGCTGTTGTACTATTATTGTCTGATAATTTCATTGACACCAATTGGCTTAAAATGGTCATACAGATAGCTGCATTATTAGTGCTCATTATCATTTTACAATTTTTTAGAAATCCTAAAAGAAATGTTATCATCAACGATAGTCAAATACTTGCACCAGTAGATGGTAAAGTTGTGGTTATTGAGGAAGTATACGAAGGTGAGTATTTCAAAGACAAAAGATTACAAATTTCTATCTTTATGTCACCAATAAATGTACATGTAACACGTTATGGACTTAGCGGTTTAGTAAAATTTAGCAAATATCATCCTGGAAAGTTCTTAGTCGCTTGGCATCCAAAAGCTAGTGAGGAAAATGAAAGAACGACAATTGTTATAGAAAATAATACTTTTGGAGAAGTATTATACCGTCAAATTGCTGGAGCTTTAGCCCGCAGAATTGTAAATTATGCAGAAGAAGGTACAACTGTAGTTCAAGGTACAGATGCAGGATTTATAAAATTTGGCTCAAGAATTGATATTTTTTTACCATTAGGAACACCAATAAATGTTACTTTAAATGAAGTGGCAGTAGGTGGAAAAACAGTTATAGCTACAAAACAGTAATGACTCAGAAAGATTTAGATACTCAATTCTTAGAAGCTGTTGAAATAGCTTCTAAAATGACTCAGGCATCTTTACCACAAGATGTTCAATTGCGCCTATATGCTTCATACAAACAAGCTACGTTAGGAACTGTGGATCTAAAACAAAATTCATCCTATCATTTGAGAGATGCTTTTAAGACGAACGCTTGGATGCAGATCAGTCATCTTAGTATAGATGAAGCCAAGCAACAATATATAGAAATGATTCATTCGTTATTTAAAAAATAATCTAATTATGAAAAAATTATATTTTTGGATTCCGTTAGTCTCTTTTTTGGGTTTTTTAAATTCTTGTAATGAAAAAAAATTAATTGAAGTTGTTGAAGTTCCATTACCTACTACGGTAGAAAAAAAAGTAGTAATGGGGTCACCTGATGATGTAAGAGCAGATGAGGGATCTTTTCAAATGGACAGATTACCTTATCCTTATGATGCCCTAAAACCGGACATATCAGCGACTGCATTAGAAATTCATTATTCAAAACATTATTTAACTTACACTAATAACTTAAACAAAGCACTATTAGGAACTCCTTTAGAAAACCTAACAATTGAAGAAGTAGTATCTAAATTAGACCCTAATGACGAAGCACTTCGGAACAATGCTGGTGGTTATTATAACCATTCGCTGTATTGGAAATGTATGGCTCCTAATACAGGAGGTGAACCAAATGGAACTTTAGGCGAAGCCATTATTAAAGATTTTGGTTCGTTTGGTACCTTTAGTACTTCTTTTAAAAATCAAGCAACGAAACACTTTGGGTCTGGATGGGCTTGGCTAATAGTTGATAAAACAGGCAAACTACAAGTAACCAGCACTTCTAATCAAGACAATCCTCTTATGAGAAATGCAGCTGTTCCTGGAACTCCAATATTAGCCTTAGATGTTTGGGAACACGCTTACTATTTAGACTACCAATACAAAAGAGCTAATTATGTAGATGACTTTTTTAACAACATTAATTGGAAAAAAGTAGAAGAATTTTATGAAGCTGCATTAAAAAAATAATTCTCTTTTTTGAACATATAAAATACTGCTACGGAAACGTAACAGTATTTTTTTTTTTATAATCGTTACTTACAATTTTAAAAAAACAATACTAGTATTAAGAATAATTTTGTTCCATTTTTTTATTACCACTTATTTTCAAAAATTCTACAAAAGCATTCTTAATATAGCATAATTTTAATGCTCTGTACTGTGTGAGTGTTTTAATTTAAAATAAAAACACAAACCTCTGATGTTCTATTTTTTTTTTAGCAATTCATCGATTGAATTATTAGAAAACAAAGCTCTTAATTTATGTAACGCAGTTCTAATTTAGGTTTTAATTAAACACAAACTTTAGTATATAATTAAACTACTTAACATCGGGTATTTACCTGTTATAAATAAATCTTAATATAGATTAGGATTGTATCCTTTTTCATAAATTTGACAAAAATTAAATCCTTTGAAAAAATCACTGTTTTTCGTTCGTTATTGTTTCGTACTACTAATTACAAATGTAGTTTTGGCACAAGCCCCGAAAAAAATTATTATTGAAAATTCTGATTTTGCCGATGTAAATCAAACAGAAACTCCAGATGCTTTGCTGCTTGTTGGAAATGTTCGCGTGAATCACGATGGAATTGTTATGACTTGCAACAAAGCTTACTATTTTCAAAAGGAAAATTACATTAAAGCATTTGGTAATGTACAAATGGTGCAAGGTGACACTTTATTCTTGAACAGTAAATATGCTGAGTATAATGGGAATGCAAAAAAAGCCTATGCTACCGGAGATGCAGTAATGAGCTCACCAGACGCAACATTAGTAACAGAGACAATCAATTTTGATCGTAACACTCAGGAAGCTTTTTATGAAACTCCTGGCACGATAACCAATAAAGACAATACCTTGCAAAGTAACGCCGGCAGATACTATGTTAATCAAAAGAAATTTCAGTTTTTAACTGCTGTAACTATAACAAATCCGACCTACGTAATTAAATCGAATCACCTTGATTATTTTAGTAATTCAGGACACTCCTATCTCTTTGGGCCTTCAACAATTACCAGTAAAGCCAATTATATTTACACTGAAAAAGGATTTTACGATACCAAAAAAAACTTAGCCCATTTTTTGAATAAATCCTATATTAAATACGATGATAGAGTGATTAAAGGCGATAGTTTATACTATGATCGAAATCGAGAATTTGCATCGGCAACGAGAAATGTAAAAATTACTGATTCAATCAACCGCGGAATCATTAAAGGAAATTATGCTGAAATGTATAAAAAAAAGGATTCGGTTTTTGTAACCAAAAGAGCTGTTGCAGTAAACTTTGTCGAAAATGATTCGGTTTATATTCATGGAAAAAAACTAATGGTTACTGGAAAAGAAGGAAATCGCATCATCCGAGCCTTTAATAATGTACGTTTTTATAAAACGGATATGAGCGGAAAATGTGATTCAATTCATTCTGATTCTAAAATTGCATTGACAAAAATGATTGGTAATCCAATACTTTGGAATGGTGAAAGTCAGATTACGGGAGACATTATGCACATAATAGGAAATAATACAACCCAAAAATTAGACTCACTCAAAGTACTTAACAATACATTTTTGGTTTCAAAAGATACTTTAGGAACTGGTTATAACCAAGTTAAAGGTCAAAATCTCTATGGTAAATTTTTTGAAGGTAAACTACGCGATGTTGATATTATCAAAAATGCAGAAGTCATCTATTACATGCGAAATGATGCCAAAGATCTTATTGGGATCAACAAAAATGTAAGTAGCAAAATAAATCTTCTTTTAGAAAAAAATGAAATAGAAACAATTACTTTTTTCAATCAAGTTGATGGTGATATTTATCCAGAAAAAGATCTCCCAGAAAATGCACGTAAACTAAGAGGACTAGTTTGGCGAGGAGAAGAAAGAATAAAATCTAAAGATGATATTTTCCCACCAGAAGAAGATGAAGACAATGAGCTGCTAGCTAAGGCAAAAAAATCTGAAAAAGCCTTAGAGAATGTTCCTATGAAGATAAGGAAAGAGACTTTAAATTATGATAAAAAGAAAAGTCCACAGACTCCAAAAAAAGGAAAAGTAAAATAATTTAATACAAAACGTTTTGAACACTGATTTTATAAAGTATCAAGCACAAACTTCTCCGTATCCTTTAGGAATGGAAGTTTCTCATGCCATAGGCTCCTATATTTACGACACCAATAATAAAAAATACTTAGATTTTGTAGCAGGCGTTTCAGCTTGCCCGCTTGGACATCAACATCCAAGAGTAAATGAAGCGATCAAAGACCAACTCGACAAATATTCACACGTAATGGTTTATGGAGAATATTCACAAAGTCCAGCGGTTGAATATTGCAAATTACTGGCCTCACTCCTACCATCTTCATTAGACAAAACCTATTTAGTAAATTCTGGAACAGAAGCTATTGAAGGAGCTTTAAAACTAGCAAGACGAACCACGGGAAGAAGCCAATTGATCTCATGTTACAATGCGTATCATGGCAATACGATGGGTTCGATGAGTGTTATGGGCTTTGAAGAACGAAAACAAGTTTTTCGTCCTTTAATACCTGATGTAGATTTTATCACATTCAATAACGAAGCTGATTTACAAAAAATAACAAATAAAACTGCCGGAATTATATTGGAAACTATTCAGGGAGGTGCTGGATTTATTCAACCACATAATGATTTTTTAAAAAAAGTACGCCAACGATGTGATGAAGTTGGTGCCATGATGATTTTAGATGAGATTCAACCCGGTTTTGGACGAACAGGAAAACTTTTTGGATTTCAAAATTACGATGTCGTTCCCGATATTCTCGTTATAGGAAAAGGAATGGGTGGCGGAATGCCGGTTGGTGCTTTTACAGCTTCAGCCGAACGTATGGATTTATTAAGTGAAAATCCAAAACTAGGACATATCACTACTTTTGGTGGACATCCTGTCATAGCGTCAGCCTGTTTGGCCACTTTGAAAGAAATTACCGAGACCAATCTAATGGCAGAAGCCCTAGAGAAAGAAAAACTATACAGATCTCTTTTGGTACATCCTTTGATAGAGGAAGTACGAGGAAAAGGTTTAATGTTGGCCGCTATGACAAAAAACGCCGATATCACAAATGAAGTAATTCTGAAATGTCAAGACAAAGGGCTTATTTTATTTTGGCTACTTTTTGAAGGAACAGCAATACGAATTACGCCACCGCTTACCATTTCTAATGAAGAAATTAAAGAAGGTTGCGCAATTATTCTAGAGGTTATGGACGAGATTTTCAATAGATAATAATTATTTTTAGGAGCTATTCCTGCTATCCGTTACAATCTTTTATGGCGAAACCCGCCATAAAAGGATTTTCACTTCTATCAGGGCTAGAATCTAAGGTTTTTAAGGAATTTATTTTAGAAACTGAAATTTATTTTTTGTTAATTAAATTGTTCAAAACAATTACCACTTCTCCTCACATTAACAGTAAGGATGCCTAACTTTATTTAGGCTATATTAAAAAAACACAGTATGCAATTAAGCAACGAAGAAGAAGACCATAACTTATCCCTATCTAAATTTGAGTCTATGTTGAAAACCAACAAAGTGCTCTTTTTTGACTCGGAGGAATTTGAAGAAATTATTCTTCACTATCTCGATATGGGTAAGGCCGCTTTGGCAAAAAAAGCATTAAAATTAGCACTAGATCAACACCCTAAATCAACCGGACTAAAATTAGTTCAAGTGGAGATGTTAGTCTACGATGACAAATTAGAATTAGCAGAAAAACTATTGAATGAATTATATGCAATCGAACCAACAAACGAAGAAATATACATTCAAAAAGCAAATATTTACTCCAAAAGAGATCAGCATGATAAAGCAGTTGAGTTATTAAAAATTGCTTTAAAATACACAGATGATTATGCCGATGTCTATAACTTAATAGGTATGGAATACTTATTTATGGACAATTTTGAGCTAGCAAAAGAAAATTTTATTAAATGTCTAGAAGAGGATTTAGAAGATCAATCTGCATTATATAACGTGGTCTATTGTTTTGAATTTTTAGATCAAAATCAAGAAGCTATAATTTTCTTAAATCAATATATTGAAAAAAATCCGTACAGCGAAATTGCTTGGCATCAAGTAGGACGTTTGCATTACGGTGTAAAAGAATATGAAAGCGCTATTCGTGCCTTTGATTATGCCACATTAATTGATGATGAATTCCTAGGAGCGTTTATGGAAAAAGCGAAAGCTTTTGAACGTTTAAAAAAATACAAAGAAGCAATTGAAAGTTACGAAAGAACCATCGAATTAGAAGATGCGACCTCTTATGCATTGTTAAGAATAGGAAAATGTTATGAAAAAATAGGAAAGAAAGCTTTAGCATTAAAATATTTTAATGAGACTGTACATGAAGATCCACTTTTAGACAAAGGTTGGATTGCTATTACTGATTTTTACATAAGACAAAAAAACTATCAAAAAGCACTTTTCTTTGTCAATAAAGCACTAGCAATTGACAATCAAAATCGCTTATATTGGAAACGTTATGCCTCGATAAACAAACAAATGAACTTCTTTGAAGAAGCAGAATTTGGCTATAGAAAAGCGGTAGAATTTGGAGATCACTCTCTAGAAACATGGTTGTTTTGGGTAGATATTCTTCAGTTTTTAGGAGAATTTCAAAGTGCTGTTCAAACTTTATTACAAGCTTCTGAATATTTTCCAGAAGAAAATGAAGTAGAATATCGTTTGGCCGGATTATACTATATGTTATCAGAAGCTACAAAAGCAAAGTTTCACTTAAGCAATGCTTTACGATTGAATTTAGCCAACCAAACTCTTTTAGAAGAGTTATTTCCTGTAGTTTGGGCAAAAAAGATAGTACAAAATTTTATTGCAAAACATAATAAATTATAATGATAGACATTGTACAAAAAGGTTTTGGTTTAGTAGGAAGAAATATAAGCTACTCCTTCTCTAAAGCTTATTTTACTAAAAAATTCAGTAACGAAAACTTTGAAGGATGTAGTTATGTAAACTTTGACATTCAGGAAATAGACACTTTCTCTGATATTATAACTAATACTCCAAACCTAAAAGGTTTAAATGTTACTATTCCTTATAAAGAAACTGTTATTCCTTTTTTAGATAAATTGTCAAAAAAAGCAGCTCTAATAGGGGCTGTAAATACAATTAGAGTAACTAAGAAAGGAAAATTAAAAGGGTATAACACAGATTATTATGGTTTCAAAAAATCATTAAAACCCTTATTATTGTCTCATCATAAAAAAGCCTTAATTTTAGGAACAGGTGGAGCTTCAAAAGGAGTTGCATATGCTTTAGACGAACTTAATATTCCGTATACTTTTGTTTCAAGAGAAGCTAAAGAAAATGGTATCAGTTATGATCGCATCAATGCTACTACGTTTGATAATTATCAAATTATAATTAATACTACTCCTGTTGGAACAAGTCCTAACATAGAGGCATATCCCAATATTCCGTATGACTATTTTACGAATAACCATATTGCATTTGATCTGATTTATAACCCTGAAGAAACACAATTCTTAAAAAAAGCAAAACAGAAAGGAGCACAAATTACAAACGGTTTAGACATGCTTATATTTCAAGCAGAGAAAGCATGGAAAATTTGGAATAAGTAATTTGTAAAACACAATAACAAAATTTGAATATAAAACCACAACTATAAAATGTTGTGGTTTTTTTTTTACTCTTAATTCAATTTATTTTGATAAAAAGCATCCAGTTAAGTAGGAATTAAATTGTACAATATAATTTATAATGGATTTAAATCTGATAATTTCAGCGAAAAAAAGTGATAATGAGCAGATTAATTTTGTATTTTCATACTGCTTTAGTACCTTTCGCAATAGATACAATTACAAACCTTACACATTGAAAAAATGTTAGAAGAAAAGAATGATAACCTGTCTCGCCATGAGAGCGAAACAGATGGAAATATTGAAAACAATTCAGTTGAGTCAACTACAACTGTGACTGAGTCTATAGAAAATAATATTTCTAAAGAAACTACTGCTTTTGCTGCAGAAGAAAATGAAATACAACCTTCTGAGAATAAAATTGTAGAAACTCAAAATCAGAATGCACTTGATGCTATTTCAGATACTAATGCAGAAGAAAGTGAAGACGAAACTCTAAAAGAGCGTCATGATATTCCCATGCAAGATTATGATACCTTATCATTAGAAGAGTTAGTAGAAGAACTAAAAAACCTGGTTTCTAATGAAAAATTAGTATCAGCAAAAGATCATATAGAAGAAATAAAGAAATCGTTTTTGGCGAAATACAATCACCTTTTAGAAGAGAAAAAAGAAGAATTTGCTGCGGAAAACCAAGATCCAAATGAAGAATTTCAATATCATTCTCCTTTAAAGAGCAATTTTGACAAATATTACTCCATTTTCAGAGATGCAAAAAATGCGCAT
The DNA here is from genome assembly GCF_017948675.1 of Flavobacterium flabelliforme. GTDB lineage: Bacteria > Bacteroidota > Bacteroidia > Flavobacteriales > Flavobacteriaceae > Flavobacterium > Flavobacterium pygoscelis. Next base: position 85,587 of record NZ_JAGFBU010000001.1, read on the forward strand.
TTCAAAAACTTACAAACAAATCTAAAAACTAATTTAGAAAACCGTTTGGCTATCGTAGAAGAATTAAAAGAGCTTATTAATCCTCAAGCAAATATTAAGGATACCTTAAAACATTTTAATGATTTAAGAGAGCGTTGGAAAAATGCTGGACCAATTCCAAAAGACAAATACAATCACGTTTGGAATAATTTCCATTTTCATGTAGAAAATTTCTATGATTATTTGCATTTAGACAGAGAAGCTAGAGATCTTGATTTTAAACATAATTTAGAGCAAAAACAAAAAATTGTTGCCCGTGTTGAAGAATTAGTAAACGAGGCAGATATTAATAAAGCTTTTAGAGAACTACAAGATTTACATAGAATCTGGAAAGAAGATATTGGTCCTGTTTCGCGTGAACACCGCGATGAAATCTGGAACAAGTTTAGTGACTTAACTAAGCAAATGCATGATAAAAGAGAGGTTTTATTTGAAAATCAAAGAGGAACTGAACTTGAAAATTTAGCAAAGAAAAAAGATATTATTGCTCAAATTGAAGTTTTAGCTACTGAAAAAGTAAATGCACATTCACAATGGCTTGCTCAAATTGAAAAAGTAGAAGCTTTACGAACTACTTTTTTCTCTTCTGGAAAAGTACCTTCAGATGTTAATGAAGAAACTTGGTCTGCATTTAAAACTGCTGTTAGAAATTTTAATTCTTTCAAAAACTCATTTTACAAAGATATTAAGAAAGACCAAAATGACAATTTAAGCAAGAAAACAGCTCTTGTTGCAAAAGCTAAAGCTTTACAAGAAAGTACAGACTTTGCTGCCACTACTCCAATTATGAAGCAAATTCAAGAGGAATGGAAACAAATAGGTCACGTTCCCCGAAAATACTCTGATAAAATTTGGAAAGAATTTAAAGATGCTTGTAATCACTATTTTGAAAAACTAAAAGAACAAAAAAGCGAAGAAAATACAGAAGAAGTTGCTGCTTTTGATAATAAAAAAGCCTATTTAGAAACGCTGAGAGAATTTCAATTGGTAGGAGAACACAAAGCAGATCTAGATGCAATTAAACTGCATATTGAAACTTGGAAAAACTTTGGTAAAGTTCCTTTTCCAAGAAGACATATTGAAGGTAAATTTAATAAAATTCTAGATGCTCTTTTTGAAAAATTAAATTTGAGTAAAAAAGATACTGAAATGATGCGTTTTGCAAACCGAGTGGATCATTTAACTGAAAGTAATGATTCCCGTAAGTTAGATAATGAAAAGATCTTTATCATGCGTAAAATTGAAGAAGTACAGAATGAGATCTTTCAATTAGAAAATAACATTCAGTTTTTTACCAATACACGTAATGCAAAAAAAGAAAATTCTATCGTATTAGAAGTTCGAAAAAATATTGCAATTCACAAAGAAACACTTAGTGTCTGGAAGGAAAAGTTAAAACAATTGAGAAATATAAATATCGAATAAAGTATTATTAAATATTAAAACCTTGAACTAAATGTTCAAGGTTTTTTTTATAAAAATAGATTTTAGTTTTAACTTTCATTTATAACAAAAATCACTTTATATTCAATAGCAAAGTATATATTTACAAAATGAATTGGATTCGGAAAACCATATTTATTATTGGGCTTTCATTTGTCTTTTTATTTGTGTTTACTACAAATCAATCTCGGGGTGAAACACTCGAAGTAGAACAAAACAAAACTTCCTTTGCAGCTGATAACGTTCACACCTCCGTTTTTATTCAGCCTCAAGTTGCTTCTTCATTTCTACCACATTACAAAAATCCTAGCTGCTCGTTTATAAAATACTTAATCAGTTATTCTTCTGTAATATCCGATTTTAAAATCAAAACACTTTTTATTCGTTTTGATTATCAAGATATTGACCGATGCGAAAAGGTTTCTCTACTACTCTTCCCTTATCATTCTTTTTGGTAGTAATAACTGTAAAATAGTATTGAAGTCTTTTTAATCTTTACTACTTCTAGGACATTGCTTTGTCCTAATATTGATTGATATCTTTAGATATTCAATACAAATTATCTTGTCATATAAATTACTAAAAAATAAAAAAAATGGATACTTCTATAGCCATAATTGGTCTTGTCCTTACAATTTTAATTGCACTTCCTATATTTTATTCAATAAGATCAAACTCTATGAATAAATCAAAAATTGAAAAAATAAAAGCAGAATTTAGCCAAAACAATCGTTTTAAATTTGAAACTACAGAAACATTAAATAAAAAAGTAATGGCTTTAGACGAAAAAAATAAAGGTTTTCTTTTAATGGATTTTAATTTAAAATCAGAAAAGAACTCGTTTGTCGATTTGAAGGATATTCAAACTAGTAAATTGGTAGTTACAAAGGACAATAGCGGTGAAACAATAACACAAATAGACTTAGAGTTTCATTACAAAGAAAATAAAAAAATAAAATCTGTGCCATTTTATAAAATTGAAAATGATCAAATGGGGCAACTTTGCTTGTATGAAGATCATCAACTTGCAAAAAAATATAAGCAAATAATAGACAATTGCATTTCTATTTAACGCTTATTAAAATAATAAAAAAAGAGACTTTTAAAAGTCTCTTTTTTTATAACTATGCTTAATATGATAATTATCATTTTAAATATTTAGTCATAATGTTACTTTTGATTATTACTAAATTTATTTTTTATGAAAAACTCTTTAATTCAAAAATATAATGTTCCAGGACCTAGATATACTAGTTATCCTACGGTTCCCTATTGGGATGAATCTGATTTTTCGTATGAAATTTGGACTGAAACCTTAAAAAAATCATTTGTAGAAAGTAACGGTCCAGAAGGAATAAGTCTTTATATTCACTTGCCGTTTTGTGAAAGTTTATGCACTTTTTGTGGATGTAACAAGCGCATCACAAAAAACCATAGTGTAGAGAATCCCTATATTGATGCGGTTCTAAAAGAGTGGTCAATCTATTGTAAAATATTAGGAGAAAAACCAACTATCAAGGAAATACATTTAGGAGGAGGAACACCAACGTTTTTTTCGCCAAAGAATTTAGAAGATTTAATAAACGGAATCTTTACTAGCGCTGTAAAAGCTACTAATTATGAATTTAGTTTTGAAGGACATCCTAACAATACTTCTCACGAACATCTACAGAAATTGTATGATTTAGGATTTAGAAGAGTTAGTTTTGGCGTACAAGATTATTCTGCTAAAGTTCAAAAAGCAATACATAGAGAACAACCCTTTCATAATGTGGCAAAAGTTACTTTTTGGGCCAGAGAGATTGGTTATACATCTATCGGTCATGATATTATATTTGGTTTACCCTTTCAGGAAATTGAAGATGTAATAGATACTATTGAAAAAACTAAATCATTACAACCCGATCGATTGGCATTTTATAGTTATGCTCACGTTCCTTGGATTAAAGGAAATGGTCAACGTGGTTTTAAAGATGAAGACATTCCTAAAGATGATAAAAAAAGAATGCTTTATGAGACTGGTAAAAAATTACTCTTTGAAAATGGCTATCATGAAATAGGAATGGATCATTTTGCCTTAGAAACTGATAGTTTACATGACGCTTTTGAAAACGGAAAACTGCACCGCAATTTCATGGGATATAGCTCTTCTAAAACCCAATTGATGATAGGTTTAGGCGTTTCATCGATTAGTGATAGTTGGTATAGTTTTGCTCAAAATGTAAAAAACTTAGAAGATTATTATCAAATATTAGAATGGGATAAACTACCGGTTTATCGTGGACATGTTTTAAATAACGAAGATTTAAAAATTAGAAAGCACATTTTAAATTTGATGTGTCAATTTGAAACATCATGGGAAAATAAAGAAACTTATTTTGAAGAGATTCCAGAGGTTCTTGTTCAATTAAAGGAAATGGAAAACGACGGATTGCTGATTATTAATAAAAACAGCATTCAAGTTACCGATGCTGGTAAACCATATGTTCGTAATATCTGTATGGCATTTGATTTACGTTTGAAAAGAAAAGCACCAGAAACACAATTATTCTCTATGACAATCTAAAATTAAAATTAAATAAAAAAAATACGCCTTGAGCGTATTTTTTTATGACATTTAGTAATGCTAAAATTAGTGACAATTAGGATCTCCTTGAACAAATAAGCTCATATTGGAAGGAGAAATATAAGGAATTCCTAAACCCAAACCTCTCAAAATAAACAAACAACCTATAATAACAGCTACATAGGGAATTACTTTTTGAATTCTATTACGGATCGGAATGGTTAAAAACGAATTAATATACACTACACTACTCATCATAGGAACGGTTCCCAAACCGAATAAAATCATATATAAGACTCCCAATCCTTCGCTTTGCATCGCTATTGCTCCAAATAGAGCTACATAGACCATTCCGCAAGGCAAAAAGCCATTTAATAAACCAATAGTAAACAAAGATTTATAACTCTTATTTTTAAATTGACTTCCTAAAGCAGTTTTAATTTTAGATATCAACTTAAAAACAGGCTTAGAGAAATTATATTTAGCAAAAATCTTATCAGGAACTAAGACTATTAAAATCATAGCGATGCCTATGAAAATGGATAAATTTTGTTGAATACCTGCTAAAAAAAAACCTTTTCCAAGAAGTCCAAATATAAAACCAATCGAAGCATAAGCTGTTAACCTGCCTATATGATAAGTAATAATTTGAGTTACTTTTTTAGCTTGATTATTACGATCTACAGGCAACATCATCGCAATAGGTCCACACATACCAATGCAATGAAAACTACTTATTAAACCGAAGATAAAGGCAGAGTAAAGCATTATTGTTAATTCTATTGTTATAAAATTGAAAGCCACAAAGTCAAAAATAAGACTTGGTGGCTTTTAATTTTATTAATTGATATAAATTATTTCTTTAGACAAATAGGACTTTCCATCATATTGCCATTCCATATTAATGTCCCATCGACCGCCTGCCAAACTTTTTTTAGGTATGAGCAAAGTAGTAGCATCAGAAAGAGAAATTGGAATTTCAAAATCTAATTTTTTGTTAGACGGTCTATAAAGGGACACAATTCCTTTTATATTTTTGGGTGTAAATGAACTAGGAAATACGATAGTAACTCCATCTTCAACTGCAGCAATTACAGGTTTTAAAACTAAATCTTCTGCATTTTGCACTCTTTTCATTTCTGCACCAAAATTAGCATCATGCTTGTAATACTCTTCTACAACTAAATCATTATCATATTTTGAATCTGATTGTACTTTAAAAACAAAATATAATATGAAGGTTATAAACAAACCAAAAGCAATTACGATTGCAGTTCCCCAATTAATTTTCATGTTATTTTTATTTATAAATTTTACAGTTTTGTAAATTAGTCAAAACTTCTAGGACTTAAAAAGCTTGTGGTACTCGTTTCAATTTTTTTACCACCATCATAAACTTCGATCTTTAATTTGGTCTTATCGCTATCCAATAAATTCTTATTTATCTCAATAAACAATGTCCCGCCACTCATTCCTTGCTTTGGCACTTGCAAGACTTGTTTACCTACAACATTTAATGTTCCTTTTATACCAACTAATTTAAAATGAACATCATTAAAATTATTATTGGTTTTATTTATAATTTTAAACGTATAGATATTACTGATATTTTCTCCTTTATGCTGAAACAATTGTCCTGGCAAACGCAATATTGTAGCCTCGACGTCCGTACGTAAAAACAAAAGCCCAATTAATATTCCTGTCAAAATAAATAATATCGCTGAATAACCTTTCATTCTAGGAGTAAATTTAAACTTTACGTTTTTCTCAATTTCTTCCTCAGAGGCGTAACGGATTAATCCTCTCGGCAATCCAATATTATCCATAATGACATCACATTCATCAATACATGCCGTACAATTGACGCATTCCATTTGCGTTCCGTTGCGGATATCAATACCCGTTGGACAAACATTTACACATTGTTTACAATCAATACAATCTCCTTTTCCTGAAGCTGCTCTGTCTTCTTGTTTATTGTATTTAGCTCTACCTGCTTCTTTTTCACCACGAACAAAATCGTAAGCAACATTAATCGATTTATCATCTAACAAAACGCCTTGTAATCTTCCGTAAGGACAAGCTATAATACATACTTGTTCTCTAAACCAAGCAAAAACGAAATAAAAAATTCCTGTAAAAATCAAAAGCGATATTAATGTACTGATGTGATCTTTAGGTCCTTCTTCGATCATCAAAAATAATTTATCACTCCCAATAAGATAAGCAAGAAATACATTAGCAATAAAAAAAGAAATAATTAAAAATACAGACCATTTAAGTGCTTTTTTTCTAATTTTCTCTGCATTCCATTCTTGCTTTTCTAAACGGATTTGTGCTCCTCTATCGCCTTCAATCCAGTATTCAAATCTACGGAAAACCATTTCTAAAAATATAGTCTGCGGACAAATCCATCCACAAAAGATCCTTCCAAAAATAACTGTAAATAGAATTACGAATACAACTCCTACCAGTAAAAAAAGAACGAAAATATAAAAATCTTGTGGCCAAAATGGAAATCCAAAAATATTGAATCGCCTTTCCAGAATATTAAACATCATGAATTGGTTGTCATTGATCTTTATAAAAGGACAAACAACAAATATGATCAATAAAAAATAACTGAGCCATTTCCTATAATCATAAAACTTCCCTGAAGGTTTTTTTGGAAAAATAAATTTTCTATTTCCTTCAGTATCTATTGTACCAATAGTGTCTCTAAAAGCTTCATCTGGTAATTTTGACATTTTTTTTTATTTAAAACACAATTTTAAAATAATTCTTAAAATCCTAAAGCTAAATAAAAACGCGTGTTTTTAATTATTATTTAACTGTAATAAATATTACTCCTCAACCCAAACTTCACCTTCTGGAGCTTTGGGATCAGTTGGATTACTTCCTTTTAAAGATATAATATAACTTGCCACTTTTTGCATTTCTTTGGGTTTTAAAGTTCCTTTCCATGCAATCATTCCTTTACCATCACGACCTCCATTTACTAAGGTGTGGAAAATATTTTTAATACCTCCGCCTAAGATCCATTGATCATCTGTCAAGTTTGGTCCAATTTGACCTCCAGCATCTGCTCTGTGACAAGCAGCACAATTAGTAGTAAATATCTCTTTTCCTACTGCTAAATCTGCTGGATCAGTTAATAAAGTAACTGTTTTTTCGTCCATCATATCCGGTGCAGTTTTCATATACTCAGCCACTTCAATTTTAGCTTGAGCTATTTCTTTCTTAAGTTCCATCTCTTGATCATCAGCTCCTAATATTTCAAAACGAACCATATAGATCACTCCAAATACAATTGATGCATAGAATAAATAAACCCACCATGATGGTAAATTGTTATCTAGTTCTTTTATACCATCATAATCATGCTCTAATAATAACTGGTCTTCACTAACCGTTTCATCAGCACTAACTAATTTTTTATACCATTTTTTTTCTGTTATATTCCAATTAGTATTTTGATTTAATTCGGCTTTTTGCTCGTCAGTTAGTAAATGATAGGTGACATTATCTACTGCTCTCATAGTAATTGCAATGGCAACCAAAACAAAAAGGAACACCAATAAAAATACAGAAACCATTGGGTACTTTATAAAGGCAGGTTTATCTCCTGAGTCAATGAAATACTCCATTGCTCCAAAAGCAGCAAAGAATATTACAAGAACGCTAACGTATGCTGGAATTAATTTTTTCATTCTCTAAATTTTAAAAAATTATACTATTTTATTGTCATTCAATGGCATCTGACTTAGCTCATCGATTCTTTCTTTTTTATATGAAAACACCCAAATACCAAGTCCTACAAAAAATAAGAAAAAAATCAATAAGGATAAGATAGGAAATATGGAAACTCCATCGATGGTCTCCAAATTATGTTTTACTTGTTCAAACATGATTAACTAATTTTAGTATTATTTCTTTACTTTAATATCTGTTCCAAGTCTTTGCATATAAGCAATCATAGCTACAATTTCTCTTTCGTTCATAGGAACAAATTTTTCTCCTCTAGCTTCTGCTTTTTTCTTACTTTCATCATAACTTTTCACAAAGTCAGGATCATTTTTTAAACTTTCTTCAATGGCAAGAGCTTGTTTTCTTAAATCATCCAAACCACTCGCTACTTGAGCTTCTGTGTAAGGTACACCAAGGGTAACCATAGCTTTCATTTTCTTTTGAGTTAATGAAATATCCATTGGTTTGTTGTCAAATAACCATTTGTATCCAGGCATAATTGAACCTGCAGAAATACTTTGTGGACTCCAGAAGTGGTTAAAATGCCAGTTATCATTGTATTTTCCACCTACTCTTAATAAATCTGGTCCTGTACGTTTTGATCCCCATAAAAATGGATGATCGTACACGAACTCTCCTGCTTTTGCTTGGGGTCCATAACGCTCTACTTCACTACGGAAAGGACGAACAGACTGAGAGTGACAACCCACACAACCTTCACGAATATACAAATCACGTCCTTCTAATTCTAAAGGAGAGTAAGGTTTTACACTTGTAATTGTAGGAATATTTGATTTTACCATAATGGTTGGAACAATCTGAATAACACCACCAATCAAAATAGCCACAGTTGCTAAAATTGTCAATTGAATAGGTTTTCTTTCTAACCAAGGGTGAAATTTTTCTCCTTTTACTCTTCCAGAACTTATTCTAACTAAAGCTGGAGCTTCGGCTAATTCATCTTCAATAGTTGCACCTGCTCTTAATGTTTGAACAATGTTATATACTAAAACAAGCATTCCAGTTAAATAAAGACATCCACCAATTGCTCTCATCCAATACATTGGCATGATTTGAGTAACTGTTTCTAAAAAGTTACCATAAGTTAACGTTCCGTCTGGATTAAACTGTTTCCACATTGAAGCTTGTAAGAAACCAGCAACATACATTGGAATTGTATATAAAATAACACCTAATGTACCAATCCAAAAGTGAAAGTTAGCTAATTTTAAAGAGTACAAACTGGTTTTTGCCATTCTAGGAACTAACCAATAAATCATACCAAAAGCCATAAATCCGTTCCAAGCTAATGCACCTACGTGAACGTGAGCAATAATCCAATCCGTATAGTGAGCAATAGCATTTACGTTTTTAAGAGATAGCATTGGCCCTTCAAAAGTGGCCATACCGTAACCTGTAATCGCTACAACGAAGAATTTCAAAACAGGATCTACACGTACTTTATCCCAAACACCTCTTAAAGTCAAAAGCCCGTTTATCATACCACCCCAAGATGGAGCAAGTAACATTATTGAGAAAGCAACTCCTAAATTCTGAGCCCAGTTAGGTAATGCAGAATATAATAAGTGGTGAGGTCCAGCCCAAATATATATAAAAATCAAAGACCAAAAGTGAACGATTGATAATCTATATGAATATACAGGACGATTAGCCGCTTTAGGAACAAAATAATACATTAAACCTAAGAAAGGAGTAGTCAAGAAAAATGCAACCGCATTATGACCGTACCACCATTGTACTAATGCATCTTGAACTCCTGCGTAAACAGAATAACTTTTGAATGCAGATACTGGTAATTCTAAATTATTAAAAATATGTAAAACTGCTACAGTAACAAAAGTTGCTAAATAAAACCAAATAGCAACATATAAATGGCGCTCTCTACGTTTTATCATCGTACCAATCATATTGATACCCATTACAACCCAAATAAGAGTAATAGCAATATCAATAGGCCACTCTAGCTCAGCATATTCCTTTGACGAACTAAAACCTAATGGCAAAGTAATCGCTGCAGCAACAATGATTAGTTGCCAACCCCAAAAGTGAATATTACTCAAGAAATCACTGTACATCCTTGCTTTAAGCAATCGTTGCATAGAATAATACATTCCAGCAAAAAAAGCATTTCCTACGAAAGCAAAAATAACAGCATTTGTGTGTAGTGGTCTTAATCGACCGTAACTTAACCATGAAATTCCATCGGTCATGTTTGGGAAAAGAAACATAAAGGCCAATGTAAGCCCTACTACCATTCCTACCACACCAAAAGCGATGGTGGCATAAATGAATTTCTTTACAATTTTGTTGTCATAATAAAACTGCTGCATTTCCATAAATAAATTTGTTTTTAACTTAATTTAAACATTTTGAAGTCAATACTATAGATTTAGACATCTAATTTATTTTCTTCTTTTTTTTCAACTTTAATTTCCTTTTTTGTTGGTTTCAATAGCTCATCATCAAAAAGCATCCTGACAGATGGTGTATAATCATCATCGTATTGACCTGTTTTCACTGCTGTTATAAAAGCAATAAAAAAACCAATAGCAATTATTATACTGATGGTTATTAATAAATAAATGACACTCATACCTAAGTTTATGTTACAAAATTACTGTGATTATTTAGAGCAAAATATGACAAATGTCATACATCTTAACAAATGTTAAATAAATGTGAAGATAAACAAATATTTTAAATTTACACTTACTTCTTTCTCGAGTAGTAGTTACTCATTACCGTTACAAAACTCACAATAGTTATAGTACTGAGCGGCATTATAATAGCTGCAACTAGAGGCAATAAGTTTCCTGTAACAGCAAACGTTAGCCCAACCACATTGTACAGTAAAGACAAAGTAAAACTCATCTTAATGGTGGTTATAGAATTTTTTGAAAATTTCAGGAAATAATTTAATTTTTGAAATTCATTCGCATCTAAAATCGCATCACAAGCAGGAGAAAAAACATTTACATTCTCAGAAATAGAAATACCAATATCACTTTGCGCTAAAGCTCCAGCATCATTTAGACCGTCACCTACCATCATAACGTTATTTCCTTTTTCTTGTAAATTTTTTATAAATTCTAATTTTTGTTCCGGTTTTTGATTAAAAATCAACTCCGTTCCTTTAGGCAATAATCGTTCTAGAACAGAACGCTCGCCTTCATTATCGCCAGACAGAACTTTAATTTTATATTGTTTACTCAAAGTCTGAAAAAGCTCTTCTAAACCTTCTCTGTATTGATTATTGAAAATAAATTTTCCGAAATAAATCCCATCAATTTTTATATGTACAGCTGTTTGTTGAATAGAAGAGTCCTCTAGTTTTTCGACAAAACTCGCAGAACCAATTAAGATCGTATACCCAAAAATTTGAGACTTAATTCCTTTTCCAGTAATCTCCTCAAAATACTCAACTTTCATTTTTTTAGTAAGTGTAGCAGATATATTTTCTAAAATAGGAAGCGGCAAATAATCATATAACATTCTGCTTAACGGATGATTTGAAGCTCTAAGAACATTTTTTATTAGCAGCAATTCTTCATCTGAAAGTGTCGTTCCTTCATACGAAATATTCGATTTTTTATTTGTTGTAATTGTCCCTGTTTTATCAAAAACTATGGTATCAACTTTAGCTAATTGCTCAATAACTAAAGCATTTTTTAAATAAAATTTTTGCTTACCAAGGATCCTCAATACGTTTCCAAAAGTAAATGGAGCCGTCAATGCCAATGCACAAGGACAAGCAACGATAAGCACTGCGGTAAAGACATTGAATGCTGTAGTAGCATCGATAAAAATCCAATAAGTAAAGGAAACAAAAGCAATCAATAATAATATTGGTGTAAAATAATGCGAAATATTATCAGTAATCGTTTTGTGTTTTTGCTCTACATTTTTTTGAAAAACATCATTGCTCCACAACTGAGTCAGATAACTTTGGGAAACTGAATGCAGTACTTCCATTTCGATCACTTTTCCTATTTGTTTTCCTCCAGCAAATACTTTGTCACCTGATTTTTTAGTAATGGCTACGGCTTCCCCTGTGACAAAACTGTAGTCAATTTCAGCTTGCTCAGAAATCAGAATTCCATCAACAGGAATTAGTTCTTGATTCCTAATTAGCAATCGATCGCCTTTTAAAACTTCGTAAATCGGCACACTTTCTTCTGAAGTATCTGCATTAATTTTAGTAATTGCAATTGGGAAATAAGACTTAAAATCACGCTCAAAACTTAAAAAACTATACGTTTTAATTTGAAACATTTTTCCTAAAAGCATAAAGAAGATCAGCCCAGTTAGACTATCAAAGAAACCAGGTCCATAGTCCATAATGATATCAAAAGCACTGCGAATAAACATCACTACAATTCCTAAAGCAATAGGAATATCAATGTTAAGCATTTTTGTTTTAATACTTTTATAGGCAGAAACATAATAACCGTTGGCAGAATAAATAAAACTTGGCATAGCCAAAGCAAAAATTAACCATCTAAAAAAACCACGATAGTGATCGAGCCAAAATTCTTTTACTTCAAAATATTCCGGAAATGATAGTAACATTATATTACCAAAACAAAAGAAAGCAACACCTAACTTGTAAGTTAAACTTCTGTCGACATTATTAGCCCCTGTTTCGTAATTTTCTAAGCTAATATAAGGTTCATATCCTATGGAACTCAATAAATAAACAATGTTTTTGATCGAAACCAACTCAGGATTATAGGTTATTCTAACCTTCTTTTCTGGAAAATTAACCTGAGAAGTGCTTATGCCTTTTTGAAGACGCTGTAGATTTTCCAAAATCCAAATACACGAGCTACAATGTATATGTGGAATGTTAAGTGAAATAATAGCGGTCGAATTCTCTTGAAATTCCAAAAGTTTGGATACAATACTCTCATTATCTAAAAAATCATATTTGCCGCTAATATCTTGCGGAGTTGCTCCAGGTGATTTTTCGAAATCATAATAACACGTCATATCATTGAGACTAAAGATTTCATAAACAGTTTTACAACCGTTACAACAGAAATTTTTAGCATCAAAAATAATTTCGTCTTCTTTTACAATATCTAAACCACAATGGAAACAGTTTTGTGTGTCCATAACTTTGCTCATTTTACCTGCCACAAAGGTTACGAAATTGATTCCGTTAAAAAATGATATTTGTCATATAAATGTCTAAATTTGCGCTGTTAAACACCCCAGTTATACTATGAGTAAATGTGAACAATGTATCGTTAGAGAATTTAGCTCCTTAAAGGCACTAACCAAAGACGAATTACTTAAAATTTCGGATTGCAAGACTACCCATGTTATAAAGAAAGGGGACGTTATATTTGAAGAAGGAGAAAATGTAAATGGTATTTATTGCATTAAAGATGGTATTTGCAAACTAACTAAACTTAGTGCAAATGGAAAAGATCATATTGTAAAATTAGTAAGTAAAGGAGAGTTATTGGGTCAACGCTCTATGATTAGTGAAGAACCGGTAAATCTAAGTGCTGTTGCCTTAGAAGATATGCATGTTTGTTTTATTCCAAAAACAGAAGTAATGGGTTTCTTTGACAAAAACAATCAGTTTTCTATGAATGTTATGAAATCAATTTGTGGCGATTTGAAAGACGCAGATGATCACATGGTAAACATAGCTCAAAAAACAGTCAAAGAAAGATTAGCAGAAGTACTGCTTTACCTTCATGATACTTTTGGCAAAAATGAAGATAATTCTTTAAAAGTTCAACTTTCTAGAGACGAATTAGCTAGTATGATTGGTACGGCAACTGAAAGCTGTATTCGCTTACTATCTGATTTTAATAAATTAGAGCTTATAGAATTAACAGGTAAAAAAATAGTCTTAAAAGATATTAACAAATTAAAAAAAATAAGTAGAACTGTTTAATTTACTCTTTTCTATCCATAGTGAAATAATAAACTGGAATTCCTAGTGCTACTATAAATAATCCAAGTCCCGTATTAAAAGTATCATAAATCAATAAAGTCATACATATTCCTATTGTTACTACTATATAAAGTGCTGGAATTACAGGATAGCCAAATGCTTTATAAGGTCTAGGGGTATTTGGTTCTTTTTTTCTAAGAATGAAAACACCTAGAATTGTTAAAATATAAAATAACAAGGAAGCAAAAGTAGCGTAAGTTAATAAATCACCAAACTTACCTGAAATACATAATACACAAGCCCAAATACATTGTACCCATAAAGCTTTTGCAGGAACTTGATTTTTATTAAGTTGAGTAGCTTGCTTAAAAAAAAGCCCATCTTTTGCCATTGCAAAAAACAATCTTCCGCCTGAAAGGATTAATCCGCTATTGCAACCAAAAGTTGAAACCATAATTAATCCTGCCATTACAAAAACACCTATATTACCCATAATCATACTTGCAGCAGCTGCACCAACTCTATCATTACTAGCAAACATAATTCCGCTACTGCTTATATTGGCAACACCCGGAGCTCCTTGCATCGGCAATAAAGCCAAATAAGCTAGATTGGCCAAAACATAAATAACGGTAACTATTAAAGTTCCTAAAAATAAACTTCTAGGAATATTTTTTTTAGGTTCTTTAATTTCTCCTGCAATAAATGTCACATTATTCCATGCATCACTAGAAAAAAGAGAATTAATTATTGTAGCTCCAGCAGCTCCTAACAGCGCCATTCCTGCAAGTTTGGTTACCGTAATAGTTCCATCTGCATTAACAACTGTTTTACTAGCCTCCCACATATTGGTAAAGTTATCCGATAAAACAGATGTTTGTAAACCTACATACAAACCTAAAAGTATTAAGGCAAACAGAGCAATTAATTTTGCAGAAGTAAAAACCAATTGAACTCTTTTACCACTTTCTACTCCTTTTGTATTAATAAATGTTAAGAGTACAATACTAAAAACCGCTAAAACTTTTTGGTAAGAAATAATAAAATTGCCTCCTATAGTAATAAGAGTTTTATCTAAAACAGGAAAGAAAATTGCTGCATAATTAGCAAACGTCACAGCAATAGCCGCAATTACTCCTGTTTGAATTACTGTAAAAACAGTCCATCCGTAAAGAAAAGAAACGAGTCTTCCGTAAGCACGCTGAATGTAGACAAATTGTCCTCCTGCATTTGGCATCATTCCAGCTAATTCGCCATAACTCAACGCCGCAGCAACTGTTATTAATCCGGTCACTATCCAAATTACTAATAACCAAGCAGCAGATCCAATATCTCTCGCCATCGCTGAAGTAACAATAAAAATCCCAGAACCTATCATTGATCCTGCAACTAAACTCGTGGCATCTATTAATCCTAAAGAACGTTTTAATTCAGTTTTATTTTCTGGCATTGATCTGTTTAATTATGAATAGTATAATGGTTTAATTTATCCGTTAAATTCTGAAAAATATAAATTATTAGCTTCTTCCCAAAATTTGAATAATTGAAAATCACAGATTTTCAATTCCTATTTTTTAGGAAGTCACTTTGCTTCTTCCCAAAATTTGAATATTTGAAAATCACAGATTTTTAATTCCTATTTTTTAGGAAGTCGCTTTGCTTCTTCCCAAAATTTGAATATTTGAAAATCACAGATTTTTAATTCCTATTTTTTAGGAAGTCGCTTTGCTTCTTCCCAAAATTTGAATATTTGAAAATCACAGATTTTCAATTCCTATTTTTTAGGAAGACGCTTTGCTTCTTCCCAAAAAACATCCATTTCAGCCAAAGTCATGTCCATTAGTGGTTTTCCTAATTCTTCTGCTTTACTTTCTAAGTACTGAAATCTTTTTATAAACTTTTTATTAGTGCGCTCTAATGCATCTTCTGGATTTACTTTAAGAAATCTAGCGTAATTAATCATCGAAAATAAAACATCACCAAATTCTGCTTCAATTTTATCTTGATCACCAGCATCAACCTCAACTTGTAATTCAGCTAATTCTTCTTGCACTTTATCCCAAACCTGATGTGATTCTTCCCAATCAAATCCAACTCCTTTCACTTTATCTTGAATCCTACTTGCTTTAACTAATGCAGGTAAACTTTTAGGAACACCTTCTAAAACTGATTTTTTACCTTCTTTTAGCTTTAGTTTTTCCCAATTTTGTTTTACTTCTTCTTCATCTTTCACAACTACATCACTGTAAATGTGTGGATGACGATGAATTAATTTCTCACAGATTTCATTACATACATCCGCTATATCAAAGTCGTTTGTTTCACTTCCAATTTTAGAATAAAAAACCAAATGCAGCAAGACATCTCCTAACTCTTTTTTTACCTCGTTTAAATCATTATCTAAAATTGCATCACCTAATTCGTAAGTTTCTTCAATAGTAAGATGACGTAAGCTTTGCATAGTTTGCTTTTTATCCCACGGACATTTTGCACGCAAATCATCCATGATGTCTAATAATCTTCCGAAAGCTTCTAATTGAGTTTGTCTTGAATTCATGAGAAATATTTTTGGTAAAAATAAAAAAATCCTGTTCAGAAATAGAACTGAACAGGATTAAATATCATTTTAAAGTAAAATTACTCTTTTGTAGCTTTTTGTTTCTTTGGTGAAACTTTAGCCTCTGCAACTGGGGCTTCCTCTAATTCAGCAACTGCTTCTTCATCAACTGCAGGAACTACTACTGTATCAATAATTAATCCTTTTGCTTGAAGCATGTTGTACCAATTCAAAACTTTTTTAATATCTGATGGATACACTCTTTCTTCATCATAATCAGGCAAAATTTCTTTAAAGTAAGTCGTTAAAGTTGTATTGTCCTCTTTATGAGAAATCGCTTGTCCTTTATTTTCTTTATCCGCAATTTTTTGCATAATTTCAGATAATGGCTTTTCACCTTCGTAAGTGTAAATAGAAATTTCAGATAATAAACTTACATTACTTTTCAAATTCACAGTGATTTTTTTTCCATCCACTAATGATTCTGCTACAAACCCAGTACGAGTTTGAACTTGCAATACATATAAACCTGGTTTCCCAGAAATTGCTAATATTTTTTCTAAATTCATTTTTTTTGTAATTATTATTAAGAATTTGACTTATTATTTTTTTTGTTTATAACCAAGAATCGTACCAATAGAAGCTTACTCTTTTTTTACCTTCCTTTTTTACCAAAAAATTTCATTCGGTAATCTTGAAATGTTTTTCCTTCCAAAATATTTTTTAATTTCTTTTGAATCAAACGTTTTTTTAATGTAGAGATTTTATCTGTAAACAAAATTCCTTCGATATGATCGTATTCGTGTTGAATTACTCTAGCAATTAAACCATCAAATACTTCAGTTTTCATAACAAAATCCTCTTCACAATATTCAATCGTAATAGTTGGATTTCTATAAACATCTTCTCTTACATCAGGAATGCTTAAACATCCTTCATTAAAACTCCATTCTAAACCTTCTTCTTTAATCATTTTTGCATTGATAAAAGTTTTCTTAAAGCCTTGAAGTTTTTTTTGTGCCGCATTATCTAGTTCTTCATCATCACTAAAAGGAGTTGTGTCTATTACAAATAAACGAAGTGCTAAACCGATCTGAGGTGCTGCAAGTCCAACACCATAAGCATTGTACATCGTCTCGTACATATTAGCTATAATCTCTTTTAAATTTGGATGTTCTGGTGAAACTATTTCTCCTGTTTTTCTTAAAACTGGATCACCATATCCTATAATCGGTACAATCATTCGTGTTGTATTAAATATTATCTGACAAAATAAGCGAATATGCTTTTTATTCAGTTTGCAAAAATAGCAAAAAAATAGACAATGAATAATCATCTATTAATTATTACCTAATATTAACAATTTGAGACAAAAGATTTGGGTTAATCCTTTGTATAATTCATACAAATCTTACCTTTGTTATAACACGATGCTATGTTATACAAAATTCAAAAATTTACAGACAGTACCTATTTTACAAATGCTATGAAAGTAACAATAGCTGCTGTAATTCCTGTGATAGTATTCACTTATTTAGGAAAATTCGGAATGGGCTTTGCAATGGCAATTGGTGCTTTTTTTACTTATCCTAGCGACATTCCTAGTAGCTTAAAACATAAAATAAAAGGTATTGTTTTTACTGCTTTTTTAGTAGCTAGCATTAATTTGATTATCAATATTGTACATCCTTACCCTTGGATTTTTTATCCTTTTTTAACTTTACTCATCTTCTTGTTGTCGATGATTTCTGTTTATGGTCAAAGAGGTACGATGGTTTCGTTTTCTGGTCTAGTTACCGTATCCTTAGCTTTCTCAAATATTTCAACTGGTTGGGCAATGATAGAACATGCTGGTCTAATTTTAGCTGGTGGTTTATTTTACCTCATAGTTTCTCTTGTATTTCATTATATCAGACCCCACCGCTACATTGAACTACAAATTGCAGAATGTATCAAATTATCTTCTAAATATTTAAAACTGCGCGGTGATTTGTGGAATACAAATACGGACAAAAAATTGATAATAGAAAAACAATTACACCTTCAGGTTGAATTGAATACTATTCATCAAAACATAAGAGAATTTATCATCAGCAACTCTACCGTAAATGGATCGTCCAATCAAAACCGCAAAATGTTACTGGTTTTTATATCTTTGGTAGAAATACTTGAACTATCCTTATCTACATCATTTGACCACGAAAAATTACATAAAAAGTTTGATGATCAGCCTGAACTCTTACTTACCTATCAAAAATTAGCCTATAATCTTGCGGCTAGTTTAAAAAAACTATCAAAAAGTGTCAAGAAAAGAAAAGTATATGTTTCGAAATATAACTTATTGAAGGATCTGAATGCGCTACAACACGCAATCACAATCTATGAGAAAGATTTAGGAAAAATAGCAGCTTCAGAAGGCGTTTTAATGCTAACTACGATGCTACAATATGCAGAAAAACAAGTCGAAAAAATAAAAATTATCGAAAGAGCTTTTTCTCTCACCTCAAACAAACTTGATTTTAAAGGAATTGACAAGGATTTAGAAAAATTCTTAACTCCACAATATTATCCGCTGAGTACTTTGACCCAAAATCTAAGCTTCTCCTCTACTATCTTTAGACATTCCTTACGGCTTACTATTACCTTAATGTTTGGATTTATTTTGGGTATATTTTTACCTTTTCAAAATGTATATTGGATTTTATTGACGATAATTGTAATTCTAAGACCAAGTTATGGTTTAACAAAAGAACGCTCTTTTCAACGATTAATAGGTACAATTCTTGGCGGATTGATTGCATTTGGCATCCTGTATATTGTAAAAGAAAATTTCGTCATCAGTATACTAGCTATAATTTGTATTCTTTTGGGTTTTAGTTTTACTCAAATAAATTATAGAGTTAGCGCCACTTTTGTGACTATGTATGTAGTATTTGTATATGGTATACTAACCCCAAACATTAGCGACTTGGTGCAGTATAGAATACTAGATACTCTTGTAGGTGCGGCATTAGCTTTCTTAGCTAATCACTTTTTATGGCCATCCTGGGAATTTTTAAACATCCCAAACCATTTAGAAAAAGCGATAAAAGCAAATCAACAGTACCTTAAACAAATTGCTATTTTCTATAACGAAAAAGGAAGTCTTTCTACCGCCTACCGATTAGCTCGAAAAAATGCCTTTATAGAAGTGGGGAATTTAATGGCGTCTTTTCAAAGAATGTCACAGGAACCAAAATCAAAACAAAAACAATTACCGCAAGTTTACAAATTAGCAGTGCTAAATCATTCCTTATTATCATCGTTAGCATCGATGGGAACTTACATACAGTCTCATAAGACCACTACTGCCTCTAAAACTTTTAACATCGTTATAGATACAGTTTCTAAAAGTCTAGAATACGCCATTTCTATTTTAAAAGAAAATAATTTAGACAGTTCAGAAAATATTCCGCAGGAAGAATTAGCAATGCATTTTATAGAATTAAAGAAAATTCAAGAAAATGAAATGAAAAAAGGAATTCCAAATGATGATGAAGAAGAAGATTTTCAGTTAAAAATGCAAGAAGCACAATTAGTTATTGAACAGCTCGTCTGGCTCAATAATTTATCTGAAAACATTGTAAAAACAATAAAAATTCTAAAAACTAGTTAAATAATAAAAGGCATTAAAATTTAGATATAGTAAGATCTAATTTTAATGCCTTTTTAAATATTTTTTAAACCCTACTCATTTTTTAATTTCAAAACAGAAGCGGTTTCTTTTCTAATTTCCAATAGTAATTCCGGATTATCGTTTAATTTTTGTCCAAAAGAGGGAATCATCGTTTTTAATTTTTCTTGCCATTCTGGAGTTTGAAATTGCTCTTTAAAACATCTTCCTATCAAATCAATCATTATTGATACCGCTGTTGAAGCGCCAGGCGAAGCCCCTAATAATACGGATAAAGAGCCATCATCTGTAGTGATAACTTCTGTACCAAACTCAAGGATACCGCCTTCTTTTTCATCTTTCTTTATTACTTGTACTCTTTGTCCAGCTCTTTCTAAAACCCAATCTTTAGATTTCGCAGTAGGAACATATTCTTTCAAAGCATCAATTCTATCCTTAGGCGATTGTCGAACTTGTTCTATCAAATATCGAGTAAGCGGAATGTTTTTGATCCCAGCAGCGATCATAGGAATGATATTATCTGTCTTTATGGATAAAGGCAAATCGGAGTAGGAACCATTTTTTAAAAATCGAGTAGAAAAACCTGCAAAAGGACCAAATAACAAAGCTTTTTCACCATTTATCATACGAGAATCAATGTGAGGAACAGACATTGGTGGTGCACCAACACTTGCTTTTCCATAAACTTTTGCTTGATGTTTAGCGATTACTTCAGGATTAATACATTTTAGCCATTGTCCACTTACAGGAAAACCACCATACCCTTTTCCTTCGGGAACATCTGCTTTTTCTAATAATGGTAAAGATCCGCCGCCTGCACCAATAAAAACAAACTTAGAAAAGACTTTTTGTTTTTGTCCCGTCGCTAAATCAGTAATTTTTATTCTCCAAACCTTATCTTCAAGTTGTTTCAGCTTTTTAACTTCATGGTGAAAGTGAATAGTTACACCTTCTAATTTAGTTAAATAGCCAAAAATATTTCTAGTTAATTCTCCAAAATTCACATCAGTACCCAAAGCCATTGATGTAGCAGCTACTTTCTCAGAATTCTTTCGACCTTCCATTACTAAAGGCATCCATTCTTTTAATTGAGAAAAGTCAGTACTGAATACCATATCTTTAAAAAGTGGATTCGGCTTTAAAGCTTCAAATCTTTTTTGCAAATATTCGACATTTTTATCGCCCCAAACGAAACTCATGTGAGGAATGCTTTTTATAAAATTTTCGGGTGATGAAACTTTATTTTCTTGAACTAAATAAGCCCAAAATTGTCGCGAAATTTCAAAAGATTCAGCTATACTGATTGCTTTCTTGGCACTAATACTTTTATCTTCGTTTTCTGGCGTGTAATTTAACTCGCAAAAAGCAGAATGACCTGTACCAGCATTATTCCAAGCATCTGAACTTTCAGCCGCCGCAATATCCAATCGCTCGTAAATTTCAATTTTTAAATCGGGTTGTAATTCTTTTAGGATCAATCCTAATGTTGCACTCATAATCCCCGCCCCTATAAGAACTACGTCACTATTTGTGCTTATGGTTTTATCTGACATAACAAAAATTTAAAGTGCAAAGATACTTTATATATGTAAAAATAAAGTAACAATTTAATGTTAAAAAGTAAAAAAATGCTGGATAAATTTAGAACCAAAAAAAAAAAAGCAACTTATTAAAATCTTTTTTGAGTCAAATAATCTTGAAGCATTATTGTAGCCGAAATTTCATCTATCAATGCTTTATTTTGGCGTTGTTTTTTTTTCATGCCATTATCAATCATCGATTGAAAAGCCATTTTAGAGGTAAATCGTTCATCTACTCTAACCACTTTCATATCGGGAAAATGATTGGTAAAATGTGTTACAAATCCTTTAATCATAGAGGCGCTTTCAGAAGGCATACCGTTCATTTGCTTAGGCTCTCCAATAAGCACAGCCTCAACTTTTTCTTTAGAAAAATACTCTTTTAAAAAGGCAATAGCTGTAGCACTCGGAATTGTTGTTAATCCAGAAGCAATAATCTGCATTTCGTCAGTAACCGCGATTCCAGTTCGTTTTTGTCCGTAATCTATAGAAAGAATTCTAGCCATTTGCTATTTGTTTATTGGCAAAGATAAGTAAAGCTTTCAGATTTATTAATACCTACCTACAAGTGCAAGCATTACTAGGGATTTCACTTCAAACGTAATTCTGTTAATCTAACAAAAACATTTAATATGTTACTATTGCAAAAAGCATCAAGTTTTCTAAAAAATCCATTTATATTTGTACAAAAATTTCAAAAAAATGAATCCATTACAAACAATCATAGAACAAGCTTGGGAAAACCGTGCTTTGTTACAAGAAAAAGAAACAACTGATGCAATTAGATCAGTTATTGAGCTACTAGATACTGGAAAGTTGCGTGTTGCTGAACCTGTTGCCGAAGGATGGCAAGTAAACGAATGGGTAAAAAAAGCGGTAGTAATGTATTTCCCTATTCAAAAAATGGAAACTTGGGAATCTGGTATTTTTGAGTACCATGATAAAATGTTACTAAAAAGAGGTTACGCTGAAAAAGGAATTCGTGTTGTACCAAATGCTGTTGCTCGTTATGGCTCTTATATCTCTAGCGGTGTTATTTTGATGCCAAGCTACGTAAATATTGGTGCTTATGTTGACGAAGGAACTATGGTAGATACCTGGGCTACAGTAGGAAGTTGTGCGCAAATTGGAAAAAACGTACACTTAAGTGGTGGTGTAGGAATTGGTGGTGTTCTTGAACCCTTACAAGCTGCTCCTGTTATTATTGAAGATGGCGCTTTTATTGGATCTCGTTGTATCGTTGTCGAAGGTGTTCATGTTGGTAAAGAAGCAGTTCTTGGCGCTAATGTTTGCCTTACAGCATCTACAAAAATCATTGATGTAACTGGCGAAGAACCTATTGAAATGAAAGGTTTTGTTCCTGCTCGTTCAGTAGTTATTCCTGGAAGTTATACAAAAAAATTTGCTGCTGGAGAGTTTCAAGTACCATGTGCCTTAATTATCGGAACTCGTAAACCTTCTACTGATTTAAAAACATCATTAAATAATGCGTTGCGCGAATATGACGTTGCAGTATAATAATTTCTAATAAAAATCTACAAATTTACCAATGCAAAATTATCTTCAAAGTGTAAAACTTTTTTTCAAACGTTTTTTAGTAGTACTTTTTGTTTATCAAATTTGTAGGTTTTTATTTTACTTCTTTAATCGCAATGCTTTTGAAAGGATCTCTTTTAAAGGATTTTTAGGCGGCATTCATTTTGACTTATCGGCAATTGCTTACATCAATCTGATCTTTGCCGTATTGCACCTTTTACCGGGGAATTTTAAATACAGACCTAATTATCAAAAAGGATTAAAAATCGCCTTCTTTACTGTAAACTTAATTTTCATATTAACCAATTTTGTTGATTTCGAATATTATAAATTTACAGGAAGACGCAGTACATTTGGAATGATTACAGCAACTGGAATGGAAAATGAGATTGGTGGATTACTCTTTTCATTTTTAGTTGAATTCTGGTATTTGCCTTTATTAGCAATTGTTTTGGCCTTACTTTTTTGGAAAGCAATTCCTAATTTAAAAATGGTTACTGAAACAAGTTCAAGCAAACTTCAATCGTTAAAACAAAGTGGATTATTCCTTTTATTCTTAGCCACTGTATTTGTAATAGGACGTGGTGGTTTTCAAAAAAAACCATTAAAAATCGTTGATGCTGTTAATTACGGCTCTATCAATCAGTCCGCAATTGTACTGAATACCCCTTTTTGTATCTTAAAAACAATCGGTAAAAAGGAAACATTAGAATCTCCTAAGTTCTATTCCGAAAAAGAATTAAATACTATATTCAATCCGATTACAGTAACTAAAACTTCGGGGAAACCAACTAAAAAAAATGTTGTCATTTTAATCTTAGAAAGCTTTGGTAGAGAAAATTTACAATGCGGACAAACACCTTTTTTAGATTCCTTAATAGAAAAATCAATGTTTTTTGAAAACGGTTTTGCCAATGGTAAACTTTCTATAGATGCTGTTCCTTCTACGTTATCAAGCGTTCCTAGTTTGATGAATAATTCGCTGATTACTTCAAGTTATGCCATTAATGAAGTATATGGTTTGCCCAAAATAATGAAGGATAACGGTTATCAAACCTCCTTTTTTCATGGTGCATTTAATGGAAGCCAAAATTTTGACCAATACTGTAAAGTGGCTGGTTTTGATGCTTATTATGGAAAAGATCAATATGAAGGACCTGAATCTTTTGATGGAAGATGGGGAATTTTTGACGAAGAGTTTTTACAATATTTTTCTAGAAAATTATCACAATTCAAACAACCATTTTTCACCACTTTATTTACAATTTCATCACACAATCCTTATATAATTCCAGAAAAATATAAAGGAAAATTCCCAAAAGGAAATACAAAAATTCAGGAAAGTATAGCTTATTCTGATTTTGCTTTAAAGCTCTTTTTTGAAACTGCTTCTAAACAAGATTGGTATAAAAACACTTTATTTGTAATAGTAGCCGATCATACTTCTTCAGAACCCAAACAAGCAAAATTTAAAACTAATGTTGGGAAATTTAGAATCCCTATTTTATTTTTTGATCCTTCCAATCCTAATTTAGTTGGAAAAAACAGTAAAAATTTGCAGCAAATAGATGTAATGCCTTCCATATTAGAATATCTAAATATCGATGCTAAGATGGTTACTTTTGGAAAATCATATCAATCTGATAAAGATTTTGTGGTTTATTATTTGGACAATATCTATCACTATATTTCAGGAGATTTCTACTTGGCTTTTGATGGAAAAAAATCATTGGGACTTTACAATTTCAAAAATGATGAATTATTAAAAAATAATTTATTAAAAACCAATCCAGCAAAAGCAGCGGAAATGGAACGATTTATCAAAGCGTATGTTCAGAGTTTTAACGAACGTATAATAAAAAATAAACTTACATTAAAAAAATAAATCAATGATGAAAATTTTAGTGATTCAACACAAAATGATTGGTGACGTTTTAGTAAGTAGCATTATCTGTAATAATTTACGAAAAGCCTATCCTAATGCTCAGATTGATTATTTGGTAAATGACAATACCGTTGCAGTTTTAAAAGGAAATCCCAACATTAGCAACCTTATTATTTTTGATAAAAAAGCGCAAAATAGTTTTTTTGAATTGATCAAATTTGCTTTTCAAATCCGAAAAAACAAATATGACATTGTTGTTGATGCTTATTCAAAATTACAAAGCTGGATCATTACATTGCTCTCTGGTGCTAAACAAAAAATATCTTATCAAAAAACGGGAAGGACATTTTTATACGATTACAACATTCCGCTGGCAAAAAATCCATCATCCAATTTTGGCTTAGCCATTGAACGGAGATTATCATTACTTTCTCCGTTGAATTTAACTATATCTATTGATCCTTTTCCAAAAGTATTTCTTGACCAGGAGGAAATAAAGTTCGCTACTGCTCTTTTTGAGCAACATAAAATAGATGAATCTCGAAAAACCGTAATGGTGAGTTTGCTAGGGAGCGAAAAACTTAAGACTTATCCGCCGCAGTATATGGCTGCTATTCTAGATTCTGTAAGTGACTCGTTCCAGATAAATATTGTATTTAATTATTTTCCTAGCCAAATTGAGGAAGCCAGAATTATATATAATTACTGCGCTACAAAAACTCAAAAAAACATTTATTTCGATCTTTTAGGAGCTGACTTAAGACAATATATAGCTATAATGAGTAAATGTGATGTTATTATAGGAAACGACGGTGGTGCAATAAATCTAGCCAAAGCGTTAGGAAAACCTTCCTTTATTATTTTTTCTCCCTGGATCGAAAAGAAAATTTGGGCAACTTTTGAAGACGGTATTCATCATACTTCAATTCATCTTAAAGATGTTTTGCCGGCACTTTTTTCTGAAAAAACAGAAAAAGAATCAAAAGAGAATGCTATTTCTTTATATGAGAATTTGAAACCTGAGTTTGTAATAAAAAAGATGATTCCTTTTTTAAAGCAGCATCTTTTACCTTAATCACGAATTGAGGATTAAATAATAATTTATGATACTTTTTATTTGACACTAAAGTAAAATTTCATTATTTTTTATAAAAACTTCAATTTAGTGAGTAAAATAATTTCTACAGAAAAAATAGTTTTAAATTAAAATCATTTTTTCCAAAACTGGAATTGTTTTTTCAATCTTTTTTTTCTCAAAAACTTTTCTTGAAAATCGCTTGTCATTGTCCAAAGTGTTTCAAAAACAGATTTTTCCGATTCTCCAGATACTTTTGCATATTCATTACTCATAATGACAATCATATCCTTGCGAGGCGTAAGACGTCTTAGATTATTCATGCGCATTTCAAAAGACATTGATTCATGAAACTTCATTCTATTTAGGTCAACTAAATAAAAGGAATATTTGCCGTCTCCATTATTTTTAATTAAGGTATTTCCTGGCGAATGATCCATAAACTCAATTCCATTTTGATGTAAATCATAAGAAAAACGAGTAAATTGTCTTAAAATATTTTCTGCATCAGGATAATCCGTTTCGACTAATTCTCTGTAGGTCAAATCACAATCTAAATGTTCGGAAACATAATAACTTTCATTTAATCCTAAGGCATCAAAATTCTCGAAATAAGCAATTGGACTTGGAGTTCCTATTCCTTTTTCTAATAAAATGGTAGCATATTCAAAAGAGCGTTTGGCTTTGGATTTTCTAAAATATTTATAGGCGATTTTATTAATTAAATTGGGCTTTTTAAAAGATTTTATATTTAAAATTAAATCTTCTACTTTAAAAAGTTTGATGTTATTTCTATTCCCAACAACAAAATTTTCTCCTGAAGTTTCAAAATATTTAATGCAATTGTCAATTAAATTATCAAATTTTAAAAAATTTTTGTGGTATTTAGAATGCATAAATAAATATTTTAATTCAAAAGTATATATTATCTTTTACTAATCAAATTTAATAGTTAATTTCGCAAAAATATATTTCAATTTAACATGAAAATTACAGTGATATCCTTTGATAATTGGGGTTTTAACCAAAAGATTGTTGACCACATATCGGAGGAAGGACACGAGGTTCACCATATTGATTTCAGTAAATTTAAATATAAATATCCCAATGTCTTATTTAAAGCCTACAATTTTATTTTAAAGTCGTTTTTTAAGCAAAATTTAAAAACGAAATTTTATGGCAAACAGATTTTAAACGAATTAGACCAAAATCCGAATAAACAAGATTTAATACTTACTATCAAAGGAGATTTTATTGCTCCAGAGTTTGCGAGTAAGATAAAAAAATACACTAAAAAATCGACTGCTTTTTTTAATGATAACATCAAAAGATGTCCTAAAATTATTGGCGTTTTAGATTGTTTTGATACTGTCTATTCTTTTGAAAAAGAAGATTGCGAAAAATACAATTTAAAGCATAAAACAAACTTTATTTATAACTTTCAAGAGAAAAAAGAAACTGAAATTACAAAATCAGTTTTCAATATTTCCTCTTATGGAAGAAGTTTAGACCTTATCACAAAAATTGCCACTGAATTGAGGAAAATAAATATTCCTTATAAAATCATTATTTTTGATAAAAAAAGAAAACTTAAAAATAACACTTTAGTTACCTCTGTTCAAGAAACAATTCCGCTTGAAGAAGTTAATAATCAGATTAAAAAGGTAAGTTGCTTATTAGATTTACAAAGAATAAATCAGTCGGGATTATCCTTTAGAGTTTTCGAAAGTTTGGGATGGCATAAAAAACTAATAACAACCAACAGCTCTATTCGCAACTACGATTTTTATAACGAGAATAATATTTTAATAATTGATCCAAAAAATCCAATCATAACTTCTGACTTTTTTGAAAAACCTTTTGTAGAAATTCCACAAGAAATAATAGAAAAGTACAAACTGTCCGGATGGTTTAATGAATTTATTTAAAACATGAAAAGTATATATATATTATGTCCTCCAAACAAAGCAACAGGAGGTCCAGAAGCTTTGCATCAATTAGGTCATTTATTAAAAAAAGATGGTTATAATGTTACGATGCTCTATTCTAAACGAAAATCAAATCCTGTACATCCTTTTTATAAAGACTATCAAATTCCATATACCTATAAGGTAAAAGATAGTGCCGATAATGTAATGATCATTCCTGAATCTATGACCAACTGGATGGCAAGATTTCCATTGGCTGAGAAGAAAGTTTGGTGGTTGAGTCTTACTTTCTATGAAATGGCAATGAATAGTAGAGAAGCAAAGAAGAATTTTTTAAGAAAAATATTTGTACCTTACAAACATACCGAATATCGCTTTGAGAAAAACAAAACTATCACACATTGGTATCAATCACAACGTACAAAAGAGTATTTAGATACAAAAGAATTATGTAATCCGGCACAGTATTTATGTGATTATGTTGCTGATGTATTTTTTGAAAATTTACCTGAAATAGAGGATTTTGATAAAAAAGATATTATTACTTACAATCCTAAAAAAGGATTTGATAAAATTGAACCAATTATAAATCTTTTGCCCCAATACCAATGGGTACCGCTATCTGGAATGACTAGAATAGAGATGCGTGATTTATTGAGAAAAGCTAAATTGCATGTGGATTTTGGGTATTTTCCTGGAAGAGATAAAATTCCGCGTGAAGCTCTAATTTCAGGTTGTTGTCTATTAACAGGAAGGGAAGGAACTTCTGGTTTTAAAGAAGATTTAGGCATTCCAGAAATTTATAAATTACATGAAAATGAAATTACTCCAGAAATTGTAATAGAAAAAATACGTCACATAATGACTAATTACGATTCTGTTAAAAATGATTTTACATCATTTAGAGCATTTGTTTTATCGGAAAAACAAAGAATGTTAGATGATATTAGAGGTCTTTTAACTAAAAACAATTCTTAAAGATGATGCTAAGTGTAATAATGATTGTTTACAACCATTCAAAATATATTGAAGAGGCAATCCAAGGCGTTTTAAAACAAGAAACTAACTTTGATTTCGAATTTATAATATCCAATGATTGTTCAACTGACAATTCTGACAGTCTTATTCGTTCTATAAAAAATCAAAATACAAGATGTAAAATTACGTATTATGATCAGAAGGTGAATTTAGGAATGATGCCAAATTTTATGTTCGCCTTAAATGCTGCGAATGGAAAATATATTGCTTTGTGCGAAGGTGACGATTATTGGACAGATGCTTCTAAACTTCAAAAACAAGTAGATTTTTTAGAACAAAATAATGATTTTAGTATTTGTTTTCACAACGTAAATCTTGAAATTAACAACACTCTTAAAGAAGACAATCTCAAAAAAAGGATTCCATCTGTATTCGGAATTGAAGAATTAGCCTTAAAAAATGTAATTCATACACCAAGTGTTGTTTATAGAAATCGATTATTTCCTGAATTTCCTGATTATTTTAAAAATGCTCCAATAGGTGATTATTTTTTACATTTATTGAATGCCCAATACGGAAAGATCAAATATATTGATGAAGTAATGGCGGTTTACCGTATTCACGGAACCTCTTATTGGTCTTCTAAAAGTAATGCAGAGCAAGATCAGATACTAATTACTTTTTTGAATTTAATAAAAATAAATTTTGAAGGACAAATTCAGAAAATTATAGATCTTCAAATTGAAAAAATTGCAATGAAACATGCTGGTTTTTGGGATAAAAAGATAAAAAAAATAAAACGTTTTTTTGATCCCAAAAAATAAATTTAAAATTATACTAAAAAGAAAACATCTTGTTATTAAAAACTTTATAAATCAAGTATTTATAAAATAATTTAATCGAATTTTACAAAAAAAATATGTCTTTATCTCATCCCATATATGTTACCAAATCCTTTTTTCCTCCGCTAAAAGAGTACAATCATTATTTAGAACGGATTTGGAAAAATGAATGGCTTACTAATAGAGGTGAACTTACTTTAGAATTAGAAAAAAAATTAAAAGAGAAATTAGCTGTTGATACTATTCTTATTACCAACAACGGAACGATACCGCTGCAAATTGCGCTAAAAATTTTAGGAAACTACGGAGAAATAATAACAACACCTTTCTCTTACATAGCTACTACATCTGCTATAATATGGGAAAACTGCACTCCTGTTTTTGTAGATATTGATCCCGATTATCTCACGATTGATGAATTAAAAATTGAAGCTGCTATTACCGATAAAACAACAGCAATTTTAGCAACACATGTTTTTGGGAATCCTTGTCATGTAGAACGGATTGAAGAAATTGCTAAAAAACACAATTTACATGTAATTTATGACGCTGCGCATTGTTTTGGTGTCAATTACAAAGGACAATCCATTTTTAATTATGGTACTGTAAGCACTTGCAGTTTTCACGCTACCAAAATATTTCACACTGGAGAAGGTGGCGCTATTTTTTGTAAGGATCAAAAACTGTATGAAAAAATATTTTACTCTCATAATTTTGGACACAATGGTCCTGAAGATTTTCATGGTTTGGGTATTAATGCTAAAATATCAGAATTACAATCTGCTATGGGATTAACCGTTTTGAATCACTTTGATTCCATATTTGAAAACAGAAAACGTGTGGTAGATTTTTACACTAAAAATCTAAAATTCGAAAGAATATCTAAAATTAAAATTAGAGAAAATACAGAATGGAATTATAGTTATTATCCTGTTATTTTCGAATCGGAAGAAATGCTTCTAACTGTATTAAAAACGCTCAACGACAATAAAATTTACCCAAGAAGGTATTTTTATCCTTCTTTGAATAAAGTAAATTATGTACATGGTGCCAATATGCCCATTTCTGAATCAGTTGCTTCCAGAGTTTTATGTTTACCCTTATATAAAGACTTAACCGATGAAGAAGTGTTAGTAATAGTTAATTTAATAAATCCTTTAACATGTTAATAGTTGGCGCAAAAGGTTTTGCAAAAGAAGTTCTTGAAGTTTTACACATTAACGATCAATTACAACATATTTCATTTTATGATGATGTTAACGTACTGACAGCAAAAACACTTTATAATAAATTTGAAATTATTACCGATTTAGAAACTGCTTCGGAATACTTTAAAAACAAATCGAAATTATTTACTATTGGAATAGGAAATCCTATTTTGAGAAAGCAACTTTTTGATAAGTTTACTGCAATTGATGGAATTTACTCTTCGGTAATTAGTACAAATGCAAAAATTGGACACTACAATACAATAATAGAAACTGGCAGCAACATTATGTGTGGTGTAGTAATAACTAACGACGTACATATTGAAACAGGAGTATTAATAAATTTGAATTGTACCATAGGTCACGATACAAAAATTGGCAAATTTGTCGAAATATCACCGGGTTCAAATATATCTGGAAATTGCAAAATTGGAGATTATTCTACTATTGGAACCAATGTTACTGTATTACCCAACATCACAATTGGCACAAATGTAATTGTAGCCGCAGGAGCTGTGGTTACAAAAGATGTTCCCGATAATTGTATGGTAGCTGGAGTACCAGCAATAATCAAAAAATATTTCAATCAATAAATAGAATATGTTTCAAAATACTGAAGTAAAATCCATAAACAAGGGATTTTTAAAACAACTTTATATACAATCTTTATTCAATTTTTTTTTAGTGTTGTTGATTGCTCTTCCCTATTTAAGTTATATAGAAAGTGGGAATGAAATAAAAGCAAAAATTTATTTTTTAGCAACAACAATAAGTCACTTCTTTTTACTGACAGCTATTCCACTATTATTGAGCATAGTGATTTATTTTATTACAAAATCTACACGATTGAGTAGCATAATATTTATAATATTGATGCTCTTAGTGTTGCTCATTCTTAAAGTGGATGCTAATATTTTCAATCAATTTAGATACCATTTATCGCCTATCGTATTTAGTTTGTTATTTGGAAAAAGAGCCAGCGACATCTTCCAATTTTCTACTTCAAATGTCATTACTTCAATTTTATTTGTTGTTGGTTTAGTTCTAATTCAGCTCTTATTTTTCTGGATTGCAAAAAGAATAATTGATAAAACAAATCAATTTCACATTAGAAAAACACTTGCGTTTATTGTCATATGCTTGCTTTATAGTCATTCGATATTTGCTTGGGCTGATGTCAATTTTTACAGGCCAGTTTTACAATATAAAAATATTTATCCTGCTTTTTTTCCTTTAACAGCTGAAGGTTTAATGACAAAACTAGGACTTGTAGATGAAGCATTGATTATGCGAAATAAAGAAATTAGTAAAAATCAGACTCAAAACTCCATCCAATATCCATTAGAACCAATTAGTTCGATAGCGTTAGAAAATAAAAAAGATATTGTATTTATCGTAATAGATTCATGGCGTTTTGATTGCATGTCAAAAGAAATAACTCCTAACATCGCACAGTTTTCGGAGAAATCACAAGTGTTTCAAAATCACAACAGCGGTTCGAACATGACAACTGGAGGAATCTTTTCGTTGTTTTATGGAATACCTGCTACCTATTTCGACTCGTTTACAGGAGTTGAAAAATCACCTGTTTTTATAGATGAGTTACAAAAGCAAAACTATCAAATTGGTATTTTTAGTAGTGCTACTTTAGAAAATCCACCTTTTGATAGGAATGTATTTTCCAGAATAAAAAATATTCGTTTATTCTCTGATGGTGATTCTCCTGATGAGAGAGATCAAGATGTAACCAAAGATTGGTTGGAATATTACAAAAAAAGAAACACAAAAAATCCTAGCTTTAGTTTTGTCTTTTATGATGCAGCCCACGGATTTGATTATCCAGATTCCTATGCGATTCCTTTTAAACCGGCTTGTAAAGAAGTTGATTTTTTAGCTTTGAGTGATAACTACGATGCAAAACCACTAATAAACAGATATAAAAATGCGCTTCATTTTATTGATAATGAAATAGGAAAAGTAATTTCACATCTTAAGGAAAATAATAAATTACAAAATACTATAATAGTCATTACCGGAGATCACGGTCAGGAATTTAATGACAATAAAAAAGGGTATTGGCAACACGGAGGAAATTTTTCTAAATTTCAGATTCAAGTACCTATGTTAATTTATGATGCTTCTAAAAGTCCAAAACAATATGATTACTTAACTTTGCATTATGATATTGTTCCTACCCTAATGAAGCATTATTTAGGAACAACCAATAAAGCTGCAGAATACAGTGCAGGAAGAGATATTTACGAAAACAAAAAAAGAGATTGGTTTGTATGCGGATATAATCAAAAGTATTCTGTAATTGAGCAAAACCAAATCACAAACATTTATGCTTCTGGCTTATTTGAAATTACAGACCAAAAACTGAACACCTTAAGCAAAGATATTAATTACGACGTTATTGAAAATGCTTTTAAGGAAACAAATAAATTTTATATAAAAAACAAATAATTTTTTTATGGAAAATAGTAATCAAGAAATTCAAAACGCATACGATATAATTAAGGAAGGTGGAATTATACTCTATCCAACGGATACCGTTTGGGGAATTGGCTGTGATGCCACCAATCCTGAAGCTGTAGCTAAAATATACAAACTTAAGAAAAGAGCAGAAACACAAAGCATGATTGTGCTCATGAATGGAGAACGCATGATGTACAATGTGTTTAAAGATATACCCGAAGTAGCATGGCAAATCATGGATCTTTCAGAAAATCCTACCACACTGGTATTAGACAAACCAAGAAACGTGGCGGCAAATCTAATTGCTGCAGATCAAACATTAGGAATTAGAATCGTAAAGGAACCTTTTTGCTTTAAGTTGTTAGAAAAAATGAAAAAGCCACTTGTTTCTACATCGGCAAATATATCAGGCCAACCTACTCCAAAAAGTTTTAAAGAAATTAGTCCTGAAATTATAAAAGGCGTAGACTATGTTGTAAATTTGCACCGCGATAAAATAGCAGGAAAACCGTCAACAATAATTAAATTAACGAGTGATTCTCAAGTTAAAGTAATTCGTAAATAAATACTCACTTCTATAAAGAGGAATCAATTTAGACCGAAAAAAATTATTTTGAAAAACTACAAACAAGCCCTACATAACAAAATATTTGAAGTCATAACTCAAGCTTCCGAAGAACTTAACATTGATAGTTATGTGATTGGTGGTTTCGTAAGAGATTTGATTTTAAAAAGAGAATTCAAAAAAGATATTGATATTGTTGCCGTAGGTAGCGGAATTGAATTGGCCCTAAAAGTGTCTGAATTACTTCCAAAAAAACCAAAAGTACAAGTTTTTAAAACCTATGGAACCGCTATGTTGCGTTTTGAAGATACTGAGATTGAATTTGTAGGTGCTCGAAAAGAATCGTATCATTTTGAAAGCAGAAATCCTGTGGTGGAAAATGGTACTCTTGAAGATGACCAAAACAGACGTGACTTTACGATCAACGCGTTGGCTTTATCTTTAAATAAAGAAAATTTTGGAGATTTATCAGATCCTTTTAATGGCTTAGTTGATTTAGAAAATAAAACAATAAAAACCCCTCTGGATCCTGACATTACTTTTTCTGATGATCCCTTAAGGATGTTAAGAGGAATTCGATTTGCCAATCAGTTGGGTTTTGAAATTGAAGAAAACTCTTTAAAATCAATCACAAAAAATGCGGAACGAATCAAAATTATTTCTGGAGAGCGCATCGTAGAGGAACTCAATAAAATTCTTTCTACAGACAAACCGTCTATTGGTTTTTTACTGTTATTTAAAACTGGACTTTTAGATATTATTCTTCCGGAATTAACAGCTTTAAATCAAGTAGAAGAAATTGAAGGACATACACATAAAAATAATTTTTATCATACATTAGAAGTTGTAGATAATATTTGCCCTAATACCGATGATGTTTGGTTGCGTTGGTCCGCTTTGTTACACGATATTGGAAAAGCGCCCACCAAACGATTTAATAAAAAACAAGGCTGGACATTTCACGGACATGAATTTCTTGGTGGTAAAATGGCCAAAAAAATATTCGAACGCTTGCACATGCCATTGAATCACAAAATGAAATTTGTTCAAAAAATGGTAATGATGAGTTCTCGTCCTATCGTTTTGTCGCAAGATACCGTAACAGATTCTGCGGTTCGCCGTTTAGTTTTTGATGCTGGAGAAGATGTAGAGAACTTAATGACTTTATGTGAAGCAGATATCACTACTAAAAACCCAAATAAATTTAAAAAATACCACAATAATTTTGAAATCGTTAGAAAGAAAATTGTCGAAGTAGAAGAACGCGATCAAGTACGCAATTTTCAACCTCCTATTTCTGGTGAGGAAATCATGGTTCTTTTTAATTTAAAACCTTCTAAGGAAATCGGAATGTTGAAAGAAGCCATTAAAGAAGCCATTTTAGAAGGAGAGATTCCTAACGAATATAATGCTGCTTATGCATTTATGCTGAAGAGAGCTGCAAAAATTGGACTAAAGATTAACGCTTGTTGAATTGAGAAATAAACAGATTTCAAATACCTTTGTATAAATTAATTTTGAACAATGAAAAAAGAGAATAATTACGTGAGCATCTGGTTGCTATCCGGTTGTTTATTATTGTTTATAATGGTTGTTGTTGGAGGAATCACCAGATTGACAAATTCTGGTTTGTCTATGACGGATTGGCATTTGGTAACAGATACTTTCCCTCCACTTACAGAGGCAAAATGGTTACAAACATTTGAAGAATACAAGAAATTTCCAGAATATCAAAAAATCAACATCCATAATGATTTTACGCTAAGTGACTATAAATTCATTTATTTCTGGGAATGGTTTCACCGATTTATTGGTAGAATCATTGGCCTAGTATTTATTATTCCATTCTTCTACTTTTTATTAAAAAAACGTCTTTCAAGCCCAACTATCAAAAAGTGTATCGTATTACTTTCTATGGGTGCTTTTCAAGGTTTTTTAGGATGGTTTATGGTTAAAAGTGGTTTAATTGATGATCCAGACGTAAGTCATTTTAGATTAGCATTACACCTTACTTTTGCATTTATCACGTTTGCTTACACGCTTTGGGTTGCACTAGATTTAATCTATCCAAATAAAATTGAAGTAATCGTTCCGCTACGAAATCTAGCACGAGTTGCATTAGTCTTTTTGATAATTCAAATTATTTATGGCGGATTTGTAGCAGGTTTAAACGCCGGTTTAATTCACAACCACTGGCCACTAATGAGTGATGGACAATTTATACATGACAGTGTTTTTATAGAACAAAAAACATTATTCTTGAATCTTGTTGAAGGAAAAAGTGGGGTTCAATTCGTTCACAGAACTATGGCCTATTTTGTAGTTGCTCTTATAATTGCTTTGTACATAAGAAGCAAAAAATTTGCCCTTACAAGTATTCAAAAAAGAGGAATAAACACTTTATTAATTTTCGTATTTATACAATTTACATTAGGTGTTTTCACTTTATTGTATGGCGTTCCGTTGTGGTTGGGTTTGGTACACCAAATTATGGCCTTCTTTTTACTTACAGCCATGACCTTTACCTTACACCGATTGTCTAAATAGTATTGTAAAAAACATAAATTATTTAACTTACTTTTACTAACAACCAATTGTTACACAATAACAAAAATACAACCAGACTATATTGTCGCATTTCTTTGCTTATAAACTTAAATGTCTAAACTAGCTCCTCAAGATAAATTTTTAGATTTATCAGATTATGGAAGACCTATTGGAAATTTTATTGCCAATCAACTTAAAAACACTCGCTTTACTCCTATTCATGTTACGCTTGTTTTTGGTGTTTCTGGATTAATTGCTATTTACTTTATTTTAATAAATCAGTATTTATTAGCTGGTTTTTTCATCATTTTAAAGTCAATTATTGATGCAGCCGATGGTGAATTAGCACGATTAAAAAACACACCTTCTTATACCGGAAGATACTTAGATAGCGTATTTGATATCATTTTAAATTTTTTGTTTTTGATGACCATTTGCTATGTTTCAAACACTAGTATTTGGCTTACTTTATTGGCATTTATTGGCATTCAATTGCAAGGCACTTTATACAATTATTACTATGTAATTTTAAGAAATAAATCGGTTGGTGGAGATACTACGAGCAAGATTTTCGAAAATAAATCACCTCGCGCTTTACCGGGAGAGCGTCAAAAATCAGTAGATATTTTGTTCTTTATTTACACCATTGTATATGGCGCTTTCGATAAAATAATTCACCTATTAGATAATGATGCTTATAAGGTTAAGACGTTTCCTAACTGGTTCATGACATTAGTCAGTCTATACGGATTAGGATTTCAGTTATTGATTATTGCCATCATGTTACCTTTACAACTTATTGAATATATAGTTCCGTTTTTTATTGCTTACACTGGGCTTATATTTGCACTGATTGGAATCAGAAAATTGGTTTTTAAGGTTTAAAACTATCATAGTAATAATCTATCGTAAACCTTTATTTTATTATATTCCAGCCACTTATATTAGTCTATACAAATCTTTTATTTAAGTCAACATAAATATATAATTATCTGAAAGTTAGAATTATATAAAACTAAATTTTAATTCTGTAAGAGAGTTTGTGAGTATATTTCTGAAATTTGTAAAACACAATTATTAATTCAAAACTTAGAAATTATGCCAAATTCAAAAGAGATTAAAGGAAACTGGAATGAGTTTAAAGGAAAACTTAAACAAAAATATGCTGAATTAACTGATGATGATTTGCTTTACGATGAAGGAAAAGAAGATGAAATGTGGGGTAAATTACAGCAAAAATTAGGTAAAACAGAAAAAGAAATTAAATCATTATTTGATTAATTTTAAAAAACTGTTTAGTTAATTTGACTGTCTCAAATACTGTTGCAACTGTATTCATTTTGAATTGCTGCACTTAGTATCTGAGACAGTTTTTTTATTGCTAATACTTAGTTTATCCATGTTTTAAAATCACTTACTTTTTCTCTACTCACCACAACCTCATCTTCTTTATATGTGGGCAAAATTATCTTTAAGCGAGAGTTACTATGCACTAAAATTTCTTTAATTGCTTTGAGAGGTATAATAAATTTTCTACTAATTCTAAAGAAATTTGCTCCATCTAAATCATGTTCTAAAACTTCTAAAGTCGAATCTATCAAATAATTTCGATTGTCAAAAGTATGTATATAAGTTCCTTTATTTTCACTAAAAAAACATTCAATTTCTTCAACCGAAATCACTTTTAAGTGTTGACCAATTTTTACCGTAAAACGTTTTTTATAGGTTTTATCATAAGGATTGGAAAGCATTTTTTTAATTTGTTCGAAATCAAATTGAAGTGTTTCTTGTTTGGGTAATCGCGCTTTAAATTTAGAAACAGCTACTTCTAAGTCCTCTTCATCGATAGGTTTTAAAAGATAATCAATACTATTTAATTTAAAAGCTCTTAACGCATATTCATCGTATGCTGTTGTAAATATTACAGCACTTTTTATTGTTTGCTGCAAAGTAGAAAAATGTTCGAAAATTTCAAACGACAAACCATCTGATAATTGAATATCTAGAAAAATTAGATCAGGATGTTCATTTTTGGTAAACCAATCAATTGCTTCTTCTACAGAATGAAGCATTACTCCTACCTCAATATCTAGTTTTTGCAGTTTTCTTTGCAATAATCTTGCAGCTGGTTTTTCGTCTTCGATGATGATTATTTTCATTTTTTAATCTTAAAGTTGTAAACAAATAAATTTAGAATTATTCCCATTTCTGACTTTTTTCTTTGTCCATAAATTGCTTTATTTTTTTCTCCTCCCAATTTTCACCAAAAAATATATTTCTTCCAAAAACCGACAATCCATGAGCTACTAATCCTATGCCCCAAAACAATGCCGTTGAATAAGTTTGCCAATTTAGAAAATCTCCATTTTGAAATGAATTTCTATTCATACTCGAAAGAATAATAAAAGCATTTACTAAAACATACACCATTAAATGAATATAAAAACCTTTAATTTTTTTTACTTTTCGGTAGGCCATTTCATATTCAGAATCCGGATTATTTAAATCCATTTCTTTTCTATCATATCTATTTTCGCGGTCTCTTTTCATGATACTTAAATTTAACTTCTTACTCTATTATTTATATTCTCTATCTCTTTCCTATCAATTCTTTTATCTTTTTTTATTCCCAATCCTTATCAAAGTAAGGTATATAATTAAAGACTTTTATTGCTGCTACTCTTTCAAATGCTTTGGCATACTGTTCTTCATTATTATATTTCTTTTCTATTATTTCTTTTTCTTTACGTTACTTATAAATTTCTTTACTGTTTTGTTTTTGCATTATCTCTTTTATTTTTCGTTCTTCCCAATTAGTACTATAACCAAATACTTTTAGAGCATGCATAATTAATCCAAAACCCCAACCTGCAGCTGAAAACCAAAACCATTGAAAATGGGGTGAATAAGTAAGATTGATAAATATTAAAATAGGAATGACAAAACAATACGATAATAAGTTTCCGTAAAAGCCTTTCAGTTCTTCAACTCGTTTTTTAGCTCTAAAATAAGAGTTCTCTTTTCCATAATTTATAGATGCTTCCATGATTGTTATTTTTTTTGTTAAAACTGGTATTTTGACTGCAAATACCTTTTCATTTTGATCAATTTGTATTTTTCTATTGGTAATAATTTCGTATCGACTGATAATATTTTGAAGTCCTACGCCTTGCCTTTCTTGCAAAACATCTTTTTTTTGATAATCATTTTCAACAACAAGATAATCACCTTCTAAAAATATTCTGATGTGTAACGGTTTCTGTTCACTAACTACGTTATGCTTTACTGTGTTTTCTAATAAAAGCTGTAAGGATAGCGGAACCACTTTTGCCTCTGGATTTATATTGGTTGTTGGCAATTCATAAAAAAGGCTATTTTCAAAACGCATTTTTAATAAGTTCATATAGGTTTTGGCGAAAGCTAATTCTTCGTCTACACTAACCAACTCTTTGTCTTTTTGTTCTAAAACATAGCGATACACTTTTGATAAGGAAGTGGTAAATCGCTGCGCATTATCTGGATTTTCTTCGATTAGAGAACTCAGGACATTCAGACTATTAAAAAGAAAGTGAGGATCTATTTGGTTTTTTAAAGTCTCAAATTTTGCCGAAGCAGTTCCTGCAATAATCTTATGTTCAATAATTTCTTTTTTAGAAGCTTGTTTCCAGTTGACCATAAAGCTTCTTGCATGAATAAAAATGGAAACTCCCAATGACAAAACGATATAAAAAAGATGAACAAAAATCATTTTCTCACTAAAAAATTGTCCCGGATCTAAATCCTGAAACATCACAAAAGTGATATAATCAATTAGTAAAACAACAGGAACGGTGTATAAAACTGTGGTAATGATTCCAAAATAAACTCTCAAATTCGTTTGTTCAAGCCAATCCCATCTTCGATCGAGTAATACGTTAATCATTCCGTTACCAAAACCAATCCCAAAAGAATACAGGGAACTTACCAAGAAGGTTCGTATGACATTCTCTAATTCAAAATTCATTTGAACTATAGAAAAGACTAAAGTAAAAATTAAGCTAATTTTGAAACAAACCATGAAGCCTTTGCTAAACTCTGTAAATGTTTTGATTCTGTGATTTTCCATTATTTTATGCTGTTATTTACAATTTGCTGATGCTGCAATAGCGCTATCCAATCCCCATTTTGGAGAAAAAGTAGTTTCAGGTTTAAAAGTAGCAAAAAGTCCAATAGCTTTTTCAATTTGAGCACACATTGGTTTGGTATCGGTTCCCCAAAATTTTGCGGCACCAATTTCAAATTGTGCTTTCTCGAAAACAACTCTCGGATTTTCTGGAGCAATAGCTAAGGCTTTCCCATACAACTCCATTACTTTTCCAGATAACTTTTGTCCGTTTGTCATGGGGTCATAAGCTATCCAAGCAGTGTGAATCATCGCTTGCAGTACTAATAGTTCAGGATTATTAGGATTTTTAGCCATTTCTATAGTTACTGCATTTTGCGCTTTTGTCAACAATAAATTTATTTGCTCCTTATCTTTCGTTTGAAAAGCCGCAGTTGTATTTATTAATGCTAGGTAATAATTAGGCAACCAACTTGTTTGCTCTGCAGCAGCAATTCTTTCAAATAAATCTGATGCTTCTGTATTTTTTCCTTGTCCCCAAAGCTGAAAAGCTTTTCCCATGCCTTGATCAAATTGGCTTTGAGCCGACAATAAACTACAAATAAATAAGGCGATGCTAGTGATAATTTTAGTCATGATTTCTAGTTTTTAAATGATTGTATTTTATAAATGTGTTTGATATTGATTCTCTCTAATTCTATTTCAAAAGTATGGCGATGCCTTTTCTTTTAAAATTTATACTTACTCAAGTGTTGAAATAATAGGATGAACTGTTTTTAGACCACAATTTTTAGAGAGTTAAAAGTTTTTTATTAAAGATTCTTTAATTGATTGTCTTTTTTATCTGCACTAATGGTCCAAAAGAAGCCTACAAACAAAAAGCGATCTGCAGTGGGTGTTATTGCGGTACGATTATAAATTCCATTTGAATTTGGATTTTTTGCATAATCGTAGCCATAAACGTTTTGAGTTCCTAAAACATTTGAAACAGAGAAATATAAAATCTTTTGTTGGGATAGTAAATACGCCCAATTAAAACTTAAATTATTATATGCTTTTGTTTTTCCGTTCATAAATTCCGTTTCATTGGGATTATTATACGGTCTGCCAGTGCTGAATGAATTAGTAAAACCAATTTGTGATTTCCAATCGTTAATCCAGTATTTAGCAACTAATGAAAGACTATTATTAGCAATGAAACTTGGTGTAGCTTGAGTAGGAAAGTTTTTGTAATCTCTTTGCGAATCAATGTAGGAATAAGAAATCCAATATTCTAAATTTTTGAAAGTCGTTCCATCTCTCCAAAATAAATCTAATCCTTTAGCATATCCAGAACCTGAATTATTAAAAACCGAATTGTATTGAATGGTTGGCGTATCATATTTTACTAAATTGTCATAGCTCTTAAAATACGCTTCTGCAATTAAAGTTTTCCCTGTTTTACTAAACTGATAATTAACAATATAATGAGAAGCTTTCTCACTTTCAAATTGATGAAATTTAGAATATTTGATGTATTGTGAATTTGGAGACTGGCTAAAATCTCCGTAAGCCAAAGAAAACTGACTGTTTTTTGTCATTTTGTAAGCCAGTGATATTCTAGGAGCAATTGCCGTTTCCTCCAGTAAACTATTATTTGAAAATCTCAAACCAACTTTTGCAGCCAGTTTTTTAGAAAAGTAAATATCTGATTCTGTAAAAATAGCTGCAATAGCACTATTGTATCCAACAGCATTTGCTATTCCAGTATTGGGTTTAAAATCTTCATCAAATTGGGTTATAAAATAATCAGCTCCAAAAGACATTTTAAATCGATTAGAAATATTCTTTTTTAATTTCAATTTAAAGTGCGCTGCGTTTTCATCATTATCAACATCGTCTAAATCAAACTTGATTTTATTCTTACTATAACCGTAGCTTATTCCTGAATTAATTTGCCAATTTGAACCAAAAACTCCTTTGTATGTAGTATTAAAATAAAAATTATTATTGTTTAAATTTACTCTTATTTTTTGTGGTGCATTGATGTTTTCCTGATTTACGTCAAACCTTGAGGAATCAAAAGCAGCATAAACTTTTAAAATTCCATTCGTGAAATTATAGCGGTAAACGGTTTCTCCTGATACCGATTGAAAAGGTCTATTCCAATCTACGTTTTGTTTTATTGCATATTGATAAGGAGCTAAATTGATGTAAGAGGCATTGACCGTTAGTGCACTTTTTTTCCATTTTTGAGTATTTCCAACGCCTAAACCTACCGTCATCAAAGAAATTTCTGTTTTATTGTAATCGGCTTCATCTTTTGTATTCAGCAATAAAACACTCGATAAAGCTTCGCCATATTCTGCAGAATAACCTCCTGTAGAAAAGGAGATTCCGTCGAATAAAAAAGGAGAAAAACGACCTCTAGTAGGCAGATTTTGTGCCGAAGCACCATAAGGTTGTGCTACTCGAACTCCATCAACAAAAGTTTGTGTTTCATTGGCTTCGCCTCCACGCACAAAAAGTCTCCCGTCTTCTGCCACGTTTTGCGTTCCAGGTAATGTCTGTAATGCCGCGATAATGTTTCCAGCAGAACCTGCTGTAGTTACAATATCAAGCGCTTTTAAAACAGAAACTTTTGCTTTTCCTCCAGCCTCAAAAGTTCCTGCAGTAATTACAACCGCATCCAATGCATTGACATTGTCTTTTAGCTTGATGATTTTGTTTTGAAAATTGGAAACATCAATCTGTGTTTTAGAGGTTTCAAAAACAAGAAAACTCACAACCAAAATTTGATTGCCAGTGGTAGTAGTCTCAAAGTTAAAATCGCCTGTTTCTGAACTCGAACTTCCGTCATACGTTCCTTCAATATAAATATTTGCACCGGCAATTGGCTTTCCTTTTTGATCTACTACTTTACCAGAGATAATTGTTTGAGCAAAAAATACAGTGGAAATTAATATAAGACAAGTAGTGATTAAAATTTTCATATCATTTGATTTAGTTGATGAAGCAAATATATTGGTGCCCAACTAACATTAAAACAAAAGCTAACCGAACTGTCAATAAATGGGGATGAGTTGCGATATGAACGATTTTCTTATACATTTACAACACTAAAAATATGCTTATGAATACCGAAAAAGAGAAAATGATCGCAGGAGAAAATTATTTTTCAGGTGATCCTATTCTAGTAAAAGACAGACGAAAATCGAAAAATCTATTGCATCGTTTGAATGTAACAGAATACCGAATAACTAAAAAAGCACGAGAAATACTAAAAGAACTTATTCCTAATGCTGGAGCAAACCTTTATATAGAGCCTCCTTTTTTTTGTGATTATGGCTACAATATCATTTGTGGTGAGAATGTATATTTTAATGTAAATTGTGTAGTATTGGATGCTGCTCAAGTAACAATTGGATCTAATGTTTTTTTTGCTCCAGGCGTTCAGTTATACACCGCGAGCCATCCACTTGATGCAGAATTACGTAAAACAGTAGCAAATGCATTGCCTATAACAATTGGCAACGATTGCTGGATTGGCGGAAACACGGTTATTTGTCCTGGAATTACTATTGGGAATGGTTGTGTTATTGGTGCTGGATCAGTGGTTACAAAAGACATACCTGATAATAGTCTAGCTGTTGGAAATCCAGCAAATATTATTCGGAAATTAAATGAATCCCAAAAATAATTGAATTACATT
Source organism: Flavobacterium flabelliforme (assembly GCF_017948675.1). Classification (GTDB taxonomy): domain Bacteria; phylum Bacteroidota; class Bacteroidia; order Flavobacteriales; family Flavobacteriaceae; genus Flavobacterium; species Flavobacterium pygoscelis. The sequence goes on from NZ_JAGFBU010000001.1 coordinate 129,959, forward strand.
TATCTAACTTTCAAACTATTACATAAAAACTATGAAGCACTTTAAATTATTTCTCGTATTTATCCTTGTTTTAATTGTCAACTCAGTTTCTGCACAATCAACTTTTGACAAATGGCCGGCTATCAAAGAATTTCATGAAGTAATGTCAGCTACTTTTCATCCTGCCGAAGAAGGAAATCTAGCTCCTATTAAATCGCGTTCGGAGGAAATGATGAATCAAGCCGCACAATTATTAAAATCAGCTATTCCTGTAGAATTTAGAACTGACAAAATTTTAGCAGCAGCACAAAAACTACAATTAAAAAGTAAAGGTTTACATAGATTAGTTCAATCTCAAGCAACTGACGATGAAATTTTGAAATCGATTACTGATTTACATAACACTTTTCATGAAATAGTTGGACTATGTTCTGAAGAGAAAAAATAAGAACAGCAAAATAATCTTTTGATTTCTTATTCAAAATAGCAATTATAATTTTTAGTATTTCTACAAACAACTTACCCTTATGCTTTTATGAAAAATAAATGAATTTTGATTTTTTATAGGCTAAATAAATGAAGAAATCATAAAATACGGTAAGAACCTGTATTTTTCAATTCTATTGTGGTTTTGTTTTTTTAAATTTGTGAAACACAAACTCATTCCTTTTAAAGAATGTGCTTTCTCATCTTATCTAAACAAAAGAATACAAACTACTCACAATGAATACTACTGCAAAAATTAAAAAAAATTATCAGTTTATTAAAATTAAAAAATTAGTTATAGTATCCATTCTTATTGGTTTTCTTTCTGCTTTTTTAGGAATCGTTTTAAAGAATGCTACGGAGTATTACGAATCTATATTTTTTCATAGAGCTACTATAAATTCAGTATTTTTTGTAGTATTTCCTATTTTTGGTTTGTCTATAATCTTTTTTCTTAGAGAATATCTTTTTAAAAAAAAGGAAAACAAAGGGATTAAAGAAATTTTTGAAAGTGTAAATTCTAAATCAAAAAATTTACCCAGTTACAAAATCCCTTCCCATTTTATCAACGGATTACTGACCGTAGTCTCAGGTGGATCTACAGGAATTGAAGTATCAACGGTTGTGGCAACAGCAACTATTGGTGCGGTAGCACAACGCAAACAAAATGTTTTTAGACAATACAAAACAGAATTAATATGTGCGGGAATTTCAGCAGGAATTACGGTTTTATTTAGTAGTCCTATAGCAGGAATATTATTTTCCTTTGAAGTAATTTCTAAAAAAATAACTAGAGCGTTTATACTCTCCAATGTAATTTCTGTTACAGTGGCTTATGCGCTATGCTACATATTACACGAAGAACCTTTATTTGCTGTCGATGTAACAACATGGCACTTAAAAGCGGCTCCCTATTTTATACTTTTAGGAGTTTTGGCCGCCATTCATTCTGTATATCTTACGCGAGCGGTACTCTTTTTTAAAGCACAGTTCTATAAAATAAAAGAAGCTCATTTTAAAATAATTTTAGGATCCTTAATACTAAGCTTATCCTTTATCTTATTCCCACAATTATACGGAGAAGGTTATCATACAATGAAAATCTTATTTTTAAATCCTAATGCGACAACACTTACGTTTTCATTAGCTTTAACATTTATCGGAATCATTTTATTAAAACCAATTGTAACTTCGGCCACCTTGGCTTCTGGAGGTGACGGAGGTGTTTTTGCTCCTAGCCTTTTTATTGGTGCTTTTTTAGGTTTGTTTTTGGCCTTACTTTTAAATCGTTATTTGGATGCAAATGTGATTCCTCTAAATTTTATGATTATTGGAATGGCAGCGGTTTTAAGTTCTAGTATCCACGCTCCCTTTACCGCTATATTTTTAGTGTGCGGATTGACTAATGACTATACCTTATTTCTACCTATTTTAGTAGTTTGTTTGATTTCTAAGTATACTGCAAAAATGATTTATCCTTTTACCGTATATACTTATTCACCCACTCTAGCAAAATAAGCATATGTCATCAATTCATAAAATAAAAAGGAACTACCGCAAAACTAAATACATTCTTTATAAAGAAACATTGGTTGATTTTAAAGAACATTTTTGGGCTTTTGTAGGCGGATTTGTAGGCATGGGTATTATTGCTTATTTGCAATCTACAGTGCTTCCAAAATCAGATATGGTTTATTTAATTGGTTCTTTTGGTGCTTCTAGTGTTTTAGTGTATGGCGTTATTCAAAGCCCTTTAGCACAACCCAGAAATCTCATCGGAGGACATGTAATTTCTGCCCTGATTGGCGTTACTATTTATAAATTTTTACCAGATATCCTTTGGTTAACTGCTCCACTTGCTGTAGCTTCCTCTATTGTATTAATGCAAATTACCAAGACCTTGCATCCTCCTGGTGGCGCCACAGCATTAATTGCAATTGCGGGTTCTGAAAAAGTTAAAAATCTAGGCTATTGGTACGTTCTTTCGCCTGTCTTAAGTGGCGCATTAATCTTACTTGCAGTAGCCTTAATTACTAACAACATGGCACATAACAGACTCTATCCGAGTCATAAAAAATACCACAAATTCAGAAAAAGAATCTCCAAAGTTTTTACCAAAAAAACCTCTTTTTAAATCATTAGAAATTAGTTGTATAACCAAAAAAAGAAGTCGTTTGACACTTTTTATATTTTAATTATAGCTAAATAAATTTTCTCTTTTATCACTTTTGATTCTCTTCGCATACGCAAAAATCTTATCAACAAAACTAAAATCTGTCTCAAAACTTCGAGACAAAATCTAAAATTATATTTTACCTTTGACCATTCAAAAAAACAGGAACGATTATGGTTTATAAATTTAGAGTGATTCTAGACGCAGAAGAAGATGTTTTTAGAGATATTGCAATATTAGAAGAAGATACATTAGAAGATTTACACAATGCTATCTTCAATTCCTTTGGTTTTGATGGGATGGACGTTGCTTCTTTTTACACTTGCGACGAGACTTGGAATCAAGAAGATGAAATCTCTCTTTTTGATACTGGAGATGTAGTAGGTGAACAAAAAATAATGAGTGATTATCCATTATCTGAAATTTTAGATAAGGAAAATACTAAGATTATTTATGTTTATGATTTCATTAATATGTGGACATTCCTAGTAGAATTAGCAGCTATTGAAAATCCAGTTACTGGCAACAGTTATCCTGAAACTATTTTTTCTCATGGTGAAATTCCTGATGAAGCAATGGAAAAAAACTTTGAATCAGACAATGCCGATGATTACAATGATGAATATGAGGACGGCTTAGACGAAGATGATTTGGATATGTTTGAAGGAGACGACAGTTTTGAAGATTTCGGATTTGAAGAGAACTGGAATTAGTCAAAACTCGTGCTATAGCTAAAAACAGAGTCGATCAAAACACTTAAAATTAAAACATTTCCTAAAGATGAAATGTTATTTTGTTTGCACATAATAACTTGAACTTAACACTTCTATTTATAAGTATAAACAAATGTCAAAACCTAACTCTAAACACTTTCAAAAAAAATGATCAACCTATATAATACCCATATCGAAAACTTATCAATTCATAGAGTTGGTAACAAAAGTAGAAATGAGCCAATTTTTTTATCAGAGCAACCTTTTAATTTGAATGATGAAATTGTGCCTTTGATGAAAGAGTTCTTCTTTAAACCGTTTAGAGAAAAAGAAGAAAACTATTTTCAGTTTGCTCATGAAATCGATTTAGATTACAATGACATGTTCAAGTTTGCTACTGAAGTTTTTGATAATCCATCTACTATTCACGAAGTTTCTAAAAAAATAACAAATCATTTATTTGAGCAATCCAATCATCCACACATCAAAAACGGTGAAGTATATGTCACGTACTTAACTAACTTGAGTATTGACAATAATGTGGTTGATGCTATTGGGATTTTTAAGAGTGAAATTCAAGCTGACTTTTTACAATTTGAAGAAAAAGCAACTCACTTAGAAATGATTTTGCAACAAGGTGTAAGTTTAAATAAATTAGACAAAGGTTGTTTGATCTTTAATTACAAGAAAGAAGAAGGATATAAAATTCTTACTGTAGATAGCAACCGTTATGATGCTCGATATTGGTTAGAGCATTTCCTTTCTGTTGATGCATTTGAAGACGAAAATTTTATCACAAAAAAATATTTAAAGTTCTGTCAAAACTTTGCTAAAGATGTAGTTTTTCCTGCGGAAGATAAAAAAGAAGAGGTTATGTTCATGAACCGTTCTGTGAATTACTTTGCCAAAAATGATGAGTTTGAAGAAACTGCGTTTTTAAATGAAGTACTAGACAATCCAGACTTAATTCCGGAATTTAAAAATTATAAAATAGATAAAGGAGAAAAATATAGCATAGAAGATGTCACTTCTTTCCCAATAGCAAATGCAGCTGTTTCTGATGCGCGTAAGTCAATCAAAAACGTAATTAATTTAGACACGCATATCCAAATTAAAATGGATTTTATTAATCCTGAGAGTGCTGAGAAATATGTTGAAAAAGGTTGGGATGAAGAAAAACAAATGTACTATTACTTAGTTTACTTTAATAAAGAACAAAAATCGTAAGGTTTATAATTAAAATAGAGAATCCCTAATTACAAAAGTAATTGGGGATTTTTTTTTAAGTGTAATTATAAAATAGTGTACAAACAGAATCCATTATATTAAAACAGTCATTCTTTTAGTATTATTCGTAAATTTACATTTATACCATTAAAATAAAATGAAAGATCATTTTTTCACAGAAAGCCCCTTCAAAACACTTATTTCCTTTCATAAACTCATTGAGAGTTTAGAGGAGATTGCCGTTTCTGATGTAGATTATCGCGCTAATTATGCTAAAGCTTTATTAAAAGAAATTGAGCCATTTCCAGAATTTAGATCCGGAATTGAAAACTTAGATTTAATTTATAAAAACGAAAAGTTAATACAAAACTTATTAGCAGATTTGTTTCCAACGGCTTTGACCCATAATGAAATTAAGGCCGTAACTATTCCTTTTCAGAATTTTAGTTTTAACTATACAGAACGCTTAAAAAAAATAGTAAAAGAAGCAGGTGTATCTTTTGATATGTCGATCAGTAATCTCAATGAACATCAGTTTTACATCATGAACTGCACCTTGATTTTAAATGAACATTATGGGCAGAAAATTGATTATAATAATCCTTTGTTTTATGACATTCCAAATCAAAATGGAATAATGAATCAATATCGGATTTTATATAACGCCGATTTTATTGAAATAACACCAACCGCTGCAGTAAAAAAATTGACACAAGATGAAATCGATTTATTAATTGATAATTATGATAACATTGCACTCTGGAAAGAGAAATTTCCTGTAAATAGCTGGATTTTAAAAGGTTTTGGAATTGCTATATTATTTGATGCTACCATAGAAAGTGCCATTTCTAAATTAAAAAGCAATTTATTAAAACCAGAAATGGAGCAAATATCACTTCAAAATAATTTTGAATCTATTTTTCGCTCTATTTTTAAAAATTCTAATTTAAGAATCGGTTTGGTTATCTACGATACCGAAGAAAATAAATTTATAAACACCAGTTTTAACGAAGATGGAAGTTCTGGAAGTTTTATACTGTCTGCAGATAAAGAATTAAATTGTGAAAATGAATTATTAGGTTGCTCTTTTGAAAAATTATTAGAAACAAAGAAACCTTTATGCATTTCTAATGTCGAAAAATTTGCTTTGATTCCAGGAAATGAAAAACTAGGAAATCATTTATTAGATCAAAATATTCAGAGCTGTATATTTGCACCTATTATAAACAACAATACCATTTTGGGTATAATTGAGTTGGTTTCTTCCAATAAAAGAGAATTAAACAGTCTAAATGCGAGAAAATTAGATTTAATCATACCGTACTTGATAGATACGGCAGAGCGCCACAATTTAGACAAACAACATCAAATTGACGCCATTATTCAGAGAGAATATACTGCTATTCATCCGAGTGTTTATTGGAAATTTAGACGGGAAGCTTCAAAATACTTTGAAACAAACCGTCAAAACAAAGACTATATTTTTAAAGAAATAGTTTTCAAAGAAGTGTATCCTTTGTATGGACAGATAGACATTCAGAGTTCCTCTGAGCATAGAAATCAAACGGTAAAGGAAGACTTAATAAATCAGGTAAGTACACTAATAAAAATTCTTGACCACAGAGAATCACACTCTAGCTTGGTCGTATTAGAACAACGTAAATTTGAATTAAAATCATTTTTAAACCAACTTCAATTCCCCTTAAAAGCGGATACGGAACAGCAAATTCAGCTTTATATTGAAAATGAAATTCACCCCATTCTAAACAATAGAGAAAGTGGTTTTACAAAAGAAATTTCTGTTATCAATTATTTTGAAAGTTTAGATAAGAAATCAGGAATGTTCTATCATTCAAGAAAGAAATTTGACAATGCAGTTTCTATAATTAACAAAAAACTTGCTTCACTACTAGACGAAAAACAAGCAGAAGCACAACTTATTTTCCCTCATTATTACGAAAGATTTAAAACCGACGGAATAGAACATAATATTTATATCGGATCGTCTATTGCTCCATCAAAGACTTTTGACATTCTATACCTTCATAATTTAAGGCTTTGGCAGTTGCAAATAGTATGTGAAATGGAAATGATGCACCATCAACTTAAAAACTCCTTACCTTATGAATTGGAGGTAGCTTCATTGATATTAGTTTTTAGCTCGTCGATTTCAATTCGATTTAGGATGGACGAAAAGCGATTTGATGTTGACGGAACCTATAATGCGCGTTATGAAGTTGTAAAAAAACGGATCGACAAAGCCAATATTAAAGGAACAAAAGAGAGAATTACAGCAAAAGAAAAAATCACGATCGTGTATTCTCATAGCAATGAAGAAACCGAATATTTAAATTATATTAAATTTTTACAGTTCAAAAATATTTTAGAACCTACTATTGAACAGTTTGAAGTAGAAGAATTGCAAGGCGTATCTGGTTTGAAAGCCATACGTGTTAAAGTTCGAAATGATAATGAAATGCTGACTTTAAAAAAATATTCCTATCAAGATTTATTAAATGAATTAAACTAAGCTCCAATTGACATAAAAGCGATTACAAATGAAATAACAGACAATACAATTCCTATCATAAAAAAATTATAGGTGATTCTTAATAAACGGTATTTTCTTTCGAGAACCAGTCCCAAAAAATATAAATCCTTAATCATAGAATTGTATAAGTAATCTTTATCTTTCATCATTTCATTCATCGCCCACTGATACTCGTCTAAAGGCATTTTGTAAAAATTACCAAAGAACAATAAATTTACTTTTTTATTTTCAATATCTTGTCTTGTAAAAACGCCGTTAGTTACTTTAGGTCTTGTAGAAAGTATAGCAAAAATGATAGTAATTACACTTGATAGCAACATTATAAAAGTAGGAATCAATAAATGTGCATTACTTGGGCTATCTAATTTTGGGATTAAAGTAGAAAGAGCAATCGAGATAATAATGGCATTTACAGATAACAAAATATTAGCTTTACTATCTGCAATTCCGCTTAATGTGGTGTGATTGTTTAAAGTAATTCGAAACAAAGTATCAACAGCTCTATCTGGTTTTTCGTCTTTTTGTTTTTTCTTTGATTCTTTGGTGGTATTTAATTCCATTTTGGATTTATTTTTTTGAAGTATTTTTATCGTATTTTCTTTAGAGGGCTGCCAATTTTTTATGGCATATTCGGTATAATACTGATGTTTATTGGTTAAAAAATCAATGTTTTCTTTTGTCCATTCTGCATCAGAAAGTTTTGATTTGTTTGTATTTTCTAATTCCCTTCGCAAAGCATTACAAGTAAAAGTATAGTGATTTGTTGATAAGTGGAAATAATCAGCATCGGCAATTACTTTCTCTAAAAAGTTTTGAGGCACAAAACCAAAAGTAGTAGCTTTTATCAAACTAGACACTTTTTCTATAAAGTCACCTGACATTCCATTATTTAACAGGAACTCAGTAACAATCTTTACACTAAAATCTTCGTGATTCTCGAAACCATTTACATATCCTGCATCATGAAACCAAGCGGCTACGAGTAAAGCTTGTTTGTCATCGAAATCTAAATTTGTTTGCTCAATAATTTGTTTAACTGCATTAACAACATCATGCGTATGATTTATATTGTGATAGGTATATGAAGCAGAAAGATTATCTTTGAATAATTTCTCAATAAATTTTTCTGCCTGTTCTATTAGGTTCATAGACTAATTTTTATATTACTAAATTATGAAATTATTTTCGGATAACTATTTTATTACTTTCAATAAAGCGATTTACACCTGCCTTATTTCGCTACTCCTTTTGCAATCGTGCGCTACGAAACACGAACAATATGGTAAAAACATTAAAAATCCGATTCCAATAAGTACTATTGACACATCAAAAGTAACACATACTTTCTATTTAGTAGGCGATGCTGGAAATTTGAGTAAAGAAACAACACAAAAAAAGCTGGGTACGTTATCGAATCGATTGCAAAAGGCAGATAAAAACACCACTTTATTATTTCTAGGCGATAACATATACCCTAAAGGATTACCTAGCGCCGAAAGTACAAATGAAAGATTGGTTGCTGAAAGTAAACTAAACAGTCAATTAGAATTGTCAAAAAAATTCAAAGGACAAACTATTTTTATTCCTGGAAATCACGATTGGTACAGTGGCATAAAAGGACTAGAACGCCAAGCTAAGTTTGTAACAGAATATCTCAATGATAAAAAATCTTTTCTTCCAAGAAAAGGTTGTGGTATTGATGATGTGACTATAAATGAAAATTTAGTTTTAATAACCATTGACAGTCAGTGGTTCTTAGAAGACTGGGACAAAATACCCACTATAAATGACGATTGTACTATAAAAACTAGAGAAGCTTTTTTTACTGAACTTGAAGATTTACTCAATAAAAACAAAGAAAAAACAGTCCTTTTAGCCTTACATCATCCCTTGATGAGTAACGGAACACATGGTGGACAGTTTTCTGTTGAAAAACAACTTTTCCCTTTAGAACAAAAAATTCCGCTTCCCGTGATTGGTTCTGTTATTAATTTCATCCGAAAAACTTCAGGTATAAGTCCGCAAGACATTCAAAACAAATTCTATTTTCAGTTTGTTCAAAGAGTCAAAACACTATTACAAAGTCAAGATAATGTTATAGTAGTATCTGGTCATGATCACAATTTACAATATATAGATAACGATAATATTAAACAAATTATTAGCGGAGCTGGATCAAAATCGGAAGCAGCAAAAGCTATATATCCCAATGATTTTACTTATGGAAAAAACGGATATGCTGCACTTAAATTTTTTGATAACGGTATTGCAAAAGTTTACTTTTATGGTCAAGAAAATGGAAAAGAAAAATTACTTTTTGAACAAATAGTTTTAAATCAAAAAGACGATTACAATACCGCAATATTCCCAAAATCTTTTCCTAAAAAAACCACAGCAAAAATCTACACTGCAGAGCAAACTCAGAAATCAAAATTTTACAAATTCCTGTTTGGTAAACACTACAGAGCTTACTATAGTCTTCCAATAGAAGCTACAACAGTTACAATTGACACTCTTTTTGGAGGATTAAAACCCAAACGTTCCGGAGGAGGACATCAATCTAATTCTTTACAGTTGGTTGATAAAAATAACAAAGAATATGTAATGCGTGCTTTAAAGAAAAGCACCTCACGTTTTATACAATCTGTTGCTTTTAAAAATCAGTTTATTCAAGATCAATTTGACGGAACATTTGCTGAAAGTTTATTGTCTGACTTTTATACTACAGCACATCCTTATACCCCGTTTGCAGTTGGTAATTTAGCCGAAAAAATTGGCGTTTCTCACACCAACCCACAATTATATTATATTCCAAAGCATCATGCTTTAGGCACTTTTAATGCCAATTTTGGAAATGAGTTGTATATGGTTGAAGAGCGTCCTACAAATAGTCAAATCTCGGTAAAAAGTTTTGGGAATCCTGAAGCAATTTTAAGTACAGAAGATGTTCTAAAAAATTTACAGAAGGACGAAAAATATACTATAGATGAAGACGCGTACATAAGAGCTCGACTTTTTGATATCCTTATAGGAGATTGGGACAGACATGATGATCAATGGCGTTGGGGAGCTTATACTGTAGATCAAAAAATAGTTTACAAGCCTATTCCAAGAGATCGCGATCAAGCTTTTACAAAATATGATGGTACGTTACTTTCTTTGTTAATGAAAAGTGTGCCTTTACGACACATGCAATCCTTTAAGGACGAAATTAAAAATGTCAAAATAATGAACCGCGAGCCTTATCCATTAGATTTAGCTGTGTTAAAAAAAGCAAGCAAAAATGACTGGATTAAACAAGCGAAATACATTGAAGACAACCTATCTGATAACGCTATAGATGCTGCCTTTACTACCTTACCAATCGCAGTTCAAGATCAGACTATAACTGATATAAAACGCAAATTAAAATTACGAAAAAAAGATTTAGAACGCGCCGCAAAGGAATATTATCAGGTATTACAACATACTGTTTTAATTGTAGGAACTAATAAAAAAGATAAGTTCGTCATTAACAACATCGAAAAAAACAAACTGGAGATTCAAGTTTTTAGATTAAAAAACGAAAAAGAGGAACTACAATATGTTAGAAATTTTGATGCTGCAGAAACAAAAAAAATATGGATTTATGGCTTAGATGATGATGATGTTTTTGAAGTAAAGGGAAAATCAAAATCAGGAATTAAGATTCGATTAATAGGGGGACAAAACCAAGATTCGTATCTTGTTGAGAATGGAAAAAAAATAAAAATACATGATTTCAAATCAAAAGAGAACACTTATTCCTTAGATCACAAGACAAAAAAATTATTATCAGATGACTACGAAACTAGTTTATATGATTACAAAAAACCGAAATATAATTTCTTCTCGTTGCTTCCAAACATCGGGTATAATCCAGACGATGGTATAAAATTGGGTATTATTACGGGTTTCAAAGTAAATGATTTCAAACAAAATCCATACACTCAGAAACATAGTTTAAAAACTAATTTTTATTTTGCTACAAAGGGATTTGAGGTTTTTTACACCGCTAATTTTCCTAAATTATTTGGGTCGTGGGATTTGGATGTGGAAAGTCAATATACTAGCCCAAATTTTACAGTCAATTATTTTGGCTATGGTAATGATACGGAAAATAATGAGGAGGCTTTTGGTAAGGATTACAATCGTGTTCGCTTAAAAATGCTAAATGTATTACCGTCTATAAAAAAAGTAGGGAAACAAGGAAGTACTGTTCTCTTACAAACTAGTTTTGAAAGAATAACTGTTGAAAAAACTGTTAGTCGATTTATAGAGATAGCTCCAAACATAAATCCAACTGTTTTTGATAATCAATTATTTGCTGGAGCCAATTTAAAATACAGTTTCGAAAATTACGATTTTCCGGCTTATCCCTCAATGGGAATGGGTCTTTCTTTGACTGCTGGTTGGAAAGTAAATTTGGAGGATACAAAAAGAAATTTCCCAACCGTAGAAGGTAAACTTAATTTTAATCATAAAATAGATGCAAACGGAAAATTAATATTAGCCACAATTCTGAAAGGGAAAACGGTGCTTAATAACAATTTCGAGTTTTACCAAGGGGCAAATTTAGGAGGAGATTACGATTTAAGAGGTTTTAGAAACCAGCGCTTTCTAGGAAACAAATCTTTTTATCAAAGTAGTGATATTCGATGGAACATCGGAAAAATTAAAAGAAATGTTATACCAATGTCTTTTGGAATTCTAGGTGGTTACGACTACGGACGAGTTTGGCAAAAAGGTGAAAATTCAGAAAAATGGCATCAATCTTTTGGAGGAGGATTATGGATTAATGGTCTAAATACACTAACGGCACGATTAACTTATTTTAAAAGTATTGGTGATGAGGAAGCCCGAATTGGATTTGGTTTAGGATTTGGATTTTAATTTTTTCAGACTAATTTCATATACGTTTCCAAAAGCATTTTTAGTACGTTCATCAGCTATAAATAAACGATCATTATCCTTGAAGCAAACTGATTCTTTTTGAGAAAAGTGGTTGAGTTCGAGTGTTGTTTTTTGTCCATTTAAAAAATCATCATTTTTAAAATTTTCAAATAGAAATAACTTATCATGTGTTAATACTACTACTTTAGTTTCATCTGGACTTATTGCAGCACTTGTAATAGCGCAACCGTTGTAAGTCCCGCAAGTATTGAATTTACCCATTAAAACAGCTTGATGAAATCCTGCTTTATTGGGAACCTTGTATAAAAATGAGGTACCGTCAAAACCTTTACTTCTATTTTTTGTGAAAAGATAAAAGTGATTTCTAAACTCAAAAAAACCTTCAACATCATAAAAAAGTTGGGATTTTTTGGGCGGAAAACTTTTTTGCTCAGGATAAGCAAATGAGATTTTGTAACTTGGTTTTACGTTTTGGGACTGTAAATCTTTTTTTTCTATTTTATAAATACTCAAGTCTTTTCTAACATTATCATTATTGCCAAAATCTCCAATATAAAGATTGCCCTGATTATCTTTTGTCAAATCTTCCCAATCAATATTTTCAGTGTTGTCGATAGTAATCGTTCTTTCTATTTTACCTTTGGTATTTAAACCATAAATAGCATTTGCATTACCATGATCTTCAACGGCCCAAAGTAAATTGCTATTTGAAGCATAAATAATTCCAGAGACCTCTTTTAGTTTTTTAGGTAATTGATACAATATTGGCAAAGAAGTCATCTTTTGTTGACAAGCTAATAGCACAAAAACAGCAATTAATAACGAACCTTTTTTCATAAGATAATTAATTAGAACTTATATAACATCAATTCAATTTAAATTCTATTTTTTAAGACAGCACTACTTTTATAATTCCTAACAATAAATTCGAAAGCAGCATTCATGATATTTCCCATTGATTTTGCTTTTTTGAAATTCAAATCATTAGTATAGCGATAAAGTTCCATTTTTAATTGTTCTAAATGGGATTCGGGTGCCAAAACATCTTCGCCCATTATTTGAAGCAAAATCTTTATACGATTTTCAGCAGATAGAATTCTTTTGGCAAGAACAGAGCGCTCTTCGTCTTTATATTGCTCAATAGAGCTGTTTTGAAGTTTTTCTTTGACTAATTTAACCATTGGATAATTCTCTTTGAAAAACTGAGGACGATAGACTTTAAAATTCCCTTCATAACACTGCTGATCAAAATCTATAGCCCGTATTTTATAAACTACATGATCAAAATCATGTGTAGGAACGATTACATAATTATAAGAACGCATGTCGCCTAATAAGCGTATCATACAACGTTCGTTGAACTTTACAAACTCTTTAGCAATTTGTGCTTTTTCGGTTGCAGTACAATCGGCAAGTAATGTTTTTATAAATACATCGCCAGGAATTCCCATAATATGTTCCTCTATCAAAGTGTCTTGATAAACTAAAAAATTAATTTTATCTGGAGAGAGAATGTGTTCTAATTCCAGTCCATAAACGCGAGAAGCATCAGCTTTTTTGATATAAAAATGGGTATAATTATCATTGAGAATGTTTCTAACTTTTATTCTAAATGGTTTCGAATTTCCAAAAGTGCAATAATCAATAGAGTCTACATTAAGAAACTTGATAATACCTAAATTTCCATCGGAGTGTAAAAGGGAATAGATTTTTTTTAGATTTAAATCGATTTCTTGTCTTTCATATTCATTGTAATACACTCTAATCCATAAGGTATCTTGATCGTTTTTATCATAAACAGTTACAGAGCCTGAAAAACGCAATAAATCATCATAAAAAATAGAAACTTTAGAGATGCGATCAAACCGTTCCAGATACTCCAAAAGAGAATCATTTATAGGATAAGAAGGTTTTTTAAAAAGCATTATTGGCTCACTCATTAGAAAAATATTTACTACAAAATTACAATAAAATAGAGAGGTAAAGAAGAATTATAAAGGACTATAGCAATAAAGAATGTAGAATAGAAAAGTAATAAAAATCTTGATTCTTAAATGGATGAATGATTTAATAATAAAAAAATAAAATATAAATTATTTCCTATAATTTTCTTAGTAGTCAAAATAGTTTAAACAAGGGACACAATTTGATAAATTTCATAAAATTAACCCTTTATAAGTGAAATTTATAAAAAAATAAAACAGATAGATAAATATATACTTTATATTTGATAACCCAAATTAGCTATATTTTAGAACCTACTATGTCAGATAAACTCGAACTTTATTTTAAAGCAGCACAGTCCGCCAAGATTGGTATTTGGAAAATGAATTTGCAAAACAACCACATCTATTGGGATTCTGTGACCAAATGTATTCTGGAAGTTCCGGATGAGTACGAACCTGTTAATGGCAATGGTATTAGTTTTTATACTGAGGGAGAAAATAGAGAAAGAATTAAAAGCCGTATTTTTAGTGCTATTTATGAAGGTATCTCCTTTAATGATAAATTCCAGATTACAACTGCCAAAAATAATATTAAATACATAGAATGCATTTGTATAGTAGAAAGTATTGATGGAAGACCTACTAACTTATTAGGTACCTTTCAGGATATTACAAATGAGCAAAATTTAATAAATGAACTTGAACTTAACGTACAAAAATTTTCTTCAATTTTTTCAAGTGCGAATGACGCCATATTTATTATTGACACTTCAAACGGAATTATAACTGATTGTAATACGAGATCAACCGCACTTACAGGATATGAAATTTCAGAATTAAAAGGCTTACACAATTCGGAATTATTCCCCGAAGAGTTCAAAAAAGAAGTCCGCTTTTTTTTAAAGTATAATTTGCATCGAAATGAATACACGGTTGATGAAACTTATATTAAAACAAAATCAGGCCATTCTTTGCCTGTAGAGATAGCATCGGGGAAAAAATTTCAAGTAGATAATATAACTTACTTAGTCTGCTTTATAAGAGATATTAGTGAAAGAAAGAATGCAGAAAACAAACTAAATCTACTTTCTCTAGCTGCATCTGAAACTACCGATACAATTGTAATTGCTGATGATAAAGGAATTGCTGTTTGGGCCAATAAAGCCTATTTAGAACTAACGGGCTTAACCATGGAAGAAGTTTTGGGGAATAAAGTAGGGTACTTATCTAAAGGTCCAGAAACAGACCCTCATGCTTCTATGCTGATGCGTAAAGCAATTTTGAATAAAGAGAGTATAAAAATAACGATTCTCAATTACCGCAAAAACAACGAAAAATATTGGTTTGAATTAAATATTACTACTGCATTTGACAACAAAAACAACTTAGTCAATTTTATTGGTGTCGGTCGAAATGTAACGTCTAGAATTGAAAAAGAGTTAGAATTAAAAGCTCTTTTAGAAGTAACCAGCAATCAAAATAATAAATTATATAATTTTACCCATATCGTTTCTCACAATATTCGCTCTCATACTAGCAACTTATCAATGGTTGTAGATGTAATTGAAAACACAACAGATATAGAAGAAAAAATTTCCTATTTTGACTTATTTAAAGAAGGAACGGAAAAGTTATCTGAAACCATCGAATATTTAAATGAAATTATAACTATTCAGCAAAAAACTAACATAGAAAAAAAACAAGTTTATCTAAAAGCTGAAATAGAAAAAACAAAAAAAGCATTACGATTAGTCATAAAAGATAGTAAAATAACAATAACCGATACAATTCCAGAAGACTTAACGGTTAACGTAATCCCTGCTTATCTTGACAGTATTTTACTTAATTTATTTACAAATGCAATAAAATACAAATCATCTAATCGAAATTCAACCTTAGAAATAGGATATGAAATTATTAATGAATACATTGTCATACACTTCAAAGACAATGGGTTAGGTTTAGATTTAATCAGAAACGGTCATAAACTTTTTGGTATGTACAAAACCTTTCATGGCAATGAAGATGCCAAAGGAATTGGTTTGTTTATTACAAAAAATCAATTAGAAGCCATGAATGGTAAAATAGAAGTCGAAAGTAAAGTAGATGAAGGATCTAATTTTAAAATTTATTTAAATGAAAAATAAATTGACTTATATTATAGACGATGATAAACTGACTGTCAAATTAATGAGTATTCTAATTTCTAAAAATGAATTTTGTGAGGAAATAAAATCTTTTTATAATGCACAGTTAGCATTAGAACAATTAAAACACAATTCTGATAATCACAATATTTTACCTGATGCGATACTTTTAGATCTCAATATGCCATTAATGGATGGATGGCAATTTCTTGATGAATTTATTAATTTATCGATTACAAAAAACATTTCAATTTTTATAATGACCTCTTCAATCGATCCCGCTGATATAGAAAAAGCAAAGAAATATAATGTGGTTAAAAACTATATTGAAAAACCAATTACATCAAAAAAACTTGATACACTTTGCAGACTAATTAGCGACATAAATAAACCTAATTAATACAAAATAGAGGTTAAATCT
This sequence comes from Flavobacterium flabelliforme, assembly GCF_017948675.1. Classification (GTDB taxonomy): domain Bacteria; phylum Bacteroidota; class Bacteroidia; order Flavobacteriales; family Flavobacteriaceae; genus Flavobacterium; species Flavobacterium pygoscelis. Next base: position 146,534 of record NZ_JAGFBU010000001.1, read on the forward strand.
GTTGTATTTAAAGAAATATAAAACGGATGACATTTAATCAACAAGATGTTAGAAAATTGTAGGATTTTGCTTTTTTTATTTAAGAAACATATTTATTTATTCTATTCTTTTAATATATCATAAAAACAGATTTATGGTATATTTGTGGTATTATGAGATCACTAAAAAATGTATTATTCTTTATTTTCTTTTGCTATTTTTTTAATACAGCTACAGCGCAATACATTGTAGTTGACAACACATTGAATGCCCAACAACTTGTTGAAAATGTTTTAGTTAAAAGTGCCTGCGTAACTATTACTAATTCAAAGGCAAGTGGAGATGATTTTTCAGGAAGCAACACAAGCTACTCTTACTTTAATGCAGGTAGTAGTAATTTCCCTTTTCAAGAAGGCGTTGTTTTAAGTACCTGGAGCAGCACAAACTCTGTTGGTCCATTTATCCGAAATAGTGGTGGTGGTTCAGAAAATTGGAAAGGAGATACTGATTTAGAACAAGCATTAAATTTGAGCAATACATTTAATTCAACTGTTTTAGAATTCGATTTTCTACCTCTAACAAATTTTGTCAGTTTTAACTATATTTTTGCTTCAAATGAATACCAAGATTATTTTCCTTGTCAATTCTCTGATGGATTTGCTTTTTTAATAAAAGAAAAAGGAACTGCAGATCCTTATATAAACATAGCAGTGTTACCCAATACTACAACTCCCGTTTCTTCTGCTAATGTTCATCCCCAAATTCCATCTTTTAATGGTTCGAATGGTGTTATAAGAGGTTGTAATGCTAAAAATGAAAATTATTTCAATGGATACAATACAGATTCTAGTCCCATAAATTACAGTGCACAAACCAAAGTATTAAATGCTCAAAGTCCTGTGATTGCCGGCAAAACGTACCACATAAAATTAGTAATTGCGGATCATTTAAATGTAGATTATGATTCAGCTGTTTTTATAGAAGCTGGTAGTTTTTCTCCTAAAATAGATTTAGGTTTAGAACAAACTGTTTGTTTTGGAGAAAAGTCAGTTATCGATACTGGACTAAACAACAGTTCTTATACTTATAAATGGTTTAAAAGCGGTACCGAATTACCCGAAACAAACGCAAGTATTACTGTAGAAAGCCCTGGAGAATATACTGTAAAAGTTGTAATTGCAGGAAGTTGCGAAGCAGAGGGTAATGTTATTATTAAGTACACAAGCCCTATCACAACTCAACTTGCGCAATGTGGGGATGATAGTGGGAATGCGCTATTTGATTTAACCCAATTGAATACTACCGTTAATGGAGGAAATACAGACTCTGTAAACTATTACGAAACTTTGGCAGACTTAATCAATAAGAATCCAATTATAATAAACCCATCAAACTATAGTGCTGCATCCAAAACAATTTATGCTAAAGTAAGCAACACTTCCTCAGGATGTGAGAAATCTGCTGAGATACAACTTCAAGTTTTAAGGACTTCAAGTCCGGTACAAACAATTAATTTATGTGATGGCAATGTTACTCAAAATAGCTTTCGTTTATTTGACTTTAGAAAAGAAATCAGTCCGCAAATTCTACCTAAGGTTGTGGCACCAAATGCAATTCAAGGATATTATTTAAACGAAAATGACGCCATTCTAAAAACCAATATTCTCGCTAATAATTACGCTACTACAACCAATCCACAAAACATTTTTGTTCGTATTGAAAATGGATTAGACTGTTATGGTATCTATGAAATAGAGTTAAAAATAGTTCCTTATACTACAATTGTTCCGTCTATAATTACTGGAACTGAAATCAGTGATTTTTCTGGAGATACTAATTCTGTTTTAATACAAACCAATAAAACGGGTCCAATAGAATACTCGCTAGATGGCATGCAATTTCAGAAAGAACCAATCTTTAGAAATGTAAAAACTGGAATTTATACCGCATATGTTAGAGAAACTTTTAGCTGCAGTCTCTCTACAATGCTGATTTATGTGCTTGATTATCCTCGTTTTTTTACGCCAAACGGCGACGGAATTAATGATTCATGGAGGATTAAGAACTTAAATTTATTTCCCAATGCAACAATAAGCATCTTTAATCGATACGGAAAGCTATTAAAGCAAATGAGTTCAAATAACTTAGGATGGGACGGGACTTTTAATAATGTACAACTACCTTCCGATGATTATTGGTTTAATATTGATTTTAAGAATGGAAAAATCATAAAAGGAAATTTTTCGTTAAAAAGATAAGAGTTATTTTCTTATTTTTAGCAAATGAGAAAAACATTACTTATCCTTTTTATTTTTATATCAATTAGTTGCCTAGCGCAATTCAGTAAATCTCATTACATACCACCATTAACTAGCGCTGAAGGTTTAGAAGGAGATCAATACATCTATATCTCAACACCAAGTCTTGTAAAAGTAAATTTTGAAATTAAAGAAATTGGAGGAAATACAATTAAAGGAACTGTTTCTAATAATTCTCCCTATATTTATAGTATTGGGCAAGGAATTAATACACAGTTGTTTGTTGACAAAAATCAAATTGGAAAAACGAGTAATAAAGGATATATAATTGAATCCGAAGATTTAATTTATGTAAGTGTAAGAGTTAATTCAGCTCGGAACCAAAATGGATCTTATAATCATGCAGGAGGACTCGTTTCTAAAGGAAATAGCGCTTTGGGCAAAACCTTTAGATTGGGCGCAATGCTAAACCCAATTTTTGACAGTACATTACTTAACTTCGCTTCGATATTATCGACAGAAAATGACACCAAAATCACTATTTCTAATATTCCAAACGGAACCCAACTTGCTAACGGCACATTAATTACTGGCCCGATAAACATTACTTTAAATAAAAACGAAAGTTATGTTTTAGCCTTGCAGAATACTGACGGCAACACGCCATCAAACAGCTCGAAAATGATTGGCGCCTTGGTTGTGTCTGACAAAGATATTGTTGTTAATTCAGGCTCTTTTGGAGGAAGCAACAGTTCAACAGTAGATAATAGAGGTAATATATCTGGTAGAGATATAGGATTTGATCAAATTGTTTCGTTAGAAAAAACAGGTAAAGAATACATTTTTGTAAAAGGAAATGGATCTGATGATATCGAACGCGTTTTGTTAGTAGCTCATCAAAATACTATTGTTTATCTAAATGGATCAACTGATCCTATCACCCTTAATGCCGGAAATTATATAGCAATTGACGGATCGAGTTTTAGTAATGGTAATTTATATGTTACTTCCTCTCAAAATATTTTTGCTTACCAAAGTATAGGCGGAACAAATGCTGCAGCAAACCAAAATCTATTTTTTGTTCCGCCTATAAAATGTACTACTCCTAATACGGTCAACAATATTCCATTTATAGAATCTATTGGTAACATAAAATTTAACGGAGGTTTAAATATAGTTACAGAAGCTGGAGCAATCGTAACTATAAACGAACAACCTATAGGAGTTCTGCCTACACCAATTAGTGGAAATCCCAATTTTGTTAGCTACACAAAAAATAATTTATCTGGAAATATAACGGTAAAATCTACTAAGCAAGTCTATGTTTCTTACTTTGGTACCAACGGAGCTGCTACATACGGAGGCTATTATTCTGGATTTGACACTAAACCAGAAGTAGTTACAGAAAGAGTTTCTATTACCAATTCGAAATGCATACCCAATATAATTCTAAAAATAAGCTCTCTTTCCTCCTACGATAGTTTTCAATGGTATAAAAATGACAGTCCTATTCTTGGAGAAATATCAAATTCTTTTACTCCGACTGAACCAGGATATTATCAAGTACAAGGAACGATATCTGGATGTCCGAATACATTCCCAATATTTTCTGATAAAATACCTGTTAGCAACTGCCCTACAGATATGGACAATGATGGTACAAATGACAATGTAGATATTGACAATGATAATGATGGAATTACAAATTGTACAGAATCGTATGGAGATCTTTCAATTAACCTTTCCAACTTAGAAAGCGGAAGCATTTCTAAAGAAAACTATAATAATTCTTTTTCTGGCGTCATATCAACTTCAATCCTTGCAGTTTCTAATCCTTTGACAGGAAAAAGCAATGGAGTTTTCACATCCGAAATTCCAACAGGAAAGGACAATAGTGTTGGTTATGTAATGAATTTTGCTAAACCAATTTCTATAGCTTTAGAATATGTAAATACTGCAAATACAGCGGATCTACTAAATTCTAATGCAGAATTTATAATAAAAGCACCTATCGACAAAACAATAACGATTCTTAATCCGGACAATCAGTTGTTAATAGACACTAACTATGATGGAATTTTTGAAAGTGAAGTAAAAGAATACTCCTCTTTTGAAATTCGTTTTCGATTGAACAGCACAGTTCCTTTAGCTGCAGGAACCGGAACTTTTAGCTTGCGATCGTATTTGACCGATTCATTAACTTTCATTCACAAGAACTTATCCGATACTTCAAATAATAAAGCTACTTTTCAAATTAAAGCTACTTGTTTACCAAAGGATTCAGATGGGGATGGAATTCCAGATCAACTTGATTTAGACAGCGATAACGATGGAATACCTGATACTATTGAAGCTCAAATAGACAATGCAGTTGCGTTCTCCAATATTGACACGAACAAAAATGGTTTAGACGATGCTTTCGAACCCGGTTTTTTTCCTGTAGATACTGATAATGATGGAGTTCCCGATTATCTAGATGTAGATAGCGACAATGACGGAATATACGATTCTATTGAAACAGGAAGTTTGGGCACTGATACTGATAATGATGGCATCAAAAATTACCGTGATTTAGATAGTGACGGCGATTTGTGTTTTGATGTCATAGAAGCTGGTTTTTTAGATCCCAATTTTGATGGACTATTAGGTAACAATCCTGTAGTAGTAGATGTAAAAGGAAAAGTAATTAGTGCAACAGCATACACCGCTCCAAACAGCAATTACATTATTGCCGCTCCAATAATTATAACTATTCAACCACAACCACAAATTATTTGTGAGCTACAAAACACAACAATATCTATTACTGATAATCTTGGAAATACCTACCAATGGCAAATTTCTATGGATGGAGTAAATTGGACGGATATAACAAACAATGTTACTTATTCTGGGGTTACTACAAATACTCTTTCCTTAACAAGCGTAAAAAGCGCAATGAATGGCTATAAATACCGCGTAAAGCTAAATAAAATAGGTAATAGTTGTGGATTAATTTCAAATGAAATTGCACTTCAAACTTATGCACTACCCATTGTCAATAACATTAACCTAGTACAATGTGACGATGATTTTGATGGGATTACCACTTTTAATCTTACAATAAAAAACAATGAAATTACAAATAACGCAACTGCACAAACCTTTACTTTTTACAAAACTTTAGTAGGTGCAAATACACAAGATGCTTTACAATTAATTGCAAATCCTTTAGCTTTCACAAATGAAATTCCTTTTAATCAATCCGTTTGGGCAAGAGTTACTAATAGCAATGGTTGCTTTAGCGTAGCACAAATTGACTTAAAAATTTCAGCAACAGCAATTCAATCTTCTTTCGAAAGGATATTTGAAACTTGTGATGATTTTGTTGATTCTACAAATGATGACACTGACGGAATCGCAACATTTAATTTCAGCACTGTCACAGATGATATAAAAAATATACTTCCGGTTGGCAATTATACTATTACCTATTACCAAAATCAAGCAGATGCTTTATCCCAATTAAATAAAATTACAAATTACACCAATTACAGAAACACAAGTAGCCCAATAACACAACAAATTTGGGTTCGAGTAGACAGTGATTTAAACAATACTTGTTTTGGGATAAAACCTTGTATAACGCTAAAAGTCAATCCAACACCCAATATAAATCTGAATAAAGACCACAGTCAAGATCAATTAATTTGCTCTAATATCCCTACTTTATTTGTAACCTTAGATGCCGGAATTTTAGATAATTCACTGACTTCTAATTATACTTACGTATGGACAAAAAACAATGTCGTTTTAAACGGAGAAACCAATCCTACCCTAGCAGTAAATACCGAAGGAAATTATACAGTTGAAGTTAGCTCTGGATTAGGATGTAGCAGAATCAGAAGTATAAAAGTCAGTCCGTCAGACATCGCTACATTAACTAATATTAAAATATCAGATATAACTGACGATAACACAATTATAGTAAATACAAAAGGACCTGGAAAATACGAATACAGTTTAGATGGTCCCACTGGCCCTTTTCAAACATCGAATACTTTTACCAATGTGCCGCCAGGAATTCATGATATCTACGTAAACGATGCAAATGGATGTGGAACAATTAGTAAAACCATAGCAGTACTTGGTATACCAAAATATTTCACTCCTAATAATGATCACTACAATGATTACTGGCAGGTAAAAGGAATAAACACTTCCTTTAATGCCAATACAACAATATATATATTTGATCGCTACGGAAAATTACTTAAGCAATTAATTGCCACAAGTGAAGGTTGGGATGGCACTTTCAACGGAATTCAGTTGCCGTCTGATGATTATTGGTACACTATAAAATTAGAAGATGGTAGAGAATTAAAAGGACATTTTAGTTTAAAAAGATAATAAAGAATTATAGGACGTGCCACCACAAAAAAAAAGGGCCAAACGCATCATAGTGATGAGTTGGCCCTTTTTGTTTGTGCTGTCGGGCTATCCACGCTACTTCGGTAGCTTGTTTCTATCCCTCACGCAAGTAAAGTGATACAAACGCTACGTAAAATTCTAAAACAGTTAAGAAATATCAACAAACAAAAAACCCATTCAAATAAATGAATGGGTTTTTTAATATGATAAAAGATAAATTAGATTTTAAATCTTTTTCTATCAGTTTCAGTCAAGTAAATTTTTCTCAAACGAATAGATTTCGGAGTAACCTCAACATATTCATCTTTTTGAATGTACTCTAAAGCTTCTTCTAAAGAGAAAATGATTGGAGGAATAATTCTCGCTTTTTCATCATTTCCAGAAGAACGTACGTTAGATTGTTTTTTCTCTTTAGTTACGTTTACACACATATCATCTCCACGAGAGTTTTCTCCAATTACCTGACCTTCATAGATCTCAGCATTTGGCTCAACGAAGAATTTACCACGATCCTGTAATTTATCAATAGAATAAGGAATAGCTTTTCCTTTTTCCATAGAAATTAATGAACCTTTGTTACGTCCAGAAATTTCTCCTTTGTAAGGCTCGTATCCTATGAAACGGTGTGCCATAATAGCCTCACCAGCAGTAGCAGTAAGTAATTGATTACGCAATCCGATAATTCCACGAGATGGAATATTGAATTTTACAATCATACGCTCGCCTTTAGTTTCCATGCTTAACATTTCACCTTTACGCATCGTAACGAATTCAACTGCTCTACCTGAAAGATTTTCTGGTAAATCGATAGTTAATTCCTCTATTGGCTCACATTTTTTACCATCAATTTCTTTGATGATAACTTGTGGTTGACCGATTTGTAATTCATAACCTTCTCTTCTCATTGTTTCAATAAGAACAGATAAGTGAAGTACTCCACGACCAAAAACCATGAACTTATCAGCAGAATCAGTTTCACCCATTTTCATGGCTAAATTTTTCTCTAATTCTTTTGTTAATCTTTCACGAATATGACGAGAAGTTACAAATTTACCTTCTTTACCAAAGAAAGGTGAGTCATTAATAGTGAACAACATACTCATTGTTGGTTCGTCAATAGCAATAGATGCTAATCCTTCAGGGTTTTCATAATCAGCGATTGTATCACCAATTTCAAATCCTTCAACACCAATAATAGCACAAATATCTCCAGCAATTACTTCTTGAACTTTTTTACGTCCTAGACCTTCAAAAGTATGTAATTCTTTAATTTTTGATTTTGTTACAGTACCATCTCTTTTCACTAATGAAATTGGCATTCCTTCTTTCAAAACTCCTCTTTCCAAACGACCAATAGCGATACGACCTGTAAAAGCAGAGAAATCTAGAGAGGTAATTAACATTTGTGGAGTTCCTTCTGATACTTTTGGAGCAGGAACATTTGCAATAACCATATCCAATAATGGCTCAATGTTTTCAGTTTGAACTTTCCAGTCATCAGACATCCAGTTATTTTTAGCTGAACCGTAAACTGTTGGGAAATCCAATTGTTCTTCAGTAGCACCTAATTCAAACATTAAGTCAAAAACTTTCTCATGAACTTCTTCAGGAGTACAGTTTTCTTTATCTACTTTATTAATAACTACGCAAGGTTTTAAACCAAGGTCTAAAGCTTTTTGCAATACAAAACGCGTTTGTGGCATTGGCCCCTCAAATGCATCCACCAAAAGACAAACTCCATCAGCCATATTTAATACACGCTCTACCTCACCACCAAAATCGGCGTGACCAGGAGTATCAATAATGTTGATTTTTGTTCCTTTATACTGAACAGAAACATTCTTTGAAGTAATTGTAATACCTCTTTCGCGCTCTAAATCGTTGTTGTCAAGGATTAAGTCTCCTGTGTTTTCATTGTCACGAAACAATTGACAGTGATACATAATTTTATCAACCACTGTAGTTTTACCGTGATCGACGTGGGCAATAATTGCAATATTTCTTATAGATTCCATCTGTGTTTTTTAATGGGCGCAAATGTACAATTTTTTTTTAAATAAATAACATTTCCGTAATAGTTTCCATACGCTTAACCTATTACACCTAAAAAAGCACCCTAAAAAACTTAAAAAAATAAGTTCTAAATGATGTTTAAAAAGTTGATAATATTTATTTATATTTGAGTAATGAAAAGCAAAACCAACCAAGTAATCCTAGTTTACATCGTAATTTCGATGTTTGCTGTTATTATGAGTCATAAACTACTGCAGCACTTCCTATCTGATGATAAAAGCAACAATTATAATTTTATCAAAGAAATTCTTTTTATACTATTTACGGGAGGAATTTTCAAACTTATCCTCGCCAAAAATGATCAAAGAAACATTGCTGTTTTTAAAAAGCTAAAAAAAACCAATGAAAAAATAAAGGAGAGTAACGAAAAATACAATATCGTTGCAAAAGCAACTAGTGATACAATTTGGGATTGGAAAATACAGGACAATAGCTTTTCATGGAATAAAGGCATAGAAAGCATGTTTGGTTACACTCAAGAAGAAGTAATTAACAGTTCTGATTGGTGGTTTGACAAGATTCACCCAGAAGACAGTATAAAAATGTCTGTTAAACTTTATTCATTTTTAGAACAAAAAACTAAAAATTGGCAGGATCAATATCGTTTTAGATGTGCGGACAACTCTTATAAATATGTTTTAGATAGAGGTTTTTTATTAAAAGACAATCAAGGTAAAGCTACAAGAATGATTGGAGCAATACAAGACATTACTAAACAAAAGGAAGAAGAGCAAAGATTAAGACTACTAGAAACCGTCATCACACAATCTAAAGATTCTATTGTTATCATAGAACCAAATCCTAATGAGATTGGAGTTTCAAAAATAATATATACCAATCCCGCTTTCTCTATCATGTCTGGTTATAAAAAAGAAGAGGTATTAGGAAAAACTACAGCTATTTTTAAAGAAATGTATTCTGATCAAAACGAATACGACAAATTGATTGATGCGCTTAAAGAAAAACAGGAATGCATAATAGAGACAATAACCTATAAGAAAAACAAAGAGAAATACTGGATTAGATTTACTATGATTCCTATTTATAATTCAGAAAAGATTCTCACTCATTGGATATCGATACAAAGAGATGTATCCGAAGAAAAAAACAACGAAAAAGAAAAAGAACAATTAATTAGAGAATTAACACAGAACAATAAAGATTTAAAGCAGTTTTCATACATCACCTCCCACAATTTAAGAGCTCCTTTATCAAACCTAATTGGTCTTTTAAACTTGATCGAAGATATTCCGATTGAAAATCAAGAGTTAAATGAAATCTTAATGGGTTTTAATAAATCTACTCACCTATTAAACGATACTATAAACGATTTAGTAAAAGTTATCATTATTAAAGACAAACCGTCTATTCAAAAAGAAGAAGTACTGCTTAAAGAAGTGTTTGAAAACGTGTTCAGCCAGTTGAATTTCCAAATAGAATTACATAAGCCGACTATAAAATTGGATTTTGAAAAAGCAAACACAATTCACGCCAATAAAGCCTATATTGAAAGTATTTTATTAAACTTGATGACCAATTCGATTAAATACAAATCTGAAAATAGAAAATTAAAAATAGCCATTACCTCAAATCAAATCGACAATACAGTTATTTTAACATTCAAAGACAACGGCATAGGAATAGATTTAGTGCGCAATAGAGCTAAAGTATTTGGCTTATATCAGCGCTTTCACAATTATCCTGACAGCAAAGGACTTGGATTATACCTTGCAAAATCACAAGTAGAAACTATGGGAGGAACAATAGATATCGAAAGCGAAGTTAATATAGGAACTACATTCACATTAACATTTAAAAACAAAGAATAATGCTAGATCAAATCCTATGCATTGATGACGATCCAATAACACTGATGCTTTGCAAAAAAGTAATCAGTAAAGCTTTGTTTTCTAAAGACACCATCGCTTTGAAAAACGGAGAAGAGGCAATAAACTACTTTAGAGATCTTAGAGATAACAAAGAGAAAAATGCATCAATTTTAAAACCGCAACTTATTTTTTTAGATTTAAACATGCCCGTTATGGGTGGTTGGGAATTTCTAGACTATTTTACAAAGGAAGAATTTGCAGAATTTAATACCATAAAAGTTATCATTCTCTCCTCTACAATTGATCCAGATGATTTAGAAAAGTCTAAAACCTATCCAATGGTTATTGATTTTTTACCAAAACCAATTAGTAAATTAATGCTAGAATACTTAAACAATAAATTAGAAAAGTAAGATATATAAAAAAAGCTCTCATAAAATGAGAGCTTTTTTTATATACACAAAATTGTATTAATTACAATTTAGAAACAAGTTTCGTTAATTTAGATTTTAAATTAGAAGCTTTGTTATCATGAATAATATTCTTTTTAGCTAATTTATCAATCATAGAAATTACATTAGATAATTTAGATGTAGCATCTGTTTTATCTGTAGCTATTCTTAGTGCTTTGATAGCATTACGAGTAGTTTTATGTTGGTATCTATTTAATACTCTTCTCTTTTCGTTAGTTCTGATTCTCTTTAGAGCTGATTTATGATTTGCCATTTTATTACTTTTTTTTCTTTTACTAATTTTTTGTAGTCCGTAAGGGAATCGAACCCCTGTTACCAAGACGAAATCTTGGCGTCCTAACCCCTAGACGAACGGACCATTATCCCCTAAGTTTTTTCAATATGAATTGAATTGTAGCCCGTAGCGGAATCGAACCGCTCTTACATGGATGAAAACCATGCGTCCTAACCGATAGACGAACGGGCCATTTTCCCTCTAAGTTCAGGAGAACTTAATTCTGCAATAAAAATAGTAGCCCGTAGCGGAATCGAACCGCTCTTACATGGATGAAAACCATGCGTCCTAACCGATAGACGAACGGGCCCTGCTTCTCTAATGCGGATGCAAAAATACAACTATTTTTGAAACGTACAATAGCTTACGCATATTTTTTTATTTATTTTCAATATGCCTTAGCAAACAGCACTCTCCCAACGGAACTTTCCCCAGTAAACACACAGTTTCCCGCTTCAAGAACTCTATCTAAAGAGATACATCTAATGGTTGCTTTAGTCAAGTCTTTAATCTTTTCTTCAGTAGCCGCAGTTCCGTCCCAATGTGCTGATACAAAACCTCCTTTAGTATTTAATACTTCTGTAAATTCTTCAAAACTATTCACCTCGGTGATATGCGAATTTTTATAATCTAACGCTTTATCAAATAAATCTTTTTGAATTTGAATCAATAAATCACTAATATAAACTTCGATTCCATTTTTAGAAACCACTTCTTTAGTTAAGGTATCTCTTCGAGCAACTTCAAAAGTTCCGTTTTCTAAATCTTTTGGACCTACAGCCACTCTAATTGGCACCCCTTTTAATTCCCATTCCGCAAATTTAAAACCTGGCTTTTGAGTCGTTCTATTATCAAATTTAACAGTGACATTCAATTTTCGCAAGGCCGCTGTCAAAACAGCCACTTCGGCTGCTATTAAATCCAATTGCTCCTCTGTTTTATATATAGGAACAACTACAACTTGTATCGGTGCCAAATTAGGAGGTAAAACCAATCCTTGATCATCAGAATGAGTCATTACTAACGCACCCATCAAACGAGTTGAAACTCCCCATGATGTTCCCCAAACATATTCTTGCTTTCCTTCTGTATTAGCAAACTTCACATCAAATGCCTTAGCAAAATTTTGACCTAAAAAATGCGAAGTACCGGCCTGTAATGCTTTTCCATCTTGCATTAAAGCCTCGATACAATACGTTTCCTCAGCACCAGCAAAACGCTCCGTTTCTGTTTTTATTCCTTTTACAACTGGAATTGCCATGAAATCCTGAGCAAAATCAGCATAAACATTCATCATTTTTTCAGATTCCTCTACAGCTTCTTCTCTTGTTGCATGAGCAGTATGCCCTTCTTGCCATAGAAATTCTGCAGTACGCAAGAACAATCTAGTTCGCATTTCCCATCGCACTACATTGGCCCACTGATTAATTAATAAAGGTAAATCTCTATAAGACTGAACCCATCCTTTATAGGTAGACCAAATTATAGCTTCACTAGTAGGACGAACTATTAATTCTTCTTCTAGTTTTGCATTTGGATCAACCATCAATTTTCCAGGTTTATCTGGATCATTTTTCAATCTATAATGTGTTACAATAGCGCATTCTTTAGCAAATCCTTCTGCATTCTTTTCCTCTGCTTCAAACATGCTTTTTGGAACAAATAAAGGAAAATAAGCATTTTCATGCCCAGTTTCTTTAAACTTTCGATCCAATTCGGCTTGCATTTTCTCCCATATCGCATATCCGTAAGGCTTGATCACCATACAGCCTCTAACTCCTGAATTTTCGGCTAAATCGGCCTTGACAACCAATTCGTTATACCATTTTGAATAATCTTCTGATCTCTTAGTTAAGCTCTTACTCATATTGAATAGTTTGGCATAAATTTTGCATTAATAATTTTACGTAAATAGTTTAGCAAAACTAACTATTTTTGTAACGTCCAACAATAAAAAACTCCATAGATATGAAAACTAATACTCTTTCACCCAGAAATACATCAATATATTACTTTGTTGTTTTTTTTAGTGTCTTATTGACTTCATGCGGCTCCTACCAAAATAGTTCTTATTACGACTCTGATGGAATTTACGGAAGCAGCTCTAATAGAACAATTGAAACGAGAAGCCAAAACAACTCGTACGATAGAAACCAATATAAGGATTATTTTGCCACTTTACAGAAAGACAATACATCAGATGAAATTTTTACCAATGTTGATGACTATAGCAGTTATGATTTGAATTCTGAATCGGTTCAAAATAATGACACAAATTATCCAGGTTGGGGAAGTAATCCGCAAAATATAAGTATTAATTTCAATGACAATAATTGGTACGGGAATTACTGGTACGGAAACAATTGGTATGGTAATAATTGGTATAGAAATTACTGGGGATGGAATGGTGGATATGGATGGGGTTTAAATGTAGGTTTAGGATGGAATAATTATTACGGAAATGGTTTTTACGGAAATAGCTATTATGGAAATGGTTACTACGGGAACGCTTACTACGGAAATGGATATTACGGAAATAGTTACTATGGAAATAATTGGACAAATTCAAATTACTACAACAGTAGAACGCGTTCTTACAATTCTAGCAGAAGAGGTTCTACCTATGATAATGCAGGTATTAATGGTCGAAATTCTGGTACCTATTCAAGAACACAAAATAACAACAACAATAGAAGGACTATAAACTCAGAAAACAGACAATCGACTGATTTTAATAGAAATTCATCTAGTAGAACTAGTCCTACTTTTTCAAGAAATCCACAACAAACTCCAAATTACCCTCAAAACAATACACAGAGCGCTCCTAGAAGAGGTAATACAAATAATGGTCGTATTGAAAGCACTACACCAACCAGAACCTATTCACCAGAACCTAGATATGACAATTCTTCAAGATCTTACAATAACACAAGATCTTCAGGTAGTGAAACTAGATCTTCAGGAGGCGAAACTAGATCTTCGGGCAGTAGAGGTGGCAGAAGTGGCGGTAGAGGATAATTCAATTTACACTATTAAATTTTAATTTTAAATCAGATGAAAAAATATATATTTTTACTAGCATTAGGCTTTTCTGTTAGTGTGGCACAGTCTCAAGAGTTATCGGACGCGCTACTTTATTCTCAAGAAAATTTAAACGGAACGGCGAGATTTAGAGCAATGGGAGGTGCGTTTGGAGCATTGGGAGGTGATTTTTCTGCTATTACTGTAAACCCTGCAGGTTCAGCTATTTTTTCAAATAATCAAGTAGGACTTACTATAACCAACTTTAACACCAAGAATAATTCAAATTACTTTGAAAACAAGACTTCTGATAAAGAAAACACTTTTGATCTAAATCAGGCCGGAGCAGTTTTTGTATTTAACAATAGAAAAGAAAGTAACTGGAAAAAAATCTCTCTAGCAGTAAATTACGAAAACACTAATAATTTTGATAATAAACTATTTTCAGCTGGTATAAATCCAACGAATTCTATAGATAAATATTTTTTAAGTTATGCTAATACGGGTAATAACGGAGCTCCAATACCACAGGAATTTGTAACTAGAAAAAATGGAGAATCAATATCTGATCTTTACTCCTACTTAGGAAATAATTTACCCTACGGTTTTGCAGCACAACAAGCGATGATTGCATTTTATAATCAGGGTTTTATAATTGATGTCGTTGATTTTAATAATCCGAATAGCACTTACTCATCATTGGTACCCACTAGAGGTAATTATTATCAAGACAATTATACAACGAGTACGGGTTATAACGGAAAATTATCTTTTAATGCAGCTACCTCTTATAAAGATAAACTATTTTTAGGTTTAAATTTAAATTCTCATTTTACAGATTTAAAGAAATCAACAAGTTTTTACGAAGACAACAATGCACCATTAATAAGTGACTATACTATTACTTCGATACAGTTTGACAATAACTTACATACGTATGGAAATGGATTTTCGTTCCAAATGGGAGCTATCGCCAAATTAACTAACGAGGTACGTGTGGGATTAGCTTATGAATCTCCGACATGGTATACTTTAAATGATGAATTATCTCAAAAACTTATTACAGTTAGTAGTGCTACAACAGGAAATGACTTAAAAGAAACCGTTGATCCAAGAGTAGTTAATATATACGAATCATATAAATTACAGTCTCCTAGCAAATTAACTGGAAGTTTCGCCTATGTTTTTGGTAAATCTGGATTAATAAGTGTTGATTATGCTATGAAAGATTACAGTAATATTAAATTAAAAACTGGCTTTGATGGCTTAAATAAAGAAATAAATAATGTACTTACCAATACAGGTGAATTAAGAATAGGAGCTGAATATCGAATTGATGCTTTAAGCTTAAGAGCAGGTTATCGTTACGAACAAAGTCCTTTTAAAAACGGTAATACTATAGGGGATCTAACAGGTTACTCTACAGGTTTAGGATATAACTTTGGATCTACTAAGTTAGATTTAGCCTATTCTTACGCAAAAAGAAACTCACAACAAGGTTTCTTTGCACAAGGATTTACAGATGGTCCAAAAATAGATGCCATTAATAATAATATTTCTGTATCACTTATATTTGAACTATAATTATTCTAAAAATAAAATTTAAAATCCGCTTCATGTTTTTGAAACGGATTTTTTTTTAGGTTTAGAGCTACAAAAACTAATTCTATTTATACCAAATCATATTTAGGTTAGGAGTGTATTAACTCTAAAAAAAAGGAAAAGAAAAGTAAACAAGTTCAGTTTGAATAAAAAGTTGTAATTTTGCAAAATTCCCAAATTATCGGGATTCTAATGATATGAGAACGAAGTCTTTAAAAAAGAATAAAATAAATGTAATCACTCTTGGATGTTCTAAGAACGTATATGACAGTGAAGTACTTATGGGTCAACTTCGCGCGAGCGGAAAAGAGGTGACGCATGAAGCTCCAGAAGCTGAAGAAGGAAATATAATTGTAATTAATACTTGTGGATTTATAGACAATGCCAAAGCAGAATCTGTAAATATGATACTAGAATATGCAGATAAAAAAGAAAAAGGACTAGTAGACAAAGTATTTGTTACTGGATGTTTATCGGAACGTTATAGACCGGATTTAGAAAAAGAAATCCCTAACGTAGATCAATTTTTTGGAACTACTGAACTACCTGCATTGTTGAAAGCTTTGGGAGCCGATTATAAACATGAATTGTTAGGAGAACGTTTGACAACTACTCCTAAAAATTATGCTTACTTAAAAATATCTGAAGGATGTGACAGACCTTGTAGTTTTTGTGCTATTCCTTTGATGCGAGGTAAAAACGTATCGCAAACCATTGAAAAATTGGTAAAAGAGTCTGAAGGTTTAGCAAAGAACGGTGTAAAAGAACTAATTCTTATTGCTCAAGATTTAACTTATTATGGTTTAGATATCTATAAAAAAAGAGCTTTAGGTGAATTATTAGAAGCTTTAGTTAAAGTTGAAGGTATTGAATGGATTCGTTTGCATTATGCATTTCCTACAGGCTTCCCGATGGACGTTTTAGAAATTATGAAACGTGAACCAAAAATTTGTAATTATTTAGACATTCCATTGCAACACATTTCAGATTCTATTTTGAAATCGATGCGTCGTGGAACAACACAAGATAAAACAACAAAATTATTAAAAGAATTTCGTGCTGCAGTTCCAGGAATGGCCATAAGAACTACTTTGATTGTTGGTTATCCTGGAGAAACACAAGAAGACTTTAATACTCTAAAAGATTTTGTACAAGAAATGAAGTTTGACAGAATGGGATGTTTTGCTTATTCTCATGAAGAAAATACTCATGCTTATGTACTAGAAGATGATGTTCCTGATGCGGTAAAACAAGAACGAGCTAATGAAATCATGGAATTACAGTCTCAAATTTCATGGGATTTAAACCAAGAAAAAATAGGTCAAACATTCAAATGTATCATTGATAGAAAAGAAGGCGCACATTTTGTAGGTCGCACTGAATTTGATAGTCCAGATGTAGATAATGAAGTGTTAATAGATGCTTCAAAATATTACTTAAAAACAGGTGACTTTGCTTTGATAAAAATTATTGAGGCAACTGAATTTGATCTTTATGGTGAACCTGCTTAAAATTTATTCTAATTGATTTAAAAAAGCTAATTATGAAACTATTACAATCCATTTTTATTATTCTAGTTGTATTTTTATTTTCTACTACTGTTTCCGCACAATATGGAAATGGTGGATATAATAACGGTTACGGAAACAATTATGGTAGTAATCGTCGAATGAATAGCGGCATGGATCAATCAATGTCTCAACAAAAACCAAAGGAAATACCTGTTGAAGTAACCGTTGCTAAAATTATTGAGCGCATAAAACCAGAATTAAATCTAGATGAACTTCAAGCAATTGCGATTTCTAACATTTTGACCGAAAATATTAGAACACAAGGAATGCTTATTAAAGCTGAAGTAAGTCAAGACGATAAAATGGCAAATATTAAAGCCCTATCAGAAGCAACAGACAGAAAAATCATGGAGTTGCTGAATAAAGAGCAAAAAGAAAAATATACTGCTTTGAATCAAGAAGCAAATAGTCCTAAAAAATCTAAGAAGAAAAAGTCTGAATAATAAATTGTAGCGCTTCGATAAACTATCCTTATGAGAAATTTTTATTATTACCTTTTTTTTGTAATCTTCGTGACTTCTTGCGCGGTTAATCCGTACAAAAAAACAGAAAAAATATACGATGAAAAACTAAAATCTTTACAAGAAACCATTTCAAATAAAGAAAGCGTTACATTACCGATGGTTAATAACTTTAAAATAACCGTTGAACCCACTTACTCTGACAATTTATTAAATATAAAAGATTCTATTTCAAAAATGGAACTTACAATTTTAAGAAATGGTGTAAATACTGAATGGATTGGAACGGTTAACTTTAACTTAAGAAAGCCAAACTTTATTATTTTACATCATACTGCTCAGGATTCTATACAGCAAACTATCAAAACCTTTACATTGGCGCGAACCCAAGTTAGCGCACATTATGTTATTGGAGATGATGGTCGTGTCGTACAAATGTTGAATGATTATTTAAGGGCTTGGCATGCGGGTAATGGTTCTTGGGGGAAAAATACAGACCTTAATTCTGTATCTATTGGAATTGAATTAGACAATAATGGCTCTGAACCATTTTCTGACTTACAAATTAATAGCCTATTGGCACTATTAACAAAGTTAAAAAAAGATTATAATATTCCTGTTCAAAATATAATTGGTCACTCTGATATTGCTCCTAAACGAAAAGTAGATCCAAGTGTGCTTTTCCCTTGGAAAACTCTTGCAGAAAAAGGATTTGGAGTTTGGCCAGACGAAGAACTGGAGCCTGCGCCTGCTGATTTTAATGTAGAACAAGGTTTAAGAATCATTGGTTATGACACTAAAAATTTACCAGCAGCGATTAGTGCTTTTAAATTACATTTCATTCAAAGTGAACTAAGTACTACTTTAGATGAGAAAACAATTAACACTATTTATTCTATTTACAAGAAGCAATAAAGGCTATTTGTAAAAAGACAAAAAAATAAAATTGTAAAAAAACGAGAGTAGAATTGGTTTAACCTCTTCTACTCTCGTTTTTTATTTTTAAAATATTTAATTATTCAATTACCAATGATTTCATATTCATAAACTCTTTAATCCCAACTGCTCCTAATTCTCTCCCGTATCCTGATTTTTTTATACCTCCAAAAGGAACTTGAGAAACTGAACGAACAAGAGAGTTTACAAAAACATTCCCTGATTCTATTTTCCTAGCTAATTTATATGCCTTTTCTCTATCTTCTGTCCAAATTGCAGCGGCTAATCCATAACGATGGTTATTGGCTATTGCAATGGCATCGTTTTCATCTTTTGCTCTGATCACAGTTGCAAGTGGACCAAAAGTTTCTTGCTGAAATGCTATTGAGTCCACACTAACAAAGTCAATTAAAGTAGGTTGAAAATTACAATTTTCATATGATCCGCCTGTAACCAATTTTGCTCCCTGTTTAAGTGATTTTTGTAATTGATCTGCTAATGTATCTACTAAATCCAATCGCGCTAAAGGTCCCAAATCAATTCCATCCTGCAAAGGATTTCCTTGCTTCAAAGAGGCTATATTAGCTGAAAAAAGAGAAACAAATTCATCTGCTACTTTTTCAGTTACAATAAAACGTTTGGCACAAATACAGGCCTGACCTGCGTTTAACATTCTAGAATGTGCAGCTACCTCAGCAGCTTTACTAAGATTAGCATCTTCTAAAATAATAAAAGGATCAGATCCACCAAGCTCCATTACCGACTTTTTAATATATTTTCCAGCTAATGAGGCTACCGAAGAACCTGCAGCTTCACTACCTGTTAAAGTAATTCCTTGCACAATATTAGAACTAATCACCGTCTCAACTTGAGAGACTTCTATACTTATCTGCTGAAAAACACCTTCTGGAAATCCTGCTTCTAAAAAGGCATTTTCGATCGCTTTAGCACAACCGATAACGTTTGAGGCGTGTTTTAATAGTGTTACATTACCCGCCATAATTGCTGGAGCAGCATAACGAAGAACTTGCCAAAAAGGGTAATTCCAAGGCATCACTGCAAAAACAGCTCCCATTGGATCGTAAACAGACATACTCTTGAATGGTGTTTCATAATACACATCTTTCAGCATTTGTTCTGCATTTTCAGCATAATAATCGCAGTTTGATGCAGACTTTTCAACTTCGGCCACACTTTCTGATAAGATTTTACCCATTTCATTTGTGATGAGTAAGCCTAATTTTTGTTTATTCTCTCTAAGAATGTTTGCCAATTTTTGCATCATCTCCGCTCTTTCCTGAAAGGAAGTCTGTTTCCATTTGCTAAAAGCGTTTTCAGCTAATGCAATTTTTTTGTTTAATGCTGCATTGGTTAAAGATTCATACTCTGCTATTACTTCTTGTGTAAATGGATTTATGGATTTAAATATCATCTTTACTTAATTTTATGAAATGTATTTTTAATAAATACAACAGTTTTTTTATAATATCTAAGGTACTGAATTTAAAGAAAAGAGGAGTTTAAAGGAATAATTTTAATAAAAATTTATATGTTGTAACTACCAAATAAGTAAAATTTAATAAAACTAAACCATTCGATAATCTTTTTTTCCAGTGCTTAGAGAAAAAAATAAAGCAATTTAAAATCAATTGTGTATTTAATAAAAAAGAATAAATAGCATTGCAATTATTGATAAATATATGATATTTTATATAGCGCTTATTAATTTTCAACCTTACTGTTTTTCATAAAAAAACCCGCAAATTGCGGGTTTTGATCTTTTAATTTTTATTATTTAGAAAACTCTAAACTTTTTAGTTTATTCCATCCACCACGTGTAAAATCAGGAATTTCAACTGGAGCCGAATTATTATCCAGAGAAATCTCTGTCAATGGTGCCAAGCAAGACCATTCTGCTAAATCATAAACATCCATATCTAAGGGAAGTCCATTTTGAAGACAATAAATCAAACGGTAATCCATGATAAAATCCATACCACCATGACCACCAACTTTTTTGGCTTGTTCTTCAATACCTTTTACTATTGGATGTTGGTATTTTTCCATTAAAGCTTTTTTTACCTCATCAGGAACAAAACTATGTGCACTTAGATTCTCGTGATTTGGTGCTACATCTGTCCCAATACTTTTAGAATCTAATGCATAACCTTCAAATGGATATTTATTAGCAAATCCTTTAGTTCCGCTTAATTGATACATACGACTGTAAGGACGAGGCGAAGTTACATCATGCTGAATTTGGATTGTCTTTCCTTTTTCTGTACGAATCATAGTCATCGTATGATCACCGTTTCTAAAATCTTTAACCTCTTCGCCTGTTTTTTCTTTGATAAATGCAGGATTTCCAACCGCTTTAGTATCCATAGAAACTAAGAAATTCATTTTGTCTCCACGGTGAATATTTAATGCTTGACAAGCAGGTCCCATTCCGTGAGTAGCATAGATATCGCCACGGTGTTTTTTGTTATAATCCATTCTCCAGTTGTCCCAATAAGCTCCCCAAAAAGGTTGTAATCCATGAATATAAGAACCTTCTGCATGCAAAATCTCACCAAAAAGTCCTTGCTGAGCCATATTTAATGTTGTCAATTCAAAGAAGTCATACACACAGTTTTATAACATCATACAATGTTTGCGTGTTTTCTCAGAAGTATTGATAAGATCCCAAATTTCTTTCATATTCATGGCTCCTGGAACTTCTATAGCTACATTTTTACCATCTTTCATTGCTTGAACTCCCAATTCTGCATGATGCTTCCAATCTGTAGCAATATAAACAAGATCTACATTAGGGAGAGCTGTAACTTTTCGCCAAGAATTTTCTCCATAAAACTCTTGTGCTTTAGGCAAACCTGCTTTTTCTAATATTTTATTAGCAGACTGTGTTCTGTCTTCTAACATATCGCAAAGCGCAACAATTTCAACTCCTGGAATATGTGTCATTCGCTCTACTGCACCAGGACCGCGCATTCCTAATCCTATAAAGGCAACACGTACTGTAGGAATTGGAGCTATTGCTAAACGCAAAACATCTGTTTGTCCTTTGGCTCTTTTTGGCGTTGGGGTTTTAATCATTTGGGCAGAGGCACTAGCCCATCCTAAAAACAAAAAAGCAATTAGGAAAAATTTAGAAATTGTACTTTTCATATTAAATTATTTTATTTAGTTTTCATTAAGATACCATGCTTATTATTAGTATCATTATTACAATTATAAAGCTTAAATTATCAAAATATAAATCTTTTTTAAGGCAAGGTTTTAAAATCTATATTCGGTTTGTTATGTGTTATTGGTCTGGTAAATAGTGTTCCTATTTCAGTATAATCGATTTTAAATCCTCCGTTTTTGAGATAGAAACCTTCTTGGTTTAAGCCTCCTGAATAATCTTTTCTATATCCTTTTTTAGCGGTGTTATCAGCAGAGAATTTCGCAGTATTTACTTCATTCCAATTTCCTTTATCATCACAATACCATTGGTTGTAAAATACAACCATTCTAGAAAAATCACCCTGCTCAGGAATAAAATTTTCTAAAAAAGAATGAAATCTTTTTAAATAAGTTTTAGTTTCTGGACGACTAAAACTTGCTATAATTTCCCAAGTCTGAGTTTCAGGCGCAAAAAAATAGGCTGTGTACGCTGTTGAATTATTTTCTTGTGGAATGCCTCTAAGTAAAAACTTGTAAGTGTTGCCAGCTACCCAATTGTATTTTAAATAGCTTTGTCCACCTGAACCTTCATTACCAAACTCTCCTACAATTACATTTTTCCCTTTTTTTAGCAATTTTATCTTATGCGATTCAGGAATACTTTTGGGATCATCTGTGGTAAAAGGACTCCAAACAGAAAATAAAACTCTTCTTTCTTCAGCAGAGTTCACTTGAATACCAAAGTAACCTTCGCCAAAACCATTTGCCATAAAGTAGGAACCTATTTTGTCTTGTCCTACAGGGACCATTAGTTCATTATAATACCATTCTGCATTTATATTTTCTGGAATTTGATAATTCAAATGCACGGATGCTCCTCGCCTGCCCCAATGATAAAAATTATCTTCATTATTTGGAACGTAATCAATTTTACCGTCAAAATCCGTACTAGTTACCAATAACGTATTGAAAGAAGGAAAATTTTTCCCTGTCTTGCTAATAGCTTTAATGGTAAGTGCTACATAACCTTCTTTATTTATATTCCAAGTGCCAATGGCTATTGATTTTTTTATTTGATGATGTATTAATTTTTACTTTTTTAGCGATAGCATTAATAGCAAATTCTAATTCTGTTTTTCCTGAATCGATACTAAAATCATTTATTGCAAATTGAAAATTTCCGGGTTTCGAAATTCTAAAATAAACTGTAAAATACTCCTTTGCATCGGTCCAATTTTCTATTCCATTGTCTGTAATTACAGGAACTCCTTCTATATGCTTAGAACTGTATGCGTTTCCGGCTAAAGGAATTGCTATTTGAAAATTAGAAGTTTTTTCACTTCTTTTAAATTCAGAAAACTTATTACTGTTAGCACTAACAATTGTTATTGATAAAATAGTAAAAAACAATCCATATAAATTTTTCATTTTAAGTAATGTGCTCATTTGTTAACTATAAAAAACATCTGTCATTATTACTATTCTAAAGTATAACCTTTCTAATTTTTACATTAGAAAGGTTAAAAACTAATTAACAAACCAACAATTATGGATTCTGTGTCAATGTTCCTGGATATGCATTTATTTCCGATTGCGGTATATATTGTACCACTCTTAAACTAGAAGCGGGATAGTCTACCATTGGTGTATGAGGCCCTGGATAATGACGGGTCATTGTTTGACCGTTTCTATAAACATCATACCCGCGATGTGCTTCAAAAGCTAATTCTAATTGGCGTTCTTCATCGATTAATTGAGCTGCATTTGCAGTTGTTAAGGAACTATAACCTCCTCCAACAATTGCTCTTTCTCTAATAATATTTAAATTAGTACGGGCATTTTGATAATCTCCTTTTTTAGCATAAGCTTCTGCAAGATTCAAATACATTTCTCCTAATCTAGAAATAATTGGAGAGTGCAAATGAGAATCATTATTTTGTAAAGAACATTTAGTTACGTAAAACATAGGATAAACACGATTTAATAACATCATATAATCCTTTTCGCCCACATAGGTTTTTCCCTCATAGTTTATGGAATAACTATTTTCAGCTGCATCTACTACGGTTAAATTATATTTAACATTAGCAATAGTTATAAAAAAAGAGCCATCACTATTTTTCTCTAATGGCTGTTGCAAATAATTGTAACCCGTTTGTACACCACTATTGTCTTTTAAATCGTATATAAAACGGAAAGCTTCCGTTTTTTTGTTAGACGCATCCATAGTATATTGTGGATCTATAAAAGCCCAACGTGCATCATTTTTTTTCCCTGCTTTGCGCAACAAATCTAAATACTCTCCACTAGCATACATTTCGCCCCAACCTTGACCTTGTATGTTTGCGTACATACCACCTACTCCATAAAAGTGATCTTCACCTGAGAATTCTGAAGCAACCCGTTTCACTGCAAAAATAGTTTCTGTTTGTGGTGAATCATCAGGAGCATAAGTATTGTATTTCATAAACTCAGAGCGAGATAATAAAGTGTATCTTCCGCTATTAATTACTTTATTAGAATACTCAATAGAAAGGTCAGCATACTGTTGATTTGGGTTTTGATAAGTACCACTCATGTATAAATAAACTCTAGAAAGCATGGCTTGAGCAGCTTCTTTTGTTGCATAAGCAGCATTTCTGTTTTCATTCATTAGCGCTTCTCCTTTTTTCAAATCACTGATTGCTTGTTCATAAGTCGCTTTGACAGTAGCGCGATCCGGAAGTTGTAAATTATCAATACTGTTTGGCATACCATTTACGATTGGCACTCCTAAATTAGTTTCAGGAGCATCATAATAAGGTCTTCCATAAGCACGTGTTAAATAAAAATAAATCATTCCTCTTAAATAATATGCTTCTCCCAACTTTTGATCAATTTGAGTGCTTTCGCCCTCCTTTATAATTTTTATCAAATCGCTTGATTGTGAAATAATTTTATAACTATTATTCCAAAAAACAGATAATCTGTCGTTATTAGGAATGTGTTGATAGGAAATAAAAGAATAAAATGAATCTGTAGAAGTACCTCTAATCATAACATTATCTCCTGGATATTCACCAATACGATGCATTACATCAGACCAACCTTTAAGTTGAGCATAACATCCGTTTAAAAGTACATTTACCGAAGCTTCTTTATCCGCAAGAATTTTATCTTCAGTATAAGAGCTAAATGGTTCTCTGTCCAACTCACAGGAAGACAGGAAGGTAACAGATAGAATTAATATAACTATTTTTTTCATAATTTAAGTTTAAAGTGAAACATTTACTCCTAACACAATTCTACGAGTTTGAGGATATACAGAAGTTGCAACTCCTGTCACAGAGGTTGTACCATTTACATTTGCTGGTGGAATTTCAGGATCTACTCCTGAAAAATCTGAAATTGTAAATACATTCTCAGCAGACATAAACAATCTGATATTAGTTGAATTTAATGCTTTGATAGCTGGCAAATTATATCCTAGAGTTATGTTTCTCATTTTTAAGTAAGTTCCTGTTTCCAAGAAACGTGAAGAAACTTTATTAGAATTGCTAGAGTTATTATAACTGGCTTGCGGATGTGTAGCAATATCGCCTGGTTTTTCCCATCGGCTCCAGCCTTTTTGAAGATTCATTTGATTGCGATCCGTGTAAGCTCCGTCAGAATCAAACTCAGCTCTTGCATAATTGTAAATCTCACCTCCAACAGAATAACTAAATACTGCTGATAAATCAAAGTTTTTATAAACTAAATTAGTAGAGAATCCTCCGAAAAAATCAGGAGTATACGCTCCTTTAACGATAGGATCTTTAGCAGCTTCACTATAACTAAAAGTTTTTACGCGTTCTCCAGCAGCATTGGTTTCAAACCATTGAGGTTTTCCCGTTTGCGGATCTACACCGGCCCATTCTGGTAAGTACCAGGTATCTACATCCAGTCCTGGTTTTAATAATTTTGAGGCAGATCCAGAAATACCAGATCCATCACCCACAATTATTTCGGTTCTAGAACCATACAAACTAGTAACTTTATTTTTGTTGAATCCAATATTGGCATCCACAGACCATTTAAAGTTTTCATTATTAATAAGCTCTACATTAAGAGCAGCTTCAAACCCTTTGTTTCTAACTGCTCCAACATTTTTCCAAATACTTGTTACACCAATAACACCTGGCAAAGGCACTTGGTACAATAAATCGGAGGTGTTTTTGTCGTAATAATCCAATGTCAAATTAAAACGCTTCAAGAAGGAAATGTCTAATCCTAAACCAGTCGTAAATGTTTTCTCCCAACTTAAATCTGGATTTGATATTTGTGAAATCAGAGCTCCTGGATTTTCATTATAACCCGTAGTTAATGAATAAAGTGCTTGATGTGGATATAAACTATTAGGACGATTTCCTACAGAACCATAACTAGCTCTTAGTTTAAGATTAGTAATATAATCTGCTTTAAAAAAAGTTTCGTTGTGAATATTCCATCCACCACTTACAGAGAAAAAGTTTCCATACTGTGCATTAGGTCCAAAATTAGAAGCACCATCTCTCCTGATTGAAAACTGTCCCAAGTAACGATTGTCATAGGAATAGTTAGTATTTGTTAGTAACGATTGAACCGCCCATTGTGATCTATTTCCTTTTACTTTTTCTGGAATAGATGCCACATCACCTACAACAAATCCTGGTGCTAATCCTGTAGCAATTCCGGTGTTCCATTTAGAGTTATACTCGTTCCATTCATACCCTGCAATCGAATTAATGGCGTGTTTGCCAAATGTTTTATTGAATTTAAAAAGTTGATTAGTATACATTCTGTTATAAGAAGAAGCATCTTGCTGAATTCTTCCTTGTACTGCTAATCCACTTGAAGAACGCGGATCTGAATAATACATCGATTCACCATTAGAAAAAATATAATTATTTGTAGAAGTGAAAGTAAGCCAATCATTAAATTTAATATCAAAATCAAAATTACTTCGTACATCATAACTTTGAGATTCCCCATAATTCCATTGCAGGTCATATAAATAGTTTGAGCCTGTAGTATTTACCCAAGTAGGATTAGGTTGATTTCCTACCAAAGTACCGTCTGCTAAATAAGGACTATCCCAAGGCATATTACCATACATTGCTCCCACAGAATGCTGTTTGTCTAATACGTCTTTGCGAGTTGCATTTACTTGTGGTCTAATGGTTAACCAATCATTTACTTTATAACTGACCTTCAAAAGTAAATTGTAACGATTAAAGTCATATCCTTTTACAGCACCAGTTTCATCGTAAGCGCCTAAAGAAACATAGGTTTTAAAATTCTCACCACCTCCACTTATAGAAATATTATGATCTCTTACTAAACCTGTTCTTGCTGCATTATCCCACCAATCAAAGTTTTGATTTCTTAATGCTGGAGTCCACCAACTATTAGTTGAAAATTGATTTTTATTAGGGAAAGAGTCATAAAGATCATAAAGTTCAACACCATTCATAATTTTAAAGTTTCCCGTATTAAGAGTAGTAGCAGCCATTTTTGTAGAGATACTTATCACTGATTTACCACTTTTACCGCTTTTAGTAGTTACCACAATAACACCATTAGCACCTTGAGAACCATATACTGCAGTTGAAGCAGCATCTTTTAGAATCGTCATCGTCTCAATATCTGATGGATTAACATTGCTAGATCCAGATCCTACAATAACACCATCAACAACCCAAAGCGGATCAGTACTACCGTTTACAGTACTTTTTCCTCTAATAATAATTTTTGCACTTCCGCCAGGCTGTCCTGAACCTGTATTTACATAAACTCCAGTTGCTTTACCTGCTAACAAATTTTCTACAGAAGAGGTAGTAGCGTCCAATAATTTTTTATCATCCAGAGTTTGTAAAGAACCTGTGAGGCTTTCCTTTTTTACACGGCTATATCCCATTATCACTACTTCATCTAGTTTTTGACCTGTTTCGTTCAAAACTATACGAAGTGGACCATCTTTAACAGTAACTTCTTGATCTTCCATACCAACAAAAGAGACAATTAAAACTGTTACAGTGTTAGGGACGTCTAATGTAAAAACACCATCAAAATTAGTTTGTGTAGAAACCGTATTTCCTTTTGCAATTATATTAGCTCCAGGTAATGTTTCTCCGTTTTTATCATATACTGTTCCTGTAACTCTTCTTTGTGTTTGCTGAAAATTATTAGCAACTTTTAAATTAGCCTCATTAAAAAAACTATTTCTTTCTTTAATAATTATTCCAAAATTATTTTTTTCAGTTGCCGCAACCGATATAGGAATAGCGAATGCCAACATCGATAAACTCGTAAATTTTATGGCTTTATGCGTAATTGCATTTACCCAAATACGAGTTGGTTTGCTTTTGTTTAATAAATTCATACTTGTGAATTGGTTTTTGGTTAATATTCAATTTCAATAGGTTATTTTATTATTTATAAATGCAGTAAAAAAGACACTACACACTTTTATTTTTTTGAAAAAAACATAATATAATCACTTATAAAACAAATACTTAATTCCTGTAAGACACAGTAATAATCATATAAAAAGACTTTTTAATTAGCTCTTTTTTTAGGTTATTTTTTGATAGTATTTCTTTTAAGAATGACGAAACTATATATTAAAATTTAATAAAACAAGGAAACAGAACAAAAATGTGTTCGAACACATAAAAATAGTGTTATCGAACACAAAAAATCTTGTTAAAATAATTTTTATACTAATTTTTAGGATTTACTTTAAAAAAATAAGAAGAAAAAAATAAATTCCGTGATTAATTGATGCTATCCTGATTAACAAAAAAAACAGATTTAGAAAATCAGGATTAAAATAAAACAATGAAGAAAAACAAAATATAAGAAGATAGAAATCTAAAAAAAACAAAATAATCTAGTGTGTTTTGATAGGAAGAGAAAAATGGGAATTATATTTTTTATTATAAGACAATAGGATTTCAAACTTATTATTTTATAAATCCCAAAAAATAGGTGTGTTAAGCAAGAATAATAAAACAGAAAAATAGGTGCTGAATACTTAATATAATCACGACTAAAATTATTAGTTTATAAATAAGTCAATTTCAAAAAATTCAAACTACACCACTGTAAAAATAGATACAATCTATTTAAGTAGCGTTCCAGTATGGAAATTACAAGTTTTTAATATATATGAAACAGACAAACTATTTTTTAAGCTTTATTTATTTGAATTATAAAAAGCAAAAATTCAAATTATCTTAACTACAATAAATGAAATAGGAAGTAAGAAATTAAGCCATATAAAAAATTGAGTTTTCACAATTTACGATATCAATAGGTAAAAGTGTAGTTCCTGGAATTGATTTGCCAAAAATAAAATGTTCAACCAAGCTAGTTAAAGCGAGATAAACTTGCCTTTTAGGATTTTGATGAATTAAAAAATCGATACTTCCTTGATGCAAGTAAGCAACATTTTCTTCTATTAAGTCATAACCAATAATAGCTATTTTGGAGCGTTGGGTTTGATTAAATATTTTTGCAATTTGGTATCCTTTCGAAGTGGTAACAAAGATCCCCTGCAAATTAGGATTCTCTTCCAGAAATTTTGTAAAGTTCAGTTCTATGCTAGGATTTTTTAATTTTAAAGTTATTATAGCTTCTTCTTGAACGCCTTTCTCTTTAAAAAAAGTTCTAAACCCTCTCTCCTTTTCTTGCATGTGCACCGCATTCTTAAACTTCTCATTGATGTGGATGATTGCAAATTTTCCATTATTAGCAATCGAATCTAACAACTTTGCGCCTACTCTACCACTTTGATACAAATCTTGTCCTACAAAATTTAGATCTTCTGCAGATTGTACTTGATTATTAAATGTACTAACGACAACTCCTTTTTCTTTATAAAGATTCATTACCGTTATGGCTTCCTTGTAAAATAATGGAGCCAACAAAACGGCATCTGGAGATAAAGCTAAGACATTTTCATTAACCGTTATAAATGACTTCGTACTTTCTGGATTAAAATAATGCGCTTTGATAGATAAGTTGAATGCTTTAAATTCTTTGATAGCTTCTTCGATCCCTTTTACACATGGCAACCAATAAGGATCAAAAGAAGGATCTGGTAGTACAACAACTAGACTATAAATTTTATTGTTTTTTAAATTTCGGGCAATAAGATTAGGTTCATAATCTATTTCATTTAAAACAGCATTAACACTCTCAAAAGCTTTTGTAGAAACCTTGCCTCTTTTGTGCAATACCCTATCCACAGTTCCTTTTGAAACTCCTGCAAGCAAAGCAATGTCTTTAATTGTAAGTTTTTTATCCATCGTGAGCAAATATATAAAATCTTTATATTAAAAAATTTTGATTTTCTATTTCTATATTTTCTTATCAATCTATTTCCTGAAAACTAATTTTAATTCCAATAAAACTAAAACTTTTTACTTCATTTTATAACTTTGATCATTTCTTTACAAATGAAACCCATTAAGAGTAAAAACTTTTTCCAGACCATTTTGATCTATTATTTAAAAAATTAAAATTAAATCTCGAATAAAATTCTGATTCAGTGCTATTAAAAAACCACATCTAGCATACATTATAAATTTAATCAGAACATTACTTTTAAATAAAAAACCAATATAAGGAATTAAATCAAATAAAAATGTGTTCGAACACATTTTTAGCAACTTCTCTTGTTTAATTAAAATAAAAGATATAGTTTCGTCTTTTAAACCTACTTAATGCAATTTTTTTTTGGCAAATAACAGCCTGTTTTTTCAAATAAAATACCATTTAAAAAATTATTTACTACTATTTTTAACATATTTAAAGTGAAAGAAATAATCTCAATAGCTCCTGGCAGAACTTGTCTTTTTGGCGATCATCAAGACTATCTTGGACTTCCTGTAATTGCATGTGCCATTAGCAGAAGTATAAAATTAACAGCTGTTCCAAATGATGCTGGACTATTTAAAATTAATATGATCGACATTGATCAACTCAGAATTATACCTATAGATCAATTATATGATAATTTAGCTCCTCGTGACTATTTTGCTTCTTCCTTGCGTGTCCTTAGAAGATACGGATGCATTCCAAATAGCGGGTACGATATTACCATAACAGGAAATATACCTATTAATTCGGGAACCTCTAGTTCCTCTGCTTTATTAGTTGCATGGATTAATTTCTTAGTTAATGCTTTTGGAGTTGATCCAGAAATTACACCCGAATTTATTTCTAAAATGGGTTACTTATCTGAAGTTGTAGAACATGGAGAACCAGGTGGAATGATGGATCATTACAGTATTGGCGTAGGTAATATTGTTCATATTGACACTAGAGATCCTTTTTCTTGTACAGTAATAGGCACTGAATTAAACGGATTAATTACTGGTGTTTCTGGTATCCCAAAAGAAACAATAGGATTAATTGGTGACTTAAAAGGAAATGCTCTGATGGCAATTAGCACTATTAAAGAACATTTTCCTGATTTTGATTTAAATAAAGCTGAAATTAATGATTTAGACAAATACCTTAATTATTTACCCGATCGCTTAATTCCTTTTTTCGAAGCGGCTATAAAAAATCATTATTACACTAAAAAGGCTTTGATCGAATTTCAAAAACCAATACTAGATCTAAAAAAAATTGGAGCATTAATGAATGAACATCATGTTGTATTACGTGATTTACTAAAAATAACCGTACCAAGAATCGATGCTATGATTAATGCCGCACTAAACGCAGGTGCTTACGGGGCAAAAATTGTAGGATCTGGTGGCGGAGGAAGCATTGTAGTAATGGCAGAACCCGGAAATGAAGCTCCAATTGTAAAGGCATTACTAGATGCAGGAGCTATAGAAGCCTATGCTGTAACTGTTGATCCAGGTTCTAGAATTCAATAAATTAAGTGAAATTAAAAAAAATAATCATGCATAATAATTTAGTTATTTTAGCAGGCGGCGCGTCTTCAAGGATGAAAAAAGAAGTGGCAGTAGACAATTTAACAACCGAAGAGATTACACAAGCAAATGAAAGAAGTAAAGGATTAATAGGTGTTGGTCCAAACGGAAGACCGTTGTTAGACTATCTTTTATTAAACGCAAAAAAAGCGGGATATAAAAACATCTACATTATTATAGGAGAACAAGGAGATTTATTTAAGGAATTCTATGGTACCAAAAACAAAAACAACAATTTTCATGATTTAAACATCTCCTTTGCAACTCAGTATATTCCAAAAAACAGAGTAAAACCATTTGGAACCGCTGATGCTTTGTACCAAGCTGTAGAGCAATATCCCGAATTAAATTCGCAGTCCTATTCCGTTTGCAATAGTGATAATTTATACTCTACCGCTGCTTTACTAGCCCTAAGAGAATCCATAATTACTCATGCATTTATTGCGTATGATAGAGATTCTATGGAATTCCCTTTAGAGCGAATTTCTCGATTTGCAATTGCAAAACTTAACCAAAAAGGATTTTTATTAGATATACTTGAAAAACCTACTGCAGAAATTTTAGCCGAATATAAAGACAGCGAAGGCAAATTACGTGTGAGTATGAATGCTTTTAAGTTTGATGGAAAACTTATTTATCCTTACTTAAAAAATTGCCCAGTACATCCCGAAAGACAAGAAAAAGAACTTCCAACGGTACTTTTAAATTTCTTACAGGAGCATCCTGATACAGCCTTGGGAATTCCTTTCTCTGAACATGTGCCTGATTTAACAGCCAAAGAAGATATTGCAGAAGTCAAAGAATATCTTAAAAATCATTATCCTGAATTAAAATGGGAAAACTAATGTAAGAATAACGTCATATAGCATTCTAAATTATTATTTAAATTATTGCAAAAAAAATAAATATGTCCCAAACAGAAAGTACTTCGTATAAGAATCAAAATAGTGTATTAATTCCGATGGTTATATTAACCCTATTATTTTTCATTTTAGGATTTGTAACGTGGCTGAATGGTCCGCTTATACCTTTTTTTGAATTAGCCTGTGAATTAACCGAGTCTCAAGCCTATTTTGTGGCCTTTGCATTTTATATTGCCTACTTTGTTATGGCAATTCCTTCGTCATGGGTAATAGAAAAAGTAGGATATAAAAATGGCGTTTCGCTGGGATTAATCGTAATAGCCTTGGGCGCATTTATGTTTTATCCTGCCGCAGAAACTAGAACTTTTTTGTTTTTTCTTGTTGCCTTATTTGTAATGGGAACAGGCTTAGCTATTTTGCAAACTGCGGCAAATCCTTATGTTGTCGTTATAGGCCCAAGAGAAAGTGCGGCAGCGAGAATTAGTATTTTAGGTGTTGCCAATAAGTTAGCAGGTTTTATAGCTCCATTGGCATTAACTGCTTTAGTGCTATCCAACATGAAAGAGTATACTGCAGAAAAAATAGCTGCACTAGATAGTATAGCAAAAACGAAAGCATTAGACTTATTAGCACTTCAGCTACAAACTCCTTATATTTATATGGGAATTGCAATTTTAGTACTCGCATTATTGATTCGATTATCCCCTTTACCAGAAATAGATTTAGATGAAGATGGTAGTGTATCAAATCAGGGTCTTTTAAAACAAATGATCAATGCGTGCAAACATCCTCAACTGGTTTTGGGTGTTATAACGCTTATCTTGTATGTAGCTGCAGAAGTTATTGCAGGAGATACAATAGGTAAATTTGGTAAACAATTAGGAGTTTATGGTCCTAATGGAGACTTTTATTTAAAATTGACTTCATTTACAATGACTGCAATGGTTATTGGTTATATTTTAGGCATAACGTTGATTCCAAAATATGTTTCTCAAGTGAATGCATTAAAAGCTTCTGGACTATTGGGCATTATTTTAGTATTGTTGATTGTATTTATTTCACCAACTATTAGTATTCAAATACCATTGATCCCCGCTTTGCCTTTAGTCGTAATTTTAGTTGCGCTTCTAGGACTTGCTAATGCACTTTGTTGGCCTGCCATTTGGCCTTTGGCGCTTCAAGATCTTGGAGGTTATACAAAAATAGCAGGGGCTATTCTAATAATGGGTATTATAGGCGGTGCTATTTTCCCTTTATTTTATGGTTTCTGGGCAGAAAGCATAAATCTAGCAAATGAGGCCAAAGGAATTACAGCAACTGCAAAAAGTGGGAACCAAATTGCTTATTTAATGCTTCTACCAGCTTATATAATGATTCTATTTTTTGCTGTCAAAGGACATAAATATAGAAGTTGGAGCAGATAATAATTCTAATATTATAATTTTTAAATAATAAAAGATCATGTTAAAAAGTAAAATAGACCAAGCTACAGATTTTGAAAAAAGATTCGAAAATATTGATACTGTCGTTTTTGAAAACGCTACCGAAGCCTCTAAAGCAGTTGCGCAACAAATTGCAACAATCATTAAATCTAAGCAAGAAAAAAACGAATCTTGTGTTTTAGGTTTAGCTACAGGTTCCTCTCCTAAGGGTTTGTATGCCGAATTAGTTCGTTTGCATAAAGAAGAAGGGCTCAGTTTTAAAAACGTTATCACATTCAATCTTGATGAATACTATCCTATGGAACCCGACTCTATAAATAGTTACGTTCGCTTTATGAAAGAATTGTTATTAGATCACGTAGATATTTTACCCGAGAATTATAATATCCCTGACGGAACCTTATCAAAAACAGAAATTGCAAGGTATTGCGCTACTTACGAAGAAAAGATTGAAAGCTTAGGCGGAATTGATCTGCAAATATTAGGAATTGGAGGAAACGGACATATTGGTTTTAACGAATCAGGGTCATTACAAAACTCAAAAACCAGATTGGTAGCCTTAGATCACATTACAAGAGTAGCTGCTAGTAAGGATTTTTCTGGTTTGAATAATACTCCTAGAACAGCCATTACATTAGGAGTAAAAAAAATAATGGAAGCTAAACAAGTCATTTTGATGGCTTGGGGAGAAGGAAAATCAAACATTGTAAAAGCCTCTGCCGAAGGAACTGTTACCAACCAAGTTCCTGCTTCCTTTTTGCAAGAACATAATAATGCTGTTTTTGTATTGGATAAAGAAGCGGCATCAAAATTAACGAGAATCAATAGACCGTGGCTCGTTTCTACAATTGACTGGACAGAACAATTGACTCGCAAAGCTGTTTTAGGATTAGCACTCGACCTTAAAAAACCAATTTTAATGCTTACTGATGCTGATTATATCGAAAACGGAATGAGCGATTTGTTGGCTGATTCTGGTCCTGCTTACGACATCAACATCAAAATTTTTAATAATTTACAAAACACTATCACTGGATGGCCTGGTGGAAAACCAAATGCAGAGGATATAAATCGCCCAGAAAGAGCCGAACCAGCTAGAAAAAGAGTCCTTATTTTTAGTCCACATCCTGATGATGATATCATTAGTATGGGAGGAACTTTTATGCGTTTGCAACAACAAGGCCATGAGGTTCATGTTGCCTACCAAACTTCTGGTAATATAGCCGTTGCAGATGATGAAGCCTTGCGGTTTGCTCGTTTTGTATGCGATTACAATGATAAATTTTCAATAAAAAGTCCCGAAGCAGAGCAGATTTATAAAAATGCAACAGCCTTCCTTAAAAATAAAAAGAACAGCGAAATAGACATTCCAGAAGTTCGCTATTTAAAAGGTTTAATTCGAAAAGGAGAAGCGCGTTCTACCAGTAATTTCGTAGGATTAACAGATGATAAAATTCATTTTATGGAACTGCCATTTTATGAAACAGGAACAATAGAGAAAAAACCTCTTGGACCAGAAGACATTCAATTAACGATGGATCTCATTGAAAAAATAAAACCACATCAAATATATGCTGCTGGAGATTTGGCAGATCCACACGGAACTCATAAAGTATGCTTAGACGCTATTTTTACTGCGGTAAAAAATCTTAAATCTAAAGACTACATGAAAGATTGCTGGGTTTGGCTCTATAGAGGTGCTTGGCAAGAATGGGGAATTGATGAAGTCGAAATGGCTGTTCCTATGAGTCCTGATCAAGTATTAGCAAAAAGACATGGGATTTTTAAACATCAGTCCCAAAAAGACGGTGTTGTATTTCAAGGATCTGATGCCAGAGAATTTTGGCAAAGAGCCGAAGATCGAAATAAAGAAACAGCCGAATTGTACATTCAGTTGGGATTATCCAATTATGCTGCAATGGAAGCTTTTGTGAGATGGCATTATTAATAATTAATCTAAAATTTAAATAATAAGCGATCAAAAACTATTTAATATTTATTTTTAAATTGAAAAAACCGCATATCCTTTAGCCTCTTTTTTGTATTTTAAGAGAATGATAAAGTGATATACGGTTATTTTTTATCAATTTAATAGTAAACAAATTAGTCACTAATTTTTTAAAATAGATTATTCTCCAGAAATAATACAATTAAAATTTACCCATTTATAAAGTTTAAAAAAAGTCTATAAAGAAATTGATATTGTTAAATTTATTTTTACATTTGCGTTATTCTTATTTGTTCTAAATAAAGAAAGATAATTCATTACTAAATTGTTTTACAATGCCTAAAAAAATATTAGTTTCATTAGCCTTGATCGTTAGTTTTTTTGTTTCTGCACAAAAAAATAGTCTTTTAGAACCTTCATTCTGGAAAACAGCTCCTACAATTACAACTGTAAAAGCAGAAATAGATAAAGGAAACAATCCTTCAGAAAAGACTAAAAATGCTTTTGATGCTGTTGTTTATGCCATAAATAATGATGCACCTGCAGCAACAATTCAGTTTCTAATAGAACAACCTGGAAATGGTGTAGAAAAATTAACACACGATAATAGAAGTTACCTGCATTGGGCAACCAACAAAGGGAATTTAGAAATTGTAAATTATTTAATTACAAAAGGGTCTGATATTAATCTAGAAGATAGTCATGGCTCTACTCCTATTACCTTTGCTGTAACAAATGCGCAAAGCAATATAGCAGTATATGATGCTTTTTTTAAAAAAGGATTGGATCCAAAGAAAAAATACAAAGATGGAGCTAGTCTTTTATTAATGGGGATTTCTAACGATAAAGAATTAGCCTTAAGCAATTACTTTGTTTCAAAGGGATTATCTTATAAAGATACCGATAGCAATGGCAATACTGCTTTTAATTATGCTGCAAGAAATGGAAACATTACGATTTTAAAATCTTTACTTCAAAAAGGAGTAAAATATACTGATAATGCGTTAATTATTGCTGCAGAAGGTTCTCGTAGGGAAGCTAATACTTTAGAACTTTACAAATATTTAGTAGAAGACTTAAAATTAAAACCAAAAGTAATTTCAGCAGACGGACAAACAGTATTACACCATATTGCTCGCAAGCCCAATCAGACAGAGATTATTAACTATTTTATAAAAAAAGGAATAAATAGTAATAAAGCAGACAATGATGGCAATACTGCTTTGATGAATGCAGCTGCAGCAAAAGATACTGAGGCATTAGAATTACTGTTAGCAAATACAGACAATGTAAATGTTCAAAATAAAAAAGGGGAATCTGCTTTATCATTTGCAGTTCTATCTGGAACGCCTCAGTCTGTATCACTTTTACTTAATAAAAAAGCGACTAGTAATGTTATAGATAAAGAAGGTAATAATCTAGGGTATTACTTAATTCAATCTTTTCGTCCTCAAACATTAGAGCGCGGAGCAGTAATTACAAATACTTCTAAAGAAGATCCTTTTGATGTGAAATTAAAATTGCTACAAGAAAACGGATTAAACATAGCACAAGTTCAAAAAGACGGAAGTACTTTATACCATTATGCGGTTGTAAAAAATGATTTAAATTTGCTTCAAAAAATCAGCACCTTAAACATTGATATCAATGCCAAAAATAAAGATGGATTAACGGCCTTGCATCGTGCTGCTATGATTGCAAAAAATGACACTATTTTAAAATATTTACTATCTATAGGCGCAAAAAAAGAAATTAAAACAGACTTTGACGAAACAGTTTACGACCTAGCGAAAGAAAACGAAACCGTACAAAAAGACAATATTTCATTAGAATTTTTAAAATAAAAAAATGAACTCATTATTTAAAACAGCACTATTATGTGCATTTATCAGCCTTATTTCTTTTCAAGCTACTGCTCAAAGTACTAAATATAAATGCTTGCTTCAAATGTCTAATTACATGGGCGAAGGTGCTTATGTGGTGGTATCTTTAGTAAATGCAAAAGGAACTTATGAAAAAACCCTTTATGTAATGGGAGAAGATAAAAAATGGTATAAAAGTTTGAAGGAGTGGCATAAATTCTACTCAAAAAAACCAACGAATATTAGTGCTATTACGGGCGCTTCTGTAACTGGCGGTGATCGTAGCATTACTACTATAGAAATTGAAGATTCTAAAATAAATACTGGTTATAAACTGCGTTTTGAATCTGCTGTAGAAGATCAAAAATACAACACAACTGATATAGAAATTCCACTAACTACTGCTGCAATGTCCGAGAAAACAGAAGGTAAAGGTTATATTCGTTATGTCCGTTTAAGCAAAATATAATAGTACAATTAGATGACTCTTTCATTTTGGAGGTATTCACACCTCGCTTTGGCGGTATTCTCGTCCCTATTTTTAGTTTTAGCTTCTGTTACAGGTTCTATTCTTGCTGTAGATGCGATTCAAGAGCAACTTCCAAATTATAAGGTTGAAAATTTTGACGCGATCACATTAACTAAAAGTTTGCCTAAGCTACGTGCCATTTACCCTGAAATAAATGAAATTCAGATTGATCATAATCAGTTTGTAAGTATTCAAGCAATTGATTCTTTAGGCAATGACGTGAATGCTTATATCGATCCACTAAACGGAAAAGTGATTGGTTCAATATCAAAAAAAAGTGATTTCATTCAATGGATTACTGCTTTGCATCGTTCCTTATTTTTACACGAAACGGGTCGTATATTTATAGGTATTAATACCTTTTTTCTCTTTTTAATCGCTATTTCTGGAAGTGTTTTAATTCTTAAAAGACAAAAAGGATTGCGCAGTTTCTTTTCTAAAATTGTAAAAGAGAATTTTAGCCAATATTATCATGTTTTCTCAGGGCGAATAGCCTTAATCCCCATCTTGATTATTGCACTCTCTGGAACTTATTTGTCTATGGAGCGTTTTCATCTTTTTGATAATAAAAAAGAAAGTGTTTCAGAAATGAATACAGTTTCTGCTATAGCTGTAAAAAAATTCGATTTAAAACACACTCATTTATCAGCTGTTACTAAAATCATATTCCCTTTTTCTGAAGATAAAGAAGATTATTACACGTTTGAATTAAAAGATAGGAAAATTGAAGTAGATCAATATTCAAATGAAATTATAACAGAAAATATTTTCCCCAGAGCTGTTTCATTAACCAATCTGAGTTTGGATTTGCATACAGGTAGATCGAGCATAATTTGGGCAATTATACTTGGATTAGCTTCTATAAATATTCTATTTTTTATTTATTCTGGTTTTACAATGACGCTTAAAAGAAGAGCCAATCGTATTAAGAATAAATATAAAGCTACTGAAAGCAAATATATAGTATTAGTTGGTTCAGAAAACGGAAGCACCTTGCGTTTTGGTAATGCCATTTTAAAACAACTAAATGAT
Source organism: Flavobacterium flabelliforme (assembly GCF_017948675.1). Lineage (GTDB taxonomy): Bacteria > Bacteroidota > Bacteroidia > Flavobacteriales > Flavobacteriaceae > Flavobacterium > Flavobacterium pygoscelis. The sequence continues at coordinate 186,215 of NZ_JAGFBU010000001.1, forward strand.
CAAGGTGAAAAAGCCCATCTTGCAGAATTAAATAGTTATACCAATTATCCTAAAGCTGCTCATTTAATTATTCTTACATCTACTTATGGCTTGGGCGATCCGCCATCTAATGCCACAAAATTTATATCTCTTTTAGAAAAAAATAAGCAACAACAACAAATTAATTATTCGGTAATTGGTTTTGGTTCTACCTCTTATCCTGATTTTTGTGCTTATGCTAAAGCCATAGATAGTTTACTAGCTAAACAATCTTGGGCAAATCGCTATATAGAATTACAAACTGTGAACGATAAATCAGCACATGAATTTGTAAACTGGGTTCAATTATGGAATGCTCAAAGTAATATATTATTTGCTTCTACTCCTTCTTTATACAATCATATTCCGAATGGCTTAGAAAAATTGGTGGTTTTAGACAAAACCATGGTTTCAGAAAAAGATCAAACTTTTTTACTCACTTTGCGAGCAGGAATTCGAAGTAAATTTACCTCTGGTGATCTTTTGGCAATTTATCCCGCGAATGACAACAGGGAACGCTTGTATTCTATTGCTAAAAATAATGGAAATATTCAGTTAGCAATAAAACTACATCCTTCAGGACTTGGTTCTAGCTATTTAAATGAGCTGAAAGTTGGAGAAACCATAAAGGCTCAATTAATAAATAATAAAACTTTTCATTTTCCTAAAAAAGTAAAAAAAATAGCGCTAATATCAAATGGAACTGGAATTGCACCTTTCCTTGGAATGATTTCACAAAACAAGAAAAAATCCGAAATTCATTTGTACTCTGGTTTTCGCCAAAACACCGCAATTACCACTGTCTATCAAAATTTTGCTTCAGAAATGAAACTTAAAAACCAACTATCTAACTTTCATATAGCTTATTCTCGCGAAGAAAATCATCAATATGTAATGGATCTTATCAAAAGAGATTCTGAATTCTTTGCCGATTTATTAATAAATAATGGTTCAATAATGATATGCGGATCACTAAAAATGCAATTTGACGTCGAAAGTGTTTTAAATTCTATTTGCTTAATCCAAAATAAAACTCCTCTCTCTGAATATAAAACTAGAGGTCAGATTCTAACCGATTGTTATTAATCTAAAGCTGAAAATGAAATTAAGTACTACCTATTACTTATTAATACTGCTACTCTGCTCTTTTTATACACAAGCTCAAGTGCTGCGAAAAAGAACTACAGTATTGATGGGTGGCCGTTTTGATATCACTCTAGTTGCAAAAGATTCATTAACAGCCGAAGAAAGCATTGATGAGGTTATTTCCGAAATTTCCCGTATCGAATTTTTAATCTCAGATTGGAAGTCTACGTCTCAAGTATCCGAAATTAATCAAAACGCAGGAATACGACCTGTAAAAGTCGACAAAGAAGTTTTTGATCTAACTAAAAGAGCCATTCATTTATCTCAAATCACTAACGGTGCGTTTGACATTAGCTTTGCAGCAGTAGATAAAATTTGGAAATTTGATGGCTCCATGACAGCAATGCCCTCTGAAGAAAGCATTAAAAAATCAATAGAAAAAATAGGCTATAAAAACATCATTTTAGACAGTATAAACAGCACCGTTTTTTTGAAATTAAGAGGAATGAAAATTGGTTTTGGTGCACTTGGTGAAGGCTACGCCACAAATAAATGCCAAGTAATAATGCAAGCCAAAGGAATTCAATCCGGAATCATAAATGCCACAGGAGACATGAGTGTTTGGGGTACACAACCCAACGGAAAACCGTGGAATATTGGTCTTACTAATCCTTTTCATCCCAAAGAACTGTTAGCGATCATCGCATTAAAAAATACCGCAATTACCACCTCTGGATCCTACGAAAAATTTGTTATTTTTAATGGTAAACGCTATTCTCATATTATTAATCCAGTAACCGGTTATCCTGCAACGGGGTTATGCAGTGTAACTATTTTAGGACCAAATGCAGAAATAGCCAATGGTTTTAGCACTTCGGCTATGGTTTTAGGAAAAAAAGATGCAATAAAATTATTGAATAATTTTCCTAATTATCAGTATCTTTTTATAACGGATTCTGGAAAAATAATAAAATCTAAGAATTTCCCAAAGTATCAACGAAAGAAATAAAATACTACTTGGCCAATCTACTTTTTGATTTTTAACATCTCAGCAAAGTGATTGTTATTTTTTAAAGATAATAGGAATTATTCATTTAGAAACGACTCAATAAAGTAGCTATTTTATTAAGTAAATATTAATTAATTTTTCTGAATTGATTTGAATTATTATCTATATTTGACTAGTAATCTTTAAGATATCAAAAAATAAAAATAATTTAATATTTATAAAATGAAAAAAATAATAACAGTAATTGCCATTGCATTCTTTACTATTAATCTGAGTGCGCAAGAAGTAAAAACTACTAAAGAAAAAGCTAAAAAAGAATCTTGCTGTGCAAAAAAAGAGAGTAAAACTATGAGTGCATCAGAAATTGCCAAATGTCAAGCCAAATGCAAATCAGAAGGAAAAAAATGCGATTCTGGTTCCGGAAAAAAATGCTAATCTATACCATTTGTATTTAATACATATAAAAAACGCCTCTACAATTAGAGGCGTTTTTATATTTTAAAAGCTAGTTGTCAGTCCTTTGAACTGGTTTTATTTAACTCGAACACTCCATTCAAAATCCATTTCAGATACTTGAACTCCTTTTTCATCAGTTCCAATTGATTTCATCCAGAAGGTTTTTCCTTCACCAGTTGCTACAGTTTCCTGTATTGCTTTTTCGATAAGATGCCCATCATTACATACAAAAGTAATTCTACCGGTTGCTTTTTTTGTAAAATTCCCTTTATTATTCGCGACTAACATAGAGATTTTCCTTCCACTCTTTTGAATTTGAAACATTACTAGAGCACCAGTAGAAAGCTCTGCAGCCATAGCTTGCACAGCAAAATACATGGAATTAAAAGGGTTCTGGTTAATCCATCTGTGTTTTACAGATACTATGCATTTGTTCTCATCTATATTTTTTACGCGAACACCACAAATAAATGCAGAAGGCAATTTGAACAATAGAAATTTATTAAGTTTTGATACGGTAAGTTTCATTATCAGTGGTTTTTTTGCTAAAATACAAAAAAATAGTATGCGTACATATAAAAATACATTTGTTAAATTTATGTTAAATTTAGGTACTATGCGAAACAAGATACTGTCTTTTGAACATATATTTGCATAAGAAATTACTAGGTAAGCTATCTGGTATTAAAAAAAAGAGTTTCAATCATCATCATCAAAAAATCAAAACCATGGAATCAACAACTGAAAAAAACATTGCCACATTTACGCACTTGAGTGCCTTAACTAAATACTTTATCCCTTTTGGAAATTATATTTTTCCTATAATATTGTGGACCAGTAAAAAAGACAAATCTGAACTTGTAGATGAAAGCGGAAAACAGATTCTTAATTTTCAATTGAGTTTATTACTTTACTCTTTAATACTACTTGTCATTGCAGTTCCCACTTTTTTAGTTACGCTATTTAAAAACACTTCTTTTCAAAGCTTAAACTATAACAATGATTTTGAAATCTCAAATTTTAACTTTGAAGGTAATATCGGTTTACTAACTTTAGGATTTACATGTTTGTTAATTTTTGCCCTTTTAAAAATATCAGAATTCTTTTTAATCATTTATGCTTCGATAAAAACATCAAACGGCGAAAAATATAAATATCCTATCACAATCCCATTTATAAAATAAAAAACGATCTCATCATTCGTATCATGCAAAATCAATTTTCATCTTGCCAAGAAATAATGCTGGCACATCAATCAAAAAAAGAACAGTTTAATCAACTAAAACAACAAATGAATTATGAACATTGAAAACACAAAAGCCCAAATGCGCAAAGGGGTTCTCGAGTTCTGCATCTTATCTGTATTAAAAGAGAAAGATGCCTATACATCGGAGATATTAGACACTTTAAAAAACGCAAAATTACTAGTGGTTGAGGGAACAATTTATCCGCTACTAACTAGACTTAAAAACGACGGATTACTCAACTATCGTTGGGAAGAATCGACCTCTGGACCACCCAGAAAATATTATGGACTAACCGAAATAGGACAAACTTTCTTAAACGAACTTAATGGTACTTGGACAGAACTATCCGATGCCGTAAACCTTATAACCAACCAAAAACAATAGTCATGAATAAAACTGTAAATATAAACTTAGGCGGAATGTTCTTCCATATAGATGAAGATGCATACCAAAAACTAACTCGTTATTTTGACGCTATAAAACGTTCTTTATCAAACTCATCTGGTCGTGATGAAATAATAAAAGATATTGAAATGCGCGTTTCAGAATTATTACATGAAAAACAAATTAGTGATAAACATGTTATTGTTTTAAAAGATGTAGATGAAGTTATTGCTGTAATGGGACAACCCGAAGATTACATTATAGAAGAGGAAAATACAAGCAATACTTCCTTTAATAATTCGGATACTAGAGGAACTAAAAAACTGTATCGTGACAAAGAAAAAGGAATGATTGGTGGCGTTGCTTCTGGTTTAGGATATTATTTTGGAATAGATGCCGTATGGATCAGAGTGGTACTTATTCTATTAATATTTGCTGGATTTGGAACTGGTATTTTAGCTTATATCATTCTCTGGATTGTAACTCCTGAGGCAATAACAACTTCAGAAAAACTAGAAATGACTGGAGAACCAGTAACAATTTCAAACATAGAGAAAAAAGTTAGAGAAGAGTTTGAGAATGTTTCAGACAAATTCAAAAACGCAGATTATGATAAATATGGCAATCAAATTAAGAGTGGTGCTGGTAAATTAGGAAATTCATTAAGTGATTTCATAATGACTCTTTTTAATGTGTTTGCAAAATTTCTAGGAATAATTTTAATCCTATCTGGTTTAGCAATGATTATCGTTTTTTTAGTTGGCGCCTTAACTTTAGGTTCTACTAATTTTGGAAACTTTCCTTTTCACCAATTTATTGAGTCAGGAAATTTTACAGATTATCCGATTTGGGTTTTTGGAGCGTTAGTTTTTATAGCAATAGCAATTCCAAATTTCTTCTTGATACTTTTAGGATTTAAATTAGTGTCACCTAACATAAAATCAATAGGAAGCATTGCTAAATATACTTTATTAGCACTTTGGATAATTGCAATGGCGTTGTTAATTTCTATTGGAGTTAAACAAGCAAGCGCATTTGCTGTAGATGGTAGAGTCGTAAAAAAAGAGATCTTAAATCTAAAACCTACTGATACTCTTTTTATAAAGTTTACGCACAGTGATTATTTCGCAAAAAACATTAATGATCGCAATGACTTTATAATTTCACAGGACTCAACAGGAACAGATGTAATTTATTCGAATGAAGTTTCTTTAAAAATAGAAAAAACGAATGAAAAACTACCTTATATTCAGATTGAGAAAGAAGCAAAAGGAAAATCATTATCTGAAGCCAAGAAAAGAGCTGAACAAATTAAATACAGCTATAAAATAGAAGGAAGTCATTTAATTTTAGACAACTATTTGTTAACAGATTTAAAAAACAAATACAGAGATCAAGAAATTGAAATCACTTTATATTTACCAAAAGGAACTTTATTAAAACCGGATGAATCTTTGCGAAACTATGACCGTACCGATGCAGATTACTTTTTATGGAATCCAGAATCTAATACCAATGTTTACAAAGTTGAGGAGAACAAAGTAAGATGTTTAAATTGTGATACTGAAGAAGACTATAATAGTGATTACGATTCTGAAAATGATACTAAGCAAACCTCAATAACTATCAATGAAAATGGGGTATCAGTCAAAGGAGATACTATAAAAAATTCAAAAAAAGTGTTTAAAGAATTAAAAATAAATAAAGACGGTATAATAATTAAAACTAACTAGTCATGCTAAAAATTTTAACATTAATCACAAAATTTATTTTAGTAACCTTAACCGCACTGTTTTTTGCATCTTGTAATTATTCTATAAATCTCAAGTCAATTAAAGGCAGCGGAAATATTACTACTGAAAAAAGAAATGTAGAAAGTGATTTTACAAGTATTGAAGTAAACAATTCTATTGATGTTGTAATCGAACAATCGAATACTACAGAAATAATGGTTGAAGCTGATGATAATTTGCAAAAACACATCACTACAAAAGTAGAGAATGGCACTCTTATTATTTCATGCGATAAAAATTTTCAAATCGATACGAAAACAAAAAAAGTAAGTGTTAAAATGCCGATTATTGATGAATTAGAAGCCACTAGTAATTCAAAAATCACCAGCAAAAACACTTTAAAAGGAGAAAATATTCGTTTAAATACTTCTAGTGCTGCACGTATTAACATCAATATTGAATCGGATAACATTAGTTGTGATACCAGTAGCGGAAGCATCATTATACTTAATGGCAAATCATTAAAATTAGAAGCAAATGCATCTAGTGGAAGTGAAATAATTGCGGTAAAGATGCTTGCTAATGAAGTTATTGCAGATGTATCTAGTGGAGCAAGGATTAGTGTTCATCCAATTGTTAAGTTAAATGCTGAAGCTTCTAGCGGAGGAAGTATTACATATGACATTCAGCCTAAATCGATATCTAAAAATACAAGTTCTGGCGGAAGTATCAATCAAGAATAAAAAAAAGCAAGTAAATATAAAAAAATCATCCATCAAAAAATGGATGATTTTTTTATATTTGTAAATACATTAATACAAATAATCATGAAAAAATACCTTACGCTACTCCTACTCTTTTTAGCAACAACGATCTTGTTTGCTCAAAAAAAAGAAAAGATAAAAGGATCTAAAATAGTAACCATAGAACGTAGAGAAGTTGGTAAATTTTCAGCTTTGCTGATTGAAGATAATCTTGAGGTATATTTAGAAAGAGGAGAAAAAGCAGAATTAAAAATAGAAGCTGACGAAAATTTACAGGACATTATTTCTTTTGAATTGCATGACAGCACCTTGCGTATTTTTACTACTAAGAATATCACTAATTACAAAAAAATAATAGTAAAAGTTACTTATACTGATGAATTAAATCTAATCACTTCAAAAGATGATACTACCATCAACTCGATTCAGGAACTTTTATTAAATTCAATTACGATAAAAGCACAAGATGCGTCAAAATTATTTTTAAATGCCAATACCAAAGATTTTTTACTTCAAGCAGGAGACAAAACAAAAACAGAACTGAATTTAAAATCAGAAAACGCAACTGTTGAACTAAATAAAAATGCTACATTAAAAGCATTGATCAACACCAGTTTTTTAAAGGTGGATCAGTATCAAAAAACAACTGCAACTATTGAAGGAACTGCTCTAAACACGGCTATACGATTAGACAATAATGCAACCTTTGTTGGAAATAAGTTAACTACTAAAAAAGGAGACATTACAGCAGAAAGCTATTCTTCCTGCAGTTTATTTGTAGAAAAAGAAGTGATGATTGAGGCAACAAATAAATCTGAAATTCAACTCTTGGGAAATCCAAAAATAGAAATACGCAAGTTTTTAGATGAAGCTAAACTTCTTAAAAAATTGAAGTAAAAACATCTATTTTATAATTAAGAAAAATTCTTTAATACAGTATATCAAGTATAAAAAAAGAGTCCCGATTTTTACAAATTGGGACTCTTTTTTTATACTATTTTATAATCACTTATTCTTTAGAAGCTAAATAGCGTTCTGCATCTAGAGCAGCCATACAACCTGTTCCAGCAGCAGTAATTGCTTGACGGTATACACTATCTGCAGCATCTCCGGCAACAAAAACACCTGGCACATTCGTTTTAGCACTTCCAGGAGTATTAACAATATATCCTGTTTCATCTAGAGTGATGTAATCCTTAAAAATATCAGTATTAGGCTTATGACCAATAGCTACGAAAAAACCTGTAGCCTCAATTGTAGCAGTTTCTCCATTATTTTTATTCAACACTTTTACTCCAGTTACTACTTGCTCGTCTCCTAAAACCTCAATAGTATCGTGATTCATTAAAATGGTAATATTTTCGGTTTTGCGAACGCGTTCTTCCATGATTTTAGAAGCTCTAAATTTTTCGCTTCTAACCAACATGGTTACTTTTTTACAAAGTTTAGATAAGTAATGTGCTTCTTCACAAGCAGAGTCTCCTGCTCCAACGATAACTACTTCTTGATTTCTGTAGAAAAAACCATCGCATACCGCACAGGCAGAAACGCCACCACCCATTTTTAAATAATGTTGTTCTGAAGGTAAACCTAAATATTTAGCAGAAGCTCCAGTAGAAATAATTACAGTTTCACAATGCAATTCTTTAGTTCCGTTGATCCACACTTTATGTACATTATCTGAAAAATAAACTTCAGTTGCCCATCCATCACGTACATCTGTACCAAAACGTTTTGCTTGCGCTTCTAAACCTACCATCATCTCTGGACCCGTTATTCCTTCTGGATTTCCAGGCCAGTTTTCTACTTCATTAGTTGTTGTTAGTTGTCCACCGGGTTGCATACCTTGATATAAAACAGGATTCATATTTGCTCTTGCAGCGTATATTGCAGCTGTATAACCAGCGGGACCAGAACCTATAATAAGACATTTAATTTTTTCTATTGTATCTGACATAATGGAATTTTATAATAATTTTTATTGATGCAAATGTATGTTTTTTATTAAAAAATCGATTCAAAAACCCATCACATTTAGCTATTTAAAAATAATCGCAATCAATTTAAAATTATCACTTGTAAAACACAAAAAAAGTTTTATATTTGCACCCGATTACGGGGTGTAGCGTAGCTCGGTTATCGCGCCTGCTTTGGGAGCAGGAGGCCGCAGGTTCGAATCCTGCCACCCCGACAAAAAAGCTGAACAGCAATGTTCGGCTTTTTTTTATGGAACTAATTTAAAAAAAAGGAGCTCCACTTTTCAACTTGATTTTTAAAACAAAAACGGGATTTCAAACCAATAAAAATACCCAAAAGAACAATAAAACAATTGTAAACTGTATTGATTTGTTATTGTTAGAGAATAAAATCAAACAAAACACCTTTGTTTTTAAAACCCTGAAAAACCGATAATAGGATAAAAATTCACGTCAATAGTAGTAACAACAGCTATAAAATAGTGATAGACTGTCAAAATAAAAATGGGTAAATAGCAAGGAATCAAACTTTAAGAAATGTTTACAAAATAGATTTTTTGAAACCATAAATAATTGTATTTTTACCGTTCAAAATTATAAAAATAAATGGGCAAAATCATCGCGATTGCTAATCAAAAAGGAGGAGTTGGAAAGACTACAACATCGGTTAATCTTGCTGCTTCATTAGGAGTTTTAGAAAAGAAAGTATTACTTATTGATGCTGATCCACAAGCAAATGCCAGCTCTGGGGTTGGAATTGATGTTGAATCTGTTGAAATTGGTACCTATCAAATTCTAGAACACAGTCATACTCCAAAAGAGGCTATTATAAAGTGTAATGCTATAAACGTAGATATTATTCCAGCACATATTGATCTTGTGGCTATCGAAATAGAATTGGTAGACAAAGAGAACAGAGAATATATGTTTAAAAAAGCGCTAGAAAGCATTAAAGATGACTACGACTACATCATTATTGATTGTGCTCCTTCATTAGGATTGCTAACTTTGAATGCATTGACTGCTGCTGATTCTGTAATCATTCCAATTCAATGTGAATATTTTGCATTAGAAGGTCTAGGTAAATTGTTAAATACTATAAAAAGTATCCAAAAAATACACAATCCAGATTTAGATATAGAAGGATTATTATTGACGATGTTCGATTCTAGATTGCGTTTGTCTAACCAAGTAGTAGAAGAGGTTCAAAAACATTTTAACGACATGGTTTTTGACACAATCATACAAAGAAATGTAAAATTGAGTGAAGCACCTAGTTTTGGCGAAAGTATTATAAACTATGACGCAACAAGTAAAGGGGCTATTAATTACCTGCACTTGGCTCAAGAAGTTATAAAGAAAAACAGCAAATAGTTTTATGGCAAAAGCACTTAAAAAACAAGCCTTAGGAAGAGGATTATCAGCATTATTAAAAGATCCAGAAAACGATATAAAATCTGTTGACGATAAGAATGCAGATAAAGTAGTGGGAAATATTATTGAGCTTGAAATAGAAGCTATTGAAATAAATCCTTTTCAGCCTAGAAGTAACTTCAATGAAGAATCGCTAAGAGAACTAGCAACTTCTATTAGAGAATTAGGTGTTATTCAGCCTATTACTGTTAGAAAGCTAGAATTTAATAAGTACCAATTAATTTCTGGAGAACGTCGTCTTCGCGCTTCTACTTTAGTGGGATTGACTACTGTTCCTGCTTACATTCGTATTGCAAATGATAACGAATCGCTGGTTATGGCATTGGTAGAAAACATCCAGCGTCATGATTTAGATCCAATAGAAATTGCACTTTCTTACCAACGTTTAATTGATGAAATTCAATTAACGCAGGAGCAAATGAGTGAACGTGTGGGTAAAAAAAGATCTACAATCGCCAATTATTTACGACTATTAAAGTTAGATCCAATTATCCAAACTGGGATTCGTGATGGTTTTATTAGTATGGGTCATGGACGTGCGATAATCAATATTGAAGATCTTGATATTCAAACTGACATCTATCAAAAAATCGTAAGTCAAAACTTATCGGTACGTGATACAGAGGCATTGGTGAAAAACTATCAAGAAAGTTTAAAACCTAAACCAGAAGGAAAGCCTAAAACAGCTTCTTTTGAAATTGAGGACTCTCAAAAAAACCTCTTTGTCAATTATTTTGGAGCTAAAGTAGATGTTAAAATAGCTGGAAATGGCAAAGGTAAAATTACCATTCCTTTTGACTCTGAAGAAGATTTTAATAGAATCATTAAATTAATAAACGAATAAGTGAATAAAATTATTTTCATAGTTCTATTCTTATTTAGCCTTGGAACTGCAACTGTTTATTCGCAAAAAAAAACAGATGCAGTTCTTGTGGCTAAAGACACTTTGAAATCAAATGACATTGATCCTTTGACTCCAGCAAAAGCTGCTTTTTTCTCAGCAGTTTTACCAGGTTTAGGACAAGCCTACAACAAAAAATATTGGAAAATTCCTTTAGTTTATGGTGCTCTTGGTACCAGCCTTTATTTTTATATTGATAATAATAAAAAATACCATCAGTATAGAGATGCTTATAAAAGCAGATTAGAAGGATATGTCACCGACGATTTAGCTTTTTTAGACAATACTCGATTAATTGCTGCACAAAAATTTTACCAACGCAATCGCGACTTATCGGCTTTAATTACGGTAGCCTTTTATGCGTTAAATATTATTGATGCCAATGTAGATGCCGCTTTAATCCAATTTAATGTTGATGAATCTCTATCGATACGTCCAGTACTTTACCCAAATGATGTAACATTAAAAACAAATGTTGGACTAACCCTTAATTACCGTTTTTAATAGGTAAAATTAAGAACATACAAATTTAAATAAATACCCAGTATGAGATTAAATAACAAAATAGGAAATAGGTATTATTTAATAATCATTTCGTTTCTAATTTTGATTAATTTAATAAATTACTCCAATATCAAAAGTTTTGAATCCTTAAGAATGAATGATTTTTTTTCAGGAGCATTTATTGGAATACTCATACCATTAGCTTTTGTAGGAATGCTAAATTACATAAAAACTAAATAAATGAAAATTGCGCTTTTAGGATATGGAAAAATGGGTCAAGTTATTGAGCGAATAGCGCTTGAAAGAGGCCGTGAAATCGTTTTGAAAAAAGACGAAAACAGCACTTTTGAAGGACTTTCTAATGCTGATGTAGCAATTGATTTTAGTGTTCCCTCTGCTGCAGTTCAAAATATCTCTGCTTGTTTTCATGCTAATGTTCCTGTAATTTCAGGGACAACAGGTTGGCTCGAACACTATGATGAAATGGTCGCGTTGTGTAAGTCTACTAATGGTGGATTTATCTCTAGCTCTAATTTTAGTTTAGGGGTAAATATTTTCTTTGAAATCAATGAATATTTGGCAAAAATCATGTCAAAATTTGATTCTTATTCTGTAAATATGGAAGAAATTCATCATACTCAAAAATTAGATGCACCAAGCGGAACGGCAATTTCATTAGCCAGAGGAATAATCGAAAATAGTTCTTACACGGAGTGGACTTTAGAAAATGCAGCGCCAAAACAAATTCATATAGAAACCAAACGAATAGGATCAGTACCGGGAACACACACGGTAACTTACAATTCGGGCGTAGACGCAATAGAAATAAAACATACTGCTCACAATCGAGAAGGTTTTGCTCTTGGAGCCTTAATTGCTGCAGAATGGATTGTTGGCAAACAAGGCATTTTTACTATGAAGGATGTTTTAGAACTTTAAACGGGTTTTAAACTATTATTTTTTGTATTTATTTTATAATTTTCAATCAAATATATTAATCACAAACATTGTCGAGTTAGCTCCTGTTTAGCTTAGCAATTATTTAATCAAAAAAACATCATATTATGTCAGTATATCAATGGTTTATTTTTTTCTTGCTTATCCAAATCGTTCACTTTTTAGGAACTTGGAAATTGTATGAAAGCGCTGGTAGAAAAAAATGGGAAGCAGCAATTCCTGTGTATAATGCAATCGTTTTAATGAAAATAATAAAAAGACCTACCTGGTGGACCATTTTATTATTTCTTCCTATTATCAACTTGATTATGTTTCCTGTTGTTTGGATAGAAACGTTACGTAGTTTTGGAAAGCGCTCTACTTTAGATACTTTTTTAGGAATTTTTACTCTTGGATTTTATATCTATTATGTAAACTACACACAAAAATTAGAGTATGTATCAGACAGAAGTTTAGTTCCAAAATCAAAAACAGCAGATACGATAAGTTCTTTGCTTTTTGCAGTTATTGTAGCCACATTGGTACATACTTATTTAATTCAACCGTACACAATCCCAACTCCTTCATTAGAAAAATCATTATTAGTTGGAGATTTTCTATTTGTTAGCAAAATGAATTACGGAGCTAGAGTACCTATGACTACCATTGCATTACCGATGGTTCATGACTCAATTCCTTTGACAAAACTAAAATCGTACTTATCCTATCCTCAATTGCCGTACATGAGATTACCGGGAATTCAGAATATTAATCGTACCGATATTGTAGTTTTTAACTGGCCCGTAGATACTGTATATCGTTTTTTTGACACATCAAAAAGACGTGCTTATAAGCCTGTAGACAAAAAATCAAATTATGTAAAAAGATGTGTTGGTATACCTGGAGATTCTTTGGCTATAAAAGATGGAGTCGTTTACATTGATGGTAAAATATTACAATTACCAGAGAGAGCAAAACCACAATTCTCTTATAAAATTGCTTTTGATGGAAAAACTGCTGTTAATCTTGAATATTTATTTAAAGATTTAGACATAACAGATCCAGCTTTTTTTACAAATGACGTAAAAAGAGATACACTTTTTTTAAGTGCATTAACAGAAGTTGGAGCGCAAAGATTTAAAGACACACCCGGAATTACAGCTGTTATAAGACAAATTTCTACCGCTCCAGACAATGGCGTTTTTCCTCATATTAACAAATGGAATAAGGATAATTACGGACCAATATACATTCCGCAACAAGGAAAAACTGTTGCTTTGAACTTAGAAACGTTACCTTTTTACAAAGCGATAATAACAGATTACGAAAATAATGAGTTAAAGGTAGAGGGTTCAGAAATAAAAATTAATGGCAAAGTAGCAACTACTTATACCTTTAATCAAAATTATTATTGGATGATGGGAGACAACCGTCACAACTCAGAAGATAGCCGTTATTGGGGTTTTGTACCACAAAATCATATCGTAGGAAAACCTATTTTTATCTGGCTAAGTAATGATCCGAACGGTAAAGGAATAAATAAAATACGCTGGGATAGAGTTTTTACTACAGTTAGTGGTGAAGGACAACCTCAATCCTACTTTAAATTGTTCTTACTCGGTTTAGTGGTTTTCTTTGTAGGTGAATATTTTTGGAAAAAAAGAAAACAGGCAAAAGTGTAAACATAAGGAATTGAAAGGGTAAGGTTTAAAATAATATTAGACTTTACCCTTTACTTTTTAAACTAGTAAATAAATGAATACTTTAATACACCCTACCTATTTCCCATCGATTAGTCATTTCGTTGCTATGGCTCAGGCGGATAAAATTACTTTTGAAATTGAGGATAATTTCCAAAAACAAACCAATAGAAATAGAACTTACATCTACAGTCCAAACGGAATTTTATTATTAAACATTCCAATTAAGCATTCAAAAGAAAACCGTCAAAAAACAAAAGAAATTAGAATTGAACCTGATTTTGATTGGCAAAAACAACATTTTAAATCTTTAGAAGCAGCCTATAGAAGTTCTCCATTTTTCGAGTTTTTTGAAGATGATCTTCGTCCTCTTTTTGAAAAAAAGTATGAGTTCTTATTAGATCTTAATTTTGAAGTATTAGATATTGTATTCAAATGTTTAAGAATGAAAGTGGAATACAATAAAACTACCGAATATTTTCATCAAGTAGATGAGAATAATATTTCTGACTATAGAAATTTAGTTGAAGGAAAAAAAGACATTTCTGAATTTGAGAAATACACTCAGGTTTTTGATGATAAATATGGATTCCTTAACAACCTTAGTATTTTGGATCTATTATTCAATGAAGGCAAATATGCAATGGAATATCTTAAAGAACAAAAATTAATCATCAAATAGTAAAGTCACTTTTACTCTAATGATAATCGTGCAAGGATAGGAAAATGATCTGAATTGATAAAACTAGGGAAGCTTTCAAAACTCTTGACAGTCATTTTTTCATCAGTAAAAATATAATCAATTCTAGCGGGATAATATCTAAATTTATAGGTGCTTCCAAAACCAGTTCCAGCTTCTTCAAAACCATCCTTCATTTTCCCCTTAATACTTCTGTAAACATAAGAAAAAGCACTGTTATTCATATCTCCGCAGATGATAATTGGATAAGTACATTCCGTTTTATGAGTAGCAAATATTTCAGCTTGTTGCTGTTGTTGCTTAAAAGCTTTACTGATTCTAATAAACAACTTTTGCGATTTCTGCTGGTTAATGACATCAATATTCTCATCTATTTCATTTACATCTGGAGAAATTTTAATGGATTGTAAGTGCATATTGTACACTCGGATAATATCCTTTCCTTTTTTTATATCTGCAAAAACAACATTATTATTAGAATTTGGAAAAATGATATTTCCCTGATTGATAATAGGAAATTTAGAGAAAATAGCTTGACCGCCTTTAATTTTATCACCTGTTGTAAAAATATAGCGGTGTGGATAAACTTTTAGATCAATATTAGCGGAAGGTGCGTATTCCTGAATGCACAAAATATCGGGATTTTTTTCATTTATAAAACCTACAATATCTGTTGGAACATCATCTCTGTCAATCCACTTAAAAACGTTTAACAGACGAACATTATAACTCATTACAGTAAAGTCATCTTCTTCTACAGAAAATTTTGGAGCAGAAAATTTGTAGAATTTATTTATAAAAGTAATTCCTAACAATAAAACTAAACCGGAAACAACCAATTGTTTTTTGAATTGAAATGCCCAATAAATAAAAAACAAAGCATTAAATATAAAAAAAAGAGGCATGAAAAGAGTTAATACTGACAACAAAGGAAAAGATTTTGGGGCCAAGAAAGGCAAAACATAAGCAATGAAAGTCACCAGTGTAAGAACAATATTTAAAAAAAACATTACTTTATTAAACCATGACAGATTTTTCATTTGCTATATTTTAGTATTATCAAACAGAGATAAAAAATAGATAGGATATGGGCCAAAACTTATAAACGTATTTTATATCTAAAAGGTATTTATTTCCCCACTTTAAACAAGAATTCTTTTTCTTCTTTTGTTAGACTATCATAACCGGATTGACTAATTTTATCTAAAATCTCATCAATTTGCTGCTGTGATTTGTCTTTAGTAACTATTTTAGAAACAACTTTTTCAACGGGTTTATTGTAATTTTTATGTACTTTTTTAAATGGTGTGCTTTGTCTTTTATTGAATAAATTTGCAAAAAAATCTAAAACTGAAGTAACAACTTTACTTAAATCAGTTCCATTTTGTAGCAATTTAATAAATATAAAACCAAAAAAAGCACCTGCAAGATGTGAAATATGTCCTCCCATATTTTCAGAACGAATTTGCATCAAGTCAATAAGAACAATTACTGCCGTTACATGCCACAATTTTACATTTCCTATGATAAACAACCGTAGCTCCATGAAAGGATTATAGGTTGCCGTTGCAACCAAAATCGCCATTATTGCTGCAGAAGCACCCACTATTGGAGCATTAATATTAAGAATATAAAATACAGAAATATAAATAATTCCAGCAAAAATTGCACTCAAGATATATAAACCCAATAATTGCTTCCCTGTAAAATACGTCATAAACAATCGGCCAGCAAAATTTAAAACAATCAAATTAAAAATAATGTGCATGAAACCACTGTGAAAAAAAGCATAGGTAAGCAAAGACCAAGGTTTCCATAATAAAAAAGAAGGATTTGACGACAAACTTACATAATCGATATAATCAATAGTAAGACCTAAGAAAGATAAAATGGCAAAAAATAACCAAGGGATTACAAATAATGAAATATTCCAGAAAATTAGCTTAATTACTATTCCTCCTGCCTTGTATTGCAATTTTAAGTCGTCTAATATATTCATATCCTTCTAGGAGTTTTATGGTATTAAATTAATTCCAACGATTTTGATTGAATTGGTTCTTCTTCCAATACCACATAATGATAAATCCAAATAAAGCACCACCAACATGGGCAAAGTGTGCAATTCCTCCACCGCCAAAAATAGACTGTCCAGAAATTCCTAAATACAAATCGATTAATACCAAACCAGGAACAAAATATTTTGCCTTAATAGGTACTGGAATAAACATTAAAGCTAACTCTGCATTTGGAAACATAAAAGCAAAAGCCACAATAGTTCCATAAATAGCACCAGAGGCTCCTACTGCAGTTCCCATGTAAGCGCTAGTAAAGTTTTGGAAATCAGAAACGGTTAAAATTTCTTGCCATCTCGTATTTATCTTTCCTTCATTTAATAATTGTAAGATTTCTTGCTTTTGAAATCCATGACTTATTAAGGTATTTAAACCCTCTTGAAAGTAATAATAATTCACACCTGTGTGTAATAAAGCAGCACCTAAACCACATGATATATAGAAAAATAGAAATTTTTTGCTTCCCCAAAAGCTCTCTAAAGCAGATCCAAAAGAATACAAGGCGAACATATTAAAGAAAATGTGCATGTATCCACCATGCATAAACATATGGGTAATGGGTTGCCAAAATTGAAAACTAGGATTCTCAGGAAAATATAGCGCTAAATACTTATACGCAACATCTCCTAAAGCTAAAGTACCAACAAAAAACAAAACATTAATAATAATTAATTGTTTAACGGTCTCTGTTACATTTCTCATATTACAAATTTTTTATCTAAATCTTCCACACGCATTGTGATGAAAGTGGGTTTCTGAAATGGGGAAACATTAGGATCTTTACAAGCAAAAAGCCCGTTTACCAAATTTTCCTGTTCTTTTTCTGTCAAATGTGTTCCGGTCTTTACCGCCAGACTTTTAGCCATTGACTTGGCTATTGTATCGTTTTGACTAAAACTACTTTCGGGAATTCCGTCTTGTAAATCACTCAATAACTGTTCAAAAATTATAGATACTTCACTTTCTGTAACATTCACTGGAATTCCAGAAATAACAATATGGTCCTTATTATTGTCTTCAAAAACAAATCCGGTATTCATAAGCGATAGTTGAAGTCCACTAATAAGTTCCATTTCGGTATTTGAATAAAACAAGTTTAACGGAAACAGCAATTGCTGACTAGAAGCTTGATTTACGGTCATATTTACCAAAAACTGTTCATATAGCACCCGTTGATGAGCGCGTTGCTGATCTACAATTACCATTCCTGATTTTATTGATGAAATGATATATTTTTTATGTATTTGGTAAGTTTTATGAACGGATTGCTCAATTTCTTCATCATTAAATAAAGAAGAAGTCATCTCTTCATTCTCGAAAGTAAGATGCTCCATTTCCTGTGAATCTTGTTCTAAGCCTACATATAAACTCTCCCAATTGGCAGTTGGTTCTGGTTTTTTATAAGAAGTAAATTGTTTGCTTGGTCTTTGTTCAGCAAAGGGATTAAAACTTCCATCCACTTGTATTGTGGGAGTTTCTCCATCTAAATCTTTATAATGATAAGGCGTATCCAAATTAGAATCGCGATCAAAATCTAAAACTGGCGCAACATTAAACTGACCCAAACTATGCTTAATTGATGCTCGTAAAATAGCATATAATGCTTGTTCATCATCAAACTTGATTTCCGTTTTAGTAGGATGAATATTAATATCGATGGTGTTGGGTGGCAAAGTTAAATTCAAGAAATAACTCGGCTGTGTCCCTTCTTTTAAGATTCCATCATAAGCAGCCATCACCGCATGATGCAAATAACCACTTTTTATAAATCGATCATTTACAAAGAAAAACTGTTCTCCCCTACTTTTTTTTGCAAATTCAGGTTTACTTACAAATCCTTCAATTGTTATTATTTCGGTTTCCTCTTGTACCGGTATTAATTTTTCATTGGTTTTACCTGAAAAAACAGCAACAATTCTTTGACGCAATGTCGAAGAGGGCAAATTAAACATTTCGCTACCGTTATGATAAAAAGTAAAATGAATTTTAGGATGTGCCAAAGCTACGCGTTGAAACTCATCAATTACATGACGGTATTCAACGGTATCCGATTTCAAAAAATTGCGTCGCGCAGGAATGTTAAAGAATAAATTTTTGACAGCAAATGAAGTCCCTTTTGGTAAAACAGCAACTTCTTGAGATACAAATTTACTTCCTTCAACCACAATATGAGTTCCAAGTTCCTCTTGATCTTGCTTGGTTTTCATTTCAACATGAGCAATTGCAGCAATAGAAGCCAAAGCTTCACCACGAAAGCCCTTTGTATGTAATGAAAATAAATCTTCGGCTTGACGGATTTTTGAGGTGGCATGGCGTTCAAAACACAAACGCGCATCGGTAACACTCATCCCTAAACCATTATCAATTACTTGTACTAATGCTTTCCCAGCATCTTTGATAATTAACTTGATATCGGTTGCCCTTGCATCAACAGCATTTTCAAGTAGTTCTTTGACCACCGAAGCAGGTCTTTGAACCACTTCTCCAGCAGCAATTTGATTGGCAACGTGATCAGGAAGTAATTGAATTATACTCGACATTAAAAAATTTAATTTTAAAGATTTTTGTTTTAATTTTCGAAAGTAAGAGTCGCAAATTTAATAATTTTCTACTGGGAATTGTAGCTTATTTAATCATTAATAAAACAAAACCTATACTATCAAAATAGTATAGGCTTAAATTTTTATAAATTATTTTAACAATTTATTCTTTCAATTCTAGCGGACCACCTTCTTCTATTTGAATAGGCCCTGAGGACAACAAATGTTGATTGTCTATTTGATGTGTTAGAGAAGCTTGCTGACGAATAAAAGCCATCTTTATAGCTGCTATTGCAGCTTCTGTACCTTTATTACCATGAATTCCTCCGCTTCTGTCAATAGATTGTTGCATTGTATTATCAGTCAATACACAAAAGATAACTGGAATATCAGTTTGAACGTTTAAATCTTTAATTCCCTGAGCAACTCCTTCACAAACAAAATCAAAATGCTTAGTTTGACCTTGAATAACACATCCTATGGCAATAACGGCATCAACATTTTGTGTTTGTAACATTTTTTTTGAACCATAAATAAGTTCAAAACTACCAGGAACATTCCAACGTATTATGTGATGAGCCGGAACTTGATTTTCTAAAAGTGCTTCTACAGCACCTCTACAAAGTCCTTCAGTAATCACATCATTCCATTCAGAAACAACAATCCCAAAGCGAAAGTCTTTCGCGTTTGGGATTGAATTTTTATCGTACTCTGATAAATTTTTATTTACAGTAGCCATTTGATCTCTATTTAAAATTTTAGATTATAATTTAAGTAGCTAAAGATACCATTTTGAAATCAAAAATACCTAGTCTCAAATTCAATCTTAAATCAATTTTAACTATTGCGCTAAACCAATTAATACATCCGCTGAACCTGATTCCGGAGATCCATCGTAATTATCTTTAATATCATTTAGATATTTTAAAGCATCCGATTTATTACCCAAAGCCAATGCTGTTTTAGCTGCTTTTAACAAAAAACGTGGTGTAGTAAAATCATTTTTGTTTGTATTAGCTGCTTTAACATAAAAATCTAAAGCTTCTTTAGCTTGATTTTTTTCAGCATAAGCGTCTCCTATTGCTCCTTTAGCTAAAGCGCCAAGAACAATATCATCCGACTTAAATTTATTTAAATACTCAATTGCTTCTGTATATTTTCCAGTATTCAAATACGCAATTCCAGCATAATAGTTCGCTAAATTACCAGCATCAGTTCCTGAATACTCATCTGCAATTTTCAAAAAACCAAATTTACCTTCAGCACCATTTAATGACAATTTATATAAAGAGTCGCTCGCTACACCATCAGTTGCTTTTTGAAAGTTTTGCTCTGCAAGAAACATTTCATTAGCCGCTTCTTCTTGTTTTGGTGAAGCAATAAAACGTTGATACGCCAAATAACCAATAGTAAATATCGCTGCTGCTGCAACTAATCCTATAATTATTTTTTGATTTTTAGCTACCCAATCCTCTGTCATTGAAGCCGTTTGATCTAATTTAGAAAAAACTTCAGCTGTTGTGCTGTCTTTTTCATCAATTACAGTTGCATTAACTGCATCATCTTTTACTTCTTTTTCTTTTGGTGCTTTATATCCTCGTTTATTGTACGTTGCCATTTTTTATTATTTAGTGAAGCGCAAAAATAAAATTTTTATTCAAACCCACACAAGAAATATGCTTTAATATTAAAAAAAAACGTTATTAATGATTCTTTACTAGTTAAGGCAAATTATTTACCAGAGAAACAAAGAGAAAAATGCTTTATATCGATAATTTTCGATAATTTGCACCCTCTTTAAAAAAATGGTCTAAAAACAGCAAAATTCTCAATACCAGCAAGCTTTATACATGTATTTAAAAAATATTTCCCTCTTCAATTACAAAAATTTTTCAGAAGCAAATTTTGATTTCGACACCAAAATAAACTGTTTTGTTGGCAAAAATGGCATTGGAAAAACTAATGTTCTCGATGCAATTTATCATTTATCTTACGGAAAAAGCTATTTTAATCCATTGGCTGTCCAAAACATCAAACATGGTGAAGAGTTTTTTGTAATTGATGCGACATTCGAAAAAAACGAGAGGAGTGAACAAATTGTTTGCAGTTTAAAAAAAGGGCAAAAAAAAATACTGAAACGAAATGGTAAATCCTAT
This sequence comes from Flavobacterium flabelliforme, assembly GCF_017948675.1. Classification (GTDB taxonomy): domain Bacteria; phylum Bacteroidota; class Bacteroidia; order Flavobacteriales; family Flavobacteriaceae; genus Flavobacterium; species Flavobacterium pygoscelis. Next base: position 207,831 of record NZ_JAGFBU010000001.1, read on the forward strand.
GATAAGTTTTCAGATCATATTGGCTTTATCCCTTTAGTGATTATATCACCAGCAGATAGAGATTTGATTGTTGAAGGAAGCGAAACCAGACGAAAATTTATGGATAGTGTAATTTCTCAATTGGACGCTCAGTATTTACAGCAACTCATACAATATCAAAAAGTAATCAACCAGCGTAATGCATTATTAAAATATTTTGCTTTAAACCATGTTTTTGAAAACGATACATTGTCTATTTATAATGAGCAACTAGACGGTTTAGGAAAATTTATTTTTGAAAAAAGAAAAGAATTTATCGAACAATTTATTCCTATTTTCAATAAGCATCATCAGGCAATAACAGGTTCACAAGAAAGCGTACGATTGGTATATGAAAGTCATTTATTCGAAAAAGAACTCCTGCTCCTTTTGCAGGAAAACATCAATAAAGATCGGGCTTTGCATTATACAAGTGTCGGTATTCATAAAGATGATCTAGCTTTTGAAATCGACCATTACCCAATTAAAAAATTTGGTTCTCAGGGACAGCAAAAAACCTACCTAATCGCTCTGAAATTAGCGCAATTTGAATTTTTAAAAAAACAAAGTGGCGTAAAGCCCATTTTACTGTTTGATGACATCTTTGATAAATTAGATGAAAACCGAGTTTCAAAAATAATTGAAATGGTAAATAGCGATACTTTCGGTCAGCTTTTTATTTCTGATACGCATGCGGATCGCACAGAAGAAATTTTAAAATCTACACATCAATCCTATAAAATTTTCAATTTATAGTTTTATTTAAGACTTCATTAGCCTTGGCAAAGTGAAAAAATAACTAATTTAGCCTAATCATTTTAAAATTAAAACACCTTGAAATTCAATCCAAAAATACTCGTAATTATTTCCTTTATAATATTCTCGTGCAATGCACAAAACGCTAAGGACGTAAAAACAATAGAAGCAAAAGATTTTGCCGAAAAAATAGCCGAAACTCCAAATGCACAAATTCTAGATGTAAGAACTCCTGAGGAATTTTCTGGATCTCACCTAGATAATGCCATAAATATTAATTGGTTAGGAAATAGCTTTGTGACAGATGTAGAAAAAATAGACAAAACAAAACCTGTTTTTGTGTATTGTAAAAGTGGCGGAAGAAGTCAAAATGCTGTTAATAAATTAGAAGAATTAGGCTTCAAAAACATTTATCAACTACAAGGTGGAATCTTGAAATGGGATGCTGCAGGCTTATCTAAGCCAAGTGATAAAGTGAGCGGAATGTCTGTTCAAGAATACAACAAATTAGTAAATGCAGATAAAAAGGTACTTATTAATTTTTATGCAGAATGGTGCGCTCCTTGTAAAAAAATGGCTCCTTACCTTGCTAAAATGCAAAAAGAAGAAAATGAAAATGTTGTAATTATTAGATTAGATGCTGATAAAAACAAAACATTGATGGATGTATTGAAAATTAGTGAACTTCCTACATTATTTGTATATGAAAAAGGAGCGATAAAATGGAAACATTCTGGTTATATAAGTGAAGAAGACTTAAGAAAACAAATACAATAACCGAATATGCTTTCAAAAGAAACAATACAATTTCTAGACGATTTAAAAGCCAATAACAATAGAGATTGGTTTTTAGAAAACAAGAAAAGATATGAGGCCTTCAAAAAAGATTATCAGCAATTAGCAGCTTCCTTTCTAGACGCTCTGAAACCGCTTGATCCTTCCTTAGAAATGCTCGAAGTAAAAAATTGCACCTTTCGAATTAATCGAGACATTCGGTTTTCAAAAGATAAAACTCCCTATAAAACACATTTAGGACTTTGGTTCTCCTCAGGAAGTAAAGGCTTGAACCGTTCTGGATACTACATACATTTAGAAAAAGGCGCTAGTTTTATTGCAGGCGGACTTTACTGTCCTGAATCTGAAGACTTAAAAAAAATGCGTAAGGAAATTGCTTATTTCCATGATGATTTAGAAGCTATTCTTGAAGAAAAAAACTTTAAAACAGAATTTAAGGATTTTGATCGCAATGAAAAAAATACCCTAAAAAATCCACCTAGAGGTTACGAAAAAGAGCATCCAGCTATTGAATTACTTAAATTAAAAAGTTTTGAATCCTCTCAAGCAATCGATTTTTTGTCCGTTTCCAAAAAAGACTTTGTTACTGTTATGAGTCGAAAACTAATAGCATTAAAACCTTTAAATGATTTTATAAATCGCGCCTTAACGTCGGAATAATTATAAATGAAAAAAAAGAAAATACTTTTTCTTGGAGAAACCTACAGAGCCGATGCAATTACTTGGATGAATGGTCTTCGGGAATTTGGCGATTTTGAAATTATTACGTGGGAATTAAAAACACCAAGCAATTCTAATCTAAACCGAATTTTAAGAATATTTGAGTTTCTATTTGCAATTTTTAAAATAAAGAAAATTAGCCGACTCCAAAAACCGGATATGATTATTGCCGAACGAACCACCAGTTATGGTTTTCTTGCTGCCTTATCTGGCGTAAAACCCGTAGCGATTGCTCAACAAGGCAGAACTGATTTATGGCCTGAAAAATCATTTTCGTTTCATTTAAAAAAAATGATTCAAAAATATGCATTTCAAAAAGCAGATTTAATACATGCTTGGGGACCCGTAATGACGGTTTCTATGAAGGAGAGAAATGTAGCTATGAAAAAGGTTTTAGTACTATCAAAAGGAATTGATCTCAAAAAATTTAAAAATATAAATAGCGCTAATCCATCAAAAATTAATGCAGTAGTAACTCGTTCTTTACTGCCTGAATACCGTCATGATACTATCCTTAAAGCTTTTTCATTGCTAAATGAAGAAGGTACAGATTTCTCCCTTACAATAATTGGAGACGGAAATCAATTGACAAATTTGAAAGATTTAGCTCGAAATTTAAATATTGAAAAGAAAGTTAATTTTACGGGAAGAATTGCAAATACCGAATTACCCAAAATACTTCAAGCATCAAATTTTTACATCAGTATGCCAATAACAGAAGGTGTTTCGGCCTCTTTATTTGAAGCTATGGCTTGCAATTGTTTTCCCATTGTTACTGATATTGCTGGAAATAGATCTTGGATTCAACATCGTAAAAACGGACAACTTATTCCAATTGATGATTATGAAAAGCTTGCATCGGAATTAATATGGTCCTTTGAAAATAAGGATTTTAGAGAAGAAGCCGTAGTAAAAAATAGAAAATTTGTAGAAAAAAATGCAGATTATAATATAAATATGAAAATCATTTCTGAAAGATATCACGAGTTAATCAATACTACTAAGAATTAAAAACGAGAAATAATTCTATTGAAATTTTCAATTGAATAAGATATTATTTTTTGATTCAGTTTCAAAACATTCCCTCAAATATTTCAAAAATCATAATTGAGAAAATAATAAATTAAACATTCATAAAATTAAAAAACACATCTATGAATGAAAAATTATCCAACTAAATTATAATTATTACTTTTGGATTAAGAATTCAAAAAAGCAAACACTTTCATGGACATACAACATCAATTTTCTTTAAAAAAACACAATACTTTTGGCATTGAAGCCAAAGCAAAACAGTTTGTAGCCATTCACACACTTGAAGAACTAAAAGACATTTTAGAGTTAAAAAAATCTGATAAAAAATTCATTTTAGGAGGAGGAAGCAATATGCTTTTGACAAAAGACATAGATGCCCTTGTAATTCATATCGATTTAAAAGGCAAAAAAATTATAAAAGAAAATGAAGATTTTGTTTGGGTTGAAAGTCAAGCGGGAGAAAACTGGCATGAATTTGTTCTTTGGACCATTGATCACAATTTTGGTGGTTTAGAAAACATGTCATTGATCCCGGGAAATGTAGGCACCACTCCTGTTCAAAATATAGGAGCTTATGGAACTGAAATCAAAGACACCTTCGTTTCATGTGAAGCCATTGCAGTAAAAGATCAGGTAATAAAAAACTTTACAAAAGAAGAATGCCGTTTTGGATATCGAGAAAGCATCTTCAAAAACGAGGCAAAAGACCAATACATCATTACTTCAGTTGTTTTTAAATTAACCAAAAACAATCATAAAGTTAATACATCCTACGGAGACATAATTAGTGAATTAGCAAAAAACAACATAACTAATCCTTCCTTAAAAGAGGTTAGCAATGCAGTAATCGCTATTCGTCAAAGTAAATTACCCGATCCTAAGGAGTTAGGAAATAGCGGTAGTTTTTTTAAAAATCCAATTCTTTTGAAATCAGAATTCGAACCAATAAAGCAGCAATTTCCAGAAATGAAATATTATGAAATTTCTGAAACTGAAGTTAAAGTTCCGGCTGGATGGCTAATAGAACAAGCTGGATTTAAAGGGAAACGTTTTGGAGACGCAGGAGTTCATAAAAATCAAGCTTTAGTTTTAGTCAATTATGGCAATGCTACTGGAGCAGAAATCCTACAGGTTTCAAGGAATATTCAGGAAACTATTTTGAAAAAATTTGGTATTCATATAGAAGCAGAAGTCAATATTATTTAAAAAAAATAATAGTATTCTATTCAAAATTTTTTGCTTTATAAACAGTTTTTTTCAAAATTTAAATTCTTTAATAATAAAAATTCCACCATGTTTACACCAGATATATACAAAAATGAGAATCCTGAAGAAGTAAATAAATTTCTAGAGGAGAATAGTTTTGGCATATTGATCAATCAGACTAACGGAAAATTGTGGGCCACTCATATACCGCTTGAACTTGCGATTAATAATGAAGGGAGAACCATTTTAGAAGGTCATATCGCTAAGGAAAATCCACAATGGGAAGGCTTTAAGCAAAACGAAGAAGTTTTGGCAATTTTTTCAGGACCAAATTCATATATATCTTCCTCATGGTATGATCATGAAAATGCGCCAACTTGGAATTATATTGCCGTACATGTGTATGGAAAAATAAAAATAATTGAAGGTGAAGCCGTTGTAAATTCGTTAAAAAGATTAGTGGATAAACACGAACAGCAGTCTGAAAAACCAATTCGTGTAGAAGATTTATCTTCAAAAACGATGAGACAAGTTAATGGAATTGTTGCTTTTGAAATTGAAATTGAAGAAATTCAAGCCACTCGCAAGATGTCACAAAATCGAGACGAGAAAAATTATCAGAATATTATTCTAGAATTAGAGAAAAAAAACACAACTGAGTCTATTGCCACAGCAAAAGAGATGAAAAAATGTCCTTATGAAAAACTTTAAAATTCATAAATTTATAATTTACTAATGATAATTGTATTTCATACCTTTGCACTTTCTTAAAATTAAGGAAATAAAATTACACTAAACTCTGATGCTTATTATCATTCTTTACATTTTTATATTTATTGTTGCAGTTCAAATTTTGTATTATTTGGGTATCTTTAGCAAATTTGCTTTTGCAAAAACGCAACAGACAACACCAAATACGCTCCCTATTTCAGTTATCGTATGTGCTAAAAATGAGCAAGAAAACATAGTTCGTTTTATTCCTCTCCTTGCTGAACAGAACTATTCAAACTTTGAAATCGTATTAATTGATGACGCTTCAAGCGATAATACTTTGGCTATTTTTGAAGAATTTGAGAAGCAATATTCTAATATTAGATTAGTAAAAGTTCAAAACAACGAAGCCTTTTGGGGAAACAAAAAATATGCTTTGACATTAGGAATTAAAGCAGCTAAAAAAGAATATTTACTTTTTACAGATGCCGATTGTTATCCCACTTCAAAAGATTGGATAACGGCTATGAGTGCTCAATTTACGGCACAAAAAACAATAGTTTTAGGATATGGTAAGTATGAAAAGATAAACAACTCGTTTTTAAATAAAATAATTCGTTTTGAAACTTTATTAACTGCAATTCAATATTTTTCATGGGCAAAAGCAGGACATCCTTACATGGGTGTAGGTAGAAATTTAGCGTACAAAAAAGAAGAGTTTTTTAATGTTAACGGATTCATAGATCACATGAGAGTTCGTTCTGGAGATGATGATTTATTTATCAATCAAGCTGCGAATTCTAAGAATACAACTATCGCATATACACCAGAAAGCATTACACTTTCTAAACCAAAAACTACTTATAAGGATTGGTTGATTCAGAAAAGAAGACATATTGCTACTGCGAATTATTACAAAAAATTTGACAAGTTTCAATTGGGACTTTTCTATTTCTCGCAACTAACTTTTTTAATACTTTCAATAGTATTATTAGCAATACAATTTGAATGGATTGTGGTACTCCTATTAATCGGTTTTCGTTACCTTATAACTTGGCTGGTGATCGGATTTTCTGCTGGAAAATTAAAAGAAAAAGATGTCGTATATTGGTATCCGGTAATTGAAATAGTATTAATATTTACGCAAATCAATATATTTGTAACAAATATATTCTCAAAACCAATACATTGGAAATAAAAAATCAAATAGAAAAAGCAAAACAAGGTGATCAAGTTGCTTTCACTTTTCTATTGAATCATTATTGGAACGAAGTGTATGGTTTCATGCTAAAACGTACTGAAAATGAAACCAACGCAGAGGATATAACTATTGAAACATTCTCAAAAGCTTTTGATAAAATTGCTTCTTACAACTCAGAATTTCAGTTTAACACTTGGTTGATTGCCATTGCAAAAAATGTTCATATCGATATTTTACGCAAAAAGAAAGCCAGTTTATTCGTAGAAATCACAGACGAGGAAGACCAACAAGCTTACAATATTGCCGATACTACTCCGTCTGCAGAGGACAAATTAATCACAGAACAAAATTTATCTTTATTACTGCAGTTTATCAAAGAATTGAAGCCACATTATCAAGAAGTAATTCAGTTACGCTACTTTCAGGAAATGACTTATCAAGAAATAGCCACTAAAATTAATGAACCCTTGAGCAATGTAAAAGTAAAATTACTTCGTGCTAAAAAATTACTGGCTGAAATAATTCAGAAAAAAAAATAATTTACTTTCAATTATTTTACGCCAACAAATTCAATTCCTTAATTCGTACTATTTTAATTATAAAAAACACAATCTTTTTTTTAGACAATTAAAATTATATAGCATTGAAAATTAACACTATACATCTTTTTTAACTAAATAATTAATTACCAATAATTAGGCAAAATGATGTAATATTGAAATTTTAATTACTATAGTAGTTAAATAAGTGTATAATATTTACGATTATATTAAAATAATTACTAAATTCACATATATAAAATAAACACTTTGATGATTTAAAAAAAACATGCTTATGATCTGAATGTTACTTAACCATTAAACCCACTAATTATGTCAAAATTAAGCATCTACGAAACCAGTTGGTTGAACCTTGTTTTTGAGAACAGAAACAAAGAATACGGAGCCTATCAACTCCGTAAGGAAAGTAATAAAACCTTACTATTTGCCCTTTTTATGGGGGTATTATTTTTATTTGGAACTATAAGTATTCCTAGATTCTTAAATTATTTTAGTGCTGATTCTTCAGAAAACGTAAGTACTCCTGATTTTACTAATACTATAGTACAAATTAATGAGATCATTCCAAACCAAGTTAAACCCAACGAATCAGTTCCGGCGGTAAAAAGTAATACAACAGAAGCACCAATTATAAAAAAACAATTAGTAAATCCAGAAATCGTACAAGCCGCGCAAGCTACACAAGACGTTCCTAAAAATACTGATAACCAAAGTACTACAACTGTTGTAAATGATGGAACTGGAATAACAGGAGTAAATCCTACTGCAGGCACAACAAGCGGAACAGATAACACTAATGGTACTGATTTAGGCAATACTATTGTCGCTAGTGTAGCACTAGACAAACTTCCTGAATTTCCGGGTGGTATTAATAAATTCTATGTATATGTTGGTAATAATTTTGAAAAACCAGAAATAGAAAACACAAGTAATATTCGCATTTTTGTCTCTTTTGTGATCGAAAAAGATGGAAGTATGACCGACATTCAAGTAAAAAAAGATCCAGGTTATGGATTAGGAAAAGAAGCGATTCGAGTTTTGAAATCATTACGAACCAAATGGACGCCTGGAATGATTGATGGAAAAGCAGTTAGAACAGCTTATAATCTTCCTATTATCATAAAAATGGAGTAAATTATTAAATGAAAATATTTTAATAAAAGCAGCATCTATAAGTGCTGCTTTTATTGTTTAGATTCTTTTTAGGAAAACCTCTTTAGCACTACAAAAAGTTCTAACCTAGCCCTGATAGAGCCGATATCCTCGTAGCATAGCGGAGAGATAAAGGGGAAAGCAGGACAACTATTTGTTAAAAAACGAAAAAAATCTGCTTTAAATATATCTATTTACATTGCTTTAAATAAAAGGACAAACGAATCCACAAATAGACTACAATCGTTATCTTTGCACTTTGAAAATTGATATATGGAAACTGTTTTAGAAAATACTTTACCGGTTGGAAAACCGAAATGGTTGAAGGTGAAACTACCAATAGGCCAAAAATACACTGAACTTAGAGGATTAGTTGATAAATATAGTCTGAATACAATTTGCACCTCAGGAAGTTGTCCAAATATGGGAGAATGCTGGGGAGAAGGAACGGCAACTTTCATGATATTGGGAAATATTTGCACTCGTTCTTGTGGTTTTTGTGGTGTAAAAACCGGAAGACCAGAAACCGTAGATTGGGATGAACCTGAAAAAGTAGCTCGCTCGATAAAAATCATGAATATCAAACATGCGGTAATTACAAGTGTAGATAGAGATGATTTGAAAGATGGCGGATCTATTATTTGGATAGAAACGGTAAAAGCGATTCGAAGAATGAATCCTACTACTACTCTAGAAACATTGATTCCAGATTTTCAAGGAATCGAAAGAAATATAGATCGCATTGTAGAAGCCAACCCAGAAGTTGTTTCTCACAACGTAGAAACCGTTCGAAGACTAACACGTGAAGTTCGTATACAAGCAAAATACGATAGAAGTCTAGAAGTTTTAAGATACCTGAAAGAAAAAGGAATTAATAGAACAAAATCCGGGATCATGCTTGGACTAGGAGAACAGGAAGAAGAAGTTTATCAAACCATGCGTGATTTACGTGAAGCTAATGTAGATATTGTGACTATTGGTCAGTACTTGCAACCTAGCAAAAAACATTTACCTGTAAAAGAATTCATAACTCCAGAGCAATTTAAAAAATATGAAGATTATGGATTAGAACTTGGATTCCGTCATGTAGAAAGTGGTCCTTTAGTTCGTTCTTCTTACAAAGCTCAAAAACATATACTATAATACAATGGTATAACATCATAAGTTAAAATTCTGAAGATTTTTAACTTATGGTGTTTTACTTTAAGAACCTACACTTTCCTACTTATGATAAGAATCGCTATAAATGGTTTTGGAAGAATTGGGCGCAATTTATTTCGCTTACTCTTAAATCATCCTAACATTGAAGTAATAGCCATAAATGATATTGCGGATACAAAAACAATGGCTCACTTAATAAAATACGACAGCATTCACGGTGTTTTACCAAATGTTGTAAGTAGTGATAAGGAAGGAATTATAATTGATGACAAACACTTTTTATTTTTCCATGAAAAGAGTATTCTAAATTTAGATTGGAAAAGTTTAAATATTGACTTTGTTATTGAATCTACAGGAAAATACAAAACTTTTGAAGATTTAAATAATCATATTTTAGTTGGAGCCAAAAAGGTAATTCTTTCTGCACCGTCTGAAGTTGACACTATAAAAACAGTAGTTTTAGGGGTTAATGAAAACATACTTGATGGTTCAGAAACGATTATATCAAATGCTAGTTGCACTACTAATAATGCAGCACCTATGATAAAGGTAATCAATGAGCTTTGCGGTATTGAGCAAGCTTATATAACCACCATACACTCCTATACAACAGATCAAAGTTTACACGATCAACCTCATAAAGACTTGCGTCGCGCCCGTGGAGCAAGCCAATCTATTGTCCCTACAACAACTGGAGCTGCAAAAGCATTAACAAAAATTTTCCCTGAATTTGAAGGTAAAATTGGGGGTTGTGGTATTCGTGTCCCAGTGCCAGATGGTTCATTGACCGATATTACTTTCAATGTAAAAAGAGCGGTAACAATAGAAGAGATCAATAAAGCTTTTAAAGTTGCTGCACAAACCAGCCTGAATGGCATTTTAGACTATACTGAAGATCCAATTGTATCAGTAGATGTAATTGGCAATAAAAATTCTTGTATATTTGATGCTCAGCTAACTTCAGTAATTGACAAGATGGTAAAAGTCGTTGGTTGGTACGATAATGAAATAGGGTATTCCTCCAGGATAATTGATTTAATTCTTTTGACTAATTTAAAAAAGCCATAAAAATAAGAGTCATAAAATTGGTAACAAATGAAATGGTCTTTCGTTTATTTACTTTTTTTAACTTCGTTACTATATTCTCAACAACGCGAGAAAATAGATAGCACAGCTTACTATGTTAGCTTAAACTACCCTTTAGTTGACAATAACAATTACAAAGAAGCACTATCAAATACTCAGAAAAAGATAGTAAAAGCAGAAAGAAGCAATAATATCAAAGAGCAAGCTTCAGAAAATTATAATTTAGGAAAACTATATTATGATTTAAAAAAATACAATGATGCTATTGGGACACTTCTTAAAAGTGCTTCACTGTATTCTTCGTTAAAACCAAACACAAAACAAGTTGCGACATTATACACAATAGCAATGTGTTATATGGAAAAAGAAGACTTTAGCAATGCCGAAATCTTCTTAAACAAAGCCAAAGTAATTCAAGATTTTTTAAAGATACCTGATACTGCCGAATTATTCTCTCTTCAAAAAGGAATATTATACAAGTCCGAAAATAAATTGGATGAAGCTTTAACAATATTTAAAACCATAATAGCAAAACCGGATAACAGTAGCAATTTAAATTCGAAAATAGAAGCGCTTTATCAAACTGGCTATATTGAAAATCAAAACAACAGAAGTAATTTAGCCCTGAATTATTTATATAAAGCACTAGAATTAGGTGATAATTCAGATAACTTAGAACAGCGATCTAATATTTTATTGGCCCTTAGCACCGTTTATGAAAAAATTCTAGATAAAAGCACTGCCTACTCCTATTTAAAACAACATCTGAATTTAAAAGAGCGTATTACTATTAGAAATAATAAAAGACTCGGAATAGATGATTATACCAAATTCAAACAATCACAACGATTAAAAGAAATTATTCAGAATAACAATGAGATTAAGGAACAGGAAAAAACAAGTAAATTTTCTAAACTGATCAGCATCTTAGCTATAGCTTTAATCTCAATATTGTCTTTGTTAAGTCTTTCTTTATACAAGAACAATATCATTAGAAATCAATCAAATTTATTATTACAAGAAAAAAATAACGAGCTAGAAATTGCAAAAAACAAAGCAGAAAAAGCATCAAAAGCAAGATCTGAATTTCTTTCTACTGTGAGTCATGAACTTCGAACACCATTAAACGCAATTAATGGAATTGCACATTTACTATTAGAAGAAAAACCGAAAAAAAACCAATTGGATTATTTGCATTCTTTAAAATTTTCGGGAGATTATTTGACAAAATTTATCAATGAAATATTAGAAATAAACAAAATAGAATCTGATAAATCTGAAGTAGAACAAACTAATTTTAATTTAAAGCAACTGCTATTTGACATTAAAAATTCTTTAAAAGAATTAGCTGTCGCAAATAACAACGATTTAGTACTAAAAATTGATGAGGGAATACCCGATTATCTAATTGGAGATCCAACAAAATTATCTCAAATAATACTAAACTTGATTAATAACGCGCTAAAGTTTACAAAGAATGGTACAATCCAATTAATTACCAATCTTGAAATGTTAGAAGATAAAATAGCCACGCTTTATTTTGAAATTAATGATACTGGAATTGGAATACCTGAGGACAAATTAAGTAGTGTTTTTGATAGTTTCTCACAAGGCTCAATAGAAGTGAACCGAAAATATGGTGGCACAGGATTGGGCTTAACTATTGTAAAAAAATTAATTAAAATCCTTGGAGGTAAAATAAAGTTAACAAGTATTGTAGGTAAAGGCTCTACTTTTTCTTTCAAATTAGCTTTTGAAATAAGCGAAAGCCCAGTAGAAGTAAAAGTGCTTCCAAAAATTGATTATGATTTTAAATTAATAAATAAAAAGATATTAGTAGTTGAGGATAATAAAATCAATCAAATGATCACTCGTAAAATGCTACATAATAAGAAAATTATATGTGAGATAATTGATAATGGAGAAGATGCAATTGATTGGGCTAGGAATAATAAATTTGATTTAATACTGATGGACGTTCACTTACCCGGAATTAACGGAACTGTTGCTACAGAACACATTCGTAGTTTTGATAAAACTACACCTATTATAGCACTTACAGCTATTTCGCTTCACGAAAACCGCGAAATGCTTTTATCCTTTGGGATGAATGAAGTAATAACAAAACCTTTCGTCCCAGAGGATTTTTATAGCACAATCGCAGAATATATTTAGTCTATTAATAGTTTAAAATTAATTCTCTAATAAGTTTTCTCACTTTAGGTTCTGCTCCTTTAGCAGCCTCTAATACTTCATCATGAGAAATAGTTCCAATACTTTCTTCGTCACCCATATCTGTTATTACAGAAATACCAAATGTTTCTAAATCCATATGGCGTGCTACGATTACTTCTGGAACAGTTGACATTCCCACACAATCAGCACCCAAAATTTTCACCATTTTATATTCGGCTAAAGTCTCAAAAGTAGGGCCTTGTAAGCCTAGATAGATTCCTTCTTGCACTTCTATATTCAAGTTTTTTGCTAAAGCTTTACTGGTAGCAATCATCTTTCTAGAATAAGGCTCGCTCATATTTACAAAACGAGGTCCAAAACGCTCATCGTTTTTGCCACGCAAAGGATGTTCTGGAGTCATATTAATGTGATCTGTAATCATCACAATAGATCCTACTTTATAGTTTGGATTTACTCCACCAGAAGCATTTGAGACTACTAATTTATCAATTCCTAAAAATTTCATTACTCGCACCGGAAAAGTAACTTCAGTCATAGAATATCCCTCATAAAAATGAAATCTTCCTTGCATAGCAACTACTTTTTTAGAACCAATGGTTCCGAATACTAAGGCTCCTTTATGACCCTGAACGGTTGAAACTGGAAAATTTGGAATCTCATTATACGGTAAAGTGTACTCAATTTGCATTTCATCGGTAAAACTCCCTAATCCTGATCCTAAAATAACACCATATTCTGGCTTAAAATTGATCTTCTCGTTGATATAACTAACGGTTTCTTGTACTTGTTCCCACATAATTTATAATTGTTTTATCAAATTTCTCACTATCACACAGAAAAGAACTTTTTATGGGCAAATAGAAAAGCTGTTCTGTTGGCAAACTTCCTTTCAAACGCATATAATCTTTCTCGGTAGTAATAATAATATTATTTTGAGCTATTTTTTTTATTTCTAAAATGTCTTTATCAGTAAAATTATGATGATCTGGAAAAGACAAACAGACTTCATTATTATTTTGTAAATGTTTAAAAAAAGGTTCTGGCTTTGCAATTCCTGCAATTACTATTTTGGGTGTTGATTGCAGTTCATTAAGGTTTAACTTTAGATTTTCGCTAAAAATAAAAGTATCATACGCTATAAAAGTAAAGTATAATTCTTGATCTGAAGAAATATTCAACTTGTTTCTGATTTTGTTTTTCTCCTCTGATGAAAGTGTAGCAGGACATTTAGTTACAATGACAACATTCGCTCTTTTTACCCCACTTCTGCTTTCTCTTAAATTTCCTGCTGGCAATATAAAATCATCTGAAAATAAATCTCCATAAGAAGTTAGCAAAATATAAAATCCCGCTTTTACTTTTCGGTGTTGAAAAGCATCATCTAATAAAATAACTGCTGGCTTTTCTTTTTGGGCAAGTAATTGCTTAATCCCATTTTGTCTATCAGCATCAACAGCAACTTGAATTTCTTTAAATTTTTCAAAAAATTGAAAAGGTTCGTCACCAAGAATAACAGCAGTCGCAGTTTGATCAGCCAAAATAAAACCTTTCGATTTCCTTTTATAACCTCTACTAAGAGTGGCTACTTTATATTTTTTAGAAAGCAAACGAATTAAATATTCTATTTGAGGCGTTTTACCAGTCCCTCCAACACTAAGATTTCCCACTGCAATAATTGGCAAATCAAAAGAATAGGATTTTAAAATCCCTTTATTAAAAAGAAAATTACGAATACTTGTGATTATACCATACAAAATGGAAATTGGAAACAGTATTTTTCTAAGTAAATTCATAAAACAAATATAAAAAGATAAGCTACCAATTCACGAATAAAACGGTTCAAATATTAAAAAAACATCGTTTATGCTTATATTTGAAAGTACAAATCGCTAAGATTCTCATTTAGTCAAACATACACTTTTCTCTTAAATAGATTCTTAAAAAATTTGATAATTTATAAATGCAAAACAATTAATAATGAGTAAAATAAAAGACATTCTTTCTATTCTGGAGGAAATGGCGCCGCTTGCTTACGCTGAAGATTTTGATAATGTAGGCTTATTAGTTGGAGATCAAAATAATGAAGCCACAGGAGTTTTAGTTTGTCATGATGCGTTAGAAAGCATAATTGATGAAGCCATAGCAAAAAAATGCAATCTTGTAGTTTGTTTTCATCCTATATTATTTTCTGGCTTAAAAAAAATAACAGGCAAAGATTATGTAGAACGCTCGATTATCAAAGCTATAAAAAATGATATTGCTATATATGCAGTTCATACTGCTTTAGACAATCATCAAAATGGAGTGAATAAAATTTTCTGTGATGCGCTTGGTTTAATAAATACTAAAGTTTTAGTTCCAAAGGAAAATTTCATTAGGAAACTAGTGACTTATACAATTGCTGAAAATGCAGAAAAAGTTCGAAAAGCACTGTTTGATGCTGGCGCTGGAAATATAGGAAATTATGAAGATTGCAGTTTCAATTCAAAAGGCATAGGAACTTTTATGGGAAATGAAAATAGCAATCCTCAATTAGGAGAGCGATTTGAATTTGTTCAAACAGAGGAAATTAAAATTGAAGTTACTTTTGAAAAACATTTAGAAAATAAAATATTAAAAGCATTGTTTCAAAATCATGCTTATGAAGAAGTGGCGTATGAAATTTACGATTTAAAAAACCAGCATCAAAATATTGGTTTAGGAATGATTGGTGAATTGAAAGAACCAATGAAAGAAAAAGATTTTTTACTATTTGTAAAAGAAAAAATGCAATCAAAAGGGATAAGGCATTCTAACTTTATCGGAAAAGAAGTAAAAAAAATAGCCGTTCTTGGTGGAGCTGGAAGTTTTGCCATAAAAAATGCAATTCAAGCTGGCGCAGATGTATATTTGACCGCTGATTTGAAGTATCATGAGTTTTATCAAGCCGAAAATCGACTTTTATTGGCAGATATTGGACATTTTGAAAGCGAACGCTATACAAAAAATTATATTGTTGAGTATCTTCGAAAAAAAATCCTTAATTTTGCTGTTATTTTATCAGAAGAAAATTCAAATCCAGTTAAGTACTTATAGAATATGACGAATACGAAAGAATTAAGTGTTGAGGACAAGTTAAGAGCGATTTACGATTTACAACTTATTGACTCCAGAATTGACGAAATTAGAAACGTAAGAGGAGAGCTTCCTTTAGAAGTTGAAGATTTAGAAGATGAAGTGGCTGGTTTAAGTACGCGTTCAGAAAAATTGAAAGGAGAACTTGAAGTAATTGAGGACCTTATCAAAGTAAAAAAGAATGCCATTGAAGACCACAAAGAGTCTATCAAAAAATATACGAAACAACAAGAAACGGTTCGTAACAACAGAGAATTTAATTCGCTGACTAAAGAAATAGAATTTCAAGAATTAGAAATTCAATTGTCTGAAAAGCAAATTAAAGAAATGAAAGCTTCTATGGAACACAAGAAGGAAGTAATTGCAAGCTCTAAAGAAAGATTAGAAGCAAAATCAAATCACTTAAAGCATAAAAAATCTGAGCTAGACGCTATCATGGCTGAAACAGCAAAAGAAGAGGCATTCTTATCTGAGAAATCTCAAGAATTTCAAGCTTTAATTGAAGAAAGATTATTGAAAGCATATACAAGAATCAGAACTAGTGTTCGTAACGGTTTAGCTGTTGTATCTATCGAAAGAGGAGCATCTGCAGGATCATTCTTCACTATTCCGCCACAGACTCAAGTAGAAATTGCTTCGAGAAAGAAAATCATCACAGACGAACACTCTGGAAGAATATTAGTAGACAGCATGCTAGCTGACGAAGAAAAAGAAAAAATGGATCAATTATTTGCTAAGTTTTAATTACATTTAAGTCCCGATTTACATCGGGACTTTTTTTTATATTATATTTGGTCTGCTTTGCAGACTTTTTTTGTTTGTATAGTTTGATAATTTTATTTCATGAAAAACAGTTTTTATTTTTTGTTAACTAAATCAATTGGTGCTTACATCAATCTTATGAGCTATGTTTTTCCTGATAAAGCTATTCAAATAGCACATGGATTTTTTAGCCAACCTAGAAAAGGAAAAATCAATAGCAACAAAATTCCTAAAACACTACAAGGTGCAATTCGAGACACAATAATTGATAATGATAATGTAATACAAACCTACATTTGGAAAGGAAACGATACCACTATATTACTTATTCATGGTTGGGAAAGCAATTCCTCTAGATGGAAAAAAATGCTACCCTATCTTATCGACTCAGGAAGTACCATAATTGCTATTGATGGACCAGGACAAGGAATGTCAAGTGGAAAAGAATTTACCATACCAAAATATGCAGAATTTATTGATATTGTTGCTAAAAAGTACCAACCTCAATATATGATTGGTCACTCTATGGGAGGAAAAACAAGTTTGTATTATCAATACAAACACCAAAACCCTAATATTCAAAAAATGGTAATTCTAGGTGCGCCTAGTGATTTTGTTATTATTTTAAAAAACTTTACAACTCTATTAAGATTGAACAATAAAGTTACACAAGCTTTAAAAAACAAATACACTCAGGTATTGGATAAAAATTTAGATGAATTTGCATCAAAAGAATTTGTTTCCAATAATGAAACTAAAGGATTTCTAGCGCATGATGTTGATGATACTATTGTCTTATTTACAGAAGGAAAAAAAATAGCCTCCGCATGGAAAGACGTTCATTTTGAAGAAACTAAAGGCCTTGGTCACAAATTACACGATGAGGAATTGTATAAAAAAGTAAATGCCTTTTTATTTGATTCAAAGGACTAAAATCCATAATTTTTAATAGTACATTTTGAAAAAGTGTGAGTGTTTCAAAAATAATATTGACTGTTTTAAACACATAAGAAATATAAGAATGTCTAAATTTTAATTTGCCAGTAATTTATATTTCAAATTTATGAATTAGATTAATTAGGTTTTAAAACTTTAAGGGATTTTTGATATTTATTGACATTTGTGATAAACAACTTTAAAGTTGAATGTCAAATCACTTTCCTACCCAAACATCATTTTTAAAAAAGAGTTTAAGAAACCGATAAAGAAATTTGCTTACTTTTGCACTATGGAAGAAAATTTAAAACGCCTCAATAAATTCATAGGAGAAACAGGATATTGCTCTCGCCGTGAAGCCGATAAAATTATTGAAGAAGGTCGCGTTACCATTAATGGAATCGTACCAGAATTAGGAACCAAAGTATCTCCTAATGATGAAGTGCGTATTGATGGTAAATTGATACGAGAAAAAAATGAAAAACCAGTATACCTTGCTTTCAACAAACCAGTAGGTATAGAATGTACTACTAATTTAGAAGTTCGCAATAATATAGTTGATTATATAAACTATCCCACTCGTATTTTTCCAATTGGACGATTAGACAAAGCAAGTGAAGGATTGATTTTTATGACCAATGACGGTGACATTGTAAATAAAATTTTAAGAGCGAGAAACAATCACGAAAAAGAATATACCGTAACAGTAAACAAATTAATTACGGACCGATTTATAGAAAAGATGGGAAATGGAGTTCCTATTTTAGATACTGTAACCAAAAAGTGTAAAGTAGAGAAAATTAGTTCTACCACATTCAAAATTATACTTACACAAGGTTTAAATCGCCAAATTCGTAGAATGACCGAGTATTTAGGTTATGACGTTGTAGCGCTTAAGCGTATTCGAATCATTAATATTTCACTTGATATTCCTGTGGGTCGTTTTAGAGATTTAACGGATGCTGAAATTTTAGAAATGAATCAATTGATTGAGCCTTCAATAAAAACAGAAGAGGGAAGTTTACCTAAACCAGAAGCATCACCTAACAGAAGAAAAACCGAATTTATAAAAAGGGATGATCCTCGATTTAAGAAAAGAGGAGAATATTAAAAAGTAAAAAAGCGTTTCAAAATCTGAAACGCTTTTTTTATATTTAAAACCAGCGTTTTCTTTTAAATAAAAACACACCAAAAGCAGGTAAGATCATAGATATGGCAATTACAATCCAGATTCCATATTTGTTTTCTTGTAAATCATTAGGAACATTCATTCCGTATAAACTAGCGATCAATGTTGGAATCATTAATATAATTGAAATAGAAGTCATCTGTTTCATTATAGTATTCATATTGTTTGAAATTACAGAGGCATACGCATCCATAGTTCCTGTTAAAATATCACTATATATATTAGTGGTTTCTTGTGCCTGGCGCAATTCAATCTCCACATCTTCTAACAAATCAAGATCAAAATACTCTCTTTGTGATTTTATATTCTTGATTCTGTGTAATAAAATATCATTGCCTTTTAAGGAAGTCATAAAGAAAACCAAGCACTTCTCTATTTGAAGTAAGGCTTGTAATTCTTCATTTTTTATGGATTTCTCCAAATTATCTTCGGCTAATTTTATTTTTTGGTTGACTTGTTTTAAGTATTTCAAAAACCAAACACTAGAGGATAGTAACAATTTTAATACTAAATCAAAATTATCTTTGATATTAATATTCTTGCGTTTGGTGTATGTTACAAAATCGGCAAGCATTTCTGTTTTGTGAAAACTTATGGTAATGCATATTTGACCTTTAAAAACAATACCAACAGGAATGGTATGAAAAGGCAACTTTATATCATTGCTTTTTACAGGAATTCGCATAATGATTAGAGTCCAACCATTTTCAATTTCTATCCTTGGTCTTTCGTCAATATCTTCAATATCATTATAAAAAGCTTCTGGAATCTCTAGGTCTTCTAGTAAATATTTTTTTTCTGCTTCGGTCGGACATTCTATATTTATCCAGCAGTTTGGAATCCATTTTTCAATGGCAATTAATCCGTTATTGTTTTTGTAAAAAGCTCTCATATCAAAATTCTATAGGTTTAGTCATAGCCTCTTGATTTAGTTACAAGGGCTACTTTAATTCAACATTTCCGAATAATAATCGTCCATTTTAAAATTATTTATTTTTTTAAGTGCTGCAAAAGTATTGTTTAAATTTCGTTTAATCGTCAATTAACTAATTTTTAAGTCGTTTTTAAGCTAAAAAAAAAGCCTTAAACTCACATTTAAGGCTTTTTTTCAAATCAATTATACTATTTATTTCTTTTCATTTCTCTTGCCAAAAGTGTGTTTTTAAGTAACATTGCTATCGTCATTGGTCCTACTCCACCTGGAACAGGAGTTATAAAAGATGCTTTTTTACTTACTTCATCAAAATCAACATCTCCTGTAATTACATATCCTTTTTCATGATTTTCATCAGGAACACGAGTAATACCAACATCAATAACAACAACACCTTCTTTTACCATATTTGCTTTAAGATAATTAGGAACTCCAAGTGCAGTAATAATAATATCTGCCTGAATCGTTATTTCTTCAATGTTTTTAGTGTAGCTGTGTGTCAGAGTAACTGTTGAATTTCCTGGGAATCCTTTTCTTCCCATTAAGATACTCATTGGGCGTCCTACAATATGGCTACGACCAATAACTACTGTATGTTTACCTTTTGTTTCTACTTCATATCTTTCTAATAACTCTAAGATACCGAACGGTGTAGCTGGGATAAAAGTTGTCATATCTAATGCCATCTTACCAAAATTCTCTGGGTGAAAACCATCCACATCTTTACTCGGATCAACAGCCATTAAAACTTTTTGTTCATCAATTTGTTCAGGCAATGGTAACTGAACGATAAAGCCATCAATAGCCTCATTCTCGTTCAATTCTTTTATTTTTTTAAGTAATTCAACTTCTGTAGTTGTACTAGGCATTTTTACTAAAGTAGATTCGAATCCTACTCGTTCGCAAGCTTTCACTTTACTGCCAACATAAGTTAAACTTGCCCCATCGTTACCAACGATTAAAGCAGCCAAATGAGGTACTTTTTCCCCATTATCTTTCATTTTTTGTACTTCTACAGCGATTTCACTCTTAATATCTTCCGCTGTTTTTTTTCCGTCTAGTAGTTGCATTTTAATTTAGTTTAAAGGATAATAATTCTTTGCTGTAGTCAAACCAACTCAGCAAAAAAAGGATAACATAATAGTTGTTGTAATTGTTCTGCTAAAAAATTAAGGTTTAAAGTTTTAATTTAATTAAAACTTTAAACCTTAAAGATATTATCTCATTCCAGGCATTCCTCCAGGCATTCCGCCTTTCATTCCGCCCATCATTTTCATTAAATTTTTTCCTCCTGGTCCCTGCATCATTTTCATCATCTTGCTCATTTGATCAAATTGTTTCATCAATTGATTGACTTGTTCGATTTTCGTTCCGGAACCTTTAGCAATTCTTGCTTTTCTTTTTACATCAATCAAAGCGGGTTTGCTTCTTTCAATTGGAGTCATCGAGTGAATAATGGCTTCTATATGTTTGAATGCATCATCTTCGATCTCTACATCTTTCATGGCTTTTGAAGCACCAGGTATCATTCCGACCAAGTCTTTCATATTACCCATTTTCTTTACTTGCTGAATTTGAGATAGGAAATCATCAAAACCAAATTCATTTTTAGCAATTTTCTTTTGAATCTTTCTGGCTTCGTCTTCGTCAAATTGTTCTTGCGCTCTTTCTACCAAAGACACAACGTCACCCATCCCTAAAATTCTTTCAGCCATACGAATAGGATAGAATACATCTATAGCATCCATCTTTTCCCCTGTACCGACGAATTTAATTGGTTTATTTACAACTGTTTTTATAGAAATAGCTGCCCCACCACGCGTATCACCATCAAGTTTCGTTAAAATAACACCATCAAAATTCAATCGATCATTGAACGTTTTTGCTGTATTTACGGCATCTTGACCTGTCATTGCATCTACAACAAATAAGGTTTCTTGAGGCTGAATCGCTTTATGAACACGTTCTATCTCGTTCATCATTTCCTCATCAACCGCCAAACGACCTGCTGTATCGACAATAACCACATTAAATCCATTTGCTTTCGCGTGTTTGATTGCATTTTGGGCAATTTCAACAGGATTTTTATTTTCAGGCTCAGAGTATACCTCAACACCTATTGAATCTCCAACAACATATAATTGCTGAATCGCTGCTGGACGATAAATATCACAAGCAACCAATAGTGGTTTTTTATTCTTTTTTGTAAGAAGATAATTCGCTAGTTTTCCAGAAAAAGTAGTTTTTCCTGATCCTTGCAAACCAGACATTAAAATA
Organism: Flavobacterium flabelliforme; assembly: GCF_017948675.1. Taxonomy (GTDB): domain Bacteria; phylum Bacteroidota; class Bacteroidia; order Flavobacteriales; family Flavobacteriaceae; genus Flavobacterium; species Flavobacterium pygoscelis. Next base: position 229,640 of record NZ_JAGFBU010000001.1, read on the forward strand.
ACGGTTGGATTTCCAGAAAGATTAATTCCTGCAACATCACCACCCATTAATTCTGTCAGTTCATCTTTAACTAACTTTACTAACAATTGCCCTGGCTGAAGCGTTGTTAATACATCCTGCCCGATTGCTTTTTCTTTTACTTTAGTGGTAAAATCTTTCGCAATTTTAAAGTTAACATCCGCATCAAGCAAAGCTCTACGAACTTCTTTTAAAGTTTCGGCTACATTTACTTCGGTGATTTTTCCGTGACCTTTAAGTATATGAAAGGCTTTATCTAGTTTATCGCTTAAATTATCGAACATGGTTTATTTTTTTATTGAAATGCAAAGATAAACTAATTAGATAATTAGGCAATTAGATACAATAGATAATTGAGACTATTTTATGGAATAGAAAAAAACAGAAAAGAGTGTTTTATTTTAGCTAAACTGTGTTTAACATGAATACATTAAAAACAAAAAAGAGGCTAGATAAATCTAACCTCCTTTTCCCAAAATACAAACAAGTAACTCATAAACAGTATTGACATTAACATTTTAGCTTATAAAAGCCAAAATCTAATTGGTTACAAAAAAAGAAATATCAAGACAATATTTTGAACCTAATTATAATACTAGTTTAAGGAGTGTGTTTAATATGCTGAATTACATCAAATTATCTCAATAATTATTAGTAGGAATAGCTCAAAATAAGTGGCTAAACTTTATAAATCAAAATAAATGGATAGATTCAAAAAAAAAAAAAATTAAAAAGTTGTTGTACTATTGGGCTGATAAGCAAAATTGAAGGTGTAATATCTACCTGTAGAAGTAAGATCTGGTGCTGCAGGTGCATCTTTGTAATAACTTAGGATTTCAAATTTTGCGTATTTCCCATCATGTGTTTTTATAACAAATATCTTTCCCGCTTTAGACGATATAAGATGGGTATTAGAATTGTAATCGTACCACGCATTATCTCCAGACTTTGGAAAAGCATAAATCGCAGCTGCATCTTGTTTAAAGGTTGACGCTAAGGGAATCGATTTTATAGTTGAAAATGCACCAGAAACAATGCTTACAGCAGCATTTCCCGTTCTGTTTGGCTCATCGACAATACCAATTTTAGCTCCTCCGTTTACAATAATTACAGTACCACGAAAAGCTACATCCCAATTATCACTGGTTACAATTTTATTTTCAGAAAAACTGAATTTTGTGAATGCACCGCCTTCAGGTTGTCCTTGTCCCCCTGTGGCTGGAGCCGGAAGATTAGTGAATTTTTGAGTTATAACTGCTGGAACTAGCTCCTCCTTTTTATCATCATTACTACAAGATGTTGTGAAAATTACTAGTGCTAAAAGCGAAAGTTTTAAAAAATTTGTTCTCATTGTAAAAGTGTTTAAATAAATATTAATTAAAAATTGAATTGAATTCGTGCAAAAAGTTGTCTTCCAGAAAGATTAGGAATTTGATTGGGCTCTTTATAATCAAGTAAATTATTAGCACCGATTTGAAAAAGTAATGTATCCGAAATGTATTTTGAAGCCGATAAATTGGTAATAAAATAATCATCTACAAACGTGTCGTATTTATCCAGTATTTGATTACCATTGCTATCAAACATTCCGTATTTACTTCTGTAAAAAATACGCAAATTGATATCTGTTTTTATAGTTGAAATAGTGTATAATAGTTTGAGATTGGCAGTATGTTTCGAGCGATTGTAAAATCCGAAATAATCTGATTTATCAATTTTTATCGTTTGTAGTTCGTTGTTTCTTATGTATTGATAGTCTTGAAAGTGTTCCGAAATCGATTTGTCTTTTGCTGTTAGATATTGATAACCAAAAGAAACCATTACATCTTTAGTGAAGTTATAATTCGAATTCAGTTCTAATCCATACGTAAAAACAGCATTAGTATTAAAATAACTAAAAATACTCTGACCATTATTTTTTTGAGCAACTGCCTTAGTATCAATTAAATTATGAATAGAATTATAAAATGTGTTTACCTCTAATTTAAATTTTTCCTTTTTGTAAAAAGTTCCAAAATTACAATTCACAGCACTTTCTGCTTGTAATGGTTCATCAAAATTAATCCCTGATTCTTTTTTCAATATTTGATCTTGCATCTCATTTAATCGCGCTTCAGCTACATTATATCCCAAAACGGTATATCCTACTGATGGATTTGTAAAATCGAAATACAATTGGCGAAAATCTGGTGCCTTGTATCCGTATCCAACAGATGTTTTTAAAGAAAAATTAGTGTTAATTTTATAATTCAACGCTAATTTTGGACTTAACTGTGAGGCGTATTCACTGTGATTATCGTACCTAAATCCCGCTAGAATATTCCATTTTTGGTTTGGGTTGTAATCATACTGCACAAAAACATATTGAGAATTAAATTTGACAATAGCATTAAAATAAGTTCTATCTAAAGTTTCCTGATTCATTCCTATTCCTGCTGTTAACTTATTTTTATTAATAGAGAAAGTAGTTCTTATTTCAGGTCTAAAAAGCCATTGATTGTAAAAGGTTTGATCGTAAAGCACTTTACTTTCATCCTCTAAGAAGGAATTGTTTTTATAATTCGTTGCATATAATTCATACTCAAAATACAACTTTGAATTCAACTTGTGTTCTACCTTAACTTGAGAATTCCATTCCTTTTCTTCAGCATCACCTTTGTAATATTCAGTTTCAATGAGGGCGACATTATTCATATTCTGATTGTAAAAGCGATTGCTTATAATTAGCTTAACTTTTTTAGAAAAATCATAATACAATTTGGGATTAATGGTGTAATTATAAAATTTTTCAACATTTTTTAAAGGTGTTGCTTTATCCAAATCAAATCCGTCAGAAGAATAAAAGTTAGCGAATACATTAGCAGAAAACCTGTTCTTTTTCCAGAGCAGATTAGCATTCAAGTCATTGGTATTGAAAGTTGCATATCGATAGGAAAAATTACCTGACAGCATATCTTTTTTAGGTTTTTTTGTAATTACATTGATCACACCGCCCATTGCTTCTGAGCCATATAAAGCAGAAGATGCCCCTTTTACAATCTCAATTCTATCTATATTCCCTACTGATATTCTTGATAAATCTAAAACTCCTGCATTTCTACCAACAATTGGAACGCCATCAATTAGTACTAACGTGTAGGCTGCGTCTAAACCTTGAATCTGAATCCCCTCAAAACCACTTTCATCAGGAATTAAAATAATACCTGTTTGCTCGCTTAAAATTTCATTTAATCGAGTAACTCCTGTTTTCTCAATTTCTTTGGCAGTTATTATACTTATTGGCAAGGGTAAGGAAGAAAGTACTCTTTCAGTTCTTGTCGCTGTAACAACCTTAACTTCTAATAATTCCTTAACAACTAAACTGTCTTTTTGCACTTGTTGCGCAAAGGAAAATTGACAAAAAAGAAGAGTGATATAAAGAGTATTTTTAAATTTCATTATATTTATTTAGACTTAATAATTTCTACAAAAGTAGTCTTATTTTTATTTATTCTAAATAAACTTTATATATTTGTCAAAAATTTTTAATTAATAAAATCAACTATGTTAACAAAAAAACTCTATTTATCTGCATTAATGACAGTTACAACTCTAACAAGCTTTAGTCAAGAAATCAAAAAAAGTGAAGATATAAAAGCGATCAAAGCCATGTGTGGTTGTTATGAAGTAAAATTCAATTTTGCAGAAACATTTCAATATTCAAAAGACAGCGTTAATTACAAACCATCTGCGACAAAACATGACAATGGTTTAGAATGGGTAGAATTAGTAGAAGATACACCCAACAAAATAATGCTACAACACTTATTAATTGTGAGTGACGACATGATTATCAAACATTGGAGACAAGATTGGCTTTATGAAAACACTAATTTGTATCGTTTTGACAAAGACAATACTTGGAAATTTACTAAGTTGAATAAGATGGATGTAAAAGGACAATGGACTCAAAAAGTATTTCAAGTTGACGATAGTCCAAGATATGAAGGAACTGCTTCTTGGGTTCATATTGACGGAAAAGACTATTGGAAAAATACAACGGATGCTCCATTACCTAGAAGAGAAGATACCAAACGCAAAGATTATAATGTCTTGAAAAGAAGAAACATTCATGAAATCACTAAAACAGGTTGGAACCATGAACAAGATAATGATAAAATTTTAAGAACAGAAGCAGGAAAAGATTACCTACTTGCTCAAGAAAAAGGAATGGATATTTATACTAAAGTAGCCGATTCTAAATGTATCGCTGCTCAAAATTGGTGGAAAGAAAACAATAATCTATGGAAAAATATAAGAACGAAATGGGATACTGTTTATGATCAAAACAAAGATATAAAATTGGAAAAAAAAGTAAATAAAAAGACTTTGTATTCCCAACTATTTGACTTAAAACCAAATGCAACAAAAGACCAAACGGATAGCATTATTGACAATTTTGTTATCAAAAAATAAAATAACAACTGAATATTTTTAAAAACAAAAGCCGATAATTTTAAATTATCGGCTTTTGTTTTATAATGAATTATAAAATAAACTACATTCTTTCTGGAACATTAATTCCTAGTAATTTAAAAGAAGAAGCAATAACATCGGCTACTTTTTTTGATAATTGCACTCGGAATATTTTCTTTTCTAAATCTTCTTCACCTAAAATAGGAACTGCTTGATAGAACGAATTGTACTCGCGAACTAAGTCATAAGTATAATTTGCCAATAAAGCGGGACTATGATGTTGTGCAGCATTTTGAATCACTTCTGGAAACAACTCTAATTGCTTTACTAATTCTTTTTCTTTTTCGTGAAGTGTTGTTATTTCTGATTTATTTGTAAAATCGAAATTAGCCTTACGAATTATAGATTGAATTCTGGCGTAAGTATATTGAATAAACGGTCCTGTATTTCCAGCAAAATCAACAGATTCCTCTGGATTAAATAAGATTCGTTTTTTAGGATCTACTTTTAAAATGTAATATTTTAAAGCTCCAAGACCAATAGTATTATATAATTTTGCTTTTTCATCAGCATTATACGTATCTAATTTACCTAAATCTTCAGCAATTTTTTGAGCTGTATCGGTCATTTCTTGCATCAAATCATCGGCATCAACTACCGTTCCTTCACGGCTTTTCATTTTACCCGAAGGTAAATCTACCATTCCGTAAGACAAATGAAATAAGTTTTTAGACCAATCAAAACCTAATTTTTTCAAGATTAAGAATAACACTTTAAAGTGATAATCTTGCTCATTTCCAACGGTATAAACCATTCCTCCTACATCAGGAAAATCCTTTACACGCTGAATTGCCGTTCCAATATCTTGCGTCATATATACGGCTGTTCCGTCAGAACGCAATACAATTTTACGATCTAAACCTTCTTCGGTCAAATCAATCCAAACTGAACCATCTGGATCTTTCTCGAAAACACCTTTATCTAAACCTATCTGAACGACATCTTTTCCTAATAAATAAGTATTACTTTCATAATAATAAGTATCAAAATCTACTCCTAGATTTTTGTAGCTAATAGCAAAACCATCATAAACCCATTGGTTCATCATTTTCCAAAGCGTAATTACGGCTTCATCTCCTGCTTCCCATTTCAAAAGCATTTCTTGTGCTTCTAAAATAATTGGCGCTTGTTTTTTGGCTTCTTCTTCCGTTTTTCCAGCGCTAATTAATTGCGCTATTTCTTCTTTATAGGCTTTATCAAAAGCAACATAGTAGTTCCCTACTAATTTATCTCCTTTAAGACCAGTTGATTCGGGAGTTTGTCCGTTACCGAATTTCTGCCAAGCCAACATGGATTTACAAATATGAATTCCTCTGTCATTAATGACTTGGGTTTTATATACTTTTTTACCTGAAGCTTTTATAATTTCGGCAACAGAATATCCTAAAAGATTATTACGTACGTGACCTAAATGCAGTGGTTTGTTAGTATTTGGCGAAGAGTATTCAACCATAACTGCTTTATCCTCTGGATTAGGAGTTACAAAACCAAAGGACTCAATGTTTTTTATTTCATTAAAGAAATTTAAATAATAGTCATCCGAAATAACAATATTTAAAAATCCAGAAACCACATTAAAACGACTTACGGCTGCCAAATTTTCGACTAAATATGTTCCAATTTTATTACCTAATTCAACTGGATTACTTTTTACCAATTTCAGTAAAGGAAAAATTACCATGGTAATATCTCCTTCAAATTCTTTCCGAGTAGTTTGAAATTCAATTTTTTCAACAGTAACATCAAATAAAGCATTCACGGCTTTTTCAATAGCGGGCGTAAGAATCTGTGGTAATGTCATTTTGTGTACTTTTTTAAGGGTGCAAAGATAGTGATTCTGCGGGAATTTTAAAATTGAAGAATGAGATAATTTCCTATTCATTATGAGTTGTTTAGTTTTTATTTTCAACAAACAGATTTATTTTTCAAAAAAAATCTGTAACAAATAATAATTTATGCAGTCTTACTAAGTAACATTAAGTAATTATTTAATGGATTAAAGTTTAAACATCAATCAAATCACAATCAAATCACAATCAATCATGAAAATCAAATTAACACTAATTTGCTTTATTGCAACGCTCTTTTCGTTGCAGGCACAAACAGCTGTCAAACCAACACTTTTAGAAAACTCAGGAAGTATTTCAGGTAAGGTAATTGACCAAAAAACGAACGAACCTTTAGCTTATGTAAACATTACAATAAAGGAAAACAACAAAATTATTACCGGCGGAATTACCTCTGAAAAAGGATTGTTTCAAATCAAGAATTTAGCCTTAAAAGATTATGTGGTAGAAATTCAATTTATTGGATACAAAACCATCACAAAATCAGCAAAACTTACTGAGAATACTACTTTAAACTTAAACACCATTTCCCTTGAGGAAGATGCCATTGAACTAAAAGGAGTTTCAGTAATTAGCGAGCGTTCTACAATTGAACAAAAAATTGATAGAAAAGTAATTAATGTCGGAAAAGACCTTACGACTTCGGGAGCTACGGCTTCGGATATTATGAGTAACATTCCTTCTGTAAATGTTGATCAGGACGGAAAAATATCTTTGAGAGGAAATGAAAATGTTAGGATTTTAATAGATGGTCGTCCTAGCAATATTGATGCTGCACAATTACTAAAACAAATTCCTTCTACTTCTATTAAGAAAATTGAATTAATCACCAATCCAAGTGCAAAATATAATCCAGAAGGAATGTCAGGAATTATTAATATTGTTTTGCATAAAAATGCTAGTGATGGGTTTAATGCCAGTATAAATACGGGACTAACTTTTGCCAAAAAACCAAAAATTAATAGTTCTACTAACATGAACTATAGAACTGGAAAATTAAACTTTTTTGGAACTTACGGGAATAACTTTGGTAAGAAACTCAATGAGGGAAATATCCTGAGATTAGATGACCTTAGCAATCAACATCTTGATATCATCAATAACGATAAATCCCATTTGTTTAAAATTGGAATGGATTATTACATCAATGATAAAAACACCTTGTCTGTTTATACAAATCAAAACAAACAACTTGGAAATGCACAAATCGATGTTGCTATTACAAATCCTGATGCCTCCAAAAACCTATTTCAAAATTCGAAATATAAAGGAAATAACACTGACGGAACCTACAATTTAGCCTTTAAACATTTAACAAAAAAAGAAGGAGAGTCATTAGATTTAGAAATCAATCACAGTATTTATACTGGAGATGAAATTTCAAATTTCCGTACCGCTTTTACTAATCCTATAATTCCTAGTAGTAGTTATAGAGACAACATCAACGAAAAAAGACAAAACTCTATCGTTAATCTTGATTACGTAAACCCTTTGAACGAAAAAAGCAAATTGGAATTAGGTGCAGAAACTAGAATTGTTAGAACGGACAATAATTATGTTACTACAAACAGCGCTTTATCAAATTCTAATTATCAATACGATTTAGACATTAATTCGGCTTACGTAACTTTTGGACAAAAATTTAGTAAAATTGGTTATCAATTGGGTGCTCGTCTGGAAAGCTATAAAGTGAATGCGAAACTAAATAACACTGTTGCTTTCAAGGACGATTATATTACGGTATATCCATCAGCGTCGATGACATATTCTCCTAGCGAGAAAGATCAATTTCAAATTAGTTACAGTCGCCGTGTAGACAGACCTAGTTTAGACCAAACCAAACCAATAAGAGAATTTAGTACTCCAAGAATTACCTCTATTGGAAATCCCGAATTACAACCTCAATTTACAAATTCTGTCGAAGTAAATTATACAAAAACCATTACTAAAGGATCGATCACTACAGGTGTTTTTGTGAGATCTATTAATAACGAAATTAACCGAATTATCTATCCAGACCCACAAAATCAAAATCAACAAATTCTAAGTTATGACAACTTTGATAATAATAGAGCGTATGGTTTTGAAGCCTCTTTAAATTATAAGATAAACAGTTGGTGGGATATTCAACCTGCGGTAGATTTCTCAAGCATTGCTCAAAAAGGATTGATTTCTGTTTACAATTCAACGTCAAATTCTTTTGACTTTGTAACAAAACAAGTTGATGCCGCTGCATTTAATGCTCGTTTTACAAGTAATTTTAAAGCCAATAAAAATCTTAGATTCCTTTTATTCGGTTTTTATAGATCGGGAGTTGATGGTGTTCAGTTTAATGGTAAGGAAATGTATAAAATTGATGCAGGTGGACGTTACTCTTTCTTAAAAGACAAGGCAACCTTAAGCATTCGTTTTAATGATATTTTCGACACAATGAAAGCTGGTTTTAGCGGAGACAATCCGTATCCTCAAGTAGGACAATTCAGTTGGGAAAGTCAATCGGTTTATGTAGGTTTTAATTATATGTTTGGTGCTGGAAAAAACAAAAGTTTACAGCGCAAACAAAGAGACAACAATACCAAAGAAGGTGGCGGAGGAATGTTTTAATGAAAAATTAGAGAATTAGTTTTTAATAGTTGTTATCCATAAAAAACCCGGAGTATGCCAACTCCGGGTTTTTTTATTGAATAATTCAATGATATCAAACTTTATTCTACCACTTAATAATAGCACTAGCCCAAGTAAATCCGCTACCAAAAGCAGCTAATACAATGGTATCTCCAGATTTTATTTTGCCTTGTTCCCATGCTTCGGTCAAAGCAATTGGAATAGATGCAGCTGTTGTGTTACCGTATTTTTGAATATTATTAAAAACTTGATCGTCGTTTAACTTAAATTTATTTTGAATAAATTGAGAAATTCTCAAATTTGCTTGATGCGGAATTAACATATCGATATCAGAAACCTCTAAATTATTAGCTTCTAAACCTTCATTGATTACTTCACTAAAACGAACTACTGCATTTTTAAATACAAATTGTCCATTCATGTGAGGAAAGTAACTCTCATCGTCTGGATCGTTATCCGCCAAAATATCAGATACCCAACGACCACCCATTCCTGGTGCTTTGAGCACTAACTCTTCAGCATGTTGTCCTTCAGAGTGTAAATGTGTTGATAAAATCCCTTTTGTCAAATCTTCTTCTCTACTCAAAACTGCTGCTCCTGCTCCATCTCCAAATATTACAGAAACACCACGACCGCGCGATGTCATATCTAATCCAGATGAATGTACTTCAGAACCAATCACCAAAATATTTTTATACATACCCGTTTTTATGTACTGATCTGCAACAGATAAAGCATAAATAAAACCAGAACATTGGTTTCTAACATCTAATGCGCCTATAGTTTTTAATCCCAAATCTCTTTGAACCAAAACTCCTGGTCCTGGAAAATAATAATCTGGACTCAAAGTAGCAAAAACAATAAAGTCAATATCCTCTTTAGCCACTCCAGAACGAGTAATTGCAATTTCAGCTGCTTTTACGCCAATTGATGTCGTGGTATCTTCACCAGGTACAATATGTCTTCTTTCTTGTATTCCTGTTCTCTCTTGAATCCATTCGTCATTAGTATCAATGAGTTTAGACAAATCATCATTTGTCACTACGTTTTCGGGAACATAAAATCCTAACCCTGTTATTTTTGAATGATACATATTATATTATTTTATTAAAATACGATTGCAAATTTATAACATACTTAAAAATATGAGCTACCAAATTACCATTATTTTAGCAATTTACAATTTTTATGCTTTTAAGAGAACTAAAACTGAATTCGAATTCACACAAATAAAAACATTAAAGGAATAATTTTGATGAATATCAAGCTCTTGCAAAAGTTAAAAAGAGTCATTTACTTTCAAATCTAATAACATTACTTTATTTTCGGTTGCTAATTTAAAATCACTTAAATCATGAAATTGAAAATTCCATTTTTTCTTTTCCTCGGACTGAGTTTAACCACCTATGCTCAAGAAAATCTCAGCTATCAAAAACCTTCTAAATCTATTTTAGAATTAGCCGATTATGAAAGAGCACCTTCAGTATCTATGGATACAAAAAAAGAATATTTATTATTATCCTATAGAAATACCTATAAATCATTAGATGATTTAAACCAAGACGAACTGCGATTGGGAGGTTTACGCATCAATCCCGTAACCAACATTTCTAGTACCGTTACGTATGTCAACAACCTTAAACTTCAAAAAGTAAGCGATAAGAAGGAGATGCAAGTTGCTGGATTGCCTGATAATCCTCGTATTAGCAATCTATCTTGGTCTCCAAACGATAAAAAAATTATTTTCTCACATACTACAAATACTGGGGTTGAACTTTGGGTAATTGATGTATCTACAGCAAAAGCTACAAAACTAACAGAAGCTACAGTCAATGCAAATCTTGGCAATCCATTCAGTTGGATGAATGACAATGAAACTATTTTGGTAAAAATGCTACCAAAAAATAGAGCTGCACTTTTAGATTCTAAAAAAGATCTTCCAACTGGTCCGATAATTTCGAATGCTGACGGAGAAAAATCTCAAAACAGAACGTATCCAGATATGTTGAAAAACAAGAATGATGAGATCAACTTTGAAAACATCATGACGTCTGAATTATATAAGATAAACTTAAACGGAACGGCTACTTTATTTCAAAAAGCAGCTATGTATGCAGGAGAAAGTTTCTCGCCAGACGGAAATTACTTGATGTTAAATACAATACAAAAACCGTTTTCCTATATTGTTCCCTTAAGTCGTTTTCCGATGAAAACAACTATATATGATGTTGCAGGAAAAGAAGTAAAGGTTGTAAATGAAGTGCCTCTTACAGAAATAATTCCTAAAGGTTTTATGGCCGTTAGAAAAGGAAGAAGAAACATGAGTTGGAGAGCAGACAAACCAGCAACATTAGTATATGCAGAAGCTTTAGATGGTGGAGATCCTGCTAATAAAGTAGATTATAGAGACGAGGTTTTTCTTTGGAACGCTCCTTTTACAACTGCTGCAACTTCATTGGTAAAAACACCTCAACGCTACAGCAGAATGATTTGGGGAAATGACAATATTGCAATTGCAACAGACGAATGGTACGATACTCGTAATACTAAAACTTATTTAATCAATCCATCAAATCCGAGTCAAGAACCAAAAGTAATTTTTGATAGAAATTCACAAGATTCTTATTCTAATCCGGGGAACTTTGAAACCAAAAAAAATCAATACAATAGATATGTTTTGGCTATAGAAAATGACAATGCATTTCTTATAGGTGATGGATTTACTAAAAATGGTCAATTTCCTTTTATCACAGAATATAATTTAAAAACATTGCAATCAAAACGTCTTTACACATCTGCATATACAGATAAAAAAGAGGATATCATTGAAATTGAAGATTTCAAAAAAGGAACGGTTTTAGTACAAATACAATCTAAAAACGAATATCCTAATTACTACATTAGAAATATTAAAGAGAAAAACAAACTTACTCCAATTACTGCCTTTAAAAATCCTTTTGAGAGTATCAAGAACGTAAGCAAAGAAGTAATCAAGTACAAACGTAAAGATGGTGTTGAGTTATCGGGAACATTATATTTACCGGTAGGTTATGACAAAGTAAAGAAAGAAAAAATGCCATTGCTTATTTGGGCCTATCCAGCAGAATACAAAGACAAAAACTCAGCAGGGCAAGTTACTCAAAATCCAAATGAATTTACATTTCCTAGCTATGGTTCCTTTGTATATTGGGTAACCAAAGGTTATGTGGTTCTTGATGATGCTGCTTTCCCAATTATTGGAGAAGGAACAACTGAACCAAACGATAATTTTATTTCGCAATTAGTTGATAATGCCGAAGCAGCAATTAATGCTGTTGATGCTTTAGGATACATCAATAGAAAAAAAGTAGCTGTTGGCGGTCATTCTTATGGTGCATTTATGACAGCTAACTTGTTAACACATTCAAATTTATTTGCTTGTGGAATTGCTAGAAGTGGCGCATACAATAGAACACTAACTCCATTTGGTTTTCAAAGTGAGCAACGTAATTACTGGGAAACTCCCGAAGTTTATAATACGATGTCACCGTTTATGAATGCTGATAAAATGAAAACACCGATGCTTTTGGTACATGGTGAAGCAGATAATAATCCAGGAACATTTACCTTACAAACAGAACGTTATTTTCAAGCGTTAAAAGGATTGGGTGCTCCCGCAAGAATGGTCATTTTACCAAAAGAATCTCATGGATATGCTGCGAAAGAAAACATATTGCACTTATTATGGGAACAAGATCAGTTTTTAGAGAAGTATTTGAAGAATTAAGCTACTTACCACTAAGAAATATGTTTTATTGCCACAAAGTCAAAAAGTTTTTAAGGTTGATTAAATTCACGCCTTTTTGCTTCATCGGCAAATGATTCAAAAATTTAAAATGACTGAATCTACGATTAAAAATAAGCTTAATTATAATAAATGGAAAACCCCGAAAATCATTGAATTTCGGGGTTTTTTATTTTAAGCTAGCATTAAGTGTACTTCCTGATTTATTTCTAATTCTGTATCGTGCTCAAAGAAAATAGCTCTTCGCTCAAAAGCAGCTTTGACTAAGTAATGACTGCCTTTATAATAGCATTGTTTTACTACAACTTGCATCACTCCACTGTCAACCAATTTTAGTTGATGTGGATAAAGTAATAAAAACTCATCCTCTTCTTCTTCGATAGGAATTAATTGAGATAATTTCAATTCATTAACCTCGCCAAAAAGAGAAGCTGTATATTTATTAATTGGATTTTCATACACCAGCTTCGAATTTCCTTTTACAACCAGTTTTCCGTTTTGAATCACTATCGTTTCATCAGAAAAAGCCAAAGCGTCTGTACTATCGTGAGTTGCAATGATACACGTAACACCTTTATCTTTCAAGTATTTAAATAAATTGCGACGCAATGAATTCTTTCTAAAAGAATCGATTTGACTAAAAGGTTCATCTAGTAATAAAATTTCTGGTTCTAACGCCAAAACTCTAGCCAATGCCACTCTTTGTTGTTGGCCACCACTCAAAAATTTTGCTTTTACTTTGGCGAAAGCGGTCATTTCGACCATGTCTAACAACTCATAAACACGTTGTTTCTTTTCATCCGGAAACATGTTCGATAAAAACTTACCTACATTTTCCTCTACCGTAATATAAGGCATTAAATCAAAATCTTGCGCTAAATATTTGATATAATCTTCTCCTGGAACCAGATTATGCTTGGGTCCCAAAATAGTATTTTCATTATAGGTTATTACTCCAGCATCTAAATCGTATAAACCATAAATAAGTTTTAGCAAAGTACTTTTTCCACAGCCACTTTCGCCAATAATCGCTGTATTTTGACCTTTTTCAATCGTAAAACTAACTTCCTGAATTACCGGAATATCAATATACGTGAAGGATATGTTATTTATCTCTAGCATCATCTTTATTTGAGAGCACAAATTTACAATGTTTAATTTGCTTATACCACGATTTATTTAGGTTTATAATTGATTTTCCACACAGATAAAACTTCATTAATAATAATATTTAACTTTTAAAAAAATACATTAATAAATTATTTTTTTTAGTTTGAAATAAGCAACTGAAGGTTACTATTTAAAACTGAAAATTTTAGTATTATCAAATCATTCAAAACAAATCATAAAAAAAGGCTGCTTCTAGAAGAAACAGCCTTAAATTTTATTGTAATGTTTGCTTATTTTTTACTTTCAGCTTCAGCGTCTTTGATCATTTTATCATTTGCAGTAATAGCAAATTCTACACGACGGTTTTGGCTTCTTCCTTCAACTGTTTCATTAGAAGCAATTGGATCAGCAATACCTAAACCAGTAACCTGAAATCTACTAGAAGAAACACCTTTACTATTTAAGTATGATTTTACAGCTCCAGCTCTTTCTCCTGAAAGTTTCAAGTTATAATCAGCAGCACCTGTATTATCAGTATAACCGTAAATAGTAATATTAGTATCTGGATATTCAGCAAAAACTGGAACTAATTTATCTAAATTAGCTTTAGCAGCAGCAGTCAAAGATGATTTATTAGTATCAAATCGTACTGCATTTTCATTTAAAACTAATTTAATACCTTCTCCAACACGAACTACTTCAGCTCCTGGAAGAACTTGATCAATTTGTCTTGCTTGTTTGTCCATTTTATTACCAATAACTCCACCGGCAACTCCACCAACAACTCCACCAAGAACCGCTCCCATTGCACCATTACCACCTTTACCAAGATTGTTACCTAAAACTCCTCCTAATACAGCTCCTGCAACAGCACCTATTCCTGCTCCTCTTTGCGTTTTGTTTGTGTTTTTTACCGCTTCACAGCTCGTAAACATTGAACCTATAACCATTATTGTTGCTATTGCAACTATTGAAATCTTTTTCATAATTGTATTTTTTTTTAATATTAATTTACTTTTTGGAATTGATAAACAACGTCCGTCATTTTACCTGCAACATCAATTTTATCGATCAATTGAAAAGAAGTTTCTGATTGATTAGCTAAACCTAATACATAACCATCTCTTACTTTTCTAGCTTTTTCGCCTGCATCTAATATCTTAAGAACAAATTGTCCGTCTGCATTAACAAACCAAGTAATTGGAGAACTAAAAGCTACACAATTTGTTTTTGTTAAAGCCATTGTTCCTTTATTGTTATTTGAAACGAATTTCCATGTACTACCAACAAAACATTCTGAGTCTGCTAATTGAAAAGTGTTCACTTTCACATATTGTGAACCTGGATACGTTACTGAACTAATTTCCCAATTCCCTTTTATAGCTACTTGCGATTTTCTATCTGTTTTCGTACTTGTAGCTGAGTTCGATTTACATGCAAACATCAAAACTGCTAATGTGCATACTAAAATAACTTTTTTCATCTTTCTAAATTTAATGTATTAATACTGATACAAAGATACACTGCATTGTTATAATTTTGTTTCAAAATTATAATATTTTGTATCATAATTAAAGGCTACGACAATTTGTCACTTCCCTTATTATTGGTATCTTATTTGAAAGAATAGTAGGCTATAAAACAAACTTAAAAACTCAAAATATGACAACAGGTAAAATTAATGTTTCGGTAGAAAACATCTTTCCCTTGATCAAGAAGTTCTTATACAGTGATCACGAAATTTTTTTAAGAGAATTAATATCGAATGGTACTGATGCCACTTTAAAATTAAAACATTTAACTAGTATTGGTGAAGCCAAAGTAGAATATGGCAATCCAATTATTGAAGTAAAAATAGACAAAGAGGGCAAAAAAATACACATCATCGATCAAGGTTTAGGAATGACTGCCGATGAAGTCGAAAAATACATCAACCAAGTTGCATTTTCTGGAGCAGAAGAATTTTTAGATAAATACAAAGATTCTGCAAAAGATTCTGGAATTATTGGTCATTTTGGTCTTGGTTTTTATTCGGCTTTTATGGTTGCTGAAAAAGTTGAAATTATCACTAAATCTTTCAAAGACGAACCAGCGGCACATTGGACTTGCGATGGAAGCCCAGAATTCACATTAGAACCAGCAGATAAAACCACTCGTGGAACGGAAATTATTTTACATATCGCTGAAGATTCTTTAGAATTTTTAGAAGAATCTAAAATTAGTGGGTTATTAAATAAGTACAATAAGTTCATGCCTATTCCGATTAAATTTGGAACAAAGACAGAGAAAATTGAACAAAAAAAGGGCGAAGAAGTTGCTGAAGAAGATAAAGACAAAACTTTTACAGAAGTAGAAGTTGACAATATTATCAATAACCCAAATCCGGCTTGGACCAAACAACCAACAGAATTATCTCCAGAGGATTACAAGAATTTCTATCATGAATTGTATCCAATGCAGTTTGAGGAGCCGTTATTCCACATTCACTTGAATGTTGATTATCCGTTTAACTTAACTGGTATTTTATATTTCCCAAAATTAGGTTCTGATTTACAAATTCAGAAAGACAAAATCCAATTGTACCAAAATCAGGTATATGTAACGGATAATGTAGAAGGAATTGTTCCAGAATTTTTAATGATGTTAAAAGGGGTTGTTGATTCGCCAGATATCCCATTAAATGTTTCTCGTTCTGGATTGCAGGCAGATGCTGCTGTTAAGAAAATTTCAAATTACATTACTCGTAAAGTAGCGGATAAATTGAAATCTTTGTTCACAGAAAATCGCGCTGATTTTGAACAAAAGTGGAATGACATTAAAATCGTATTGGAATACGGAATGCTTTCTGAAGATAAATTCTATGAAAAAGCAGGCGCATTTGTTTTATATCCAACAGTAGATGATAAATTCTACACGCTTGAAGAATTAAAAACAAATCTTGCCGCTACGCAAACCGATAAAGACGGAAAACTAGTAGTTTTATATGCTGGAAACAAGGAAGCGCAACACTCTTATATCGAGACTGCGAAAGAAAAAGGATACGAAGTTTTATTACTAGATTCGCCAATTATCTCTCATTTAATTCAAAAAATTGAAGGCGATAACAGCAACATGACTTTTATCCGTGTCGATTCAGATCATATTGATAACTTAATCAAAAAAGAAGAAACTGCTATTTCTAAATTATCTGAAGAAGAGCAAACTAACTTAAAAACCGTTCTAGAAGCTATCGTTCCTAAACAAACGTACTCTGTGCAGCTAGAAGCTTTAGATAGCAATGCATCTCCATTTATCATCACGCAACCAGAATTTATGCGTAGAATGAAAGAAATGAGCCAATCCGGTGGCGGTGGCGGAATGTTTGGCATGGGTAATATGCCAGAAATGTACAATTTAGTGGTAAACACTAACTCTGAATTGGCAACTAATATTTTGAACAATACCGATAAAGCAGCTCAAGAAAGTTTAATCAAACAAGCCCTTGACTTAGCTAAATTATCGCAAAATCTTCTAAAAGGAGAAGCGCTAACGGCATTTGTAAAAAGAAGTTTCGAGATGATTAAATAAATCCTTTCCAAACTCCTATAAAGTAGAGAATTGAAGACCTGCAAGTGCAAACTTGCGGGTC
Source organism: Flavobacterium flabelliforme (assembly GCF_017948675.1). GTDB lineage: Bacteria > Bacteroidota > Bacteroidia > Flavobacteriales > Flavobacteriaceae > Flavobacterium > Flavobacterium pygoscelis. The sequence continues at coordinate 247,167 of NZ_JAGFBU010000001.1, forward strand.
TTTTTTTTGGAGCAGATCGAATGTTTTACTAAGAAGTTTTGTCCCGCTATTTGCTACAATCTTTGCTTTTGGCTACCGCCACAACAAAGGATTTTCACTACTATCGGGGCTAAGTTTGAACAATTTGTATTTATATGTTCTTACGGAAAATTGTAAGAAAATTTTAATATATTTGACAATTATTTAGTAAAAAAACTATTTACAATCATAAAAACATATAAGTCCTAAATAGGAATGGATTCAAAGAACTTAGCATAATTCTGAAAATTACTCTTTGGAAACAGCCAATTATAAATTTAATAACGAAACATTGATTAAATGAAAAATAAAATAAACTTTAATATCGTTTTTGCAATAATTGCATTTCCCATTGGATTAGCTTTGTATAAACACACCGATTTTGCCACTTTTACATTTAAAAAACCAGCATTAGATTGGCTATTCTTAATTACATTTATTATCTGTATTTTTCTAACATTTAAAAAGAAAAACAAGAAAATATAGAACCTATAAAATCAATAAAGATTAGAAAATGAATTGTAAGAGACTTTTAATATGTATCAAATTAAAATTATCTAAATAGAATATTTGACTAAAAAATTTACCGCTTTTAAAAAGGTAAAATGGATAAAAAAAATTTCTGTCAGACAAACTTAATCCTGTTGAAATTCACTAATAGTTTATAGACTCATTATCAAATTATTGTGAGAGTTATTCTATTTCCAATTTTTAATTCCACTTGTATTTTTAATTTAGACGAAGATATTTAAATCCAAAAAATAGACAATGAGAATTATAATATTACTATTTTTTTTAACCGCATTGAGTTCTTGTGGTTCCAAATACATTCAAGAAGTATCTGCTGCTCAAAAAACAAAGTTTGGTTTTGAAATAACAGCTCCAAACCAAGCTATCTATTTTGTGACAAATGAAAAAATTGAATTTAGGAATATAACCAAAAATAATCCTGAGAAAATAGCCAACGCACTTTATAATAAATACGGACCAGCGAGAGATGACTTTTTTATTGGAAGTACAAATGCAATCGACTTTAAATTTAATTTAGAAAATAAAACCTACTATATCGCTATCGATAAATTCCGGAAAAGAAATGCAATGCTATTATTTGACGGAAAACACAAACCAAAAATTGAATTTAATCCTAAGAAATACGACCAATTAATTATTAAAAGTAAGCACTGAGGTATGATCCTAAAATTTTGCTGTCTACAGCAAATATAAATTTTATAATTTTTTTGATTCTCGCTTCTATCAAGAAAGCTAATCAAAGATTTAACGGTAATTTTACATGAAAATCAATAAAAAATAGTCTTTTTTAAAAATTTAAAATGAAAACATTTATAAAAACTTATGCAGCTTTTTCAAAAAAGAGAATATTTATTAACATTTGCATTGTTTTTCTATTTACATTTTTGCAATTCTATTTGTCAATGAGAAAACTCTCTAACAGTATTTCCAGTGGATGTCTAGAGTGTGGTTTTTTTGAAGACATTTTCGTTATATCAATCTTTTCCTGTTTTTTCTTCATAATGCTATTTTACTTCTTTTCAGTGATTAAGCAGAAAATTATGAGAATAACACTTCAATATATATTCTTGATATTAATTTGGTTTTTCTTTAATTATACTGTTTTTGTAGACCGAGAATCATCATGGAGTACTTATCTTTTTCATGAAGAAATCTATTTTACTATTCGATATTCATTTATATCAATTGTAATTTTATCTACAGTTTTGATATTAATTCTAAATTTTATAAATAGTGATCGACAAAAATAATAATAATTGATATGTTTCTTAAAACAGTTCAATTTTGTATCGTAAAACTTAGTCCTACCAACCTTTTTGCAGGACTATTTAATACATTATTTTGATTAACATATATTAGCATGTTTTAATAAAAAAATAATTTATATTGTAGATATGAGCGGGAGTCTTTGGTCTTAGACAGAATTTCGAGCAATCATTCCTCGCAGTTATAACTAAGCAATTACCAAATTTTTGGTTACAGCAAGTATAATTTTAACCCAGATATTCTACCTTAGCAAAGACAATGTAATGCGATTTAATCCCATGCAATTTTATAGGTAGAACTTTTATTAAAGACCTATATTAAATCGGTAAAAAAAATAATACATCTATGAAAACCAATAAAATAATTTATTTAGCAACACTTTTTTTAATAGTTGCATCTATTTGCTCTTGCAAAATAATTCCTGAAAATGTAACAGCAGTTAAACCGTTTTACAAAGAAAATATCTTGGAAAATGGTATGAAATTGCCCGATTAGATTTCAAATTCGAAAAAGATTTAAATAATACAACAGCAGAATATTCTTTAAAAAACGATGGGAAAATTAAAGTTATAAACAAAGGATACAACGTAAAAAAACACAAATGGACACAAGCAATTGGAAAGGCTAAATTTGTTGGTAGCGAAGATATTGCAATGCTTAAAGTCTCTTTCTTTGGTCCTTTCTATGCTGGATATAATGTAATTGCAATTGATGAAAATTACAAATACGCCTTAGTTGCAGGTAAGAGCACACAATATTTATGGATCTTATCTCGAGAAACGACTATTCCTGATGCTATCAAAAAAGACTATTTGAAAATTGCAGAAAAGTCCGGTTATACAACAAAGGACCTTATATGGGTAAAACACGATAAACAAAATTAAGAGTATTGCTTCTCTGAAATTAGGTTCTACAATTCCCTCCCTTTTTACCATAAAATACTTGCTTGCTAATAAGATAGATTACCCTAAAAGCAATGAAGAAAAAGAAAAAATAATAAAAATTTAGAGAGAATTATTTTTTCTTCTTAAATTGCTAAAATGACTATTTCATCCTTATATAAAAAAATAACGCCATTTGTAAAGCCTTATCGTAAAATGGTAATGGCTACCTTATTCCTTGCATTTATTGGTTCCTTTGCAGCTCAAGTGAACGCCTTAATACTAAAATATACTGTAGATTCTATCAGTGATTTAATGGTAGCTAGAGAACCTCTTTCAAAAGGTTTCTATTTGTTGGGCATTATTAGCATCATTTTGCTTTCAAAAGAATTAATCTACTCAGTGGTTCAATTTGGACAAAAGTTTTATGGAGAAAAACTACGTATTTTTATTTCACGTGATATTTCACAAACGATAACTGAAAAAATCCTTAGCTATCGCATGGAATTTTATACTTCTAGCGAAAATGATAGTGGTAAACTCCAAACGCGTATTGATTTAGGAATAAGTAGCTTAACCAGATTAGTCCAGAACTTTTTTATCGATATTTTACCGCTTTTTGCTAATGCAATTGTGGCTTTAGGATTAATGTTTTACGCTAATTTTTATGTAGGTTTGGTTAGTTTATGCATCATTCCCATTTATTTTTACATCAGTCAATTACAAGCTACTAAACTAAGTGGTTTTAGAAGACGAATGCGAACCTACAGAGAAACCAAAAATAATGGCATCATTAGTTTGATAGAATCAATCACTGTTATTAAATCCTTTGTGCGAGAGTCGCTTGAGGCCAAACGACATCAAGACATACAATACGAAATGACAGAAAACCAGTTGGCTACCAGAAAAACCAGCTTTATGTTTGAAAGTATAAAAGGTTTTGTAGAGCAAATTGGAGTGGTAATTATAATAATTCTAACTGCCTATTTTGTATTAAACGGAACCATGACCATTGGTGCTATTATGTTTCACATTATGTTATTTAACAATGTTTCGGCACCAATACGACAACTACACCGAATTTACGACGAAGTAAATGATGCTTTAATTTATTCAGAAGGATTTTTTGATATTTTAGAATCGGACCATCAAAAAGAAGTAAGTGGTTCTTATAAACCTAAAAAAATAACAGGATTACTAGAAGTTAAGAATATAGATTTTAGTTATCCAAACGGGACGAAAGCATTAGAGAATGTAAACTTTACAATAAAACCAAATCAAAATACCGCGTTAGTAGGATTAAGTGGTGCTGGGAAAAGTACTATTATAAATTTATTGGATAAATTTTACCAACCCACCAAAGGCACTATTTTATTAGATGGTATTAATTTAAAGGAATATGATACTAATTTTTTGAGGCAAAATATTGGATTGGTATTGCAAAAGAATCACATTTTCAAAGGTACAATTTCAGAAAACATTCTTTATGGCAATCCAAATGCAACTGAAATTGAGGTAATAGAAGCTTCGAAAAAAGCCTATATTCATGAACAAATTAGCGCCTTGCCAAATGGCTATCAATCGGAAGCGCATTTACTTTCGGGAGGACAACAACAGCGAATCGCTATTGCAAGATTATTTTTAAAAAATCCACCTATTATATTTTTAGATGAACCCACAGCAAGTCTAGATGCTATCGCAACAGAGCAAATAAAAAAATCGTTAGATGCTGTAAAAAAAGACAGAACGGTCATTATTATTTCGCATAGTATTTCTCAAATTATCGATGCATCTAACATCATTGTTTTAGACAAAGGCAAAGCTGTAGAAGTAGGAACTCATGAAAGTTTGTATGATCTAAAAGGAACTTATTTTAAGATATTCACTGCGATGGCTAATAGTTTAAATATTGGAAAAATAACGCAAACTATCGATTAAAACTCAAAATGGAAACTTTAATAAATAGGAATAAGTATCCGAATATTTAGAAACACATTTTACACCCACATCTCTTAAACTCTTTCCTTTAAAGATAAATAGGTAAGCAAAAAAGTATTTCAGCTTTACACCGTATTTAGTTGTAGTTTTGAGGTTCCTTACTTTGACACTACAAATTTGCAATCCTTGCTTATCGGTCATAGTGATAAAATTAAACTCCAAACCTATGTGGTGGCATTATCTATTAGTTTTTTTTGGCTCTTTATTATTTGACATTGTCCCATTTCCTTTTGCACCAGCATTTACAATAATGGTATTTCTTCAAATTTTATTTGATTTAAACGTTTGGGCTGTTATTGTTATTGGAGTTTTAGGATCGGTTTTAGGTCGATTTATTCTTTTATTATATGCTCCATTATTAGCCAGCAAGTTCTTAAAATCCTCAAAAAATGAAGACATAAAGTTCCTTGGGGATAAGATGAACGAAAATAAATGGAAAGGGATAATTGTTGTGCTTGCTTATTCTTTGTTACCTCTTCCTACAACACCATTATTTTTGGGTGCTGGTATTTCTAAAATAAAACCTCTTTATATTATTATTCCCTTTTTGATTGGTAAATTTACTAGTGATTCTATTGCGCTTCATTTAGGTAAATTTGCAGTTGACAATCAACAAAGTATTATTGATAATATTTTTTCGTGGCAGTCGATTCTGAGTTTTATTTTAGGATTTATAATGTTATTCTGTTTGTTTTTTGTGGACTGGCGTACTTTAATTCAAACTAAAAAACTAGCCTTTGATTTTAAAATTTTGAATTAAATTCCCCTTTATAATCCATTTAATTTACTTAAAAGTTCAATACTATTAATCGTCTTTTATTTATAAACATTCCCTCAAAAACGGCTTTATAGTAAAGAGACCAAATAATATAAAAACAAAAAAAAGCGCAAAGTCTAAAACATTTGCGCCATTTAGTTCCTGTATAAAAATTATTTATTCCATTTTCCTCCACCAAGGTAAAAGCCTAAATGGATACCTAAATAACTATTTGCAATAGTTCCTACTTCTGCACCAGACATATCTTGTAAAGTAGATTTAGGAACAAGATTATATTCAAGTCCCATTCTAAATTTACCCCATTCAAAACCACCTCTTAATAAACCACCAAATTTGCCTGTAGCATCTAAGCCAACAGTTTCTGTAGAGGAATTAACATCATCAAATTCTACATTTGCAATACTATAATACCCAACACCACCACCAACATAAGGTACAAAAGAACCTCCTGAATTATTAAAATAGTAATCGTATGTACCCACATAAGAACCATTTGCTGAAATTTTCGCACTAGTAGATTCCCCATTTCTATTTAAATCACGCACCATAGCAGCGGCTCCAATTCTTAAACCGACATTCATATTGTCTTTTAAGTTGTATTTAGGCTCAATTGATAATAATACTCCACCTCCTCCATTTGAAGGAATTGTATATCCAAAATCTAATCCTACTCTAAATTTACCTTCCTCTTGAGAATAACCCGTAGCAAAAGCAAATACGGCGATGGCCGTTAAAATAATTTTTTTCATGATGTTTATTTTAAATTTAAAAGCGCAAACATACTGTAATTTTCGTAAATATTTACTTATAAAAAACAAATAAAGTAAGATTTGTATTATTTTTAATCATCCAAAATAAATCAAAATATTCAACTATATCTGTTTTTTATAAAATTATCACCGTATTTTTATTCTTTAAAACTTAACACCAACAATAGTATTCCTAATATTAAGAGCATGATTTTTCATCCAAAATTCCTAACAGGTCTTACCGTTTTATCATAGTCGTTTAAGGCCTCTTTATTGTTTTCTACTTTATTTTTTCTCCACCATAAATCGTATTTATAGAGTACAAAGACAGCAATAAAACAGAATAAACTTTTAATGAGATACAGCCAATTCATATCTAAATTTAAATATTATTATAAGAAGTTAATTATAGAATTATTAAAAGAAAAGCCTCTTTTTATCGATATTTTTTTTGCGCTTTTTAATATTACTCTAAAAAAAACAAATAATTATTTATTAATTACAATCTTTTGCAATACAGATTGCAAATCTACATTAGCCCTGAAGAGATATCCAAGCGGCCATATCCTTTGGCTTCAATATTTTGCGAATAACCAGAACTTTATATGACTCTTTCGCCAGCTACATCTTACGTATATTAATGAATTCTTACGTTTTCAATGATTCTCATAAGTTGGTTTCCTAGTTGAAAAGTAATTTTCCTATAGCTATTTTCATCCGTAAAACTTTATTTTCAGGAGCTATTTCCAGATATCATTCCAATCTTTTTTTGTCTCGTTTAAAAAAACGAAACTAAAAAAAGGATTTTCCCTTCTATCTGGGCTAGGGCATTCGGTTTCATAAAGAACTATTTTATGAGAATTGATCATTTTTTTTTTCAAAATTACTTTCTGAATTGAAACTCTATAAAACACAAAAACCAAACAGTTATGCTTGTTTCTTTATTTTGTTTACTTGCTCAACTTTTTGGATACGGATTGTAAATCTGCGCCATAGACTTTTAATTACACAGGTCATTATAATATTCCCAAAACAGATATGCAAACATCCCTATAAATAAAATTGTGAAAATTAAAACTGATTTAATGCTTTTTTTAATTTCAGATTTTATCCAAAACTTTAAAAATAAAATCTCAATAAACACCAATATTAAATACTGAATTATTAACGTTTCAGTCAAAAAATATAATTGATTTTTAATATAATCACAATCAATTTTAGGAGAAGTTCCTATCAAAACAATTTGCATAACAAACGCAATTAATAATAAAACACCAATCATCAATATTGTTTTTTTTATAATCATTTAATTTTTGGGGTTTTATATTTTTTTTTATGAATTAACTGAATTCATTTTTCCTTTTGGCAAAAACGGATCAAGCAGATTTGCAATCCGTGTCAATAAAGCAAATCAAACAATCTAAAACAAATCTAGAATTAAAACATCCAATTCATTTTCTAAATTCGCGTAATTTCTTGCAGAGCTAAAATAATAGACCTCTGGCAATGTAACTATTTTATCTTTTACAGGATTGTTGTGAATATAATTAATCTTTTGTTTTATAAACCAATTCGTTTCTATTATTTCTGCATGATAGCCATGTTGCCATACTTTATAGCTTTGGTTCCTTGTTAAATCTTCGCATACTTTCTCAAAATAAGACAAAAGCCACTCCCTACGACTCTCTGGATCGTCCATAATAGTTTGAATAATTTTCTTTGAAGTACACCTCTTGAAATCTCGCATCACATCCGATAAAATAAAACCATTTGTGGCTTTACAAATTAAATGGATATGACTGTGCATAATGCAATAGGCATAAATTTCAAGTCCTTTTTTTTCTTGACAATATTGCAAAGCATTAACGATATTATATTTTTGATTGAGTCGCGTAAAAACATCAACCCAACCTACTGTAGTTATTGTTATAAAATAAGCCTAATCTGTCGTTTTTGCTTTATATTTTATTTAAATCTTTTTTATCTAAAATACAACAAAAGCTACAAATAACATTCTTTTCCTTTCTTCTTGAAGTTTGTTTTAATAAAGATTCTCTCTTAAATTTATATTTAAAGAATATTATTGTGGGCACGGATTGCAAATCCACACGATCGTTGTAGACATATCCGAGCGATCTGGGTTATATACTTTTTCAGACAAAAAAACCGAGCAATTTGCTCGGTTTTTTTGTACTTATTTCTCTTTATTACTTGCTCAACTTTGTGGACACAGATTGCAAATCTGCGCTATCGTTGTCGACATATCCGAGCGATAGGTTTATATCGTTCAATTCCCTTTTAAATTTCCTATTTCTATTCTTGAAAAACCCGCTTTTAAAATAGCAGTAGTGTCTGTAATTTTTTTTGAATAATCTACTCTAATTATTTCTGGAGAATCTGGTAAATATTTAATTTCATAAAACTTACCGATATCTCTTTTGGTCGCTTTATATTTTGTATCACTTTCAAAAGAGGTATGTTTTTTATTACCAACATAATAAAATAAATAAACGGTTGATGCCCATTTAGGTGGTGTGAAAATAGAATCAATTCTCCCAATTGTTATTTTACCGTTGTTTTTAAACTCTTTTTCAAATTTGTGAGTTCGTATATAAGCGAACACAAAAATAAAAATTAAGGGACTTAAAACTAATATTGCTTTTGTTTTTAATTTCATAACTACTTAATTCCTTGTGGTGCTGAATTTGCTCCAACTGCTACTATTCCTTTAAAATACTCCCTAACCATCGCTTCTCCAAAACCTGAACCTGATAGATAATTATCACTTGCTTTTGCAAAACGATTACTCAAAACAGCAGAACCTGCTTGAACAGCCCATTTGTTAAATGATTCTGGAGTTTGAAATCCCTGACCTTTCATAATATTATTAGGCGTCCACCCTATAGTTTCTCCAAAAATTGCGGGGCCAATTCCAGGCACTATTGAGCTAGCTGTCGATACCATATTTATATCTCCAAAACTTCTTCCATTAGCTAAATATTGAGCTGTTGCATTAGATGCCATATTAATTCCAGCAGAGCCCCAAGTTATTTGAGATAAAGCTGCTGCTGCCCCCTCTCTAATAAATAGGATCCGCCAGCAGCTAAAGCTCCCTCAACTGCTAATATTGGAGCTGCAATTGCTCCCACAAGCATTAAACTATATTGCAAATCTTTCTCACGTCCATATGAAGGTCCGAAATCTCCCGAGGAAACATAATTACTTTTATAACCTTTAACATTTACGTTATCAAGTTCAATCGTATTTCCTAAATCTTTTGACTTTACACAATTTTTATCCTTTTGTCCTACCCAAGTGGTAGAAGCATTATCATATTTCCAACTGCTACTGCTATCGATATGAATGGCGCCATCTTCCGCATCAACACCCGTGGGTGGCTCAGCAATCATTCCAGTTGGATCTGTAAATCGAATAGGATTATTGAATGTGTAAACATACGCTCCGTAATTAGCCAACTTCTCCGCCAAAGGATCCACATTCAACCACAAACTAGTCTTCATATCCAAATACCTCGCCCCATAATAGCTAAGATTCGTTTCTCTGTCTAATTCCTTTCCATTAAAAAGATAAGGCGAAGAAAACGAGCTAGAATGCTCCTCGAATAAAATGGCTCCAAATCGATTTTAGGAGATTCAGCGATTCCAAAAAAACAATAAAAACTAGAGTTAAAGGCTATGTACTCAACATGCTGACTTATGCTTCGGTTTCGGGTTGTAATATAAGAAGTAATTCCCAAATGATCAGTTTTTTCTCAACATTATAAAATATAAAAACCTAGCAATTACGCTTGGTTTTTTATTCTATTTACTTACTCAACTTTGTGGGCACGAGCCAGAGGCATCGCGCTAGCCGTTGAACTTATTTCTGCTCGCGCCAGCTGGGGCAATTAATTGAACAGTTAGACAGCAAACAAAAAGAATCTATTTTTAGCATTATTGATATTGCTATTTATAATTTAAAAATAAAACAGACACTCTCAAACGCCTTAACACTATAAAACACAAAAACCAAGCGACTACGCTTGGTTTTTTATTTTGTTTACTTGCTCTACTTTGTGGGTGCGAAGTCAGAGACATTCGCACAGCGTACACGACAAATTTATTTTTCTAAAGAATTCTTAGTAGAGCTGTGGTTTTAATTTCGCATTTTTAAACTTTCTGGATCATCTTTCAAATAATATGCAGGTCTATTTATAGACGGAAAACTTTCTAAATAAAGTACTTCTATTGTATCACCAGGAGAAAACTTGCTACTTTGTGAATCTCCTTTATATTCGATATTATTTACAAAAAAACTATATGAATATGAAAAATCCCTTGGGCTAATATTTTGATTAGGATAAATATTCTTCTCATTTATAACGACAGCGTTCTTAGTAGAAGAATTATTTTCTAAAATTAAGTCAACAAAGAACCATTTAAAAAGCGTAAAAAAAATATAGATAAATATTAATATCAAAAATAAGCTAGAAATGTAATTATAAACTTTTTTATTTTTTTTCATTTGTTCGTTCTTTAATTATATCAATTTTAGTTTTTGTGCCTGCGCTAAATGCATTCTTTAAAGATTTCTGAAATTGATCATTAACTTTTGGAGCTACATTTTTTATACTTTTAGCAGTTTGTTTGATCGTTCTATTTAAACTTCCAGTAACATTGATATTAACTGAGCGTAGAATCTTTTCGTATTCTTTGCTATTTCACCACTATTAATTTTAATAAGTTTAGACGCTTTATCCCCTGCAACCGCACCAATTTTTCCCCCAAAAGCTTCCATTGCTACGTCAATAGCAACATTTTTGTAAATATTTTTCACATTTGTTTCCACTGAGTGCTCCCAATTGCCATCCTTTCCTGTTTTTATTTCTACAATATTATTTGCTACAGCTACAGCACTTTTCACCACTAATCTTCTGACAACACTAGCTCCACTTGTTAAACCGCCTTCAACAACTGCAAGAACTATAGAAGAAACATTAATATTTTTAGTAAATGCTTCGGATCCTCTAGCTCCTTTAGAATAATTTGCAGCTACCTGTATACCGTAATCAACTAGTGCGCCTCCAATTGCAAAAAAAATTGGATTTTCACCATCTGGATCCTTTAATTTTACAGGAGATTGGTAACAATAAGCATAGGTAGATAGATTTTGAGGATTAAAAGCTGTTGAAGATAAATTATCTTCATCATATTCTAGAAACTCTTCTTTCAAAGTCAACGGATCCACACTCAACCAAAGTGAGGTCTTCATATCCAAATACCTAGCACTGTAATACTATAGGTTAGTTTCTCTATCTAACTCCTTCCCATTAAACAAGTATGGAGAAAAAAACGAGCTGGAATGCTCCTCAAATAAAATGGCTCCAAATCGATTTTAGGAGATTCAACGATTCCAAAAAAACAATAAAAAAGAGAGTTAAAGGCTATGTACTCGACATGCTGACTTATGCTTCCGTTTCGGGTTGTAATATACGAAGTACTTCCTAAATTATCGGGTTTGTAATATACGAAGTACTTCCCAAATGATCAGTTTTTTCTCAACATTATAAAACACAAAAACCAAACAATTACGCTTGGTTTTTTTATGTTTAATTCACAACACTAGCAAAACTGCTCTTATAGCCTTTCTCGTAAAAGTCAGGAGACTTTATCAAATTTACGACTTATAACAACTTTCTAAAAAAGCGCAAAGTCCTGAGACATTTGCGGAGCAGTCGCCAACTTTAAGAACCCTTCGTAGAGCTGGGATACTCTTCGCAGAGCCGGGGGCGAAGTCAGAGACATTCGCACAGCATACACGACAAATTTACTTTTCTAAAGAATTCTTCGTAGAGCTGTCTTTAATATTTCTTATTATAATCTTTCCAATCTTTGGGATATTTTTTCTTTACTTTCTCTATTATATAGTCCGGAATTGGTTCTTTATCATAATCTAGCCCTTTCTTTTTTAAAAACTGAATAGCTTTGGTTTTGGCTTTGTACTGGTCTGAACTCAAATCGACAACTACTGTACGTAAACCCTCGAGAATATAAACATTGTGATCATCTGCCATCCTGTACAGTATTTTATCGTAATCTGCTCCTTTCTCTAATAAATATAATAACGCGTCCATATTATCATGAACTATGGCATCAGACAAAGGTAAATTAGTATAGACTTCTGGACCATTATTGGAATAATTAATATCTGCCCCGGCATTTACCAAGAGCTTTACCCTTACAAGGCTATTGGGATCCACATAGGATATTGCATTATTTAAACCCGCACTTCTTGCTTGATCACCCTCTTTTCCTGGTGCTGTTTCTAATGAATTAGCATTTCCTCCATATTTTAATACTAATTTTAAATATTCCGGATCTTCATTTCCTGCTGCATAAATTACCGCATTTGTACCGTATTTAAAGTCTTTCAAGTTCGGATTTGCACCTAATTCAAGTAGAGTTTTTAAACTTTTATATTGATTATTATATATAGCAAACATTAAAAGAGTTCCACCAAACCGAGACTCTTGAAAATTAATAATTGATTTGTTTTTTGCAACTTCTTCTCTAATTTTAATAATGTCTTCATCTTCTACTGCTTTAGATAACGCCCAAGCTGGAGTATCTTGAAATAATCTGTAATCTTTTCCTATCAACTTTGTTTTATCTACTTTAGTTTCTCTATTACAGCTGAGGAGAAGAAAAACTAGACCGAAAATTATATATTTAGAGTTCATCTTTTTATATTTTTTGTTAACGTAATGATGTTGGAGGAGTTATAGCTTCTTTTATTATATCCCATGTTTTTTCAAAAAAGCCTCTTGTTCCTTGTAAATTTTCAATCCTGTTATTGATACTATGTCCGTTAAGAATAGCACTCCAACTTTTCGGAGCTAAGTAATATCTCTTACCGCTAGTTGCTGGCAGAGGTGTAATTATATCTTGCAAAAAATTAAGAGGATCTGTTGCGGTAATATAAGCATCTACTTTTGCTCCATTTAAACCAAATCTGCCTTTGGTAAAAACACTTAACCCCGCTTGATTAAAAGTTATAGCTTTACCTCCAGTACTTACAGCATTCCATTCTGCTAAAGAACCCCCTAAAGAATGCCCCGTAAAGGTGATTTCAGCATTTCCTATTCGTTTTTTTACAGCTTCTGTCGTCTTCTTTGAGTCTTTATATTGTCGCGATAGACCCAAAGGTTGTTTTACATCTGCACCTACATCTTTCCAACTTTCTTCTGTTCCAGCAGTAGCATAAGTATATTCTGTTTTTCCATTTGCGTCTTTTCTTTCATAAATAGCAGATTTAAAACCTGAATCATCATTATATAATTTTATACCTTTTGCAATATTAGAAACTTTCCAACCACCTCATAATTTAACTTTGCTGTCGTAAACGTGCGATGACATTAGCGCAGCTTCATATGGAGTTGGTGCTTGTCCATCAGGATTAATTAAATTAATAGGATTGTTAAAAGTATACACATAAGCTCCAATATTTTGCATTTTCTCCGCCAACGGATCCACACTGAACCAAAGCGAAGTCTTCATATCTAAATATCTAGCCCCATAATAGCTAAGATTCGTTTCTCTGTCTAATTCCTTTCCACTAAAAAGATAAGGCGAAGAAAACGAGCTAGAATGCTCCTCAAATAAAATCTCTCCAAATCGATTTTAGGAGATTCAGCGATTCAAAAAAAACAATAAAAAAGAGAGTTAAAGGCTATATACTCGACATGCTGACTTATGCTTCCGTTTCGGGTGGTAATATACGAAGTACTTCCCAAATGATCAGTTTTTTCTCAACATTATAAAACACAAAAACCAAGCAATTAAGCTTGGTTTTTGTGTTTTGTTTACTTGCTCAACTTTACGGGCACGAGCCAGAGGCACCGCGCTAGCCGTTGAACTTATTTCTGCTCGCGCCAGCTGGTGTTGTAATATACGAAGTACTTCACAAATTATCAGTTTTTTCTCAACATTAAAAATACAAAAACCAAGCAATTACGCGTGGTTTTTTATTCTATTTATTTGCTCAACTTTGTGAGCATAGATTGCAAATCTGCGCTAGCCTTGTCGAGATATCCGAGCGATCGGGGGCCGAAAAAGCCCAATAAACAATTACAGATACCGAACTTTTGACAATGTTTACTAAAGCACAATTACTGGAAGATGATGACAGAAAGTGTGTGAAATCGCTTTTAAAAGCGTTTCTGTTTCAAAAGGATATGATTAAACAATTAGCTTAAGAATAATCCCCAAGAAAAATTTAAAGATTTCTTCGCTAAAAATGTAGCAATATTACAGCATAAAAAAACCGAGCAAAATTGCTCGGTTTTTTTTAGATAGTTATATGTTTATAAATCTTTAATTACTTTGAGCATTTCTATTCTTCTTTCTTTTTATCCAACTTAAAAATTTATAAAATAAAAACCAAGTAATGAAAAATACTGGTAGTTGTAACATACAGGTAGATAAAATAGAGTTATCTACCATTACCAATCCCCACAAAAGTACATTTATAGGAATAGTTATTATTTCTAATATAATCCACAACAAATTATCATAATCAAATTTAAAAATTGCATATTTAGGAAAACTGAAAAGAACAATAATAGTCCCTAACAATACATATACAAAACTTATAATAAATGAAAGTTTTTTCATAATCTAAGGGTGTAAATAAATAGGATTTGTAAATGAAGATGGAACAGTCAAAGCGCCTTTAACTACTTCAATAATATTATTTACGGATTGTTTAGGCGAAGAAAGAAGATTTAGGCCTACTCCTAATTTAGTTGCTTGCCACCATAATTTATATTCACCAGCTTCCCAATATTTATTAGCCAACCGATCCATACTTTTTACAAATTTTTTATCTGCTTGAATTGTATTGAACTGTAACAGAAGACCTGATGCGCCTGATGCTTTTACTGCGTCGTAATCTTTATCATGTATATAAGCTGGAACTTCAATTTTAAATGGTCTTACCGAATAATCAGATTGACCATTGTATTTTCTTGGGTTATCAGAACCTGGATAATTATAATTATATTTATTCTGATTTAATGTTTCAGGATTCAATTTATCAATATTAACCTTATTGTCTTTCATACTTGAATATAAAGTTTTGGATGCAGATTTAGTAAGATTAGCATCTTTATTGTTTTTGTTTACATATTCCCTTAAAGTTTCAGCATTGTCTCCTTTGTCTTTAATTAGTACGTTTTTATTATTAGCGTCTTCATGCCAATCAGAAGCACGACCATCAGTATCTACAAATATCAAAGGATTATTAAAGCAAAAGTTATATGGTGACATACTAGGATACTTCTCCGCCAACGGATCCACACTCAACCAAAGACTAGTCTTCATATCTAAATATCTAGCCCCATAATAGCTAAGATTCGTTTCTCTGTCTAATTCCTTCCCATTAAAAAGATAAGGCGACGAAAACGAGCTGGAATGCTCCTCAAATAAAATGGCTCCAAAGGCTATGTACTCGACATGCTGACTAATGCTTCCGTTTCGGGTGGTAATATACGAAGTACTTCCGAGATGATCGGGATGGAAATAAAAAATATCATTCTCAGGCAATCCAATTCCTGTAAATCCTTCTCCAGGCTTTACCGTTGTTGGTTCCACGGGCGGGCCAAATTGAACTGGTGGACCTGGAACATCGCCGGGTTTATTAAAAATAGGATTTTTTGGCCAGCCTTCCGGCGGTGCTTGGTTTTCTGCTGCGGGTTTTAGCACTTCACTCGGATACGGATTGCCAGTAAACTCGGGCGTTGCATAAATACCTTGCTGGGTGGGTGGTCCGGGCGGTAAACCTAAACTTTTTACATAAGTATCCATTGCTTTTTGTTGCTCTGCCGTCAGGTTTGTATAATTTACTCCGCCAGCAGTAATACCCAAAGGTTGTGCAAAGGCGCCGTTTCCTAATTTGCTCACAATACGTCCTGCGCCTTCAAAATAATGTTTGGTAAATTTCCCTTTGCTGATCACAAAATAAGGAGAAATATATCCTGTATAATCATCGGTATGCACAATAGTTGCAGCCGTTTGTCCATTGATGGCCACGTTTTGAGAATCTCCAGAGCTTTTTATGACTCTTTCGCCTCCTGCATCGTACGTATATTGATGAATGCGTCCGTTGTCATTGATTCCCATGAGTCTGTTTTCTTCGTCCCATGTCATTTTTCTAAAGCTCTTTTCTTCAGAATAACTCGTTGGGTTTCCGTTACCGTCATAAACGTAAACTCTTGGCTCTGCTTTTCCTACTTCTACTATTTTGTTGGGCGCATTCGGATGCAATTCATTATCGTAATTGTAATCCAACACATAGCCTTTTTGCTCATTGTTCACCGTATGCACTAAATTTTTATTAGTAATGTTGTGCATTTTATTGTAGCTCATGTTCAACTCATACTTGGCTTTGGTAAACTCACCGTTGTAAATGGCTTTGGCAGTTTTCAGTCGGTAAAAATCATCGTATTGGTATTCATGATTGGAGGTTCCGCCCAATGTATTATTGATAATCGGAGCGGTATTTTTGATATTCAATACATTTCCAACCAGATCATACCCATACGAATTGTTCATCACTTGCCTCGCTCCACTTTTGACTTGCAGTTGTTGCAATCGACGCATCGTAGGATCGTAGGTATAATTGGTTTCGGTGTCGTTTCCGTATTTCAAATACTTGCGTTGCTCAAATTCATCATACGCCAATTGCTTGATGTAATCATACGTATGACTTTCTTTCTTGCCTTGCATGCTTTGCAAATTACCCGCTCGGTTGTAGGTATAATCGACCACTTCACCATCAGGATAGGTCATTTTCTGAATTCGGTTCCAAGTATCGTATTCGAACTGCGAAATATACGTTTGCACATCGGTTGGTGTAATACGCAAGGTTCGAATTTCCTTTTCGACTTCGCCTAGTTTTACTTTGTTTTAGGAGCTATTTCCAGCTATCATTCCAATCTTTTTTGTCCGCCGCGGCGAACAAAAAAGGATTTTCCCTTCTATCTGGGCTAGGGTATCTGTTTTTATAATTACATTTTTTTTAAACCACTCCAAAACACAAAAACCAAGCAATTACGCTTGGTTTTTTATTTTGTTTACTTGCTCAACTTTACCGGCACAGAATGCAATTCTGCGCGATCGGGGCTAGCCCAGTAATACCTTATGCTCGCGACGGCGGGGGAGTTGTAAACCTATACTAGGATCAACTATAAATATGTAAACTTTTTTTTAGGACGATACAGGGTACTATGTACTTTGATCAATAATTTTTACCAGAACCCATTTATTACTTTTAAATGTAAAGAAATAGTCAATATTTACTCCCGTGTCAACAATTTGTATATTTAATTTAACCTCATCTTCCTTGATTTTATCAAGGGTAGTGATATATTTCTTCGAGAGCGTTGCAAAATTAAAGTATTTCCAATTTTCTTGTTTAATCTTTTCCTTAAAAAACTTATCCGATTCAAAGTCATAAATTTCATTATTCAACGGAAATATAATCCTAGAAATTTGAAAAACTGAATCATTATTAAACCTGTCAAAAAAAATATCAAAATTTTCCTTTCTGATATTTTGATCATTATTCAATATCACATCATTTTTGTGTTTATTTAGACAAGAAATCAAGCTAAATACTAAAACACTAGTTATCAATATATTTTTCATTTTAATTAATTTGCTATTTATCTTCCGTTTTTTGGATTTCTATTTTAGGGATTTTGAAATTGACATCAAATTCAACTTTACTTTTACCTCCAAAATTCCAATCAAATTTTACTTTATCATCAGTGGTTTTGTTAATCCATTTTTGAGGATCGATTACTTTATTACCATCCTTACCATTTCCTTCAGTTGGATCAATCGATTCGTACTTTCCACTTTCTGGATTAATTTTTTGTATTTCATAATGTAAATGAACTTGCCTCCCTTTTTCTTTCCCATTTGCACTACCGCCCATTTCACCAATTACATCAGATTCAGAAACTTCCTGACCATCTTTAATAGTTATTTTACTCAAATGAAAATATCTTGTGCGAAACTTTTTATCTGCAGAAGTAATTATTACCATTCTTCCTTCTCCCCCTGAAGGATCATTGTCAACTGTAGCTATTCCATCATGAGTAGTTAATATTGAAGAACCATAATCAGTATCACCCCCTCCTACATAATTGAAATCTAAACCTCTGTGAAACTTGCTGGCACCCGGGAGCCCAGTATTTCTTGCACCAAATCCTGAATCAATTCTCCAAGACCATTTTTTAAATTTATCATATAAAGGAATTGGACGCATTCCATCAGGATCGAGAAATTTGACTGGATTATTAAAAGCAAAAACGTAACTACCATAATTCGGCATTTTCTCCGCCATCGGATCCACATTCAACCACAAACTCGTCTTCATATCTAAATATCTAGCCCCATAATAGCTAATATTCGTTTCTCTGTCTAATTCCTTTCCATTAAAAAGATAAGGCGAAGAAAACGAGCTAGAATGCTCCTCGAATAAAATGGCTCCAAATCGATTTTATGAGATTCAGCGATTCCAAAAAAACAATAAAAAAGAGAGTTAAAAGCTATGTACTCGACATGCTGACTTATACTTCCGTTTCAGGTTGTAATATACGAAGTACTTCCCAAATGGTCAGTTTTTTCTCAACAATATAAAACACAAAAACCAAGCAATTATGCTTGGCATTTTATTTTGTTTATTTGCTCAACTTTGTATGTACGAGCCAGAGGCATCGCGCTAGCCGTTGTACTTATTTCTGCTCGCGCCAGCTGGGGGAGGCCGAGCTTCAAATCATCTTTTGTCCTTTGAAATAATCAATTAACTTTTTACGTTGATTTGAATATTTTAAAATCTCAAAATCAGAAATAGCTTCGTTAATATTAAACCAGATAATATTCTTTGTTAACAACATAACGTTTTTAGCGCCAACTATTTCTTGAATCTTTTTTAATGTTTCATCACCTATAATATGTTTAGATGATATTATATTACCCCAAAAAATATCTATAATCTTACTTTCACAATTAGCTAAATTAGTTGACCAAAAGTATAAAATACCTTCCTCTTTCTTACCCAGTTTAATATTACTAATACCTTGCATATAAAGCGCTGGCATTTTTTCATTTGCTAATTCAAGAACATAACCATAAATAGTTTCCCCGTTCTGACTTTCAATAAATAAAACTGTAGAACTAATAAAATCTAATAGAAGTGATTGAGAAATCCAAGCAGCATTAAAAATAAAATCCAAAGATTTAATATCTCTCGACTGACTGCATGAAAACGAAGCATCAATATCTCTACTCTTAAAAACATAATTCTTTAAATTTGTTAATAATTCAAAATCAATATAAACATCATCGTTTAAGTCTTTTTGTAAATCTATAAATTTAGCAAATCTATTTGGCGTAAAATTGCCGCTTTTTGTGTATTGCTTCCAGCTAGACTTAGTTTTATCTGTTATAGTGTAATGAAATTCATCAAAAGTTTTATCAAATTTATTTTTCAACAATTCAGTAAAAAACAAGATTATTCCCTCTTGTTTAATATTATTTTTATACTTAATAGAAATGCAAATACTCTTCTCTTTCATTTTATTATTTTACAATGTTACCACTTTCGGTTAAAACTTTAGTTGTTACTTTATACCCTGCTTTAGTTAATGCCTCTGCCATTGTTTTTGTTTTTTGGATTATTTGTTGAGCTGTTTGAGAAGGACTAATTACTTCAGTAATATTTATCACTCCTTTTTTACTAACGCTCATAACATCTGGCCTCCAATTACCCACACCTTCAATTGTTTTCCCTAAAACAGTATTTATAGATCTATTTAATGAAACTGTTTCGCCGTTTTTAGCTAAGTTTTCCGCAACATTCTTCATTGTACTCCAATGCGATAAAGTACCATGCTGTTTCCCCGAAGTTATTATACTTCCTCCACCTTTAAAAATATACTTACCTAAACCATATCCAACAGCTCCAAAAGCTGCTCCTATTGCGAAATCAGATCCTAAATCACCAAAAGTTGTTGATTTACCTTGGATAGATCTATTTAATGTACCTCCAACTGCGTTAGCACCTCCTGCTACACCAGCTGTTGTTAATAAACTAGCTCCTCCAGTAAATCCTGCCGCACCACCAACAATTGCACCTTGCAAGGCTGAACCTCCTACAGCTTTCCAATTAGTAACCTTTCCACTTTTATACAATTGAGTCCCAGCCTCTATTGCTCCACCAATTATACCACCTATTATTGCTCCTGCAGCTGCTGTAGCACAATTTGGACATTCTCCATCTGGATCAACATAAGTGATTGGATTATTGTATGAAAATGAATAAGCAGCTAAATTTTGTGAATTATAGACACCTCCATTAGTTGACTCAGGATTATCATATACTTCTTCACGTAATAAGATAGGATCCACATTCAACCAAAGACTCGTCTTCATGTCCAAATACCTAGCTCCATAATAGCTAAGATTCGTCTCTCTGTCTAATTCCTTTCCATTAAACAAATAAGGACTAGAAAAACTAGAACTATGCTCTTCAAACAAAATCTCCCCAAAGGCTATGTATTCGACATGCTGACTTATGCTTCCGTTTCGGGTGGTAATATACGAAGTACTTCCTAAATGATCGGGGTGAAAATAAAAAATATCGTTTTCAGGCAATCCAATTCCTGTAAATCCTTCTCCAGGCTTTACCGTTGCAGGTTGAACGGGTGGTCCAAATTGCACTGGTGGTCCTGGTACATCGCCGGGTTTATTAAAAATAGGATTTCTTGGCCAGCCTTCGGGTGGTGCTTGGTTTTCTACTGCGGGTTTAAGCACTTCACTTGGATACGGATTGCCCGTAAATTCTGGAGTGGCATAGATCCCTTGTTGTGTGGGTGGTCCTGGTGGTAAACCTAAACTTTTTACATAAGTATCCATTGCTTTTTGCTGTTCTGCCGTCAGATTTGTATAATTTACTCCGCCTGCCGTAATACCCAAAGGTTGTGCAAAAGCACCGTTTCCTAATTTGCTCACAATACGTCCTGCGCCTTCAAAATAATGCTTGGTAAATTTCCCTTTGCTGATCACAAAATACGGTGAAACATAACCCGTATAATCATCGGTATGCACAATAGTTGCTGCCGTTTGCCCGTTGATGGCCACGTTTTGAGAATCTCCAGAGCTTTTTATCACTCGTTCGCCTCCAGCATCATAGGTATATTGATGAATTCGTCCGTTGTCATTGATTCCCATGAGTCGGTTTTCTTCATCCCAAGTCATTTTTCTAAAGCTCTTTTCTTCGGAATAACTTGTTGGGTTTCCGTTTCCGTCATAAACGTAAACTCTTGGCTCTGCTTTTCCTACTTCTACTATTTTATTGGGCGCATTAGGATGCAATTCGTTATCGTAGTTATAATCCAACACATAGCCTTTTTGCTCATTGTTCACCGTATGCACCAAGTTTTTATTAGTAATGTTGTGCATTTTGTTGTAGCTCATGTTCAGCTCATACTTGGCTTCGGTAAACTCGCCTTTATAAAGGGCTTTGGCAGATTTCAGTCGGTAAAAATCATCGTATTGGTATTCATGATTGGAGGTTCCGCCCAATGTATTATTAATAATCGGAGCGGTATTTTTAATGTTCAATACATTCCCTACCAAATCATACCCATACGAATTGTTCATCACTTGCCTCGCTCCGCTTTTCACTTGCAGTTGTTGCAATCTGCGCATCGTTGGATCATAGGTATAATTCGTTTCGGTGTAGTTTCCGTATTTCAAATACTTGCGCTGCTCAAACTCATCATACGCCAATTGCTTGATGTAATCATACGTATGACTTTCTTTTTTACCCTGCATGCTTTGCAAATTACCCGCTCGATTATACGTATAATCCACTACTTCGCCATCGGGATAGGTCATTTTCTGAATTCGGTTCCAAGTATCGTATTCGAACTGCGAAATATAGGTTTGCACATCGGTTGGTGTAATACGCAAGGTTCGAATTTCCTTTTCGACTTCGCCTAGTTTTCCATAGAAAAATTCTTGTCCGCCACTAGCGTCTTGTACAAACCACAGTCTGCCTCTGCGCGATGCCGTTCCGTTGGCTTTACCATAATTGTATTGTACGTTGTTTTGTGGATTCTTTGGATATTTGATACTTTCCAAACGGTTGTAATCATACTCGTATTGTATAGCTCCACCATTAGGGACCGTATTTTTAATATCCTGCGTAACACGTTTGGTTAGGTTTCCTGCCAAATCATATTCCATTGTCGTAGTTCCTGCATCGGGATGGGTAAACTCGGTTCTTCTGCCCAGCCAGTCGTAGGTGCTTTTGGTAATGTGATCCATCGCATCCGTCACCTGGATAGTTTCGCCTAAGGCATTAATATCAAACTTAGTCACCAAATCATTTTGAATGCTCGCCAAATTGCTGCCTTTAACATCCGTTTGCGATTGCACGGTTTTACCCAAAGCATCAGTTTGTGTCGTAAGCATGGTGGGAACTCCTTCAAAAGTATCTATTTTGAAAGTAGTGGTATTGCTACTTCCGTCTGGCAAAGTGACTTTTACGGCACGACCCACTTCATCGTATTCGGTTTTGGTCGGATTTACACTAGATAATGCCGTACTAAAAGCAGCATCTATTGTAGTAGTTGTAGTTGGATAATAACTGGTAGTCGGGCGCCCTAAACCGTCATAAATAACTTTTCCTGAAACAATATGCGCTTCCTGATCTGGACTTCCTGCGGCAGTAAATAAACTGGCTGTTTTCTTTACTTGCAAGGCTCTGCCCAATCCATCGGTATAGGTATAGGTTTCGATATCTTTATCCAACTCTGGATCGTAATTTCTAGTTTTTGCGTACGGAACTTTTGCTGTTGGAAAATAATCATAAGCAATCGTGTACGGTTTTCCACTGGCAATTTCATAAGGACCTCGAATAGTTTTGGGACGACCTACGGCATCGATCGTATATTCGGTGCTTTGATCGTTTCGATCAGTCGTTTTTAGTGGAATGCCAAAGCGGTAATCGTATTCCATTTTATTTTGATACCCAAAAGCATCTTTTATTTCGGTTAAAAAACTATGATTTTCGCCATCGTACACATAATTCATTGTCATGCGTTGGTCTTTGTAATTGGCTGGACCGGTTATTTTTTGAAGGTTTCCATACGCATCATAAGCAATATCGGTTATGGCAATTTTATCAGCCGCACTGTAATTTTTTATTTGAGTAACCTCAGCCGTTGTCGTATTAATGGTCGTGGCTCTCTTGCGACGCAATCCGTCCTTAGTAAATACTTCCAATTGTTTCGGAATTCCACCAAAATAAGGGGTCGCACTTTCGTGATACGTAATTTTTGCCGTTACTTTATCGGTAGTGGTACCGTTTCCTAAATCTTCGTATTGCGTGATATTTCCGTTGGCATCGTAGGTATTAAAAGTGTTGGTTTCTAAATACTCACTTCCGCCTTCGTACATTTTTTGGTTGGTATGAATCAATCCCACAAAAATACGTTTGGCATCACAAACCGCTGAACTAAGATCGTTCAACGAAACACTTGCTTGTGTGGCTACCTCAATAAAGCTGTATTCGTTTTCTGATTCTTGACGCATTTTATTGTTTTTGTCTAACGTATAACTGCGTTTCAACAAATTTTTCCTAAAATAATCTTGATTGTAAAATTCCTGCGTAGTGGTTGCAAACACTGAATTATCAGCAGCGTCGATTTGTTGTTGAATTACTTTTGAGAATCCATAAAACTCTCTTTCGCGACGGTCGTAATACCCATCTTCATACTTAAATTTTGCAATCGAATGATCGATTCCGTCACCCACATGTCCATCATTGATATCTACGGATTGCAAAACCCATTTGGCATTTGGATTTTCATAAGTAGGTTTTACTAATTCGTAATCTATCACATAACTATTTCCGGCGGCGTTAGTCACGGATTTTAATTTATTAGTTCTTCTGATGTTGGACAGTCGAACTACTAAATGGTCTTCGTCTTTAGAAAGTATGTAATCTAAATTACCATCTCCGTCAATATCCATGAAAGTAGCTTCTGCACGTGAGGTACTCCAACCTTTAGTACCTCCTAATGATGGTGTAAGACGAAGAAGCCAAATTGGAATGTCATATGAATAACCAGCATTAAACCCATAACTCACACTCTTATTCTGATTCATCTGAGAATAAGTTGGATAAATAATTGGTGTATCAAAAGAACCTCCTAAGTTTAGAGATACAATCATTCTGTCCAGAAAGTATTCAATTTTATCGGGAAGACCATCACTATTTATATCCATAAATGATTTATTCCCGTTAGCTGTTGATCGAGCATAATTTGCACCTGCCGTAATAGAACCACCAGCAAAACTATAGCCTAAACCCAAACTCCAATCGGTTGAATTTCCCGCATTAAGTCCATTGTTATTCCAGTTTTCGGATTCTAAAAAACCATATCCAGTACTAAGTAAAACATTCCCAGAATCAGTGATTTTATCAGGTAATCCGTCTCCATTAATGTCGGCATGAATCATTTTTGCCTTGTCTGTTCCATAACCTTGAGTTACACTAACCGAAAGCTTATTTGCTGCTTTTGCTGCTTCTTCATCTGCACAAGATCTTGCAGCTATTCTATTAGCAGCTTCTTTTCCAATAGTAATGCTACCTCCACTTTTGGCATCACCATGACTGTATCCTCCACCAAAACTTGGGCCTTCAGCAGTGGTTTCTGCATGACTAAACTTACTACCTAAATCTATAACTGCTTCGGAAACACTCCCAATAGGATTGGTTAATTGCACATTACTACCTCTTATATAATCAGGAAAACGATCACCATTAAAATCTCCCATAGTCTGTGTTACATATGAATCTCCATCAATTGATTTGCTATAACCAATATTTCCAGGTCCAGCCGTAACTCCTCCAGCTATACTTTTACTTTTGCTTTCACTGATCATATCCAAGGCTGCCGTTCTACCATCTGTAAAATCTGTTAATGAGAAATCTGAATATTGCGAAATATCATCTTCTCCCAATCTTGCTGTACCTATTTCTGATCCTTTGATATAAATTGACTCTTCTAATCCTTCCCATTTATCTTTAGAAAAGGATGGGTTTAAAGTAACAAAATAATTGTCTGAAACTTCATACCCCTGATTATTATAGCCTTCAGGATTGGTATTATTTACATCTGGCTCCGACGCATAAGCATTTGATTGCTTTAACTGCATTTGATCAATTGTATTGGTAGCTAAACTTCCATTAATCACAAATCCTCCCCAATTTCTATAATACAAACCTAAAATTCTTTCATCAGGATTTAAAAGACTGTAAATAGCAAAGTCATCTGTATCAGCGTTCCAAGCTACATCATCTGTAAGATCGTCTATATCTTTATAATCAACAGCTAATAATCTAAAAATTAATGCATTGACTTTTGGATAATTTCTAAGTATAGTAATTGATTTGGGATTAGAAACAGTAATCTCTAAATGAATTGGAATTCCAACAACTGTTTCTGGATAATTAACACTCATGTCAAAAGCATTTAACACTTCAATTAATATTCCTGCTTGAAGTTTATATCTTTTTCTTGCTAAAAGTGAATTATTTTGCTTAGCTGAAACAATTACTTCTCCATTAAAATCATTAATATTAAAATATTCATCTGAAGTAGAGAGTACAAGATCTGCAGGTAAGACACTTAGCCTCAGCTTACCTTTTACGGTTGGAGAAACTCCTGGGGTAGTATAATTACCTTCTCTTTTATTATACAAAAGATGAGAAACTTCCATAGAAACTTCTTCTGCTGCTACGCCTGGAAATGGCGGTATTATTATAGTTGGTTCAAAAGAAATAGCTTTCCAATTAATATTTGTTTGCGATTCTAAAGCCATACTAATTTGAGTATCTGCCTCAAATGGTGCCAAACTTATAGAAGCCAAATCAAAGGAAATTACATCATTTGCTAAAAAGTTTTTTTCGAATACTACAACTGGCACATTTGTCTGACCAAGATATGTTTTAGTAACTACTAATCGGATGTGATCTGAAGTAATTGGCTTAATTAATTTTCCTTTTAAAGTAACATTTCCAGCTACAGGGATAACTTTTGCAGTGTTGTTACTACTAAAAAAATCAGAACTAGCTTCATAGTTTTTTAACGATAATAAATTTGCATCTAGCAATGTTGGAGGAACTGAATAGTTAGAAACAACTATGTTATTATTTTGATCCCTATCGTATTTTTTTACCTCTGAATAAGTAATTATCGGATTCCAGTTTACCTTGTCAAAATTCCCATCTTTTAAAGCACTTACTCTAAAATATAAACGCTCTCCTTTTTCTACATTAATTAAATTATTTTCTTTACTTTTTATATTATAATCTTTTGCCGTAATCAACTCATCCCAAAGCAACTGCCCTCCCTTTTGAAAATACAAATGAACGCCATCAGCCTTATCATTGCCTAAGTTATTTACATATTCAGCACGCTTTTGAATACCTTCAGCGGTTAATTCTTCTAATAAACTATATTTATGAGATACTGAAATAATTCCTTTTACTGGTGCTTCCCACATACGAACTACATCATGTAGAGGGTTTTGTTTTTCAATTTCTTCAATAGAAAGTGTACTATTTCCATCAATTATTATACTTCCACCACCTGAAACTGGACTTGGCGAACCATTACTACTTATTTCAAAAGTTGGAAGGCCATTAACTAAACGGTTATAATAAACTTGTCCATTTTTCACATAATCTACTAACCCGTCCCCATTAAAATCCATAAAATAGATTTTTGTCTTACTTGTAGAACGTTGTTCATCATATCCAACATTAGCGAATTTAACATTTAAATCAACTCCCCAATTAAAAGATGTTGTTTTAGAATAACCAATATCGCTAATATTTATTTTTTGCTTTTCTCCAAAAGAGTTTATACCTGTAGCAGATAAATTTCTTCGGTAGTAAACTCCATTGCTATTCTTAAATACTTTGTCAGGTAATCCATCTCCATCCATATCCTCCATCAAAACTGCAGTATCTGAAGTTCCCCAACTATTACCTCCATGCCCTCCAACAGTATAAGGTTTTAGACTTCCTGTTTGTCCTACAAAACCAACCCCTAAGCGATAATTAATTCCATTATTTGATCCCTCAGAACTACTTACCAATGAATGATGACCAGAAAACAACAAATCATTTGGAACAGGAATGTTGCTGTTATTAAGCTTATCACTTTCCACATTCCACTTTTGCTCCTCCCCAAAAGGATTATATTTCCCACTAGCATCTCGCACATCATCAAAATAATCTACTGTATTGGTATAAAACAAATTAGACTCCGAGTCGTATTCGGAAATTGATTTTAATAGGGTTTTCTTGAATGCTCCTTCCTTATAATTCAATTCGTAACTGCGAACCATTTGGTCTTTGTAACGCACTTCAATTTTTCGCAGTAATTGGTTGTTCAATTGTTTGAATCCCAAACGTGCAGAAACTTGAACATCTGCTCGGTTGGGCTCACCCAAATCACTGTTTTTAATAAAAGAGACACTATAATTTCCTTTTTCGGAACCAAAACCGGTATAGTAGACTTTTTTAAGATAGAGTTCACCGTCTTTTCTTTCGTATTCGTACTGTACCGTATTTCCTTTCAAATCCACTTGCATTGCTAATGCCCAATGTCCAATATTTCCAGAAGCATCTTGTAAAATACTGTTATCAGCTAAGCCAGAAGTAGTTCCACCATAATAACTAGCGACTCCACTTTTATCTCTGACAATCCAATAGTAGTCTTTAGGCGAAGATCCTTTGCGGATAATTTTTTGAAAAGCACCTTCTCGACGCGGATAAAATTGTTTGTCTGCTGTTCTGGTTACCCATGCAGCACGATGCGTATTCGGGATCAGCGCCTCGCCAGCAATCGAGTACGATTCCGTTTCCTGATTCGCATCATATCGTGGTGCACCCCAACGGGTTTCTATATTAACGGATGGAACCGAAACATCCCAACCCATTCCTGCCCAGCTGTGTCCACCATCACTATCGTATTGCAAATTAAAAGAAGGTTGCATTCCGCCTCTTCCGTTCGGTATTGCGATTCCAAAACCTGTACTTGCAGTTCCTCTTCCGTTGGCCGAAGGTGGCGCAATAGACTGAATTCCAACTAATGGACTTGCTGCTTTTAAATCCTTGATACTCGTTGGCGTATAACCAGAAGTTTCTGGAGATTCGGGCATTTTTATAATTCCAGCAATAAAATCCGTGAAATGTGTCGTTTTTGCACTGATCATTCCGCCTTTTATATCCAAAGAATCTTTTCGAACTTCCTGCCAAAGTCTTTTGTTTTCATCAAAATAAAACACGTTGATGTCTTTTTCCGTATATCCTTCTGGAATGGCTTTTTTATCAAATGGCAAAGACAAATGAACTGCTTTTTCAAAAACAGTTCCGTGTGGCAACAATCGAAAACCAGCATTCGTTTTAGTCACATTGACCATAGCCGTATTTAGAGGGGCTATGTCTATTTTTCGCAAACCACTCACAGAAACCGTTACTTTATTTTTGAGCGCACCAATTGGGAAAACAGCCGAGAAATCTTTGTAAACCATTTTACTTTCCTTTTGAAAATCAATAGTTTTAAAAATACGTTCTTTTGCATTTTCTACAGCAACAAAGCGATCCACTTTTTTGAAATCACTTACCGCTAAATTTTCATTGCTTATTGTTCCTGTTGTCGTCTCTTTGGTCAACAATATAGATTTTTCAGCTTCTTTACGATCTAAAACCAATTCAAATTCAGGTTCACTCATATCTATTGCAATCCCCGCAATAGTTAGTGATTTAATTTGAGACGGAAAATTAGTTCCTTTGATGTATAACTTAGTTTCTGACTGTAAAAGTGTTAGCTCATTTGAAGGAACCACCGATTTATAGACAATTCGAACATTTTTTATTTTATACGAATTCGCCACTCCTTCTGATGCGGTAAACAAAACCACATTATCCCCATTTCTTAATGATTTTTCAGAGAGTAATTCTGACTGTTGGTTCCAACTTTTATTAGGTGATAAAAATTGTCCTCCAATACTAGGCTGATTATTTACACTTCTAGAGATAGAAGCTGCTTGATCAAAACCATATAATTCGTATTCTAAGTAGGCACTTTCAGTTGCAGCAGGTTCCGCATCAATTTTAAAATGAAATACGTTATCATAGGCATCATCCGAGTCATTTTCCTCTTGAATACCAATTACTCCTAGTTGAATATCTGCATCAAATACTTTTGACGGAGTAACCAACGCGGGATCTAATTTTACCTTTTCAGGAAGGGATTCAGTTGATTGTTCTTCAAAAAAATGAGTAGTTAATAACGAAACAACAGCATTGTTTTTTAAATTTATTGCAAACAAAAAGGAACTAACTAAAAGGACACTAATTATAATTTTATTTTTCATAACGAATAGTAATCAACTGTGGGGCAATCGGTTAATTTTTATTTAAAATGGAACTACTTAACAATTACTTTAAAAGTTTTAGTTCCAAAATCTGATTTTACGGTAACAAGATACATTCCTGATGAAGCGTTGATAACCCCATCATATAGGTAATTTTCTATTTGCTTGAATTCCTTTTCTTGAATTAATTTTCCATTTAAAGAATGTATAGCAATTGTGGCATCCGTTTTTTGAACAAATTGCATGGCTATTGTAAAATGACCGTCAATTGTTGGATTGGGATATAATATCAAGACATTAGAATCTAAATTTTCTTTCCCATCTGTAGAAACCGCAATTTTAGTCGAAGTCTTGCATACATTATCACTTGATAATCGAAGTTCATAAATACCGGCTTGATCTATTAAAATTTTAGGATTATCATCAATAAAATTCCCCTCATAATACCATTTGTATTCATAATTTCCTGGTTTCAACCCTTGACTAGCATCAAGTGTAATTGCGTTACCGTTCGTGAGTTGGTATTGTGATTTTAAATCTGGGAAAGTACCTTCTTTGTCAGCTACAAAAACAGTTTCTCTGTATAAATTGCCTTTTGCATCTTTAACAATATACTCGTAATTCCCCGACGAAAGTTGTACTCCACTAGCACTTTTAGCAGCTTGGTTCCATTGTTTTACGACAGTATCACTTCCTTCTTTTTTTACTGTTACTACAAAAGGAGCTTCACCTCCTTGTATAGTATAATTTAATTCTCCGGATCCCGTTACTCCACAAGTAGCATCTGTAATCCAAACGCTGCTGAACATTTCTGGAGCAATTTTTATAGTAAAATTAGTTTTTCCTGTTTTTTGTTTGTCCCAATCAAAATCATTCAACACTAGTTTTTGTTGTGTTTCTGTACTTCCTAAACGTATGTATTCTGAATCTTTTTCTTGATAAGTTCCTTTTCCTGAATAATCGACTAATAACCAGTAAAAAGTATTTTTAGGTAAAGTCCCTTTTATAAAACTCGTATTAAAACTCCAATCCAGACTTAAATCACTTGGATTCACAAAATCCAATTGCCATTCTCTCGCAATTCCTATTGGCGCTCCTTGTTCCTGCTTTTTTACAATAAGATTTTTGCTGTTATCACTCCAAAAAGAAAAATAATTATTTGGTATTTTGTTGCTTTTACTTTTAAGAGCAATAGTAAGCAAACCTTCTTCTATCATATTGCTACTTTTTAATTGTAACAATCCACTCGCATCGTCTCTTCCTACAGCAGTTATAGAATTTTCAAATCCCTTGTGTTTATCTATATCCCAAATAATATCTCCTGAACTATTGAGGTAATTTTTACTTTCAAATTGCGAAAGAGAAATTCCATATTTAATACCTAAATAGCTAGCTACTTTTTGAGTTTCTAATCCCGAGAGTACTCTATTGTACACCAAAATTTCACCTATATTCCCTTTAAAATCTTCTGGCGGTAATTTTTCTAACTTAGACCTTTGACCGATGGTTAGTGACGAAGAGCGCGCTATGGTATCGGTAATATTCTGCTGAAAAAAATGAATATTGGCTTTATGAGGTTTTATTTTTTCTTTATAAGACTGGTACGAATATTTTTTTAAATCTACCAAACGTTTATTGGTGGCAAGTGCTACTATTTTTTTCGGATCATTTATTGTCCATAAAAACTGTTCTTTTAAACTATCTTTTACTTTATAGACTAGAAATAAGGTCTGTTTCCTTTTTTTATCCGTTCCTAATGGCAGAATCAAAGAATCTTGTGTCGCATCAAAGATTATACTAGGGTTAAAATTGAAAGCCGTTCCCGTTTGTTTTTTAGCAGTTATTTTACCTTCATTATCCGTACGATTTTCCCAATAATAAGCTTCTCCACTATTTCTTGAAGTAAGCCAAAAAGTAGGATCTTGTACAGCACCAGGTTTTATTTTTTGTTGCGAAAAAATTAAATTACTGGTCGATAACGCAATAAAAACCAATACTAAAAAAATCCTTCTACACATAATTTCTACTATTTTAAAAAATGAAATCGCTATTAAAAATTCGCCAAATCATCAAAATCAAATGAATATCCAATAATTAATGAAATACTATTAATCTTATTTTTATTTTCGCTGTAGCGATGCCCGTTTTCTTCAGTTGCTAAAGCATCTGTAAGCCCCAAAGTATATCTGGCTCCAACAGTCCAATTGGATTCAAATTCGTATCCAGCTGAGAATATTCCGTAAAAATAATTTTTACCGGTAAGCGCTTCTCTCAAAACTTTTTGTACGTTGGCATCAGGCTCAAAATAAACTCCAGAATTTGCAAATAACTCTTGACTATTGGAAGTGTATTTTATATTATTAGCATTGATATTAAAAGACACACCTGGACCAACACCAACATATAAACCTTGATACGGATAATACTTAAATTGAGTGGCGGTATTAAGATAACTGTAACCAAAATTTATTTTGTATTCAAGACCTTTTACATCTTCATAATTCAAATCGGTGGCTTGTTGAGAATACGAAACCTCGGTTTGAATACTTACTTTTGCATACGGATATTTCCAGTTAATTAAAAACCCTGCGGTAGGACCAAACTTTCCTTTCTCTTCTAAAGTGTAGCCTTCATAAATTCCTTTGGGTACAATTACATCAGGAAGATTAGACATTTTTGAATACATTCCGCCCACAAAAAGCCCATAAGTGATTCTTCTATCTCCTTGAGCTGAAAGTGATTTTGCGCCAATTAAAAAAAGGATTATAATAATTTTTTTCATTTTTTTTGAAATTACCATTGGTGAAAACTATAGCCTAAGGAAAGACTAATAGTGTTGGTTTTATTTTGATTTTCGATAAATTGAAAGGAGGAAGCGTTACTTTTTACTACATCTTTTACACCTAAATAATAGCGTAGATCAAAATGAATACTTTGCTGAAGTTCATATCCGAGAGAAAAGCACATCGAAAAATCATCTGCACCATCTAGACCATCTTGATAAAACTGTCTAGTAGCTACATCATATAATCCGCCAGCTTCATTCGATTTATAAGTAACATTATTGGGTGAAAGGCTCACACCATAAAAAGCACCAAAACCTAAATTTAATCCCTTGTAAGGATATACTTTATACAATGCACCTATTTCTATGTAAGAATAATTGAGCCCTAACTCAAACTCCTTACCTACTTTATCCTTGTAGGTAACGGTCTCTCCCGATTGTCTAAACAAAATTTCGGGCTGAATGGCTACGCGAGTATCATATAATTTAAAATTCAAGAAAAAACCACCTTCTAAACCATAAAGACCTTTGGTTTCCATCTTACTATTATCAAATGTATTATCGCGTCCCTTTATACTCTCTGGAAGATTACTGATTTTTGAGTGTAAAGCCCCGAACTTCAAACCATAAGTAATGTTGGTGTCGTGTTGGGAATAAATCAAAGTGTTAAAAAAACAACAAAAAATTGATAAGTATTGTATTACTTTCATGCAAAATTTTTTTGCAAATATAGACGGTAATATTTTAAATATCAACACATTTTTAAAATACAAATGTTAAATATACAAATGATTAAAATAAAAAAATAGCTACATATTTTATTAATTATTAGTTTTATTAATAAAGAATAATCTGATATATTTTAAAAAAAAATAACAATATTTATATTATTTTACTATTAAAAAAAGTTTTTAAAACCTCAGGTTCTTTTGTTATTGTAAGACTTTAAGTTAAAAAATACAAGAAGCATTAAGTGATCATATTTAAAAAAAAAGAGGTTTTTTTGAGAATCATAAAAGTGCTGTTCTTTTTATTTTATGATAGAAATTGATTTATTTTAATTCACTAATCAAGATTACATCGTCTTTTCTCTCTTCTCGAATCAATCTTCTTTATTAAACCTTTTGGTAAAATGGCTGTCCTAATTGAGAACTAAAAGAGAAAAATCACAGCAACATTGTTCCTTTTTCTTGATAATTATCATTCGATTTTAATCCCATTAATAGTATGGACAATACAGTACTTTGGTCATTACGACTTGGTTTTTCCTCTAAAGAAGCACAAACTATTTCAGAAATTGGTTTGAGTTCATTTCTTGAAAAGTCTTTCCAGAAAAAATCAGAAAAACAAATACCCGATTTTCTAGAAAATAGTCCTAAAACGGCGGAAGATTTCAAGCAACTCCGAATGCAATACAAAGAAGATAATACGGAGGCTAGAAAGCAATTACGTATTACTGAAGCTAAAGTTTCACTAGAAATGAAAGCGTGGTGGATTGATAAAATGAGAAATGAAGAATTTCCTCTACGAGAGAAAATGACCTGTTTTTGGCACAACCATTTTGTAGCAACTTTTCAAAAGGTAAAAGTCAATTATTATATCTATCAACACCATCAAATTCTAGAAGAAAATGCTTTTGGAAATTTCAAGGAATTGACAAAAAAAATATTAAAAAGCAACGCAATGGTGCGATATCTTGATAATACGGATAATAAGAAAGGGAAAAACAACGAAAATTTAAGCCGAGAGTTATTAGAATTATTCACATTAGGAATTGGAAATTATACGGAGTCTGATATAAAAAATGGTGCCAAAGCTTTAGCAGGTTTAGGAATTGGAAAAGAAGGAGCTCAATACCGCCGCGTTTTCGAGGATAATGACGTGAAGACTTTTTTTGGAAAAACCGGAAACTTCAAATGTGATGATATAGTAGATCTAATTTTCGAACAAAAGCAAATTCCTTATCTCCTTACAAGAAAAATTCTAGAATGGTTTATTTACGATACACCAAAAGAGGAATTAGTTGAATATTATGGTGATTATTTTCGAAAAGTTGATTTTGAAATTCAGCCTTTATTAATAAAAATATTTACTGAGGAATTCACTAAAAATAATGCTGGTTCTAAAATAAAAAATCCTTTGGAATATATTTTACAACTACTATCCGAACTTCATATTGAAAATTCAAACCCAAAATTGATTGCCAATTTTATAAAAGAACAAGGAATGGATTTATACAACCAACCCAATGTAAAAGGATGGGTTGGCGGAAATTCTTGGTTGACTTCACAAGTCTATTTACAACGGAATAATCTTGCTGATTTACTTTGTAGTGGCCGCGGTTTAAATAGAAAAAATGTCAAACCAAACGAGGAAATGATAGACAAAAACATCAAAACAAAACAGGTTGAAATTAATTGGAACAATAATGGTAATAACAAGCAAATTATAATGGAGCTCAAAAATAGATTGTTGTGTTCGGTAGATATTGCATCCCAAAAAGATTTTGAGAATATCATTAAATACGATTTCAATCCGAAAGCGGAGAATGCCAATCAGGTTGTTTTGCGCTTGTATAATGCCATGATAAAAATGCCCGAATATCAATTGATTTAATTTTAAAATTGCGAAAATGAATAGAAGAAACTTTTTGACACTTACGGGAACATTTACTGGAGGCGCGCTACTTTTACCCGATTTTTTACATGCTTTTGGTTCGCAACAAAACTTAATTATTGGAGATCAATGCATTGTTTTTGTACAATTAAATGGAGGAAATGATGGACTGAACACCTTCGTTCCTTTTGAGGATCCATTGTATTACAACTTGCGTCCACAAATCGCTTTGTCTAACGAGACTGTTGTTAGCAAAAACAAAGGAATGGCATTTCATCCAGCCTTGAAAGGATTTGCAGAAATGCAGCAAAATGGCGATTTATCCGTAATTCAAAATGTGGGTTATCCTGAACCTAATCGCTCGCATTTTCGCAGTCAAGAAATTTGGCAAACTGCTTCAGATTCTAATAAATATAGCAACGAAGGTTGGCTAGGTCGCTATCTGGATTTCCAATGTAAAGACCATCAACCAACTGCCGGAATCAACATAGACACTATTGATAATTTGGCATTAAAAGGCTTAGAACCTAATTCGATTACGGTGAAAAACCCGAATGTTTTTAAAACTAAAAATCAAAAAGAGGACACAATAACTTTATCTGATAATCCGCAATTGGATTTTGTTCGAAAAATTGCCAATTCGGTTACTGAAGGTTCTGATGAGATTCAGAAAGCATTAGCTAAATCAAACACTGAAATTAGCTATCCTAAAACGGGTTTGGCTACAAATCTAGCTTGGATTGCCCGTTTAATTAAAGGAAATTTGAATTCAAAAGTATATTATACTTCGCTAAACGGATTTGACACGCACGACAACCAATTGGCGATTCAAAACAACAAATTAACGGAATTGAATGATGCGTTATTTTCATTTTATACCGATTTAAAAAAAGCCTCTTTATTGCAAAATGTAACTATTGTTGTTTTTTCTGAATTTGGTCGTCGTGTAAAAGACAATGGAAAGGGAACGGATCACGGAACAGCAGCACCAATGTTTGTTATTGGCGGTAACAACCGAGGCAAAATCATTGGTAATAATCCCAATCTTTCAGATTTAGATCAAGGTGATTTAAAATACGAAACAGATTTTAGAAGTGTATATGCGAGTTTATTAAAAAACAAACTAGACTTTGATCCTACTAAAATAGGAATACAGAATAAAGCATTGCAAGGACTATTTTAAAG
This sequence comes from Flavobacterium flabelliforme, assembly GCF_017948675.1. Lineage (GTDB taxonomy): Bacteria > Bacteroidota > Bacteroidia > Flavobacteriales > Flavobacteriaceae > Flavobacterium > Flavobacterium pygoscelis. Next base: position 283,502 of record NZ_JAGFBU010000001.1, read on the forward strand.
ATTTCTCGTTAAAAATTAACGATTTTTGAAGGCCGATTTTGTGGTTTAAAATAAATTATTTACTTGTCTATATTCTCACGTCAGAAATCAAAAATCGTTAATCAAAAATCATAAATAAAACTTACTGATTCAAATTGCCTTCTTCTTCCTTTTTTTCTTTGTTCAACAAACTTGGACCTTCTTTAGCCAATTTGTTTTTAGTTGGAATTTTATAATTAATACTAAAGCCAAATCGACGAGAGTCATATTTGCTTGAATATAATAATGGCGTATTATAGGAGCTCACCACAGTGCGATTAGAATTAAAAATGTCACTAGCACTCAATGAAACGGAAAGTTGATCTTTGAAAAACTTTTTAGAGAAAGTCAAATCTAAGCTATTTCGCATCGGCTTATCTACAATAAAATAAAAGTAATTCCCCTTTGGAAACATATAAATAAAGTTGGCCACAAACTTAATATCTTTTGGCAATAAGAGTTGCGACATTAAATTTAACATCCAAAAACCATTGGTTTTAATATCTGGAATTTGATGATATTGATATGCCGTATATACATATAAGAAATTCATCGTGTCTGGATTGACATTCATTTTCATCGTTTCTTTAAGTCCTTTGGTAAACAACATATACGGAATTGGCATTCCAATATTAAAATTGTGAACTTTAATCTGTGGCACATTCACATTGGTGTTGATCACCACATCATTCGTCAGCAAAACTCTATTAACCACTTGATTTTGAGCAGAACTTACATTGTACCCAATAAATGCATAATCAAACGCGCTTAATTTTACTTCATAATTATCAAAGATTGTAGGTTGTAAGTTTGGATTTCCAGAGAAATCTACATTGGGATTTTGATAATTGGTATTGTTAGGATTTAATGCAGAAGTACTCGGCAAACTAATTTTCTTATTGTAATTGACATTAAAATAAACAGAGTTACTAAAATTGTATTGCGCACTTGCGTTAGGAAAAAATCGAAATTGTTTAAACGGAATTAAATCTGTCGTATTGGTTTTTCCGCTAATATCGTAATCCTCAGCTCTAGCACCAACGATAAAATTGAAATTACTAAATTTAGTTTGCAATTCTGAATACGCAGCCGCTGTTCTACGTTGATAGTCTAAATTGACCACATTCCTATTTTGAGTTTCAAAAAACAATCCTTCATATAAACCACCAAAACTCAATTTTCCTTCATCTGAAAAGTTTATTGGCTGAGAATAATCAATTTTAGCATTGAATAATTGCTGTTTTGATTCATTGTTTAAAACGTTTGTATTATTGATTCTAGAGTCTAATAAAAAATCATTTTTATTATCATTATAATTGAATTTAAACTCTAATTTCTTTGATCTGTCGTCAAACTTTTTTTGGTAAGTCACCACGAAATCTTGGCGCAATGCATCTGTGTAAGAGTCATCATCCGTATTAAACCCAGGACCATTACTCGTAGTTACACTATTATTATTGCTGTAATTTAAATCATAATTAAGCAACAATCTATCTTTACCAATATCAAAAGTTAGCGCTGATTTTACAAAATTTGTTCTTCCAATACGATCCGCATCTGTAGCCGAAACTAAAGTAGTTACATTATTCTCGTTTTTAGTTAAGGAAGTCCACAAAGCGCTTTCAGAATAACTTTGTGCAAGATTCAGTTGCCAACCAAAATATTTATTTCTAGCACTCAGCAGCAAACTATTGTTTACACGCCATCTCAAATGATCATAATTAGTAATATTCGTGCTGTTTGTAAAGGTTGCGCTTAAATATTTTTTAGCATTTACATTCGTAATAATATTCATAATAGCTCCACCAGAAGTTGCTGGAAACTCAGCACCAGGTTGTGTTATGATTTCAATTTTCTCAATAGCATTTGCAGGCATTCCTTCTAAAAAAGAATTGAGTTCATTTGTAGTTATATTTAATGGTCTTCCATCTAAGTAAACATCCAATTGCTTTCCTTGATACATCATTCCAGCGACATCAGATGCAAGTAATCCAGGTAGTTTTTTTATTCCGTCTAATACAGATCCTGTATTTAAACTGGGTTGACTTGCAAAATCAAAAATAGTTCTGTCTGCTTTTTGTTCTACAGCTTTCTTCACTTTTACAATTGATACTTCGCTTAATTCAACTGCTTTTGCAGGTGTTTCCTGTGCTTGAAGTGTACATAAACTTCCAAAAAGGAATAGAGCCAACAAGATATTATTTTTCATCATGGATATTTTATTATCTAAATAGACTCGTAAGTAGAACAAACGTTACAAGAATTAGGTTCTAATTTAGAAAAATGTATTTTTAGAATAAATACGACATAATAATTTTAGGAAATCGCTGATCTAGAATTAATAAAAAAAGGAGAATAAACTTCTGAAATATTAACTTCTAAATTCTACTCATAAGTTGCAACTAAAGCCTATCTTTGCCCGCTTTTTAAAATTTAAAAAAAATGACAAAGAACAGCGTATTAAAAGGAGTTTTCTTAGTAGCAATTGGTGCAACGAGCTACGGAATGTTAGCCACTTTTGTAAAAATAGCTTACGGAGAAGGTTTTACAACAGCAGAAGTAACTACTTCGCAATTTATATATGGAATTATTGGAATTCTACTTTTAAATTTAATTCAGAAGATTAAAAACAAGAATACAACTCCAAAAGCTACGAAAAAAAATATTCTACATTTGATGCTTGCGGGAACTTCTTTGGGAACAACCAGTCTTTTTTATTATTTAGCCGTGAAATACATTCCTGTTTCTATCGGGATCGTTTTATTGATGCAAACCGTTTGGATGGGAGTTTTACTAGAAATGATTTTAGAAAAAAAATTACCATCTACACAAAAAATTATTTCAGTAATTATTGTTTTAGTGGGAACCGTTTTGGCAACTAACTTAATAAACAACGAAATACAATTAGATTGGCGCGGCATTATGTGGGGAGTTTTAGCAGCTGCTTCCTTTACTACTACTATGTTTACCGCTAATCGTGTTGCGACCACCATTTCTTCAACCCAACGAAGTTTGTATATGCTTCTTGGAGGTGCGGTAATTGTATTTACATTTGCTTTATTTACACAAGTTACTCCATTTAACTTTGATATCTTTTTAAAATGGGGAATTATTATGGCTCTATTTGGAACTATAATTCCACCGATGTTATTGAATGCTGGTTTTCCGTTAACTGGAATTGGACTAGGAAGTATTGTCTCTGCGCTAGAGCTTCCGGTTTCGGTTATGATGGCTTATACTTTATTAAATGAAAAAGTAGATCCGCTACAATGGTTTGGTATTGTCTTAATTATTTTAGCGATAATCATTATGAATGTCAATTTTAAGAAAACTGCTAAAGATTTACACTAATAAATCGTGTTATAATACTAGTAAACTCATCGATTTTTTTATAAATTCGTAACAAACAAATTATTATGAATTTACCTTGGCATTTGTATGTAATGGCATTTATCTATTTCATTGCAGGAATAAACCATTTTAGAAATCCACGTCTTTACATAAAAATTATCCCTCCTTCTTTTCCAAATCCAAAATTATTAAATATAATTAGCGGTTTGGCCGAAGTGCTTTTGGCTATAGGTTTGTGTATTGCAAGTATTTCCAATTATGCTGCTTGGGGAATTATTGCTTTATTAATCGCTGTTTTTCCCACGCATCTTTATATGTATTTTAATGAAAAGGCGAGAATGGGATTGCCAAAATGGGTATTACTTTTAAGAATGCCCTTGCAGTTAGTATTGATTTACTGGGCTTTTCAATATACGTAAAAAATGAATTCTTTATTTGAGGGACACTCCGAACCGATATTTCTGGGATTACCAGATGCAGAAATTATTTATTATCCCGAATTTTATAGTCAGTCATCAGCCGATTTAATTTATTCGGAACTACAAAGAGACATTCTCTGGCAACAAGATGAAATCAAAATTTTTGGAAAAATTCATCCGCAACCTAGATTGACCGCTTTGTACGGTAATGAAGGAAAATCATACTCCTATTCGAATATAAAAATGCAACCTCATCCGTGGAGTTTGCTTTTGCAAAAAATAAAAACGGAAGTTGAAAAGGTTGCTGAAACAAATTTTAGTACGGTTTTACTCAATTATTATCGCGATGGAAAAGACAGTAACGGTTGGCATGCAGACGACGAAAAAGAATTGGGATTAAATCCTATCATTGCTTCGGTTAGTTTTGGTGCGGAACGCCTATTTCAATTAAAACATAAGACTGATACACTACAGAAAAAAAGCATCAATTTACAACATGGAAGTCTGCTTTTGATGAAAGGAACTACGCAACATTTCTGGAAACATCAAATCCCTAAAACAGCCAAACCAATCGGATCAAGAATAAACCTCACCTTCAGACTGATAAAATAATTTTTGTATAGATTTATCATTATATTTGATATAATAACTCATTCCTATGAACGAAATTATATCTTACTTTTCTAGTATTCCATCTTCTCATCGCAGCTTAATTCTGGTAGCGGGAATCACTATTTTTTGGATGATTGAGAATGCCTATCCACTTTTTAAATTCAACTATAAAAAATGGCATCATGCAGGAATCAATATTTTCTTGACGCTAACCACAATTATTGTCAATTTCTTATTGGCTTTTATTTTACTAAAAACCGCTGATTGGACAATTAATAACAATTTTGGAATACTACAATGGTTGCCTAAAATGTCCATTTTACTTTATACACTTATCGGATTACTTTTGCTGGATTTAATTGGTGCTTATTTAGTTCACTTAGTAGAACATAAAGTAAAATTCTTATGGCGTTTTCATTTAATACATCATACCGACACTTGGATCGATACTACAACAGCCAATAGGCATCATCCAGGAGAAAGTATCATTCGATTTGCCTTTACCGCAATAGGTGTTTTTATTATTGGAAGTCCAATGTGGATGGTTTTTTTATATCAGACTTTATCGGTGATTGCCACACAATTTAATCACGCGAACATTGCACTACCTAAAAAAGTAGATACACTTTTAAGTTATTTTATTGTCTCGCCAGACATGCACAAAGTACATCATCATCATGTAATGCCCTATACGGATAGTAATTATGGAAATATATTTTCTATATGGGATCGTTTATTTGGCACTTTTAAGACGCTGCCAAAAGAAGAAATAATTTACGGAATTGATACACATCCTAATCCTACAGAACACAATAATTTAAAAAATTTATTAAAAATACCTTTTCAAAATCAACCTGTAAAAGAAAAGAAGTAAAAAATATAAAAAAAAATAAGTTTTGATAGAATCTAACTATTTTTTTCTTAATATTGGTATCAAATTAGAAATGTAATTTATTAATCATTAACAACTTATTTGAATTAATTTTCACGTGATGAAAAAGAGTAACCGAAAAGAATTAAACTGGGAACAAACAGAAAAACTTGTTACAATGGCTTTAGAAGAAAAAAACCCTTTTGAAATCATCAAAAAAGAATTTGGTCTGGCAGAAAAAGAGATTCTGGAAATCATGAAGAAAAAAATGCCAGCAGAAAAATTTGAAATGTGGAAAAAGAAAGCAACAGCAAATAAACCAAAACCAAAACCAGTTAAAATTGATGATTTTGATGAAGATTTGGATGGCAAATATTATATAAAAAATAAACTAGATTAGTTTTACAAACTCCTATCATTTAGGAGTTTTTTTTTGTTTTAATCTGAATAAAAAATAAGTTTATAATTAAAAAAAATCCATTCTGCGAATTAATATTCACAGAATGGATTTTTTATATTCTAATCTAAATATTATTTCCCTTCTTTTTGAAAATCTTGTCTAATTTTTTGTTCTTTTAAAATAGACTCTACAAAAGGCTTTGTTACTGTTTCAATTTCATTTTCAGAAATAGTTAATGCTTTTGAATTTTTAACTAATTCTAACCATGGTTTAGGAGCTTTAAAATCATAACTACCAAAAACAATTACTGGTGTACCTTTTACCTTTACTGTTTCTGGATTGGCTAATTCCCATTGGTCTGCGAAATCATATAATTTACGAGCATCTTTTTCTTGAAGCCTCAAACAAGAATGAGAAGCAGGATATCCTGGCAAAGTATATTGATGCCATCCTACACCCAATTTATTTTCGATATTAAAGTTCCAACGCAAATCCCATTCGTCGTCAAAAGTACTAGTAGTTTCTTCAGCTTTCCAGTTCGTAAAAAAAAGTCCAGTTGGTGTTTTATCTTTCTCTCTACCCATATTAGTAGGTCCTGTATATACTAAATCGCCTTTTTCGTACGCCGCAAATGTTTGTGTTGGATAAGAGAAAAACACGATTTTATTAATCTCTTTTAATGAAGAAACCGATAATGGAAATGGCAAATAAAATTCAATGTCTCCACTCATATCATCTGGAATAACTACAGAATCCATTTTTTTAAAATTAGCAGCATCCGTTCTATTGACAGCATAAGCTATAGCAAAGTTCGTACTATCTGCACTATTTTTAGACAACCATTCTTTTGTGTTTTCGAGATGAAAAGAAGTTTTTTTAGGTTCATTTCTTACTTTAACGGCAATTTTGTCAATTGTAGACTCTGTTTTACTTTCTTGCTTGCAACCAATAAATAATAATGCAATACTGATATTTAAAAATAGAACTATTTTTTTCATAATAAAATCTTTTATTTTTGATTTATAACTTCAACTAAAATTCTGTTTTACAAACTTCAGCCATTTATGTGACCTTGATGTTACATAATTAGAGGGTTTTCTTGTCAAATTATTAGATGGAAATAATTTAAATTTTTAAGAGTTGACAAACGTTAATACTATCTTATTTTACTTTTTAATAACAGTTACAAAAAAGGGAATGGCTTAACTTTGTACTTCATTTTAGAAAAACAAAACATGAACGATTTAAAAAATAAAAATGCACTTATTACAGGTGCCGGAAAAGGTATTGGAAAAGCAGTTGCAATTGCATTGGCTAAAGAAGGTGTAAATGTAATCTTGATGGCAAGAACACAATCTGATTTAGATGAAGTCGCTAAAGAAGTAAATGCACTTGGAGTAAAATCTATGACTGTTATTGCTGATGTTGCAGACATTACTTCTGTAAACACAGCTGTAGAAAAAGCTTTAGCAGAATTTAAAACAATTGACATCCTAGTCAACAATGCTGGAATTGCTGCTTTTGGTAAATTTTTAGAACTAGAACCATCAGCGTGGGAAAACATTATTAAAGTGAACTTAATGGGAACGTATTATGTAACACGTGCTGTTTTACCTAATATGATTGAAAGACAAATGGGTGATATTATCAATATTTCTTCCACTGCAGGATTAAACGGAAATGCAATGACTAGCGCGTACAGTGCGTCAAAATTTGCTGTTTTAGGATTAACTGATTCGTTAATGCAAGAAGTTCGCAAGCACAATATTAGAGTAACTGCTTTAACACCAAGTACCGTTGCAACAAATATGGCGAAAGAATTAAAACTTACCGATGGGAATCCTGATAAAGTAATGCAAGCTGAAGATATGGCCGAATTAATTATCGCTCAATTAAAATTGAACCGAAGAGTTTTTATAAAAAACAGCAGTATTTGGTCAACAAATCCATAATCACATTGAGTTTAAAACTACAAAACCCCTTATAATAAAGGGGTTTTGATTTTATATATTGTTATGATTCTGAACTACCTTTTTTATGGACAGGATTTATACCAAAGCCGAAATAAACTCCATTCTTACGCTTCCGTCATCATCAATTTTAGTCAAATTGATTTCGTGTAATGTATTTACTAATTCTGGATTCCACGGTGTTTTTACTTTCACGTAATTTTCTGTAAATCCATGAATGTATCCTTCTTTATTTTCACTTTCAAAAAGCACGGTTCTGTTACTTCCCAATTGACTTTCATAAAAAGCACGACGTTTTTTAACAGACAATCCACGCATCATTTTACTTCTCTTGGCTCGAACATTGGCAGCAACTGCTCCATCCATTGCTGCAGCTTCTGTATTATCCCTTTCCGAATAAGTAAAAACATGTAAATAAGAAATATCCATTTCATTAAGAAAATTATAAGTCTCCAAGAAATGCTGGTCAGTTTCGCCAGGAAAACCAACAATCACATCCACACCAATACAAGCATGTGGCATTACTTCGCGTATTTTATTTACTCTTTCGGTATAAACTTCTCGCTGATAGCGACGCTTCATCAATTTTAGAATAGCATTGCTTCCAGATTGCAAAGGAATATGAAAATGCGGAACAAAAGTGCGACTTTTGGAAACAAACTCAATCGTTTCGTTTTTCAACAAATTAGGTTCAATAGACGAAATACGCAAGCGCTCAATTCCTTCTACCTTATCTAATTCTTGAACCAATTCTAAAAAAGTATGCTCGTGTTTTTTATTACCAAATTCCCCTTTTCCGTAATCGCCAATATTCACTCCAGTAAGAACAATTTCTTTGATGTTTTGTGCTGAAATATCCTTTGCGTTTTTCAATACATTCTCTAATTCATCACTTCTAGAAATTCCTCTCGCTAATGGAATGGTACAATAAGTACATTTATAATCGCAACCATCTTGTACTTTTAAGAAAGCGCGCGTTCTATCCCCAATAGAATAGCTTCCTACATAAAAATCAGCTTCAGAAATCTCGCAAGAATGAACTTCCCCAATATCATTTTTAGACAAGTCGTTAATATAATCTGTGATTTTAAATTTTTCTGTGGCACCAAGAACTAAATCAACACCATCTACTGAGGCTAATTCTTCTGGTTTTAATTGTGCATAACAACCTACTGCAGCAATAAAAGCTTGATTATTTAACTTCATTGCTTTTTTTACAATTTGCTTAAATTGTTTGTCTGCATTTTCCGTTACAGAACACGTATTTATCACATACATATCAGCAACTTCCTCAAAATCGACACGATCAAAACCTTCATCCTCAATAGAACGAGCAATTGTTGATGTTTCCGAAAAATTCAGCTTACAACCAAGCGTATAAAAGGCAACTTTTTTTCTATTTCCCATAATAAATCTTAAACTAATGAAATCGTTGTCAAAAAATTTAAGTGTGCAAATTTACAAACTAAAATCTATTAATGAGTAGAGGTTACGCATTTTATTAAAACACAAATCCGATACCTTATGATTCATACATAAGGTATCGGATTTATTTAATTTTTTAAAAAAAACTTACTGTAATATAAAACGTCTTACTACTTCGGCAACGCCATGATTATTATTTGAGGCAACAATAACAGTTGCTCTATCTCTCAATTCTGGATCTACATTATCAACCCAAACACCTAATCCTGCATATTCTATCATCGACAAATCATTACCAGCATTACCAACCGCTATAATTTCGCTTTGAACAATATTAAGTTTTTCAGCTAAGAATTTTATACTCGCTCCTTTATCAATACCGTTTGGAGCCACTTCTAAGAAAAAAGGTTTTGACATAGAAACACTCAAATGTGGCATCGCAGCTTTCAAGTCGGCTTCAACTTTTTTTAGATAAGTTGGTTCTTCTAATAAAATACATTTTACCGCAGATGAAGTGACCGCATCCTTGAAATGAGGAACTTTATTGTGTTGTAATCCTGTAATATTTTTTTCTACTTCAATATATTCTGAATCCGTTTCGCTTACAATTTTCCCATCAATATAAGTAATGATATGGGTTTTATTTTTTAAACTGTAATCGTATAACTCATGAATTTGTTGTTGTGTCAAGCTTTCTTCAAATAGGACTTTATCTTCTTTCAAATCTGTAATTACAGCTCCGTTATAAGAAAGCATAAAAGAATTATTGACATCTAGTTTTAATTCTTTAGCAAAAGCAATCATTGCTGAAGTAGGTCTGCCGGAGGCCAAGACAATGTAAACACCTAACTCCTGTGCCTTAAATAACATTTCCTTATTCTCGTCTGAGATTTTATGGTCATCAGTCAACAAGGTATCATCCAAGTCCAGAACCAACATTTTGTATTTCATTTTACTCTTTTAAGCAATACTAATGAGTTTAGATACTCATTCTAAATTCTTCGATAACTGGATTTACTTTTGCAAATTCTGTTTCTTGCACGAATAATTCAACTGCTAAATCTGAATTACCAAAACCACCTAATCGAGCCGATTGTATGTTGTTTTTAGCTACTACATCTACACCAATTGCTTCAATTTTTTCTTGTAAAGCCATTGCTAGAATTTCACTTCCCGAAAATACTTTCATTAATCCCATGATGTTTATTTTATTTATTAGTATTATTATTTTTCTTCTAAATTTTCATCTTCTAGATCATCTTCTTCACTTTCATCTTCATCTTCATATTCTTCCTCATATTCTTCTTCCTCATCCATTTCAAAAACGAAAGGTTCTATCAACATTTTATCCACTAAAATCTCAATACGATCTGTTATTCGATCAGCAAAAACGATTCTCTGAGTTTTGTTGATGCTATTAGATATGCGCATGATTTTAGTTTCATTACGCAATCGTAACATAGGATCTGGATCATCTACAATAAACATTTTTAAACGATTGACATTAAAACCTGCCGTGGTAAACATATCATTCAACTTAGTAGCCGTTCCTATTAGTACATCAACTCCTGTAGAAATATAATTTTTATCATATTCCATGTCGCCTTTATCATGAACACCAAACACCTGAAGATCGGTATATTTACCATATTTTTCAAAAAGATCTTCCATTTCTAAAACCTTCGCTTTGTCTTCAACAATAATTAAAGCACGTGGAGATTCTTCGGTTTCTTTAGCCAATTGCTGAATTACATTCAGTACAATTGTAGTTGTTTTTCCGCTACCTTTTTCAGAAATAATAAGGCAATCAGCACCACTTTTTATTGTAGAAAAAGTTTCTTGCTGCAATGCATTCGCTTCGGTTAGACCGTTCTCAATTAAACCTTCTTGTAACTTCTCGTTTATTTTTTTTAATTTCATTTTTTTATAGCTTAAAGCTCAATTCTATAATTTATTCGAATGCTATTATTTACTTGCAAAAAGTTTTACATCATTTTCGGAAATTTCGCTTCCGCCAAGGATAATCAAACGCTCTACTACATTTCTCAATTCACGTATATTTCCAGTCCAATCGTATTCTTTAAGCAAATTTATTGCAGCAGCAGAAAACTTCTTGACTGCGTTTCCTTGCTCTGTAGCAATTTTATTTGCAAAATGACTTATTAACATCGGAATATCTTCTCGTCTATCATTTAGCGCGGGCACTTTTATTAATATAACGGCTAATCTGTGGTATAAATCCTCGCGGAAACGACCTTCAGCAATTTCTACTTTTAAATCTTTATTTGTTGCTGCAACTACACGCACATCTACTTTTATGTCTTTATCGGCTCCTACTCTAGTAATCATACTTTCTTGTAGGGCTCTTAAAACTTTGGCTTGTGCCGAAAGACTCATGTCGCCAATTTCATCTAAAAAAATGGTTCCTTTGTCCGCTGCTTCAAATTTTCCTGCACGGTCCTTTACTGCCGATGTAAAAGCTCCTTTGACGTGACCAAACAATTCACTTTCTATCAATTCTGAAGGAATAGCAGCACAGTTTACTTCGATTAATGGAAAATTAGATCGTACACTTTTTTCGTGCAATTGATGCGCAACTAATTCTTTTCCCGTTCCGTTTGGTCCTGTAATTAAAACTCTAGCTTCGGTTTCTGCTACTTTATCAATCATCACTTTGATGTGATTAATCGCTTCGCTTTCGCCGATCATTTCGTAATTTTTACTTACTTTTTTCTTTAGAATCTTATTTTCGACAACCAGTTGTTTTTTGTCTAAAGCATTTCGAACTGTGTTTAGCAAACGGTTTAAATCGGGTGGTTTTGAGATGTAATCAAAAGCTCCCAAACGCATCGTATTTATAGCTGTTTCCATATCGCCATGACCAGAGATCATTACCATTGGAATTTCAGGTTTAATTTTTTTTACGGCCTCTAGCACCTCAACACCATCCATTTTTGGCATTTTGATATCACATAAAACAAGATCGTAATCGTTATTTTTTATTTTTTCGAAACCAGCAACTCCATCTTCTGCTTCTTCAACTTGATAGGTATCATTTTCTTCAGAAAGTATTTTACTGAGCACTCTTCGTATTGCGGCTTCGTCTTCTATTACTAATATTTTCGGCATTTTTTACTGTTTTTTTAATGGCTATAAATTGACCAAGGCTTAAATTTCTATTTTTTGTTAAAAGCATATATCCTCTTGCAAATAATATGCCCTAGCCCCGATTGCAATGAAAATCCTTTTGTAACTCGCCCTAGCGAGGTATAAAAGATTGTAATGAAAAGCGGGAAATAGCTCCTTAAAATTAATTGTTTATTGTGAAAATTCAAACAATTGAAATCTTAATATTTCAACCATTTGTATAATTCCAACCAACTTGGTTTTTTGCCGTACATCAATATTCCTATTCTATATATTTTTGCAGCAAACCAAACTACTGCAAAAAAGCTAGCAAATAGCAAGGTGACTGATATAGCAATTTGCCACAAAGGTACGCCAAACGGAATTCGCATGAGCATTACTATAGGAGATGTAAGCGGAATCATTGAAAAAACTACCGCGACGGTTCCGTGTGGATCATTGATTACTGTAAAAAAACCGATATAAACTGCTAAGATTAGTGGCATCATTATAGGCAAAAGAAATTGTTGCGAATCCGTCTGATTGTCAACCGCGGCACCAATTGCTGCATAAAAAGAGCTATAAAGGAAATAACCACCGATGAAATAAACGACAAATCCGATTAGAATACTGGCAATAGGCAAATTCCACAATTCCTTAATGTACATTTGTGCTGTTCCTGCCATTTCTTGCTGTGCAGCCTGCATTAATTCGGGTGATATTTTTGCCGTTGGTGACACATTTACGCCAAAAAAAGTAGAGGCTGCAAACATTAATGAAAGTCCTATGGCCGCCCAAATAAAGAATTGTAGTAAACCGGCCAATGAAGTTCCAATAATTTTTCCAATCATCAATTGAAATGGTTTTACTGACGAAATAATAATCTCTACAATTCTACTCGTTTTCTCTTCGATTACGCTTCGCATTACCATATTACCATAAATTATAATGAACATCATAATTAGATAACCAAAAGCACCACCAATTCCTATTTTTATTTCATTCAGTCCTTTGACACTTTCTTCTCCAGAAGCTTTTGTCAAGTTAATATTTACATTGGCTCTGGCTTTATTTATAGCAAGAGTGTCTAAATTAGCTTTAACAAGATTGGTCTTTGTCAACTTAGAAGCAATTATATCCTGAACTTTTTCTGTAAATGAAATACTAGGACTATTGTTTGAAATAAACTGTATGTTGTTTTCAAAATCCTTTGTATCAACTGCTTTTGGAATGTACAAAAGTCCTTCATAACTTTCATTAGTGATACTATCCTTTAGAGACTTTAAATCTATCCCTGATAAATCTAGGTATTTATAAGTTGCATTTTTGTTGTTCTTGGCTGTGAATTCTTGGACAAATAAACCGGATTCATCATGAATTGCAATTTGTTTTGTATCGGCTTTCATAGAACTTAAATATCCTACAAATCCTGCTAATGCAACAAACAATAACGGACTTAAAAAAGTCATTACGATAAAAGACTTATTGCGAACTTTCGAAATAAATTCTCTTTTTATAATTAATGAAATAATACTCATTTAGTTTTTTATTTATTAGTAGTGATTTTACAATATAGATTTAAAATCACAACATTAGAATTTATTTAATTTCCGCTAACGGTTTTGATAAAGATATCGTTGACACTTGGTATTTTCTCTAGAAAATGTGTGACTTGCCCACGTAGCGTTAAGAGATTTAACAACTCATTTGGCGTGGCATTACCCAATTGTATTTCTAATTTCAGAGAATCGTTGAGTGATTTAAAATTGGCTGGACTAACAGTGAATTTTTTAGTAATATCATACATCAACCCTTCAACGTTATCTGTCAATATACCTACTTCGTAAGAATTGGTTTTAAATTGTCGCTTAACATCGTTCAGCTTTCCTTCGATCAATTTGTTTGATTTATGAATTAAAGCAATGTGATCGCATAACTCCTCTACACTTTCCATTCGGTGTGTAGAAAAAATTATAGTAGCTCCATCTTCACGAAGCTTCAAAATCTCGTCTTTGATAACATTTGCGTTTACAGGATCAAATCCAGAAAAAGGTTCGTCAAAAATTAATAATTTGGGCTTGTGCAAAACACAAACAACAAATTGAATTTTCTGTGCCATCCCTTTTGATAATTCTTGGATTTTTTTGTTCCACCATCCTTGAATTTCTAATCTTTCAAACCAATATTCCAATTGTTTTTTTGCTTCTGCTTTTGAAAGTCCTTTCATTTGAGCCAAATACAAGCATTGCTCTCCTACTTTCATGGTATTGTACAAACCTCTTTCCTCTGGAAGGTAGCCTATGTGCTGAACGTGCTTGGGCTGTAATTTTTCACCATCAAGAATAATTTGCCCACTATCTGGTAAGGTAATTTGATTGATGATGCGAATAAGAGATGTTTTTCCTGCTCCATTTGGCCCCAGAAGTCCATAGATACTGCCTTTGGGTACGGATAATGTAACTTCGTTTAGCGCAACATAATCACCATATTTCTTTACTACTTTATTAACCTCAAGTATATTACTCATGCTTTATTTTTAATTGATGTAAAAGTAAATAATTAGTGCCGAAATAGGCATAATTGTTACACAAAAAAACCCATCCTTATCTAATTTAAGGATGGGTTTTTATTTATTGATAAGTCTGCGTTTGATCGCGAACCTATTTATGAAAACATATCTTTTACTTTCTCGAAAAATGATTTGTCTGATTTTTCAGGATTTGGAATAAAGTTATCATCCGTTAAGGCATTTTCAAAAAACTGTTTTTGCTCTTTGTTTAATGTTTTTGGTGTCCAAACATTTACATGAACCAATAAGTCTCCGTTACCATAACCGTTGATACTTGGAATTCCTTTACCTTTCAATCTAAGAATTTTACCGGATTGAATTCCTTCCTCTAATTTAATTCTTACTTTACCATTGATAGCCTCAATATCTTTAGAAATACCAAGAACGGCTTCGGCAAAGCTAATGTACAAATCATAGTGTAAATTCTCTCCTTCACGTTTCAACAAATCATGCTCTAACTCTTCTATGGCAACAATTAAATCTCCTGGAATACTATTTCCTGGAGCATCATTTCCTTTATTAGAAACTTTTAACTGCATACCATCTACCACACCCGCAGGTATTTTGATAGATACTGTTTCATCTTCTAAAATCATCCCTTGCGAATCTGCATTAGATGGTTTTTTATCTAAAATTTGACCAGAACCACTACAAGTAGGACAAGTAGAAGCAGATTGCATACGTCCTAAAATTGTATTAGTTACACGCATCACTTGCCCTTGACCATTACAAGTAGAACAAGTTTTATAAGTAACACCAGGAGCTTGAACCTTACGTTTTACTTTAACTTTTTTCTCAACACCATTAGCAATTTCTTCTAATGTTAGTTTTACTTTGATACGAAGATTACTTCCTTTAGCACGACGAACTCCGCCACCGCCTCCACCTCCGAAGCCTCCAAAACCGCCTCCGAAAATATCACCAAACTGGCTAAAAATATCATCCATATTCATACCGCCATGACCACCGCCACCAAAACCACCAGAACCATCAAATGCTTGATGACCGTACTGATCGTATTTAGCTTTTTTCTGAGGATCACCTAAGACTTCATATGCTTCTGCAGCTAATTTAAATTTATCTTCTGCCGATTTGTCTCCAGGGTTTTTGTCAGGGTGATGCGCTATAGCTTGTTTTCTATAGGCTTTTTTTATCTCGGCAGCATCAGCACTTTTAGTAATGCCTAAAATTTCGTAAAAATCTTTTTTCATTTTTATTTTTTCTTACAAATCTATAGCAGCAATAAATTACCACTATAAATTAAAGTATTACTGACCTATAACAACTTTTGGAAAACGGATAATTTTATCTCCAAGTTTATATCCTTTTTCAAGAACATCAACAATTTTTCCTTTCATCTTATCCGATGCTGCAGGAATTTGAGTAATCGCTTCAGCAAAATCAGCATCAAATACGTCTCCTGCTTTTACATCAACTTGCTCTAATCCTTTAGCAACTAAAGTAGTTTTTAATTTCTCATTAATAAGCGCAACACCTTCTAATAAAGGACCATCATCTGTCTTACTGATTTCTGTAATTGCTCTATCAAAATCATCTAAAACCGGTAACAATGCTAATAAAACTTCTTGGTTAGCCGTTTTGAATAACTCAATACGTTCCTTAGTAGTTCTTCTTTTATAGTTTTCAAATTCAGCAAATAATCTTAAATATTTATCTTTCTCTTTCGCTAAGTCTTGTGTTAATTGCTCTTCTAAGCTTAATTCCTCAACAACAACTTGCTCCTCACCGCCATTATTCTCTAATGTCGTCTCCTCTAATTCCTGATCGATTTCTGTATTTTCAGTAGTCATATTACTTGTATTTTTAAAAATATTCTTAAAGTTCATTGTTAATCTTTTCCATGGATTGCAAAAGTACTGCCAATTGTTTTAAAATGTCAAATTGTCACCTTTTTAGCAATTTGACTTCTGTTATTTATAAAAATGGAGTTTTTAATAAATTTTAGGATTATTTTAAGATTATTTTATTGTCTTTTTTTTTATTTTTGGAGTTGGTGTTATTTAGACCTTCAAAATAAAATTTGACAATTTAAATTTCAACTTTTAAAATTATTAATTCACAGTTTTTATAAAAAAAAGCTTCGTTTATATCTTAAACGAAGCTTTTTTTATATTTAGAAATAACGGACAGTCTATAATAACGTCGATTTTAAATTTTCAAAATCAATGACAACTTGTTCTCCCGTGACAAGATTTTTAAGAGCATACGAATTGGTTTTCATTTCATCTTCTCCAATAATAACAGCATAAGGAATTCCTCTTTTATCAGCATGTTGAAATTGTTTTCCCACTTTTGCATTTTCAGGATACAATTCTACTTTTACACCTAAAGCTCTTAATTTTTGTATGGCTTGCATGGCATAAAAAGCTTCTTTATCACCATAGTTAATAAATAACGCTTTTGAAGTTGCTGTTACGGTTTCTGGAAATAAACTTAACTCTTCTACAACCAAATAAATTCGGTCTAAACCAAATGATATGCCTACACCGCTCATGTTTTTTAATCCAAAAATACCCGTCAAATCATCATAGCGACCACCGCCTCCTATGGATCCCATAGCTACTGTTTTTGGTGGAGCTACTTCAAAAATGGCTCCTGTGTAGTAATTTAAACCACGTGCTAACGTTACATCTAAGTCTAAAACGGCACTGTTTAACCCTAATTTCAATACATTTTCACAAATAAATCGCAACTCTTCAACTCCTTTCATACCTTCTGAAGAAGCAGCAAGCAACTGCGATAATTTTTCTATTTTCTCCGTAATTGTTCCGGTAAAATTGAATAAAGGCTGTACTTTTTCGATAGCTCCTTCATTAATTCCTTTTTCGATCATCTCTTTTTTTACACCCTCTTCGCCTATTTTATCGAGCTTGTCTAAGGCAACTGTAAAGTCAATCAATTTATCCGAAGCACCTATTACCTCAGCAATTCCAGATAAGATTTTTCTATTATTGATTTTTATTGTTGCACCCACCAATCCTAAGTCGGTAAATACAGCATCATATAACTGCACCAATTCTACTTCCTGCCAAAGGGATTTAGAACCTACTACATCGGCATCACATTGAAAAAACTCTCTAAAACGGCCTTTTTGAGGGCGGTCTGCACGCCAAACCGGTTGAATTTGGTACCGTTTAAAAGGAAATTCAATTTCGTTTTGATGTTGCACCACGTAACGTGCAAAAGGTACGGTCAAGTCATAGCGCAACGCTTTTTCTGAAATGCTCGAAGTGAGCTTAGTACTGTCTTTATTTTCTAAATGACTTGCATTGGCTTTTGCCAAATAATCACCTGAATTTAATATTTTAAAGATCAATCGATCGCCTTCTTCGCCGTATTTTCCCATTAAAGTATCGGAGTTTTCAAAAGAAGGTGTTTCTATAGGTTGGAATCCGAATTTTTCGAAATTACTTTTTATAATTTGAATGATATACTGACGTTTTGCCACCTCGCTTGGTGAAAAATCTCTAGTTCCTTTTGGAATACTCGGTTTTGATGCCATTTTATGAATATTGAATTTTAAATTTTCAGATTGAAGAACATAAAAAACGAACAAATCTGATTGGGTGCAAATATCTTATTTTTTAAATTATTCTCTTTACAA
The DNA here is from genome assembly GCF_017948675.1 of Flavobacterium flabelliforme. GTDB lineage: Bacteria > Bacteroidota > Bacteroidia > Flavobacteriales > Flavobacteriaceae > Flavobacterium > Flavobacterium pygoscelis. The sequence continues at coordinate 301,888 of NZ_JAGFBU010000001.1, forward strand.
ATTACATCATTTTATTACACAAACCATAGCCCTGATTGTAGTGAAAATAAAGTTGTAAAAAATAATATTATTTTCTTGACTAAAAGAGCGGCCAGAGGAAGCTCCTTTTAGGCAATTGAAAATAAATTATTTTACAACTGGATTGTAACGTAAAGCAGGAAATTGCTCCAGATAAAAGAGATTACAGGAAATTATATTTTAGCTACAGAAAAATTGTAACAAAAATTGTATTTTCGTGTCAAACTTGTATGATGCTAAAATTATTTAAGGAAAATGTCCGAATTGCGTTTGGTTCAATACGTACGCAATTGCTAAGAACGGTTCTTACTGTGATGATAATTGCGATAGGAATTACGGCTTTAGTAAGTATTCTTACTGTTGTTGCAGCACTTGAAAACACTATTTCGAGTGATTTTGCATCGATGGGAGCGAACACTTTTAACATAAAACAATATGAAAACGTAACGCGAAATCGAGGTGGAGACGAGCGTGAAATCATAAATCCAATTATTTCTTATCCTGAAGCCGTTGCGTTTAAGAATAAATTTCAATATCCATTTACAGAAACCTCACTTTCCTTTACAGCTACCTCAACAGCTGAGATAAAATACGAAGCGATAAAAACAGATCCAGAGAATTCTATTCTAGGAGTTGATGAATATTTTATGTCTAACTCTGGATTAGAAACTAGTTTAGGACGCAACTTTACTGGATTTGACATAGATAACAATGCCTATGTATGTATTGTAGGATCTGATTTTGAGAAAGGTTTATTAAAAGACGTGAACCCGATTGACAAAGTAATTTCGATTCGCGGAGCTAGATTTAAAGTCATTGGTGTTCTTAAAGAAAAAGGATCCACTTTTGGTAACAATCAGGATTTACGGGTATTAATTCCCATACAAATTGCCCGTTCCTTATTTACGGCACCCAATATAAATTATACGGTAAGTGTAATGGTTGATAAAAAAGAATTACTGGAACAAGCATTAGATAATGCAACGAGTACCATGCGTAAAGTTAGAAAATTAAGTCCTGTAAAAGACAATAATTTTGGTGTGGTTCGAAGTGATGATTTAATCAATCGAATTTTAGGAATTACGAAATACTTAGGACTTGCTTCCTGGCTTATTGGTATTATTACTGTATTGGGCTCCTCTATTGCTTTGATGAATATCATGATTGTTTCGGTTACAGAACGTACTAGAGAAATTGGAGTTAGAAAAGCTTTGGGAGCCAAGAAAACGACTATTGCGATTCAGTTTTTTATAGAAACTTTACTCATTGGCCAATTAGGTGGTTTAGTAGGAATTATTTTTGGTATTCTTATTGGTTTTGGTATCGCTACCGCTATGGATTTTGCATTTGTAATTCCGTGGGGAGCAATAATGGCAGCATTCCTCACCAGTTTTATTGTTGCAATTGCTTCTGGATTATATCCAGCTATTAAGGCGGCAGTTTTAGATCCTATTGAGGCGTTGCGTTATGAATAATTTAGAGGTATTCTATTTAGTTTTTAAATCAGAAATATAACTATGACAATACTTTATGTTATTTTTTAAAAAAGCATAATCAATAAAAATCGTTTAATTATTTCTCCTAAACTTATGGTTTAGGAACATTAAAGTAATAGTAAAGTTTGCGTGAATTTTTACCTATTAGCAAAAATCATTCGATCGTTGCCATAAATGTCTTTTCGTAATTGGATATTTTTGAAATTCATTTTTTCGAGCAAATCAATCATTTCTTTGCCTAAATATTGATTAATTTCAAAATACAGTTGCCCGTTTTCGGAAAGGTTTTTTTGAGCTAATTCTGCTATTTTTTTATAAAAAATCAAAGCATCATTGTCTTCTACAAAAAGAGCCAAATGAGGTTCATTATCTAGTACATTTTTTTTGATTTCCTCTTTTTCGAGGTTTCTAACATAAGGCGGATTAGAAACGATAATATCAAACTGTTCCTCTAAGTCGTATGTTTCAAGAATGTTTCTATTCCAAAAAGCAACTTCAACTTTATTGTTTTGTGCATTTTTTTCGGCTGTAGCCAAAGCATTTTCAGCAACATCAATCGCAAAAACTTGAGCATTTGCAAAATTCTTAGCCAATGAAATAGCGATGCAACCACTTCCGGTTCCAATATCTAAAATTTTTATATTTTTGGAAAATGAATCTTTTGTATTGCTTTTAATTATCCAATCGACTAGTTCTTCCGTTTCTGGTCTTGGAATTAAAACATTTTTATTCACTTCAAAATCCAATCCATAAAAACTAGTATTCCCTAATATATATTGTACTGGGATTTCTTGTTTTAATTGTTCTAAAATGACATTCCAAACCTTAATTTCATTCTCAGAAAAAGTTAAATCAATTTGCAAGGCCAAATCAATTCTTTTTAATTGATGCTTTTCTTCTAATATTAAGTAGAAAAAGCTTTCCGCTTCATCTTCTCCAAAAATGGACTCTAGCTCTTGAATAAAATAGGATCTGTATGCTCTAATTTTCATGTTGTATTTTATAAAAGAAGTAGTAAAAGTATTTTAAATTAAAAGTGATGATTTAAAACTATAGTTTTTTCAGCATCCAAATAGGACAACTATCGTGACCAGTACTTCCCATGGGTGCATCAATAGACTCAAAACCGGATTTTTTATATAGTTTTTGTGCGTCAAGCATAAACGGCATTGTTTCTAAATAGCAACTTTCGAATCCAAAATTTATAGCACTTTGCAAACATACAGCCATCATCTCACTACCAATTCCCAAACCGCGAATTTCTGGTAGAAAATACATTTTTTGCAATTCACAAATTGTTTCAGCTTCATTTTCTAGTCGTGCTATACCGGCGCAACCTACTACTCTTCCGTTATGTTCTACCACATAATATACAGATCTAGGCTTATTATACTCTTCGTACATTAAGTCAAGATAAGGATCAGCATAGGCAGTTCCTACTTTAGGAATATCCATTTCATCAAAAACAGCACGTATTAATTGTGCAACTTGCTGATTGTCTTCTTTATTTATTTTTCTGATACTGTAATTTTCCATTTTATCTACAATCTAATTATATACGCAAAAATAGAAATTGTTTGTTGTAAATCTTCGTTGTTTTCAAACAAAATCATAAAAGCAAAAATCACTACTTTTGTATTGTGAAAATACATGAAAAATACATCAGAAGGTGCATAGAATTAGCTAAAAATGGACTAGGCACAACATATCCAAATCCACTTGTAGGTAGTGTAATTGTTTATGACGGAAAAATAATTGGTGAAGGTTGGCATAAAAAAGCTGGAGAACCACATGCAGAAGTAAATGCTATCAAGTCGGTAAAAGATAAAACGCTCCTAAAAAAAGCGACTATCTATGTTAGCTTGGAACCTTGCAGTCATTTTGGCAAAACACCGCCTTGTTGTAATTTGATCATCGAAAATGAAATTCCTAATGTGGTAATTGGCACCGTTGACCCCAATATTAAAGTAGCTGGAAACGGAATCAAAAGACTACTTGACGCCGGAATTAAAGTAACCGTGGGGATTCTAGAAGAAGATTGTTATGAATTGAATAAGCGTTTTTTTACTTTTCATGAAAAGAAAAGACCCTATATAATATTAAAATGGGCCGAAAGCCAAGATGGTTTTATTGCTCCAATAGAAAAATTCGAAAAAAAACCAGTCTGGATTACCAATTCTTATTCTAGGCAACTCGTGCACAAATGGCGCAGTGAAGAACAAGCAATATTAGTAGGAACACAAACGGTTATTGATGATGATCCAAAATTAGATGTGCGAGATTGGAAAGGTCATAATCCCGTTCGTATAGTTTTAGACCAAAATAAAAGAATACCAAATAGTAGTCAAATTCTTGACAATCAGACAAAAACAATTGTATTTTCTAAATCAAAAACTACTATTGAAAAAGAAAATACTATCTTTGAAAATATCGATTTTAAAGAAAACATTGCTTTTCAAATAGCACAAGTGCTTTATAAACATCAAATACAATCTGTTATTATTGAAGGCGGAAGCCAAACTTTACAGACATTTATTGATGCTAAACTGTGGGATGAATCTCGAATATTTATAGGGAAAATCGATTTCAAAACGGGTATAAAAGCACCTTCCTTGGCTAAGAAAAATTTTGAGAAATCAACAATTAGTAACGACGAACTTATAATTTCAAGAAACTATGATTAATACTATAATTTTTGATTTTGGAGCTATTTTTATCAATTTAGATTTACAAGGAACCGTTAATGCTTTTAAAAAACTAGGATTAACAGAATGGAATGAGGAGCTAATGCATTTGAATTCTCAGTTTGAAACTGGTAAAATATCCCGTGAAAATTTCCTATTAGGCATTCAAAAACACATTCCAAATTCGAGTATTGCCGAAATACAAACAGCGTGGAATGCTATTTTACTTGATTTCCCATTGTATCGTTTAGAGTTCTTGCAATTGCTTTCTGAAAAATACCGTTTATTTTTACTTTCTAATACAGATGCTATTCACATCGAAACTTTTGAACAAAAAAATGGCGTTTCTTTTTACAGTGATTTCTATAGTTGTTTTGAAAGAGTGTATTTTTCTTTTGAAATGGGATTAAGAAAACCAGATTTAGACACTTTCAAGCACTTAATTAGCAACCACGAATTAGATCCAAAGCGCACATTATTTGTAGATGATAAAAAAGAAAATACAGATGCAGCACTTTCGTTAGGCTTTAATGTTTGGAACTTACAAGTGGGAGAAGAAGATGTAATACACTTATTCGACAAAAAAATAATTTAGAAAAACCAGCTCTTTTTGGAAATTAAAGATACTTATAAAACGATAGCACAAACTCCAGAGATAGTGTTATTTAAAGAAAAAAATAGCAAATTTTTTGGTTACGCTTTCCCAATACAATCAGAAGATACAGTAAAATCCCAAATAGATGTTTTGCGAAAGCAATATCCTAATGCAGGGCATTTTTGTTACGCTTATCAAATTGGGACTGAAACAATATCATACAGAGCCAATGATGATGGAGAACCGAGCAATACAGCTGGGATGCCTATTTATGGTCAAATCCAATCGTTTTCGGTTACTAATATATTGGTAGTAATTATTCGGATTTTTGGAGGTGTAAAACTAGGTGTTGGAGGATTAATTAGTGCCTACAGAACAACAGCACAATTAGTTCTAGAAAATGCTGAAATTATTGAGAAAACCATCGATAAACATTTTATGATCACTTATGATTATAAAAATATGAATAAAATAATGCGAGTGATTAAGGAAAAAAAGCTCGAAATTGTGAGTCAAGAAATGGAAATTAATGAGGAATCCGGAATTCCATTAGGTAAAATTGAGATAAAAACACGAAAAAAAAATGCCGAAATAGTTTACGACATTTTTAATTCTATGTTTGAAATCGATATAAAACCTCTTTAATTTTTTAAATAAAACAGCATTATTTTCAACTTTATTCCATTGCTTTAAACAATTCTAAAATATAATCTGGCGGAGCCACTGGTTTGCCAGATTTTAATGACACAAATACTAAGATAAAATGGGCGGTTGTTAATAACTCATTCGACTCATTATAAATAGCGCAATCAAATTCTATCTTTACGGAGGACTGACTTTTAAAAACCGTGTGAACTGTCAATAACTCATCATAACGCGCTGATTTTTTATAATTTATAGTCATAGACACAATTGGCAGAGCAATACCACTTTCTTCCATACTTTTATATGAAATCCCTTTGTTTCTAAGCCATTCCACACGTCCTATCTCAAAATAAGGAACGTAATTCCCATGATATACCACTCCCATTTGGTCTGTTTCTGAATAACGCACCCTAACTTCTACCTTATGATCTTTCATTGATTATATATTAAAAATTTTAAATTTAAAGAACCCCTTACGACATTTATTCGTGAAATTTCCACCCCATAAATTTTTTTTTACAGAAATTTGTTCACATATTTGTTACCCCGATAAAAGACATCAAAACATCTTTTTTTTAGTAAGATAAAAATTACCAAATTAAAACAATTTAATAGAATATATGAACAAAACTGCTCAATCAGTATGGGAAAACTGTTTGTCTTTTATCAAAGACAACATTCAAGATCAAGCTTACAAAACTTGGTTTGAACCAATCAAGTCAGTTGAACTTACCGATAACGCATTATACATTCAAGTTCCTAGTAAATTTTTTTATGAATGGTTGGAAGAGCACTATGTAAAATTATTAAAAGTTGCCCTTACCAAAGAACTTGGAAAAAACGCTAAGTTACTTTATAAAATTAGAATGGAAAACACTTATGGTAACAAACAACCGTTTACGGAACAGTTACCAAGTGCCAACAGAGTTCCGATGAAACCGCAAGAAGTTGATGCTCCCTTTAAAAATTTAAACCCAGAATTAAAAAATCCTTTTGTAATTCCAGGAATTAGAAATTTAAAAATTGAATCGCAATTAAATGCTAATTATAGTTTTGATAATTTTCTTGAAGGTGATTCTAATCGTTTGGCACGTTCTGCAGGAATGGCTGTTGCGAATAAACCAGGTGGAACATCGTTTAATCCGTTATTAATTTTTGGTGGAGTTGGTCTTGGAAAAACACATTTAGCACATGCTATTGGTGTAGAAATAAAAGATAAATATCCAGAAAAAACCGTTTTGTACATTTCTGCTGAAATTTTCACACAACAATATATTGATTCTGTAAAGAAAAATAATCGTAATGATTTTATCCATTTCTATCAATTAATTGATGTATTAATCATTGATGATGTTCAATTTCTTTCTGGTAAATCAGGAACTCAAGATGTATTTTTTCACATATTCAATTACTTGCATCAAAATGGAAAACAAGTAATTTTGACTTCGGACAAAGCGCCAGTTGATATGCAAGATATCGAACAACGTTTGTTATCTCGTTTTAAATGGGGATTATCCGCAGAAATTCATCAACCCGATTATGAAACTAGAATTTCTATCTTGAAAAATATTCTTTATAGAGATGGAGTTGAAATTCCTGATGAAATTGTAGAATATGTTGCTCGCAATATTAAATCGAATGTAAGAGAACTTGAAGGAGCCATCATTTCATTGATAGCGCAATCTTCTTTTAACAAAAAAGAGGTTACTATTGAATTGGCGAAAAGCGTTGTCGAAAAATTCGTGAAAAATGTAAAAAGAGAGATTTCTATTGATTACATTCAAAAAATCGTTTCGGATTATTTCCAATTGGATTTAGAAACTTTACAATCTAAAACGAGAAAAAGGCACGTGGTACAAGCAAGACAATTAGCGATGTTTTTCGCAAAGAAATTCACTAAAGCATCTTTAGCAAATATTGGTTCTCAAATTGGAGATCGCGATCACGCAACGGTATTACACGCTTGTAAAACGGTAGACAACTTAGTGGCTACTGACAAACAATTCAAAAAATTTGTCGAAGATATCAATAAGAAATTAACGCTATAAACGCTTTTATGCCTATTAAAATTTTAATGGTTTGTTTAGGGAATATTTGCAGATCACCTTTAGCCCAAGGAATTCTGGCTTCAAAACTGCCAAAAGATAAATTTTTAGTTGACTCTGCAGGAACTGGTGCTTGGCATGTTGGTCATTCGCCTGACGAACGTTCTATTACAGTAGCGAAAAAAAATCAAATAAATATCTCGGAACAAAGAGGACGTCAGTTTAGCACTTCTGACTTTGATACCTTTGATTATATTTATGTGATGGATAGCAACAACTACAGTGATGTACTGGATTTAGCCAAAACTCAAGATCAAAAAGACAAAGTTCAAATGATTTTGAATGACTTATTTCCAAATGAAAATGTAGATGTGCCAGATCCTTATTTTGGCTTACCAAATGGATTTGAAATTGTGTACAACATGCTTGATGAAGTATGTGATGTGATTTCGGAGAAATTAATACAAAAACACCAATAACATTCTTTAGTAAAATAGCACTTCAATCTATTTTTTAGTTTTTATTTTCAATACAAAATAAAACTAATCTCAACTTTACTTTAGAATATAAATAAAGAATATGAAATCAAATACTGTTTTAGGAAAACTCTATCTAATTCCTACCACTATGGGTGATTGCGATCCTATGGATGTTTTTCCGCAGACTATAAAAAGAAGTATTGATCTTATTGATTATTATATCGTTGAAAATGATAAAACTGCTCGAAAGTCTATTAAAACAGTAAATCCGGAGAAGAAACAATCAGAATTAAAACTTTTTGTTTTAAATAAACACACGGAAACTAAAGAACATTTAGACTTTATAAAACCCCTGTTAGAAGGCATTAATATGGGGTTAATGAGTGAAGCAGGTTGTCCTGGAGTTGCTGATCCTGGTGCTGTTATAGTAAAATTAGCGCATGATAGAGGGATTCAAGTAATTCCATTAGTGGGACCATCTTCTATTCTTTTAGCGATGATGGCCTCAGGAATGAACGGACAAAGTTTTACTTTTCATGGCTACTTACCTATCGAGAAAGACGAAAAGAAAGCCAGTTTTAAAACACTAGAAAGAATATCTTTCGAAAAAAATCAATCACAAATTTTCATCGAAACACCGTATAGAAATAACAAATTACTGGAAGATTTAATACAAACCTTACATCCTGACACGCATTTGTGTATCGCAACAGATATTACTTTGCCAACAGAGTACATTAAGACCAAGAAAATTGCGGCTTGGAAAAAAGAGACAATCGATTTACACAAGCGTCCAACTATTTTTATCATTCATAAAATGTAAATATCAGAGTCAATTTTAAAGACTATAAAAGTTTATTTTACTTTCCTTAAAGTATTGTAACACTACCCAAATAGTAAATCATTAATTCTAATTATAAAATGTCTATTTTTATAATTAGAATTAATGATTTTTTTTATGAGCAAACTTCCCAATATTGCCACGAGTATATTTACAGTAATGTCGAAAATGGCTTCAGAACACAAAGCCATTAATTTATCTCAAGGTTTTCCAAATTTTCCAGTTGACAAAAGATTAACAGAAATTGTTGCTAAACTCGCTACCGAAAATGTACATCAATATACGCCCATTTCTGGCTATCCGCCGTTATTATCAAAAATAGCTGCACTTACTAAGAAATCCTATTCAAGAGTTGTTCATCCTGAAACCGAAATTTTAGTAACGGCAGGAGCAAGTCAAGGAATTTTTACAACTATTACCGCTTTACTAAAAACAAATGAGGAAGTACTAATTCTAGATCCGAGTTATGATTGTTATGAAGCACCCGTACTACTTTGCAATGCTAAGCCAATTCGAGTAGCTTTGAACGATGATTACACTCCCAATTGGGAAATTATAGACAAAGCATGCTCTTCGAAAACGAAGATGATTATCATTAATAATCCACACAATCCAACTGGAAAAATTTTAAAAGAATCTGACTTCCAATCATTAGAACTTTTACTAGAAAAATACCCAAACATTTTAGTCCTATCCGACGAAGTTTATGAATACATCACTTTTGAAGAAAAGCATATTTCAGCCAATACAAGAGAAAAATTGATCAATCGTTGTATTGTAGTTTCTTCTTTTGGGAAATCATTTCATATCACCGGATGGAAAATAGGGTATTTGATTGCGCCTGAACACTTAATGAAAGAAATAAAAAAAGTACATCAGTTTTTAGTTTTTAGTATAAATAGCATTTGCCAAGTGGCCATTAGCGACTATTTAGACGTAGTTTCTACTGATGATATTAAGAAAATGTACCAAGAAAAACGAGACTATTTCAGAGGATTATTACACGGAAGTCGTTTTGAACTCATGCCCTGCGAAGGAACTTATTTTCAAGTTGCTTCCTATTCTGCTATTTCAAACGAAAATGATGTTGATTTTTGTAAACGATTAATCACTGAATATGGCGTTGCTGCCATTCCAATCTCTACTTTTTATGGAGATGGAAAAGACTTAAAGTTAATTCGCTTTTGTTTTGCAAAAGACAATGCCACATTAGAAGAAGCTGCTAAAAGATTATGCACGATATAAAAGTGCTGATTTATTTATTTTTATTATGCATGCATACTATTTGATTTCGTTATATTTACAATTCAAAAAATAGAAATTATGAGTTATACAGATAAAATGTTACGCGATGATGCTCTTAAAGGCAAAGTGATTGTAGTAACCGGTGGCGGAAGTGGTTTAGGAAAAGCAATGACCCAATATTTCCTTGAACTTGGCGCTAAAGTTGCCATTACATCCAGAGATTTAGAAAAATTAAAAAACACGGCTAAAGAACTAGAAGCAGCAACTGGCGGATCTTGTCTTCCTATACAATGTGATGTGCGTCATTATGAAGAAGTAGAAAACATGCTACAAGAAGTTTTGAAAACTTTTGGTAAGGTAGATGTTTTATTAAATAATGCAGCTGGAAACTTTATCTCTCCTACCGAAAGATTGTCTGCAAACGCTTTTGATACCGTTATTGATATTGTTTTAAAAGGAACCAAAAACTGTACACTTGCTTTTGGAAAACATTGGATTGATACCAAACAAAAATCATCTACTGTTTTAAATATTGTAACTACTTATGCTTGGACGGGTTCCGCTTATGTAGTTCCTAGTGCTACTGCAAAAGCAGGAGTTTTAGCCATGACCAGAAGTCTTGCTGTTGAATGGGCAAAATACGGAATTCGCACCAACGCGATTGCTCCAGGACCATTCCCTACAAAAGGAGCTTGGGACCGATTATTACCAGGTGACTTAGCGGAGAAATTTGACATGGCAAAAAAAGTGCCTCTACAACGTGTTGGTGATCATCAGGAATTAGCCAATTTAGCAGCTTATTTAGTTTCTGACTTTTCAGCTTATGTAAATGGAGAAGTAGTAGTTATTGATGGTGGAGAATGGCTTAAAGGTGCCGGACAATTTAATTTGTTAGAAGCAATTCCAGAGGAACTTTGGGATCAACTCGAAATGATGATCAAAGCAAAAAAAAATAAATAATACGCATAAAAAGAGAGCCTCACAAAGGCTCTTTTTTTTATCTATTCTCTGCAGGAGCAATGGCGCTTAAAATCTCACTTTGCAGTAAACCACTACCACCTCCATAATGCTGAACTATTTTTATAGTGGGATTTACCTTTGTAAAATAAGAACGCAATTCAGACTCCCTTTCTTGTTCAATGCCAGGGCCCAATAATACAATAGAAAAATTCGTTTGCATAAAAACTTGTTTCGCTTTTTCATCACATAACATTCCAACTCCGTTCCAGTTGTCATTTGAATTAATAAGTCGGATTACGATATCGAGTATTTGAGCATTTCTTCCTATGTATAAAATATTAATAATTTCCATAGTTTTACTTTAAAAACAACAAATCCCCAAAAATTTTGAGGATTTGTTGTTTTATTCTTTAAATAAAAATTATTGTTTGATAAATTGTAATTCAATAACCAAACGTACTTCTTCACCAACTAAAACGCCACCCGTTTCAAGTGCTGAATTCCAGTTTAATCCCCAATCTTTTCTATTAATTTTCCCTTCTAATGAAAAAGCTAATTTTGTATTTCCCCAAGGATCTTTCATTAAGCCACTAAATTCTGCAGGTAATTTTATAGATTTAGTAACACCGTGCATCGTTAAGTCACCAGTTAAATCGTATTCAGAATCTTTAATTTTTGTAAACGATGTTGCTACAAATTTAATTTCCGGAAACTTTTCAGCATCAAAAAAGTCAGCACTTACTAAGTGTGTGTCTCTATCTGCATTACCTGTAGCTATTGAGTCAATTGCTCCGGTAAATTGAATTTTAGCATTTTCAAAATCAGTTTCATCAGATTCAATAGAAGCATCAAATTTGGTAAACTTACCTGAAACATTAGTAAACATCATGTGTTTTACTTTAAAACCAATTTCTGAATGTGTAGGGTCTATTGCCCATTTTGTTGTTGTCATATTAGTATTATTTAAATTAATTATTTTTATTTGTTAAATTATAATTCCATTGGTACTTCCATCAATAAAATTTCTGCTCCTTCGGAATCAGCAGTTATTTTGATAGATTCCGTATCCCAAATTCCTAAACCATCACGTTCATTAAGATGAATGTCTCCTACCGTAAAATCGCCTTTCAAAACAAAAGCATAAATTCCGTTTCCTGATTTTTTTAATGGATAAGAATTGGAGAATCCTTTATCAAATCTCCCTATATGAAACCAAGCATCTTGATGAATCCAAACCCCTTCATCCTCTGGATTTGGAGATAATATTTGCTGTAATTTATTATGGCGATCTTTTAGATCAAGAGTAATTTGGTCATAACGCGGAGTTACATTTTTTTTGTTAGGATAGATCCAAATCTGCAAAAACTTAACTAATTGATTCTGATTCTTATTTTTCTCACTGTGAAATATCCCTGTTCCAGCACTCATAATCTGTATATCGCCTTCTTTGATAACAGTGGTATTTCCCATACTATCTTGATGTTCTAAATCACCTTCTAGCGGAATAGAAATAATCTCCATGTTATCGTGCGGATGTTTTCCAAAACCCATTCCCTGATTTACTCTATCATCATTAAGCACTCGCAAAACACCAAAATTCATGCGATCCTTATTTTGATAATTCGCAAAACTAAAAGTGTGATAGGACTCTAACCAGCCATGATTGGCATGACCTCGAGAATCGGCTTTATGCAAAATGTAATTAGCAATTTTATGGTTTGCGGTAGTATCTTTATTTTCCATTGTCGTTTTCTTTAATTTTATGGTACAAAGTTGCGTCAAAAAAAAAGCCAATACATTGAACTAGGACAAGAAATAAAAAAAACTGAAATTTAATGTTTTGCCATTTTTGTTCTTATTTTACTCAAAAATTCAGCCGAAATACCCAAATAAGACGCTATGTAATGTTGAGCAACACGTTGCGGAAGTGCTGGATAATGTTCTAAAAACTCTATATATTTTTCTGTAGCAGTTTTAGAAATAGTATTAAAAAGTCGTTCTTGAGTAACGGCCAAACTGCGTTGCATCAAAATTCGAAAAGCACGTTCAAACTTTGGTGCTTTACTAAAAAGCTCTTCTTTCGTTTCGGGATTAAACATAAAGAACTCACAATCTTCTATAGTTTCAATATAAACTCTACTCGGATTTTTTTCATAGATACTAAACGAAATATCACTGATCCAAGCATTTTCAATGGCAAACTGAAGAATAACTTCAAAACCATTGGCATCAATATAATACTTTCGAACACAGCCTTTAATAACAAAAGCTTCAAAATTGCACATTTCACCTTCATGAAGCAAAATCGTTTTTTTAGGAACAGCTTTAAACTCCATTAAGGAATTAAAAATAGCTAATTCATTAGTGTCAAAAGAGACGTATCTTCCTATATTAGTATTGATTTGTGAATGCAAAGTGAGTAGTTTTAGAAACTAAAGATAAAAAATGTTTATCAAAAATGAATACTAGACCTATTAAATTAGCAAATATTTCTACTAAAACAAAATTCACTCCCGATTAAATTCCTACTTTTGTACCACTATAAATATAACAGAAATTTTATGCTCATTATTGGAATTGCAGGTGGTACGGGAAGCGGAAAAACAACCGTTGTACATCAGATTATGAATGAATTACCCGAAACAGAAGTCGGTATTATTTCTCAAGACTCGTATTACAAAGAAAATCACGGTCTCTCTTTTGACGAAAGAGCTTTAATTAACTTTGATCATCCTCGCGCAATTGATTTTGAATTATTGGTAGCACATCTCAAAGAATTAAAGGAAGGAAATAACATCAATCAACCCGTATATTCTTTTGTAACACACAACAGAACCGATGATACTGTTTTTACTCATCCCAGAAAAGTGATGATTGTAGAGGGAATATTAATTCTCGCAAACCCAGAGTTAAGAGAACTTTTTGATGTAAAAATATATGTTCATGCTGATTCTGACGAAAGATTAATTCGCCGTCTGAAAAGAGATATCGCAGAACGCGGACGGGATATGACAGAGGTTATTAACAGATATCAAACTACATTAAAACCAATGCACGAACAGTTTATAGAGCCTACAAAAGCATTTGCTGATATCATTATTCCAAACGACAAATACAATACAGTAGCCATAGATGTAGTCCGGGCAGTGATTAATCAAAAAATACTATAAATTAGTCGTATTTTTAAATTTATTAATGATTAGGAGCTATTCCCGCTTTTCATTTCAATCTTTTTCCCTCTAAAGAACGAGGAAAAAAGGATTTCCATTACAATCGGGGCTAAAAATAAAAAAATGAAAAATCCATATAAAGACAAACCTTGGTTTAAATTTTTAAGTAACAAATACGTTTGGGTACTGATGTTCTTTTGTATATGGATGACTTTTTTAGATAATTATTCTTATTTTGATCATCGAATTTTAGACCAGCAAATTCAAGATCTTGAGGATAATGCTTCCTATTATAAAGAAGAAATAAGGAAAGATCAGGAGAACATTAAGCAATTAAAAAACTCCGAACAGATAGAAAAATACGCCCGCGAAAAATACTATATGAAAAAAGATAGTGAAGATATTTATATCATAGAATTTGAAGGCGACACAATTGAAAAAAAATAATTAAGTTTTGATTATTAAAAACCATCACATAATAAACGAATAAAATGGCTGCTACTCTTTTCGATGATTTCAATCCCATTTCTTCTAAACAGTGGAAACAAAAAATTCAATTTGAACTCAAGGGAGCTGATTACAATGAAACCTTAGTTTGGAATTCTCCAGAAGATATTCAGGTAAAACCGTTTTACCATAAGGATGAACTGGCTAAAACATTTTCTGTTGCTACAAAAGCGACTCAATTTAAAATATGTCAAAACATCTTTGTGTATGATGTAGAAAAATCAATTGAAAGAGCCATAAATACACTAAGTCGTGGCGCAGACAGTATTCGATTTTCCATTGAAAATGAATCGATTGATATTACCAATTTATTGGAGAATTTGCCGTTATCTAATGTTACTGTTTATTTTAACCTAAGCTTTATTTCAACCGATTTCGTAAAAAAGATTGACGCTTTTGCTGCCAAAACTAACACAACTATCTTTTGTAATCTAGATCCAATTGGACAATTAGCCAAAGACGGCAATTGGTTTACGACCAAAGAAAAAAATAATTTTGAAACACTGAATTTACTTTCAAGACAAACTAAAGCGATTTCTTTAATCAGCATTAATTCTTCTTTGTATCAGAATGCTGGTGCAACTATTGTTCAGCAAATTGCCTATAGTTTAGGTCATGTCAATGAATATTTTAATAGAATAGAGTCGATCGAGCAACCTATAGTTTTTAAAGTAGCAGTAGGAACAAACTACTTTTTTGAGATTGCAAAATTACGTGCATTGAGACTACTGTTTAATCTTATCGCTAAAGAATACAACCATAATTTAGATTGTAACATTATAGTTTCACCTACAAAACGAAATAAAACATTATACGATTATAATGTAAACATGTTACGTACTACAACCGAATGTATGAGTGCTATTATTGGCGGTGCGAATGCTATTGCTAATTTACCTTACGATGCTTTATACCATAAAGACAATGAATTTGGTGATCGAATAGCCAGAAACCAATTGTTGATTTTAAAAAATGAAAGCTATTTTGATAAAGTAAATAATCCAGCTGACGGAAGTTATTATATAGAAAACCTTACCAATCAATTAGCGGAAAAATCGCTAGCGTTATTCAAAGATATTGAGGCAAATGGTGGTTTTCTTAAACAACTGAATGACGGAATTATCAAAAGAAAAATTCAAGAAAGTGCCGATGCCGAGCAAGATTTATTTGATACGGGAAAAGAAATATTATTAGGAACCAACAAGCATCCTAATAAACAAGATAGAATGAAAGAGGATTTAGAATTGTTCCCTTTCGTAAAGCAAAATCCAAGAAAAACATTAATCAAACCGATAATCGAAAAGCGTTTAGCGGAAAGCTTAGAACAAGAGCGTTTGAAATTAGAAGATAATTAAACGTTTTAAAAAATTGATTAGCAAGTTTTAATTTGGCAAAATAGAAATGAGAAAAGACATACAACATATAAAACTAGGACAGCCTGAAGATAAAGCAGTACGTGCAGACGAAAAAAGTTTTCTAACTGCTGAAAATATTGAACTGAAACAAACCTACTCCGAAAAAGATACAGAGAATCTTCATCATCTTGATTTTGGAGCTGGCTTTGCGCCAAATTTACGCGGACCTTATGCCACTATGTATGTTCGAAGACCCTGGACAGTTCGTCAATATGCGGGATTTTCAACAGCGGAGGAAAGTAACGCTTTTTACAGAAGAAATTTAGCGGCTGGTCAAAAAGGACTTTCTATCGCTTTTGATTTACCTACACATCGAGGTTATGATTCAGATCATGAGCGAGTAGTTGGTGATGTAGGAAAAGCTGGTGTTGCTATCGACTCTGTAGAAGATATGAAAGTATTATTCGACCAAATTCCGTTAGATGAAATGTCTGTTTCTATGACGATGAACGGTGCCGTTTTACCCATTATGGCTTTCTACATAGTAGCTGCCGAAGAACAAGGAGTGAAACCGGAATTACTTTCTGGAACGATTCAAAATGATATTTTGAAAGAGTTTATGGTGCGTAATACGTATATTTATCCGCCAACGCCGTCTATGAAAATCATTGCTGATATCTTTGAATATACCAGTAAAAAAATGCCGAAATTTAATTCAATTTCAATTTCTGGATACCACATGCAAGAAGCGGGAGCTACTGCTGACATTGAATTGGCTTACACCTTAGCGGACGGATTAGAATACATTAGAACTGGTTTAGCAACCGGAATGAAAATTGACGAATTTGCACCAAGATTATCCTTTTTCTGGGCAATTGGAATGAACCATTTTATGGAAATTGCCAAAATGCGTGCAGGAAGAATGATATGGGCAAAATTGGTCAAACAATTTGAACCAAAAGATGATAAATCATTAGCACTTAGAACGCATTGCCAAACTTCTGGTTGGAGTTTAACTGAACAAGATCCTTTTAACAATGTAGCACGAACTTGTATTGAAGCAGCAGCAGCAGCATTTGGCGGAACACAATCGCTACACACCAATGCGCTGGATGAAGCTATTGCATTACCAACTGATTTTTCTGCTAGAATTGCTAGAAATACACAATTGTATTTACAAGAGGAAACAAAAATCACTAAAACAGTAGATCCTTGGGCAGGAAGTTACTATGTAGAAAGTTTGACCAATGAAATCGCTGAAAATGCTTGGAAACTAATAGAAGAGGTTGAGGAATTGGGAGGAATGACCAAAGCAATCGAATCTGGAATTCCAAAATTGCGCATAGAAGAAGCAGCTGCGAGGAAACAAGCACGTATTGATAGTGGACAAGATATTATAGTTGGAGTCAATCAATATCGATTAGAAAAAGAAGACCCTTTGCAAATATTGGATGTAGATAACCAAATGGTTCGCAAACAACAATTAGAGCAATTAGACCGCATTAAGGCAACTAGAGATTCTGAAAAAGTGCAAAATTCTCTAAAAAAATTAATACTATGTGCTCAAACTGGCGAAGGTAATTTACTAGATTTAGCTGTTGATGCTGCTCGAAATAGAACCACATTAGGAGAAATTAGCGATGCATTAGAAACAGTTTTCGGAAGATATAAAGCACAAATTAAATCCTTTAGCGGTGTGTATAGTAAAGAGATAAAAGACGACAAAAGTTTTGAAAAAGCAAAACAAATGGCTGATGAATTTGCTAAGCAAGAGGGACGAAGACCTCGAATCATGATAGCAAAAATGGGGCAAGACGGTCATGATCGCGGAGCCAAAGTTGTTGCTACTGGTTATGCTGATGTTGGTTTTGATGTTGACATAGGTCCTCTTTTTCAAACCCCTGAGGAAGCAGCTAAACAGGCCATAGAAAATGATGTTCACATTTTAGGTGTTTCTTCATTAGCTGCAGGGCATAAAACATTAGTTCCTCAAGTGATAGAAGAGCTTAAAAAATATGGTCGCGAAGATATTATGGTAGTTGTTGGAGGAGTGATTCCCGCACAAGATTACCAGTTTTTGTTTGACTCTGGTGCTGTAGCGGTTTTTGGACCTGGAACAAAAATCAGTGAAGCAGCAATTAAAATATTAGAAATTTTAATGGGAAGTTTTGAAGAAAGCAAAGAATAATATTTTTACTGTTTTAAAAAAAAGAAGGCTATCAAATAATGATAGCCTTCTTTTTTTATTCTATATACTATTTTAAATATTTTTTGCTTTTGCATTTACGTCAGCAACAATGAATGAAGTATCATAGCCACCAAACATTTTCATATAACTTCTTATTGAAGTTCCATAGGCATCCGTAAAATTGCGTTTTCCATTGTAACGAAAGAATTTCTTTACAGAACCAGCACCACCAAGATGAGCAGCTGCTAATATTCCTGATTCTGTAATGCGAAGACCATTCATAACAGTACCTTCGTATTTTTCAATTTCATTTTTTAATTCCCATTTATTCTTAGCTAAAAGAGCCAAAAAAGCTTTTTCTTGCAATTCAGGACTATTCAGAAAAGCAACTCTATCATTAATACCTACAGATTTTAATGTTTCAATACCAAATTGGTATTTTCCCATATAACCTAAGGAATTAATTTTTTTGTATTTACTTTCAGATTCTTTAAAGCCAACTGCTTCTCTGAATCCAACAAAGAAATTACCAGTAAAAGGGATACTTAAATTAGTGTACTCCTCCGCTTCTTGAGATGGATATAAGTAGTGTGTACCATCTTCTTCATTTATTAGAAACCAGGGGTGGGTTTCTAAATTAGCAGGTTTAAAACCTAAACTTAAAAAAACTGTAATAACAGTTAGACTTGTATAAAAATACCATTTCTTTATCATAAATTGTTTTTCTTCAAACGCTGTCCCGTTATGAAATTTCTACGTGCAAAGATACAATAAAATTATTTATACTGATAATCAGATAGTTAAAGTTTTCTAAAAATAGATTAAGTGGTATTTTACATCGTTAAAACGCTTAAACTCAATTGTTGGGGCTGGAACCTTAATAGTATTTATAACAGAAAAAAGAGTTTTAAGTAAAGAAGAATTTGTGTTAATTTTTGTAAGATTAATATCTAAACTTAGATAAAACTGCCTAAATGGCCTTGTACCAGTTGAAGAATAAATACTATTATTTTTTTGATTTGCTGAAATCATTACTTCTGCTCCATAACCAACAGCCAGATTTAGCCATTTAGGAATTTTAGTTCCTTTTGCAAAAGAATATAAATTAAAGGAAAGCCAATATGTTTGACCATTATAATCCTTTAGAATTTGTTCAGAAAAAGAACTTCCCAAAACATCAGGTCTTAAATCAGCATATTTTGTAGTGTGAAAAGAGAATTTTGGGGTTATACGTTGTTCGTTCCAGATTAACTCTTGTGAAACATATAAAGCCGTTCCCGAAGCATTCGCTATAATATCTCCAGTAGAGGCTCCCCATTGTGATGAATATCCATCTAATACCTCAACAGCGGTAAGAAATACAAATCCCAAACCCGATCCGTAGAGTAACTGTTTTCTCTTAGAAACTCCACTCCATTTTAGCATTTCTGAACTCAATCGACCCAAATGGTAGGAAGAAAATGCATGCCCTGCTTTATCCATTTGTAGCCAGTCTGAATTGTCATTTATAAAATGAAAATTTGATCTGGGATAATCAGCATACCAAAGTTGATTTAAACCGATCAAAGTTCCCGCACCAATTGCAATTTCTGAAATAATAACAGTATTTTTTCTGATATGATTTAAAGAATCTGATGGCCTTAATGTATTTTCAAATGGACTCTTTTGAGAATAGCCCATTTGAAAATATATTAAAATAAAAAAAAGAAGTGGTACTTTAAATTTCAAAACTATCTTTTGACTCCTTGACTGTTAATCCAGTCAGAATATTTTTTTGCATTTAAATTATGTTCAGCTAATGTAGCAGCAAATTCATGATATCCAAAACGTTCAATACTTGCACAAAAATAAATAAAGTCATTTTTCTCTGGGTTCAATACCGCTTCAAGAGCAGTAATATCAGGCATAGCAATAGGCCCTGGAGGTAGTCCCAAATTTTTATAAGTATTATAAGGATGACTCATTGTCAAATCATTATAAAAAACTCTTTTAATAATTTGCTCAAAATCATTCGATTTCTTTTTGATGGCATAAATTACCGTAGGATCAGCCTGAAGTGGCATTCCTGCTCTTAAACGATTTAAATAAACACCTGCAATCCTTGGTCTTTCGTCTTTTTTAACCGATTCTTTATGAACGATAGAAGCTAATATTGTTGCTTCAATTGGGGTTAAACCTTGTTTTTCTGCTTTAGCCACTCTTTCCTTAGTCCAAAAACTACGGTATTCCTTGATCATTTTATCACGGAACTTAACCGCAGTGGTGTTCCAGTATACTTCGTAAGTATTTGGAATAAACATCGCTAACACATTTTCTTCATTAAATCCGTTTTCCTTTAAAAAAATAGAATCTTTAAAAGAAGTAAGTAGGGAAAGACTGTCTGCTTCAATTTGTGAACCCACACGTCCGGCTAAATCCTCAATACGCTCTTGATTATTAAAAGCTAATTTCACAGCAGAATTAAGTCTCATTGTTTTTACTAGCGCAAAACTATTCATGTCTTTTGTTAATAAAAAACGACCTGGAATCACATTGTCGGAATACCCTCGTTTATCTGCAACCAAATCAAAACGACCCATATTTTCTACGTAAGGTGCAAGTATTTTTTGTACATCCTTATAGTTAGAATCAGTAGGAACATATACATACACTTCGTTTTCTGAGAATTTTGTATTCGGCGAAAAAATTTGGTTTAAGAGAATAAAACCGTAAATTAATAATACCGTTATTAAAGCAACAGCTACTATTGTTATAATTTTTTTTAATTTCATTTGTGGCATTTTATTTTGTAGAATATCTATTTAAAAGCTTTGGTAACTGATTTTTAAATAAAAATCAGAAAGTAGTATTGATCAATTGAAAAAGAGCTTCGTCTTTGTATTTTCCTTTTACAAAAGTCCATTCTTTTTTCACACCAATCATTTCGAATCCAAATTTAGTAAAAAGCGCTTTACTTGCTACATTTTCAGTACCAATATTTGCATATAATTGATGTAAATTTAAATTAGAAAATGCATATTCAATTAATAGCTCTAATGCTTCAGAACCAATGTTTTGATTTCTGTTTTCAGCGCCTTGTAAAACAATACCCACTCCTGCTCTATTATTTTTTGGATCAAAATCAAATAAATCTACTAATCCTAATGCTGGAAAATCTTGATCTTTGCAAATAGCCAAACGCAATTGCTTGGCTTCGTAAATATCTTGATGTGCATTCTCTAAATATTGTTTCACTAAAAAACGACTATATGGGGTGTGAGTATTACTAACTTCCCAAATAGTTTGGTCATTTTCTATTGCATAAATAAACTCTAAATCATTTGGTTCTAATGCACGAAGATAAATAGTACTGCCTTTTAATGTTTTCATTTTTACGTTATTAAATTTCAATAATTCCATTAAAAACGAATTTTGCCGGCCCTTTAAGCATTACTTTTTTGAAAACAGAATCCTCTTTTACAAAAGAAACGATTAATTTACCACCTTGTACATTCAAATTTACACTACAAGAATCTGTTTTACCCAGTACATTCATTGCTATAGCAACTGCTGTAGCACCTGTTCCGCAAGATAGTGTTTCATCTTCTACGCCTCTTTCATAAGTTCTTAAAGTAAAAGTACTTTCGTCAATTTGCTTGACAAAATTGATATTACTTCCTTCTTTTCCATACAATTCACTGTATCTAATTTGAGAACCGTTTTCTTTTACATTATACTGTTCTAAATTGCTGACTAACTGAACATGATGTGGAGATCCTGTATTAAGGAATACAAATTCCGGATTAACATTCACATCAGAAACATCAATCATTTGAAGTGCAACTAATCCATCGTCACTAATATGAGCATGATGTAAGCCATCTGTTGCCATGAAAGTAGTTGTTTTTTGGATCACATTTAATTTTTTAGCAAAAGCAACTAGACATCTACCTCCATTACCGCACATTGAACTTTGATTACCATCAGAATTGTAATAGACCATTTTAAAATCTGTTTCGGTATCGTTTTCCAACAAAATCAAGCCGTCTGCACCGATGCCAAAACGTCTGTCACACAATTGAGCAATTAGTTTTGTATTCTCTTTTGGAAAAAATTTGGTGCGATTATCTACCATTACAAAGTCATTGCCTGTTCCTTGGTATTTAAAAAATTCTAATTGCATTTTAGGATGTATTAATTTACACAAAAGTACGAACTATTAATGAAATGTTAATCATTGTTAAAGAGCGTTAAACTAGAAATTATGGAATGATTTTAGTGTTAATTTTACGTATAAAATATTTTAAAACGAATTTAATATGAAAAAATTTTCAACACTTTTATTGGTTTCGTTATTAAGTGGAACAGTAACACTAAGCGCTTACAAAGTATTATTTGAAACAAATGGGTATTTTTCTCAGCAGAAAAATGGAACCGTAACCACTGCTCCAGATTCTTATTCTAAAAAAATAGGATTATCAGCTGATGTGCTCGATTTTACTGAAGCTGCAGATAAGACAATTCATACCGTTGTTCACGTTAAGAACGTTTCTAGAAGAACGGTAAGCAATCCGATCTTAGAATATTTTTATGGATACAAAGGAGGACAATCTCAAGAACAAGTAGGAACAGGATCTGGAGTAATAATTTCAGAAGATGGATATATTGTTACTAATAATCATGTAATACAAGGAGCATCTGAAATTCAAATTACCTTGAATAATAAAAAATCGTATCAGGCAAAATTGATTGGAACCGATTCAAAAATGGATATTGCCTTATTGAAGATTGATGCTAATGAAAAATTACCGTACACCGTTTTTGCCAATTCAGATTCTGTTAAAGTTGGAGAGTGGGTTTTAGCAGTAGGAAATCCTTATAATTTAACCTCAACAGTAACTGCCGGAATTGTTTCAGCGAAAGCGCGAGACCTTAACACTAGCGGAATACAATCGTTTATACAAACAGATGCGGCTGTAAATCCTGGAAACAGTGGTGGTGCATTAGTAAATACTCGTGGTGAATTAATTGGTATTAATACCATGATTTCTTCGATGACAGGATCGTATGTTGGATATTCATTTGCTGTACCCTCCAACATTGCAAGAAAAATAATCGAAGACTTGATGGAATTTGGTAATGTTCAAAGAGGAATTTTAGGGGTTGAAGGTGGGGAATTAAACGGAATCGCATCTAAAGAATTAGGTATTTCTCAAACACAAGGTTTTTACATTAATAAGGTAACTAAAAATTCTGGTGCCGAAAAATCTGGATTAACAAAAGGAGATGTTATCATCAAATTAGACGATCAAAGCATTTCCACTTTTGCAGATCTTTCTGGATACATTAATACAAAAAGACCCAATGATAAAATACAAGTTACTTATATTAGAAATGGAAATACAAAGGTCGTTCCTGTAATTCTAAGTAAAAATGAATTTTTTAGTACTGAATTTAAAGGAATCGAATTAGAAAACTTAGACGCAGCAGACAAAAAGAAATTTAAAATTGATTATGGTGTCAAAATAAAATCGATCACAAGTGAAAACTTGAAACAATATGATGATGAATTAAGAGGAAATATTATCTTGAGCATTGATAATGTAAAAGCAACAGATATTGAAACTGTAGCTAAGATTATTAATAAAAAAGAAGAAAATCAAACTGTACGTTTAGAAATGATTAATAAAAATGGAGAAGTAATCCGTGTTATCATTTAAACTAAAATAAAGTTATTGTTAAATACCAAATTGTAATTAAGTCTCCTAAATTTATTTTTAGGAGACTTTTTTTTAAAATTATTACAAGTAACTTTTCAGCAAGTTTTTTTTAAACTTTCTTAATAAAATAAATCATGTATTTATATTTAAATTATTTTCTAGTTTTCCGTATCGACTTCCTAACTTATTTTTCAATCTTTGTTTTGATTTCTTTATCGCGTCAATGGTAACACCTAACAATTCAGCTATTTCACTATTACTAAAATTAAGTTTTTGCAACAATAAAATACGCATATTAGAATCGGTAATTTCTTTAAATTCAGATAAAATCATTTGATAAAAATCAGGAAACTCTTTTTTAAATTCCCTTTTAAAGAGTAACCAATTATTTTCTGTCATCAAATGAGACTCTAATAGAGCAGTTAATTTTCCGTTTTTTTCTTCCAAATAATAGGAAGAAGAGTGTTGAATAGCACTTATTTCACTTTTCAATTTCTTAATTTGAATATTCTTATTTTTTAAATAATCAATTTGCGTGTTTAAATTTTCATTTGCCTCCGACAATTTTTTTTCCATTTCAAGCATATTCATCTCTATTTGAATTACCTTTTGATTGTATTCTAACTGTCTATTTTTAATTTTTCTTTTAAAATTAAAGTAAATAAATAAAGTTAAAAACATAATTAGTAAAGCAGTAATCAAGTAAATATTTTTAAAAAATGATTCGTTTTGATATTTCAGTTTAGAAAAATTTATTTTCTGCTCGAATTTTGTCTTCTTTATATTCCAGTTTGCTGTACTAACAGCCATTTCTCCGTCAGTATTTCTTAAGGAATCTTCTAAGGTTATTAATTGGCGTCTAAGTGCTAATTCTCCTTCAGTCTTATGCTGTTTTTGCATAATTGATAATTGAAGCTTAATTATTTTATATTCTGAAACATTAAAATAAGATTTTGATTTCGCAATATATGTTGCTTTGTTAAGAAACTTTTCTGCCATTTCCAATTCATTACAATCAAGATACAGCTCCGATAACAAAATGGATGCATACATTGTATTTTTATCGTTTTTGCAACTTTCTGATAGTAAAATATCTTGATTTATTAACGAAATTGCTTTTTTAAGATTCCCTTGTTTTTGGGATACTAATGCCAAATATCCTAATGACTTAGCGTAACTTAATGTGTCTTTAATTTGTTTAGATAAATGAGCAGTTCTATTAAAATAATAAGCGGAGTTCTTTAAGTCATTTTTATATAAATAATTGGATCCAATAGCATTTAAAACATCTAAATATTCAGAAGAATTTTTAGATGTATAATTCTTGGCTAATTTTAAATAATATTCTGAATCTTCATAATCCCCAAAAGTCTGTAAAATCCAACCTATTTTTTTAAAAGATAAGCCAGGCAAAATCATCTCAGAGGGTTTTATACTTTGTATTTGTTTAATTACTTCTAACAAAATAGGTGTTAGCTTTGAATAGTCTCTGTAATTATACAAATAGTTAACATAATTAATTTGTGTCCAAATTACTATAGCTACATCTGTTTGTTTTTTGGCTAATGAGATCGACTTTAAAAAATGAAAGTCACTAAATTTATTAATTTTATCAAAATCCTTCAGAGCACCATTGGCCAATAGTGCATGATAAACAACTTCGAATTCTGCAGTTTTTAATAAAGGATTTAAATATTTTTTTAAAGAAAGACTATCTTTTCCAAAATTTTCATTTTGAAGCAGTATCTGTTCAATCGTTTTATTTTTATTCTTAAACAGCGTTAGAGTCGAGACCTGAGCCTTACTTTGTAATAATACAAAGACAAATAACAAAAAAAAGTTGCATCTTTTTTTATGCATTGATTTCTTAAAATTTCATGGTAACAGATTAATAAATAGAGATTTATTTATAAGAAATCAATTTAAACTGACTTAAAACAAACTAATCAATTAAGATATAATTTACAAATAAAGTAATTACTATTAAAAAAACCTAAAATATAATATTTACATATTAAAAAATTATTAAAGTATAATTAGATTGTTTTTTGAAAATTGTAGTTAATTAAAAAACAAAAATCTAATTCAGCTATAAAAGTTTGAAAAGTGTGAATTAATAAAAATAAAAAAACCTTCAAAATCAAAAAAATGAAGGTTTTTAATAAAATTAATTTTAGTGCTTCAAAAAAGCTGATTTATATTGTTTGGCAATTATTCGACTAATTCAAAATCACCTTGAGTAATATAGTTAAAAGAAGATTTATAATCAGTTCCTATTATGTAGGCTGAATTATTCCCTTCAGCTAATTCAATTGGATTGATTTGGGCGCCACTCATTGTAAAATTCATAGTGTATAAAACTCCGTTCACAGAGTAATCTACTTTTAAGGGTATTCCATTTGCATTAGACTTAGATGTCGTTTGAATTTTTACTGCATATTTTAAATTAGAATTATTACATTCATTAACAGAAATTGCTGTTCCATCTGCGTGTACAAAAGAAATCTCAGAGGCATAAATAGTATTAGGAACTTCTTCAGTAGAACAACTAAAAAAGGTGATAATTAACAGTGCTAGAATAAGAAAATATTTGTTTTTCATGATTATTTCTTTTGTTTGATGATTATTTCTTTATTCAATCCTGCAATCTCAATTTGATATGTTCCCGATATTAAATTATTAAAAAAGGTTTCACCATTAATTATACTTTTCCTGTCAATAATAGCACCGTCTTTTGATAAAATTGTTTCTGCGTTATTCTCTGGATAAACCACTTTTATCTCACCACCTGCATAACATACTACATCTTTTTTATAAAATTTTGCTGCTCCTACTTTCAAGTAAACTATCCATTTTTTTAAAACAGATCGATTCTCTGATAGTACTTGAAATACAACTGGTTTACTAAAATCTATACTATTTGATCCTGGAATTTGAATTGTATTTTCTAAATATAACTGGGCTCCAGTACTTAACTCGAATAATGAATTAAGTGTTGAAATATTTACTACATTATCAACAAAAATTGTAATATTAGATCCAACTATAGTTTTATTACTTATTTTCAAATCCTTAAATCCAAAATCAACAATATCAGCTTCATTGTTTAAAGTTGGACTTGCAAAACTGAAGGCTTGAAAAAGATTACCAAAATGTTTATTGTTTTCAAATACTTTTGAATTTTCTACATTTTTAATTGAATTACTTACCGAATCATAAATTTTAAAACTGATATTTTCGTTCTCTGTATTAGAAAAAACAGTTAGATAAACAAAGTATTTTTTTTCACTTGCAACATAAAGTAATGAGGCAACACCGCGGCATTCTCCGTTTACGAAAGCTGCAACTTTATCATTGGGACTAGACAAATCTCTACCATCAACAGTAACAAAGCCTTCAAAAGACATGGTGTACTGAAAATTATTTTCATTTACTACCCAGTTTGGAGATTGCCCAAATGCATTTATACTTATAAAAATAAGTAATAACGTATGTATATAATTTTTCATATTAAATTGATTATAAACTCTTAAAAGTAGCAATAAATGCTACTTTTAAGAGTTTAAAGATTTTACAATTAATTTTTTATTACTTTAAAAGTTTCTATTTTTCCGTCAATTTTTATTTGTAAGATGTAAACACCTTGAGCAACATTAGGAACTATTTCTACAACACTTTCTCCAACTTCTACTTGCATATTTTTAGTGAAAAGCAGTTGATTTGCCATAGAAAAAAGCTGAATAGAAATTTCTTGTTTTTTATCTGCATTTAACTTTATATTTAATTGCGATTCAAATGAATTTGGATACACACTAACTTGGGTAGAAACTGCTTCTAAAACAATAGGTGACAACACAGTACCAAGTACTTCGTTCCCTTTAAAAACAAATGATTTAGAAGTAGTTTTTTTATTGAATCCATCGCCAATAGAAAAAGATAACTTTTGAGGATTTTCTCCAAAAATTGTGATAAAACTAAGTTCTTTGCCATTCACTATTTGATTTTTGGCAATTCCTTTAAGCACTCCTCTATCATCATACACAAACAGTTCATTGTAGCCTTTTGGCAATAAAACAATAGCATTCATATTCTCAGAGTATTGTTTAAACTCCGTTCTAATACCCTCTTGTTCGTTGTCTAAAACCCCTTTGGATATTGTTCTTGCGTTATCTTGATAATAAGGGTATTTAAAAACCTGCTGTTTTGCTGACTTCATCATATATCCTTTTCCAGTTTCTAAGTACTTTAGTGTACCATGCCATCCGATAATTGGATCATATACCGCAAATAAATTTTGAGATTTTATTACATCACCATCAGTCGCTTCAAAATAAGCTAAAGCCTCATTAGTTGCTCTATTTGATGCTAGAGGATAAGGGAGCCAGTTCCAATTTTCTTTAATTGGAAAACTCCATTTAGATAAATCTACCCGTTTTCCTTTGATCTCTAGTATTTGCTCATTACTGGTATTAAACTTATACATTTTAGAAGCAAACAATCCTCCATTAGCACTTATGGATCCAGACCACTGGCTGTTTGAAGGTTTTGATAAGTCCTTAAAATAGGTTTCAAGTTGTGCCGGAGAATGGCTCAAAATGCGGTTGGAAGTTTCTAGGACTAGACCTTTAGTTAGTTTGTTTATATCTGAAAAGCTCTCATCATAAATATTTAAGGAGGTCCATGTCCAGCCTTTATTAAGTACAATTTGTTGTTCAATCAAACCTGTATTTGAAAATATACTTGATTTACTTAAAGTTCCAATTACATCATTATCTAAAAAAGTAATAGCCATTTTAGAATCTATAGTTGCTTCTAAGACCTTACCTTGTGAGGCATCCCATATTTTAAACCTCAACTCTTCACCAGAATTAGTATTGCTGTAAACTGTTAAAAAGACAAAATATTCTTTATACAACTCGTTATAAACAAGCTTAACTGTTCCTCTAACTTCATCCTTATGAAAAACTGCAATTTTATCATGAGAATCAGTTGATAATAGTTCATCAACTTTTATTTTACCAATGATATTCATACTATAGTCAAAAAGCTTAGGATCTACAGACCAATTTGGTTCTTGAGCTAATACTCTTAGTTTTAAGGGTAACTTTTGATCGTAAGCAAAATCTGTTTGCAAATATAAATTCTCTACATACTCCCCTACTGCGATTTCTTTATCAATAGTAGCCGTTACAATTATTTTACTATTAGGCTCAATAACACCCGATTTTTTAGTCAATGTTAACCAAGTTGGGATATTATTAATCGTAAAAGGATGTTTTTTTCCACCTTTATTAATCAATGTAATTTCAAAAACGCTCTCTTTGTTACTGTTCTTTTCAATGTCAACTATTTCATTAAATCCTTCAGCAAACCAACTTACTTCATTGCGATTAACATAAGCAGTCCAGGTAACTGGAGATTGTTGCATGTTATTTACACCATCAAACATTCTATGAACGGTAATATCTAATGTCTGCCCTTCTAATGATGCCCAATCGGTGACAATAGGAGCAATAATCATTTCACCGTCTTTGATTACATGAGTAGTCAAAAATTTAACTAACTGTCGTTCTGGCTTAATTGGTGGAACATCATTAGCATATTGCAGGTTTCCGCTACTTAAATTAGCATTACTTACCACTACAGTCTCATTAGCATCAGCATGATAATATCTTGGACCTTTTGCGATAGCTGGTTCAGGAACATTCATTCGGGCATACAATAGTAACCCAATACTTTCTACATCAACTTCATTGTAACTATCTCGTTCTATTTGTTCTAAATTACGTAAGGTATTCCATAAACGAAATTCATCTAATTTACCGGTAAAAATTCTATCAACTGTTTCTTTACCTGATAGGTCACGTGATCCTCTAGCACCCATCCAAATCTTATTACCAGAGAAACCTCCAATTTCACTCATTGGGTTAGAAGATACCAGTTGTGTATCGACATACGTTTTTAATGAACCAACTCTATTGAATAATAATGTTACATGATGCCACTGATTATCAGTAATGCTTTTTGTTGTTAGAACATATGTTTTGCCTTCACTTTGAAGAAGTAATGAACCCGAATTATTCATTTCAAGAGACCACTTATTAGTTAATCCATTACTTTGAACAACATCTGAACCATCTCCTTTTCCATTTGAGAATAAGGTTGCTTGTTGTGCAGTTCCTGTTTTAATCCAAAACTCCATCGTAGCATCCATTTCTTTAGTCAATTGAACAAAATTTACATTATCCATAACTAAATATTGTCCGCTATTAAAATCATAGGATGTTCCCTTAGGCTTAATGTCCCAGGATGCACTTATTGTAGCGTGTTTGAAACGAACTAAATCTTTAGCGATCAAACCTCGACCTTCATTCATTGGCCAATATCCGTTTAAATTGGCTTCATTACCTGAAAGTTTAGCATACATTTTTGCATAAGACTCATCTCTACTTATAGTTTTATTCCAAAAACGTAGATCATGTAAATTCCCTATAAAAGTATTTCCTCCAAGCACTAAAGGATTATTATTAGCAAACTGCATATTAGTATTTCCAGTACTACTACCAATTTCTGAATCATCTTCAAAGATTCTCAAATCACCGTTACTACTTTTATAAGTAAAAGAATAGTGATGAAATAAATTATCCTTTTTAATTTTTGCTAAAGTTGTGATTCCTCCTAATGTAAAAGAAAGACCATCTGTATCTTTGAGACCTATAGTTAACCCATCCTTTTGTGAAATAATAGAAGTTGCTGCAGTAGTTTTGGTTGCATTATTCATCCAAAACTCAAACGTTAAATCACCTGGAATAATTTTTGGATCATTAATTACTACCGTATTGGCATTCCCTTCAAAATATAAAGAAACATTATGATCAATAGGCAACTGATTTGTCTGACCTTTTATTTCAATAGTACTTACCGCTGAATTATAAGATATATTTTCGTTAAAGCTAATCTTTAAATCTTCACCTGTTCCTAATATCCCATTAATAGGTAGAGGAGTTCCGAAAAGCTGTGGAGAATGTAGATCTACTCTTCCTGTAATAATATCCGATATAAACTCGGTATCATTAGTACATGTACTTCTAGCTCTTATCTCATAATTTCCATCTATTAATCCTAAATTAGCAATATCAAAACTATAAACTAAATTAGTAGCTGCACCAATTTCAGTTATTTCAGTTTCATTATTTGCTATAGCTTCATCATAAAAAGTTTTGCTACCGTAATAGGTTTTCAATCGGACCCAATTAGGGCTTGAAGCTAAACGATATTCTAAATCAATTTTCTTGAAACTTTTAAATTTAGTACTATACCCCATCAAATTAATTGACAAAGGTTTTGTGGTTCCATCCGTGTTAAAAGCTTTTTCTTTATTAAGTACCCAATTATTTAATGGTGCACTTACTATTACACTTGAACAAGAGGGCATAAAATGTGCCGAAATAAGAACTTCGGAACTTACATCCTCACCATCGCATAATGATTGCAAACGAACTTTAATATCTTTATAATCATAAATATCTGAAATAGACTTTCCTAATGTCAATTTATAAACAACTGTTTTTCCGTAAGGTACACGTACGATAGTACCATTGGGTTCAATATTTGTAATTGCATTGTTAGGATTTGTCGTATTGTCTACAATTAATAAGAAATCTGTGTCCGAACCTGTTGCGCTGTTGTTTTCTAATTTTAATTCAAATTCTGCTTTTTTGGTTTCTGCAATGTTACTTACATTATTATCAACAACAGAAAGTATTGGAACTTCCACTTTTTGAGTAGCAAAACTTAATTCTTCTCGCATATCATCAGCAAGCTCACTAATTATAGTTGCAAAAGGATTATAAGTATTTTTGTTATAAAAATGAGAAAGTTCAGCTCCTTCATGCGGACAAGAAGTTTTACCACCTTGTGTAATAAAAACAGGTCCGTTACCGTCAAATAAGTTTACTACATCAACACTTAAATAATTAGATTTATCATTATCTTTTAAGGTATAACTTATTTGTGTAGTTGATGTACTTTCTTGATTATCAGTATTACTAATGTTTTGATTAGAACTACCTGACACGTTTTTTATAAAACCAAGATCATTTAGTGTCATTCCAAAATCTAATGAGAATTTTTCATCTAGACTTAGTGTAATATTTAATGAACTTCCTTTTACAATTCCTGATTCTATAGTTTTTGAAATTTCTCCAACACCTGCATCAAAAGAGATGTTTTCTGCAAAATTTTTATTTACTAAAGCCTTAAATTCAGCAAGATCATTTATTTTTCCTGCAGATGAACTAATATTATCAAGCAATCCTTTCTTGTAGGTATTACGATCATTTTTTGCGATATATTTACTTTTCTCATTATTCATAATAATGGTTCTCCATAAATTGATATCACTCTCGTATGAACTTTTCTTTTTTACTCCAGGATCCGTTTCTTTAATAACACCCTTGTTAATATTATCAATTATAGTTTGTATCTCAGGAATAATCGTGTTGAGAATATTTTTTTGTGAATACACAAAAAAGGTAGGTGAAGGTTCCTCTACAAAAGACATTGCTTTTTGTTTACTAATAAAAACACTTTCTCCTTTACTGTTTATTAATTTAGAGGAATCTGGGCTTATACTGGTTTTTGTCGCCTGTACATCAGCATAGGAACCATAGAAATAGTTTGAGGAATTCCCTATATAAAGATCACCATCAGAGCCATCAAAACTAGGATCATCACTTGTAGAAATGGTTTGATTAAAGGTATATGTTTTGGTTAAAGAACTACCGAATTCTGACGAAGTAGTTAATCCTATTGAACCACTTACGTCAAGAATTGTTTTTACTTCTGTAACTGGCCCAAGTAAACCACCACCAAAAGCAAATGTTGCTCCTAAAGAAGTTTTTATACCAGCACTTAATTCATTTGAAATCGAAATCATTTCATCTGTAGTCACAGAAAAACTTTCACCCTTGTTTATGGATGCAAAACTATTTGACCCAGGAGGATCTCTTAAAATGATATCAGGAACAGTAGGTCCTTTTGTTACAAATGTTTTACTACCATCGTCTTTTCCGCCTAAAATAATTCCTATTGGTTTAAAATTCTTTACGTTATAATCCTTTTCATTTAGTCTATACTTTAAAGTACTTGTAATTTCAAATGGAGGAGTTATTGAAGGTACTCCTGCTTTAAAAGTATAGGTAAGCTTATTGCCATCTACAGTTACATTTTCTGAATTTACTAAAGCAAGATTATTGTTTTTAATTAACTCACCATCAGTTACGGGAACTGAAACTTCAACAGCTGGTAAACTATTTTCTAATGGATCCTTATTGACATATCGTTCAAATCGATTCATTACAATTTTATAAGGATGAAATTGAGAATAAACAGGATTAGTAAAACCATCTGTTGAAATAGATTCTTCTTTCCCTAATTTCACTGTTAAATCCGAAGTTTGTTCAATCACCTCTAATTCTGGAATAGCTCTGTAAGTAAAACTTTTTTCGTAATGATAAGGTTTTCCTTTTATTGTTTTTTCTACACTCTCATCTTTATATACATATTCTGGAATTTTTGAATCTGGAATTTTTGAAAAATCGAACTCTTCCCTCGCTTTTAAAATCTTAATATCTTGAGAATTATTTACAATAAATAAATCTTCAGGCTCTACTTTATATTTCAAAGGCATCACAGATATTCTATACTCACCAGAGGCTACATTTGTTGTGAAACTATAGCTAGTTTCGGGTGTGGCAGATGCACCATTTGGCTCATATCCAAAATTAAATTTAGCTTTTCCAATATTGTTTTTAGCACTAATTTCAAGTGTTTTTGTAACTCCAAGATTTGTAACGGATTTTGTCACTAAACCAGATTCACCAAATCCAATAGGTTTGGCTGCCTCTACGGTTCCGCCTACTACTTTACCAACCGCCACAACCCTTGTAGTGTCAATAAAACAAACAGGTTCATTAAAGTCTTCGAAAAACTCCTTTAAGTCATTTGTATCTGCAGGGAAACGACCATTATAGGTAAATTGATGTCCCTCTTTTTTTACGGTAATATAATGTTTACCTATTGGTACACTAATATCAAATTCTCCTTTACTATCGGTTACAACAGGCAGATTATTTGCATCTAATACAATATTTCCGTCTATATATACATTAGCTCCTTCTGTAAAAATGTTAGCATAAACATCTAAAAAATCATCCGATTTATCTGTAGGAGTTCCAGCATCATTTTTCCAATATGTTCCTTTAGAAAATTTTTCACCATTAATTTCATAATAATTATACCCTTCATCTAATATATTGTTTCCTCCAGATATAAAATTACTATTGGAGCCTTTTCCATATAGGCTAACATAGGAAGGAAAAACATCACGCGTATCAAATTGTACCTTTCCTTTAAAACTAAAAGAGGATTGATCTATAAAATCAATTTTATTGACTACCTCTGATCCTTGTCCTAAGTATACTAATTGTTGAATAGGGTCAAATTTATGTTGTCCGTATAAAGGTGTAATGTTATAAGATTCCCCAGTACCTGAATATTGTATCGCTGTAATTTGATAATTTCCTTTACTATCTGTTACGCCCAAGATACCTAATTGAGAGGTAGAAGGATAATTTTCTGCAGCGGTCTCCCAAGTAACCCTATCTTCAGCGGGTTTTTTATCATCCCATAATTTACCATGATTTTTATTGTAAGTAAAACCATTCCTAGATAAATCATAAGCATAAGCACCCACTTTTTCATTAGCTCTTAGATATGAAACCATTTTAGAATCGTTTCCACTAATAAAACGGGAATAATCCGTTCGAATTGTAGCTGCCTCCAATGGCATTTTCCAAATTCTAACTTCATCAATATAAAAAGCATATCCTCCTCCTATTTTTATACTATCCCAAACTTTACCTTTAAAACTCGTTGTAGCAGTAGGAATAGTAACATCAAAATACGGAGCAACATAAGCACCATCAACTCCTCTTAGTTTACTATCCACCTCTGTTTTATAAGATTGATTAATTGGTCTACCATTTATATATAATAATGGAATTTTCCCTTCATTTAATACTATTGAAAAATGAACGAAAGAAGTATTGAAGTCAGCCATCTTAACCAGAACATCATTACCTCTTGAATTTATTTTTCCTGAAGGAAAATAATTCATCAAAGTATATTTATCTCCCCCAATAGTAACATCCATTGAATTACTTTGCACATTAAGCTTTACTGTAGCTTCAATAGTTTCGATCGGATTAGTACTTTGAATATTAAATAATTTAATAGCTGGTTCAGCATTACTTGTAAATGCTATTTTTGGTTTTATCCAAGCTTGAAAAGTAGCTGAATTTCCTATTGTTGTACTTAAATTCTCTAGACTAATAAAAGTTGTAGCTGGAATAAGCAGCGAACTACCTTCACTTAATGCGCTTCCGCTAGGAGTTGCAGTTACAATAGCATCTTTTACAGGATTTCCTCCTTTATAACTTATATTACCCGTTACAACTGCTGTAGGATTTCGATAACCTATGCCTGTAATAAAAGTGTTATACAAACTTGATATAGCACTCACACCTTCAGCTTGTACTTTATATTCGTATAAAACACCTCCTTCAACATATTTATCTTCATATGTGGTTTCAGTAGGAGAAAGGCCAACCACTAATGTAAAAGGTTTTTTATTGAGTTCTGTAAAGACTCTACGGTAAATCTTTATACTTTTTACTAAATTAATATTTGCTTTTAAATCCCAATTAATTACTACTTTATCACCAAAAAACCCTTTTGACACGTCAAAAGATTCTTCTGCGAAAGTGTTATATATATAAAGAACATCCCATGGGAAACGAACATCAGCAGGCTGAAGAAGTCGTATATCGCTTCCTTTTTTTACTCCCAAAAAAGGAACACCAACCTGTATCGTATATCTATCATTTTGAATAGCTTGTGAAACTGGGACTACTTTAGCCCCTTTATTATTCTGGGCCCACAGTCCTGTTACCAGAAAAAAGAGTCCGAGTGCTGTTAGTATTTTTTTCATAATTACAGCTTATAATTTAATAATATAATTTACACCGTAGTTTACTGGACGCGTTTCTGTAGTACCCGTATTAGCTGTATTTCCCGTAACATTATGGGAGTGATTACCTGCAGGCAACAGCGTACCTAGGTTTTTTACATCTACCTCACCCTTGGTAGAATCTATACCTGAAGCGGTAGTACTTTCATTCCCAGTAGTATTACGTGAAAGTCCAGTGAAAGAACCATTAGTGTGATTGTGTTCTCCGGTTGTTGATGTAGTCAAACTTACATTATGCAAATGGCTTTTTAAATCATCTTGTTGTACCGTTTTTAAAGCCGGTCCTGTTTGTCCTGAACCAGCAGTACCAGTACCTCTAAGGAACATACCTAGTAAATTGGGTGCGTTTGAATTTCCTAACATTGCGATTAAATCAGTAGCTGTGTTTGGCAAAGGTTTTCCATCACATAAAACCCATCCTTGCGGGGCTATAATTCCTATAAAAGGCATAATACTACCTGTAGGAACGCCATTATTTGCAGAAATAGCATAGGGAACGTGGCGTAGAGGCTCGTCAGAAATTAGCTCATCGCCTTTTTCAATTTTAAGAGAAACGACTTTATTTGCAAATAATGCATTATTTACAGCCGTAGGATCTACTACATCTGAAAAAACACCAAAAGCATCCGTTGTCAAATTTTTTGTTACAGAATAGATAACCTTTTGAATACTTGATGCGTCAAGGTAGTAGAAAGTAAATTTAAGATTTATTGGTTGACTTACGATAGCCGTGTTATTTTCACCACGAGCAATTCCTTGTATTGCAATTCCAGCTTGAGATACTGACGTTTGAGCGAAATTCGCTGTTATAGCACAAAACAAAAATAATGTTGATAATAGTAATTTTGATTTCATAATTTATATTTTTTAAAATTTAATTGTTTACCTGTTTTCGCATACTATATAGAATACCTGTAATACATTGGTAAAATTATTTTTAATAAATAATTTTACCTAAAAATAGAGGGGGACAAAAAAGGGACAAAAATAAAAATAACTAACTATAAACTAGTTAGTTATGATTATTAAAGAGTAATAAACAATAATAAAATACAAATAATACTCATTAAAAAAATCTCTAAAATTCTCTTACCCGTAAGAACACATTACAAATCATTACCAAAAACTCTTACTGAATAATTTAATTAAAGTAATATTTCAATTCATCTAATTCTAATGTAATCTTGAGCAGATACGGATTTATAAAAAAGATTTCTTTAAAAATTTTTATATCTAAAATCTTAAATCACCTTTTTAAACTTTCAAGAGTAACACAAATTTAAAATGACAAATATTTTTTTATAAATATTTCGAAAAACAAGTTACGAAATCGATTGAAATGGGTACTTTTGCACCAAATTTTAAAAAATACACTAACTTATTTTCATTAAATTTTCAACATGGCTACTACAACTTTATACGAAAAAGAAGTCTCTTTTCAAGCCGACAGGCGACGTGCAGGAGTAAAACTTATCAAAATCATTAGTGATTTATGGTACGATAAATCCATAGAAATGGTTTTATTCCGCAATCAATTAATAGATCGAAATGTAAGCGATATCATCAACCTACATGGTTATGCTGGTGAATTCGTTGGAAAACCAATTTCTATCTTCGATTCTGTTAAAATTGCAAAAGCTATTTTAGAATTGGATCTACCACCTGCTAAACTAGATATCGGAAAACTAGCCTATGAATTTGCTTTAGAAGAAGACAAATATCCTGATGCCAAATATTTTGTTATTGACAAATTAAAAAATGCAAAAAACTCTGAGGAAATTCATCCAAAAGATGTGGTTTTGTATGGTTTTGGTAGAATTGGTCGATTATTGGCTAGAGAATTAATGTCAAAAACAGGTAAAGGAAGCCAGTTAAGATTGAGAGCTATTGTAACACGTGATAAAAATGATGCTACAACACTTGAAAAAAGAGCTTCTTTATTAAGATATGATTCGATTCATGGTGATTTTGAAGGCTCAGTAACTGCTGACATAGAGAACAACGCTTTGATTATCAATGGAACAACTGTACATATTATTACAGCTAATTCTCCAGAAGAAATTGATTATACTCTTTATGGAATCGACAAAGCTTTAGTTATTGACAATACGGGTGCATTTACTACTCACGAAGCTTTAAGCAGACATTTGGTATCAAAAGGTGCTGATAAGGTATTACTAACCGCTCCTGGAAAAGGGGTTCCAAATATTGTTCATGGAGTTAATCAGAACGAATATAATCCTGACGAAATTGATATTTTTTCTGCAGCTTCTTGTACAACTAATGCAATCACTCCTATTTTAAAAGCAGTTGAAGATACATTAGGCGTAGTAAAAGGACATTTAGAAACTATTCATGCCTACACAAATGACCAAAATTTAGTAGACAACATGCATAAAAAGTACCGTCGCGGAAGAGCAGCGGCTTTGAACATGGTAATTACTGAAACAGGGGCTGGAAGTGCTGTTGCAAAAGCATTGCCATCTTTAGAAGGAAAACTAACCTCAAATGCAATTCGAGTTCCTGTTCCTAACGGTTCATTAGTAGTTTTGAATCTTGAAGTTTCAAAAGCAACTTCAGTTACTGAAATCAATGCGATAATGAAAAAATATGCTCTAGAAGGAGAACTTGTTGAGCAAATTAAATATTCAATGAATAATGAGTTGGTTTCTTCAGATATTGTTGGAACTTCTCAACCTGCCATTTATGACAGTAATGCTACTATAGTTTCAAAAGATGGTAACAATATTGTTTTATACATATGGTATGATAACGAATACGGTTACAGCCACCAAGTAATAAGATTAGCAAAATATATTGCTAAAGTAAGACGTTTTACTTACTACTAGCCAACTATATACAGGTTGTAGATACTGATTGTGATTTTTAGTCTTAATCCTCATACTCAATAAAAATAATAATACAATCTAAATTAAATATAAAATCCGTCTCGTTTTAATAACGGGACGGATTTTATATTTAATTTATTTATACATCAAAAATAAAAACCTCTCACGAACTAAAGTTAAATAGATGATCGTTTATAACTAGATAGAAAAACTATTCTTTTGCTTTGGTTAGATAATAAATTGGAATCCCAGCTAACATTATTAGCACACCCCAACCGCAAGTACTTGTTTTTACAACCAATAATGCAATACAAATTGCTGTAGAAACCACAATGTAAAATCCTGGTAAAAAAGGATAACCAAAAGCTCTATAAGGACGTTCTACATTTGGTAACTTCCTACGAAGGATGAATATTCCTAATATAGTTAGCATGTAGAAAATCAAAACTACGATAACCACAAAATCTAATAAATCTCCATATTTTCCAGTCAAACATAACACAGAAGCCCAAAGACATTGTACCCAAATCGACCAAGCTGGAACACTTGCTTTATTAAGTTGAGCGGCTTTTTTGAAAAACAGACCATCTTGAGCCATCGTATAATAGACCCTTGCTCCTGCCATGATCATTCCGTTATTACAAGCAAAAGTGGAAATCATAATCATTACCGCAATTAGAAATGTTCCTATCGGACCAAAGATATATTGCGACGCTACAACTGCAACTCTATCAGACTCGGCTGTTGCAATGCCTTGCATAGGCACAACTGCTAGATACATTAAATTTGCTAGCACGTAAATTACACAAACGATAACTGTCCCTAGGAATAAACTCAAACCTACATTCCGTTTAGGGTTTTTAATCTCGCCTGCAATAAAGGTAACTCCCTCCCAAGCTCCACTTGAGAATAGTGAACCGACTAATGCTGCAGATATAGCAGAAATCAATGCCATACCGCTTATTGGCAACCAGTTCCCAGTTTCTACATTGAACGATTGTGAAGCCCAAGCATTGGTCCAATTTGCATCCCATACCTCAGCCTTAGCTGCCATGAAACCAAAAATTATCAAACCCGCCAATGAAACAATCTTAATCAAAGTAAGAACTGTTTGTAATATTTTAGAGTTTTTTACACCGCGACTATTAATATAACTCAAAAAAATAATGGTAATTATAGAGAGAACTTGCGCAGCATTTAGCTTAAAACTTCCTATTTCGTATAAAATATTTTTATCACTTAAAGGCGCGTATAAATAAGCTGAAAATTTTGCAAAAGCAACGCCAACTGCGGCAATAGTACCTGTTTGAATTACAGCGAAGAAACTCCAACCGTATAAAAAACCAACTAACTTTCCGTATGCTTCCTTGATATAGACATATTGCCCTCCTGCCTTTGGAAACATAGCACTCAATTCTCCATAACTAACTGCTGCAATAACTGTAATCACACCAGTAAGAACCCACATAGCAATAAGCCAACCTGCAGATCCTAATTGGCGCACCATGTCTGAACTTACAATAAAGATTCCTGAACCAATCATGGATCCTACAACGAGCATTGTTCCGTCTAGTAATCCTAATTCTCTTTTAAAATCTTCGGGTTTATTTTCTTCCATATAATCGTTTTTGGTTTTGGTTTCGATAAAGATATATCTTTTTTTAAAAATGCAAATCATAAAATTAAATCACATGACATCAAGCAAAAAAAATGTAATAAAAAAAGACGCTATCTTTACCAATAGTGGAAGATAGCGTCTATTATTCTATATTAATCCAAAATGCAGACAGGATTATTTAAATTTATAAAAGAAATATTTAGAAATAAATCTTTTATTTTGCTTTAACCGGTGGCAAATCAAATGCTAAGGCATCATGTTCAAATGCATTGCGGTGCGAACCATCACAAAAAGGTTTGTTTTTAGATAAACCACAACGACAAAGTCCTAGAGCAGTTCTTCCCTCTAATCCGTATACATTACCATCAGCATCTATTATTTCAAAATCTCCTTCGATTTTTATAGATCCGTTACGATTAATTGTAAGTTTTGTTTTGCTCATACTATTTTATTTTTTTTAATGTCCAAAGATTGTAATTATAAGTTGATCAATCAAGACCGTTTAAGTTTTTTATAACCGCTTGCCACAATTTACAACGGTTCTATTTAATAAAAAAACCACCAAAATTAAATTTTGATGGTTTTAATCGAGAGTAGTTATTAAAAAGATAAATCATCATTTTAAAACTACCTCAACCTAATTACATTATTGTAATAAAGCGTCAAACTCAGCCTCAATTGTAGGACTAGAAGGACGTTGTGCATCGGCTTTAACTATTTTTCCATTGGGATCAATTAATATAAATCTAGGAATTCCTGTTATATTATAGTCTTTAACAAATTGAGAATTCCAGTCATTATCAGCAAAAACTTGTACGCCACCTAATTCTTTATCTTTAATTAATTTGCGCCATTTTTCTACATCCTTTAATTGATCAATTGATAAACTTACAAACACAATATTTTTTTGATGGTATTTTTCCTCTAATTTTTTTAAAAAGGGAATTTCAGCACGACATGGAGCACACCAAGTTGCCCAAACATCAATATATACATATTTACCTCTAAAATCCTCTAATTTAGTTTTCCCTCCTTTATAATTGTCATACTCAAAAGTTGGAGACACAGCGCCATCCATTTTTTTAGTTTTCATTGCTTCATCATAATATTTTGCCATACTCACCAATGACTTATCAATATTTTTCTTTTGCAATGTTACAAAATTGGCATCTAATTTTTTGTTGTCCAATACTAGTAAATCAACAATTTTTTTATCATTTATGCTTTTAGTAAAAATCTCTTCAGATGAAGCCAAAAGTGAATCGTAATCATATGCTGCATCTTTTATAGCGTTTTGCGCTAATATATTATTCTCTAAAGCTCCTTTACCACTATAAACAATAGATTCATCAAATTTCTTAGCATCCATTTTTAAACTTAGATCATATCCGTTCTTCAAAAATAATTGCGTGTATTCTTTACCATCAAACAACATATAAAACCCTTCCTCTACAGGAAATGAATCTTTAAAAAAACCATCTTTATTTACTGAAATCTTTTTTATTTCTTTTCCGTTGTTGCTGTCTAAGAAACTTATAGCATCGGTATTTCTGTTCGCAATTTCAGCTTTAAAAGACAAAGCAGTTTTAGATTGTCCTATCACATTTGCAGTAGTAATAAATGTTAATGCGATAAAAAGTAATTTTCTCATTGAGTTATAATTTTATTATTCGCTCCAAAAATAATTTATTAAAATTAAGTCATATTATTAATTAACATAAAATTAATGATAAGTATTCCTTATAACATCTTTTTTAATAAAATATATAAATAGAATTTATAAATTAATAGATATCCTTTATTTAAATACTAAAAAATGACATAAAATATCATCAGATATTATATTTGTTTTTAAAATTCTAAATATTATAAAATTGAAAATATCACATCAAATTGTGTAATGTTTTTTAAGTTTAAGTTCACCAACTTTGTAATCAAGCATATAAATAATTGTTGAAACATAAAAAATAAAATATCATGAGCGATAATGAAACTAAACACACTATTGAAGGCGTTGATAAATTGAAAGAACTAGTAGAAGCGATTCGTATTTGTCTTTTTTCAACTAAACTAAAAACTCAAGATGGTGCAACTACAAGACCAATGAGTGCTGTAAAAGTATGTGATCAAGGAAATATTTATTTTTTTAATCAAAAAGACAGTGATAAAAATAAAGAAATTGAGGAAGACCCAAAAGTTCAATTATTTTTTTCACATCCTGCGAAGGGAAGCTATTTAGTAGTTAATGGAACTGCATCAATTACTACAGATCGAAAAAAGATTGAAGAATTATGGAATCCTGCAGTAGAAATTTGGTT
This sequence comes from Flavobacterium flabelliforme, assembly GCF_017948675.1. GTDB lineage: Bacteria > Bacteroidota > Bacteroidia > Flavobacteriales > Flavobacteriaceae > Flavobacterium > Flavobacterium pygoscelis. The sequence goes on from NZ_JAGFBU010000001.1 coordinate 344,691, forward strand.
TGAAAAAGGAAAAGACGATCCCAACATATCTATTATAAAAGTTACTCCATCCAGCGCCTATTTTTGGGATACCGATGGCAATCAAATGATCAATATCTTAAAGATGGCAGCATCATTTGTTACAGGAACTAATTTAGTGAGTGGTTCTGAAGGGGAAATTGTAATTTAATAAAAAAAACGCTCTACAAGTAGAGCGTTTTTTTTTATTTCCAATAAGTCTATTGAAGAACTCGATTGATCTGAGTGAAATTTTTCTGATAATATTTTTCTTTAGTAGATGAAATGATAACTCCACTACTCACAGAGGAATGAATAAACTTAATTTCACCTTCATTAACTTCAACAACCATTCCTACATGGTTAATTTGACTTCTTCCATTTGTTTTAAAGAAAATTAAATCGCCTTTTTGTGCTTCTTCTGTATTAATTTTAGTTCCAATTCCAGATTGTTCTCGAGAAGTTCTTGGCAACTTGATATCAAAAGCTCCAAAAGTTGTACACATAAGTCCTGAGCAATCAAACCCAGATTTTGTTGTTCCTCCTGTGCGGTAACGTGAACCTATATTTTGTGAAGCACTTTCAATTAATTCATCCAAAAACTCATGATCAAATGTTGGTTTTATTGAATTATTAAAATCAATCTTAGTATTTTGTATAGTTGCATTAGCATCTGCTACTGCATTATTTTCTAAATATAGATTAGCAGCAGTTATACTCAATTTATGACCTACACGGAGTTTATTTTTTATCTCCGGATTCTGTCTTTCTAACTCCTTTACTGTTATTCCATATTCTTTTGCAATTGCAAATTTTGTTTCCTTTGGCATCACTTCTCTAATTATAGTATTCAAAGAATTATTTTCTTTAATAACATCTATAGAAGCTACCATATTAGTATCATTTTTTATCTCCTGATTACTTGTATCCATTGCTATTTGAGCAACTGCATTTCCAGGTATAAAAACTTTTTGCCCCACTTTAAGAGATTTAACTCCTAATCCTGGATTGACTTTGTCAAAATCCTTAATGGTGATTCCGTATTTTTTTGTAATGGAGTATTTAGTTTCTTTAGGTAAAACTTCCCAAATAAAAGTAGATGATGACACAACTGGAGTGGCTGCTATTTCTTGCTTTATTACAATATCTTTTGTTGATTCATATACAACATCAACAGGAATTGCGTTAGCTGGAATATTTATTTTTTGCCCAATTTTTAAATCTGAAGAAGCAAGAGTTGGATTAATTTGATTTAATTCTTTAATACTTATTCCATATTGCTTTGCTATACCATAAAGGGTTTCTTTAGCTTGAACTTGATGTTCTTTTCCAGTATAATTTTGAACAACTTGACTTGAAGTGGTAACTGTCTTAGTTGAAGAGGCAACAGGAATTAATAATATTGAATTTAGTTTTAGAAGATTTTTAGCTTTGGGATTTAATTTTAAAATCGCACTTTGTTTTACTTCATATTTCTCTGCAATGCTGGATATAGTTTCTCCTTTTACGATAGTGTGTTTTGTTATTTTTTCTTGTGAAAAAAGCACGATGCTATTTAAAAAAACTAGTATTACAATTACTCTTAAACTCATATTCATTTATTTCAAATTACTTATCCCTGGATATTTTTATGACGATTTCGGGATATAATTATTAAATTTCGCCATTATGAATTTCTAAAAAATTAGGAAATTCTCTACATAAAATTGCTTTATAACTTCATAGAAAATATCTATTGATTAATGTACAAACAGTAGAATTCTAATAAATGCTAATATAGAATTATTTATCAAAAAACACACTATTTTGTTTCAAAATTTTCAAACATTCTTATATAATAACGGTATTTTCAAGTTTTTCCGCTGTTTTTTGAATATTTCAATAGCCTTAAACTATAATATACTTAGATTTTTATTTTTTATTACTATAGTAGTAACCTTATTATAATAAATCGGTATTCTTAAATGAAAGAACTAATCAAGGATTAAAAAAACATTCTTTTTTTTTATAAATAAAATTAGACTCCCAAATTTATTGTGGTTTTGTAAAAAATAAAATGAGTCAAAACCTTTTAAAATAACATAAAAAAAAATTCAAAATTAAATGTAAAAAAAATGTTTAGTACTTAATTTGCAGTTTTTAAAAAACAACAAACCAAGTCCTAAACACTTTATATTGTAATAATGTTTTTTTTTTAAAAGATCAATTTAAGATTTTTTAAATTATGCTTCAGCTGCAATTAAATTTAGTGCCGAACCAGCAACAAACCAACCAATTTGTCCTTCATTATAGGTATGATTTGCCATTATAACATCTGTTGTTCCGTCAGTATGGACAAATTCTAATGTTAATTGTTTTTCTGGAGCAAATTCTACTAAATCTAAGAAATTTATAGTGTCATCTTCCTGAATTTTATCATAATCCGCTTCGTTTGCAAAAGTCAATCCTAACATTCCTTGTTTTTTAAGGTTCGTTTCGTGAATTCGAGCAAAAGACTTAACCAAAACCGCTTTAACACCAAGAAAACGAGGTTCCATAGCAGCATGTTCACGAGAGGAACCTTCACCGTAATTATGATCTCCCACAACTACTGAAGGAACACCAGCCGCTTTATATGATCGTGCTACCGAAGGAACAGTATCATAAATACCGGTTAACTGATTCTTAACTGTATTTGGTTTTTGATTGAAGGCGTTAATAGCACCAATCAACATATTATTGGAAATATTATCTAAATGTCCACGGAAACGCAACCACGGTCCAGCCATAGAAATATGGTCTGTTGTACATTTTCCAAAAGCTTTGATAAGCAATTTAGCCCCTGTAATGTTTTTTCCATCCCAAGGTGCAAATGGAGCCAATAACTGTAAACGTTCTGAATCTGGATTTACAGAAACTACTATATTCGAACCATCGTGAGCGGGTGCTTGAAAACCGGGATCAACCACATCAAATCCGTTAGGTGGTAATTCATCTCCAGTTGGTTCTTCTAAACGAACTTCTTCACCATCTTCGTTAATTAAAGTATCTGTCAAAGGATTAAACCCTAAATCTCCTGCAATTGCCATAGCAGTAACTAATTCTGGAGACCCTACAAAAGCTAATGTATTTGGATTACCATCCGCTCTTTTTGAGAAATTACGGTTAAAAGAATGCACAATTGTATTTCTTTCTTCTTTCTCTGCTCCTTCTCTATCCCACATTCCGATGCAAGGTCCGCATGCATTTGCAAAAACAGTAGCACCAATTTTCTCGAAAGTATCAATAAATCCATCACGTTCGATTGTGTAACGAATAGTTTCAGAACCTGGATTTATAGTAAACTGCGCTTTTGTTTTTAACTTTTTATCTGCAACTTGTCGTGCTAAAGAAGCTGCACGTGAAATATCTTCGTAAGAAGAGTTAGTACAAGAACCAATTAAGCCAACTTGAATTTGTAATGGCCAATCATTTTTAATAGCTTCTTCTTTCATTTTAGAGATTGGAGTGGCTAAATCAGGAGTAAATGGACCATTTAAATGAGGCTCTAATTCAGATAAATTAATCTCGATTACTTGATCAAAATATTTCTCTGGCTCGGCATAAACTTCAGGATCACCAGTTAAATAAGGCGCAATTTTATCTGCAGCATCGGCAACATCTGCTCTGTTAGTAGCACGTAAATAACGCCCCATCGAATCATCGTAACCAAAGGTTGAAGTGGTAGCTCCAATTTCAGCACCCATATTACAAATTGTACCTTTACCAGTACAAGACATCGCTATCGCTCCTTCACCAAAATATTCAACAATAGCGCCAGTTCCTCCTTTTACAGTCAGAATACCAGCTACTTTTAAAATAACATCTTTTGGTGCAGTCCAACCTGATAGTTTACCAGTTAATTTTACTCCAATTAATTTAGGAAATTTTAATTCCCAAGCCATTCCTGACATTACATCTACTGCATCGGCTCCACCAACACCAATGGCAACCATTCCTAAACCACCTGCATTAACCGTGTGAGAATCGGTACCAATCATCATTCCGCCTGGGAAAGCATAATTTTCAAGAACTACTTGGTGAATAATTCCAGCTCCTGGCTTCCAAAAACCGATACCATATTTATTAGAAACTGATGATAAGAAATCAAAAACTTCATTACTTTGTGTTTTGGCTCTAGCCAAATCTTTCTCTGCTCCTACTTTTGCTTGAATTAAGTGGTCGCAATGTACCGTAGTAGGAACTGCTACTTTGGGTTTTCCAGCGTGCATAAATTGCAATAATGCCATTTGTGCAGTTGCATCTTGACAAGCGACTCTATCCGGAGCAAAGTCAACATAATCAGTGCCTCGCGTAAAAGCCTGAGTAGGTTTTCCTTCCAAAAGGTGATTGTACAAAATTTTCTCAGTTAAAGTAAGTGGACGACCAACTATTTTTCGTGCTTCGTCAACACGACTTGTCATGTTATCATACACTTTTTTAATCATTTCAATATCAAAAGCCATAGTATATAGGTATAATTATTATTCATTTTTTAAACACTACAAGTTACAAAAAAATAGTATAGCTCACAAAAGTTAGGAGTCTGAATATTTCTAAACAAAAAGTTAAACTACTAAATGTTATTTAATCACAAATAATCAAGATAAAGAATAATCAAGATAAAGAATAATCAAGATAAAGAATAATCAAGATAAAGAATAATCAAAATGAATTTGCATTTTAGCAAAGTGTAAAAACAAAAAAAGCCTGAATTAAATCAGGCTTTTAAATAATATATAAAATATAGAATATTATTTAACTAACAATTTATGAGAAGGTGCAAATTGAGTTAAATTAATTCCTTTTACTGCCGTTTTATATTCATCTATTGTAGGTGTTCTACCTAAAATAGTCGAAAGCACTACTACAGGAGTTGATGAAAGTAACGACTCCCCTTTTTTACCTTCACTATCCTCAACAACTCTTCCTTGAAAAAGACGTGTAGAAGTTGCCATTACAGTATCTCCTTTTGCTGCTTTTTCTTGGTTACCCATACAAAGGTTACAACCAGGACGTTCTAAATATAACATCTTTTCATATGAAGTACGAGCAACACCTTTTGGAGCATTATCATTGAATTCAAAACCAGAATATTTTTGTAAAATATCCCAATCTCCTTCAGCTTTAAGCTCATCTACAATATTATAAGTAGGAGGCGCTACAACTAATGGTGCTTTAAACTCAACTTTACCATATTGTTCGTCAATATTCTTAAGCATTTGAGCCAAAATTTTCATATCACCTTTATGTACCATGCAAGATCCAACAAATCCAAGATCTACTTTTTTCACTCCACCATAAAAAGACAACGGTCTAATGGTATCGTGCGTGTATCTTTTAGAAACGTCAGCATTGTTAACGTCTGGATCTGCAATCATTGGCTCATTGACTATATCTAAATCAATAACAACTTCAGCATAATATTTAGCATTTGCATCCGGTACTAAAGCTGGTTTTACACCTGATTTAATTTCCTCGATTCTGTTATTTGCTATATTGATCAATCCTTGAAGGACTTGTTTTTCATTATCCATCCCTTTATCGATCATGATTTGAATTCTACCTCTTGCAATTGCAAGTGATTGAATCAAAGTATCATCTTCAGAAATACAAATAGAAGCTTTCGCTTTCATTTCTGCAGTCCAGTCTGTAAAAGTAAAGGCTTGATCTGCAGTCAAAGTCCCTAAATGAACTTCAATAATTCTTCCTTGGAAAACATTCTCTCCACCAAAAGTTTTAAGCATTTGAGATTGTGTAGCATGAACCACATCACGGAAATCCATGTAAGTTTTCATTTCTCCTTTGAAAGTAACTTTTACAGATTCCGGAATTGGCATTGAAGCTTCACCAGTAGCCAGTGCCAATGCAACTGTTCCTGAATCTGCACCAAAAGCAACCCCTTTGGACATTCTGGTATGAGAGTCACCACCAATGATAATTGCCCACTCATCTACAGTAATATCATTTAAAACCTTATGTATAACATCGGTCATTGCAGGATAAACTCCTTTTGGATCACGTGCAGTAATTAAACCGAAGTCATTCATAAATTTCATTAATCGAGGAATATTTGCTTTCGATTTATTATCCCAAACGGAAGCAGTATGACAACCTGATTGGTAAGCACCGTCAACGATTGGAGAAATAACCGTAGCAGCCATAGACTCTAATTCCTGAGAAGTCATCAAACCAGTGGTGTCTTGCGAACCTACAATATTTACAGTAACACGAACATCAGAACCAGCGTGTAAAACTTTACCCGGAGTGTTTCCAACTGCATTTTTATTAAATATTTTTTCTACAGCCGTAAGACCTTGCCCTTCAATAGTAACTTCTTTCGATGGTGCAAATACTGGCACAATACCAATACCTAAAACCTTTGATGCAAAAGTTTGCAGTTTTTTTCCAAATACAATTGCATACGAACCACCCGCTTTTATAAACTCCATTTTCTGAGGAGTAAATGCCTTAGAAATATCGATTAATTCTTGATCGCCATTATATAATTTCTTAGTTTTTGTATTAATAGTAAGTACTGTTCCGGTAGCAACAGAATAGGCTTCCTCTAAAATAACATCACCATTTTCATTACGAATTGCATTGCCGTTTTCATCTAGTTTTTTAACCCAGTTTTTAAGATCCAAACCAATACCGCCCGTAACATCTACAGTGGTTAGGAAAATAGGAGAAATTCCATTTGTCCCAGCAACAATAGGAGCAACATTAATAAAGGGAACATATGGACTTGCTTGTTTTCCTGTCCAAAGTGCTACGTTATTTACACCCGACATCCTTGAAGAACCCACACCCATAGTTCCTTTTTCAGCAATTAACATCACACTTTTATCTGGATGCTGCATTTGTAAAACTCTGATTTCATCTTGAGCTTCAGGAGAAATTAAACATTTCCCGTGCAATTCTCGATCCGATCTTGAGTGCGCTTGATTTCCTGGAGAAAGTAAATCTGTTGAGATATCTCCCTCACCAGCTATGTAAGTAACTACTTTAATTTCTTCAACTACTTCTGGAAGTTTAGTAAAAAATTCCGCTTTAGCATAACTTTCTAAAATTGCTGCAGCAATAGGATTTCCTTCTTTGAAAGCTACTTCTAAACGATTTGTATCTGCTTCGTATAAGAAAAATTGTGTTTTAAGAACTTCAGCAGCATCATTTGCGATAGCAGCATCACTCCCTAAAGCTAAATCTAGCAAAACCTCTATAGAAGGACCACCTTTCATGTGAGATAATAACTCAAAAGCAAAAACAGGAGTAATTTCTTTAACGACTGCTGTTCTTAGAATAATTTCCTTTAGAAATACCGCTTTTACAGCAGCAGCAGGAGTAGTTCCAGGAACTACATTATAAATAAAGAACTTAAGAGATTCTTCTCTATTGGCATTATCTATTTCTTTAATTTGTGCAATGATTGCGCTTAGCAATTCAGAACCATCAATTGGCTTAGGATGAAGACCCTGAGCTTTTCTTTCTTCGATTTCTTTGAGATAATCGTTATAAATGTTCATAATAGCAGTATTTCAATGTTAAAGGCAGATTATTCTGATTGACTCAAAATAAAAAACCAAATAGTTAGGTTTTTTTTATTGTTATGCAAATTTAGTTATTTCATATGATATTAGAAAGAATTTAATAAAACACATCTTTCCAAAAATTATTATTATTAAATAGCCAAATTCATTGTATAAAGTTGCGAAAAAAACAAAATAATTGTTTTAAATTATAATATTATCATTGAATTTACTAATCTCTTTTACTATCTGTAATAGTAGTATTTTAGCTTGACACTTAAAAAAAAATTATAAATAAAAAACTGGAATTGCATTTTATTAAAATACAATTCCAGTTTTTTATTTTTGTTTATTTAATATAAATCTACCTTCCAAACAATCTTGAGAAAAAACCTCTATTACCAGAGTCTTCTTCTACCTCTAATTCTTCTCTTTTTAAAGAATTCTGAGTTTTTTCATAATCTAAAATGCATTCCTCTACAAACTCTACATAGGTTCTTTTTTTCTCTTCTAAAAAACCAATTAAGTAACGCTCACTCGCTTCCATTCCACTCGCTTGCTCAATTTGCAACAATCTTTTATACAAGGGCTCAATGTGTTTACTAATTACTTCTTGAGGAACAGCTTTTCTTCTTCCAAAATAATGAGTAATCTCTCCATTAGAGTCTTTAGAAATTTCGAAATCAGTTACTACCCAATAGTATCTTCCAGATTTAGCTAAGTTTTTAACAACCGCATAAAAATTCTTTCCCGCTTTTAAGTTATCCCAAAGTACTTTAAAAATTACTCTAGGCATATCTGGATGCCTTATCATACTATGAGGTTGAGACATTAATTCGTAATCCTCGTATCCACTAACATCAACAAAAACTTCATTGGCATATTCTATAATTCCTTTAGAATCTGTCTTACTCATAATTGTTTGGGTTTTATCCCAAGAAACCTCTTTATCAATTGGAATTGGTCTTGTAAAAATCACATTGTTCTGGCTCATATTAAAGTATATTTTGTGAATAAATTATACGCAAAAGTATGATTACAATCACAAACCAAATATGATTATTATCATGACATATAAAAAAAATCAACAAAATAATCCTAATTTGAAATTAGAAAGTTTAAGCTTTAATGATACACAAATAATAGATTATTGCTACTTACTGATTACATCAATTTAGCAATAATCATTTCTTCGGTTATCCCCTCTGCATCTGCTTTGTAATTTTTAATAATACGATGACGCAAAATTCCAGTTGCAACAGCTTTAACGTCCTCTATATCTGGAGAAAACTTACCATTAAAAGCAGCATTTGCTTTAGCAGCCAAGATTAAATTTTGTGAAGCTCGCGGACCCGCACCCCAATCTAAATAGTTTTTAACAAACTCATTTGAAAGCGGATTATCAGGTCTAGTTTTACTTACCAACGCAACAGCATACTCAATTACATTATCAGCTACTGGGATTCGGCGAATTAAATGCTGAAAATCAATTATTTCCTTTGCCGTAAATAATGCATTTATAGTAGTTTTAACATCCGAAGTTGTACGCTTTACTACTAAAACCTCTTCTTCAAATGAAGGGTATTCTAATTTTATAGCAAACATAAATCGATCCAGTTGCGCTTCAGGCAAAGGGTAAGTTCCTTCTTGCTCGATAGGATTTTGAGTAGCTAGAACAAAATAAGGCAAATCTAACTTGTAATTTTCTCCCGCAATAGTAACAGAGCGTTCTTGCATTGCCTCAAGTAAAGCCGCTTGAGTCTTAGGAGGTGTTCTGTTAATTTCGTCTGCTAAAACTATATTTGAAAAAATAGGCCCTTTTATAAATTTAAAGTTTCTGTTTTCGTCTAAAATTTCACTCCCTAAAATATCAGAAGGCATTAAATCTGGTGTAAATTGAATTCTTTTAAAATCTAAACCTAAGGCTTGAGCCAGCGTATTTACCATTAATGTTTTTGCCAATCCAGGAACACCCACCAACAAAGCATGGCCTCCAGAAAAAATGCAAAGCAAAATTTGATCTACTACTAAATCTTGGCCTACAATTACTTTTGCTATTTCATTTTTTAATTCATTTCTCTTTTGAACTAAGTTTTGTATTGCAACGACGTCTGACATTTATTAAGTATTTAAAATTAAAAAGAGTTAGCATTATGAAAACATAAAACTAACTCTTTTTATTTATTTAACGAAAAATTATTTAAGCTCTTGTTACTTCTACGAAGTAACATCCAATTATTTTTTTAACCAATTATTTGTAAAATCACAGTCTCTGTATTCACCAATAATTTTAATATAGGTTTCTTTAATTTTTTCATCAAACCATTTACCTATAGCAGTAATTTGTTTACTTTTTAATGCTAAATCTTTTATTTTAATATAATCTTTAGCATAATCTGCTGCATGCTCATCAATTCTATTAGTTACAGTAATCAATTTAAATTTTTTCTTACCTTCTTCAGTTTGATCTAAAATTGGTTCAGAAATTTGATTGGTTTTCAAATTAGAAACTTGGCTATAAAAAACAGGATCCATTTTTGTTAATTCAAAACGAGTATCTTGTGTTTTAGGATTAATCAGTGCACCACCATTAGCTCTTGTTTCTTTCTCATCAGATAAAGTTCTCGCCGCTTCAGCGAATGTAATTTCTTTATCTTCAATTCTCTTTTTAATCAAAGTAATTTTCTCTTTAGCCTCCGCCAAAGAAGCTTCGGTAGCAACAGGAGCTAATAAAATATGTCTCAATTCTATCTCTTGTCCTTTAATCTTCTCTACATATATAATATGAAAACCAAAATCAGTTTCAAAAGGAGCAGAAATCTCACCTTCTGCCAAACTAAAAGCAACATCTTTAAATTCTTTTACAAATGGTGTCTTACGATTCATTTTATAATATCCTCCTGTTGCTCTAGATCCAGGATCTTGAGAATATAAAACTGCTTTTGTAGAAAAACTCGACCCTTCTTCTATTTCTTTTTTGAAACCATTTAAACGGTCAATAACTTTTTGCTTATCTTCAGCCGAAACCTTTGGAGTAACAACAATTTGTGCTACTTCTAATTCTACACCAAAGAATGGCAAATCATTTTTAGGAATTGTTTTGAAGTAATTACGTACTTCTTCTGGAGTAATTTCTACTGCATCTACAATTTTCTTTTGCATTTCAGAAGTTAACCTACCTTCTTTTAAGATATCAGAAAAGTAGCTTCTGAATTCTTCTTCAGAATCTTTTTTATAATATTGAACTACTTTTTCCATAGATCCGATTTGCTCAACCATATAACGTAATCTATCTTCCATCATACCTTTAACCTCAGAATCTGTAACAACAATACTATCCTGAACAGCCTGATGAGCATATAATTTATCCTCTAATAACTTCCCTAACATTTGACATCTTGTGATGTCTTTTACAGATCCGCCTTGAGCTGAAATTTCTAGAAATGACTTGTCAATATCTGAATCTAAAATGATATAATCACCAACTGTTGCAATAATGCCATCTATTTTAAGCTTTCCTGTTGATTGCTTTTTAATTATTGGAGAGGAAACCACGGAATCTTTAATAATCTCTTGAGCACTTGTAACGAAACTTGTAAAAACTAAGAGAAAAAAGGCAAGTGCAAATCTATTATTAATGAATTTCATTGGTGTTTTATTTATTGGCATTGGTATAATTTAATATTAAAAGGGAATAAAGTGTGCTATTATTAGTTTTTATAAAGAACTAAATATTTTCGGCAAATATACAGTTTTAAGAATCAAGTTTATAAAGTACATAATACAATAGACATTTTCAAATTTTAAAACAAACAAAAATAGTAATTCAATTAGATAATACAAGTTTCCTAAGTAGTATTAACAAAAAATTATATCGCATTTTTTTCATTACTCAAACTCTTTAGATTGCTTATAATAAAACAGCAAAAATTACCCTAAAATACTGTAGCATTTATTTAAAAAAAGATTAGTTCAATAATTAAGACTGCATAAAAACATCTTGATTAATTGAAATAAATTAAAAAAAAGATATTAAAAATAATATTAAATAAGTCAATTATTAATCTTGCATTAAATTTTGAAAATCCAACAGAGTAATTAAAGGATAGTATTTTTTTAATTGGCATTTATAAATAGTACTTTTGCACCCTATTTATATAAATATGGGCTTTTTAGAAGAAATACAACGCAGAAGAACTTTCGGGATTATCTCACATCCTGATGCAGGAAAAACAACACTTACGGAAAAATTACTACTTTTTGGTGGTGCTATTCAAGAAGCTGGTGCTGTAAAAAATAATAAGATAAAAAAAGGTGCAACGAGTGACTTTATGGAGATTGAACGCCAAAGAGGTATTTCCGTTTCCACCTCTGTCCTAGCATTTAATTATAAGGACAAAAAAATAAACATTCTGGATACTCCAGGACACAAGGATTTTGCCGAGGATACTTTTAGAACATTAACAGCTGTTGACAGTGTTATTGTAGTAATTGACGTAGCTAAGGGTGTGGAAGAGCAAACAGAAAAATTAGTAGCTGTTTGTAGGATGCGAAAAATTCCAATTATCGTGTTCATCAACAAATTAGACCGAGAAGGAAAAGATGCTTTTGACTTAATGGACGAAGTAGAACAAAAACTAGGTTTAAGGGTTACCCCTTTGAGTTTCCCGATAGGAATGGGTTACGATTTTCAAGGTATTTATAATCTTTGGGAGCAAAACATTAATTTATTTAGTGGAGACAGCAGAAAAAACATCGAAGAAACGATCGCTTTTTCAGATGTACAAAGTCCTGAATTAGAAAAAATTATAGGTCAAAAACCAGCCAATACACTTAGAGAAGAAATAGGATTAATTGACGAAGTATATCCAAAATTTGATCGTCAGGAATATCTAGATGGTAAATTACAACCCGTATTTTTTGGTTCTGCTTTAAATAATTTTGGAGTAAGAGAATTATTGGACTGCTTTGTTCAAATTGCTCCTTCACCAAGACCAAAAGATTCAGAAACGCGATTGGTTGATCCAAAAGAAGAAAAAATGACCGGTTTTGTATTTAAAATCCATGCTAATATGGATCCTAAACACAGAGACCGATTGGCTTTCATAAAAATTGTTTCTGGAACTTTTGAAAGAAACAAACCGTATTATCACGTACGCCAGAAGAAAAATTTAAAATTCTCTAGTCCAAATGCTTTTTTTGCTGAGAAAAAAGAAATTGTAGATATTTCTTATCCGGGTGATATTGTAGGTTTACATGATACTGGAAACTTCAAAATTGGAGATACATTAACTGAAGGAGAAATCATGAGTTTCAAAGGAATTCCAAGTTTCTCACCGGAACACTTTAGATACATCAACAACGCTGATCCAATGAAAGCTAAACAATTGGACAAAGGGGTTGATCAGTTAATGGACGAAGGTGTTGCGCAGTTATTTACGCTAGAAATGAACAACAGAAAGATCATTGGAACTGTTGGAGCACTACAATACGAAGTTATTCAATATCGTTTAGAGCATGAATATGGCGCTAAATGTACGTATGAAAATTTTCCTGTTCACAAAGCGTGTTGGGTAAAACCAAACGATCTTAAAAGCGATGAGTTTAAAGAATTTAGACGTATTAAGCAAAAATTCTTGGCGCACGATAAATATGGACAACTCGTATTCCTTGCAGATTCAGATTTTACGATTCAAATGACTCAAAACAAATATCCAAATGTTAAGTTATTCTTTACATCAGAATTCGAATAATAATAATTCTATATTTAAAACATAAAAAAAACGCTAATTTAAAAATTAGCGTTTTTTTTTATGTTTTAAAATGATTTCAATTAAGCAATCATACTATCCAAATCTACTGCTTTTTTTAAAAAAGCTTTGATCAATAAACGATTAGGTGCTGTTCCGGAAATAATCACTTGTTTTTTAGTATTGTTCCCTTCTGTCGAAATTGAACTTTTTGGATCTTGTTTGGACCCCATAAACCACAAAACAAAGTTCATGCTATTTGAAGAGGAAACTGTAGAAACATTTTCTTTTTTAGTTGAAGGAGAAATAGTAACTGATGCATCTACAAGGAAATCATTTTCAGTTTGAGCTGAAACAGAAGTACTACTTATTAACATAAAAACGAATAACATAAGACCTGTAAAAATGGTTTTTTTATTTATTTTTAAAGAAGAGTATTGCATGTAAATCTGTTTTTAAATGATATTTTAATCGCTATCTTATTTCGAGTGCGAAAGTATAGCATTAAAGAGATAGCAAAAAATAATTCCGACAAACCACCTGAATACTCGTTTAAAGGACATATTCCTATTTAAAATTAAATTATCAAAAACAAAACAAGGTTAAAATCACTAATTTTTTAATTTACAAAAAGTAATATTTAGCTTCTTAGACACTATTGCGAAAGAGATTAAGATTTTTTTGGTCTAACTTACTTTTAAACGACCAGAGAACAATAAAACTTATAATTCAGTTATTGGTACTTTAAAAAGGAATGTGTCTTTGATAGTTAAATCATACACGTTTCAGACAAAAAATTAAAGAATAGCTTTAAAACAAAAAGGCTTTCACCGAAGTGAAAGCCTTTTAAAATATTATGCTTGTCCCGCGGGACCAAAATTAAGCGGAATTGGAACTTGTTCCGTTTCTTTGATTTCGCCATGAGCTACTTCAAATCGATGGATATTTTCCCCAATAGCTTTAAATAATCTTTTAGCATGTTGTGGTGTCAAGACAATTCTTGATTTTACCTTAGCTTTAGGTATACCAGGCATGATACTTACAAAATCTAAAACAAATTCAGATGAAGAGTGATTGATAATAGCCAAATTAGAATAAATTCCTTCAGCCGTTTTTTCGTCTAACTCAATATTAATTTGCTCTTGTTGTTGATTAGAATTACTCATATCTTAGTAAATATATTCCTCTTTATTAGCCATCATATCATTGTAATCCTCTTTAGAACCTACAATAGTATTATCATATTCTCTCATACCAGTTCCGGCAGGGATTCTATGTCCAACAATAACATTTTCTTTCAATCCTTCTAAGTAATCGATTTTACCTGCAACAGCAGCTTCATTCAATACTTTAGTAGTTTCCTGGAACGATGCAGCAGAAATAAATGATTTCGTTTGAAGCGAAGCTCTGGTAATACCTTGTAATACTGGTGTTGCAGTTGCAGTAACAACATCACGAGCTACAACAAGATTTTTATCTGTACGTTTCAATAGAGAGTTTTCATCACGCAAATCACGAGGCGTAATTATTTGTCCTTCTTTAAGCGCACTAGAATCTCCAGCATCTTCAACCACTTTCATACCATATAATTTATCGTTTTGAACGATGAAATCTTTAGTGTGAATCAATTGGTCTTCTAAGAATAAAGTATCACCTGGATCCTGAACTCTTACTTTACGCATCATTTGACGTATTACTACTTCAAAGTGTTTGTCGTTGATTTTTACCCCTTGTAGACGGTATACTTCTTGAATTTCATTAACCAAATACTGTTGAACAGCTGCTGGTCCTTGAATTCTTAAAATATCATCTGGAGTAATAGCTCCATCAGACAATGGCACACCAGCTCTTACGAAGTCATTTTCTTGAACTAGAATTTGGCTTGATAATTTAACCAAGTATTTTCTAATATCTCCGAATTTAGATTCGATAACAACCTCACGGTTACCTCTTTTGATTTTTCCAAAAGAAACAACACCATCAATCTCAGAAACCACAGCTGGATTAGAAGGATTACGAGCCTCTAACAACTCTGTAATTCTAGGTAAACCTCCTGTAATATCTCCTGATTTAGAAGAACGACGAGGGATTTTTACCAATACCTTACCTGCTTTAATTTTCTCACCGTTATCAACCATCAAGTGGGCTCCAACTGGTAAGTTGTAAGAACGAATCAATTCACCATCTTTACCGTAAACCAATAAAGTTGGGATTAATTTATTAGCTCTTGATTCAGAAATTACTTTTTCTTGGAAACCAGTTTGCTCATCAATTTCAACCATGAATGATTGACCTTGCTCTAAATCTTCGTAAGCAATTTTACCAGTAAACTCAGAAACAATAACTCCATTATATGGATCCCATTTACAGATTACATCTCCTTTTGCTACAGACTGACCGTCTTTAACAAAAATACTTGAACCGTAAGGGATATTATTAGTACTTAATAAAATACCTGTTTTCTCATCAATTAATTTCAATTCAGTAGAACGAGAAACTACAATATCAACTGCATTACCTTCACTATCTTCTCCTTTAACCGTTTTCAAATCTTCGATTTCAAGTCTACCAGCGAATTTAACAACAATACTAGATTCTTCAGAAATACCTCCCGCAACCCCTCCAACGTGGAAAGTACGAAGTGTTAACTGTGTTCCTGGTTCTCCAATAGATTGAGCTGCAATTACACCAACTGCTTCTCCTCTTTGTGTCATTTTTCCAGTAGCTAAGTTTCTACCGTAACATTTAGCACAAATACCTTTTGTAGCTTCACAAGTTAATGGTGAACGAACTTCAACTTTCTCGATTGGAGAAGCGTCAATTGCTTTCATTATAACTTCTGTGATTTGCTCACCAGAATGAATTAAGATTTCATTATTCAAAGGATTAACTAAGTCTTGTAATACTACACGACCTAATATTCTTTCTCCTAATGACTCAACTATTTCTTCATTTTTCTTCAATGCTGAAACTTCAACACCTCTAAGAGTACCACAATCATCGATATTAACAATAACATCTTGAGATACATCATGCAATCTACGAGTCAAGTAACCAGCATCCGCTGTTTTCAACGCCGTATCCGCAAGTCCTTTACGAGCACCGTGAGTAGAGATAAAGTACTCAAGGATTGAAAGTCCTTCCTTAAAGTTAGAAAGAATCGGGTTTTCAATAATTTCTCCACCACCAGCAGTCGATTTTTTAGGCTTAGCCATCAAACCACGCATACCAGTTAACTGACGAATTTGTTCTTTAGATCCCCTTGCTCCAGAATCAAGCATCATATACACTGAGTTGAAACCTTGTTGGTCTTCTCTAATGTTTTTCATTGCTAACTCTGTTAATTGAGCATTCGCTGAAGTCCATACATCAATAACTTGGTTGTAACGTTCGTTATTAGTAATAAGACCCATGTTATAGTTCATAGAAATACCTTGAACTTGTTCTCTAGCGTCAGCAATCAATTTTGGTTTTTGATCTGGAATTCTAATATCACCTAATGAGAATGACAAACCACCTTTGAAGGCAAATTTGTACCCCATGTCTTTCATGTTATCCAAGAAAGCTGCAGTTGTAGGCACATCAGTAGAACTTAAAACGTGACCAATAATATCTCTTAAGTTTTTCTTAGTCAATACATCATTGATATATCCAGCTGCTTCCGGTACTACTTCATTAAATAATACACGCCCAGCAGTTGTTTGAATGATTTGGTACACTAAATCACCAGCTTCATTAAAGTGTTTTGCTCTAATTTTAACTGAAGCATTCAATTCTAATCTTCCTTCATTCAAAGCAATATTTACTTCTTCAGCAGAATAGAAAGTGATTCCTTCTCCTAAAATTTTCTTTTCAGGAGTTGACAAACGTTCTTTGGTCATATAATATAGACCCAAAACCATATCCTGAGAAGGTACTGTAATTGGCGCTCCATTTGCAGGATTCAGAATATTGTGAGAACCCAACATTAAAAGTTGTGCTTCCAAAATAGCTTCTGGTCCTAAAGGCAAGTGAACTGCCATTTGATCCCCATCAAAATCCGCATTAAATGCAGTACAAACTAAAGGGTGCAATTGGATTGCTTTTCCTTCAATTAATTTTGGTTGGAATGCTTGAATACCTAATCTGTGCAAAGTAGGAGCACGATTCAGTAATATTGGGTGACCTTTAATTACATTTTCAAGGATATCCCAAACTACTGGCTCTTTCTTATCTATTATTTTTTTAGCTGATTTTACAGTTTTTACAATTCCTCTTTCTATCAATTTACGGATAACGAAAGGTTTGTATAATTCTGCTGCCATATCTTTAGGGATACCACATTCAGATAATTTTAATTCAGGCCCAACAACAATTACCGAACGGGCAGAATAATCCACACGTTTACCAAGTAAGTTTTGACGGAAACGTCCTTGCTTACCTTTAAGGGAATCAGATAATGATTTTAATGGTCTGTTTGATTCTGTTTTAACAGCAGATGCTTTTCTTGTATTATCAAATAATGAATCTACAGATTCTTGCAACATACGTTTTTCGTTTCTTAAGATAACTTCTGGAGCTTTAATCTCCATTAATCTTTTCAAACGGTTGTTACGTATAATTACACGACGGTATAAATCATTTAAATCTGAAGTTGCAAAACGACCTCCATCAAGTGGCACAAGCGGACGTAATTCTGGTGGAATAACTGGAACTACTTTCATAATCATCCATTCTGGACGATTCTCACGGTTCAAGTTAGACTCACGGAAAGATTCAACAACTTGCAATCTTTTTAATGCTTCCGTTTTACGTTGTTTAGACGTTTCATTGTTTGCATTATGTCTTAATTGGTAAGACAATTGATCTAAATCAATTCTAGCCAATAAGTCCATAATACACTCTGCTCCCATTTTAGCAACAAATTTATTAGGATCAAAATCATCCAAATATTGGTTGTCAGCAGGAAGAGTATCAAGAATGTTCAAATATTCTTCTTCTGTAAGGAAGTCTAATCTTTGAACTGATTCCCCTTCTGCATTTTTAGCAATACCTGCTTGAATTACTACATATCTTTCGTAGTAGATGATCATATCTAATTTCTTAGATGGAAGTCCAAGAATATAACCAATTTTATTAGGAAGAGAACGGAAATACCAGATATGAGCAATTGGCACAACAAGGTTGATGTGACCTACTCTATCTCTACGTACTTTTTTCTCAGTAACTTCAACACCACAACGGTCACAGATGATCCCTTTGTAACGAATTCTTTTATATTTACCACAAGCACATTCAAAATCCTTTACAGGTCCGAAAATACGCTCACAGAAAAGTCCATCACGCTCTGGTTTGTGCGTTCTGTAGTTGATAGTTTCTGGCTTTAAAACCTCTCCTCTTGACTCTTTCAAGATAGATTCTGGCGAAGCTAATCCTATCGAAATTTTATTGAATCTTTTTACAGGATTCTTGTCTTTATTATTGTTATTTCTATTATTGATCATAGTTTTTACTATTGATTTATTTGCAATTAAAAATTGATTTTTATAATAGTCGAAAGTTTGAAAGTTATAAGTCAAAAGTCACATAGGGCTTTAAAAACTTTATAACATTAGACTTTAAGACTATTAAAACACCTCGAGTTACTTCTCTAAACTTCAAACTAGTTTTGAAGCGCTAGTTATAAAAAACAGTGTTTTTTATAAAAAATCGGAACGGTTTACGGGTATAAATCCTAAAAACTTATATAAATGCCAAAGTAGAGATGCGATTAATCACATCTCTACCGTAACAAATTTTAATCTATTCTTCTAAACGAATGTCAAGTCCAAGACCTTTTAATTCGTGCATCAATACATTGAATGATTCTGGCAATCCTGGTTCTGGCATAGACTCTCCCTTAACGATTGCTTCGTAAGTTTTAGCTCTACCAATTACGTCATCCGATTTAACTGTCAAGATTTCACGTAAAGTACTTGATGCTCCATAAGCTTCAAGTGCCCAAACCTCCATCTCTCCAAAACGTTGACCTCCAAATTGTGCTTTACCTCCAAGTGGTTGTTGTGTAATCAAAGAGTACGGTCCGATAGAACGGGCGTGCATCTTATCATCAACCATGTGTCCAAGTTTCAACATATAGATAACTCCAACTGTCGCTGCTTGGTGGAAACGTTCTCCAGTACCACCATCATAAAGGTGTGTATGTCCAAAACGTGGTATTCCAGCTTCGTCAGTCAATTCATTAATTTGATCTAAAGTTGCTCCATCAAAAATTGGTGTAGCAAATTTTCTACCCAAGTTTTGTCCAGCCCAACCTAATACCGTTTCATAAATTTGACCAATGTTCATACGTGAAGGTACCCCAAGTGGGTTCAATACGATATCAACTGGCGTTCCGTCTTCCAAGAAAGGCATGTCTTCATGACGAACGATACGAGCAACAATACCTTTGTTACCGTGACGTCCTGCCATTTTATCCCCAACTTTCAACTTACGTTTTTTTGCAATATATACTTTAGCTAATTTCAAAATTCCAGCTGGCAACTCATCACCAACAGTAATTGTGAATTTCTCTCTACGTAATGCACCTTGTAAATCGTTCAATTTAATTTTATAGTTATGAATTAAATCATTAACCATTTTATTAGTTGCATCATCAGCAACCCATTGACCTTTACTTAAGTGAGCAAAATCTTCAACAGCATAAAGCATTTTTTGAGTATATTTTTTACCTTTTGGTAAAACTTCTTCACCCAAATCATTCATTACCCCTTGAGATGTTTTTCCGTTTACGATCAAGAACAATTTCTCTACTAATTTGTCTTTTAATTCAACAAACTTAGTTTCGAATTCCATTTCAAGTGCTCCTAAAGCATCTTTATCTTGCGTACGTTTACGTTTATCTTTAACTGCTCTTGCGAACAATTTTTTGTCTAAAACAACACCATGTAAAGAAGGAGACGCTTTTAATGAAGCATCTTTTACATCACCTGCTTTATCCCCGAAGATTGCACGAAGCAATTTCTCTTCTGGAGTAGGATCTGATTCTCCTTTTGGAGTAATTTTTCCGATAAGAATATCGCCAGGTTTAACCTCTGCTCCAATTCTAATCATACCATTTTCATCTAAATCTTTAGTAGCTTCTTCAGAAACGTTCGGTATATCGTTCGTTAATTCTTCGTTACCTAATTTAGTATCTCTCACTTCTAATGAATAATCATCAACGTGAATAGATGTGAAAATATCATCACGAACTACTTTCTCAGAAATAACGATTGCATCCTCAAAGTTGTATCCTTTCCATGGCATAAACGCCACTTTCAAATTACGACCTAAAGCCAATTCACCATTTTGAGTAGCATATCCTTCAGATAATACTTGTCCAAGAACCACTCTATCCCCTTTTCTTACGATAGGTTTAAGGTTGATACTTGTTCCTTGATTGGTTTTTCTAAATTTAATTAGATTGTATGTTTTCTCATCAGATTCAAAACTAACCATTCTTTCTTCCTCAGTACGGTCGTATTTGATAGTGATGATGTTTGCATCTACATATTCTATAACTCCATCTCCTTCAGCATTAATCAATACTCTAGAATCAGAAGCTACTTGACGCTCTAAACCAGTTCCAACAATAGGAGCTTCAGGACGAATTAATGGTACGGCCTGACGCATCATGTTAGATCCCATCAAGGCTCTATTCGCATCATCATGTTCTAAGAAAGGAATCAAAGAAGCAGAAATTGAAGCAATTTGATTTGGAGCTACATCCGTATAATCAACTCTTGTAGGTTCAATTACAGGGAAATCACCTTCTTGACGTGCAATTACGTCTTCAGCAGTAATTTTACCAGTACCATCCATTTGGATATTTGCCTGAGCAATCATCATTCCTTCTTCTTCTTCTGCGCTTAAGTAAACTGGAGTAGACTCTAAATCTACCACTCCATTAGTTACTTTACGGTAAGGTGTTTCAATGAAACCCATTCCGTTTACTTTAGCATAAACACCAAGAGAGGATATCAAACCAATGTTTGGTCCCTCCGGAGTTTCAATCGGACATAAACGACCGTAATGCGTATAGTGAACGTCACGTACCTCAAATCCAGCTCTCTCTCTCGAAAGTCCACCAGGTCCTAGTGCAGATAATCTTCTCTTGTGCGTAATCTCAGCAAGTGGATTCGTTTGATCCATAAACTGTGACAACTGGTTTGTACCAAAGAAAGAGTTGATAACTGATGATAATGTTTTAGCATTAATCAAATCAATTGGCGTAAACACCTCGTTATCTCTAACGTTCATTCTCTCACGAATAGTTCTAGCCATACGCGCTAAACCAACACCGAATTGTTGAGACAATTGTTCTCCAACTGTTCTAACACGACGGTTTGATAAGTGATCAATATCATCAATCTCTGCTTTAGAGTTGATCAATTCGATCAAATATTTCACGATAGTTATGATATCTTCTTTGGTCAAGACTTGCTTTTCCATTGGAGTATCTAAACCTAATTTTTTATTAATTCTATAACGACCAACTTCACCTAAGTTATAACGTTGATCAGAGAAGAATAATTTATCTATAATACCACGAGCAGTTTCTTCATCAGGCGGTTCTGCGTTACGCAATTGTCTGTAGATATGCTCAACAGCTTCTTTTTCAGAGTTTGTTGGATCTTTTTGTAACGTATTATGAATGATGGCATAATCACCTTGATTAGCATCTTCTTTATGTAACAAAATAGATTTAACGTTAGAATCAATGATTTCTTCCACATTATCTTTATCGATAATTGTATCTCTATCAAGGATTATTTCGTTACGTTCGATAGAAACAACCTCACCAGTATCTTCATCTACGAAATCCTCATGCCATGTATTTAATACACGAGCCGCTAATTTTCTACCGATATATTTTTTAAGACCTGTCTTAGAAACTTTAATTTCCTCAGCAAGGTCAAAGATTTCAAGGATATCCTTATCTCTTTCGAAACCAATTGCACGGAATAAAGTAGTTACAGGTAATTTTTTCTTTCTGTCAATATAAGCATACATTACGCTGTTTATATCTGTAGAAAATTCTATCCAAGAACCTTTAAAAGGAATTACTCTGGCAGAATATAATTTAGTTCCATTTGCGTGGAATGATTGACCAAAGAAAACACCTGGAGATCTATGTAATTGCGAAACAACTACACGTTCAGCACCATTGATAACAAAAGTACCACTCGGCGTCATGTAAGGAATTGTACCAAGATATACATCTTGAACAATTGTTTCGAAATCCTCATGTTCTGGATCTGTACAATATAGTTTTAACCTTGCTTTTAAAGGTACACTATACGTAAGACCTCTTTCTATACACTCTTGAATAGTGTAACGTGGTGGATCTACAAAATAATCAAGGAATTCTAATACAAAGTTATTTCTTGTATCAGTAATTGGGAAGTTTTCCATGAAGGTATTGTAAAGCCCTTCGTCGCCTCTTTCGTCAGATTTAGTTTCTAATTGAAAAAAATCTTTAAACGATTTAACCTGAACATCTAGAAAATCTGGATATTGAGGTATGTTTTTTGTAGAGGCAAAATTTAATCTTTCAGTCTGATTTGTAATCATCAATGGAGAAATTTTGATTAAAAAAAGTAGTTTTTGTGCAAAACACTGTTTAATTTATAAAACAATCTATACTTTTTTTTTATAATCGATACATCTTTAAAAATAATTCAAGAGAGACTCTTTCCTATATTTTCTTTCATCGTATTGATTTAAAAACCTATTGTATTTATGCTATTTTATAATAAAACTTAAAAATAATTTTATTATACGAAAAATGGTTTAGGCCTTGGAAAAACATCCAAGACCTAAACCTTATTCTTAAAACAGAGATAAACTATTTAAGTTCAACCTCAGCTCCAGCTTCTTCTAAAGATTTTTTAAGACCTTCAGCCTCTTCTTTAGTTACACCTTCTTTAACTGTACTTGGTGCGCTATCAACTACATCTTTAGCTTCTTTCAAACCTAAACCTGTAAGTTCTTTAACTAATTTCACAACAGCTAATTTAGAAGCACCAGCTGCTTTTAATACTACTGTAAACTCAGTTTGAACATCTTCAGCAGCAGCTTCACCACCACCTGAAACTACTACAGCTGCAGCAGCTGGTTCGATTCCGTACTCATCTTTTAATATTGTTGCTAATTCGTTAACTTCTTTAACTGTAAGGTTAACCAATTGTTCTGCGAATTGTTTCAAATCTGCCATTTTTTCTATCGTTTTAAAATGATTTGTAAAAATATAATTTATTTATTGTGCGCTTTTTTAAATAAAATTAGAGTAGAACTCTATTTTTATTATGCTTCCACTTCTTCTGAAGCCTCTTCGCCTTTTGCGAATTGGTTTTGAAGTGCAGAAATAACTCTTTGAGCTGGTGATTGCAATAATCCAATGATTTCGCCGATAAGCTCTTCTTTAGATTTAATAGTTGCTAATGCATCTAATTGATCATCTCCAATGTAAACTTCAGCATTAATATAAGCTCCCTTCAATACAGGTTTAGCCGATTTTTTGCGGAAATCTTTGATTATTTTTCCAGGTGCGTTAGCAACATCTGAAATAAAGATAGCGCTACTTCCAGTTAATACTGATGGTAAATCACCATAATCATTATCAGAAGCTTCCATTGCTTTTGCAAGCAAAGTATTCTTAACAACCTCTAATTTTATACCTGCTTTAAAACAAGCTCTTCTTAAGCTTGAAGTAGCCTCTGCATTAAGTCCAGAAATATCAGATACATAAATAATATTTGTACCGGCTAACTGTGCAGTTAAATCTTCAATCGCGATTGATTTTTCTTCTCTAGTCATACTAAAAATTTTTAACTACCAATTATACTGCTTTAGGATCCAATGCAATTGCAGGACTCATCGTGCTAGTTAGGTAAATACTTTTGATGTAAGTTCCTTTAGCCGCAGTTGGTTTAAGTTTGATTAATGTTTGAATAATTTCGTGAGCATTGTCAATAATTTGTTCAGCCCCAAAAGAAACTTTCCCAATTCCTGCATGCACAATACCAGTTTTATCAACTTTGAAATCGATTTTACCAGCTTTAACCTCTGCAACAGCTTTTGCAACATCCATAGTTACAGTACCTGTTTTAGGGTTAGGCATTAAACCTCTAGGTCCTAAAATACGACCTAATGGACCTAATTTACCCATAACAGAAGGCATAGTGATGATAACATCAACATCTGTCCAACCGTCTTTAATTTTTTGTAAATAGTCATCAAGACCAACAAAGTCAGCTCCAGCAGCCAAAGCTTCCGCTTCCTTATCTGGAGTAACTAATGCCAATACTTTAACATCTTTACCAGTTCCGTGAGGTAATGTTACCACACCTCTTACCATTTGATTCGCTTTTCTTGGATCTACACCCAAACGAACTGCGATATCAACAGACTCATCAAATTTTGCAGAAGCAACTACTTTTATTAATGCCGCAGCATCTTTAAGAGAGTATAATTTGTTCTTTTCAATTTTTGAAGCAGCCTCTTTTTGCTTTTTTGTCAATTTTGCCATGTCTTTCTCTTAATTAAAAAGGAGCTTCTCCTGATACAGTTATACCCATAGATCTAGCTGTTCCAGCAATCATGCTCATAGCAGATTCGATTGTGAATGCATTTAAATCTACCATTTTATCTTCAGCAATTGCTTTGATAACATCCCAAGTAACGCTAGCTACTTTTTTACGATTTGGCTCACCAGATCCAGACTTTAGCTTTGCAGCTTCCATTAACTGGACTGCCGCTGGAGGAGTTTTTACAACAAAATCAAATGATTTGTCTTTATACACAGTAATTTGTACTGGGCATATTTTGCCGGCTTTATCTTGTGTTCTAGCATTAAATTGCTTACAGAACTCCATGATGTTCACACCAGCAGCTCCTAAAGCAGGTCCAACCGGTGGCGACGGGTTCGCAGCACCTCCCTTAACTTGTAGTTTAACTACCTTACTAATTTCTTTAGCCATTTTTTAAAAAATTTAACACTGCAATCATTGGAAGCGATTGCGATGGATATTATAGATGTAACAAAAAATTATACTTTTTCAACTTGCATAAAACTCAACTCCAATGGTGTTTTTCTTCCGAAAATCTTAACCATTACTTCCAGTTTACGCTTCTCTTCATTAATTTTTTCAACAGTTCCGTTAAATCCATTAAAAGGTCCATCAACAACCTTAATAGTTTCTCCAACGTTGAAAGGAATAGAACGAGTATCTGTATTAACAGCTAATTCATCTACCTTACCTAACATTCTGTTTACTTCTGAAATTCTCAAAGGAACAGGCTCACCACCCTTAATTTCCCCTAAAAAACCAATAACACTTGTTATAGACTTAATAATATGAGGTATTTCTCCAACAAGATTAGCCTCGATCATAACATAACCAGGGAAATAAACCTTGTCTTTGATTATTTTTTTTCCTTCTTTTACGGTAACCACTTTCTCAGTAGGAACTAAAACTTGCGAAACATAATCAGTCATTTCTAATCTTGCGATCTCAGTCTCAATATATGCTTTTACTTTATTTTCTTGTCCACTTACTGCTCTAACGACATACCACTTTTTAACATTATTATCTGCCATAACAAAAAAATTTAAGCTTTTATCCAGTTAAAAAATCCAGCTAAAGCTTTTGCGAAAATTTCATCAACTCCCCAAGTTGCCAAGGCGAATAATACTGAAAAAACGGCAACAACAATCGTTAGACGTTGCACCTCAGGCCATTCTGGCCAAGTTACATTTGACTTTAATTCCTCAAATGCTTCCGATATATAATTTACAACTTTTGTCATTATGATTAGTTTTTTGCACGGGCGGAGGGATTCGAACCCCCATCAACGGTTTTGGAGACCGCTATTCTACCCTTGAACTACGCCCGTATGTTAAAAGCCAGTTAGATTTCAGTTAAGAAAATTAACTGGCTTTATATAATTTTTAGGATTAACCTACAATTTCAGTTACTTGACCAGCACCTACTGTTCTACCACCTTCACGGATAGCGAAACGTAAACCAACGCTCATTGCGATTGGGCTTAATAAAGCTACATTGATAGTTAAGTTGTCTCCTGGCATTACCATTTCAACACCTTCTGGAAGAGTAATAACTCCTGTAACGTCAGTTGTACGTACGTAGAACTGTGGACGGTAGTTATTATGGAATGGAGTATGACGTCCACCTTCTTCTTTTTTCAAGATATAAACCTCAGCTTTGAAAGTAGCGTGTGGTTTTACTGATCCTGGCTTAATGATAACCATTCCTCTTTTGATAGATTCTTTATCAACACCTCTTAACAATAAACCTACGTTATCTCCAGCTTCACCTCTATCAAGGATTTTACGGAACATCTCAACTCCTGTAATAGTAGAAGTTAATTTTTCAGCCCCCATACCAATGATTTCAACAGCATCACCTGTATTAGCAATACCAGTTTCGATACGACCTGTAGCAACAGTTCCACGACCAGTAATTGTAAATACGTCCTCAACTGGCATCAAGAAAGGCTTTTCAGTATCTCTGATTGGCTCTTCGATCCAAGCATCAACAGCTGCCATCAATTCAAGAATTTTAGGTACCCAAGTTGGATCATTATTCAATCCTCCTAAAGCAGAACCTTGGATTACTGGACAGTTATCACCATCATATTCATAGAAAGACAATAAGTCTCTAATTTCCATTTCAACTAACTCTAACAACTCAGCGTCATCAACCATATCCACTTTATTCATGAATACAACCATTCTAGGAATACCAACTTGGCGACCTAAAAGGATATGCTCACGAGTTTGAGGCATTGGTCCATCAGTTGCAGCTACCACAAGAATAGCACCATCCATTTGAGCAGCACCAGTAACCATGTTTTTTACGTAATCCGCGTGACCTGGACAGTCAACGTGAGCGTAATGACGATTAGCAGTTTCATATTCAACGTGAGATGTATTAATTGTAATACCTCTTTCTTTTTCTTCAGGAGCATTATCAATTTGATCAAATGATCTTGCTTGACAGTAACCAGCATCAGATAATACTTTTGTGATTGCTGCTGTTAAAGTAGTTTTACCGTGATCTACGTGTCCGATCGTACCAATATTTAAGTGTGGTTTCGAACGGTTAAAGGTTTCTTTTGCCATTTTACTTAATTTTTAATCTTGTTATATATTAATTTTTATTTCTTACTTACTTGAGCCAACTACGGGAATTGAACCCGTGACCTCTTCCTTACCAAGGAAGCACTCTACCTCTGAGCTAAGTCGGCAGAGAATGATGTTATGGTTTTAAACAATCAATTGTTTTACCAATTGAAATCTTTCCACACACTCTTATTCGGATTAACTCCCAAAAGGTCGTTGATCCTGCACCGAAGTTTTCGGTGCTCAAACTTTTAAATCAAATTTACTAGAAAGAAAACTTTCGGATAAATCATTATTTAAAAGATTGTGGGGAGAGCAGGATTCGAACCTGCGAAGTTTACACAGCAGATTTACAGTCTGCCCTCGTTGGCCGCTTGAGTATCTCCCCTTTTTCTTATCAATAAAACCATGAACATTTTCCAATCGTATTGGAAATTTAGAGCCGGCGGAGGGACTCGAACCCACGACCTGCTGATTACAAATCAGCTGCTCTAGCCAACTGAGCTACGCTGGCAATATCAATAAAAAAAGTCCGCTATTTCTAACGGACTGCAAATGTAGAGATTTTATCTATGAATCAAAACATTTTTTTAAAAAAATTTATATTAAATATGAGAACTTATCTTTTCTTTTCTTTTTACTAACAATCTCTCTAACGATTCTGAGGAAAGTTCTATAGCTTCTTCAAATGTTTTACATTGTTTTTTTACCAGAAAATCATCACCAGGAACATTAATTTTTATCTCTGCAATCTTATTCTCCTTGTCACTTGTGTTTTCAACTTTTAAAAAAACATCGGCAGAAACGACTTTGTCATAATACTTTTCAAGTTTATCTAATCTATCTTGAACAAAATCTACTAGCTTTTTGTCAACTGTAAAGTTAACTGCATGAACACTTACCTTCATAATTTTCTTTTTTAATTATTAATCATTCTCAAAATCACTTTCGTCCACGAGGATGAGCATCTCTATGCACACTTTTAAGCCCCGCTAAACTATTATGTGTATAGACTTGGGTAGAAGCAAGGCTAGAATGCCCTAACAACTCTTTAACTGAATTCAAATCTGCACCATTATTAAGTAAATGCGTCGCAAAAGTATGTCTGAGTATATGCGGGCTTTTTTTTACCTTTTCTGATACAGTACTAAAGTAAGTATTTATTAATCGATACACAAAAGTTTCATTCAATTTTAACCCTTTTTTATTGAGAAAAAAATAATCGTCATCTACAATTACAGACAAACCAATCCTTTCCTTTAAATATAACGAAAACTGACCCAGAACTACAGGCAAAATAGGAATTAGACGTTCTTTATTTCGTTTTCCTAACACCTTAATCAAAGCATTGGAAAGATCAACACTTTCAATCTTTAATTGAATTAGTTCTGCCCTTCGGATACCTGTTGTATAAAACAAATCAATTATCAATTTATCTCTAACCTCTTCAAAACCACTTCCGTTTTGCATTTGATTTAAAACAGCATCTACTTCGTTTTCAGAAAATGGAATTTGAATATTTTTAGAAACTTTTAGCGCCTTATGTTTGACTAACGGACTAAGCGGAATTTGTTTTATCTTCAATAAAAACTTGTAATAAGCTTTTAAAGAAGCCATTTTTCTATTTACAGAACCATTGGTGACTCCTTCATCAACTAACGAAATAATCCAATTTCGTATGTCATTGTAATCGACATGATCTATATTTTCTTGATTATAATTAACTTTGCTAAAAGACTGAAAAGAACTAATATCAGCACAATAAGCCATTAAAGTATGAGGTGAATACTTTTTCTCGAACTGTAGATAATCCCGAAATGCATCTTGATTTGTAGCCATAAAAAAACCGTTAGCATCAAAGTTATAAATTTTTGATGACTAACGGTATTTTATTTAATGGAATCGATTAACTCTCTAAGTTATCTCTCATATTTTGGATATAAGCCGCTTTTTGAATTTTGATTCTATTGGTTACTGAAGGCTTAATAAAAGCAGTACGTGCTCTTAGTTGACGAACAGTTCCTGTTTTATCAAATTTTCTTTTGTAACGTTTTAACGCTCTATCGATATTTTCTCCGTCTTTAATTGGTATAATTAACATAATATAGACACCCCCTTTCTTTAAGTGTGCAAAAGTAATCAAACTTCTCAATTATAAGGCATGAATTAAGGAAAATTTAAAAATATAAAACAATTAAGCTTTACTGTCACAATCAAACCAATAAAAAAAGCCAATTCATCAATGACAAATTGGCTTTTTTGATATAAATAAATACCTGATTAAATTTAAATACTAATTATTCAACAGCAGGTTTATAATTTTTATTATCAATAATCATTTTGGATAAAATTTCTTTTAAAATTTCAGAGGTACCACCACCAATTGGACCTAAACGACTGTCTCTTAACAAACGTGCCAACGGATACTCTTCCATATAACCGTAACCACCTAACATTTGCAAACAACTGTAAATTGTTTCATCTGCTACTTTAGTAGACTTTAATTTAGCCATGGTTGCCTCTTTAACCACATATTCGCCTTTATCTAATCTTGCTACAGCAGCATAGTTAAAGACTTTGCAATGCTCTACATCTGTTGCGTGCTCAACGATTGTATGTCTTAATGCTTGGAATTTATCAATCGTTCTTCCAAAAGCTTCTCTTTGAGACATATATTCTATAGTATAATCTATAGCATACTCTGCTCTAGCATGACCGTTGATAGCCATAATCAAACGTTCTAATGCAAAATGCTGCATAATATATGGGAAACCTTTACCTTCTTCTCCCATCAAATTTTCAACAGGAATTTCGACATTATCAAATGCAATTTCGGCAGTATCTGAAGCTCTCCAACCCAACTTGTCTAATTTTGTTGCAGAAATTCCTTTTGTGTTTTTATCAACAAGAAGAATACTTATTCCTTTATTTCCTTGACTAGGATCTGTTTTAGCAGCCACTACATAGTAATCTGCATAAACACCATTTGTAATAAAGGTTTTAGATCCGTTAATGATATACTTATCCCCTTCTTTTATTGCAGTTGTACGCATTCCTGCTACATCACTACCACCAAAAGGTTCACTAATACACAAAGCTCCTATTTTATCACCAGCAATACTAGGTACTAAATATTCTTGTTTGATTCTCTCATCCCCTTCAGCATTCAAATGCGTCATAGCTAAATATGAATGTGCCCACATTGCAGCAGCAAAACCTGAAGATTTAATTTTTTGAAGTTCTTCTAGAAAAACAACCGTGTAGAACAAATCTAGATTTAAACCTCCATAAGCTTCAGGACATCTGATTCCAAAAAAGCCCATTTCACCAAACTTTTTCCATATAAATCGTTCAATTGTACCTGTTTTTTCCCATTTTTCAATATGAGGCACTACTTCTTTTTGTAAAAATTCTTTCAAACTTTTTCTAAACAATTGGTGCTCTTCTGTGAAATAAATTGATTCCATATAAATTCTATCTTTTTTTTAACAAATTAAGTTTACTAAAACACATCGCAATAGCAATGTATCTCAGCGTTATTATTTTTAAATGTCGTAAATGAGTGATATGTATAAATCTAAAAAGAACAGGTTGCAAAAGGAAGATTTTACAATTAATTATAGATTTTAGTAGTACCCAATTATAGACTTTTAATTAAAGTCCAAATATAAAGTAATTATTTTTGCTTTATCAACAGGAAAAGCCTTAACTTTTGTTAAATCCTCAATATTTTTAAAATCACCGTTCATGCTTCGATAAGTAACAATCTCTTTAGCTAATGGATATCTAAAATAATAGAACTTTGATAATTCCTTTAAAGAAGCATTATTAATATCTATTTTTTTTATTTCAGGAAGTGCACCAATCTTAAAATGAAGATTTAATTTCTCAATTACTTCGGGCGATAATCCCCAAACGTCATTCATTTGTTCCATAGAAACAAAGCCACCAATAATTTCTTTTTGTTTCAAAATACGCGAGGAGATCACTTCACCTATTCCATAAACTTTTATTAAATCCTCTTGTGTTGCTTGATTTATATCTATGACAACTATTTTATCTTTTTTAAGAAAAACTGGATTAGAATTTGAATCATATTCTTTAAACTTCTTTTTATTGTTTACCCAATCAGGGAATTTAAAAAAAGGTGCTATCTTCTTTAATAAGGAATCTGATATTTGTGTTAGTTTTTGAAATTCTTGTGCCGAGTTAACAAATTTATTTTCTTTTCTAAAATTTAACAAACGGTCTATTTCTGCAACTGACATTCCTAGTTTGTATCCTTTGTAATCAGTAATGAAATTTGGATTAAAAAGATAAACCACATTACTCTGGCTTTTATCATTACGTTGTATAGAATCGAATTCTGCTTGTAGGGAAAGCCACTCTTGTTTACCAGCCTCTTCTTTGAAAACAATTGAAAAGTCACCGAAAAAATAAACAAGCTGTAAAGAAATTATAATTAACAACAAGAATAAAACTCCTATTCTCTGTTCCTTAGAAAAATTAAAATGAGATCGAATATTTTTAAACGCCATTAGATACCTTAATTTATTTAAAAATATAACTAATATTCAAAATAATACACTTTTCACCTATTTAATTTATAAATAAAATTACTACAAATAGAAAAACCTTGTTCCATAAACATCTGAAACATTTAAAAAATAAAAACACAATTACTTACTCTTACTTGAAAGCAAAATTTAAAACACAAGATTCAAAATAAAAATTTTAACAAGATTTTCTTATTCAAGAACTAGTATTAATGGAGTGAAAAACGCTGAAAATTGTAAAAAACTATATTTTATCAGTGAAAACTTTAATTATTGTTTTTATTTTTTACAAAAAACAATACATTTGAGATCTAAAAACAACAAAACCAAAAAACATATGTCAATTTGGAAAACGAAACCGCTTTCGGTTTTACTAAATGAAGCTTCAGAAGATGAAAAAGGATTAAAGAGAACACTATCTGCAAAATCACTTGTAGCGCTAGGAGTTGGTGCTATTATTGGTGCGGGATTATTTTCTCTAACAGGTATTGCAGCAGCAGATAATGCCGGTCCAGCAGTTACACTCTCTTTTATATTAGCCGCAGTAGGATGTGCATTTGCAGGACTATGTTATGCTGAATTTGCCTCTATGATCCCTGTAGCAGGAAGTGCTTACACCTACTCTTATGCTACAATGGGTGAATTTGTAGCTTGGATAATCGGTTGGGATTTAGTGTTAGAATATGCCTTAGGAGCCGCAACAGTAGCGGTCAGTTGGTCTCAATATGTAGATAAATTTCTCGGGAATTATGGTATTCACATACCGCAATCCATCTTGCATGGTCCCTGGGACACGACACCAGGAATCATTAATTTACCCTCCATATTAATTATCTGTTTACTTTCTGTTTTACTAATACGCGGTACAAAAGAATCTGCATTAATAAATAACATACTTGTTATTTTGAAAGTTACCGTGGTAATTGTATTTATTGCTTTAGGATGGGGCTTTATGAATAGCGCAAACCACACACCTTTTATACCTGTAAATGAAGGAGAAGCTCTTTTAAGTTCTGGTAAGATGTCATTTCTTAATTTCTTTAGTAGTGATTATTTTGGTCATTATGGATGGAGTGGTATCTTAAGAGGTGCTGGAGTTGTATTTTTTGCTTTTATTGGTTTTGACGCCGTATCTACTGCTGCACAAGAAGCAAAAGATCCACAGAAAGGAATGCCAATTGGTATTTTAGGATCATTAATAATTTGTACTATATTATACGTTCTTTTTGCTTTTGTTTTAACTGGTTTAGAAAACTACCTTAATTTTAAAGGTGATGCAAGTCCGGTTACTACTGCATTTGCAAAAACAGGATACACCTTCTTAAATTCTGCACTTACGATTGCTATTATTGCAGGATATACATCTGTAATGTTAGTAATGTTAATGGGACAAAGTAGAGTTTTTTACAGCATGAGTGTAGATGGTTTATTACCTAAATTTTTCAGCACTTTACATACTAAAAACAGAACACCTTACAAAACGAATCTTCTTTTTATGGTGTTTGTGAGTTTGTTTGCGGGATTTGTTCCTGTATCAGACCTTGGACACATGGTAAGTATTGGTACATTGTTCGCTTTCTCACTTGTTTGTATTGGAGTAATTGTTATGAGAAAATCCAATCCAGATGCAGTAAGAGGTTTCCGCGTACCATTTGTACCATTGTTCCCTATTATAGGTGTACTAATCTGTTTAGTATTAATGGCTGGCTTACCTATTGAAAGTTGGGAAAGATTAGCAATTTGGATGGTTCTTGGTGTTGTAATCTATTTTTTATACAGCAAGAAAAATAGTAAATTAAACAATCCAGAAAAATAATTTACCTCAATTAATAAAAAAAAGGATTATAAAGTAGTACTACTTTATAATCCTTTTTTTTATTAATCAAATTATAATTTATAAATCAAATACAGAAGTTCTTTTGGCACGAACTAAATCTTTAAGCCTAATCCAAAAAGCCAAAGTAAGATAAACGCCAAAACCTAAACCTACTGTTACAAACGAAATGTATATAAAGAATAATCTTACCGTACTTGCTCGCATCCCTAATGTATCTGCCAAACGAGAAGAAACATGAAAACCATGTTTTTCAAAAAAGAACTTTAGTTTTATAATAGCAGACATTGCAACTTAAATTTTTAGTTATTTACAAAATTACAAAATAAACCCATTCATGAGTTACAAATAAGCTAATTGAATTATTATTTGATTATTAATTAGTTATTATTTTTTAACAATTCTATTCCAATTACACATTCTAAACATCTACTATTATTACAATACTCTTTTTTAAGTTGTAGCAATGATTGCGTTTCTAAAGCATTCTTTGGTTTAATTCCAAAAGAAATAAACTTATCAATAATTGCATTTTTCTCAGCAGAAACTTCAGTTAAAAGTTCCATTAAATCCTCAGAAACTTCTTTTCCTAAACTTTTAGCATAAGCGAATTGCAATGGAATAATTGTATTTATGAGAATTAAATCAATAAAAGATTTAGAAAGTGTTTTCTTTTTTTTGGGACTTTCTTTATCAAACTGATAATGATTTTGCCAATAGGGAGCTGCGCAAATTTGAAACAGCTGATAACTCTCTTTCAAAGATTGTAAACTACTTATTTTTGAAAATAAGTTCTGATGCGTATGGTATAAATTAGCTAATTGTGACAATCTTATAGTTGGGAAGTTATCCGGTCGGTGTTTAAAAAACTGTACCGGTGGAACAACTATTTTATCTAATTGGTATTTATGTAACAAATAAAAATAGCGGAATTTTAAATCTTTAAAATAGTTATCTTCTTTTTCGTTATCTAATAATCCTGCAGTTCCAAAAATAAGAGCTTCAAGATTTTCGACTTCAAAACTTTCTTTACGAATTACTGAAAAAGGAATAGATTGAGCAATTTTCATAAAAATTTCACCGTTTGTATTCAAACCGAAATTTTTTGCTAACAAACAAAATAAAACAGATTCCCAGTCTTGATTCGTTTTTTCTAATAAATCAAAAATTGGTTTTGATTTTGTCTCTAGACGTTCAAAAAAAAGACGCTCTTGCCAATTTTTAAACGTAAATTCATCAATAGTTCTCAAATCTTTTTCGCAATAAATCCATGATTTAGGTGCGACCAAAGAATGGTAATTATTTAGAGTATCAGAATCTACATAATCCTTAAGTTCTAATACCGGAATTTCGCTATTATCACTTCTAAAAACTGCTGCATCATTTTCCCATACTACATGCAAAATTACATTTTCATAACCGGAATCTTTCTCGTGCTGGTGGAGATACCAATCCGATGATTTAAGATGAATCTCTACGTTTCCCGCCCATTTCTGATTTCCAATTTTAATTTGTGCATTGAAAAAATCGGGACCTGCAAGTTCTAGATACTGCCCAACATGGATGATCGTAAGGTTCTCTAAGTTCGAGGTTTTTAAATTTAAGGAATCAAACTTCTTGAATTTCCAGAGATAATGTAGAAAATCTTCTTTCATCTTTACCGTATTAGATTGAATACTAATGTAGTAAAAATAATTAAAAGTAAGTTATTTCGAACATAAATCGGAATTACATCCCTTTTAAGAATGGTAATTGAAAGATTATGAAGTAAATATTTAGCGCAGTAAGTACAATTTAGCGCAAGCACGAGCATCAGATAAAGCTTCGTGATGATTTAATTGAATATTCATTTCTCGGCAACAATCACTCAACTTTGTTGGTTTAAGCCCTTTAGCTTTATATATTTTTACGGTACATTCCCAACGAGAGGCAAGGTTTAAATCGTCATAATCTAAACTATAAAGCGCCATAGATTTAGACAAAACATTCCTGTCGAAACTTTCGTTATGCGCCACTACAATTTTGTTTTGCAGCCTTTTTTTTATTTCTGGAAAAACCTCGGCAAAACTTTTCGCATTCATGGTGTCTCTAGGATGAATTCCGTGAACTTGAATCGTAAAAGGAGAATATAAATTATTTGGAGGTTTAATCAAACTGACAAATTCATCCACTATTATTCCGTTTTCTACTGAAACAATCCCAACAGAACATGGATGAAATGCAGTTGCTGTTTCAAAATCTATTGCGGTAAAAGTCATTTTTGGGAGTAAATTATTGAATTAAAAATTAAGAGAGATTCTTGTGTTTTTTTTTATAACACAATCACTTTTAATTAAAAAAGCCACAAATTAAAATAGTTAACGAAAAATAAATTTTAGCTAAATAGTCTAACTCGTGGCAAAAAAAAAAAAATCTTATTTTATAGAACCAATAATATCGTATTTCGTAATAATGTGGTGTGCACCATTTTCTAATTCGACCAATACGGCTGCATTATCTTTAGTAAATAATTTTGAAACTTCTTCTATAGCAGTTCCTTTTTTTACAATTGGGAAAGGTTTACCCATAATATCCTTAATCGGTTTATCGGCTACATCTTTATTAGCTACATAACTTTGAAACAAATCACTTTCATCTACAGACCCTACAAAACCGGTAATATCTATTACTGGTATTTGAGATATTTTATATTTTCGCATGCGTTCGATAGCGTGTGAAACTAACTCTTCTGTACGAACTACGATTAATGGTTTAGTGATATGATCTTTGATTACATCTTCTGCTTTTGTAATTTCTTCTTCAAGAAAACCTCTTTCACGCATCCAATCATCATTAAACATCTTTCCTACATACCTGCTTCCTGAATCATGAAATAAAACAACAACTACGTCTTCTGGTTTAAAATGTTCTTTAAGTTGTAACAAGCCTTTTATGGCAGCTCCGGCTGAATTTCCGACAAAAATACCTTCTTCTAAAGCTATTTTTCGGGTATAAACTGCTGCGTCTTTATCTGTTACTTTTGTAAAACCATCTATCAATGAAAAATTTACATTTTCTGGCAAAATGTCCTCTCCTATTCCCTCTGTGATGTACGAATAAATTTCATTCTCGTCAAAAATTCCTGTTTCATGGTATTTTTTAAACACCGATCCGTAGGTATCAATTCCCCAAATTTTAATGTTTGGATTTTTTTCTTTCAAGTATTTTGCAACACCCGAGATTGTTCCGCCTGTTCCTACTCCTGAAACAAAATGAGTTATTTTCCCTTCTGTTTGCGCCCAGATTTC
Organism: Flavobacterium flabelliforme; assembly: GCF_017948675.1. Lineage (GTDB taxonomy): Bacteria > Bacteroidota > Bacteroidia > Flavobacteriales > Flavobacteriaceae > Flavobacterium > Flavobacterium pygoscelis. Next base: position 381,829 of record NZ_JAGFBU010000001.1, read on the forward strand.
TGGTCCTGTTTGCTCATAGTGTGCAATAGCATTGGATGGATTATCGTATTGATTTACATACCAAGAATTTGGTGTTTCTGTTGCTAATCGTTTGGAAACTGAATAATAAGAACGTGGATCTGTAGGCTCAACATCTGTAGGACAAACGACTACTTTTGCTCCAACAGCACGAAGAATATCCATTTTTTCTTTAGACTGTTTATCTGATATTACACAAATTAATTTATAGCCTTTAATGATTGCTACCAGAGCCAATCCCATTCCTGTATTCCCAGAAGTTCCCTCAATTATAGTTCCACCTGGTTTTAAGCGACCATCAGCTTCTGCATCTTCAATCATTTTAACGGCCATTCTATCCTTAACAGAGTTTCCGGGATTAAAAGTTTCTACTTTGGCCAATACTAGCGCCTCTACTTCTGCGGTAACTTTATTAAGTTTTACTAAAGGAGTATTCCCTATAGTCCCTAATATATTTTCTGCGTATTGCATTTAATTGTAATTTTTTAGATTGTAATTTTTTAGAAAAACTTTTGCAAAGATACGTTTTTGTTACAAAACATTCTTATGAATGCTATTTTGCGTTCGTGATAGTAGCGACATCCTTTGCTTGCGTTCTTAAGCAAGGAAAGATATAGCGGATAGCACGTTAAAACGCCATGAAAAATTACAAAAACTTTTTTGTGAATTTAGTTGAAGAAATTCCAGATTAAACCAAAACGAATGGTAAAATCGCGGGAAGGATTAGTGGGAGAAGCATAAAAATCATTGCCCATAAATGAGGAATTAAAATGTTCTAGCTTGAAGTAAATTCTGGTTCTTTGCACTTTGGCATTTACAAAAAAATCAAGATTAGGATGATTGCCTATTTGCTTGTTGGTTTGTACAAAAAACTCGCCTATCACAGGATTATAATCATTCGCAAAATACTTAGAAAAGTAATTTAATGTTACTCCTGTTTGCAGAAACAAAGCTTTTTTGAACATGTATGTTGTATAATAAATCGTGTTTCTGGTTACTATATCTGGAACGTTTAAAATTTCATTTGTTTGCTTTACTTTTTGATACAAAATGGTGTTGTCTAAAGCAAATTTCCCAAATTTAAATTCTCTACTGGCTTTTACCGAAAGGTAATTAATGGTACCATCATATTGCGCTGGGCCAATAATTTGAGTTCTAGCTGTTTTTTGAAGATCGGTAGAGTTGTCCTTGAAATACAAATGATCCTTCATTACTGACAAATATACTTCTGCATTTATCCAAGGTGAAATGGCATTGGCTTTTATAACATTAATTTTTTCGTTTTTAAAGTCATTTGACCAATTGTACTGCACATAACTACTCTGGTACAAATTATAATTGCTATTAGGCAGTTTGTTGATGTTTTGATACTGAAAAGCCAGCTGAATATCGTCATTCCAATCGTATTTTAATTGCGCATCGAGATTAGAAAGAGATTGTGCTGTAATAGATCTTGAATATAAAAATGTACCGTTCCATTTATCATGTCTGTACTCATACTGTCCGCCGGCACTATTGATTTTTTGGCTAAATGCACTAGGAATCGTGTTTTGATTGTTAAAAATAAGGATTCTGTTGTAGTAATAATTGGATCTGAAATCATCTGCAAAAAAAACAAATTTCCCTAATGTAGTATTTTCATAAACCAGACCTGCGCGATTATACATCTTATTGTACCTTGTTTGATCATTGATTCCGTAGTCTAAGAATGAATTTCCAAAACGTGATACGATTTTATTTCCCACAAAAGAAGGAATAGTGGCTTGATAGAATTCGAAAAACTTATTTTCGTAATTGAACTGATGCGTAATATAAAGATTGTTGGATCCTTTTTCAGGGTTGATTCTAAAGTTATGATCTACAAAAATTCTCTTCCCTTTTAAGAATGACTTAGCATCGTTCAAAAAAACTTCAAAACGTTGTCGATTGTTATAGTTAGGATCTTTACTTTCAAAATCTTGAATGGTGGTGATGCCGCCATTCTCACCGTTTAAAATATCTTGATAGGTATAATGCGCATTTGCAAAATAGCGTTTGTTTTTAGTATTATAACTTGTTGTAAATCTAAAATTTCCTGTACTAGCAAGTTGATTGATATATTCGCCCTCTGAACGCAAACCTTTATAAGCTATAGAAAAATTAAGATTTTCAGAAGTGTTTAAGGTAATAAAGGCATCTACTGATTGCCCTTTTTTGATGGTGGTTTTAAAATACAATTCGGTTACAGGAGTAGCCACAGAATAATATCTAATTTGGTTGGCTTCTAAAAAATTAAAATGCTTTGCTTTAAAACCAAATTCTGGATAGGGAGATAAGTTCGTGAGGCTATATTGTAGCGTATTGTAAGTTTGTCCCTCATTTGCAAAAGGCAAAAGACCAAAAGTATCTTTTCTTAGATAATTATGACTGTACTCTTTTTGAATAGTCAATGAAGTATCGATATAGGTAGTATCTCTCTCTAAAGTAATTACTCTATAAAGGTCGATTGGAGCTATTTTAATTTTTGTTGTATCCTTTACTTGCTTTGGCTGACTTGGAGTTTGCGCAATACATATATTAGTTAATAATAATAAAAGAAATATCGCTTTTTTCATAAATAAATAAACAGGAATTAATTGCTAAGCAAAAATAAGATTAGTGTTGAGTTTTACCTCAAAATTATAAAAACCAAAGGTAGTTAAATAAATAAAAAGATGTGATTAAAGCTGATTCAATATCATTTTTAAAACTTATTCCTCTACTAAAACTATAATTAAATTTATCAAGATTTTAATTACTGAATAAAAATAGCCGGGGAAATTTATTAACTATTATGCTACTCTTTGATTTTAAACTACAATTAAGATTTAAAATTGTATCTAACTGCGCTAGGATTGCAACAGCATTTTTTTTATTTCATTTTCAAATACCTCTAAGGTATAATTTCTAGACCAATTGGCAGCAAGAATTTGTTTTTTATCAAAAACCTGTGGACTATTAAACACAGTTTCGATCTGCAAAATATCTTGTTCAAAGTTCATATTTAATAGAATCCCACGATTGTTCTTGTCTAACATATAAGGAACACAAGAAACCGGAGTGGAAATTGGAACACAACCCCAAAACATTCCTTCGGCAATGGCTTTGGGCCAACCTTCACTCTTAGAAGGTAAAATTACAAAGTGACTTTCTTGATAGGCTTTTTTTAAAGCTGCTTTGTTTTGATTCCCTTTTAAAATAACAATTCCATTTAACTGATTGGCATAGCAATAGTGTTCTAAATTCTTTCGTTCTTTTCCGTCACCATAAAGAGTTAATTTAACTTTATATCCTTTTTGAAACAATCGCTGTACTAACTGAATGGCATACAATGGGTTTTTACCTGAAACTAAAGCGCCAACAAAAACAAAATCAATCGTTTGCTGAAGAGTCTTTTCTAAAATAGGTGTCTTTTCGGCTTCTGAATACGTTGCGGTAAAAAAGGGTTTTATATTTTTTGTACTTCCCTCCCATTCTCCATAGACTAAAACGGTCATGTTACGAGTTAAAAAAGTATTCGACAAAATCCATTTTTGTAATTTATATGTCCAAGGTTGTTGTGATTTTGGATCCCAATTACCAGCATATTTAACTGTTTTAGGTTTTGATGGAAAAGCAATTTGAACTAAACAACCTAACAAACCAATATTTCCAGGACAACGCAAGTGAATGTGATCGGCAGAACGCATGGCTCTGAAAATTTGCCAACTAATTTTTGGTGTTTTTATTACTGTTCGAAATAATCCCTTTAAACTCAATACATCAAAATTATCAATGGATAAAAACTTGATTTTAGGATGAATATAAGAACTATCAATTGCTGTTTTATCCGTGAATGTTAATGGAGCAACCACAATAAGTTCTGTTGCATATTTTGCCCAAATGTTCATTTCATTTACATAAGGGGAATAGGCAAAATAGTCGTTTTCGTATTTTAGATGAGGAACGTGAGTGATGATGAGGAATTTCATAGTAATATGTCTGAAAATTTATTACAATAAGTACTAATACTAAATTTTTCCAGAAAAGTTTTTCTAGCCTCAAAACCCATACTTACTTGATAATCAATATTATTCTCCACTCTACTAAATAAACTTACCATTGAATCAATATTAGGATCGAATTTAAAGCACTCTTTACCATCTGTTAGATAATCCGCTAATCCTACCTCATTAGATATTAATAGTGGGGTTTGATTCATCAGCGATTCTATTCCAACGACATTAAAAGCATCAAACTTTGATGGAATTATTGAAAAATGACATTCGTTTAAATAATCATCAATTTTATCATATGAAATTCCTCCAAAATATTCAATAGAACTATTATTTTTACTCAATTCTTTTATCTCATTTTCTTGTGCGCCTGTACCAGCAATTTTTAAAATAATTTTAGAATGCCTAAATTCCTTTTTATACAGTAAATAAGCCTTGATTAAATCTACTACTCCCTTAGAATTATCTAATCTACCTAAATAACTTATTATAATAAAATCGTTTTCAATATTTTTTTTATTTTCAAATCTATCTATCATTGGATTTAAAAGTACAATTGCTTTATCTACATTGTGAAATAATTTCAAATCTTTTTTAGCTAGTTCTGATGGGCAAACAATTATATCACAGAAGAATTTGTAAAATATTTTTTTTCTAATAAATTTAACTTTTTGCTTTAATGATGTTTTTTTTTCGTCCAATAAAAGCTGTTCAGATAAAGTATGATAATAGACATATGTGTTTACCCTTCCTAAAGAAAGTAACTTTGACATCGAGACACTAATATTGCTACCTACAAAATGCCCAATTACAATATCTGGTTTATATTGAAAATACAACTTACTGAACCAAAAAAAATCTTTTAAAGTAGTGGGTCTTTTTTCTGTCGGCCAAGAGTAAATAATGATACTACCTTGAGTTTTTTTTATTGTAAGTTTTTTTGAAAAATACGGTTTATGAGAAATGAAAATAACTTTATGTCCTAAATCACCCAGATGATGCGCCAAGCTATAACTCATACTAGAAAATGATATTTCGCTAAAATTGTGACTGATAAGTATTGTTTTCATTATTATTTTTTAATTCTATGGCGAAACATTATATCCTAAATAAATTTGACTTTAGCACTTTAATTGCATTTATATAGTTTGTGATTTTTATTACTAATTATGAGATATGCCATCCCTATACTGAAAAAAGTAATCACATTAATGCAAAATTTTTGTAAACCATGCGTCATTATTATTTATTAAAATCAAAAGGAATATTTTTATTGATTTAAATAAATTTCATTTTTCTCTCGGCTTATCAAAAAGCAAACTCCACAATCCAAAGGTTCTTCCTAGTGCTTCTGTAAAAGCTTGTTTTCTTTTAGAGGTGGTTACTGTATTAGAAAATTTTATCAAAGTTAATAGTATCGTAATTGCATACCATTTGAATTGATCTTTACCAACAGGTTTTGGATTTTTTACCCTCCAAACATACCAACCGTTGCGCACTACCATTCTCCCATATTGGTACTGATTGGGTCTGCCAGAAGCATCGTGATAATGATATAATTGAGCCGCTGTATTTAGATATAATTTCCCTTTTTTCGCCACTCTTATACAAAAATCGGCGTCTTCATATAAACCGTAGCCTTCAAAATAAGTAGAAAACTGAAAGCTATTAAAAACTGTTTTTTTAAAAGAAGAAACTCCACCCATTAATTGTTCTACTGGATATATTTCTCCACTAGGTGGCAAAAAACCAACACTTCTGCCGTGTGAATAAAGACTAGAAAATCCAGGAGGGCAATCACTATCCAAACCTAACTTTTTTCGTAAAACAAAACGTGAACTCTCTTTGCGTTTCCAGCCATCAAAATAAAATTCCTTTTTCGAGGCCTTATATTCTTTGCCAACTTTTTTCCATTCTGTTTCATTAATGATGTAACCTCCAACTCCTAAAGCGTCAGGATGAATTTTATAGGTAAGTAACAATTTTTCGAAATAGTCAACTTCTAAAACCGTATCATCATCCAAAAAACAAATAATTTCGGAATTCGAATTTACCTTAGTAATTCCAAAATTACGTTGTTTGGTTAAACCTCTTTCTTGATCAGAAACTAGAAAATAAACTAGATTTTTAAACTGATTATCTTGCAAGGCAGTTTGTGTCTCTTGATTGAGAGAGCCATCAACAATTAAAATTTCATCTGGATAAATAGTTTGTTCCTTAACCGATTGCAATAATTGAAACAATGGTTTTGGACGCATATAAGTGCATATGATTAGAGAAAATTTCATGAATTAATTTATTCTTTTTCCTAAAGCCAAAAGATTTTTGGCATAAAACAGCGATTTTTTAAATTGAATATTTTTGTATGGAATACGTACTAATCGGTATAAAAAAGAAGTTTTTTTTCCTTTGAAAAGATATAAAAAAAAATGCTTTTTCTTATATTCAATAACTTGTTGCGGAGTAAAATGTTTTAGGATTCCATATAGTACCGTAGGGCTTGGAACAGGCTTAATTGTTTTTACTGGAACTTCTAATTCCCATGCTTGAGCCTTTCTCTTCTTACCAGTAACTTTAGCTTCAAGCCCCCAAAATCGATAACCTCCAACTGGTGGTTTGAGATGTAAATTTACCGAAAATGGATTATGTAAAACTGTAACACCTATTTTTGATAATGACATTCCAAAATCGCTATCCTCTCCATAACCGCCATCAAAATTAACATCGTTTCCATGTAATTGCGAAACAAATTCCTTTTTTACACAGGAATTAGCATTACTAAACATTTGCGCACTACCAGCAATCCATCTTTTATTGCCTAGTATCTTTAATTTATTTTTTAAATCTTGTAAATCTTGATTTTGATGATCTGCTCTTATATCCAATCCATTACATGCTCCTGAATTATTGGTTTGTAGAAAACGAATATGATTTTCTATAAAATCAGATGGAATTCGAATATCATCATCTCCAAAAACAATATAATCACAATTACACAAGTCAATAGCTTCATTTCTTGCTCGACAACTACCTTTAGATTCTTGCCACTTTACAATTAACTCGAATGGATATTCTTTTTCTTGATATAGACTTTCATTCCGATCAATTTCTGGAGTAGCATCAACTACAACTACTTGAGTAACTCGATAACTTTGATTCGCCAAATCTTTCAACAATTGTAAAGTATAATCTTGACGAAACATTGTTGGTATTATATAACTTACTGATGGATTATCAACAATAGGTTTTAATTCTTTAGGCTTTACTATTGGCTTAAATAAGATTTTATTAAACCTGTTTTTTGCGTAAAAAAAAGCACTCCATTCGGTAAATTTCCAAAAACCTTGTCTGTAAATCATATACAAAGAATGCTCAAGCTTAAAATTTTTGATAAAAAAAGTATATCGATCTCGTACCGATATGTTTATGTTTTCTTTTTCATTACTAGCAAATAAACCTTTTGCATACAATGAAACAGCACCAGAGTTTCTAATCGCATTATATCCAAAATCTAGTGCCTGTATTTGCGGATTCGTATAATCATTATCAAACCCATTTAGTGTTTCCCAAACTGATTTTCGAACAGCAAAATGATTGGGATTAATTCTCCAGCTTACACATTCGTCCAAATTGTCAAAATCATTAATATACCAAAAAAAAACTGCTGTTTGATACACTAATTCCGTAAATGCATTTTTATAACCCTGTTCAAAAGAACTATGCCAAATATCTCCAGATCCATTTGAAAGCTGTTCTAATTTTTCAAAATCGGGATTCCCATTATATAATATAATTTCTCCTGAATCTGTCATATATTCTTTTAATATCATTTTCTTGAGAATTGTTTATAAAAAGCCAAACTTTGTTTTGCCACAACCGAAATACTGAATTTTTCTATTACTTTTTTTCTTGCTGCAATTCCAAACTCTTGACATAGTTTTGAATTAATTAGCAATGTATTAATTTTTGAAGCGTATTCCATATGATTTTCAGGAATAACTAAAAAACCGTTCACTCCATCATCAATTACTTCTGTTCCCCAACCGATATTAGAAGCTACAATGGCTTTTTGCATCGCCATAGCTTCTAGCCAAGATACCGGTAATGCCTCAGCAAATGTGGGAAAAACACAAACCGTTGCAGCTGAAATATGCCTATTTATTTCTGGGTAAGGAACACTCCCTAAATAAGTAACATTAGAGGATGCCTCTTTAGTAAATAATTTCCGCATCATTTCCCAGGTCGATTTGTTTCCGGTAATAATATCTGGAACGTCTTTACCTACCAAAATTAACTGCGCTAATGGATTCTTACGAATAACTTCATTAAAAATAAAAGGAAGTTCTAACAAGCCTTTTTTTCTAATTAGACTTCCAAAATATAAAATCGTATTTTCATTTTTAGAGTTACTTGCAACAAAAGAATTAGTATCTATAGCATTAGGAATATTCGTGAATTTTTTTTTAATGCCAAAAATTTCATTTGTCAAATTGGCTGTAAACTGGCTTACCGAAAGCAAACCATCTGCTTTTAATAATGCTCTTTTTTCATGAAATTTATTTATCCATTTTACAGGACGATTGTCTAAATGACAAAAATAGGTATCAGAACCATTTAATCGAATTATAACAGGACACAGGTGAGGTTGTATAAATGAGGTGATGCCCGTCCAATCTGGGGCCTCGACGATATCTATTTTTTTTTCTAGATAAAGTTTATTGATTATTCCTTGTATTTTTTTTCGAGTAAAATACCAAGAAAGCCCTTTAATTTTTTTATTTTTTATCTGTTGAATACAAATCCCATTGTCATCAAAAATAGCGTCTTCTTTTTGTCCATACACTAAAACACGTACCGAACATCCTTCTAACAAAAGTCCTTTTGCTAGATTTTTAATACTCGTCCCAATTCCTCCAGAATTGCCTGTTTTAGCATGAGGATATTCTGGGGTTAGAAAAGCTATTTTCATTTTGTTTGATAATTAAAAACTAAATTGTACAGTACTTTAATAAAATAATGTATTCGACAATAATATCTATTTTTTTATAAAAAAATCATTAAGAATTCGAGTCGTAAAAAGTCGCGCGCCTGCATCATTCATATGCCCGCATGAAGAGAAATATTGATCGCCTTCTACAGCATTTTCATAGTTATGAATTTCGGGATATATTTTTTTAACTTTCTCAAAATAATCCAATCCTTTTGTATTACTGCACATCGGCGTCATTACGGCAATTAAATTGATGTGATTTTCAGCACAAATTTTCTTGATCTCATCATAATATTTATTTTGAATCGGCTTAAGAGCTCTGATATCATTTTTCATATTTCCTTTTTTATTTTTTGATAAGGAATAGAACCCCAAATTTTCTAAAACATTAGTCTTTTTATGAATTGCAGTGTAAAATACTTCTCTAAAACCAATTTTATTTTCATATTTTATATATCGATAAAACGGTATATAATACAAGGCATCAAAATCCTCTTCTGACATAAAGTGCTCTTTAATAACATTTGAATTATGAATGTAGGGCAGAAACTTAGCGGAAACACCTTCCGATTGTTTAAAATTAGCTATACTTAAATCTGCGTCAAGAATTATATTTTTAATCTTATATTTTCTTTCGATCATTAATTTTAAAAGTAATGATGTCTCAAATAAATGACTACCACTTATTCCAAAGTTAAATGTTTTCAGTCCTTTATCTTCGAACATTTGAGATACAAAATGATTATTAGCTCTAGACGATCCTAAAATAATTACATCATATTTCTCAGGACCTGAATTAAAGACAGTTTCTATTTTACCCCTATTCTTGGATTGCAAGAAAACTAAGGTATATAAACCATCTAAAATTACCAAAGACAAAAAAAGGACGCCTATTATTTTAACTAAATAAATTAAAAAATTTTTCATTAAAACTGAAAATATATAAATTCTTTATAATCTGAAAAGGTTCCAAAAGCAGCAATTGCTACCATTGCTAACGCTAATTTAAGTAAACTCCATTTTCCTGAAATGGGTTCTACTTGTGTTCTAGAACGCCATTCAATCAAAACGAATACAAAAATCATACTAACTAATTCATAATTACTACGATCATTGGCTAAGAATTGGAAATTAAATTCACGATTGGTAAACATCCTCTTTATATAACTGAAAGCTTCGCCGATTGATTTTGCTCTAAAAAAGATCCAAGCAAAGCAAGTTATCGCAAAAGTGATTACAATATTAAAAAAAATGTTGACCGATTTTAAATCCCAATTTAATGAAACCATTTCTATATTAGAACGGTTCTTTTTTAATAGCAATAAGGGCAAAAAATAAAGCGCATTGATGAAACCCCAAACGATGAAAGTCCAATTGGCGCCGTGCCAAAATCCACTCACTAAAAAAATGATAAACGTATTTCGAATTTTCATCGCCATTCCACCACTACTTCCTCCTAACGGAATGTATAAATAATCCCGAAACCAAGAAGATAATGAAATGTGCCAACGACGCCAAAATTCGGCTATATCTCGAGAGAAATAAGGGTAATTAAAATTGCGTAATAAATCGATACCAAATAATTTAGACATTCCCAGTGCCATATCCGAATAACCAGAGAAATCACCATATATCTGGAAGGCAAAATAGACCGCGCCCAATAGTAATGATAGGGAATTCATGGAGGAATAATTATCAAAAATTGCGTTGGCATAAGTAGCGCAAGTATCTGCAATTACCACCTTTTTGACTAATCCCCAAATAAACTGAAAAATTCCTTCTTTAGCCTTTTGATAATTAAACTCTCGTTTTATTTTTACTTGTGGTAATAAATGCGTGGCTCTTTCTATGGGACCTGCCACCAATAATGGAAAGTAACTTACAAATAAAGAGTAATCAACAAAGTTGTATTCGGCTTTAATCCTTTTTAAATAAATATCGATTACATACGATAAACCGTGAAAAGTATAAAAAGAAATCCCAACAGGAAGAATAACATTGAGTAACAAAGGGCTTGTTTGCAAGCCGAATCCGTTGAGTAAATCCGAAAAGGAATCTGCAAAGAAATTATAATATTTAAATACACCTAAAAAACCAAGATTGACACTGATACTTAACCAAAACCAAAATTTTCGAATACTTTCTTTTTTGGCTTTCTCAATTTGAATACCTGTATAATAATCTAAAAATGTAGAGAATACTAACAGAAATAAAAAACGCCAATCCCAACAGGAATAAAAATAATAACTCGCTATGATTAATAGCGCATTTTGAGTGCTTTTGTTTTTATTGAAAACAAACCAATACAAGATAAAAACAATAGGCAGAAAAATAGCAAAAGCAAAGGAATTGAAAAACATCTTGTCGTAGTATTGAACTTTATTAAATGATTTTAAAATGATTGTCGACCATGCTATCTAATGAAAAAGCTTTCTCAATTAATGTTCTGGTATTTTGAGTAATTTTAAAATCGCCCAAATATACTTTTTTTATTACGTTTTCTAAGGAATCAATATCTTTAGCTTTGATAATAAAACCATTTACAGTATTGGTAATTACTTCCTCATTACCGCCTACATTTGTGGTAATTACCGGTACATTTGCTGCCAAACTTTCTAATACAGAAAGACTAAAGCATTCCATGTGAGTGGGTTGTAGCATGTAATCATACTGACAAAATATTTCTTTTAAATTGGGTTGACTTCCCATAAATTGAAAATTATCAGTTAATTTTTTTTCTTTAATTAATTCAATCAATTTCTCTTTATAAGGTCCTTCACCAAAAATGGCTATTTTAATTTCATTTTTAATTTCATCAGGCAAAAGCATCACGGCTTGTACTAAATCCTGAATCCCTTTGGACGCTCTTAAGTGAGAAGCAACCATAAAAGTAGGTTTGAACTTATTTCTCTCGGTTCTTACTTTTATATCATTTATTAAAACTCCATTATAAATAGGAATTGTTTTATTTTTTAAACCACTACCAAAGTCTTTTAAAATCTCATTCACGGTATAATTAGAAACACCTACAAATAAATCTATGTATTTAGAAAACAAAATTCCTTTTAGTCTTTTCTGGAGTCTTTTTTTGAAAGGATATCCGTTAATAGGCCTTGGATTGTGATCTACTACAATAATTTTGGCTGTAGTTTTTTGTTTAATTTTATAAAAAAAAGGAGTACATAATTCTATAAAATGAGTAATTATAGACTCATAGTTAGAACTGTTTTGAGTGCAATGATTTAGAAAAAAAGATTCTATGCTTTTCGCTTTATTTTCAAAAATAGTAAGTTTTGCATAATCGCCATGGCTGGATTGGTTTGGAAAAAACCAATCGACCTGAATGTTATTCTGTTTACATTTTGCATCAAACTGCCAAAAAAAATAATCCATGCCGCCTACTCGCTCGGGCAAGAGTTCGTAATTACAAAGAACCGCTATTTTTCTTGACTCCATTTTCTTAAAATTGTTGCAATTCGTTTAGAAGTTCCTTCTAGCGGTTTTCCGATTTGTAAGTTATTAAAATCTTTTCTTTCTCTACTTTTATCATCTCCATCTGATAAAATTTTATTGATTGCATTCAAAAAGCTCTCTTCATTTGTAACTATCTCACTAGCTTTAGAATCAACTAACTTTCTCAAATGCTCATATTTCAGAAACTTTTGGTCATCAAACATACAGTTTATAGTATTTCCAAAAACTGGATTGATAACAGGTTTATCAAAAATAAAAGCATCTAAAGTTATTGTTGATAAAACATTAATATTAAACTCACAATGCTGTAGTAAAGTTTTTAGATCATCTAAGTCTTGAACAGATGGGACTCGCTGTGTCCAAGCTTCTTGGTGTCCATATCTTGTTATAGTCCAATCTGGAAAATTCCATTTAATAAATTCATATTTTTCTGCAATTTCCTTGAATCTATCCGGATCCTCAGCTGGCGAAGTCCTTACAATAAGATTAACCTCTTTCTTTAATTTATTAGTTTGAATAAAATTAGCTAATAAATCAAGGTAAATTGGATCATTTTCGCTACTTGAATCATTACAAGTAAAAAATACAATTGGCTTTTTGCTGTCAAGATTAAATTTTTTTATTAAACTTTCTTTAGCATATCCAACTTTTGCATAAGTAAAAGGCTCAAATTGTGGTGTTCCAACAACTTCTACTTGATGCTGTTTTACCGATTTATAAAAGGTTAATAATTCAGTTTTCATTAAGTTACTCCAAACAAGATAATTATCAAAATTTCCAGCCATTCTTCCCTTAGATGCTAAATTATCCCAACTAAAAATGAAAGTAGCCGTTTTTATATTTTGTTTTTGAGCGACAAAAATCAATGGAGCGATAAAAGGAGGTCTTTGATGTGTAAAGAATAATAATGTTATTTTATTGTCTTTTAATAATTCTTCGTATTGTTTAGTTACTTTATTGTTTTTAAAGGAATTTTGTTGCCAATAATTATATCTCAATATCCATTTTTCAGAATGGAATAGGGATGTGAATTTTATAATAAATCTAGTTGCATAACCTCGATTGGATTTTGATTTCGTTTTATTGCTATTGAAATTATCTTGAATACCAAAATTATTGTTTTTATTCAATTGTAAGTGAGCTACTTCTTTAGCTTTTCTAAAAAACCAATTTTTAAATTTTTCAGTAAAAACATCTAATTCAATTATTTCACATTTCAAATTCAAATCATCATAAACTGATTTTGGTAAACAGGAAAAAATTATAACGTTATCAAAATTAGATTTTGCTTCTTCAATAAATTCTGTTAATATATAATTTCGAAAACCAACACCATCTGTAATTACAATACCTAAGTTTTTCATGATTTCTTATATAATACTTCCTACTCTTCCATGATCGGAATGAGATCTTTTTATAATAAATTCTTTGCATAATGGTTCCTCAGAAAGAAAGGTAACATCACAAAAATAATTTTCTTCTAATGGATTTAATCGCCAAGGCACAACCGATTTAAAATCTAAAACCCAACCATTCTTCTCCAAATCTATAGTTTTTAAATCATTCCATGAAGTAATATAATCCATCCAATTATATCCTATTTCCCAAACCTTATTTTCTAATTTCTGCAAATTATCAAATGAAACTACTCGCAAACCTCCAACGTTTTCTTGACTAACTGCTTCAGAATCTCCGTTCAATATTATTCCTTTTATTGAAGGTTGCTGAAAATAATGAGAATCTTTATTTTTGAAGTTTTTAATATCAACTTGAACCTCTGAGCAAACATTCTTTAAACTTATATCTTTTAAATTTGGATTTATTTTAACATAACGAACCAAATCATAATATCTAATCCAGCGCATATTTTTATATAAGCCTAATCCAGCTTCATTAGCTGAAGTTGCCGCTAATGGATAATAATCGCGAGCAAGGTCATATAGTCTTCCTAAAATCCCTTTGCCTCTAAATTCCTCAGTTAGATAAACATTAATAATCCAAGCTATGTTTCCTTGAAAATTTGCTCCAACATGTCCTACTATTTCATTATTAGTATTTAAGCAAATAAATGAACGACCATATTTAGGATTTCCGTACTGCCATTCCCAAAATAATTTGTTTTGTAATGGATGGTCATTTCTATAAATTTTAGTAAAAAAAATTAATAATTTTTCCCAATCATCGATTATTGCTTCTCTTAAAATCATAGCTCTTCCGATATTATATTCACATCAGATAAATCATTACAGTCATACCGATTTAAAAGAAGCTTATTATTATTTTTATTATTACTACCTCTTGTTGTTGTAAATCCAAATTTATAGCCTACACTTTTTGCATTATTAGCAACCTCAGCATTACATGCGTCTGGTGTTCCGTAAGGATAAGATACCATAGAAATAGTTGACTGAGTTATTTTTTCGAAAAATAATTTAGAATTTTTAAGTTCAAATTCAATTTCTGTTTGAGACAATAAACCAATTGGATAATGATTATGAGTGTGACTACCCAAAAAATTTCTTTTACTCAAATCAACAATCTCATTTTCACTCATATAAAGATTATTTAAAATTTCACATTCATCAAAATAAATATTAAAAATATTTTTTATTAATTTTTCTTGAAGAGAAAAATTAATTTTAAAATTAAGTAAATATTTAAGTGATGCATCCTCTGGATTATCATAAACATATGTGCTTTTAGCTTTAATTAAATCAGACTTTGATAGCAAAAAGGATTGACCTTGATTATTCAAAATTTTAGTAAAATCTTTAGTCGATATAATGCTTCTCAACAAATGTATTTTATGAACTGTACTAACTTTTTTATCTTGAAAATTTCTTGAATTTGCAAAAAACATAGCAGGTATTCTTAATTTTTCTAAAATAGGCAAGGCAAATTTATATTGCTCTTTAAGACCGTCATCAAAAGTGACAAAAAAATATTTATTTTTTGAGTTTAAAATTTTATCGCTATTAATTATTAAATCATTAGCACTAATATAATCTCCTTGACTTTTTAAAGAAATTAACTGTTGTTCGAATAAATCTGGAGTAACTCCAAAAATACTTCGAAATTTAGACGTAAAATCCTTCCTAATGTAATGATAATTAATAATTATTAACATAAATAATAATATATGTAAAGATTAGTATTAATATAAAGTGATTTTTAGTTGATTTTACAATCACTTAGAATAAAATTTCTAAATCCTACTCCGTCTGTTATAACTATTGCTAGTTTTTTCATTACTTTAATTTTAAACAAATTCGCCTATACTGTTTTTTAATCATTTGTTCAATTGCAAATGTTTTCTTTTTGTAAAAAATAATTTTCGACTTTTGCTGTTTTCTATTAATTTCAAAATTTAAAGCTTTACCTAATAAATTATTTATTCTTTTGGTATGTTTTTCACTTAAACCATAACTTCTAGCATACCAAGTATGGCATAAAATTATTTCATCATTAAAAATCACGTTATTTGAAACCCCATCTTCTTCCATAACAGAATCTAAAAAAAGAAATTTCTTTCCTTTTCTTCTTAACCATAAATAGAAACAATAATAAGGTTCATAAAGACTTGAAATATCATATTCATAAAACAATTTTGCAACTTCATCATCAAATTCATTTTCAGTAAGGAACTGATTGCTAAGCATTTCTTTTTCATTCCAAATAACTTCAATTTCTTTGAAATTAAGTATTGAAAAAAACGTATTAATCAAATAGGGATTGTAATTCCGATGTGAAATAATCCCACCATCGCGAACCCCGCAAACTGTTATATCATTATTTTTCATTTTTTCAATAATAGAAAAAACAGCTTCTGAATTTTTAAAAACTACATCTTCGTCTGCCATCACTAACCATTCAATTCCTTTTCCTTTCAATTTATTAATCATAAACAGAATACTATGAATTCCGTGCATGCCATTTCTTCCATCAATTACATATTTCTGAACATTTTCAGGAAATAATTGAACTGTTTTTTGATAAAGTTCAAAATTAGCAACAGTAGTTAAAATAGCAATAGGGGATTTATTCATTTTTTATTTGATTATTTTTCAAATAAGTTGATGGTTCATTATTTTCTCCTTTATATATAAAAATCATATTGTGGTAAAAATGCATTGAAACAATATGCTTGTCATAATAATTTTTTTCATATCCATCTATCATAAATTCCTCATTGTTTAATGCTTCAATTAATCTTTTAAAATAGAAATAGATGGTTCCATCTTGATTAAAATTTTCTGATGTTCCACCATATTCTTTCCAATAGGAAGTTTGCGTATCTTCAATTACATAAATACCGCCATTCTTAAGTTTAGGAAATAAATATTCGAACGTCTTTATTACGTGTTCATTAATATGACTACCATCATCAATTATAATATCTAAATCTCCAATCTCTTCACAAATTGACATTAAAAATTTTTGATCAACCTGACTTCCTTGATAAATTTTTATTCTATGCTCTTCATGTGGTGATTTGTCATAAATATCAAGTGAATATATTTTACCTAAGCAAAAATAAGCCTTCCACATACGTAATGAATTGCCTCCATTCGTTGGAATATGGTAACCTCCAACTCCTATTTCCAATAATTTAATCTTTTTATATTTAAATGGACGGAAATGTTTTTGATAATGTTTTGTATAATAATGATATCCCCATTTATCAGTTCCAAATATTTTTGCTAAGGTTGTTAAATTATTAAAGACAAAAAAAGCTTTAATTTTATTGACTAAATTTTTTGTTTTGAGCTTGGTTTCGCTATCGAATTTACTTTTAATATTTTTTATCATCTTATGTTAAAATGTGACTGAGTATTTTAAATTTTAAATTCTACCAAATTTTAAAATTATATTTTTTAATATAATTTCTTAATTCATTATCCTTAATATTAGGCATCAAAATTCTATAAATTTTTCTACTGGCTTTATTTTTACTACTTGAATAATAATTATTAGCTAATAAAACTGCTGACAAATTCAAATCATTCATAACCTCAATTGTATCTTGATTATAGGAACCATGAGGCAGAGCCAGATATTTTATATTCTGAGTTATTAATTCGTTTAAGTTTTGTATCGATAATTGCAACTCTTTTTTTTGCTCTTCATAACTCAAAGTTCCTAAAGAGTAATGGTTATGTGTATGTATTCCTATTGAAATCAAAGGATGCTCTGATAAAAACTTCAACTCTGAATTTGTCAATGAACGAAATTCTTCTCTATGTATAAAAGAGATATTATTTATCTTTTCAAACGCTAAAAACCATTCCTCTTTGTCTTCATTTCGCAATGCATGAACAAAATCAGTAAGAATCTTATAGGAACGATTTGATTTTGAAATTGCGTTATTTTGATTCGGAACAAAAAATGATTCCTTGCAATTGGAATAATCAAAAACCAAACGGTCCCACCAAAACTCGTCTTTAGAGTCTATATTTAAAGTCGTTACAAAAATGGTTGCAGGTAGCTGATATTTCTCTAATAGCGGTAATGCATTTATAATATTATCCGCATAACCATCATCAAACGTAATTACAAGTCCCGTTTTTTTTAGAGAAGTCCACTCTTCCTCTAGTCTTAGAATTTGAAAATTATTTTTATAAAAAAGTAAATGCTTTTCAAAATTAGAAATATCAACTGACAATCCTGTTAATTTTTCTCCAACGGAATTATTAATTCTATGATACATCATTACTAAAACAGGTTTACCAAATAGAAGCCTACTTTTTACCTTTAAAGAAATATAGTACCAATTTTTAATTGTCTTTAAAAAACTCATTCTCTGTCTCTAAATTGTTTTTGGTGATTCAACTGCCAAATATTCTCTTTTTGAAGACACTCGAGAAATAATGCTGTACTATTTCCTTTTCCAAAACTGGCATCTGACCTTTTAATTTTATGAGTATCAATAACTGATAAAGCTTCTTTGATTGCTTGAAATCCATAATCAACATTAATAATATCGGCTTGAACTGCTCTATTTTGTTGACGTGTACCTATATTTATAATAGGAATTCCATAATAAGGTGCTTCCCGAATTCCTGCGCTACTGTTACCTATTATAAACTGACTATTCTTTAATAATGTCAAAAAATATTCAAACCGAAGTGACGGAAAAATCCGGAATCGGGAATTGTCTTTTAATTTTTTATATTCTTCTATTATAAATTGGCTTCCCAAATCATTATTTGGATAGATAACTACATAATTATGATTATCGGCTGCTAATGATTTTACAAAAGTTTCTGCATACGATTGCATATGATTTACCTCGGTCGTAACAGGATGAAACATTACAATGGCATAGTTTTCAAAACTAATATCATAGTATTTTTTTACAACCGATAAATCAGGCAAATTATCCGAAAACATAATATCAATATCGGGTGAACCAATGGTAAAAATGGAAGATTCTATTTCGCCCATTTGCTTCAATCGTTTAGCGGCCTCATTATTAGACACAAAATGTATGTGGCTCAATTTACTCACACTATGACGAATCAATTCATCCACAGTACCTGATAATTCTCCTCCTTCTATATGAGCTACCAAAATATTATTTAAAGAACCTACAATAGCACCTGCTAAAGTTTCTAGTCTATCGCCGTGAACAACAATCAAATCAGGTTTGACCTGTTTACAGTAAGCCGACAACCCTTCGATGGTTTTTGCCAAAGTTAAATCCATCGTAGTCTCATGAGTATGATTTTCGAAAGTATGAATGTTTTTAAAATTACAGCGCTCAATTTCAATGAGGGTATATCCATATTGCTCCTGCAAATGCATTCCTGTAACAAAAACAAAAACTTCAAAATCTTGATCCCTATCAAGAGTTGAAATCAATGATTTTATTTTGCCAAAATCAGCTCGTGTTCCTGTTAGGAAGAGTATTTTTTTCATTCTAAAACTTTCAATTTTAATTTGGACTAAGGCATTTAGCTAAGATGATCTCGAATGCGCTCTACTGGACAAATCTTCTATATTACTGTCACGTCAAGCGCAGTCGAGACGGTTTTTTATTTAATACTTATTAAGATCAATCTCGACTGCGCTCAATTTGACAATTTTATTTCCTTGCGCTCGATTGGAAACTTGTTTTATTCTGCTGTCATGTCGAGCGAAGTCGAGGCGCTTTTTTATTCTTATTGTGCTCAATCTCGACTGCGATCGATTGGACAATGTTATTTGGTTTTTCTCAATTGGACAAACCTTTCTATATTACTGTCACGTCGAGCGCAGTCGAGACGTTTTTTTATTCTTATTAAGCTCAATCTCGAATGCGATCGATTGGACAATGTTATTTGGTTGTTCTCAATTGGACAAACCTTTCTATATTACTGTCACGTCGAGCGCAGTCGAGACGTTTTTTTATTCTTATTAAGCTCAATCTCGACTGCGCTCGATTTGACAATGTTATTTGGTTGCGCTCAATTGGACAATTGTTTTATTCTGCTGTCATGTCGAGCGAAGTCGAGGCGCTTTTTTATTCTTATTAAGTTCAATCTCGACTGCGCTCGATTTGACAATGTTATTTGGTTGTGCTCAATTGGACAAACCTTTCTATATTACTGTCACGTCGAGCGCAGTCGAGACGCTTTTTTATTCTTATAAAGCTCAATCTCGACTGCGCTCGATTTGACACTTGTTTTATTCTGCTGTCATGTCGAGCGAAGTCGAGGCGCTTTTTTATTCTTATTGTGCTCAATCTCGACTGCGATCGATTGGACAATGTTATTTGGTTGTGCTCAATTGTACAAACCTTTCTATATTACTGTCACGTCGAGCGCAGTCGAGACGTTTTTTTATTCTTATTAAGCTCAATCTCGACTGCGCTCGATTTGACAATGTTATTTGATTGCGCTCGATTGGACAATTGTTTTATTCTGCTGTCACGTTGAGCGCAGTCGAGACTGTTTTTTATTTAAAAACTTTATTACTAAAATGAATGGAATTTCATTCAATATCATCCCAAACTAATTGTTCATCATTTTTAATATCTCTAGTAGCAATTTTACCAAGAACATCATTAAAATGTACCGCTAGTATTTTTCCTGTTCCTGGACGTTTTACCCAAATATTTTCTTTAGAAAACACTTCCCCTTTTTTAATATTTGTTATAGAACAAACCGTTGCAAAAGCAAAATCAATTGTGACTTGCTCTTCGTCTGCTGGTTTTTTAGTTCCACCACGCATCAATGCTATTTCGGCTGAAGAGTTAATTAATTCTTGACAGGCTTTTTCATCCATACTACAAACAATATCTGGACCTGTACGTTGCATGTGATCTGTAAAATGACGTTCTAAAATACTCGCTCCCAAAGCTACTGCTCCTAAACAAGCATTATTATTCAACGTGTGATCTGACAATCCGAAGACTTTGTCTGGAAAAGATTCATACAATTCGACCATTGCACCAAAACGCACCAAATGAATTGGTGTTGGATATAAATTGGTGGTGTGTAACAAAGCTACTGGAACATTGTGTTTGTCAAATATCGCTACTGCTTTCTGAACACTTTCGATCGTATTCATTCCTGTACTCAAAATAACAGGTTTACCAAACAAAGCAATGTGCTCTAATAAAGGATAATTATTACACTCACCTGAACCAATTTTGTAGGCGGGAATATCAAATTTTTTCAATCTTTCGGCTGCTGCGCGAGAAAAAGGAGTTGATATAAAAATCATTCCTTTATTTTCAACATACTTTTTTAATTCTAATTCGTCCGCTTCATTGAGTGAACAACGTTCCATTATTTCATAAATAGAAACATCCGCATTGCCTGGAATCACTTTTTTAGCAGCTCCACTCATTTCATCTTCTACAATATGCGTTTGATGTTTTACCACTTCAGCACCTGCTCTTTTTGCAGCGTCAACCATTTCTTTGGCTGTTTGCAAAGAACCTTCGTGATTGATTCCGATTTCAGCAATAACTAGTGGCGGAAAATCTAAACCTATTTTCCTACCTGCGATTTCTATGTATGGGTTCATAATTTTAAATTTTTTTGCGAAATTTTAAAACTTATTATTTATAAATAAAGCATCACTCTTAGAAGCTAAACCGTCACCAGTTAAACTAAAATCATAAAATTTAACTAATGAAAAATCATTATTCTCTAAATAAGAAAAAATCTCACCTACTGAAGATTGTTCAAAAAAATTTAAATCAAAAAACAACTCGATCAATACAAATTGAATCTTATTTTCAATCATCATTTTTTTTGCCCCTTTTAAAACTTTCAATTCAAAACCTTCGGTATCACTTTTTAATAAATTGATTTTTGCAATTTGATTTTTAAAACAATAATCATCAACTGTTGTAACATTTACATCATAAGTTTCAATAATATGAGCTTTTCCGTATGACCTTTCTAAAAATGAATTCATTGCGTCCCATGAATACTCGTTAAATTTCAGAATTCCTTCAATATCTCCCATCGCTGTATTATTCATTACAACATTTTTTTTGTCACTATAACTCAAAATCAAATCTTTAAAACAATATTTACTCGCTTCAAAACCATATACAAATGATTCAGGGAAAATTTCTAAAATTTTATTTAGAGTTTGTCCATGATTCATTCCTATGTCAAAAACAACTGGTTTATTTGTTTTAATTTTAGCCTTACATGCTAAAAAGGGATTAGAATTTTGTAATTGAATATTATTAATCTTAGATATTTTGTATCCCATACTAAATAATAATTCTTTAAGATATTTCTTTAATGACTTATTCATTACTATAATTATTTAATATTAATTCTGAATATTGAAAATCCTCTACGGTATCAATATCAATCGTAGCAAAAATATGATCTACTTCAAAAGGGAAAGCTTTATCAGAAATAATTATATCTTCTTGAATCAAATTTGCTTTTGTTATATAAAGTAATCCATTTTCATAAAATAAAGGTTCTAAATCCTGAGAACGTTGTCCTATTGTATAGTTAAATGGAATAAAAACACCATTACTAAGTTTTCCTAATTTTTGATGATTTCTAGTAACTGTAAATAAACTATCACAATTGTTTTTTTGATAGACTTCAAAAGCATCCTTTAATAATTCTTTTGGACGTAATGGATTTGTGGGTTGCAACAAAATAACATTCTCTACCACTTCTCCTATTTGTTCTAATACATTTTTAAGTGCGGAAACTGTTGGCTCTAAATCTCCTGAAATAGCAACTGGTCTGTCAATTACTTTTACACCATATTGTAATGCAATATTCTTTATTACCTCATCATCTGTAGAAACATAAATATCATCAATAAAATCGTGCTGTTGCGCATATAAAATGCTATGTACTATAAGAGGGATACCTCCCAATGCCAATCTGTTTTTATAAGGTAATCTCTTCGAACCTCCTCGTGCTGGAATTATTGCGATGGTTTTCATATAACAGTTTATTTATCCCCTGGTCTCCAATACAATTTAGTTTCTTCTAGTTTCTGATATTCCTTATATTCCTTCATTGACAGCCTATTTGAATTTTTAATAATCTTTGGAATAGCCAACAAAACATCTAACATAGCTAACAAAACTGCTTTTAATGCTTTCAAATCACCTTTTAACACTTTCGTTTTTAGTTGAATCCAAAGTGTATAAAATAATTTTCGAGGAATAACTGGAATTGGATAAAATAAAAAATAAAGATACCAACCCGAACGTAAGGAACGTTGCAAACGCAAACTATAATCGGTGTCTTTTTTTCTAGCTTTAACATTTACTCTATGATTTACTAAAACCTCGGGTAAATAATGAATTTCCCATTTGCTTTTAAATAACTGATACGATGCAAAATCTTCTTCTCCATAAAACACAAACCAAGCTGGGTAATTTGGAACCTCTCGCCAAGCAGCCATACGCCATACATTTGCACCTCCTGCAAAACTTTTCATTCGATGTGAAACCTCATTACAATCTGTGCTTTCTGGTGCTTCTAAATCCCAAAAAATTCTAAAACTCAACAATCCTATTTGGGGATTCGCATCAAAAGCTTTTTGAATAATGACTAAAGGATTTTGTGTAACAAAATGCAAGTCATCATCTATTGAAATAGCAAATTCAGCCGTTGTTATGCTCATGAGTCTATTGCGACTGTAAATTAACCCTTCACTTTTTTTATTTTGAATTAATTGGATTTCTGGATAATTGGATTGTAAAAATGACACTGTATTGTCTGTAGAGCCATCATCGCAAATAATACATTCGACCTCTTCTCTAATTAATAAATGTTGGATTTTAACTAATGTAAATGCTAAAGCATCTTTACGGTTTTTGGTAGTGATAAGTATAGAAAAAGTAGGCTTCATATATTTTAATAGTTCTGTGCGATATCTTTTGGCAATCTTTTATTAATATAGAAGTGACGAAGAAAAAAATTATTTTTTAATAATTTATTGAATAATTTATTTTTAATAAAATACATTATTTTATTACTTTTTAAAATAGACCTAGAATATAAAGGAATCATTCTTTTACTTTCATCTTCTAAATCATCTAATACTTTTTGCATCCACTCTTCATAAACGTTCCCCATATGATAGGCATAATTATTCTCCGTTGTTAAACGCCAACCTCCTTTTTTAGTAACTGGAACATCAAACAGCAATCGATCAAACTTTGAACTTATATATTCATCTATTTTTATTTTTAAATTTTGTTCCAAAACTTCATTCTTGTAGGTTGCCACAAAATGCCCAGAACCAATTACTGCTTTACAATTTGAACTGTCTGAAATCGTTAATTGATAACGCAAATATTCTTTATTATAGTCATTATCCCAACCAATGCTTTTATAAAAATGTTTTATTCCTTCTGGGTTAATAACCTTTGTGAATTTTAATTTATTTGAAAAAAAATTATCAAATAATACATTCGCACATAAATACGAAAATGATTTTAATTGAGGGACTATTCCAACAACTCCAGCTTTAGGAAACGTATTAAAAACTTTCATTGTTTCATTTTGCCATCCATTCAAAAAAAGAACATCGGCATCAGCTATAGTTACATACATAAAATAATGTCCTTTCAACCCTTTTAATACTGCATTATTTTTACCAATATTTGTGGTATGAATGAGTTCCTTTATAAATCCATTGTTATAAAGTCCATTGAGATAATTCACTACTTCCTCACAACTCCCATTATTAACAATAGTAATAAAGGTTTTGGAATGAACCGTTTTAAACAAAGAATTCAAGCAAAGTTGTAAAATTTTAAAACAGTCGCTGAAATACCCTTCGTTATTAGGAATATAAACGGGAATGATTAATTGATGAAGATAATTAATCTTTTCGTGTTTTCCGTTTTTACGTGGATTGGTTCCTACTCGCATTATAATCTAATATCTTCAAAAAAAACATTACCTAAATCTCCACTTATTAACGTTTTACATATTATTCTATATTCTTTACTCTGCAAATATTTTGTAATTTCACTTTGCAAATCATTTTTCAAATCAGTATTAGATTCTACTAAAATTATTTTTGGTCTGAATCTTTCCCAATCATTAGATTGTAAAACTTCCAAATCAAATCCTTCAACATCTATATCTAAAAAATCAATCACTTCATCTTTTTCTAAATGTTTCGATAATATTGACTTTAAACTAACTGTTTGAATCTCTTTTTTTTCTACAATTTTATTTTCTAAGTTATGTTCTTTTATAAAACTATAATCTAATGTATTCATAGAGGAAAAAGCATCTTCTAACATATAATAGGTCAATGTTTCATTACCTATCCCTACAGCATTATTAATAAAAATATCTGATTTCCTTTTTTTGGTAAATAGTGTTTGCATTTTAGGATTAGGGTCAACGCAAATTCCTTTCCAACCTCTCAAATGAAAATAATAAGAATTAGAAGCTTTAACAGGATCCCAACAGCCAACATCAACATAAACGCCTATTCTATTAACCTTTAAAATTTGTTTTAACTGCATATCTTCTCCTGATTTAGAAAAGCTAATATTATATCTTTTATAAATTTTTCTCTTTATAATTTCTTTTATTTCATTTATCATCTTCTAAATGATTAAGTATTTTATACAACTGCTTTTTAAAATTAGCATCGGAGAAGTAATCTCCAAATGGGTTTACTTTTTCGTTAGAAATCATTCTATGATCTATCAAAGCCTTTAATTTTTCTTTTATCTCTTGTACATTATTCATATTTGCAATGAACTTTTTGTCTGTAATAATTTCTCTCAATTCGCTTTTTTTAGGAGAAACACATAAAACAGGTTTGCCAAAAGCAGCCAAAAAAGGTGCTTTTCCAACTAAAACATTACAATACAAAGGGCCGTTTTCGAGAATAATAACAATATCACTGTCGTGAATTTGCTCATTTGATGAGTTAGAAAAATTCAAACAATCCAAAATCTGAAGATTTTCTATTGAGCTAAATTTTTGTTTTAATTGTTGTATTCCATCTCCTTTCAGTCTTAATACAAATTCTGTATTTTCTTTATAAATAACATCTTCTTGCAATAATTCTTGATAGGCAATCAATAAATTCTCAATATTTCTACCAAACATCAAAGCTCCATGATAAGAAATGCTAATCTTTTTATTTTTAGCTAACATTTGACTTTTATCAGACAAATCAAATACTGTCTCATCAAATTGGTGTGGCAAAGTATAAAACTTCTTTTTTGATGCATATAAATGTTCTAAATCATGAGACATCCATTGTGCGGAACTCGAACAGGTTTTAGCTTGACCAACGATTTGCATCATTCGTTTCAACCTGAAAAATTCTAATTTAGAAAAATTAGTTTTAGAGCCAACATACCAAGATAGTGGATATGGATCGTGAAAATTAATTATTGTTTTTTTTAGAATTGGTAAATTATGAGTTGCCAAAATCATTTCGTGATCTATTCCTGCACTTCTAATAAAAATATGATCGTAAATTGTATAATCTAACAATTCAATAACTTTTGCATATTGTTTATGAATATAACGTTCTTTTAAAGAAACATGAAACAACCTCCAATAAAACCTATTCCAAAATAAAGTCCAGAAAGGAACTTTAGTGTTGACGATATGTTTTTTAATTGTATCAACGGGTAACAAATCCAAGCGATCTTCAGTTTCAGAATGTGCAATATAAACTGAATCAATTACAGATTTTGGATAGGTTTTTCTCAATTTAGCAATAAAAGAACGAGAAACGATACCCTCACTTGTTCCTGAAACCCTTAAATCTTGAACAATAACTAAAAACCTCATCTAATACTTTTTTTTATCTTTAAACTTAAAGTGAAAAATCTTTTGAACTGCAAGAACTTAAGATACAATGAAAAAAGTTGTGACCAACGCTTAAGATTTTTCTTGTTATCTAATAATGTTTTTTCAATACGATTAAAAATTTCTTGAACTAATTGCTTAGATAATTTAGTGTCATACTTATGTAACAAAAAATGGTAAAACTGAAACGTAGCAATATTTTTGATTACACTATCATCAGTTCTGCTTGTAATATTTATTCCACTTAATCTAAAATAAACTATTGCTTCATTAATAGTGAAAATTTCTTTCCATCTCGAGAATTCTAAGACTGCTAATAAATCACTATACCAAGCCAAAGGAAAATCTTTAAATTGTACCTTATCTACAACTTCCTTTTTAAAAACATACTCGCTCAAAGAACTGCGAGTTCCTCCTTTAAACTTTCTAATCAAAAAATCACCTGCTATTTCTATTTTAGGATGTTGATGAATTTTGGATATTGTTTTACCGTTTTTATCAACAACCTGCGTTGCAAAGCGTACTACAGTACTATCCAAATCTTCTATTTCTTTTAAATTTGAATAAAAAGATTCGACACAATTACTTTCAAGCACATCATCATCCCCCAAAATTATAATCCAATCTTCATTACTAGAAAGGGCAATACATCGATTCCATTGCTGAACTAAAGATATTCCTCCTAGATTTTCCTCAAATTTTTGATAAACAAAATTAAATTGATCTTGATATTTATCTAGTAATTCTTTTGGATTATCAAGACTCGCATCGTCTCCGATATAAACTTTGAATTGTTTATTGGTTTGATTAGCTAAGGATTCTAAGGTTGCTCCAAAAAAATTTATTTTATAATAGGGAATTACTATTGAAAGCTTTATGTTTTTCATAAATAAATTATTAATCAAGATAGGCTTTTAGACGTTTTTCAAGCAAGATTTCTTCATCAAAATTCTCAGAAAAATACTTAAAACCACTATTACCTAAATCAATTAAAAAATCACTTTTGCCGTTTATTTTATCAAATACTTCTAGAAAATCTAAAGAAGAATTAAAATGAATAATATGATTTAATAGTTCTGTAGTTTTATATAATCCTTCACTCGCAAAAGGTGTAGAAATGACAGGTATTTTATTTGCAAAGGCTTCTAAAATTTTAGTTCTTACTCCACTCCCTGACAAAATTGGACCAACCAAAATAGAATTTTCATAAACGGACTCAAGATTTTTTATATATCCTGTAAAAACAATATTCTTATTGTTTTTATATTTTTTTTTAAAATTTCCATCCCAAAAGCCTGTTATATAAATAGGCCAATCAATAATGTTAGAGTTTGGTAGAAAAATAGTGTCTAAAAACCACTCTAAACCTTCTTTATTTGGGTAATGAAATTCACTGCCAATAAAAATAAATTTATTAAAAAAAGGAGACACTTCTTGTTTAACTATAAGCTGCTTTGGAATCCCAAAAGGACTGATTAAAACAGGCGCCTTCAATTCTTTTAAATAGTATTTATCCTCTTCGTTAAAAACAATAATACTATCCGCTCGATTCAACAAAGAGTTCTCTATAACCAAAGTGATATTTTTTATATAATCTCTATAAACTACATTAGAACTACTTAACAAACTATTTCTCTTGCTTCTTATTTCGTGATGCACAAATACTTTTTTTATATTCTCTGGTATCACTGAAAGCAATGAAATAGTTTCAAAGAACTCTAACTGTATAATATCAAAACTTTGATTGTTAACTAGATCAATAAAAAATTTGAGAAACTTTTCATTTTCATAACAAAAATTACTATCAAAACTAATAATGGTAGGAGCATTATTAGTTTTTGAATAAAGATTGAAAACTTTGTTTTTTAAACGTTTTTTAAACTTATCAAAAATTTGATTAATAGTATTTAAAACCGAAAAGTTTATTGAGTTATCCTCTACTACTTTATAAACAAAAAATGTTATTTGAGGAATCTCTTTTTTAAGACTTTCAATGTTTCTTTCTTGATTTTCATTATTAACAATTGTACAAAAACTAACTTCAAAAATAGTTGCCAATTTTTTTAAAAAGAAAAACTGTGCTATTGCTCCACCTTGACTTAATGGATAAGGTATTTTTTTTGAAACTATTAATAGTTGTCTTTTATTCATTATTTTATTACTAAATTCTAATAAGATTAAATTCAATATTGTTTTGGAGGCAAAACAGTATTCTTTATTTTATTAATTACTTCTAACCATTCGCGTGCAAAATTAGCATCAGGTTCTAAATGATTTCCCTCTGCCCATTCATTCCATGATTTAATAACTACAAAAGGAGGATTTTCTTGATTATTTTTTACTTCTTTTAAAGTCATTTTGAGATGTTTTCCCCAATTTTCAGGTGTAGCATTTTTAAAAATCATTGCTTTCTTACCAATCCTTGCTGAATTATCCCAATTAGGAAAAACGCAAGCAATATATTTTTTGTGAATAAAATTAACTTTAAGTTTTTCAATAGCAATACCATAATCTAGAATAAATGGATTCCATTTTACTAATGAGAAATGAAACTTTTTATTTACTTTTCTTTCGACTTTACCAAAAAAAGTTCCTGATCGAAATTTAAATGATTGCTCATACCGCATAGCATTAAAAACATCAACACCTACCTGCCCATAAATTTCAGGATTTGACATTACAGTTTTAGGGTTGGCATGAGTAGCTACAAACCAAACACCATCAAAACCATTTATCTTTGCTAATCTATTAAAAACTTCCAAAAATAAATCTATATCAGGAATATCATCAAATTTATAAACATGAAACATAGGTTTATTATCAATCTTTATATACCGTTCATCTTTAAAAAAAGGAAGTAAATAGTCAAAATAATCTCTATATCCTTGCTCTCCTTGATAGGTTTGTTCAATTAATACCTTATTATTATCTAAACCATGCCAAATTCCTTTCCAAGTTTCATTAGCCCAACAAAAGCAAAAGGGAAAGCTTATGTTTTTATTTTTGAGCATTGCTTCAGCAGGTTTTTCCAATAACATTTTACCATTACCAAACCAATATTGATAATATATAAAACCATCTATACCATATTCTTGCGCTAATTGAGCTTGTTGTTCTTGAACTTCTGATACTCTTAAATCATAAAAACCTAGCTCTCCTGGCAGAATTGGTTGATTATGTCCTTTAAATAAAGGTTTTGCCTTAGCAACATTGGTCCATTCTGTAAATCCTTTTCCCCACCACAAATCATTTTCAGGAATGGGATGATATTGAGGCAAATAATAAGCTAGAAATTGTATTTTATTTTGAGGCATTTCTTGAATTAAATATTTTTCTTTTTATTATTAAAAAAATTGGAGGCAAAAACAACTTTAAAAAAGATTTAAAATTGCTTAATTTTAAAAATGAAATATTGCCTGATACATTTTTTTGATTTGTACTTTTAACATTAAAAATAGATTGATACAATAAGTCACTATTCCATTTTTCTTTTAATTTTTTATTATTGGCATTCATTAAATTATTTTTCCGCATCATACTATTCTCATGAAGTCTAACTAAAACTTTTGATTTTGGAAAATATCCAATATGATGAAAACTTATGTCATTAATAGCGCAACGTAAATTAAAATCCCAATCTTCGAGAGAATTAAGTTGTTCATCAAAATTGCCTATTTTGTGAAAAATACTTTTTTTATATAAAGGGGCACATATTACAAATGGGTTTTTAATGTCAAAAAGTTTTTTTAAATCTATTGTGTCATCATAATTAATTATGGTTTCAGGTATGAAATTGTTTCGTCCAATAATTCTTAAATTAGAAATACCTTCATTATCTTCAAAATATCTGTAACCCGAAATTAGAACATCAATATTTTTATAAAAAAATTGAGATTGGCACTGTAACTTATTACATTCTAAAACATCATCACTATCTAAAAACTGAATATAATCTCCAATAGACAAATCCAAACCAGCATTCCTGGCACTACTTAAACCTCCATTTTCTTTATAAATATATTTAAAGCGAGAGTCTTTTTCTAACCATCGTTTAGCTATTACTTCAGTATCATCTGGACTGCCATCATTGACGATTATACATTCCCAATCCGTATAAGTTTGATCCAAAACTGATTGTAATGCTTCCGATAAATATTGCGCTTGGTTGTAGCAGGGAACAATAATGGAAATTAATGTATTATTCATAAAATAATTTTCTGTACTGGTCTTTGAATCTTTTTATATTAAAGTTTAAAATTGCATATTCCCTAGCATTACTTGAAATAGAAAAATAAAGAGCTTTGTCCGAAACGAGCCTTTTTATTATTAATTTTGAAAAATCTAAAAAATCTAAATATTCCACAGGACCTAAATATCCGTTCTTATGATTTATTATATGCTCCGATATACTACCAACATTTGTTGCTATAACTGGAATACCTAGTTCCATTGCTTCCATAATCACTAAGGGAAATCCCTCACGTGATGAAGACACAATTAAAAGTGAGATCTCTGAGAATTGTTCTCTAATAGTTTTTTGCTCGTTACAATTTTCAAAGTATTTAACATTTGGGAAGTGGGTCTTATAAAAATCAAAATTATCACCAATAACTTTAGATTTTATATTTAAATCTTTAACTATATCAAAAAACAATTCAGGTCTTTTTTCAGGAGAATTCCTCCCTACAAATCCAATTGTAAAATTTTCAAAACGAGAATCAATATCATTTTTAAAATCAGATATAAGAATTCCATTAGGAATAATTACAAATCGATTTAATAGTTTTTTTTCGATATTGTTTTCTTTATACAAATGTTCATAATCGATTTTTGTTTTTTGATTTATAACAACTCTCTTATCAATTAAATCAACAAATGGTAATGATGAAATTTCCATCCCTTTTTCGGGAAAAGAAAATGCATGTGTTAAATCTATAGATTTTACCTTTCCTTTTAACCTAGAAATGAAATTATAAAAAACATTACTATTACAGCCAAAAATTGTCACAGGAAAAATATAAGAAATAATTTTAATAAAATAATATGCGTATTTCCTTCGCCTTTTGCTTGTAATAAAAAAACAATAAGCATTGTCTTTAAATTCTTTTGAAATATGTGTTGAATCAGAGTAATCAAAAAACACAAATGGCTTATATTTTAAAGACTTAATAATGTTTATATGTACACGCTCAGCACCACCAATTTTATGATAGGGAATTATAAAAAAAAACTTATTAAAAATTATACTTTTTCTGCTACACAACATATCATTTTATCATCTTCAAGAAGAATTACATCAATCACTTTAAGTTCAGAATATTTTTCAATTTGGTTTTTTAGAGTATAGGGACTATACCAGCAATTATGATCAGGATGGACAACTTCAATAAAATAATCTTCTCCATAAAAATTTCTTCTTAAGTGTTCCTTAGAAAAACAATTTGGAGCCGTTATTAAAAATATTTTAGATTTAATTTTAGAAACATTTTCTAAAAATGTTCTAACATTATCAACATGTTCTATCGTTTCAGGAATCAAACAAACATCATAATTTTCGTTGACATCTTTGAAGTCACTAAAATAATCTTGAGATACATACTTTTTTAAATTTTCAATTCCCTCCTTGTCAATATCAAAACCATGTAAAATATTTGTTATTTCATTAAGTTTAATATGTAAATTCTCATTAGGATCAAAAATAGGCCAATCTGTACATCCAAAATGGATTACCTTTTTATCCCTACAGTATTCTTCAAAAAAAGCGAACCTATTTTTTTTTCTTTTATGTACAACTTTTTGTACCCAATAATTTGAGAACTGTTCGTAATTTTTTTTAATTTTTTTTCCAAATAAATTTTTCATAATCAAATAAATTTCCATTCTAACATTGGCGTTATATTACCTATAAATGACGTATTTACAAATTCAATCTTTACCATATCTTTAATTTCAATAACAATACATTCTAATGCTTCGAAATAATTCTCTCTACTATCTCCAAACCATATTGAAATTGTATATAATCCATCAACTAAACGTGGATTAATAATTTTCAATAATATTTCTCCAGACAAATACTTTATGCAATCTGATTGTTTCATATTGTGTAAAACTGGGTTACCACCAAAAACTGCATTTCCAAATTCATTATATACAACAAATCCTAGATTAGGAATATTTAATTCATATTTGGAATTATAAAAAGCATTAATAACAATATCTTTTTCCTGTTGCTCCACAGAAACACTAACTAATGGAGAATCAACAAAACTTTTTGAATTGGAAATTTTATTGTCTTTTAAATATTGAGAAATTGCTTCATCTATTCCTCCTTCAAATACCACTTTTCCATTTTCCAAAACAATTCCTCTAGTACACAAACTCTTCACCGCCGCCATATTATGACTCACAAACAAAACAGTCCTTCCGCCCTCTCTAGAAATATCCTGCATTTTACCGATAGCCTTTTTTTGAAATTCAGCATCCCCAACCGCTAGTACTTCATCAATTACTAAAATCTCAGGTTCTAAAAATGCGGCAACTGCAAAAGCCAAACGAACGGTCATTCCAGAACTGTATCTTTTTACAGGTGTATCAATATAGCGTTCACAACCAGAGAAATCGATAATCTCCTCTAGCTTTGAGGCAATTTCTTTTTTGGTCATTCCTAAAATAGCACCATTGAGAAATATATTTTCTCTTCCGGTCATTTCACCATTAAAACCGGTTCCTACTTCTAACAAGGAAGCAATACGACCTCTTGATTTTATACTACCAGTGGTAGGCGCTGTAACTTTAGATAATATCTTGAGCAAAGTAGATTTACCTGCTCCGTTCTTACCAATTATCCCAAGGACTTCTCCTCTTTTTACTTCAAAATTGATATCCTGTAACGCCCAAACATAATCACTATTTCCTTTTGTAGAACGGTCATTGACATCGCCAATTTTTAGATATGGATTTTCCTTACCTCTTATTTGGTGCCACCAACGATTTAAATCATGACTCAGCGTACCTGTGCCGACTTGGCCTAAGCGGTATTGTTTGGAAATATTTTCGGCTTTAAGAATAACATCTCCATTCTTCTCTTCAACATCAAAAGAAGTGGAACGAATGTTTAATTCCTTATTTCGTAATTCTTTGTCCATTATTTACTTTGAGTTATTTCTTCTTCTTGTTGACTGTTTATTATAAGTGCAGTTTTTGGGTGGTCACTTTTATAAATAATTAAAAATCAAATACTTTAACAGTTTTCTTAAATCAATTTTTAAATTTTACAAACACAAATAGGCGACTATTTTACACGGCTTCGCATACTCAGTCACAGGAATGAAAGAGATAAATTACACTTTATTTTACTTAGGCAACGTTACTTTTATTTTAAAAAAAAACCTATTATTATGTCTTAAACAGTACATCTTAAAAAGATTATACTGTATCTATAAAGTTCTTTTCTGTTCTATTAAAAATTAAAACTCCTACTAAAAATAAACTTATTGTTACCACAGTTGTATAAATTAATCCTATAACAGAAACTTCACCCACATTTAAGAGCATGTATCGGGTACTTTCAATAACATAAGCTAAAGGATTGTATTGTACAAGCCAAGCATAATGAGGTATTTTCTCTTTAATCAATGCCAGAGGGTACATTACTGCAGATACATACATGAGCAACTGTACTCCAAAACCTATTAGATAACTAAAATCCCTGTATTTGGTAACCAATGAAGAAATAACCATTCCCAAACCTAAGCCTAATATACCCATTAAAACTATTAGAAAAGGAAAAAATACAATCGCAGGGTTAAAATGTAAAGCAGCACCTTGAAAGTAATAAAGGAGATAGAAAACAATAAAAATAAAAAATTGAATTCCGAATTTAATTAGATTAGAAATTACAATTGAAAGCGGAACAATTAGTCGCGGAAAATAGACTTTTCCAAAAATACCTGCGTTGCTACCAAAGGTATTAGACGTTCCGTTGAGACAGGCCGTAAAATAATTCCATATCGTTATTCCTGCTAAGTTAAATAAAAACGGAGGAACACTGCCTGTGCTTATTCCTGCTAAATTATTGAATATAATAGTAAAAGTAATTGAGGTAAATAACGGCTGAATCAGATACCAAAGCGGCCCTAAAACGGTTTGTTTGTACATAGTTACCACATCTCTTTTGACAAAAAGAAACAATAAATCTCGATACTGCCAAACTTCCTTTAAGTTAAGTGTGAAAAATTTATTTTTTGGCGTTATCTCAAACAACCAATTGTTATTTTTCTTTTCTGAATGATTCATTTATTTATGCTATAATCTATTACTAAAGTCTTTCTTAAGATAAACTAATTTTTCAACATTTCACATTAACTGGTTAGTATAAAAATGTTATTAGACAAAAAATATAAATTTAGTAGACAAAAAAAATAGTGTAAAGGTAAATCATAAAAACGTATAAATAAAAAAAGCACCCAGTTATTAAACTGGATGCTCTTTCAACTAATTCTAAAACTTAATAATCAATATAATTTTATTTTATTAGTCATTAGGAAGACATAATTTATTATATAAAAGCTCATTTAATGGTATTGGCCATATGTACTGAGAATCTGTTGTAGCTACAGATGGAGCACCACCCTTTGCAGGGAAATTTTGTGCTAATCTCATAATATCTGGAGATCTAAAACCTTCACCTAGTAATTCAATCCTTCTTTCTATTGCAATTTGATTTAATAAATCTTGAAAAGTCGCAAAAGACGCCGCCGTAAATATAG
Organism: Flavobacterium flabelliforme; assembly: GCF_017948675.1. GTDB lineage: Bacteria > Bacteroidota > Bacteroidia > Flavobacteriales > Flavobacteriaceae > Flavobacterium > Flavobacterium pygoscelis. Next base: position 417,374 of record NZ_JAGFBU010000001.1, read on the forward strand.
TAGTAGCATCTGATCTACCTCTTACTGCGTTCAATAATTGAATAGCTCTTGCATCAACTGTTTTATTATCTCTTACAATCGCCTCTGAAAGATTTAAAAGTACTTCAGCATAACGAATTACAGCAACAAAATCAGGATCTGAAGCATTTTTAGTCCATTTATTCAAATACGTTTTTCCTGAATTCACGACATTTAAAGCTTTTCGTGCATCAGTAGACTTCCAACCAGCATTTGAAAGGATTCCTGTAGGAAGCAAGGAATATTCGCCAGTACCAACAGTTGGATTGTAATAACTAACTAATGAATTTTGCGTTCCAGGAATATCTGTAGGACTATAAGCAAATGAAAACATATTCTCAGTGGTTAATGCAGGAGTAGCAAAAACAGCACCTATAGTAGGAGCTAATTTATTTGAAACTCCGGTAATAGAAGAGAAAGGCGCTGACATTGTAACTATTTTATTAGCTTCAGCAATAACCTTATCATATTTATTCATACTTAAATATACTCTAGTTTTTAATGCAATAGCAGTATTTTTATGCGCTCTAGTAGTATTGTCATAGGCATTCGCATTAGTCAACTGTAAATTTGCCTCAGCGTAATCTAAATCAATTATGATTTGGTCATAAACAGCGGCAACTGATGCACGAGCTAAATCACTACTTCCGCTATTTGTTTCGGGTTTTAAACGCAACGGTATTCCCGGTTTTGAACCATTACCATCCCAATAAGGTCTAGCGTACAAAGTAAGCATAGAATAATAAGACAAAGCTCTTAAAAAAGATGCTTCAGCTTTATACTGAACTTTTAATGATGCTGGAATAGGAGCTCCTTCTAAACCCGCAATAACAACATTACATCTATTAATGGCTAAGTATCCAGCGTACCATAAATTATTAACTTCGTTAGTGCTAGATTGTAAACCAAAATTCCATGTAAATAAGTTGGTAACACCATTAGATCTATCATTATTAAACTCTTCCCCACGCACGTCTTGATAATTAAAATATCTTCCGCCATAAAATTGTCCTGTTTTGACACCACCATACATACCCAAAACCTGCTGTAAAGCTCTATCTGGTGTTTCAAATGCAGTAACGTCGCTAATTCTTGTTTGATTGACAGGTGACAAAGCATCTGTGTCGGTACAAGAAGATATTGCTATTGAGGCAATAAGTAATAAATATATTTTTTTCATTATTTCTTTTCTTTAAAATTATAAACTTAGATTTAACCCAAATGAAAACGTTCTAGCAATAGGTGCTGAATTTCTATCAACACTTGGCGAACCATTTGAATTTCCGTTTGTCGAAATTTCTGGATCAAATCCTGAATAATTAGTAAATGTAAAGGCATTCTGCACACTTAAATAGAATCTTAAGTTAGAAAGTTGAACTCTATCTAATAGACTCTTAGGTAAGCTATATCCAAAAGCAATATTTCTAACTTTCACGAAATCTCCTTTCTCTAGATTATCTGAAATAGGCATAGAAGAACCATTTGAAATATTATCACCAAAAACAATTTTAGGAATATCTGTTACATCTCCTGGGTTTCTCCAACGATTTAGAACATCAGCCGAGTTATTCCAAACTCTCTGATCATGCAATCCAGCTTTTGTACCATTATACACATAGTTCCCTCCAGAGAAATACAAAGAAACATTTAAATCAAATCCTTTATACATAAATGTATTTGAAAAACCACCGTAATACTTAGGTAATGCTGGCCCTAAAACAACTGCATCTGCTGCTTGATTAGCCGCACGAGTAACAGACCCATCACTTACTTTAGTCCATCTTGAAGCTACTGGAGACGCATGATCGTACTGAACCGCTGTACCATCTCTATAATAAAAAATTCTTCTTCCGTTAGCAGGATTTACTCCTCCCGTTTTCACAATATAAAAGTTTCCAATAGACTCATTTACTCTAGTGATACTTGTGTTTTCTAAAGCAGTAGCAGTAATAATATCAGAATCATTAGCATCTAAAGATAAAACTCGGTTTTTTTGAGTCGAAATATTAAAACTTGTATTCCATTTAAAATCACCATTAGACAAAACTTTTGCGTTTAAAGTCAACTCATAACCTGTATTACTCATACTTCCAACGTTAGCCAAAATTGAGCTATCTGGAATTCCTGTAGAAGAGGCTTGTGGAACACTTAAAATCAATCCATCAATATTATTTTTGTAATAGCCTAATTCTCCTGTAATACGATCATTAAACAATCCAAAATTCAAACCAAAATCTGTTTTTTTACTTGTTTCCCAAGTTAAATTTTTATTTCCCGCTTGAGCATAAAAAAGTGTTGGATTTGTTCCGTTTAGACCTGCATTAAAGAAACTACTTGAAGCATAACTAGCAATTCCTTGATTATTTCCTACAAGTCCATAACTAGCTCTCAATTTGAACTGATTTAATACATTACCAATGGCAGAATTTTTAAAGAAATCCTCTTCAGAAACCGTCCAACCTAAAGATCCACCATAAAAATTACCCCATTTATTTCCTGGTGCAAAAGCAGAATAACCATCTCTTCTCCCGTTTATAGAAAAGTAATATTTTTTATCATAATCGTAATTAACGCGTCCAAAATACGACTCAAGATAATTTTCAATCAATAAGTTACCCGCAGGAACTATTGTACTATAACCTCCTTGGTATTCATTAAAAAAAGGATCAGAAACCGTTTTTCTTGTAGCTCCCCAAGCATCTGTTTTAGAATATTGTCTTTCAGTACCTAATAAAGCACTAAAATTATTTTTTTCAGCCAAAGTAAGATTGTAATCTAATATATTTTGAATTGATTTTCTAGTATATCTATTCATTGTATTACTTGCTGTACCTTTATCAGTAAATCCGTCTCCTTGAAGTGGCCCTAAGAAATCTTTATTTTCTATAATTAAATTATCAATACCATACAAAGATTTAAAATTAAGTCCTTTAGCTATTTTTAATCCTATATAAAAATTAGAAATAATATGATCATTTTGAGCAATAAAAGTATTTGTATCGGTCAAGTATTTAGCATTAACATATTGCAACGCCGTTAAATTATTTCCATAACCTATCTGGTTTCCTCTTAAATTATAGGTTCCATCATTATTGAATGGTCCCACGTTTGGAGCTTGAACAAATGCTAACCTTGCTGCACCAGAAGCAGCAAAAGCAGCACCGTTTGCAGAACCCGTATTTAAGCCATTAGTTTTAGCATTCGTGTAACTAAAGGTACCACCAATATTAATCCAACTATTTACTTTTTGATCTAATGTGAAACGACCTGTTTGTCTTCTAAAGTCATTATTAATAAACATTCCTTCTTGCTCTAATTGACCCGCTGATAAGAAATATTTAGTATTTTCAGTAGCACCAGAAATACTAAGATTATGATTGAAAGCAACACCAGTTCTGTAAGCATAATCATACCAATTGGTATCTACAAGATTACCATTAGCATCTTTCATAGTATAAAAACCTCTTGTAGTACCATTTGCTGGTGTTCCAAAATTAGCTAGACCTTCATTTTTAATTTCAGTAAATTCATTTGCGTTTAAAAGTGGAATTAAATTGTAAGCACTTGTAAAACTAACAGAAGAGTCAAAGTTTATAGAAACTTTCCCTAATTTTCCTTTTTTAGTTGTTATCAAAATAACACCTGCAGCTGCTCTTGAACCATATATTGCTGCAGATGAAGCATCTTTCAAAACCTCTACACTTTCAATATCAGCTTGATTAATATCTGACAATGGATTATTAGCAGCATTACTTTGATTTAAATTGTCTCCATTCCAAGAAGGAACTCCGTCAATTACAATTAAGGGGTAAGAACTCAAATTAATAGAATTTACACCTCTAATACGTATTACTGCTTGATTTCCTAAAACACCGTTAGGAGAAGATGCATTAACACCAGATGCAGCTCCTGATAATGATTGATCAAAACTTTGAACAGGAATGTTTTTAATTTTGTCACCACCAATCTTAGAAATGGCTCCATTAACATCTCTTTTCTTTTGTGTTCCGTATCCAACAACAACAACTTCATCTAAATCCTGCGAATCAGATTTCATTTTTACGTTTATCGTATTAGAAGCACCAACAGTTACAGACGAACTATTCATACCGATAAACGAAAACTGTAACACTTCTCCAACTTTAGCCTTTATGGAATAGCTCCCATTAAAATCAGTCTGAACTGATTTTTTAGTTCCTTTTACTATAACATTTGCACCTGGTATAGGACCAGTAACATCTGAAACAACACCCGTTACAGTTTTCTCTTGTGCAAAAGCTAACTGCATAGATAACGCTATCAATAGCGTGTAGATCCATTTAAATTTTAATCTCATTTTTTTGTTTGGTTTAGTTAATTATTCAGCAAACATCTTAATAAATTGTTAAATAAACTATTTTTAACATAAAATATTAAATTATTTAACATTAAAAAAGTTAAGATTACAGTAAACATAAGGGTTAACGTTACAAACAAAAAAAATACAACACTTTAAAACCATCTAATTAATCATTAAAACAGACTAAAATAACTAAGAAATTTAAAATTTAAACAACACAGAATAATAGTTATCAAAAATTTGACGTTAGATTTAAAATGTAAAAAATAGAATTATATTAAACTTGAGTTTAATTGTTAAAAAAATAGCTAAACTTTATATAAAAAAAAGGCTATCCATTTCTGGATAGCCTTTTTAAAAGATAATGGACTAATTAAATTAGTATCCTTTATTTTGAATTGTATTTGAATTTGCATTTTTCTCTCTCAATGGGATAGGAAATGCATATCTATAACTACCATATGCAATACCTGGCAAACCTAAATCATCATAAGTTTGTCTAACCGCATCAACAACTGGCATATTCATTTTTGTTCTTGCAATGTCATCAAATCTAAAACCTTCAAAGCATAATTCTTTTCTACGTTCCAAAATGATATTATCAACAGATACTGTAGCATAACCTACATCTCCACGGTTAGTTGCAACTTTATTTAAATTTGTCAAAGCAGAAGGATCAGCAGCATTAAGTCTGAAAGAAGCCTCAGCATTTATCAACAACATTTCTTCAAATCTGAACAAAACGACGTTAATATCAGCTTTAACAAATTTACCTAGATTTCTAATACGTGATTTAGCATCTAAACCAATCATAGTTCCTCTAACATCTGTAGCAGAAAACTGATTTTTTAAATCTTGCAAAACAACGATATCACCATAAGCAGTATTGTTATAAATATTATATAAACTATCATTTCCTCTGTTATCATCAGCAAGGAAGATTAATTCAAAAATCGAATTCGCAGGCTGGTTAATTTTGAATGATTCAGCATATTCTGAAGCAGTAAGAACTCTAGCAGCACCACTAATTAAAACTTCATTTGAAGCAGCTTTAGCGATCGACCAATCACCAAAATACAACGCAACTCTAGCTTTTATAGCATTAACAGCTACAGTTCTGATAGATTTTTTTCCACCAGTATCTAAAGTCTTGTCCATAATCTGCAAAGCTTTGTCTAAATCTGCGTAGATAAAAGTTTTTACTTCACCAACAGTACTTCTTTTAGGCTTCATTTGTGTAGGATTCAAATATTCCTTAACATAAGCAACTCCTAAAGAATTCATATCTCCGCCACCAATACCAACATGTTGTTGACCAAAAATACGTACTAAGTCATAATGTACTAAAGCACGCAATGCCAAAGCTTGACCTTTTACATAATTAATAGCAGCTGCATGATTAGCAATTTGTGGATCAACTGCAATATTTGAATTTATGATGATATTACAAGTTGCAATCACACCATACATCTGTAAAAAAGCAGAATCAGCATCAGCATTTGAATTAATCATATCCATAGATCCAGAAGTTACAAATCTTCCAGAGTTGGCATTGGCATAAGTATTATCAGATCTAACGTCTCCAAAAACAATTACGTTTCTTCCGTAATATGTCTCAGAAGTCATTCTGTCATAAGCACCGCCAAGTAAACCTTTTAAATCACTTAATGTTTTTATTTCAGTACTCGGTTTATTCGTACTCAAAGTAGGCTCAAGATCGCTATCCGCACAAGAATTTAGAAAAATTCCTGAAAAAATCAAGGCACCAAATATTATTTTTTTCATCTTATTATAATTTTATATTAATTGCAAATACAACAGATTTTACAGGAGGACTAACTAAACGAGTTAAACCGTCTGCTCTTACCTCTGGATCATACTTCATATTATCATCTTTCACAAAAGTCAATAAATTTGTTCCTCTTAAAGATAAATCAAATCCATCAAGTCTCATAGCTTCAACAATATTTCTATTGAATTTATAACCAATTACTAAATCTTTCATTCTTAAATAATCACCATCATATAAAAATCTTGATGATGTAGAAGCAGCACTTCTTCCTGAGTTAAGTTCCATTTTTGGAGTAGAAACTATATCACCTGGTTTTTGCCATCTGTCCATTAAGTTTTCTGTACCATTAAATGAAACGAAAGTATTTGTACCATTACTTTGAGTATAAGAAGCCCAGTCTTCAAAAACTTTATGACCACCTGCAAAGTAAAAAGCAACATCTAAATAAACACCTTTGTAGTCAACATGAGTACCAAAACCACCAGAAAAAACTGGAGCTGATTTTCCTTGTATAGCTACTTTTGCATTGTTGTAAACTGAAGTTGTAGCTCCATCAACACCATTGATGTACCATAATGGCAAACCGTTAGCTGCATCTACACCTGCCCATTTACGCATGTTCCAAGTATTAATAGACTCACCAACTTTAGTTATTCTAGTACCTGAAGAAATTTCAATATCATTCCCTAGAACATCTTTAGCAAGTTTTTCAACATTGTTATCATTGTGAGCATAGTTTCCAGAAATAGACCAATTTAAATCATTCCCTCTAATAATACTATAGCTTAAATCAACCTCAACACCTTTATTTACAACAGAACCAACATTCATTAATTGAGATGTAGAACCTTGAGTTAATGAAATCGGCACACTTTGCAATAAGTCAAATGTATTTCTGTTATAGTAAGACACACTTCCAGAAACTCTATTGTTTAATAGACCAAATTCTAAACCAATATCAGCCGTATGGTTTTTTTCCCATGTCAATAATTCATTACCTACTTGAGTAGGATAGATAATCGGAGCTGAATCATAACTAGAATCAAAACCTAATAATCTTTGGTATGAATTTTCATTAATACCACTGTTTCCAGAAGTACCGTAAGAAGCTCTAAGTTTTAAGTTGTTAAAAATTGAACCGTCCATAAATGCTTCGTTATGAATATTCCAAGCAGTACCAACTGACCAGAAATTACCATAACGGTGAGTAGGAGCAAATTTAGAAGAAGCTTCTCTTCTAAAAGTAGCATCTACAACATAACGTCTGTCATATCCGTAGTTAAACAAACCTAAATAAGAAACATTTAACCAATCTGTAAAATTAGCATAAGTTGATTTATTTTTTGAAACAACATCTAAATAAATTAAATCATCAGATCCAATATTCTCACCATAACCTCCTAAAAAATCATTCTTGTTTTTTTGGTATTCAAACAAAGCCGTAGCATCAAAACTATGTTTATCTAACTTAGCGTTATAGTTAACAGAGTTTTGAGTTACCATATTAGTATTTCTTCTAATATTTTGTTCAATACTACCATTACGATCTTTACCATCACCATGAACTCTATTGTTATAGTTATGATAAGTATTCATATTATAATCTAAAGAGAAAACAGACTTATACTTGAAATTATTGTTTATCTTCCACTCTAATGTGTTATTTGTTCTAATTCCAACTAAATCATTTGTTCTTACATTATTTTCTAAAGTATAGAATGTATTATGTAAAGAAGTCCAGTATCCAATATCAGTTGTTTTTGAACCTGTTCCGATATTATAAGAACCATCAGCATTATATGGATTAATCCAAGGGTTCATAAAGTACTTCGTTAAATTTGGATTACTAAATGTACCAGATCCTTCTAAAATACCATCTTGTTTAGCCTCAGAAAAAGAGTTAGTAGTACTAAATTTCAATGACTCAGAAAGTCTTCTTGATACTGCTAAAGTCCCAGTAAAACGTTTAAATTCTCCACCAATAACAGTAGCTTCCGTTTTATTGTATCCTATAGACGCGTTAAAAGTAGTTTTATCATCACCTGCAGAAACAGAGAAGTTAGTATTCTGAACTACAGCACTTTTGTTTTTCAACAATTCACCCCAGTCATAACTTTTTCCATTCCAATCTGCTAAGCTTCCAAAATTCGCATCAACACCTTGCCCTGCAGCTGTATTTAACAACCAATTTTCTGCACCAGCTCTTGTGAAATTATTTGCTGCACCATAACTATTAAAAGCAGCATCTAAATACAATTCTTTTCTTTGATCTCCTGTTAATGGTTTTCTACCATCTACAGCATTACTTTGAAACCCGATAGAGTTACTAAAAACATAAGATGGCTTCCCAACTTTACCTTTTTTAGTTGTAATTACAATTACACCATTAGAACCTCTAGCTCCATAAGCAGCAGTTGCAGAAGCATCCTTCAAAACAGTCATAGTCTCAATGTCGTTACTATTTAAAGTAGCCAACACAGAAAATGAAGATGAAGTCGCAGCATTACCATTAACTCTATTATCATTTGCACCAGAGAAATCACCACTAATTACTGGAACACCATCAATAACATACAATGGTTGATTATTAGCAGAAATAGAACCAATACCTCTAATACGAATATCCTGAACAGACCCAGGAGTTCCAGATGAACTAGAAACCTGCAAACCTGCTACTTTACCCTGCAAAGCTTGATCAACAGATACAGTAGGTATACCACTCAAAGTACTTCCAGCAAGTTGCTTAGAACTTCCTGTCATTGTACTTTTTGCTTTAGACACATACCCCATCACAACAACTTCTTCCATTTGTTGTGCACTTGCTGTCATCTTAACATTTGCGATAGAAGCATTAACAGTTACAGAAACACTGTTCATACCTGTAAATGAGAAACCTAAAACTTCTCCAACTTTCGCTTTGATAGAGTAACTTCCTGTAAAATCAGTTTGAACTGATCTATTCGTACCTTTAACAATAACATTTACACCAGGAATAGGCCCTGTTGCATCTGAAACAACTCCACTGATAGTTTTCTCTTGAGCAAAAGAAAACTGCATAGACAACGCTAATAAAAGCGTAAAGATCCATTTGAATTTTAATCTCATTTTAATTTATTTGAATTAGTTATGCTACAAAAATGCTAATTTTTTCTTAAATATTACACAACACAACCTTAGGAAAAGAAACATTTAACATTCTTATGATAATAATTTAATAAAAATCATAATAATTTCAATAAAAATTGAAAATAAAGGTTTAAAGAAACCAAAACAACAATAAATACTTAGGAATGAAATACTAAAAAAATCATATAAATACTACATCTAATGTTATGTAAAAGTTAAAAAATTATTAATTTTAACATTAACAACAAAATCATTTTTAAAATCCTTTAAAAACGAATTTATTTAAAATTTTAATACTTAAAATTTACTTTATTTGTAATAAAATACAACAATTATGCTCCATCCTTATTTTTTTGCACAAAATCTTGAAGCAGGAACCGATGAAGCTGGCCGAGGTTGTCTTGCCGGACCAGTTACGGCTGCCGCAATAGTCTTACCGAATGACTTCAAAAATGAAATACTAAATGACAGTAAAAAGTTATCTGAGAAAACCAGAAGTCAAATACGCCCTTTATTAGAGCAACAAGCCCTAACGTTTGCGGTAACTCATCTCGAGCCTTTAGAAATAGACCATATAAACATATTGAATGCTTCTATAAAAGCAATGCAGCAAAGTGTATTACAATTGAATCCAAAACCAGAATATGTAATTGTAGATGGCAACACTCCTTTTATCAGGAAAAAAGGATTTATAAAAACAAACGGAAAAATATTCAGCGAATCAGAGATTAAAATATTAACTGCTATACCAAGCACTAGCATTGTCAAAGGAGATTCAAAATACATGAGTATTGCTGCTGCATCCGTTTTAGCAAAAACCTATCGTGATGAATACATGGATAAAATACATGAGGAGTACCCAATGTATAATTGGAAAAAGAATAAAGGCTACCCTACTAAAGAACATAGAGAAGCCATTAGAAAGTATGGAATAACGAAATACCACAGAATGACATTCAAGTTGCTTCCAGAGCAATTAAAATTTGAATTATGATTTTTATTTTTTTGTTGTTTTTAAACAAAAAAAAACATAATTGCATTCCAATTGATTGATTGATTTTATTACACAAATTTTGCTTCAAATAATTCTTTGAAGTGTTTCAAGACTTTTTGTTTCACTTCTTCTTCATTTACTTTTTCAACACCAAGTTCTACATTTAAAGAAGTAACTGCTTTACCGCGAATCCCACATGGAATAATATTATCAAAATACCCAAGATCGGCATTAACATTCAAAGCAAATCCATGCATGGTCACCCATCGTGAGGCACGGACACCCATAGCACAAATTTTCCTAGCAAACGGAGTTCCCACACCTAGCCAAACTCCAGTCTCTCCTTCACTGCGTCCTGAAGAAATTCCATATTCCTGAAGCGTTAAAATAATAGCTTCTTCTAAAAAACGCAAATATTTATGAATATCGGTAAAAAAGTTTTCTAAATCCAGAATAGGATAACCTACAATTTGACCAGGACCGTGATAAGTAATATCGCCACCTCTATTAATTTTATAAAAAGTAGCCCCTTTAGCAGCTAGTTGTTTCTCAGATAATAATAAATTACTTAAATCTCCACTTTTCCCTAATGTATAAACATGCGGATGTTCTACAAACAAAAAATAATTGGGTGTTGCTAAATCAAGTTCCTCTCTTCTATTTCTAATTTTGAGATCGACAATTTCTTTAAAGAGCTGTTCTTGGTATTCCCAAGTGGCTTTATAATCCTTATTTCCTAAATCTTGAAGTTGTATCGTTTTATTCATTTGTGATTACAGAGAAAAATTAATCAATTTAGTTTCTGTCATTGGTGAGTGACAAATTTACAATTTATTATTTTGTTTTTTCCAAGAATCAACAATCGCTTGATAATATTGAGGAATCAATTTTTAAATAAAAAATTCACTCCTAATATCTTTAATTATTTTGGATAGTAATCAAAAAGCTATGCTAATCAAAAATCCCATTACTCTAAAACAACTTCTAGTATTGTACTTTCAGGATCTTGTAAAGAATCGGATATAAGAAACCTTAGTGAAACAGATAATTTATCATTACTTACTATTGCTGCTGTATTCGAAACGTATTTTATTTTTTTAGGAAAATGATAATCTAAAACATAAGACTGATTCATTTTTACATCGCCAAGTTGCTTTAATAATGCTATCATTCTTGCTTGCTGTTTCTTTAATTCTTTTACATCGGTAATCGTAACGCTTCTTTTAAATACATTTCCATCAAAAGAATAACTTACTTTATAATAATGCTCCTCTGCAGACAAGGCATAATTATGTCGTAAGTCATCTGCATACTCTTCCGTTTTATATAAGTCAGGAACAGCTTCGATTTTATCGAATTTACAAGAAATTACAGTTCTGAATTCTTTATCAAAAGAGTTTTTTTTGATATGTACATTCACCTCTTTGTACTGATTAAAAACTGACTTTTCATGCAAGGGTAGTTTAGAAAAATTTTCTTGATATTTTGATATATATTCTTTAAAAACATAGCTACTATCTATAAAATTATTTTCTTTAGAATAGTCTTCACCAACTAATTTCATATAACTTGATTCATCGCGCAATCCTTGAGTGGTTATTGTTCCGCTACCATCTTGATTTAAAAAAAAAGTTTCAGTCATTTGACAAGCCGAAAAAAACAATATTATAAATAAGGAGAAAAACGGTTTCGATTTTCGCATAATTTTTTTTCAAATATAGCAAAAATCTGACAATTAAAAGATTTTGATTTTTGACATTTATAATTTAAAAAATAAAAATATACTTTAATTTTTGAAAGAGAAATAACACATTACCAATATATTTATTAGCAGCAAGCAAAATGATTTTAAAAAAAAAAACAATATTAATTTTTTTCCTATTAAAAATATCAAAAATTAATTAATTTAAAACCAAATTTTAGTTTAATTAAAAAAGAACCAAATTTGCAAAATATAAATAAAAAAAACTTTTTTCAATTAATTAAATGCAGAAAAAAACCTACAAAAAAATTTTGCTTATAGTATTAATCACCCCATTTTTAATACTTAGCAGTTGCGACAGCGACACCAATTATGCTGCTTATGAGCCCCACTACAAAGCAACTATTGACGGATCTAAACTTCCTAAAGAAAATCGACCAATGACTATGTTTGAAGACTCAGAAAATCCTTCAAAAATGTATGACAAAAGCGACCGATGGTTTAGGGTAAATCAACCTTTACAAGTGATTCAAAAAACAAAGGATTCCGTACAAATATCTCTTTACTCTCCTGTAGGATTATCTGATGTAAAAATTTACGCAAAATTACCAAATTACGACAAACGATTTGTCATTTATCATTTTACAAACATCCCTGCTTTTCATCGTTCTTTTCATCAAATTCCTTTAGTGGCTGAGAAAAATGATTATTTATTAGAATCTGGCAAAACAGTAACTATTGATCAAATTACAGGGTTTTCATCTGGCTCAATCGAATTTTCGGTAGAATCTACGGATCCCTTATATGCTAAATTTAAAAAAATAAAATCTTCTCAATTGGTTCAATTTCACGATGGGTATCATTTGGCCGAATTAGGAAAGTATTTGCCAATGAATCCTGTATTGGCTAAGGAAGCGATCACTATGATCATCAATTATTCTTATGCCTTGAGTCATCCCATTTACTATGATACTTTTGTAAATTTTGACAAATACAAACAAGAACAAGCAGCTGTAGCTGGAAAACCAATCAATGGAGCATTAGATTGGCACGGAAACGCTGAGGATGCTGACGGAAATTATGATTACTATTCGAAAGCTGAAATAGAGCAACAATATAAAAATTATGTTGACAATAGAAATCTTCATATAGCAATGGTTGGTGGCGATTCTGCTTGGGGAGGTGGTGCTTTAGCATCACAATGGGAATCTGGATACATAACAGGACATTGGACAGGAGAAATGTCAGTTTGGTCTCATGAATATTCTCACCATACTGGATATAGCCATAGTAGTAATTTAGCGAACAGTGGCGAAGGTGGAGGCCAACAAGAGATGTTAACCCAGTTTTACAAATACTTGATTCATATAAACGACTTACCCTTTATAGATCCAGAAATTTTGAAAAGTTGGACTAAAAAAGAATATCTAAACACTACTTATAAAAAACCAGTTTTCAAAATAAATGCCAATAATCCATTTTTGTTAAAATACAAAGGAACAGGGAAATGGAATTAAAAAATACCTACAAAATGAAAAAAATAATTTCCTATATATTCTTACTTTGTTTACTGACTAATTGTAGCAAAGACTCTTCAGAAACCGATACTCCAACGAATTATAATTATTATTACCCTACTGAAGATACTAGTATCTCGGCTACTGAAATTGGAGATGGAACTAAAAATTTGGATCCAAAAGGAATTGCGGTTTCGAACTCCAAATTATACATTTGCAACGGAGATGTTCTAGAAATATTTGATGCAGAAACTTTGGCATATATCAAAACAGTAGCCAATTACACCAAAGGTTCTACAACCATACCCTTTAGCAAACTTTCGTCGATCTCTATTGATAACGGACGAATTTACTTAGGAAGTGTAGATTCTAGACTTTTTGTGATGGATGAAAAAACAACTAACGGAATCAATACTTTAGGAAATGGTCAATGGTGGACTACTTTTGTACACGTATTTGGTGTTACAGTAAAAGACGGATTAGTCTTTGTTAAAGAAAAAGAACAATCAATTAAAGTTTTTGAAACTTCACAAATCACCGAAACTAGCAATTGGAATTTAACACCAATCGCAAAATTAAATACAACCACTGGTTTTGACGAAATTTATTCGATGGATATAAATTCAGGAAATCTAGTAGTTGCCGGTAGAAATGCAAAAGGTTATTTGTATTATCCTATAAAAGCAATTCGAAATAGCGCTGCAAATTCACCTACAACTGCTTTGGCCCCAGCAAAAATAGCCCTTTCAGAAAGCCGACCTGTAGCAATCACTTTTACAACAGAATGGGCCATTGCATCAGAAAGTGTAGGGAATTCAAACCTATTGCGTTTGTATCCTATAAATGAATTCATAGGGCAAACTTACAATCCACGAGTAAATGCATCCGATATTATGGGCAATAATTCCTTTGGAACTATAATTAGCACTGCACAATACAAGGATCGTATATTTTTATCAGACAATACCAATAAAAAAATAAGAATTATAAAACTTAATAAAGCAACGATAGCAGAACAAAAGTAAAAGACTTGATTCGCTAAAAACGAACTTTTAAATTAATTCAACTTAAATACAAATTAGGCATTCTTAGAACTGCTTAATTTGTATTTTTTTTTTTGATACATATAAACCAAAACCTTTGCTTTTAAACTTTATACTTAAAAACAAAAACTTATCTTTGCATTCTTAAAAATTAGAACACAATGGCATTATCTGAACAAGAAATCATCCGAAGAGAAAAACTTCAATCGCTACGCAACTTAGGAATCAATCCTTATCCTGCTAATCTTTTTCCTGTAAATCATACTTCGAAGCAGATAAAAGAGCAATTTGAAGACGGAAAGAAGGTTATTGTCGCTGGCCGTTTGATGAGTGTAAGAGACCAAGGAAAAGCTTGTTTTGCTGAATTGCAAGATAGTGAAGGACGCATTCAATTGTATGTGAATCGCGATGTTTTGTGTCCTGAGGAAGACAAAACCATGTACAATCAGGTTTTTAAAAAATTAACAGATCTTGGGGATTTTATAGGAATTGAAGGAGAATTGTTTACTACCAAAGTTGGTGCACAATGCATTCGTGTTGATGTTTTCACTTTCTTAAGCAAAACGTTGCGTCCGTTACCTTTACCAAAAGTAGATGAGGACGGAAAAGTACACGATGCATTTAATGACGCCGAATTGCGTTACAGAATGCGTTACGTAGATTTGACTGTAAATGAGCATGTAAAACAAACATTTATTAAGCGTACAAAATTGTTTAACGCCATGCGTACCTTTTTTAATAACGCTGGATATCTTGAGGTAGAAACCCCTGTTTTACAACCTATTCCTGGTGGTGCAGCAGCACGACCGTTTATTACACACCACAATTCACTTGACATTCCGTTATACATGCGTATTGCAAATGAATTGTATTTAAAAAGATTAATTGTTGGTGGTTTTGAAGGAGTTTATGAGTTTTCTAAAAACTTCCGTAACGAAGGAATGGATAGAACCCACAACCCAGAATTTACTGCCATGGAAATATATGTAGCTTACAAAGACTACAACTGGATGATGGAATTTGCCGAGGAGCTATTAGAATATTGCGCAGTGGCCGTAAACGGGACTTCGGAAGTTACTTTTGGTGAACACCAAATTAGTTTCAAAGCACCTTACGCTCGTGTGACAATGACCGATTCTATTAAACATTTTACTGGTTTTGACATTTCTGGGAAAACGGAAGCGGAACTTTTTGAGGCTGCAAGAGGAATGGGAATTGACGTTGATGCTACGATGGGTAAAGGAAAATTAATTGATGAAATTTTTGGTGCCAAATGCGAAGGAAATTATATTCAACCAACCTTTATTACTGATTACCCAAAAGAAATGTCACCATTATGCAAAGAACATAGAGATAATCCAGAATTGACAGAGCGTTTTGAATTAATGGTTTGCGGTAAGGAAGTGGCCAATGCCTATTCTGAATTGAATGATCCAATAGATCAAAGAGAACGTTTTGAAGACCAAATGCGATTAGCCGAAAAAGGAGACGATGAAGCTACGGGAATTATTGATGAAGATTTTTTAAGAGCTTTAGAATACGGAATGCCACCTACCTCTGGAATGGGAATTGGTATGGATCGTTTGATTATGTATTTGACCAATAATGCTTCTATTCAGGAAGTATTACTGTTTCCTCAGATGAGACCTGAAAAAAAACAAGTTCAGATTGAATTAGAAGACGATGAAAAATTAATTGTAGCATTACTGCAAACCAATAATAACCAAATGGAATTTGGATTATTAAAAACAAAATCAGAATTAAGTGGAAAAAAATGGGATAAAGCCATGAAAAATTTAGCTGCTCTTGGCATGACGGAAGTAGTAGTTGATGGTGATGTAAAAGCTTGCAGATTAAAAGAATAAAACTTCATTTAGAACATAAAAAAAAGGAACTCAATTGAGTTCCCTTTTTTTTATGCAATACTTTTTCATCACATTTTAGAATAACACTTTTTAATCTCAATCACCACCCAAAAAATGAGTATCAGTCAATGTTTTCATGAATGAAATTAAATCTATTTTTTCTTGTTCATTTAGCGGAATTCTATTTCCATTTTCTTTAAAAATGGGATCTAAATTATCCGTTAGTATCACACCATTATCTAAATAATCTAATAGTTGTCTTAGAGTAGCAAATTGTCCAAAACTCCCGTAAGGAGCAGTGACTTCAATGTTTCTTAAAGTAGGAACACGAAAACTCATATAGTCTTTCTCGATACCAGTGACCCTCCCTCGTCCTCCTTCATTAGAATCTGTATTTAACGGGAAACCAATATTTCTAAAACTCTGATCCGTAAACAATTCTGTACTATGACAACTGTTACACTTTTCTTGAAAAACTTGATATCCACGAGCTTCAGAAACTGAAAAAGATTCATTCTCTTTTCGTTTCACTCTATCATATTTACTATTGGCAGAAATAAGTGTGTATTCGAACTGGGCAATACTTTTGTAAATCCTTTCTGGAGTAATATTTTCGTCTCCAAAAGTCTTTTTGAATAAATCTCTGTACGCTTTATCAACATTAATTTTGTCAATAACCTCTATAATTGAAGAATTCATCTCTTCATGAGTTATTATAGGAACTATAGATTGCTTTTCTAATTGTAATTTACTTCCATCCCAATTGTAAAAATTCAGGAACGCCATATTTTGAATAGGCGGCGTGTTCCTAAGCCCTATCCTTGCAAAAATCCCTATAGCTTTAGCATTGTTGTCTGCAAAAGCATTAGCTTGTATATGGCAACTCGAACACGCAATAGTATTATTAGCACTAAATCTTTTATCAGAGAATAATTTTTTACCTAATTCAACACCTAGTTTCGTCGGTCGATTTGTATAAAATGCGTTATTTAATGCAGGAAAACCAACAGGGATTTCTAAAGCAATCGTTTCATTCTCTAAAAAAATGGCCTCATAATCATCGGTATCACTACAGGAAAGACAAAAGACAATGCAACTTAAAAAGCATATTATTTTTTTCATTTTAGAAAAATTTAGTATGAATAAAATTAGAAATAGAGCCGTTCTATTTTTCAACTTTAAACGGCTCTAAAACTTATTATCTAGTTTTCTACCGCTAGGATAGAAAACATACCTTTTACATCAGTTGTGCCATTACCACCTAAATTATCAACAAATTTCACCATTTGTAAAGCGGTATGAATATTAGGAGTAGCATTACTGCTTCCGCTTGTTCCAGTTGATAAAGTAATTGCTGTAGTACCACTTAATAGTTTATTGAAATCTGCTTTGATAGTTATTTTTGGTGGATTTTTACCTACAATAGCTTTAGCTGTAAGCTCTAATGTAATGTCTCTGTAAGCATCAACACCTTGAACATAAGAAGTCGCATCTCCTTTATTTCCTTCTACAGTACTTCCGGTGTGAATAGACATTTGTTTATTGTCTGCCCCATAAAAACCCTCTAATTTAGTAAAGCGATATCCAGTACCCCATTCCCACATCATTTCAGTATCATTTGCACCAGCAGCAGCATAAAAACTTGGAAATTTTACTTGGTCTAAGGCATTTAAAACCTGTTTTACACCTAATCCAAATTTTATTTTAGCATACTCACCAACTGGTATATTACTCATAACATAGTTTAAAGACGCCTCTTTAGATTGATCTACAATGACCGCACCTTTATCAAGATTATTTACATTATAAGGCACTTCTGTTCCATCTGTTTTTACAAGACGAATGTTACTTATTACATATTTCAACTCAGAAAAGCGATGCACTTGTCCTGCTCCAGATGTCTTTACAGAAGCCGTTGTAGAAGCTGCATCACCCAGAATAATTGTTGTATTGTCAAATGTATTATTGAACTTTAATGCCACACTATTAGCTACCGGATTTTCATCATCGTTGCTACAAGAAACAACAGCTAAAAGAATAGCTGGCATTAAAAGATATTTTTTAAAATTTTTCATTTTTATTTATTTTTAAAACTATTTGTATTTTATTCGTTTTTGTAATTATTATTCAATCTTTTGACTCCTTAAACTACAAGCGGTGGCGGAACAAAAACATCTAAGTAAGGTTCAGAATGTCGAATTTCTGAGTAACCAATTTTTCTAGGAAACGCAATAAAATAAGGAGCCTTAAAAACAAAATCAGCTCTATAAACAAAAGTCAAGTCAAAGTTTTTATAAAAATTTTTAAGCTCTAAATCTTTACTTTCGGTTTGTTTTAATTCTTTTTTTAAATGGCATTTTCCATGACAATTCAATTCTGGACGATTTTTATTTTCACAAAATTCTTTTTCTATAACATCTTGATTGAGTTTGAAGCGCAAAATCACTAGTGCTTGCTGAGAGGTAATCAGCAAGAACAAAACGGACATAAATACACTAAAAAAAGATTTGATCATTTTAAAAATTAAATTTTAAAGAGGTAAAAACATTACGTCCCATTCTTGGAATATTACCCCAGTCAGCGTAAGTACTGTAATATTCATTCAATATGTTTTCTGCACCAACCTGAAAAACCGTTTTTTTGTTTTTGATATTAAAAGTATAATCTGCAGAAAGATTCCAAATCATGTAATTAGGCGTTTGATCTTCTCCATATTCTGGACTGTAATTAATTTGTTCAAAATCACCATTCAATAAAGTTTGAAAACCAATTTTTTTGTATTTGTAATGAAGAGAAGTATGGTAGCTAAGTGGGCGAATAAATGGCAAGTTTTTACCTTCATCATCCTTTGCTCTCGCGTAGGTTAAAATCCCTTTCCAATGTAGATTAGGCATTATAGCAAACTCTGAATTTAAAGAGAAATTAAACAACGTAGAATGGTTTAATTGTGTATATCCTTTTACTCCAATAGATTGATAATTCATAGGACTTCCGAGGCTTAAAATTCTACCGATAATATAATTTTCGATAAAGAAATAATTTACTTTAGCTTGAATGTTTAATTTTTTATTTTTAAAACCTGCGCTAGCATTACCTTCATACGATATTTCATTTTTCAAATCAGGATTTCCTATATAATCATAGCGATCAAAACTATTGTAAATATAATAGCCATACCCTTCAGAAATTGATGGAGCCCGTTCTCCATAGCCCGTTCCTACTGAAAAATTAAAATTAGCAACGCTAAGTTGATAGCTGGTATGCAAACTGGGAAGTATTCTAGTTTTTTCTTGAGATGCTCCTGGATGAAAAATCCAATTAAATTCGACATACTTAGAATAATTATAATTCAACCCTAAAGAACCTCCAAAATTCAGTTGACTTTTTTCGGAGAACTCCCATGAATTATTCATTGCTATTCCTGTAAAAGCGGTAGTTACAGAAGGCCAACTATAAGCAAACATAGTTCTATTTTTGCGGTCTTGCGGATACATTCGCATTTCTGCAATAGATAAATTATTATAGGCATTCAGTTGAATTTCCGATGAGAAACGATCCTTTTTAAGATTAGCCTTAGACAACAAACCATAAGTTGTGCTCCAACCTGGCATGTCCATATGAACAAGATTTTCTGGTCTTGTAGTATCATCCATATAATGCTCTATAGCGTTAAAATAGATTTTAGTATCTATAACTCGTATTAATCCTTTTTCAAACAATTGTTTGTAAGAAACTGAGGTAATTAATGCTCTAGAAAGCCATAAATCCATTGGTAATGCAGGAAAACCAACGTCTTTTGCCTCATCAAAAATAGCTTCAACTCTAACCGATGACAACGCACTGGTTTTAAATGCTAATCCCAATGAAGTATTGAATTTATGGTATTGAGAGTGTTTAACTTCATTGTCATTTCCATCTTGGTAATTACCCGCATCACGGTACGATATACTTGCGTCAAAGACCAATTTTTCTCTAGAATACGATACGTTTCCTAGATTAAAAAATTGTTTATTGTTAAATTCAAAACCGGTTTGATAGGCTCCATTCCATTTCTTTTCAAGACCAAAAGAGGTGCTTTTTCTCTTTAGATCAATGCTTCCTGCTATAGTTGCGCCGTGTAAGCTACCTTCTTGACCTGATTTTATATCAATACTAGAAAGAGTATTGCTTTCTAAATACGACGTAACAGGATCCATCTTATCGGTACAAGCACCAAAAATATGCATGCCATCAATAGTTACAACAGAACGCTCCGTACTCATATTATTTAATAAAGGTTCCCAGGCATAAGCTCCTCTTTTTATAAAACTAATACTGCTAGAAGAAGCTAAAAAATCATCAACAGAAACTGCCATTTTCATTGCTGTTTCTATTTTCTTTTTGGTAGCTGAAATTAATCTTACTTCGTTAAGAACAATGATAGTATCTTTTTTTATTGGTGTATTTTGTGCAGTAACAACTACTTGAAAAAACAGCAAAACTATTGTTAGTAATCGCATTACAATTAGAATAAGATATTAATAAAAAGATCACTTTTTGCTCCTTCAATTCCTGGCGTAAATTCATTTGAAACTTGCGTTCCTTTGATGGTTTTTCCGTTTTGATCTAACATTATAAAATTCAATGTCCAATTGCCCGTCATAGTATAATTCACAATTCCATAATACAAACCATCTTCTTGCTGAACTAAATTTTTATTATTAATAGACGAGTGATTTCCCATGGAAGGTTCTGGCATTCTTGGATCTAATAGTAAGGTATAACCTTTTACTTGAGAATATAAAAACTGTGATGGGTCGGGAAAAACTCCCGGAGAATTTAAAGGCGGATCGTATTGATAAATTCCTGCAACTAATTTATTTTCTGCAATTTTTGGTTTTTGAGGCCCCAGTAAAGCGATAACATATTCTTTTCCATCCTTTCCTTTAAATGTTGTCATATTCAGATTTTTATTAGGCTGTGCTTTTATAACAACATCTGGCGCAACAGTGTAAGACTCATTATTTACTGTAAAATCTATGTATATTTTCCATTTTATACTAGCATCACTCTCTTCTAAAAAAACAGAATATCCCAAATAATATTCTTCGTTGGGCTTGTATTTTAGTTGATACTCATGGGGACAAGAGGATTTTTCTGAATTTAAAGCAGTTTTAATAGGTAAAAATTTCACTACTGCTTTTTTTATAAATTGATTGGTTTGAGTATCTAAAATCTTAACACGAATTTCATTATAGCCTTTGTAGAAAGTTCCATTTAATGATTCGATACTTACTTTATAAGCAGCAACATTAGACACAGACACTTCTTTAAACTCATAATATTCAGTAACATCAGTACTTATTTCGGCTTCGTAATCTGTTTTATTTAAAGTACACGAATGAGTAACTGCAATTAAAATTGCAACTACATAAAATTGAAAGGATTTCATTATTTATTAATTTCAGCTAAGCATCTTAATATCATAGCAAACGATGTAGCAGAATTATTTGTTATTTACATTTCTGTATAAAAACTAATAAAACAATACATACCTGTAGCATTACTGTTTATAATGAGAATATGTAAAAATTCTATTATATCAATATCGCAACAAACACTAGAAAATCAATGAGACTTAAGATTAAGAATAATTGTATTTTTTAAACCATAAAGGTCATAGTTCTCTAATAAACCTATTACATATAGAGGCATTCAACAAAATTAAGTTTAAGTACAAAAAGAAGTACTAAACCCAATTTTATTGAATTTTAGAAGAAACTATTCCAAAAATTAAATAAAGAGAGGTGGTCTAAAAACACGATTAGCCAAGGAGAATGTGTAGATTATTTTATTAGAAATAAAATTCTTTTTGATAAAGTTTTTATAAAAAATAAAAGGGGTATTATATTGAATTTCGTTACAAAAAAGGATGTTGTTTTCAAAAGAGAAAAAAATATGTTTTTCTTTTCCTTTTTCTGATTCAGAAGCCTTGGCAAGCTCCTTCATTAAGTGGCACTTTCCGTTACAATGCATCATGGGCTTGTCCTTATTGATACAAAGTACTTTTGAGATATAATCATAGTTTACCACATACTCTAAAACCGGAAGAATTGGTTTTATAAGCAGTATTAGTACCACTATGAATATGATTTTTCTCACGATGCGAAATTACAAAATTATGATATGAAAATTTGTTTTAAATAGAATAATTTCAGAAATAAATTATTCTATTTAAAACAAATACTTAGCCCAAATTAAGCGAACTGTAATTCTGGAATAACAATCTTAATTAACTCTTGTTTATAGGACTCAAATTGATTTAAAATCTCCTTTTTAGTTTTTTGAAAAAAAGAATTCCCTGAAAATAAATCTTCATAATAACCAATTCCGATAATTAAATTATTTTTAAAGGCATTCCATTTTTTTATTTGTGCAGCAGTAATTTCATCAGAAACAGATTCGATTTCATTTTGTAAATAATCCAAATACATTTTCAATTCTTTTACAAACAGATTAGGACGATCTGTTGTGTTTAATACAGATACTTTACCGTAAATATGTTGCATCATTTGAGACAGTGAAACTTCATGATCAAAATAGGCCATATTAGGTCCAGGACAAATAATGACACCTTGTGCTTGACCTTTTATTTTAATATCATTTTCAAGATAAGAAGCATTAGCTAAACCCACGCAAAGACAAGCTTTCTCGGTAATATTATTTTTCTTTTTTTCAAAAATTTCTGCAGATAGCGTTTTTTTTTGTAATTCTAACTCGTCTAATTTTAGATCTTGGTATTTTTTTGAAGAGGTACAAATCCCTTTTACATCATATTCTTTGCTAAGTGCTAAAAAACGTTTTGGACAGGAACTCCCAGCCTTATTTTCATTAATTCTTTTTTGTTTTAATAATTCGTTGGTAGTTCCGCGTAACGTATTAAAAGGAATTCCTAATGGTGAGATATGACTTAAATATAAGTCTTCCTCTTTAGCTCCTGCCAACAATGCTCTTGTATGTTTATCTACTGAGGTTGCTTCTGGAACCAGCAAAAACGGCGAACCCCAACCAACAGAATCTACTTTGTAATGTTCTAAAAGGAAATCATGCTCCTCAGCAGTTCCCACTCCTCCTTGTACCGTTATTTTTAAATCTAAAGGCTCTTGAGGTATGTGCATCTCCTTTTGACCCAAAGCCTTAACCATTAACTCATGTGCTGACTGAATTAATTGTTCCTTTTTTTGTTTAAATTCTTCTAAAATAGGCCCCAACAGATACCCTTCTGTAGCAAAAGCATGTCCGCCGCAGTTTAGTCCTGATTCTATTCGATATTCAGAAACCCAAAGTCCTTTTTTGGCTAAAAAATTACCTTGAATCATAGCCGAACGAAAATCACTTACTTTCAATGTAATTTTCTTTTTTAATTTGTCATTTAAATCAGGGAAGAAAGCAGAAAAATTTTCAAAATAACTGTATAATCTCGGATTCATCCCAGCAGATAAAACAACTGATGATTCTAAAGTACTATTAGCAAAACCTCGAAGTGCTGCATGTGCATCATTAAAAATAATAGGCAATTGTTCCTCCTTTATAAAATTGTCTTTATCCAATTTTGTCATGATATTTACATCGATATCGCCAGGAGTTAAATGTTCTTCAAGATAGTTTTTGATTGTTTCCTTTAACGCTAATCCATCATCCATCATGTTTTGCAAACCAGCTTTAATACCTGATTTATCGGATAGCATTGTGATATAATTTTCTAATGCTGTTTTACTTTCAGAAAGTTCTGTTTTAAAATTTTCGAATTTTTCCTTAACAATTTTATCTACTAAGTTTAAATAAGAGGTGATACGTTCTGCACGATAATCATGAATTTTTTGAGTTATTTCTTGATAAGGCAGATCAAATTTTGCGCTGTAAAAAGCATTCATTTTTTCGATAAGTTCATCATCCATAATCGAAATAACAGACGATATGCCATACTTTCCCACTCGTATTGGACTATCAATTGTATAGGCTAGCCCCATAACTGGAATATGAAAAGTATGAAGTGGTTTAAGTGTTGTCATATAAAATAATTTATTAGATAGACGACAAAATTCGAAAAAGAAAATTTAAAAAAAACTGATAAATATCATACCTTTTTGTCCTTTATTAAAATACCTTAGCACTTCGAACTGTTTTATAGCACTTTAGCTTAAACTATTTATTTTTATTGAACTATTTATTACTAATATTCTGATTTTATTAGATAACTTTATAACAATCCGATTTGTAGTATATATTGATAAATAATAGAGCCGAAATAAAACATTTCTAAATTTTGATTACATTATGCAAATAGACATAGACTTACTATTCTCTTGGGGCGCTGTAGCCAAAAAGTACAAAAAAAATGAAGTCGTTTTTAATGAAAGTGAAGAAGCTCATTTTTATTATCAAATAATTGATGGTAGCGTAAGAATGTATAACTCTAATGATGAAGGAAAAGAATTTACACAAGGACTTTTTAGCAAAGGAGAAAGTTTTGGAGAACCTCCTTTATTTATTGATCAATTATATCCTTCAAAAGCAGTTTGCCTACACGATGCTACGATCATAAAATTATGCAAGGAAAAATTTCTAAAAATCTTAGATGAATATCCTATTATACTGAAATCATTTCTGATTTTACTCGCCAGAAAAACCCACTCAAAATCTATTACTTCTAAAGAAATAATTAATCAAACTCCTGAATTTAGAATTATTGCTTTTTTAGAAAAACACAAGAGAAAATCCGAATGTTGTGCGTCTGACAAAAAAATCATTCCTTATACCCGTCAGGAAATTGCGAACTTTACAGGCTTACGTGTGGAGACAGTAATTCGGGTTTTTTCAAAATTAAATGACTGCAAAAAAGTAGAAATCATAAATCACAAAATATACTTTTAAAAATGAAACTTAATATAAAATTTTGGCTTAAATTCTCACTCATAAATCTTTGCATAGTAGCATCATTAGGCGTTTTGATGCGTTATAAAATAGGATTTGAATTTCCTTATTTCAATCAGAAAAACATACTGCATTCCCATTCTCATTTTGCCTTTGCCGGATGGATTACTCATACACTAATGACCTTAATGGTCTATTATCTTCAAGATAAAATTGGCGTTCTCGATACAAATAAATATAAAAAAATAATCATTGCAAATCTCATTTGCTCTTACGGAATGCTAGTCTTTTTTATCATTCAGGGCTACGGAATGTTTTCTATATTTTTCTCTACCGCCTCAATCCTAGTTTCCTATGCTTTTGGATATTACTACCTCAAAGATTTAAAAAAAATAGATACTGATTTAGCTGCCATAAATTGGTTTAGAGCAGCAGTCATTTTTAATATTATTTCCTCTTTTGGAACTTTTTACTTAGCCTACATGATGGCTAGTAAAAATGTAATACAAGACTTGTATTTATCTTCAATTTATTATTTTTTACATTTTCAGTATAACGGTTGGTTTTTCTTTGGCTGCATTGGGTTATTATTTGGGTTTTTAAACCTAAAAAAATCAGATCATTCCTTTTTTGAAATTTCCTTTAAATTATTTGCTTTTGCTTGTATTCCAGCCTATTTTTTATCAATTCTTTGGCTAAAAGTTCCCGTATGGATTTACATTATAACAGCATTCGCAGCTACAATACAAGTTTTTGCTTGGTTTAAATTATTGTTTATTTTAATTAAAACTCAAAAAGAATTCATTAATAATTTTGCTCCTTTATTGCGCTACATTTTATGTTTTGTTGCCTTAGCGTTAAGCATTAAATTCATTTTACAACTAGGTTCAACTATTCCGGTTTTAAGTCAAATGGCTTTTGGTTTCAGACCCATCGTAATTGCTTATTTACACTTAGTTTTACTAGCCGTAATTTCATTGTTCTTGCTATTTTATATATATGCCAAACATTTTATTATTTTGAATAGCAAAATAAAGATAGGCCTTATTATTTTTTCTTTAGGCGTGTTTTTCAATGAGCTCGTTCTAGCTGTACAAGGTGTCGCCTCGTTCAGTTACACAATGATTCCCTATGTCAATGAGATTTTATTTGGTGTAGCGCTACTTTTACTTTTAGGAATAGGTTTAACTGCTTATTATTCATTTAAAAAGACTAAAATTAATCCTGCCTTATGATTCCAATCATAAATTAAAAAATGGATAATGAAGTACTTTGAGGTACAAAACCTAAGTAATATTAATTATGAAAAAACCAATTTTATTATTAGTTGCCACCTCTTTACTAACTTTTTTTGGATGCAAAGAAAGTAATGAAAAAGTAAGTGAAAAAGCTACTCCTGAAAGTGAAGTTCCTGCTGTAGGACAATCTGCAGTAAACGATGAAATTTCAAGTCCTAACATTGTTCAAACAGCGTCAAAGAGTAAAGACCACACGACATTAGTAGCAGCTGTAAAAGCCGCTGGATTAGTAGATGTGTTAAGTAATGCGGGACCATTTACCGTTTTTGCACCTACCAATGCTGCTTTTGAAAAACTACCAAAAGGTACTGTTGAAGGCTTATTAAAACCTGAAAAAAAGGATGATTTAAAAAATATTTTAGAATATCACACCTATGTTGGTAATTTAAAAACCGATTATATGCAAGATGGTCAGGAATATGAAGAAGTAAATGGTGGAAAAATAAAAATAACAAAAGTGGGGGATAAAGTTTTTGTTAATGGTTCTGAAATCATTGCCTCAATTACAACTGCAAATGGAATGATTCATGTCATAAATGATGTTTTATTGCCTAAATAAAATTATTAATTCAAATGCCAATTAAAAAAGCGCAAAGTAAATTGTTTTGCGCTTTTTTTTAAGTCATTACTTTAAAAAAAAGTAATAGCTGTAATTTTAAAATCATTATTAGTTTTAAAGATAAATAAAAACGATTATTCGATTGTTTTGTACATCATAGCCATTGCAATATTGGCGGCTCTTTTCTTTACTTCGCTAGCTTTTTCCCCAACAAATAACTCATCAACAGTTTGATCAAATAAAAGATTCCATTGTAAGAAATGCGATTCATTCATCTTACTTTTTTGATGTAATTCTTTATGCTTGACAATAGGATTACCGGTATAATTACCATTGCAAAATAAAATATTATCCCAAAAATCATACATTTTAGATAAGTGATCTTCCCAGTTTACATGTGCAACTTCAGTAAAAAAATAGCCTATTTTGGCATCTTTTTTTACTTTATCATAAAAAGTATTCACCAGCTTAATTATATCATTTCTATTTCTAATAGTTGATTTCATTTTGATGATTTTTGAGTTGAAAATTCACTAAAAGCTTAACATAAATAATAGTTTATAACCTTGTTTATTATTTAACATTCAAATTAATAATATCATTCCTCTAAAAGGCTTTAAGAAGAACTTACAAATCTTTATTTCTAAATTTAACGAGAGAGATCAAAAAGGGAACAATAATCCAGGTACACAGCAACAAAAAAGAAATTAATAAACCAACAGAAGTTCCAAAAAAATCTTTAAAAATTGCTCCAGTATAACCCATCATGGCCGAGACATCTAAATGTAATAAAATTTGTATTCTTGCTAAATCTATGGGGCTAAATCCAGTGACAATTATCATTGCTTTCTCTATTGGATAATCAGACAATTGAAATAAAAGGAACAGTACTAAACCATCAAAAAGCAAAGCAAAATACAACCATGCCATAATTGCAATCCCAATTCCTTTTGCCTTATCTCGTGTAAGAATAGAACTGAGGAATGCCAAAGCAACAAAAACCAATGTGATGAGCGAACCAATAATTAGCATCATTAATCCAACACTATCCGGTGCATTTATCAAAAGAGGAATTCCGGCTCCTACAAAAAAAGCTAAAACCATAGACAAAGACAGCCCTAAAAAAAGACTCAGCCAAATTTTCTTTCTTTTAATTGGTTGACTTAATAATAGCTCAATAAACTCTGAACTATTGTACAAATAAATAGTTGCAAAAAGAATAGAAACCAATGGAACCGTAAATAAGATAATATTTAAAATAGTCAATAATCCTTTTGCTGAATTATCTTCTAATCCAAAAGAACTCCAAGAAAGAACAGCTAGAATTAAAGTATATGCGACAATAATCTTATTTTTAAGAATATCTAGAAAAATAATTTTAATGATTCTGTTCATTGCGTTTATTTTTTAAAATTTTGGCAATAGCCTTTGAAATTTTTTGTTCGTTTGTTGCTTGGAGTAAATCAGCAATGGTTTGGTGAAAATGTACAGCACCATCTTGCATATATATAATCTGCGTTATCAGATCATCTAATTCACTCAAAAGATGAGAAGTGATCAAGATTAGTTTTCCTTTTTCTTTTTCTTTTATAATCTTTTCTTTCAAAATTTCTGAAGCCAAAGGATCAAGTCCAGCTGTAGGTTCATCTAGAATTAGCACTTCGGGATCAAATAAGAAAGCTAATGTTGCACTTACTTTTTGAGTAGTTCCGCCAGATAAAGTTCGCATTTGCTTGTCAACAATCTTTTCGAGTTCAAAAGCTTTTATTAAGTCTTCGTCTAAAACTTGATTGGAGTTCCTAATATTTTTTATCATTTCTATAATCTGTCCCACAGTCATATAATCAGGATAACGACCAATTTGAGGCATATAACCAATATTTTCTCTGTACTTAAATTCTTTTAAAATTGATTTTTGATCCAGCAGAATATCTCCTTTTGTGGGAATCACCATTCCTAGAATTGTTTTGATTAAAGTAGTCTTTCCACAACCATTGGGTCCAATCAGAGCAATACATTCTCCTTTTTGAAAACGAAGATTTATGTTATTTAAAACTTCTAATTTCCCGAAATTTTTATATATATTTTTTATTTCAATCATAATGGTAAAGAATGCATTAATGGAGAATTATCAACAAAATTATCCGGTGTAATACTTGGTAAAACTTTTTCTGATTTATCGAGAAGAGTAATCATAAAACTCCGAAATAAGAGCATTGCAGCAGGATTTTTTTCGACTAGAACGGCAAATAAACTTAATGGATGATAGGGAACATCTCCTACTCCATCTTTATTTAAATCATAGCCTTCATATTTATCCCAATAGTTGGTATTAAACTTGTTTAAAACCAAACTTCCGTTGGTTCCCATATCAAAAGTATTGGCGATGAAATTATTATTCACAATTTCATTATCCATACAACTTGCCTGAATTTTCATAGCCCAACCATTGGCCTGAAATACATTTTTTTCAATTAAAATTCTATTAGTTCCTTCCATGTGAATTCCAGAAGTATTTCTAGAAAATTTATTACCAATAATCTGACTGTCCGAAATTTCTTTTAGGAACAAACCGTAGGCACTATCTCCCCAATTTTCTTCAAAATAATTATTAAACATCTTGACATTCTTGGTGAACATCACCGAAACTCCAGCACCATTATTCTTAAAAACGTTTGTAATATAAGCATCATCATTTGAGAACATAAAATGCAAACCATATCTAATATTCTTGCTTGAAATATTTCTCCATATCACAGAATTCGTCACAAATTCAAAGTAAATACCATCTCTGTGACCAGATATTTTATTAGCAATAATCTGAAGGTTATCACTTTTCCAACAATGAATTCCGTTGCCTATTTCTTGTTCCTCTTTTCCATAGGCAATAATTGTATTGTTCTTTATAAGACAGTTTCTTCCATTTTGAATATAGATTCCAAAGAAATTATCATCTAAAATATTATTCTGTATTATGACATTTTTTTTGTTGTAAACTTTTATACCACAAGGATCTTCTAATGTAGCATGTCCGGATCTAATGACTTTAAAACCATCTACAACAACACTATCCGCTTTTACAGAAAGAACTTCATATTTTTTTTGACCGTCAAGAATAGGAAAGTCTTTACCAATAAAAACAACTTTCTTATCGATAATAATATTACCCTCTTTATAAGTTCCTTTATGAACAATAATAGTATCTCCTATTTTAGCTAAATAAATTGCCTTTTTTATGGATTTTATAGATTTTTTAGGACCTACATCAATTATATGCGCGTGCAGGAATGAAGAAAACAACAGCATTATGAACAATATTTTTTTCATTATTTTTTTTAGATTAAGCAATTCCAGCATAAATAATTTAGCGCTATATAGGTATTTAAAAGCATCTGAAATTATAAAATTTCTACTTAAAAAAAATTATAGTTTTATAAAATAAAGGAATTGAAAAACAAATTTTACGTTTGTTATGCTACAAAAAATAAAGATTTATTTTGTGAATACAGCATCCCAATTCATGGGTTCAGCTTCAAACTTAAGCTGAAATTCTTTAGCTACTGTAGCATCAGAAAAAGCAATAACTCCACCTCGCATTGGGCTTAAAATGTCTGTCCCCGAAATAAAATGAGCACTTTCTGCCGCTATTAATACATTATTCTGGTTGTAATCATTAACAAAATAAGAAGCCACTTTGGTATCCGGATTTTCTTTACCGTACTTTATCATGCACATAATGTCGTCAAACTTGTAAGTTCTTCCTTTTACCGTAATTAATTCTGCTCCATATTTACCATCGGCAATACTCATTTTGCAAAAATCACAAGAATCTATATTTAATTTAATTGGAGTTGGCTCTGTTTTAGCACAAGAAATAAATGATAAGGAGAAAGCAAATAATAAGACGGCAGTTACTTTAGATTTAGAAAATCGTTTTAACATATTAGACTCTTTAAGCACAAGAATAAATAAAAGCACTCCTGAAGCAATCAACATCCAACCTCCAATATCCGGAATCGAATACGCTCCAAAATTCAACAATTGCTTATATCCTAACATCGGTGGTTGATAAGACATTCCTGGTACTCTAATGGCTGCATTGGGATCTAAATTATGTCCGTATTCATAGTTCCATCTGTAAAAATCTACTGCGGCCAAAACTCCAAAAACAATTAAAGAAATAAATAACGCATATAATCCTTTTTTCTTTCCAATCAGTGCAACTACTAAAGCACTTATTGCAAAAAGACCAAAGATATAAGGTAGAATTGTAAACTCTATAAAATCTTCTTTATGCAAGGTTTTCATGCCGATATAATGGTTAAGCCCATTGATAATATCAACATCTCCCGCAATTTTATTCGCATGTAATTTAAGAACTAATCCCTCTGGATATTGTGGAGCAGAAAGTTCGATTCTCCACATTGGAACAAAAATAGAAGATAGCAATAGTACCATCACTACCAAAAGCATAACTTTTGAAAGTATTGTAATTTTTGAATTATTCATATTTTTTATTATTAAAAAGGGAACAAACTATTTATTTGTTCCCTTTTGAATTTCAAGTACTATTATTTAGCTGGCATATTAGTTCCCAGACTAAAAGTGAGAGGAACGGTACTTCCTACTGGAGATACCCTAACATAACCTTGCATTTCTTGGTGTAGCGCACTACAAAAATCAGTACAATAGAATGGATAAATTCCAACTTTTTTAGGCAACCATTTTAGAGTTGCAGTTTCTCCAGGCATGATTAAAAGTTCTGCATTATCTGCCCCTTTTATAGCGAAACCATGAGGTACATCCCAGTCTTGTTCTAAGTTAGTTACATGGAAATAAACCTCATCACCAACTTTTATTCCCTCAATATTATCAGAAGCAAAGTGAGAACGGATAGAAGTCATATATACATCAATTCTATTTCCTTTTCTAACTACTTTAGCTTCTTTCTCTCCTTTAGTAACAAAAGGATTGTGATTTTCTTCAATTTTGTAGAACTTTAGCTGGCCATTGTTTCTAATTAAATCTGCTGGTGCTGCTTGCGCGTAATGTGGTTCACCAATAGTTGGATAATCTAATAATAATTTCATTTTATCACCACTAATGTCGAACAACTGTGCACTTTGCGCCAATTCTGGGCCAGTAGGTAAGTAACGATCTTTGGTAATTTTATTATATACAACCATATATTTACCAAATGGTTTTCTACTATCACCACCTGGAATCATTAAGTGTCCTGGTGAATAATAAGTTGGATGTCTATCTAAAATTTTCAAGGTTTTAATATCCCATTTTACCACTTCTGAAGAAACAAAGAAAGTAGTGTAAGCGTTACCTCTTCCGTCAAATTCAGTGTGTAATGGTCCTAATCCTGGTTTTTTAACTTCACCATGCAAAGCTGCTTCGTATTTTATAACTGGAATTCCATCGTAATTACCGTCAAATTGTTTGTTAGCAATTGCTTTTACCATTTTGTCAAAACTAAAAACAGGAATCAAAGCGGCTAATTTTCCACTACCAACAATGAATTCACCTGTAGGATCAACATCACAACCATGAGGAGATTTAGGACATGGAATCATGTAGCAAATGTCTTTTAAAGCTTTAGAATCAAGTACTAGAACTTCATTTCTCATTTCTGATTTGGCAGAATGTGTTTTCTCATCCCAAGTATTGTGAACATATTTTGCCGCTATTTTTTTCCCTTTACCGGCTTTGATATACTCTTCGGCTTTTTTCCAGTTAACAGCCATGATAAAATCTTTATCTTTCTGAGAAGCATTCACTTCAAGTAAAGTATTAGCTTGTTCTGTATTGTAACAAGAAAAGAAAAACCATCCGTGAGACTTCCCTTTTCCAGCATGACTTAAATCCCAATTGACACCAGGAGTTTCAATCTGGAAAGCGATATCCATCTGACCTTCTTTACCAACTTTTACAAAACTCAAATACCCTTTAAAGTTTTCTTTATACGTATTAATAGGTACGTCTCCATTAGAATTATCCGGCGGAACGCTAAAACGAGTTCCTGCAACAACATATTCTGTGTTTTCGGTAATAAAAGGAGAGGAGTGATTTCCTGCACTATTAGGCAATTCAATAATCTCTACAGTTTTGAATGTTTTCAAATCCACACGAGCTATTCTAGGCGTATTATTGGCATTGGCAAAAATCCAACGACCATCAACTTCACCATTGGTCTGTGACATGTCTAAATGGTGTTGGTCGTCCCAAGGCACAAATCCATGAGAAGTATTCAGCATGGGCTTTGATTCTTCACTATATCCATATCCGCTTTGAGGATCTACAGAAAAAATAGGAACCACTCTTAATAAACGAGCACTTGGCAAAGCGTAAACACTCATTTGTCCACTAAATCCTCCTGAAACAAAATTATAAAACTCATCGTATTTACCAGGGGCAACATACACTTTTTGAGCAGCATCACCACTTACCGCATCGGCTGTATCTTTAGGTCTACAAGAACCAAAAAAGACACTCGCAAACACAACAGCAATACTGGTTTTTACAAAAATATTTTTCATACTTTTTTATTTATTATTTTTTGAATTATTTTACTCCGTCGTTTTTACGCATAAATTCAAGTAAGTTTCTTGCATCAGTATCAGACAAGGCTTGATTTGGCATTCTAACCAAACAAAGTTCTAGTTGTGCTTGAAGTTCTGGATCTTTATCAATCATTGGGTCTGGATTTGTGATAAAGTTCATTATCCATTCTGGTTTTTGACGTGTTGTAACCCCTTTCCATCCTGGACCTACTAATTTTTCATCCGTTAATTTATGACAAGAAGAACATTTTACAGATTGAATTTTCTCTCCTTCGGCAGCCATAGCAACATCTAGTTTGGCTCCCAAGTCTACTGATGTGTGTTTCCCTATTCCTCTATTTGGATCATAAGTTGCGGCATCAGTAGTAGAAGTAGCTGACCCGTCAGTTGGAGCAGCAGTATCTTTTGAGAAATCATCGGTGGTTTTCGTTTTATCGCCACATGAAGTTAACATTAAGAATGCAACTACAAAAAAAGTTAATTTGTACATAAAATTGTTTTTAGAATTGTTTAACAAATTTGCGAATATTATTATTTAATTATTATGACTTGAATCATACTTATAAGGATATATTCGCTTTTTTTAACTTATAGTTAAGAAATCAAACGATAAACTTTTGTTAATGATTAAACTTTAAAACATCATAATTGTCTTATCTCTATAACTCTTAAATTATTAAAATGAAAAAATTAATTATTGCTGCATTATTAGTTGTTGGTATGACAACCTATGCTCAAAACAAGAAAGATGGCTCAGAAAGAACAAAAATGGAACGATTGACACCGCAAGAGCGTCAAGAAAAGCAATTGAAAAAAATGACTGCTGAATTAAGTTTAAATGCCAAACAGCAGGAACAAATCAATCAACTTTTAACCGATCAGAAACTGAAAAGAGAAAAGATGATGGATAAAAATAAGACATCAAAAGAAGAAATGAAAATGCAGCATGAAGCTAAAAAAAGTGAGATGCAACAAGAGAGAAAAATTCTAGAAGATAAAATGAAAGTTATTTTAACTCCTGAGCAATTTACTACTTGGAAAACAAACCAAGAAAAAAACAGAGAAAAAGTAGCAAACAGAATGAAAGAAAGAAGTAATAAAAGAACTGAAATAGAAAACTAAAAAAAAAAGCTTCGGACAATCCGAAGCTTTTTTTTTTAAAATAATAAATATTATAATGTTTGAGCCACTTTATTAATGGCTGCTATCGTAAAATCTAAATCTTCGTAGGAAAGAGCATCGGTAATAAACCAAGTCTCATATGCTGATGGAGCAATATATACTCCCTCATTCAGTAATCCATGAAAAAACTTTTTAAACCTTTCATTATCTCCTTTAGCTGCAGATTTAAAATCAGTTACCGGATTACTATCAAAATGAACTGAAATCATAGATCCAATTCTATTGATCGTAAAAACAATATTATGAGCTTTTAAAACTCTATCAATACCTGCATGCAAATAAGCTGTTTTATCTTCTAATCTTTTAAAAATAGTAGGATTAGAATCTAATGCTTGAAGCATAGCCAATCCTGCAGCCATAGCCAATGGATTCCCTGACAAAGTTCCTGCTTGATATACCGGACCTAGCGGAGCTAAATAATTCATAATTTCTTCTCGAGCTGCAAAAGCTCCGACGGGTAAACCTCCACCAATAACTTTTCCGAAGCAAACAATATCTGCTTTAATATTTAAAAGTTCTTGAACACCACCTCTCGCTAGACGAAAACCAGTCATAACCTCATCAAATATCAAAAGAATACCGTTATCAGTACACATTTGGCGTAAGCCTTCTAAAAAACCTTTATTAGGAGGTATACAACCCATATTTCCGGCAACAGGTTCTACAATTATTGCAGCAATTTCATTTTTATTAGCTTCAATTAGAGCGGCTACATTATCTAAATCGTTGTAAGTTGCTAATAAAGTATCTTTTGCAGTACCAGCAGTAACTCCTGGACTATTGGGCGAACCAAATGTAATAGCCCCACTTCCAGCCTGAATCAAAAAGGAGTCAGAATGACCGTGATAACAACCTGCAAACTTAATTATTTTATCTTTTTTTGTAAAACCACGTGCTAACCTAACAGCGCTCATACAAGCTTCTGTACCAGAATTAACGAATCTTATTTTATCAATATTCGGTACCATTGCAACCGCTAAAGCAGCTATCTGTGTTTCTAACTCTGTTGGCATCCCGAAAGAAGTTCCTAATTTTGCTTTTTCAATTACTGCACTTACTACTGGTTCATATGCATGACCTAAAACCATAGGACCCCAAGAATTGATGTAGTCTATTAAACGATTTCCATCTTCATCATACATATAGGCTCCTTTTGCACTCTTTACAAAAATGGGAGTTCCTCCTACTGCTTTAAACGCTCTAACTGGTGAATTTACTCCTCCTGGTATTACTTTTTCTGCTTCAGCAAATAGCTGACTACTTCTTTTATATAACATGTGCTAAATTATAAATTGTTGTTGTTGTTCTAAATTATTTAACTACTAATTTCTGACCGATAGAAAGAGTATTGTCTGATAAATTATTTTTTTGTTTTAAATCTTCAACTTTTAATTCGAATTTTTTTGAAATAGAATAAAGTGTATCTCCTTTTTGAACAATATAAGAATCTAAACCATTAGTAGCAACAGTCCTTGTTTCTACAGTCAGTTCTTTTACTAACTGTTTTTCATTAGACACAAAATTAGGATCTAAAACCATACTATCATATTCGTGCAAACTATATCGATCAATATACGATATTAGTTTA
Organism: Flavobacterium flabelliforme; assembly: GCF_017948675.1. Lineage (GTDB taxonomy): Bacteria > Bacteroidota > Bacteroidia > Flavobacteriales > Flavobacteriaceae > Flavobacterium > Flavobacterium pygoscelis. The sequence continues at coordinate 453,879 of NZ_JAGFBU010000001.1, forward strand.
TCTGGATATTTAGGATCTGTAGCGTAACCTGCAGCCCTTAATCCTTTTGCCCAAGCTTTATAATCCCCTTTTGAAAGTGTAAATAGTTTAGCATATCTGCTTCTACCGGTTAAAAACAATGCGTGATCCCTAAAAGATTCTGAAGGATTATCATACTTTCTAAAACACTCTTGGGCTGCATCGTCATCATGCTTAACACTCTCTCCAGTCCAACCTACATGGCATTTTATTCCAAAATGATTATTAGAACTTTTAGCTAAATCTCCTCTTCCTGCACCAGATTCTAGAATTCCTTGTGCTAAAATAATACTTGCTGGAATCCCGTATGTTTTCATGTTACCCATAGCAATGTCTTTAAACTGATAGATATACATCTTAATAACATCATTAGTAACTACAGTCTTTGAAGTAGATACAATTACTTCTGTTTCATTATTTTTGCTATCAACTCTGCCTTGATTAGTAGCAATAGGTTTTGAAATTACGGTGCCCTTTGGTGGATTTTTTTTAGTATTTCTAACTATTTCAGATTTCGATTTTAGAGGTGCATTTTTACTAGTTACAATAACTGGTTTAGAAGCATTACAACCTATTAAGGTAAGAATCGTAAATGTTAGTAGGATTTTTTTAAACATTGATTGTTATTATTGGTAGTTGTTTCTTTATTAATTTATTATTCATCCCTTTAATTCCTTGGATTCCTCCGGTATGAATGAGTAAAATTTTTGAGTTATTTGGAAAATAATTCTTTTTTATTAAATCTATAACGCCAAATACCATCTTTCCAGTATATATAGGATCTAAAGGAATTTGAGTTTGCAGATAAAAATCATTAATAAATTGAACAAGCTCATTATTTATTTTTCCGTATCCGCCAAAATGATAATCAGTAATTAAATCCCAATTTTGACTTTTTACAAAACTACGAATTTCCTCTTTTAAAAAATCACCTTTTAAAGCTGGAAATCCTAAAACTTTTTGATCTGGCAAGATACTATTGATTATACCCGATATAGTTCCTCCAGTGCCTACAGCAGCACAAATATAATTAAAATCGGCATCTTTATCCGTCAGAATCTCTTCACAGCCTTTTATTGCTAATTCATTTGTACCTCCTTCAGGAATCAGATAAAATGATCCAAATTTATTTTTTAATTCTGCTAAAAATAAAATTTCATTTTTCTGGCGATAATCTTCTCTACTAACAAATTCAAATTGCATCCCACAATTTTCAGCAAATTTTAGTGTAGGATTGTCATCAATTTTACCCCTGAGTTCATCGCCGCGAATTATGCCAATAGTTTTTAAGCCATTCTCGAATCCTGCAAAAGCAACTGCAGCAATATGATTTGAAAATGCACCTCCAAAAGTAAGTAATGTTTCCTGATTTTCTGCTTTGGCCTGAAGCAAATTATATTTTAGCTTTCTAAATTTATTTCCCGAGATAAAAGGGTGAATCAAATCTTCTCGTTTAATTACTAAAGTAATAGAATTGGGAAGCGCTATTTTTATTTCTTGATTCAATGGAATTGGTTTTTGTACAAATATAATTTTTATAAAACAAAAAATGCAACCTTGACTGGCTGCATTTTTTGTACTTTTTTTTAAAGTATTCTAATTTTTAATTATAATTTTTTTTCCAACTACTTGTTTATCTTTTGTAACCATTTTAACTATGTATATCCCATCTACTAATCCAGACGTAGCAAATTTGTAAGAAGCCTGATTACCAATATCTTTTTTTGTAAAAATAACTTTTCCAGCAACATCATATAAACCGCAAACATCAAGATCCATTAATAAAGGATTATCAATAACCAAATTTTGGTTTTCGTTATTTTGGTAAATCATAAAATTCTCTTTTACAGCTTCTTCAACTCCAAGACTTCTATCCGTTTTAAAAGTTATTTCAAATTGTGTATTATTTTCTCCTGGAGGCAATATCAATTCGTGAAAATCATTTTTAATATCATAATATTGATTATTAACTTTATCGTGTAGAAAAATGGTATTGGCTTGCGTAAAATTTATTATTTCATTTACGGTAATTTTATAGCTAGCCTCTTTAGCATTTCTAAAACCAATTGGAATTTTTTTATCATTATCGAAATTCAATACATTGATCACAAATTCAGCATCTTCTATAAGAAAATAAATATCGGCTGGTGTTCCTTGACTAGAAGAACCACCGTCCATACCATGATCTATACCATCTGTTGCTTGAGGAACAAATCCTAAAGCTAATTGACGCACTCCTTTATTATTCAAAAGTGTATTAATTCTTATCTGAGGAACTTGTTCATCTGTCACTTGTGAGTAATCAATGCCCGATACCGATTGTGTATTTGCAAAAGGATTCGTATTTTTTTTAGCTTTAGAATCACTCTTTCTAGCAATAGGAGTAGAAGAATCTGGAGTTTCTCTCACAAATGTTCGATAACTATTTTTCATTTCAACCACACCATCAACTTTACCATCTATTAAAAAACCTTGTCCTATTGGTAAATTTCTTCTTTGATAATAATTACCAGTTCCTACATTACCACCAGCATTACCAGAACCATCGTAAGAATAAAATGTAGCTGGCGTGTATATACCAGGACTATTGATATCAACAGGAACAAAAGTTCCGTAACCTCCTTTATAGTCTGCTAAAAAATGTGAATTTACGGTGTTATCTTGTTCCCAAAAATAAGCTGTTCCGGAACAATTTGTCTCAGTAAGTAAAAAAGCAGACAAGTCAATTGTAGAGGGATAAGGATTTCCTGTTAAGGTATAATTTTCGAATTTTACGGGTATAGAAATAGTCCCATCATTTGGCTTTCCTCTAAAATCATAGCGTTGTCTGCTACCCGGGTTATTTTGAACTCCATTAACGGAAACAGTATTCGTTCCCGAAGTTCCTTTCATTGTGAATCCTTCGCCAGCTAAAATACTATTTGGAGCTCCTGCATCAATCCAACTAGAGTATTCGGTAGAAGTCGTTAATTTAGTTACCCAATAAGGAGCAATTGCTAATGGAACTGAAGTCCCATTATAATTATTCATAGGCAATATGGTGGCGGGAGTAGATTGTGTTACATTTAAAACATCATTCAATTGATTAATACCAAAAGGGGAGTTTCCAGAGTTTGCATCGCTACCTCCGACTGGGGAACACCAATAGTTATACTGGTAATCATTTACAGATCCTTCCTGAAAAACAGATAAATTACCCAATCCTTTATTAGTACTTGTACCTGCTGAACCTTGTACCAACTGGGCTGTATCCCTCAAATATAAAAAACTACTTACCGCATTAAGTTCTAATTCCTTTTCTATATAAATAACTTCATTTGAAGCATAAACATAAGTATCTGCGCTAACAAACATTTGTGCATTCACAGAATTCTGAAGTAAAAATCCCGTTGCTACTAATAGGCTTTTTTTAAGTATTTTTCCGTACATAGGTTTGTGAATTAAGTTGTTGCTGATTTTTTTATTATAAAAACTTCAAAATAAAATAATTAAAAAAAATATTTTTATTAGCTTGAATCAAAAAAAGATTGCTTTAGAAAACATCAATTATTGATAGTAATTAAGCCATTAAAATAATTTTTATCTAAAATACAGAAAAAAGAATAAGTTAAACCACTAAAACACCGATAAAAAGTATAAATAATCGTTGAAATACATCTTTAGTCTAAAAAAAAGATATTTTTCTTACGTAAAATAAAAATAAAAATTGTTCGAAAAAAAATTAGTTGGCGTAAAATAAAATCAGAATAATTTGTGGAAAATGCAATAACTAAAGATAAAGAAAAAAACACAACCTATTACAAATTCTCTTAGGATTTGGATATTGCAATAGTGCGAAAAGAAATTAACTGATTTAATTTAAAGAAAAAGTAATTCTTTAAAAGCTTTTCAATCAGACATTAAGACTATTTTAATTATTTTTTCGAAAGAATGTAATAATAGAACCTAAAAAAAGAGCGTGTTTTTAAATAATTAAAATCAGATTCGTTGGCGTACGCTTCTCTTTCAAAACTAATATTTCTGTAGGCTAAATTTGAGTTTCTGTAATATAAAAGTCGAAAACAGTATTCAAGTAAATACAAAATAAAAAAAGGAATAACCAACAATTCCAATTGTTGTCGAAGATGAATTTTTTCATGGTTCAAAAAAACGGCATTTTCTTTATCAGCTTCCTGTTTTGCAAACACAAAAGGAAATACCGTTAATCCACGATATCCATTAGGAATTAAATATTTAGTAACAATCAGAAACATTCGTTATAAAATTTATAAATTTGTATTTAAAATTTGGCTTAAATTAAGTAAAAAGTCAGTTCTTAAAATGACAATTCTAGAACACAAATCCAAATTAATTTGCAATTGAATGGTAAAGATATGAATAACCAAAGTAATGAAAATAAAGTGATAGAAGGCGAAGATTTTTATTTCACACCAGAAGGTTATAAATGTTTTACAGAAAAGCACCATTTAAAAAGAGGCTATTGTTGTAAAAACGGTTGTCGTCACTGTCCTTATGGCTTCGATAAAAAAACAGGTGCCACAAAAAAACAACTATAGAGCCTAACCGCATTAAATGAATAAATATTTAAATTCACTTTATTTATTGCGGTACGTAATCAAAAATATTTCTACTACACTACACAAAAAAACAGCGCAGAAAAAATGACTTTTAAAGAACAAATACAACAAGGGATTCCAACTGTTTTACCCAAACAAAAAAACTACGAAACAGCAATAAATCATGCACCAAAACGCAAAGAAATTCTCTCAACAGAAGAGAAAAAATTAGCGCTTCGCAATGCACTTCGTTATTTTGATAAAAAACATCATCCCGAATTAGTTAATGAATTTACAGAGGAATTAAATAAATACGGTCGGATTTACATGTATCGTTTTCGTCCCGATTATGAAATGCGTGCTCGTCCTATTGAAGAATATCCTGGAAAATCAGAACAAGCAAAAGCGATCATGTTGATGATTCAAAACAATTTAGATTATGCTGTTGCACAACATCCACATGAATTAATTACTTATGGTGGTAATGGTGCCGTTTTCCAGAATTGGGCGCAGTATTTATTGACGATGCAATACTTATCTGAAATGACCGATGAGCAAACATTAACAATGTATTCGGGACATCCAATGGGTCTATTTCCTTCTCACAAAGAAGCTCCACGGGTTGTAGTAACCAACGGAATGGTTATCCCAAATTATTCTAAACCGGATGACTGGGAAAAAATGAATGCTTTAGGTGTTTCTCAATACGGACAAATGACTGCTGGAAGTTATATGTATATTGGTCCACAAGGAATAGTACATGGAACAACAATTACTGTTTTAAATGGTTTCAGAAAAATTAAGAAACAACCAAAAGGAGGTTTATTTGTAACCTCTGGATTAGGAGGCATGAGTGGTGCGCAACCAAAAGCAGGGAACATTGCCGGTTGTATTACCGTTTGTGCTGAGGTTAATGCAAAAATTACACACATTCGTCATAGCCAAGGATGGATCAACGAGGTTATAGAAAACATTGACGAATTAGTTTCAAGAGTAGCTTTGGCTAAAGCCAATAATGAAACAGTGTCCATAGCGTATCTAGGAAATATAGTAGACGTATGGGAGAAATTTGATATAGAAAACATTCATATTGATTTAGGTAGCGACCAAACTTCATTGCACAATCCTTGGGCTGGAGGCTATTATCCTGCTGGAGTTTCATTTGAACAAGCCAATGACATGATGGCTAACGATCCTGATTTATTTAAACAAAAAGTACAAGAGACATTACGTCGTCATACTACAGCGATAAACAAACACACTGCTAAAGGAACCTATTTCTTTGATTACGGGAATGCTTTTTTATTAGAAGCTTCTCGTGCTGGTGCAGATGTTATGGCAGAAAACAATATCGATTTTAGATACCCAAGTTATGTGCAAGATATTATGGGACCAATGTGTTTTGATTATGGCTTTGGTCCATTTCGTTGGGTTTGTGCATCAGGTAAACCCGAAGATTTAGCTAAAACGGATGCAATTGCTTGTAGTGTTTTAGAAGAAATGGCAACAACTGCTCCAGTTGAAATTCAACAACAAATGCAAGATAATATTCAGTGGATTAAAGGAGCTCAAGAAAACAAACTAGTAGTTGGTTCTCAAGCTCGAATCTTATACGCAGATTCAGAAGGCCGTGTAAAAATTGCAGAAGCCTTTAATCAAGCAATTGCTAAGGGAGAAATAGGAACCATAGTTTTAGGTAGAGATCACCATGATGTATCAGGTACCGATTCGCCGTATAGAGAAACTTCAAACATATATGACGGCTCTCGTTTTACAGCCGATATGGCCATCCAAAACGTAATTGGAGATAGTTTTCGTGGCGCAACATGGGTTTCTATTCACAATGGTGGTGGCGTAGGATGGGGAGAGGTAATTAATGGTGGATTTGGTATGGTTCTTGATGGGTCTAAGGAAGCTTCAAAGCGCTTAGCATCAATGCTTTTTTGGGATGTCAACAATGGTATTTCAAGAAGGAGTTGGGCTCGCAATGATGGAGCAATTTTTGCTATAAAAAGAGCTATGGAGACGCAACCTTCATTAAAAGTTACACTCCCAAATATAGTAGATGACACTTTATTAGATTTTTAAATTTTACATAAAACCTTTATAACTATTAGTAATCAAATTAACCTATTATGAAAGCAATTAAATTTATACCCGTTTTTCTACTTTTAGTACTTGCTTCCTGCAGTTCTGTAAGAGTATATTCTGATTATGATAGTAAAGTAGACTTTAGTCAATACAAAACCTATGCGTTTCATAAAAAAGGAATTGATAAAGTTGAAATTTCAGAATTGGATAAAAAAAGAATTCTTTACGCTGTTGATGCTGAACTTGCAAAAAAAGGGATGACTAAAAGTGAGAATCCAGATCTTTTAATAAACATATTCACAAAGGAGAGAGAAAGAATAGATGTAAATCAATTCAATGCGGGATTTGGTTATGGTTGGGGATACGGTTGGAATCCTTATATCTGGGGAGGTCGAAACACTTCTGTTACCTCATCAACTGAAGGAACTCTTTATATCGATTTAATAGATGCCAAGAAAAAAGAATTAGTATGGCAAGGTGAAGGAATTGGCTACCTCACCAATAATAGAAGTGAAAAGGAAAAAGTAATCAATGAATTTGTTACTAAAATACTTGCACAATTTCCTCCTTCAAATGTAAAGAAATAATTTTATTTTATTTACATTTGATTTTCTAAGAAAAAAATGAGAAATTCTATAAACATTATCGTCGCTATTATAATTATTATTGTTCAGCAATAATAGCGGAGTCTTGTATAAAAATATTTGTATCAAACCTCCTAATTTAGGAGGTTTTTTTTGTTTTAAACCTATGCTAAGTCTATCTAAAAATTCTATTATCATTATTATCATCATTCGTTTTACGTAACGAGTCAGAATAATAGTGCTCCCTATTTGCCTTTCTCACCATAATGAGAAAGGCTTTTTTTTTACCAAAAACTCAAACAGTAATACAATTAAAAAACCAATGAAACAAGAATACACCATTACTATACTTACTGAAAATCAAGTAAGTCTGATCAATAAAATAGATATAATCCTTGCCAGAAGAAAAATCAAAACAGAATCGGTTACAATCCATTTTGAACCGATAGAAAACCTCTATAAATTCTCCATTGTTTTAATAGACGCCGAAATTATAATTAAAAATTTGGTGCTTCAGATAAGAAAAACAATTGGAATAATTGACGTATTTGCTAGCATGAGAAATGAAGTAATAGAAAATGAAATTGCCTTATTTAAAATTGGTTTTAAAAAAAGAGAAATAGATTTTCAAATTGAAAAAATAGTAGAGAAATACAAAGCAAAAACCATATTAATAACTAAAGATTTTACTGTATTTGAAGTGAGTGGAAGATCTGAACAATTAAAACATTTAGTACAAGAATTGCGAAATTGTAACCTGATCGAATTTGTTAAAAGCGGTAGAATATCCATTACAAAATCAAACAGAGAAAACGTATTAATTTATTCAAACTAGATCAACAATTTTAATCCTTATTTAAAAAATCCTATGACAACATACGAACAAGTATTAGCAGCAAAAAATCAATTAAAAGAGGTTGTAACAGCGACACCTTTAAGTAAAAACTTAAATCTGTCAGAAGAATTTGATTGTACAGTTTTATTAAAAAGAGAGGATTTACAAGTGGTTCGTTCTTATAAAATTAGAGGAGCATATAACAAAATGAGCGCTTTAACATTGTCAGAAAAAAGTCAGGGTGTAATCTGTGCTAGCGCTGGAAATCACGCACAAGGAGTAGCTTACTCTTGTCATTTATTGAAAATAAAAGGCAAAATTTACATGCCTAAAACAACACCGAAACAAAAAATAAAACAAGTACAATTATTTGGAAAAACTTTTGTTGAAATTATTTTAATAGGTGACACATTTGACGATGCTTATGCAAAAGCCGCAGAAGAGGCTACTGCAAAAAACATTATTTTTGTACATCCTTTTGATGATTTTAAAGTCATTGCAGGACAAGGAACCGTTGGATTGGAAATTTTAGAAAACTGTAAAGAACCAATTGATTATGTATTTGTACCTATTGGCGGTGGCGGATTAGCAGCAGGACTTTCGGAAGTTTTTAAAAAATTGAGTCCTAACACAAAAATAATTGGCGTTGAACCCGAAGGTGCTCCCTCAATGAAAACTGCTATAGCTACTGGTAAAAACCTTCCTCTTGAAAAAATAGACAAATTTGTAGATGGCGCTGCGGTAAAACAAGTAGGAAACTTGACTTTTGAAATTTGCAAAAAAAATCTTGATTCTATCGTTTTAGTGCCAGAAGGAAAAGTATGCACTACTATTTTGCGTTTGTATAATGAAGAAGCAATGGTTGTAGAACCAGCTGGAGCATTAACTATCGCCGCTTTAGATTTCTATAAAGACCAGATAAAAGGAAAAAATGTGGTTTGCATTGTGAGCGGAAGTAATAATGATATTGAAAGAACTGCCGAAATAAAAGAAAGGTCTTTATTATATGAAGAACTCATGCATTATTTTATGATTCAGTTTCCACAACGTCCAGGATCTCTAAAGGAATTTGTAAATGATATTTTAGGACCAGATGATGATATTACCTATTTTCAGTTCACTAAAAAAAATAGCCGAGAAGTAGGTCCTGCGATTGTAGGTTTAGAATTAAAAAACAAGAATGACATTGTAAATATAAAAGAGAAAATGTCTGATAAAGGATTCGAATTTCAGTATCTCAACGACAGGCAGGATTTGTTCACACAATTAATTGGATAAAACAATTTACAGTTCCTTAAGAATGGCCTACCTTTGCGTAGGCTTTTTTTATATACAATTATGACAACTCTTACCGACATTAAAAATCTAGACGATATAAAATTACTAGTTGATACTTTTTATTCTAAAGTTCAAAATGATGAATTTATCGGACCAATATTTAATGAGAAAATAGGCAATCGCTGGCCAGAACATTTGGAGAAAATGTATCGTTTTTGGCAAACTATTTTACTTGATGTGCATTCGTATTCTGGTAGTCCATTTCCTCCGCACAAACAATTACCTGTTGAGAAAGAACATTTTGATCGTTGGATGGCAATTTTCTCAGCAACTACAGATGAATTATTTTTAGGTCCACTTGCTGAAGAAGCAAAATTACGTGGCCGAAACATGGCCGAAATGTTTCATTACAAGATCGATTATTTTCGTAATGCTGCAAAAAACAATTCACCTCATTAAGTATTTTTTTATTAATAGAAACAATATCATGCGTAAACTTCTTACTGGATTATTTGCACTATCTATTTTGGCTTCTTGTTCCAATTTAAAAAACACATCCTCAAGTGGCAGTTATCCTGAATTAAAATTCATTAATTCAATTGAAATTCCATTTAACCAAGAATTTAATAACACTAAAATTGGTGGGCTTTCCGGTATTGATTATGATAAAAAGAAGGATCTTTATTATATCATTTGCGATGAAAGAGCACAAGAAAACCTTTCCCGATTTTACACTGCAAAGATTAATATCGCTGACAATCAACTAAAAGCAATTAGTTTTCAAGAAACCAACACTTTAAAAAATGAGCAAGGTTCCACTTTTGGCAATTGGACAACTAGTCCAGAAACCTCTGCAGATCCAGAAGATATTAGATACAATCCGAAAAATAACTCTCTAGTTTGGACAAGTGAAGGTGCTCGAGTTGTAACCGCTGACAAAACTATTTTACAAAATCCTTCGATTACTTTTATGGATTTAAAAGGAAATTTTAAAGAGCAGTTAAAATTACCTTCTAATCTTGAAATGCAAAAAGAAAGCAAAGGACCTCGCAATAACGGAACACTTGAAAGCATCACTTTTGACCAAAATTATAAAACACTATATACTTGCGTAGAAGAACCGCTATTTGAAGACGGTAACCAAGCCAGCACAAGCAAAGGTGGCTTAATTCGTTTTTACGAATTTGATATAAAAACACAAAAAAACACAGCTCAATATGGGTATCAGCTTGAAGCCATTGCAAACGAACCTAATCCTAAAGGCGCTTTTGCTGTAAATGGTGTTGCTGCGATTCAGTTTTACAAAAAAAACCAATTCCTAGTACTAGAACGCTCCTACTCTACAGGAACGCAACCGTGTACTATAAAAGTTTTTTTATGTGATTTTAAAAAGGCAACAGATGTTAAAAATCATGAATCTTTACAGAATCAAAAAATTGAATTGATCTCTAAAAAACTAATTCTAAATATGGATGATTTAGGAATATATACAGACAATATTGAAGGATTGACTTTTGGTCCAAAATTAACTAATGGAAATCGTTCCTTGATTTTTATATCGGATAATAACTTTTCAGAAACTCAAAAAACACAGGTATTGCTTTTTGAAGTAAAAGAATAATGTTTTATACTGTTTTTTTCAAAACACTATTATTTACCTGTAAAACCTGAATTAAAATTCATCGAAAATAAAAACTAACTCTCCTAGCCCAGATAGCAGTGGAAAGCATTTGGCAAAAAAAGACAATTTTTGTTGTTCTAAGAAAGCGACTGTAAGAAGCTCTTATTAGGACTTACAAAAATGTATTTTTTTGCTAAATCTTGTAGCGAATAGCTGGAAATAGCTCCTTAAAGTTGTACTTTTGAAAAAAACTATAACGTTTTCGAGATGAGCACAACTATAGAAAGCAATCCGTTATTAGACCGGTTGCCAAAGCACTTAAGACAATTTATTAAACCTCAGGATTATAGCGACTATACACCAATAAACCAAGCAGTTTGGCGTTATGTAATGCGTAAAAACGTAAGTTACTTATCAAAAGTAGCACATAATTCCTATTTAGAAGGACTTAAAAAAACAGGAATTGAGGTTGATACTATTCCGAGTATGTACGGAATGAACCGAATTCTAACTGAAATTGGCTGGGCAGCTGTTGCTGTTGATGGATTTATTCCGCCTAATGCTTTCATGGAATTTCAAGCGTATAATGTACTCGTGATTGCTTCAGATATTCGTCAACTTGAACATATAGAATACACGCCTGCACCAGATATCATTCACGAAGGTGCTGGTCACGCACCTATTATTGCCAATCCAGAATATGCAGAATATTTACGTCGTTTTGGAGAAATAGGTTGCAAAGCCATTTCTTCGCACAAAGATTACGAAATGTATGAGGCCATCCGACTACTTTCTATTTTGAAAGAAGCAGAAGGAACTCCACAAGCCAATATTGACGCTGCTGAAAAAGCAGTAGAAGATTTGCAGAATAACATGGGTGAATTGTCAGAAATGGCACAAATTAGAAATCTGCATTGGTGGACTGTAGAATACGGTTTAATAGGCACGGTAGAAAATCCGAAAATATACGGCGCTGGTTTACTTTCTTCAATTGGTGAAAGTGCGCATTGTATGACTGAAAAAGTAAAGAAAATTCCTTACGACATATCGGCAGCAAATCAGAATTTTGATATTACACAACTGCAACCGCAATTGTATGTAACTCCTGATTTTGCTTATTTGAGCTTAATATTAGAAGAATTTGCTAATAAAATGGCGTTGCGTACAGGAGGTTTATCGGGTATAAATAAACTGATACAATCAAATGCTTTAGGAACTATTGAGTTGAACACTGGAATACAAGTTTCAGGAGTTTTTACGAATGTAATTGAAGCGAATGGAAAACCGGTTTACATTCAGACCACTGGAAAAACAGCTTTATCCTATAGAGAGAAAGAATTAGTAGGTCATGGAACGATTAATCATAAAGATGGTTTTGGTAGTCCCATTGGAAAACTAAAAGGCATCAATCTGGCTATCGAAGACATGAGTCCAAGAGATTTAAGTGCTTATTCTATTACTGAAAATGAAACGGTAACTTTAGATTTTGAAGGTGATATTACCGTAAAAGGAGAAATTATTACTGGTTCGAGAAACTTGCATGGCGAAATAATTTTAATCAGTTTTAAAAATTGTACTGTTACGCATGGAGAAACTATTTTGTTTCAACCAGAATGGGGTATTTATGATATGGCTGTTGGAAAAAAACTAGTTTCGGCTTTTTCAGGACCTGCAGATGCGACTAGTTTTGATTTGATTACTGCTGTTCCTAGTAGTACAACAATCAAAGCGCAGCAAAGTGCAGAACGTGATGATTTAGAAGTTTTGTATCAAACCGTACGATTGATAAGAGAATCAAAAGATACTACAACTTCTTTAGTTCCGATTTTTAAACAACTTAAAGAGAATCATCCAAATGATTGGTTGTTATCTGTTGAGATTGTTGAATTATTGAAAGATAGAAACGAACCAAATCTTTTGCAAGAGGTGAAAAATTATCTTGAAAATCTAAAACAAAGACGTTCAGAAATTTCACACTTGATAAATGGCGGACTGGATTTGATATAAAAAAGAACGCTCATTATCGCAGATTACTCTAGTGAAAATAGATTATTTAAAATTAAACCGCATATTCTCAGATTAATTAATACTCTGACAATCTGCGGTTTTCTTTTTTAACTACAATTTAATTTGTTGTCCAAATTCCTTTTCACTTTCGATCACTTTTCCTTCATATTTCAGTGTCCATCCTAATTGACTGGTAGTAATTAGCAATTTAGATAATTCGCTAATCAATCTGTTTTGAGCATTGGTTTTCAAAGTAGAACTTTCTATTTTTTTAGCTAAATTCGCTTTTACAGATTTGTTAATTTTGTTGTAATCTTCGCCAGTAAAAGGGTTCAGTTTACTTTGTTCTACATCATAAAACTTAATGTCTGGATTAATTTTTATTTCTTCTTTGGGAATATAAACAATCGTTATCGTTTTATTTTTCTCATCAATATCATATTTCATTTTATGTAAATCATAGGCAACTGTTACATCAGCATTTACGACAACGAGTGCTTTTTTCTCAAAAGAAAGCATGTTTAATAAATACTTTTCTTGATTTTTATAAGTAATCACTTCAGAGAAATGTCCCTCAGTAACAATTAGTTTTCCAACATTTAGAATTTGTTGCTGAATTAAGCCTGAGCCGTCTATAGTAGTTGTATTATCGTCTTTTTTAAATTCACAGTATTTGAATAATAGAAAAACAGTAATTATAATTCCGATGAAAATAAATAGTCTTTTTAGCATAATTAAAATTTCATGAATGGATTTTGAGTTTCTAATTTAGTGATTTTTTGGTTCAATTTAGACACAAATTTTAAGTGACTTTCAGATTGCGGATTAAATGGCCGGTGCATTAGTGATTTTTGAATATTCTCTACTTCCTCCATCGTGGTAAAAACTCCATCAGAAATAGTGGTTTCTTTAAAACGTTTCCAAATATAATCAATCGCTACTTGATTAGGGTGTAACATATCTTCGCTGTAAAAACGATAATCACGAAGTTCGTCCATCATAATTTCATAGGAAGGAAAGTATCCAGTATTTAATTTTAAATGTTCTGTTTGTATAACTTGATGAATTGAAGAAATTAAATTTGCTTTGCTCCATTGATTTTCAACAAAACCATCTTTGATGTGACGCACTGGAGAAACCGTAAAAATAACACAGCACTTTGAATTTACTTTTTGAATTAAATCTATTGTATTTCTAATAGATTTTTGAATAGTTTCTATTGACAAAATAGATTTCTCAAATTGTTTTTGAGGTACTTTATGACAATTGGCAACAACTTCATTGCTTTCTATATTTTTATAAACCCACGATGTACCATAAGTAATAATAACATGTGAAGCTTGTTCTATTGCTATTTTAGCAGATTGGACAACAGCATTTAATGAAACTAGCAATTCTTCTCTATCGGGATTACTTAAATCCGAATGCGCATCAAAACAATGCCACAATTCATTATGAAAGAAGATATCGTTTTCGGTAAATTGTTTTTTAGAAACAGCAAAATCAATAAATTTCTCAATAGCCAGAGGATGAAATAAAATCCCAAACGGATTGCAAGTATTTTGAAACTTGAAATAATCCAATTTTTCTGCCATATTCACTGCAAAACAAGATCCAAGAGATACAATCTTTGAATTGTAATCTATAAGCCGATTACTTTTGGAAATTGGGATTGGAGTTCTGAAATTCATTTCACTTACTTTCTTACAAAGTTGAATAATTTAAACCAATAAAAAAACTCAAACATTTCGATTTTTAAATCTACTTGTTTGAGTTTTCTTTATTTTAGCTCGAAGTGTGTGTTTTACTAATAGATGAATTTTTCATTACTACTTAGCTTTCCATTTCCAGATAATTTTACTTCTGTAGGATAATTAATGTTGTTATAAATATATTCATGAACAGTAGTATAAGAAATGCTGCTGTTTTTTTGAGAGTAGCTATACTTAACTACATTATTTAAAGTAGAGAAAGGATCTAGTAACTTATTAAGACCTAAGACGTTTTTAAGAGGATTATTTTTATTGTCGTATTCATATGTTGTTATACTACTTGTGTTTTCATCTTTAACAATATTACCATTAAAAATGGTCAATTTTCCAGAAGTTAAAGATGTTTGAGAACCCGTTAGGATATTTATTTCATAATTATTATAATCAACTGTACCATCAGAATTATGTTTATATTCACTCTTTTCTTTATCCGTAACAATGTTATTTAAAAAACTGGTAGTCATTAAACTACTCAATTTATTATTTAAATAGATAAATTCTTCTCTATCAGATAACAGTCCTTGTTCAAAAAAATCTTTTTTAGTTATTAAGTCTCCTGTATAATAATAAACAGTTTTTTCATCATCTTCAAGTATTTGTACTATTTTGTTACCATCGTAAGTAACAGCTATAGTACTATTTGATACAGGATCAATTCTTGAAATTTCTATCTTTTTTAGTAAAACAGTGTCTTCGGAGCTGTTTTTTACATCATCCTTAGAACAAGATGTTAACACTAATAAAACAGCACTGAATGAATAAATAAATTTTTTCATGGTTTTTTTTAATTATTTTCTTACAAAGAAAAGAAAATTTAATGATATATAAGATTTATATTATTTTTATTATTAAAATAAATTCACAATTAATAAAAAAAATATTTATTTGAATTGAAGAAAAAATAAGTGAAAGTATTTTAAAACTAAATTAAATGTACATTTTTTAACCTCACTTGAATTATAACTAGTTTGCATTACCTTACTAAAAAAACCAAACAACCCTTTTAAAAACGAGTTCTAAAAGGGTTGTTTGTATTTATACATTTTTACTATTTCACAAAATCAATTGCTTTTTCTAATACCTCCTTAATTCCAGATACATTTTTACCTTTTCCTGATGCAAAAAAGGGTTGTCCGCCACCGTTTCCGTCTATGAATTTGCCTAATTCTCTAATTACATTACCCGCATTAAGTCCTTTTTGGCTAACTAATTCTTTAGAAATGAAGCAATGAATATTGGGTAAATCGTCTTCAATAGAAGCCAAAAACACAAAAGAACTCGGTGTTGCGCTTCCAATTGCCATAGCCAAATCTTTTGTGGCGCTCATTGACAAATTAACTTGTTTAGATAAAAAGTTAACCCCATTGATTTCTTGAAATTCAGTTACCAAAATATTTTTTAGTCCCTCAATTTTTTCTTTTACTAAATTTTCAATTTCTTTTTTGAATTTAGAATTCTCTTCTTGCATAGAATGAACCGCTTTCAAAATATCTTGTGGGTTTTTCAAAGCAACTTTCACTTCATTTAATGTGTTTTCTTGCGTAGCATAAAATGCTTTTACCGCATCACTCGTAATCGCTTCAATACGACGAATTCCTGCTGCAACTGCTCCTTCTGAAACAATTTTGAAATGCCAAATTTCAGCTGTATTTTTCACGTGTATTCCACCACACAATTCCATGCTTTCGCCAAATTTAATCGCACGAACATGATCTCCATATTTCTCACCGAATAAAGCCATTGCTCCTTCTTCTACTGCTTGCGCAAAAGGAATATTTCTTCTTTCGATAAGTGGTAATTGCTCCTGTATTCTAGCATTAACAAAATCTTCCACTTGTTGCAATTCTGTTTCCGTCATTTTTGCAAAATGAGAAAAGTCAAAACGCAAATAGCTTGAATTTACCAAAGAACCTTTTTGCTCCACATGCGTTCCCAGAATACTTCTTAAAGCTTGATGCATTAAGTGTGTAGCCGAGTGATTTCTTGATGTTAAAGTTCTTAATTCTGTATTTACTTTGGCCACAAAACTTGCTTCAATGTTTTCAGGAAGTTGTTTTGTAAAATGTAGAATTAAATTATTTTCTTTCTTAGTGTCTATAATCTCAATAGTTTCATTAGCAGAAACCAATGTTCCTTTGTCACCAACTTGTCCTCCACCTTCTGGATAAAATGGTGTGTTATCTAAAACTATTTGGTATAAAACCCCATCTTTTTTGCTATCTACTTTACGAATTCTCGTAATTTTCGCTTCGTTTTCAGTTTGGTCATAACCCACAAATGTTTCTACATTTCCAGGAATTAAAACTGACCAATCTTCGGTTGAAACTTCAGATGCAGCACGAGAACGCGCTTTTTGAGCTTGCATCGAAGCGTCAAATTCAGCCTCGTTGAAAGACATTCCTTTTTCTTTCAAGATCAAAGCTGTTAAGTCTTTTGGAAAACCAAAAGTATCATACAGTTCAAATGCTTTAGCTCCAGAAATCCTCCCCAACCCCTCCGAAGGAAGGGCTTTTTTAGTATCGGCAATAACTTTGTCTAATAACTGTAAACCTTGGTCTAATGTTCTCAAGAATGAAGCTTCCTCCTCACGAATCACATTAGTCACAAACGTTTCTTGCAATTTGATTTCTGGGAAAAATTCACCCATTTGGTTTGCTAAAACAGCAACTAATTGATTGACAAAAGGCTCTTTGATGTCTAAAAATGTAAACCCGTAACGAATAGCACGACGTAAAATTCTACGGATTACATATCCAGCACCGGTATTAGAGGGCAATTGTCCGTCAGCAATTGCAAAAGCAACCGCACGAACGTGATCTACAATTACACGAATGGCAATATTTGTTTTGTTTTGTGATTCTTCGCTAGCGCTCAGAATGACATCATTGGTAGTATATTTAGCTCCAGTAATTTGTTCTACTTTTTTAATAAGTGGCGTAAAAACGTCCGTGTCATAATTAGAAGTCACTCCTTGTAATGCCATACACAAACGCTCAAATCCCATTCCGGTATCAACGTGTTTTGCAGGTAATTTTTCTAGTGAACCATCGGCTTTACGGTTGAATTCCATAAATACGTTGTTCCAAATTTCAACCACTTGTGGATGATCATTGTTGACTAAACTTTTTCCTGAAACTGCTGCTTTTTCTTCAGCGGTACGTAAATCAACGTGAATTTCTGAACAAGGTCCACAAGGTCCTTGATCGCCCATTTCCCAAAAATTATCTTTTTTGTTTCCTAGAATGATTCGGTCTTCATCGATCAACTCCTTCCAGATATCCCAAGCTTCTTGATCGAAAGGTACATTTTCCTCTGCATTACCTTCAAAAACTGAAACGTATAAATTTTCTTTAGGAATTTTATACACTTCCGTTAAAAGTTGCCAAGCCCAATTGATTGCTTCTTTTTTAAAATAATCACCAAAAGACCAATTTCCCAACATTTCGAACATCGTATGGTGATACGTATCAAAACCAACATCCTCCAAGTCATTGTGTTTTCCTGAAACACGAAGACATTTTTGAGTATCGGCAATTCTATTGCTTTTTGGCGTTGCGTTTCCCAAAAAATATTCTTTGAACTGCGCCATTCCTGAGTTGTTAAACATCAAGGTTGGATCATCTTTTAGAACGATAGGCGCTGAAGGAACAATAAGGTGTCCTTGTGATGCGAAAAAATCTAGAAATTGTTTACGTACGTCTTGTGATTTCATATTTTTATTTTGGGCCACTAAACAAAGTGGTTAATTTATGTGTGATTCAGAATATCCTCTGCCCCAGATAGAAGTGGAAAGCTTTGCTGTTTTAAAATTTATTTTTTCTTGAGTTGACAGAGCGACCGGAGGAAGCTCCTGACGGCGCATTAGAAAAAAATATTTTAAACAGCGAACTTGCAACGGTTAGCTGGATAAGGCACATTAATATATTTATTCTCTAAAAAAGGCTGTTGCAAATGAAACATTTCTTAAATTTGTTCGTCTAACCTTTTTACAGTGTGCAAAAATAGGGTATTTTAAAATATGTCGAAAGTAAAATATTATTACGATTCCGAAAATCTAGCCTACCGAAAAATAAAAACACGAAAAAGAAAAAAAATTGGTGTTATAATCTTATTTTTAGTGGCTTCGGCTCTGTTTGGTATATTGAGTTTTATAATTTTATTAAACACACCTTATTTTGAAACACCAAAAGATCGTTTGCAAGCGCGTGAAATTGAAAATTTGAAATTGAATTATGCCATTTTGAATAAAAAAATAGAGCAGGCGAATCTTGTTATTGATGCTATAGAGGAGCGAGATAATAATGTGTATCGTGCTTATTTTAACAAAACGATTATTCCAGATTCGATTCGTAAAGCTGGATTACCTGGAATAAATAGGTATAAAAAATTGGAAGGATACAATAACTCGCAGTTGGTGATGAACACCACAAAAAGAATTGATGTGCTTAACAAAGAATTAGTAATTCAATCGAAATCATTGGATGAAATACTAAAATTAGCTGAAGCTAAAAGTGTTTTTCTAGCTGCAATTCCAGCTATACAGCCCGTTAGAAATGAAAACTTGAAACATTTGGCTTCTGGTTTTGGATACAGAACAGATCCATTTACTAAAGTAAGAAAAATGCACGAAGGAATGGATTTTACCGCTAAAACGGGAACTCCAATTTATGCAACAGGAGACGGAATCGTTGCTAGAGCGGACAACAATGCGTCTGGATATGGTAATCATATCGTTATTCGGCACGGATTTGGCTACGAAACTTTGTATGCGCATTTAAGCAAATACAATATTCGGGCAGGGCAAAAAGTGAATCGTGGAGATATTATTGGATATGTGGGAAGCACGGGCAGATCTGAAGCGCCTCATTTGCACTACGAAGTTCATAAAGATCAAAAGGTAGTGAATCCTCTTAATTTTTATTACGGAAATATATCTGCAGTAGAATATGTAGCTATAGCAAAATTAGCGAATCAAGAAAATCAATCACTGGATTAACGATTACCGAGTTCAAGTCGATAGACCAGTAGAAATTATAAAGTAGAACAAACATGCACATTGAACTTTCAAAAGACAAAAGATATTATAGCATCGGAGAAGTAGCTAAAGCTTTTGATGTAAATGCCTCACTGATTCGTTTTTGGGACAATGAATTTGACATTTTAAAACCCAAAAAAAATGCTAAAGGAAATCGAATGTTCACTCCTGAGGATATTACTAATTTACAATTAATTTATCATTTGGTTAAAGAAAGAGGTTTTACCCTAGAAGGTGCTAAAACCCATCTAAAAGAGGGACAAAAGAAAACTTTAGATAAATTTGATATTATTAGAAAACTAGAAACCATACGAACACAATTAACCAATATTAAAAACGAAATTTAGATTTTAAAACAATAAATAAACACTAAACTTAAATTAAATAAACATGAAAAGATTTTTGCCTTGGATTATCGTAGCAGTTGTTGTCATAGTAATTTTTAGCTGGGTTAAAGGAATTAACAATACAGCAGTAACTTTAAATCAAACCGTAGAACAATCTTGGGGTGACGTTCAAACCGCTTACCAAAGAAGAAATGACTTAATCGGAAATTTAGTAAATACGGTAAAAGGTGCTGCCGAATTTGAAAAAGGAACCTTGACTGCTGTTATCGAAGCACGTGCTAAAGCTACTCAAGTAACAGTTGACCCTACGAATATCACACCAGAACAATTAGCCGAATTTAACAAAGCGCAAAGCGGAGTTAGCAGTTCATTATCAAGATTGTTAGTTACTGTTGAGCAATATCCTGATTTAAAAGCCAATGCTAATTTCTTGAAATTGCAAGATGAGTTAGCAAGTACAGAAAATCAAATTCTAACGGCTAGAACTCGTTTTAACGAAGCTGTTAAACCTTACAACACGCACATTAAAACTTTCCCAAATAGCATGTTTGCAGGAATGTTTGGATTTAAAGAAAAAGCTTATTTCAACGCTGTTGAAGGTGCTGATAAACCAGTAGAAGTAAAATTCTAAAAAATATTTTCAGTTTTTTGATTAACGATTTTGATTTTAGGATGCTATTTCTAACTTCAAAATCGTTAATCTTCATTCCTAAATTTTTCCCATGTCAAAAGTAGAAGATTTTTTAACCAAAGAAGAAGAACAAGAAATTGTTGCAGCTATTTGTACGGCTGAAAAAAATACTTCTGGCGAGATAAGAGTGCATTTAGAAAAAACCACTGCTCTTGATCCTTATGATCGTGCTCTAGAAGTTTTTAATCAACTTAAAATGGATCAAACCCAACTTCAAAACGGCGTTCTAATATATGTAGCAGTAAAAGACCGCAATTTTGTAATTTGCGGAGACAAAGGCATTAATGATGTCGTTAAAGAAGATTTTTGGAATTCTACTCGAGATGTAATTGTTGCTCATTTTAAAAATGGCAATTTCAAACAAGGGCTTATTGACGGAATCATTAAAGCGGGAGAACAATTACAACAGTATTTCCCTCATCTAGAAGGAGATAAAGATGAATTATCTAACGAAATATCAAAAGGATAATGATATTAAATAAAAAGATTACTTTAAATTCCTTAAAGTTAGTGATCTGTTTACTGCTTACACAGCTAAGCTTTGCACAGTTTACAATTCCAGAAAAACCTAGTTTTCAAACTTCAGTTTATGATTACGCCAATGTGTTGGGCGCAACGGATAAGGCGCAATTAGAACAAAAGCTAATTCAATATTCTGATTCTACTACAACTCAAATTGTAGTGATTACTATTGAAAGTTTAAAAGGGGAAGATGTAAGCCAACTAGCGACCAAATGGGGTCAAACTTGGGGAATTGGCGGAACAGAAAAAGATGATAATGGCGTAATTATTTTATTGGCTAAAGCCGAAAAAAAAATAGCCATCAATCCCGGATATGGATTAGAAGACAGATTGACAGCAGGTATTGGCGGAGAGATCATTAGGAATATTATTTTACCTGAATTTAGAGCGGGTAGTTTTTACAATGGTTTAGACAAAGGTACCGATGCGTTAATTGATGTTTTTAAAGGGAAATACAAAGGAGAACGTAAAAAATCACAACAAAAAAATGACTTCCCTTTACTGCCATTTATAATTATTGTTATTGTAATACTGGTTTTATTATCAAGAAATAAAGGTGGCGGTGGTGGCAACTCAGGAAATAGTGGTGGTGGGCCAAGTTTATTAGATGCTATCATTTTAAGTAGTCTCGGCAGAAGTGGCGGAGGTGGCTTTGGCGGTTCTTCGGGAGGTGGTTTCGGAGGCGGCGGAGGTGGCTTCGGTGGCGGATTTGGCGGCGGAGGTTTCTCTGGCGGTGGATCTAGCGGAGGATGGTAAATAAAATATTAAAAAAACGCTACAAAACTGTAGCGTTTTTTTTTACCTCATCATTAACTATAATCAAAAATACAAAGTCATTTATCTGTTAGCAGTCAGTTAAATAAAAATGCTAATTTTATGAACTATTCTTTTGAATTAGAACTAAACTATCCAACTACTTATTATATAAAATATGAAGAAAAATATCGTTACATTAATATTAATTATTTTTTGTAATTCATGTTTGTTTAGTCAAAATAATGCTATTGTTAAAGCAATAAATGAGAACGCATTTCAACTTAACAATTCAGATCCCAACATCGATATTGATAAAGACGCTAAATTAGATAGTATATTTAATAAAGTAAGGATTTTTGGATTTGGTGAAGCAACACACGGAACAAAAGAATTTTTCAATTTAAAATTTAAGTTTTTTAAATACTTAGTTAAAAATCAAGGAGTTCGTAATTTTGCAATTGAGGCAAGTTATGCAAATTGTATTGCAATTAATAATTACATAAAAGGACAAAAAAATGATCCAAAAGAATTGCTGAAAAATATTGGATTTTGGATTTGGAACACTCAAGAAGTTTTAGAACTAATTGAATGGATGAAAAAATTCAACGTTGATAAAATTCAATCTAATCAAATAAATTTTTACGGAATAGATATTATGGATTGTTCGAATTCAGCTAAAATAATTAGTGAACATCTAACAGAAAATTTATATGAGAACAAAACTCAATATTTAGATATATTAAGTTTTTACACTATAAAAAATAATACTAAGTATTTAAATAAGAATATATTAAAGAACCATTTAATCGTGATGAATGAATTAAAAGAAATTTTAAAAAGTTCAGAAGTTAAAAACAAAGAATTATACATTAGCTTACAAAATTCAATTATTCAATATATAAATTTTCGCATAGATTATAGACAAGAAATACGAGATAAAGAAATGTCAGAAAATATTAATCAAATATTACATTTTAATGGTAATGAGAGCAAAATATTTATTTGGGCACATAATTTTCATATTAAAAAAAACAATATCACCTATACAAATGACTTCGCAATGGGTCATTTTTTAAAAGAAAAATATGGAAATGAATATTATAGTTTAGGATTTGATTTTGCTACTGGAGCATTTAATGCTTATAGCATTAAGAATAAAAAAATTGAAATATTTTCAATTACCGAACCAATGACTAAAACGAGTAGCAAGTTGTTTAACGAAAGCTCTTTTGATAGCTTTTTTTTAGATTTTAATTCAATTAGTAAAATAGACATTTTGAATAATTATATAACTTCTAAAGTTAATTACCGAGGAATAGGCTCAACATTCAATCCAAAAATGGTTGAAAATGAAAAACTCAAAGATGCTTATGATGGAATTATCTTTGTAAAACAAACCCAAGCATCAACACTGTTACTCAGATAATAAATTATGTTAAAAAAAAGTGCCAAACATAATAAATAAACGACCGTACTGCTAACATACGTTTGAAGAGATTAGTGTTTTTATCATTTCTTGGTTCCGGCAGAAAATTCTCTTGCATAAAGCACCAAACATGATCAAGCGCCAAGACATAAAGAGATTAAATAATAAAATAGTATTTTTCTTAACATAAATGTTTTAAAAATTAATTTTATATTTGAAAAATTAATTTTAACTACTGATAATGAAAAATATACAGATAAAAAGCTGCTTTTTTTTACTACTCTTAATTTATAGCACAAATAGCTATTGTCAATTTAGTGGTTGGAAAGAAAAAGCTTTAGAATTAGGAACATCTATTGGTGCAAAAAAACTTGGTCTAGATGAAGTCTTAAAAAAACCTGCCGCAATTACCACTTCTTTTGAAGATGTAAATCAAAGCGGATCTAAATTTCCTGATTTAATAGTTGTGAAAAACGTACAACCTTTGTATTTACTCCCTAAAGCAACAAATGGTGGTTTTATACTTTGCGAAGGATTTTTTGAGATGACAAATAAAAGTTATTGTCTGCATGCTGGAACCTTTTTACCTTCAAAAGGAGATGGTTATATGTACGCTCCCATTTTAGGACCAAAAAAAGACATTATAACATCCATACTTAAAAATGCAGAAAAACATCCTGAGATTAATCAAAATGACATTCAGGTTCTTTTATGGACAATTATAGCTAGAACACGTTTTTCAGATTATAGTGGCCAGGTAAAACTAACTGCCGTTGCTTTGTTAAGTCCAATAGAACTTACTCATCTAGAAGGTGGAATGCTAGGGATTTTACCAGCAAGCTTGATGAACAAAGCAAAATCTAAAATTCCAGACGGTGTACAAAATATTTTTGAAGCAGAAAATAAAATTAGACAATTGGTAGCTTCTGGAAATTACACTTATGCTGACATGGAAAAATATGCAATTATTGCTGGAATGGCTCCAGTAAGAAGTGATATCCCTAGCGGAATATGGTCTTTGCATCCTGATGGCTATTACATTCGCTATTTTCCGTCGGGATATTCAAAAACGAAAGTGCAAATTTATGTTCCTAAGGAAATTATCGCCTCTGGAAAATCTGTAATATATGATGCTACAAATGACATTGCTTGTCCTGCCAATACGGGATCACAACGACTGGCTCAGACAAATGAACCTTTAGACCCAAACTATTCTATTAAAATAAAAGTTAATTGTAAATAATATAATACTAACTAATATTTATAAAAAAGTCCCGACACAATCGGGACTTTTTTTTGCTTTATGGTTGCAAAGAAAACTAAAACTGAAACTAATTTTTTTTGTTTTTTAGTGAAAAATCATTCTGTTTCCAGATGGTTTTTCCTTAGCACCAAATTTATTCAACTTATAAGTCAATGAAAACATCAAATATCTTTTTAAAACAGTGTTTTCTTCATCCCTTATATTTGTTGGAGAAATGGTTCTTGTCGCACTCTGGTTTTGATTTAAAACATCATACACTTTAACTTTAGCAGTCATTTTTTTATCAAAAAAACTATAAGACAAACTGGTATTCCATAAATAAAAATCTTTCTTGAAACCATCTGCAATATTCGAGTTGTAGGTATATCCAAAATCATTTCCAAAAACCCAGTTTTTAGGCCAATAATTAGTAGTTTGTATATTAAAACGATGAATTACACTTGACGCACTGCTAATTCTATAATTGGTATATTTAGAATCATTGTACGTAAAATTATAAGTTGGATTTATCGATAGTAATTCACCATATTCATAAGTAAAATTCACTTTAGGATTCAATCTCAATGTATTCGCTTCAAAAGATGCTCCGTTGACAAATCCTTTTGATAAACCATAATTGGAATTAAAACTAACACCATATTTAAAATTATGTGCTTCTTTTTTTATAGATTTATTCCAATTGGCTCCAAACCAAGAAGAATACGTTCCAGATACATTTTCAAAAGTGGTAATGTCCTTTATGTTAGAATCATAAAGTACCGAAGAAACTACTTGATCCTCATATAAGTTTCCTCCAAAATAAATAGAATAGCCCGATCTAGTTGCATAATCATAATTTCTAAAACTTAAATATCCCCATTGATTACGACTAGGTTTTAAATTTATATTTCCTATTGTTGTACTCAATGGATTAGATAAATCCTCAACGGGTAAAACTTCGCGTGCTTCAGGAAAATCAACATCATAACTGTAATTAAGATAAATAGATTTTGATTTACTCAATTTATAACTAAGTCGTCCGTTTAAATAAGGCAACACGTAATTTGAAGTTACATTAGAATTAGTACCTAAATAAAAGGAATTGGCATTATAAGTAACTATTGATGGACCAGAACTAAAGCTTAAATTAAATTTTTTCTTCTCTAATGAAAAACCTACTTCTGGACGAAAAGCTTTTTTATTTGAACTCAAATGATTTGTTTGCTCAGCATTTAAATCAGAATAACTTTGAGAATTCGCATCAAAATCAAATGTATTTCTTTGGTCTACTTTTGATTCAGTGCTATAAACAATTCCAAATTTTACATTTAAAGAATCTGTAATAGGCTCTGCATATTCAATTTCAGAAGTATAAACGTCTTTGGTGTTTCTATTAATTCTAATTTGATTTCTTACAATATCAGGATCTGAATTAAGAAAGAACATTGTATTGGTTTTATTTAAGGAACTTAAATCCTCTTTAGAATTTTCATTATCAAAAGAAAGACTTAAAAAGCGTCCTTTTTTCTTGAATTTCTTATTAAAATTAATAGCATTGCTAAATCCTAATCCATCACTTTCGTCAAAAATTTGAGCCACATTACTATTTACAAGTTCACCGGCTTCATTAAATGATTTTTCTGCAGAATTGTTGCTGTATTTGGTATTTGATTTGGTAAACTTAGGCGCTACAAAAATAGTGGCTGTTGAATCTATTTTATATTCGACTTGAAAATTTAAGTTGTGACCAAAGCTCTCCGAATTTGTTATCGCTTCTGATTCTCTATTTATATTTCCTGTGGGAAGAAATGTAATCATTTTGGTTCTATTGCGATTATCTGAATTAGAATTAGAAAAAAAGTAACTACCACTAGTTTCAAAATCCTTAATTAATTCATCCGAATAATTCAGACCTAACATACTAGACCGAGTTATTCCTTTGCCAGCGCCATAGCGATTTCCGTTTATTGTAAAACTGCCACCATCAGAGTTATAAGACATAGAACTGTTTCTTCCGCCTCCCATATTATCAAAAATTTCATCCATAGAAAAGCCTATAGAATTGATATTATTGGCCGAAGCTAACACGCTTATTTTTCTTTTGTTCTTAAAATAATTTATTAATGCGCTACTCTCATAACGATCTCCAGTACCGTAACCTCCCATAAATTTTCCGAAAAATCCTTTGTTTTTATCTTCATCGATAGTTAGGTTAATACTAGCATTATTAGAGGTAGAAGCTTCTTTGTTCAACTCTTCTTTCTTGGTTTTGGTATCGGTTATTTGAACTTTATTGATAATATCCGAGGGCAAACTTTGCAGGGCAATTTTACCATCTTTATCAAAAAAAGGTTTCCCATTTACTAAAATCTGGTTTACTTCTTTTCCATTAACGGTGATTTTACCATCAGTACCAATCTCTACGCCAGGTAACTGTTTTAGTAAAGTTTCTACATTAGCATCTGGACGAATTTTAAATGACGATGCATTAAATTCTAAAGTGTCTTTTTTTATTCGAATCGGTGGTGCATCATTTTTTATAATGACCTCATTCAAATTATTTTGGTTTTCAATCAAGTTTAAAATTCCAAAATCTCTATCTTCAGTCAGAGTTTGTATTTCCTTTTTTAGAGTTTCATAACCCATATAGGATATTTTCAAAAAAAATGGTTTGTTAATTTTTTTAATATCCATTTTAAAAAACCCATTTTTATCAGAAATAGTATAATCTATAACTGCGGAATCTTTTACTGAAGTCAAAAAAACTGTCGCAGCCTCAATGGGTACTTTAGTATTGTTATCTAGAATTTTTCCCTTTAGCGTTATAGTGCTGTTCTGGGCAAATGAAGAAATAGTTAATAAGAAAGATAAAATTAGAAAGTATTTTTTTTTCATAAATAAAAAAATTCGCTGTTAATGATTTTAAAATCAACAGCGAATTAAGTTATTTATTATTACACAATGTAATTTCTTACAACAAATTTAACATTTATTTCTCTCTAATGTAGATGTCAATTGGCACTCCTGAGAAATCCCAATTTTCTCTAATTTTATTTTCAAGGTAACGTTTGTATGGTTCTTTTACATATTGAGGCATATTGGCAAAAAACACGAACTGTGGCGTTTTAGTAGGCAATTGCATGCAATATTTAATTTTTACATATTTTCCTTTAGTAGCAGGTGGCGGATACGCTTCAATAACTTTTAACATAAATTCATTGAACTTTGAAGTAGCAATACGTTGTTGTCTACTTTCAAAAACTTTTACAGTCGCTTCTAATGCTTTCAATAAACGTTGTTTTGTTAAAGCAGAAACAAAAAGAATAGGCACATCCGTAAATGGCATTAATTCTTCTCTGATTTTCTCTTCGTAATCACGAGTTGACATCGTTTCTTTTTCGACTAAATCCCATTTGTTAACCAAAATCACTACTCCTTTTCTGTTTTTCTCAGCTAACCAAAAAATACTTTGATCTTGACCTTCAAAACCACGAGTGGCATCAATAATAAGGATACAAACATCTGCATGCTCAATGGCACGCACGGAACGCATCACCGAATAAAATTCTAAATCTTCCTTCACTTTAGCCTTACGACGGATTCCGGCCGTATCAACCAAGTTAAATTCGAAACCAAAACGGTCAAATTTTGTATCTATAGAATCACGAGTAGTACCCGCAATGTCAGTCACAATATACCTATCTTTTCCAATCAAAGCATTGATAAAGCTTGATTTACCAGCGTTAGGACGACCAACAACAGCAAAACGTGGCAATACAATTTCTTCTTGAGTTGGTTCTGGTTTTATAGGAAACGCATCAATAACAGCATCCAATAAATCTCCAGTTCCACTTCCTGAAATACTCGCAAAAGTATAATATTCCCCTAAACCAAGATTGTAAAACTCTATGGCATCTTTCTCACGCATGGCATTATCTACCTTATTTACAGCCAGTAAAACAGGTTTTGTCACCTTGCGAAGTAGTTTTGCAACCGCATCATCCATAGGAGTTATTCCCTCTTCTACATCCACCACAAATATAATTACATCGGCCTCATCAATCGCAAGTTCTACTTGCTTGCGGATTTCTCCTTCAAAAACGTCATCAGAACCGCGTACATAACCTCCGGTATCAATTACAGAAAACTCTTTTCCGTTCCACTCGCTTTTACCATAGTTTCTATCTCTGGTAACTCCAGAAACTGAATCTACAATAGCTTCTCTTCTTTGTATCAGCCTATTAAAAAGGGTCGATTTCCCTACATTAGGTCTTCCTACTATCGCAACAATGTTATTCATAAGTATTTATTCAAATATTTTGCAAAGGTAGTGTTAAATAGATTGACTATCAATTTTTTTATATATTAGCGCACCTTTACCTTTTAAACCAACCAATTATACCAACATGAACACCAATAATGAAATGAGACTTCGCTTGCGATTTTATAAAGATGTGCTGATAAACCCTACTGTTTTAATACAAAAATTTAATACTTTTAAAATTGTACCCTCAGAAGATTACACCATAAAAACAAGAGGAACACATGTTTGGATTTTTATACAGAGCAGTAAAAAAACTTATTATTCGCCCCATTTACATCTAGAATTTGAATCAAAAGGCGAAAACGAAACACATATTAGAGGTTTATTTGGTCCCGATCCTACTTTATGGACCTTCTTCATGTTTTTACACTTTATAATTGCAGGTGTTTTTTTAATTTTTAGTGGCATCGCCTACTCCAACTCTGTACTCAAAAAAAGTTACACCTTCGACTTAGTCGTACTGGCATTAATGGTTATATCGTGGTTTCTTCTTTATTTCATAGCGAAACAAATTCGAAGTAACGGAAACGATCAAACTCACGAATTAGAAAAAGTATTTTTAGAAATCCTAGAATCGTAATCTTCAGAAGCTAATCCAGCACGCCATTGCAACTCCTCGTTCACAAAGCAATTGTTGCAAAGTGCTTGCAGGAGCTTCCTTTGGTCGCTCTGCAACCACAGCAACAATATCCTTTATTCGCTGTGGGATTTTCATTTCGATCTGGGCTAAAAAAAAATCAGTAGCAGAGAAAAACTCCAATACTGATTTTATGTATATTTATATAAAAATCAAGCTTAAACCGCTACTAATTAATTTATTGGTTGTAACCAAAACGTTTTAACATATTTGCATTGCTTCTCCAATTTTTATTTACTTTCACGTACAATTCAATATGTATTTGTTTACCAAAGAATTTTTCTAAATCCGCACGAGCTTCCGTTCCTACTTTTTTCAAAGCCGCTCCTTTATGACCAATAATAATTCCTTTTTGGGTATCTCTTTCCACCATTATTAGAGAACGAATTCTGATAATGTTTTCATCCTCAAAAAATTCTTCCGTAACAATTTCTACTGCATAAGGAATCTCTTTACTGTAATTCAATAAGATTTTCTCACGAATCGTTTCATTCACAAAAAAACGTTCCGGCTTATCTGTCAATTGATCTTTAGGATAATAGGCTGGAGATTCTGGTAACAATTCGATAATCCTTCCAAAAACTTCCGGAACATTAAAGTTCTGCAAAGCAGATATTGGAAAAATCTCTGCATTAGGAACCTTAGCCGTCCAGAAAGCCACTTGTTCTTCCAATTGCTCTTGATTGGAATTATCAATTTTATTCAATAATAAAAGGACAGGAATTGTAGCATGAATAATTTTATTAAAGAAAGCTTCGTCTTTTAAATCTTGCTCTCCAATTTCAACCATATAAATTAAGATATCAGCATCTTCAAAGGCAGATTTAACGAAGTTCATCATCGAGGCTTGCATTTCGTAAGCCGGTTTGATGATTCCAGGAGTATCCGAAAGGATCAATTGAAAATCCTCCCCATTTACGATTCCAAGAATCCTATGACGAGTTGTTTGTGCTTTAGAAGTAATGATAGACAATCTTTCTCCTACGAAAGCATTCATTAAAGTGGACTTCCCAACATTTGGATTTCCTATGATATTTACAAAACCTGCTTTATGTGACATTTTAATATTATATTTATTGTGCAAAGGTAGTTATATCAAGTCAATAGATGAAAGAAAACATTTTTTAAAATTTTTTGTTGTTTTTACCTAAACTCGGCATATTTTGCATCCTACACATCGAGGTATAAAGCATTAGGCAGCTCATAGGGATCATATCCACCGCGGCGGACTAAATAAAGAGATCTACACGCGTTACTATTTTTTTATTTTATTCTCTTTTTATCAAGGAAGAATTTGTTGTTTATATCCTTTATTCTGAAAAATTCAATAAAAATTATACTGGTTTTACTTCTAATTTAATAGAGAGATTTAAATCTCATAATTTTCTTGGAATAAAAGATCATACTTTAAAATTCAGACCTTGGAAAGTTATTTATGTTGAATTTTTCCCTTCCAAAGCCGAAGCAATGAAAATAGAAAAGTATTTAAAAACTGGAATTGGAAGAGAATTTATTAAAAATTTATTCCACAACTTATAACCTAATTAACTCCCATTATTGAGATTGAGCAAAGATTTTAATAAACTTTATTCCTCAAAGCTAATTATATCAAGCTACTACAAGAAATAAAACATTTTTTAAAGTTTTCCTTGTTTTTACCTAAACTCGACGTATTTTGCATCCGACACATCGCGGGATAGAACATTAGGCAGCTCATCGGGATCATATCCGCCACAGCGGACACAGGTTCGAGTCCTGTTCCCGCTAATAAGTAGCCTTATTGAGATTACAAAACGCACATCGCGGGATAGAGCAGTAGGCAGCTCGTCGAGATCATATCCGCCGCCGCGGACTAAACAAAGAAATCCACACACGTTACTATTTTTTTATTTTATTCTCTTTTTATCAAGGAAGAATTTGTTGTTTATATCCTTTATTCTGAAAAATTCAATAAAAATTATACTGGCTTTACTTCCAATTTAATAGAAAGATTTAAATCTCATAATTTTCTTGGGACAAAAGGTCATACTTTAAAATTCAGACCTTGGAAAGTTATTTATGTTGAATTTTTCCCTTCCAAAGCCGAAGCAATGAAAAGAGAAAAGTATTTAAAAACTGGAATTGGAAGAGAATTTATTAAAAATTTAATCCACAACTAATAACCTAATTAACTCCCATTATTGAGATTGAGCAAAGATTCTAATAAACTTTATTCCTCAAAGCTAATTATATCAAGCTACTACAAGAAATAAAACATTTTTTAAAGTTTTTAGTTGCAATTCTCGAATTTAGATGTACCTTTGCACCCACATCGCGGGATAGAGCAGTAGGCAGCTCGTCGGGCTCATAACCCGAAGGTCACAGGTTCGAGTCCTGTTCCCGCTACTAAGTAGCCTTATTGAGATTACAAAACGCACATCGCGGGATAGAGCAGTAGGCAGCTCGTCGGGCTCATAACCCGAAGGTCACAGGTTCGAGTCCTGTTCCCGCTACTAAGAAAAAGCTTCAGAGAAATCTGAAGCTTTTTTGTTTATATTACTTTTAAAATTAAACTTCCTCCAAATTTAATTTGATTTAAATTACTTAATTTAGATTGTCAGTGCGAAGTCAGGAGACATTCGCAAAGCGTTTCATAATAACACGTGGGAGAGCTGGGGAAGATAGGTCCAAAATTCTAATTATTTTTTTACATACTAGTGGATACTGGATAATCTAGGTACATAACTTACCTTTTTGTTATACTTCCTCTTTCTTAATAAGCACTGTTTACTTTAAGAAGCTAAATAAACTTTCCTTATTTTTTAAATATTAGAAAATATATTATTAGAAAAATTAAAATGTAAAAAATGAAGGGTCATGGTTAACCTTCCAAGCATTAGATAGTTTAGGAAACAATTCCTTTTCACCAGATATAGTTTTCCAATTTATAATTTTTTCTCTAATTTCTAACTCTACTTTACCATAAACAAATTCTTTTTGTTGGCTAATATGTGTAATTTTAATTTTGGCTTTACCAGATTTTAGCTGACCATTTATAGAAAGGGCAACGGGGTAGGATTTATTATTTGGATAGTACGTTCCTGTAATTTTTCCATCATCTAAATTAGTTTCAATAACAAAAGATAAATATGGTAAAGGCTGTGGATTTATAATATCTCCTTCTGAACCCCATGCTCCATTGAAAAACTCCCTTTTCTTAACTTGCTTTTTCTTAAAAACACCGTAAATAAAATACAAACCAGTACAAATTGCCGAAATTAAAGCAATTAGCATTGCTACAAAACTTATATAATCGGACTTAGAAAATGAATCTTTACTCAATTCTAAACCATTTAATCGTCTTTCCGTTTCTTTTGCTGTGTATGTTGTATACTTTACAAATTCACTATCTGATTTTCTTGCTTTTTCTAAAACAATTATTCTATTTTGTAAATTTAAAACGAGACAATCTTTATTGTCCATTTTATTTATTATTTCTTGATATTCTTTCTAATTTTAAATGCTTATAATTTATCAACATAAGATGTTTTTTATAAAGATAATCGCAAACATAAACAATCTTATAAAAATCATTGATAAAAGCTTTAGATTTTTCAAGATTTCCTGCTGATAGAAAAGCCTCAGAGAAATCTAGAGCTTTGTTGATTTAAACTAAAACCTAAAAAGTTAGGATACTTTTATAAAATTTACAATTCCCAAGAAACCAAAAAAAATGCGCAAAGTCCAGAGAGACATTTGCGCATTTTTTTATAGAAACACTTTAAAGAAAGGATATCACCAAATTGTTATTCTGTCTTTCTTGGGCAAAAACATTTTATCACCAGTTTGTACATTAAATGCTTCATAAAAAGGTGTAGTATTCATTAGAGGACCATTCACACGCCAATTTGGTGGAGAATGAGGATTATTGTTAATCCACAAACGCAGGAACTCGTCTTTCATTTTTACTCTCCATATTTTGGCTATAGAAATAAAGAAACGTTGGTCTGGAGTAAAACCATCAATTTTTGTATTGCTTTTCCCTTCTTCGGTCATTTTAAAGGCATCATAAGCAACTGCTATTCCAGCAATATCTGCCGTATTTTCGCCAACTGTCATTGCACCATTAATATGTAAATCGCCTAAAACGGTATAAGTACTATACAAATTGATAACCTGTTGTATTCTTGCCTTAAACTGAGCATAATCCTCTTTTGTCCACCAGTTTTTTAAGTTCCCATTCTTATCATATTGAGCACCTTGGTCATCAAAAGTATGAGTAATTTCGTGACCTATAACCATTCCTATTCCTCCGTAGTTTAATGCATCATCTGCATTGTTATCAAAATATGGCGGTTGTAAAATACCTGCAGGAAAAACAATTTCATTTGCAGTAGGGTTATTATAGGCCGTAACTGTTGGAACTGTAGTAAACCATTCTGATTTATCGACTGCTTTGCCCAATTTTGCCAATTGAAATTGATTTGCAACTGAAGCCGCCGAAACCATATTCTCAAAATAAGTATTTCTAGCTATGTTTACTTTGCTATAGTCTTTCCATTTATCAGGATATCCTATTTTCTTAGTAATGGCAAACAATTTTTCTTTAGCTTTTTGTTTCGTACTTTGACTCATCCATTCTAATTTATCAATCCTTTTGGCATACGCTTTTTGCAGATTATTCACGAGGACTAACATCCGTTTTTTAGCATCTTCTGGAAAATATTTCTTTACATACAATTCACCCAACGCTTCGCCTAAGTAATTGTCAACGACATTAGCCATTTTTTCTCCACGTTTTTTTTGAACAGCTTGACCCGAAAGCACTTTAGTATATTCAAATGAAGCATCTACAAAAGGTTTACTTAAATCATCTGAATATCTTTCTATAGCATTTGCTTTTAAGTAAATTTTCCAATTAGTAATGGGTATGGTTTTTAATAACTTATTAAGGTTATCATAATAGGCAGGTTGACCTACATTAATAGAATCAGTTTTTGCACCTAAATTATTTAAAAAAGTAGTCCAGCCAATATTGGGCTGTCTTTTTACAAGATCTGTGACAGCCATTTTATTATAATTGGCTTGCACATCTCGAAGTTCAACTTTTGTTTTATGCGAAACGGCGAGTTGTTTATCAATATCATAAACCAAATTAGCATTCTTTTTAGCCTCTATAGCATTACTACCTGTTTGTTGAAATAATGTAGAAAGGTATTTTTTGTACGCTTCCTGTATGGCAACAGTTGATGAATCTGATTTAAAATAATAGTCCCTGTCAGGCAAACCGATACCCGTTTGATAGATTTGGGCTATGTTCATACTACTATTTTTTTCATCGGGTGACACACCAAAACCTATAATAGAAGAATTGTCTACTTTTACTTGATCAACTACAAAGTTCATTAAAGAAGGTAAATCACTAATTGCATCAATTTTGGCAAGTAAAGGTTTGATAGGTGTATAACCACGTTTGTCAATAGTTACCGTATCCATACCTGATGCATAAAAATCTCCAACCTTTTGTGCTATACTTCCTGCTGAATTCTTGCTTTGCGAAATACTATCCAATATTCCTTGCAGACGCATTCGTTGTGGGTAATTCATAAACATATAAGCACCAACTCCAGATTGAGATGCAGGTATCTTTACAGAATCATACCATTTTCCATTTACATATTTAAAGAAATCATCACCAGGTCGCAATGTGGAATCTATTCCAGTGATAGCAATATTTTTTTCCCCTTGATGTTTGGAGCAAGCTGTAAAAGCTATGAATGCAATGAAGAGTAGTAATGAATTTTTCATAATCTAAATTATTTCTATTAAAGTGTAGTAAAACGCTTGAAGTTTGATATTTTAAAATGTATATGCCTGGCATAGCTAATTTTAGCAGAACAATATACGAATTCAGTTTTTAATTATAAAGTTTTTTGTTAGAATGGTTCCCACTTACTTCAGAGAAATCTGAGGCTTTTTTTATGTTCATTTTGAAAATTGATTAAAAATTACCCATAAAGAAGTCACCAATTCGCACTTTCGTTCTAAAATTACTTTTTCATAAAAAATCTTATAACAATGACTGAAGTATTATATCAATATAAAATTTAAATGGTATTGTATAACAAAACAGCCTTTAAAAAGGGTAAATTTCGAATAATTTATTAATAATAAAATTATGAGAAATTTTTCAATACTTCTAATATCACTTTTCTTTTTATCCTGTCAGCAAAAAGAAAACAAGCAAACTGCTAATAAAAGTTTGGATGTTAATCACAAAGAGAAAAAAATAGAACAGCAAAAAGAACAAAATAAACAAATAGATGACACCATCGCTATGAATTTTAAAAATCAAGAAGGTTTTTATATCGCAGAGGGCTCAATAGACTCTATTGATTCAAGAGTTTATCTAAAATTTAACAATGAAATTTTCAAACAGCTAGACGCAAAGATTGTCCCTACTACAGGAAAGGGAAACATCCGTTTCAACCAAATTATTTTCCCTGATAAAACCTCAGATGGCCCATTTGGAATGGATTTAAAAATTGACCTTAAACAAAAAGGAAATTATATTATAGTAATTGGACATTCATTAATGGCAGATAATCCTTTTTATGGAAAATTTAAAGTTCAGCTTGACGCAAAAAAATAGCAGAATAAAAAGCACCTTTTGATGGAGCTAATATATGTTAGAAAACCAAAAAAGATCAAACATTATTAAATGTTTGATCTTTTTTTTTGCTACTTATATATAAGCAATTTAATCTTGTAAACTATAGGGATAATTAGTGACCGTCAAATTCTCTGCGGTTATAAAAAGCATCATTATCACTGTCAGAATCATCGCGAGACTTCTCATCAGGATAATAGGAATCAAATACTTTTTTTTCATAGTTCCTGTCAAAATTTTGCTCTCGATTATATCGTGTTGTTTTTCTAAAAGTATTATAATCTATACTATTAGCCATGACAATTTTTGTGTCTTTATTTATGGTTACAGATCCAATAGGTATAATAATATGGCTATCTCCATCCTTATACATAAATTCATTTACACTTTCGTTTGTTATAGCTTCATGAACTTCATTTTTACTGTCTTCTATTAATCCTTTATCGACATTGACATCTAAATAAACTACGCGTTGCATATCTTTATTTACCCATAGATTGTCGACTTTACCAATAGTGCGGTTATCTGCATCTACAATTTTCCAACCTCTTACGTCCGAATAGTCTGAAGACACTTTATAATCAGAAAGCTCATCTAGTCGGTATAAATTTTTAACTTTATTTTCCATATCTCTTTATTTTTAATAGTATCAATTTATTTATTCTCTAAATCTTTTTACAGAAATTAATATGCTATCATTACTCTGTTGATAATTTCAGAGAATCTTTTCTGCCTATTTTCTTTAGCATGATACAAGCAAAGCAGCTATTAATTAACTATAAAATTTCACACTATATAGAGTGATTTATTTCTACAACTTTCCTAATTAATTTGCTGTAGTATCTACACTTGTAGTGTTTTCGATCACTGTTGTGTTTTGAACCTGCGTTCCATTATCTTTCAAAAAGATGAAATATACAAGCGCTGCTATTAACACTATTGCTATAACCCACGGCCATATCGGCTTCTTTTTCTCAATTTTAATTTCTGCCATAACTAATTTTTTATAATTATTAATATTCAACTTTTATTTAAACTAAAGGTACAAATGAGTATGTATTACTAAGTATTTAATTTCAACTATAAATTACATAATTCCCAGCAACCTAAAAATTAACTATTTAATATATTTTTGGAAAATTAAAGTTGAGAATCAAAAATTAAGATCAATGCTATTCTAATCTTAAACAAAGATTGAAATTAAAAACCCATATAAAATAACATACCAACTATGAGTTCCCAAGGTTGAATTACAAAAAAATAGCCACAGATTAAATCTTTTGAATCATATTAAGCTGTGGCTAAAAATTTTAAACCCAAAGAAAGATGCACTTAAAGCACATCGTTTTAAACTCAATTTATTGCCTATAAACACTCTTAAATCAATCAATTTTTATTCACCAAATAAAATTATCCGCACAAAATCAAAAGATTCTCGTAAAGCAATTCATAGGAACTTTTTTAAAACAACAGAAATAAACAAGTCGTAAAAGTTATTTAAATCGAAATCTCTTTTACTTTTACCAAATGTTAGAAATTCTTTACCAAGACGAATATATTATAGCCATTAATAAACCCAGTGGATTGCTGGTTCACAAATCATTTTATGCACGCGATGCTAAAGTGTACGCCATTCAAGAATTGAGAAATCAAATTGGAGGGCAACACGTATATCCTATTCATCGGTTAGATCGTAAAACATCTGGTGTCTTGTTATTTGCTTTAGATAAAGCCGTTTTAAAAATTATGAATGATAGTTTTGCCACGCGTGAAGTCGAAAAAAAATATTTAGCCATTTTACGCGGTTGGTCACCTGAAGAACTAACAATTGATTATGACTTAACCAACGACGATGACATTACACAAAATGCAGTAACCTACTTTCATCGTTTACAAAATACTGAAATTGCTTTAGAATTTAATAACAAACCAACTTCACGCTATTGTTTGGTAGAAGCGATTCCAGAAACGGGACGCATGCATCAATTGCGAAAACATTTCAAGCATATTTTTCATCCCATTTTAGGAAGTCGTCCTCATGGTTGTAACAAACAGAATAAATTATGGTTGGAGAATTATGAACTAAAAGGAATGATGCTTCATGCACACCAGTTAATTTTTAATCATCCCATAAAAAACGAACAAATTATCTTGAATGCCAAGATTAATGAAGAGTTTATTAGAGTAGGAAACATTTTAAATCTAGATTTAAGTCAGTATCAATAGAATCATAATTTTTAAATGTTTTTCATATTGTATTATTTAAAACTCACGCCAAAATACTATTATTACTGAAAACTGATTCAATATCTATTCCCCAAAAATTAAAAAAAGCAAATTATAAATAGCGTCTTTTTTATTCCATGCAATTCCTCAAAATAATCTGCAGTTTTACATTTTTCTAAAAAATATACAGAAGAGATCAACAATCATTATTTAATTTAAAACGAAACAGGCTGATAAGTAAGAAAAGTTTATCTACTTTTGCCTTCGCAATGGTTTACCTATACTTTTCGGTATAGTTAACTAAGAGGGAATCAGGTGTAAATCCTGAACAAGCCCGTTACTGTAAGTTCCATGCAACATTTTGACAGATTTCTTTTAATAGTAAATCTTAACTTTTGCCACTGTTTTATCTGCATGATATAATGGGAAGGCGGTTCAAAATGGGAACAAGTCAGGAGACCTACCACTGCAAATACATTGAAGCTTTCGCGGACCAGAGCTTTCAAACACAAAAATTCAGAATCATATTTGATTTTAATGAATTCAATTACATCTATTTTTTTTAAATAGCCACATTGTTATGCACTTATGTAAATTAAGATTGTATCGTCTGTTACATGGTGGATTATTGTTGTTCGTATGGATTATATTTTCAAATCCAGTCGTTGCACAAAATAATCTTCCTGTACCTAAAAAAGAATCTGATTCTTTAAAACCACATCCTTTGAGTGAGGTGATACTGTATTTAAATAAGCGAGAATTTAAAATCGAATCGCCTATGCCAGTTCAAATTTTATCTGGCAAGCAATTAGAAAAACTAAATAGCCTTTCTGTTGCTGATGCTATTCGATATTTTTCCGGTGTTCAACTTAAAGATTACGGCGGTATTGGCGGATTAAAAACAATCAATGTTCGCAGTTTAGGGAGTGCACATACAGCGGTTTTTTATGATGGAATGACAGTAGGTAATGCGCAAAACGGACAAATAGATTTGGGAAAATATTCCCTTGATAATATAGAAGCCATAGAGTTATATAACGGCCAAAAATCCTCTATTTTTCAACCAGCGAGAGGTTTTTTTGCCTCTAACACACTCTTTCTTAGATCGAAAACACCAGAATTTAAAAAGGATAAAAATACAAATGTGCGTACTGCATTAAAAACAGGCTCGTTTGGACTTTTTAACCCTTCCCTACTACTAGAACAAAAGCTTTCTCAAAAAACCTCTTTTACTACGAGCGTAGAATGGACAAAAGCAGACGGACATTATAAATACCGTTATCAAAAAAAAGCCGGTTATGACACAACAGCTGTAAGACAAAATGGCGACGTTGCAGCCTTTAGAGGAGAAATTTCATTCAACTCAAAGATTAGCGAAACAGCAAAAGCAAGCTTGAAATCCTACTTTTATAATTCAGAACGAGGATTACCTGGGGCGATTGTAGCTAATAACTACGACCATATTCAGAGACAATGGGATAGTAATTTTTTTATTCACGGCTCTTATCAAAACTCATTTTCGGATGCATATGATTTACTAGCCAATGTGAAATTTAGCAAAGACTTTAGTCGTTATCTGGATCCAGATTACAAAACGCTAGAAGGTGCTCTAGACAACAAATACTATCAAAATGAATTTTATGCCTCAATTGTAAATCTTTACAAGATTAATAAATGGTGGAAAATAGCGCTAGCAACTGATTTTTCAATCAACACTTTAGAGGCTAATTTATATCGTTTCCCCTATCCTACCCGATATTCCTATCTCGGTGCTTTATCCAGTGAGATGCATTGGAATCGTCTAGATATTCAAGCCAATCTTTTAGATGCTTATGTAGATGAGCAAGTCAAATATTATCAGCAAGGAAAAAATCAGAATGTATTTTGTCCAGTACTCTCCGCTTCCTATCAACCCTTAGAAAATAAGAATTTCAGAGTGCGTGCTTTTTATAAGGAATCTTTTAGAATGCCAACTTTCAATGACTTGTATTATACTTTTATTGGCAACAGTTCCTTGAAACCAGAATTCACAACACAGTATAATTTTGGAACCACTTATTTGCTTGAACCTAGAAAATTTTTACAAACTGCCTCTTTTCAAGCTGATGTTTATTACAATCTTGTAAAGGATAAAATAATTGCCATGCCATCTTCTAATTTATTTCGATGGACAATGATGAATTTAGGAGAAGTTGAAATCAAGGGATTAGACATCAATTTTAATATGATTTTCAAACTACCCGCAGAAATAGCACTAGATCTAGGCCTCTCTTACACTTATCAAATCGCAAGAGACATTACTCCAAAAGGCAGCACCTACGGAGACCAAATTCCTTATATACCAAAAAATAGTGGAACACTAACCTCCAGCATTAACTGGAAAAAATGGCAACTAAATTATAGTTTTATTTATACTGGTGAACGTTACAGTCAGAAAGCAAATATACCAGTAAACTATGTGCAACCATGGTACACCAGTGATATGGCTGTAATTTGGGACGCTACAATTTTAAAAAAACGTATAAAAATTGGTGCTGAAGTAAACAATTTAATGAATCAATATTATGATGTAGTCTTAAATTTTCCGATGCCTGGAAGAAATTATCGATTAAACCTCGCTATTAATTTTTAAAAAAATAACCTAAAAAGTCAAATTATGAAAACAACAAAAAAAATTTTAATTCTTCTGATAGTCGTAATAATCAGTTTTACTTCTTGTCAAGGTGATGATCCTATAATTAAAGAAGAAATAGTAGAACTTCCATCACAAACACCAACAGCGGTTGAGGGTTTCTATCTTTTGAACGAAGGAAACATGAGTTCTAATAAAGCTTCATTAGATTATTATGATTACAAAACAGGAGTTTATAAACGAAACATTTACAGTCAAGCCAATCCAGAAGCTACGTTAGGGTTAGGAGATGTAGGAAATGACATTGCTGTTTATGGTAGTAAAATTTATGCCGTTATAAACAACTCAAATAAGGTTGAAGTGATGGACGCGAAAACTACAAAACGCCTAAAGGTTATTGATATAAAGAACGGACGTTACGTGACTTTTGGTAACGGGAAAGTATATGTGAGCTCTTATGATGGCGAAATAGGTTTAGATAACAACACTCCAAATGGTTTTGTTGCCGAGATTGACACGACCTCGCTAAACATAGGCAGAACAGTAAAAGTAGGCCGACAACCTGAAGGATTAGCCGTAGTGGGACAGAAACTATATGTTGCTAATTCTGGAGGATACAATCCTACTAATTATGAGAGAACCGTATCTGTAATTGATTTAAAAACATTTACAAAGACAAAAGATATTGATGTGGCTATTAACTTAAATCGTCTAAAAGTAGATAGTGAAGGCGATCTTTATGTAAGTTCTCGTGGAGATTATTATTCTATTGCCTCCAAATTATTTGTGATAGATTCAAAAACTGATTTAGTAAAAAAAACATTTGACATTGCCTGCGCAAATTTATGGATTGCCGGAGATCAAGCCTATGTAATTGGTTCAGAATTTAACTACACTACTTTCGAGAATGTAATTACTTACTCGCTCATAAACACAAAAACAGAAACCCTTTTACCGCAATCCTTTTTACCAAAATCTGTTAGCGATTTAATAACAACTCCCTACGGAATTGCGGTAGATCCAATATCATTTAACATTTATATCACCGATGCAGGAGATTATGTGTCTCCAGGAAAATTATACTGTCTTGATAAAGATGGAAACACAAAGTTTACAGTTACTACCGGTGATATTCCAGCTCATATTGCTTTCAAACAAAAATTCAAATAACAATTAATAACCCTTTAAGTAATTCTAAAAATGAAAAAAATTCTATTTGCTTTGTCCCTAATCTTTACGTTGGCTGCTTGCTCTGATGACGAAATAGTCTCACCAGAAATTGAAATCACAACACCTAGTGGTGGTTTTGCCGTTGATAAAATGCAATGGCTAAGAATCGCACCGGAATTAAAAAACGCCGACAACGCAACATATACTTGGTCTCTAGATGGTAAAGAAATTGCAAACACAGTTAATTTACTTTATACTTTTTCAGAAGCTGGATCTCATAACCTAGTTTTTAAAGTAAAAAATGAAGGCGGAGAAAACTCAAAAACTTTTACAATAACGGTAAACGAAAAAAGCTACTTTAATAAAATAACTCGTGTATTTGATTATTTACCTGCACCTGGACAATCCATTAACAAACTTCCTACTGCAACTGCTAACGACACTGATGAAACCATGCGTCTTGCAGCGGAAACAAAATTATCAGCCAATAATATGATTAGTCTTGGTGGTTTTGGTGGTTATGTAACTTTTGGTTTTGACCATACCATAATCAATAAAGAAGGAAATGATTTTATTGTTCTAGGAAATGCTTTTGAAAATAATGCAGAACCAGGCATTATTATGGTTTCTTACGATGCAAACGGAAACGGTAAAGCTGATGATGAATGGTATGAAATTGCCGGTTCAGAATACAACAAACCGACCACGATAAAAAACTATGAAATTACCTATTACAAACCAGAAAGTGAGCCAGTAAGCCCAATTGAAATGAATTACATCAAATGGACAGATAATCAAAACCAAACTGGATACATTTCTAAAAACCAATACAACAAGCAAAGTTATTATCCTTTATGGAAAGGTGCGACAGTGACATTCAAAGGAACTTTTTTAAAATCTAATTTAGAGAAAAAGTCATTTTGGGTTACTCCTGCTTACGAATGGGGATATGCTGATAACTGGTCAAATATGGATGAGAAAGCTCAAATTGATATTAGTTGGGCTGTTGATAAAAATGGAAAATCTGTAAAATTAGCTGCAATTGACTTTATCAAAGTATACAGTTCTAATCGTGCGGAAAACAGTTCAACTGGTGAAGTTTCAACAGAAGTTTCTGGATTTACTGATTTAAATTTAAAATAAATTTTACTCTATATCAAATAAAAAAAGCTTCAGAAAAACTGAAGCTTTTTTTATTTATTAAAACTTTTAAAGGTTTTAAATTAAAGAGGATTTATTAAATATAAAAAAACCTGTAGCAAATGAGCCAACAGGTTTTAACTAAGTTCACTAAAAACGATACTAAACCAACAAACAATTATTAAATTATAATGTAATTCTTAATCTTCTGATACAATTGCAGTATTTCTATCGGCTTTAACATTTAATAATACAGCAAGTCCCTGATCATTAAGCATAGTCATATTTAGAGTGTCTAAAAGAGCTAAATCTTTAGAAACAAAACCTTTAAACCTATTGTAAGAAATATTCATTTCTTTTAATTTATTTAATTTTTCTAATTCTAGTGGTACGCCACCATTCATTTTATTATCAAACAAGCTAAAATTTTCAAGTGCAACTAAATTTTTAACATCTTTGCTTAATTCACCTACGAAGTTATTACTATTTAGAAGCA
Organism: Flavobacterium flabelliforme; assembly: GCF_017948675.1. Classification (GTDB taxonomy): domain Bacteria; phylum Bacteroidota; class Bacteroidia; order Flavobacteriales; family Flavobacteriaceae; genus Flavobacterium; species Flavobacterium pygoscelis. Next base: position 497,935 of record NZ_JAGFBU010000001.1, read on the forward strand.
AGGTTTTAATGCTTGTAATCGCATAAAGTGAATTGGGAATGTATCCTTCAATTTGATTGTTAAATAATGAAAGTGTTTCTAAATTTCTTAGGTTACCAATATTTTCAGGAAGTTGACCTGAAAGTCCATTCATATATAATTGCAAATCCTTTAAATTAGATAATTCGCATATTGAAGTAGGAATTTCACCTAAAAACTTATTAAAAGACAAATCTAAAACTCTCAATTCTTTTAATTTTCCAATAAAAGTAGGTATGGTTCCTGAAATTTGATTTTTGTGTAAATCTAAAACCTCAAGGTTAACCAAATTTACAATCTCAACTGGAAGTGCACCAACTAAGTTATTGTTTTCTAAATGAATCGCAACCACTTTATCATTTTGTACTGTAACACCATTCCAACTAGAAACTGGTGATGACAAATCCCACGTTGTCTTCCATTGTTTTCCATTTGTAGATTCATACAATTTTATCAATGCATTTTGCTCTGCAGGAGACACCTTAGCAAACATTGAAAAGGAAAATAATGCGATTAATAATAAGCTGTATAGTTTTTTCATGATCTTGATGTTTTCTTTAACACATTTAAAAATAACATCATTATCGCTAATCAACAAATAAAATCGATGAAATACACAATTAAATAATTAACAAAAATAAAAATCTTACATTTATATATGCTTTATTTTATTTTAATTGAACTAATACATGTAAACTCTGCGTTACTAGCATTTTATTAAAACTATTTTTTGTCATAATTTCATTCAAAAAAAATTAAAAAACTCCTTAGTTTGAAATGCCGCTTGTATATAAAAGGAAAAAGATTTGTCATGAAATAATATTAATTTACACTAATAAATAAGAAATTCAACTTTTATAAAATGCTTTCAATATTTTTGGCAAGATCAATATCTTTATCGGTAACACCATCTTCATCATGTGTAGTTAGACGAATAGTTACTTTATTGTAGACGTTGAATAGTTCAGGATGGTGATTGGCTTTCTCTGCAAAAAGTCCAACTTGAACTATAAAACCTAAAGCTTTTGAAAAATCTAAAAATTTAAAATTTTTCTCTATACCATTATTAATAAATTTCCAGTCTTTAAGTTCTGATAACTCTTTTTGTATTGATTTTTCTGTATACGTTTTCATAATGCATTTTTTTATTTTTATAAAGTTAGTTAAATTTTAAAGAATCAGAAATATATTAACTTTATTGATTATTTTTGAAAAATATCTTTTTACAACTTGAATACAGAGTACTCTTTTACAATTTATAATTCTACTGAACAACTTCCTTCAAACTGGGACAGCATAGCAGTCTCAAGTGTTTTTTTATCTAAAAACTATTTAAAAGTACTAGAACAATCATCTCCTGAAAATATGATTTGTCATTATATTGGTATTTTTAAAAAAGAAAAATTAGTTAGTATTGCCCTTTGTCAATTTCTTGATTTAAACAAATTAGAATCTTTTGGAGAGCGAGATAAATGCATTAAAACTACCGTTAGAAATCTAGTTTTCAAAAACTTTGCCTCACAAGTATTAGTAGTTGGAAATAACATGTTGACTGGCCAAAACGCATATGCTTTACTAAACGAAATAGAGGAGAAAACCGTAATTGCATTATTACACGAAGCTACTAAAGAATTAAAAAAACGCTACAAATCAAAAGGGATCACGATCCACATTACTACTTATAAGGATTTTAGTAAAACGCAAATTGAAAACTTTGAAACTTGCGAATTTAAGAATGATTATCAATTTTCGACACAACCTAATATGATTTTTTATATTAACGAAAATTGGAAAATAGAACAAGATTACATAGATTCTCTTTCAAAAAAATACAGAGATCAATATAAAAGAGCTCGCAAAAAAGCAGTAGGTATTGAAAAAAGAAAATTACATCTAGAAGAAATAATTTTGCTAGAAGATGCTATTTATGACTTGTATTTTCATGTGGCAAAAAATGCTCCTTTTAATACTTTTTTCTTACCAAAAAATCATTTCAGAGTTTTTAAAGAAATTTTTAAGGACCAATTTCTTTTCTACGGTTATTTTTTAAATGAAGAATTAATTGGATTTAATACTTTAATAAAGAACGGAAAAACGATGGACACTTATTTTCTTGGATATAACGATACCATTCAAAGGGAAAAGATGTTGTATTTAAATATGCTCTACGACATGATTGCCTATTCTATCAAAAAAGATTTTGATGAAATTGTTTTTGCAAGAACAGCTTTAGAAATTAAAAGTTCTGTAGGTGCTAAACCCGTAAAAATGTACGGAATTATATCGCATAATAATTCGATAGTAAATTCATATATGTCAAAAATATTCAAGTATTTAGAACCTGAAACCATTTGGCAAGAGCGAAATCCTTTTAAATAATAGTATTTATACAACGGGAATTGCGACTTTCATTTGTTTTGGTAAAATTTCGATATTGAGTTTAGTTTCAGCTCCACAATATTCACCATCAATTTGAAAACTTACAGGAACATTAGTAGCAATTACTGCTTTAGCAGTAGAAATAATTTCGACATCATTATTATCCAAAGGCATATTTCCAGTAATAATTTTGCCCAAAACAACTAAATCCATATTCTTTAAAATTACCAATTCAAACTTTCCATCGTCCATTATTCCGTTTGGATTTATAGAAACGCCTGTGCCGTATTTTTGTGAATTGGCAATAACAATCATTCTTGCTTCACATTCTACCGTTGGAAAATCACCGGTGATAGTAGCGGTAAATGGATCGTCTAAATCAATTAAGGTATTTACTGTTTGCAAAGCATAACCCAATTTTCCTCGAATACTGCTATTTTCATAGTTCTTTATCATTTCAGCATTGAGACCAAGATCACTCAAATGAATGCTTTTTTTTCCATTGATGGAAATCATATCCATTTCCATATAGTGATTATAAAATGCAATTGGCAAATTCTCTTCAATTGTAGTCGGCAAATTTAAGTCTACTGCTAGACCATTTGCAGAACCTGCAGGCAAAATACCAATAATAATATCTTCATCTTCTAGAGCTTCAGCAACCATTTTTATAGTTCCATCACCTCCAGCCACTATTACTCGCTCTGTTTTATGTGTCTTATAAAATTCTTTTAAGCGATCGCTATCTGATACTCCAGAAGTTTTGAAAATGTGGATATTAAAATTTTCCTTTTCTGCAAAAGCAGTTATGGTATTAATTAATTCAGTCTTATCAATACCTCCTGAAATAGGATTTACAACTAGGATACAATTATTTTTCAAAATTTATTCTGCTTTATTGATTAAAAATCTTTAAATTCATCTACTTTCAAAAGTACTACAATATATGAAACCAATTTTAAAATTATATCGAGGTTACGCAAATGAACAAGAATTAATTGTTATGGGTCATGTTTTTAAACCTACAACTACTGAAGAATATAATTTTCAAAAAAAAAAATTCAAAAATGCGAGATCTATTATACGATTATTTAGAATTAAAACACAAAGCAATGCAGATGTTTATTTGAATCACTGTAATACTAAAATTCACACTAAAACGCTAAAAGATGGCTACTTTAAGTTTTGCGTTCCATTAGATCAAAATAATGCGTATGGCTGGATTGATTATGAAGTAAGCATCATTTATAATAACGAGGTCATTAGCACAACTGAAAGCTATATTAGACCACACAAAGGGAATTTAGGCATTATTTCGGACATTGATGATACCTTTTTGATTTCTCACACCAAAAGCCCTTTAAAAAAATTATACATCTTATTATTTAAAAATATAGATAAAAGGAAAGTTTATACCGATGTTGTAACTCATTATCAAGCTTTAAGTACAGCCAAAAGAGACAACAAAGATGAATTTAATGTTTTTTTCTATGTATCTAGTAGTGAATGGAACTTATATTATTTTATTAAAAAATTCACTCAAATTCATAATTTACCTAAAGCAGTTTTACTTCTAAAAGACATTAAAACAAGTTTAAAAGATTTTTTATGGACTGGTAGAGGAGATCACAACCACAAATTTGAAAAGGTAAAACACTTATTAGAATTTTACCCCAATTTACAATATATACTTCTAGGTGATGATTCCCAGCAAGATGCTTTTTTATATGAAGCAATATGCAAAATATTTCCCGTTACTGTAAAAGCAGTTTACATTAGACAAACCGGAAGCGTTAAAAAAGAAAAAGTAATCACTGTTTTAAAAAATTTAGAAACTTTAGATGTTTCTGTATGCTATTTCAAAGACAGTAGCGAAGCTATTGCACATTCAAAAGCTATTGGAATAATAGAATAAAAAAAAGAGTCCCGTTTTAGGACTCTTTTTTTATTAGGCATTATCTATCTCTTCTTGAACTAATTCCCAATCGAGAAGTAGTTTGTCTAATTCTGCTTTTTTCTTATTGTATGCAGTAAAAAACTTAGCATCTTCTATGTGTTTGTCATAATTAGAAGCAAGCATTTTATCATCTTGCTGAATATCTCTTTCTAATTGTTTGATTTGACTTTCAACTTTACTTAATTTATTTTGCAAAGCCTTCCCTTTTTTCTGATCTTCATAAGAGGCTTTATTACTTTCTTTTGGCGAAGTCGCTTTTTGAGCATCTTTTTTCTCCACTTCACGCATATTTTCCATATTGCGCTGTTCCAAAAAGTAATTGATATCTCCTAAATATTCTTTTATTTTTTGGTCTTTAAACTCGTACACTAAGTTTGACATTCCTTGCAAAAAATCCCTATCGTGAGAAACTAACAATAAAGTTCCACCAAATTTTTGCAATGCTGCTTTCAATACGTTTTTAGATTTTATATCCAAGTGATTCGTAGGCTCATCCATCAACAATACATTGATAGGTTGCAAAAGTAATTTACAAAGCGCTAAACGGTTTCTTTCTCCTCCAGAAAGCACTTTTACCTTCTTTTCTACATCATCACCTCTAAACAAGAAAGAACCCAGCATATCACGTACTTTCATACGATTTGTATCTGCTGCTGCATCTTCCATCGTTTGAAGTAAGGTAATTTCGCCATCCAAATATTCTGCTTGGTTTTGTGCAAAATAACCCAATTGTACATTATGCCCTAGTTTAATATTTCCTTGGTATTCAAACTCATCTACAATAGCTTTGATAAAAGTAGATTTACCTTGACCATTTTGTCCCACAAAAGCAATTTTACTTCCGCGCTCTACTAAAAGATTAATATCTTTTAAAATGGTTTTACCACCATAACTTTTAGTAACATTTTCTGCTTCTATCACTACTCTTCCTGGCTCTTTTGAAACTGGGAATGTAATATTCATCACAGAATTATCATCTTCATCAACTTCTATGCGCTCTACTTTGTCTAATTTCTTTATTAAAGACTGTGCCATAGAAGCTTTAGAAGCTTTCGCACGGAACTTTTCGATTAACTTCTCCGTTTCTTCAATTTTTTTGGCTTGATTCTTTTGTGTAGCCAATTGCTTTTCACGAATTTCATGACGCAATTCTAAATATTCTGAGTAAGGCTTATTGAAATCGTATGCTTTTCCTAATGAAATCTCGATAGTTCTATTAGTTACATTGTCCAAGAACATTTTATCGTGAGATACAATCACTACAACTCCCGCATAATTACGCAAAAAACTTTCTAACCAAATAATACTCTCAATATCCAAGTGATTGGTTGGCTCATCCAGCAATAAGATATCATTAGATTGCAACAACAACTTAGCTAATTCAATACGCATTCTCCATCCACCAGAAAAAGTCTCGGTTTGATTGTCAAAAACTTCACGTTTAAATCCTAAACCCAGTAAGATTTTCTCTGTATCACCTACATAATTATAACCACCAAGCAATTCAAATCGATGGGTGTAATCAGATAAATCTTCTATAATTTGACTGTACTCTTCACTTTCATAGTCTGTACGAGTAACCAATAAATGATTAATTTGTTCAAGCTTTTTTTCTACAATTTTAATTTCTGTAAATGCTTCATAGGCTTCTTCCAAGACAGTTCTTCCTTCTTCAAAATCGATATCTTGACGTAAGAATCCCATTTGAACTTCTTTCTCTGTTGCAATCTGACCAGAATCGGGTTTGAAATCTCCAGCTAGAATTTTAAGCATTGTTGATTTTCCAGCACCGTTTTTTCCAACAAGACCAACTCTGTCTCCAGCACCCAATCGAAAGGTAACTTCTTCAAATAAATAAGAACCGCCAAAGGAAACAGATAAATTGTGTATATTAAGCATGTATTATGGTTTTATTCCTTTTTGAATATGTAAATTTGTAACTCCAAAAAAGGAAAAATTAAATTTTTTGCAAATGTTAAAAAAAGGATCCAAATTATATAGCATTTTAACAGGAACTTGTCCTAAATGTCAGAATGAGAGTATGTATTTCGACAAAAACATACTTCATTTGGATAAAATTTTAAAAATGAACGATACTTGCAGTCATTGTGGATTAAAATATCAAATCGAACCCTCTTTTTTTTATGGCGCAATGTATGTTAGTTATGGTCTAAATGTCGCCATCGGAATCGCTGCTTTTATCATTTCATTTTTGTTTTTTAGCTCCAGTCTAAAAGTAGCTTTTATAGTAATTATTGCAGCTATTGTTTTATCATTTCCATTTGTTTTGCGTTGGTCTAGGAACATTTACATTAACATGTTTGTTTCCTATGATCCAAAAACAAATTTAAAATAATATTATTTTTTAATCTTCTTGTAAAACCTTTTTATATCGACTTCGGTATCTAAAGGTTTTTTTAATTCTATAAACTCAAAAAGAGCTTTCGCCATCGCTGGACCTAGCATTACTCCTCTAGTTCCTAATCCATTCAGAATATGAATTGAATTATATTCAGCATGCGTTCCTAAAAGTGGTCTTCTGTCTTTTACAGTAGGACGAACACCTGCAAAATGAGATATAATTTCAAAATCACAGGTAATAATTTCCTTAATTCGCTCTATTAACTCTAACTTTCCTTCTTCTGTTGGCAAATCAGTTTTATCTTTCCAATTGTAAGTAGCACCAATTTTAAATAAATCGTTCCCTAAAGGCAAAATAAAAACGCTAGTGTTAACAATTACATCTAAAGATAGCTCTGGTGCTTTTATAATAAAAAGCTCCCCTTTGGTACCGTCTAAGGGCAAATCATTAAAATACGGATTGGAATGTAAACCGAAACCTTCAGCAAAAATAATATGCTTTGATTGAATATCTTTATAACTAATGTAACTTGATTCAACCTGCAAAGCTTTGTAATCAAATTTATCTTTAAGAAACAAATTATTTGATTTTAAATATTCTCTGTATTTATTTAAAAGCAATGAAGTATCAACGTAACCCGTCTCTAAAACTTCACCATATCCATATGGCGAATCTATACTCTCATATTTTTTTGAAATTAATTGAGTAGATAAAAAAGGAGTCAAAGCAATTTTATCTGAAGCTGAAAACCAATTATTTTGTTCTTCTATTGAAAAAAACTTCCTTAATATGGGAGTTTTAAAATCGACTTTACAGGCTATTTTTTTTTCAATAGTATCATAAAAATCAACCATCAATTCCAACTGTTCCTTTGCTTTCCATACTTCACTAAAACGTTTTAATATAACTGGATTATAAAGTCCACCAGCAATTTTAGAAGAATTTTGAGAGTCATCATCCAAAACAAATATAGTTTTTCCATTTTTCAATGCTATTTCTGCGAATGAAATTCCTGCTAATCCACAACCTACAATTAAGTAATCAACCATTTGAGATACGTTCTATTAAAAAAGCAAATATAAGTCTATTAAAACAAAAAAACTCTTACTACAAGAGTAAGAGTTTTTTTTTGTTTTGATATATATCAGAATTAATAATTCCACATATCCGATTCGAAATTTCGTATTTTATCTTTTACTCTTTCTGATTCAAGCAACTGATTTTGAGCATTATCTTTCATGTATTCGTCAATATTTCTATCACCGTACACATTTTCTTCTTTATAGATAACACTATTAAAACGCCTTGAATTTAAAATTTGATCAAATGAAATTGGCAATGCAGAATTTTTATCATTAAAAGCTTTAGCATCATGCAAAACTTCTCTTGCTGCTGGGAAAAATATCCAAAAAAGTTCGATATAATCTTTCTCATCACTATTCATAGAATAGACATCAGGAGTTACAGGACAAATTCCTAATAATCGATACTTTAATTCACTTTGACGTTTATCAAAATACCAATATCCTTTAATCTTATATTCAGTAACATCAGCTGCAGAAAGATCTTGTCTTAAAATATATTCTTCTGAAATTTTATTTCCAGCATTAATTTGCTCTCTACCTGCATCAGTAGTATCGATACGAGTTAGAGAAGCTTGAATATCTCCTAAAGATTTTTTGGTGTTAAAATAACTATCAGTATAAACTTCAGTAATTGCACCATTTTTCATTGCTTTTGTTAGAACATCATACAAAGATCTTCTATCTGATCCTACATTAGCAGTATCAATTGGAAAATACAAAGCAAAATTTATCTTTTCGCTTAAGTCAATAATTTCCCAAGTTGTTTTTCCCATCAAAACATCTCTATCATGCACATAACCGTAAGCTAATGGCTTATCATTATCTGAAATAAGTTGTGCAGCAGTTTTAAGTCCTATTTGGTCCGGAGTTTTAGCATTAAGCAAATTAGATTGCCCAAAAGTTGAAAAACTTCCCGTAATAGAGATAATAGCGATTAAAAAATTTCTTACATTCATCATTGTATCTTTATAAGATAATTAAGTAGATTAAAAAAACTACTAGTTATTGTATTTCAAAAATTACTGGTGCAGTTCTTGGCAATAAATAACTACCAGCTCCAATAAGTTTAGTTTTAATTTCAGAAATAGTAACTTGGTCACCTCTTCCTGCTTTTGCAAGCACTGCTTTACACTGTGCATTCATTTTATCTCCTTGAACAACTACTGTAGGTTGTCCTGTAACTTTAAGATTAAATCCAACAACATCTAAGCCAACTTCAAAATCAAAATCAACTAACTTAGCACCGATTGTTGCAATTTCAAGATTTGATTTAGGTCCTTTTACAACACCCATTTCACCTCTAATTGTACCAGCTGGACCAGGAATACCTTTAATTCTAAAAGCTTTTTTATCAGAAACTTTAGAACCATCGTTAAGAGTAGCACTAACATTAATGACAACTTCATTTCCTGCACCTGGACTCATACTGTATTTTCCTCCACCTGTAGAATTTAATCCTGGAGCAGAAGCAGTAACTTTATCACTAGATACACCTGCAAAAGATATAGTCATAGGATTAACAACACCTCTGTATACAACATTCATCTTATCAGCAGAAATTGTAGCAGAATTTGGTCTAGGAACAACAACATAATTTCCTTTAAATTTTAATGGAATAGATTTCCCATCTTCCATAAAAGTAAATTGACCATTAATAGCTTGCTCTCCAACACTTCCAGCTGTCATAGCAATAACCGCTTGACCGTTTACAATTTTACCTGGACCCGAAAAAGAAGTAGGCGTTGTGTTTTTGTCATAACGACCTAAAACCACTTTACCTGTAACTTGTTCTCCTTGAAAATAAGCGCTTTTATCTAATACTACTATCGCTTCATAATTGCTGTAAGAGGCAGCAGCAACAGCAGCCTTACCTAATAAAGTATTATAAACGTCAGTTTCAGATTTTTTAACATCATTCTGCCAAGCAGATAATTTTGCTAAAGATGCAACAGCTGGGAAACCTTTAAAATGATAATCTAAATAATCAATCCCTACTCCATCTTTATTTTTAACTTTAGATAAATCAAATTTACTATTCACTTCAGCTAAAATTGAAGCTAATTTTTGATTATCACCTAAAGCAGATTTCATGTCTGCTTTGTATTTTTCTACAGTTGCAATAACTTCTTTACCTTTTGCAGAATACCCAGCTGGACTAAACCACAATTGGTCTAAGTTGTCGCCTTTATCCATTTCTTCATAAGGTAATTTACCAGTCTCAGGTTTAACTTGAGTACCCTTTAAAACATCTGTTTTAATTTTACCAATATAATCATAAAAAGTCTTAGTAATACCTTCTACTTTATGTGCAGTAGCTGAAGCTGTAGTAAATTCTCCACCTGCTTCTGAAGCTTTTGCATCTAAACCAGCCAACATTTGAGTGTTAGACAATTCAGCCGAAGCATTAGAACTTTCAAATTTTTCATTCATTAATCCAAATGCAGACAACACTTCTTTGGACATATTTAATGCTAACATTGCGATAAAAACCAAGTACATTAGGTTAATCATCTTCTGTCTAGGGGTTAGTTTTCCTCCTGCCATATTTTCTAAATAATTAGTTTATTATTTTTTTATAGTTTGAAACTAATTATCCTTTATTATTCATTGCAGAAAGCATACCTCCATAAACGTTGTTCAAAGAAGACAAATTAGAAGTCAATGATAACATTTGATCTTTTAATTTTAAGTTGTTTTCAGCAACTTCTTCATTTATTTGAGCATTTCTAGATGCGCTTTGTAATTGTACTTTGTACAAACTGTTCAATGATTCCATTTGAGCAGCTGCCAATGTCAACTCTTCACTATATTTTTTAGTAGAAGCAATTGAATCTACAGTAGGAGAAATACTCTTAGCTGCTGATTCAAAGTTTTTAATACTATTTCCTAAACTAGCCATTAACTCACCGTCAATTTTCGCATCTTTTAACATTGCGTCTAATTTTTGAGATAATAAACCTTGTGCTTCTGTAGTATTTTCTACTTTTTTAACCGCTGTTTTAGCTTGTCCGTTCCCTAATTCTGGATAAACCAAAGTCCAATCCAAATCATCATCAACTGGTTCGAATGCAGAAAGTGCAAAAATAAGTGCCTCCACTACAAGACCAATTGTAAGCATCAAGTTCCCTGTTATAACTCCAAATTCAATATGGGTAATTTTAAATAATGCCCCAATAATTACAACTGCCGCTCCCATACCATATGAGAAATTCATCACTTTTTTGCTTAATAATGCCATAATAATTTTTTTTTAATATTTAGTAGATTTGGTTTATTTTTATTTCTTTTTTCCGTTACCAGTAGCTTTAGTTCCCATATAATCTTGAACCGTTCTAAAACCGATATAACTTCTTGCGGAGTCAGCATATTCATAATCTCTTGTACTTACCTGTAGGAAGTAAGCAACGTCCTTCCAAGAACCTCCACGCAAAACCTTACGTTTATTTGAACCGTCTTGAACATTTGGATTCATAGAAGATACATATTCGTAAGCATTTGAATCATAAGATGAATCAGTCCACTCAGAAACATTTCCTGCCATGTTATATAAGTTATAACCATTTGGATCATAAGACTTAGCTTCTACAGTATATAAAGCTTCATCTGCAGCATAATCACCTCTATTAGGCTTAAAGTTTGCTAAGAAACAACCTCTATCGCTTTTTGTATAAGGACCACCCCAAGGATAAGTAGCAGATTCTAAACCACCTCTAGCAGCATATTCCCATTCTGCCTCAGTTGGCAATCTGAAACTATTTACTAAATCATGACCTTTTTTCTTTGCTTTCACATAAGTATTCTTATTTAAAGTTCTCCAAGCACAAAATGCTTTAGCTTGAGTCCATTTAACACCAACAACAGGATAATCACCATAGGCTTTATGCCAGAAATAGTCATTATGCATTGGTTCATTATAAGAATAAGCAAAATCTTTAATCCAAACTGTAGTATCTGGATAAACTTTTACTTCTTCAGTTTTGATAAAATCTTTTCTGTTACCCACTTTTGCTTTAGCAGCAGCCTGAATATCCATCCAAGAATACCTGAATTTTAATTTATTAACATCCATAGTACGCAAACCATTATATGATTCCGCTATTGGAATATACATAGAATCCATAACTTCAGTGTAATATTCATCTGGATACAATTTTGTATCTTTAATCAATTTTACTTTTCTGTTTAATTTTCTACCAGCATACTGATCATCAGAAGTACCTACACTGTAATAGTTATCATACATGTATTTATCGTAAGGCGACATCTTAGCAGGATCTGAGTCGTTAAAAGCAAAATCACCAATACTAGTGGCATTTTTACCTTTACCCGCTCCAGGAGTTTGCCCATTTAAATCTGCAAAAATAGCTAAACGAACTCTAACAGTAGAGTCTTTTACCCATTCTACAAACTGTCGGTACTCACTATTAGTAATTTCCGTTTCATCCATGTAAAAAGCACGAACAGTAACTGTTTTTGTAGGAGCATCTTCTACATTGGCTAAATCAGCATCTGATTTACCCATAATAAAAGCACCCCCGGGTATTAATGCCATTCCATATGGCTTCTCAGGATGCCATTTTCCTCCATTAATACCAACTAATTCTCCTTTATCGCTTGATTTACCACAGCTAACTAGAAGGGTTAAAATTGTTGCAAAAGCTATGAACTTCTTCATGTAAATTTGGTTATCTATTCATTATTTTTAAGGCTGTAAACCTATTTATTTTTTTTAACAAAAACAATTTTTTTAGCACTAAACAATTTTTTTTTTTTTAAAGCTAAATATCCAGTAAAAAAGGGGGTTACAGTATGTTTTTACGTTGTGCTTTCCACCATCTTTCGGGTAGCTCTTGGTTGCAAGCCAGTAAATATTCGTCAAAAGAGCAGGGTAACAACGTATTTCTTTTTAATTTATTATTAACATTTGATACAAATGGAATTTCTATCCACCATCGATCTGTTTTGTCACTTTTGTAAAAAATCAACTCTTCTTCTTCTAAAGGAACAATATATTTTAAGTAATTATTTTTACTTCCAAAAGGATATTCATTTGAACGATAGTGAAATCCTTCTATAAAATACCAAACTATTTGAGCAATAATTACAGCTTCTTGTGCTGAATTATTATGATTGAATATCCCAAAAGAAGATACTTTATCACTTATCCCTGCATACCTAGAAAGCGAACAAATTTCTTTACCATTAAATCCGTTTGGCTGAAATGAAGCAAAATTACCTGAATCTGAAGACTTAATTGAATTTAAATCAATACTCACCAAATCCGCATCTCTAAAAACAGGCTCCGAAATCACAATGTTATTACAAACCTCTCCTAATCTATAGGCATCAAAATATAATTTCTCTATTAAATCTATTTCTTCTTGTGAATTAAAATAAGTTTGAAATCCTAAATTACAATAATTAAATAAATTATTAGGTTCATCAATAATTATTTTTGTTAGATAAGAAGATGCAGACATGTCTTCCTCTTCTTTTCCAAAATCAAACTTACTATCAATAGCAACTAAGTTAACCATTTGCTCTAAATCATCATAAGCCCTATAAAGAGCATATGTTAAATCTTGAGAGCCCCCAATTACAATTGGAATTATTTTTTTCTTGATTAAACTTGCTACTACTTTTTTTACCGCAAAGTAGGTATCGTCAATAGAATTTCCAGGCAGAATATCTCCTAAATCAGCAATTGAAGTATTCCAATTCCCAGGAAACAGACTATACAATTCCATTCTCACTGGAATTAAATCAATATCAGAAATTGCCTTTGCATCACCTCTATTGTCAAAAACGCCAATTATAGCAATTTTAATTTGATCCAGATCAGGGAATTGTTCCTCCGTATGAAGTACAATTTTACTCCCTAATTGCTGCGAAGTTAATGTACCAATATGATCTAAAACTTCACTGTCTATAGGTTTTAAAAAATCAAATTCCATTCTATTCTTTTTTTATCCTCTAACCAGCCTCTCTAAAGGAGAGGGAGAAGAGATATTATGTTGTTTGATTTTACTATTTCTTTTTTGCAACTGCCTTTTTTACTGCTGGTTTTTTAGCAACGGCTTTCTTTACTGGAGCTTTTTTTGCAGCTACTTTCTTAGCGGGAGTTTTCTTGGCAATCATTTCTTGAACTTCCTCAAGTGTCAATTTTGTAGCATCAACATCCTTACTCAATTCAATTTTGATTTTGCCTTTAGTAATAACCGAACGACCCCAACGCGCTTTTTCTACTAAAATACCTTCGTCTTCCCAATTGTGCAAAACCTTGTCAATATTTTTTTGTAACTTATCTTCAATTAAGGCTTCGATATCAGATTGTGATAAATTATCAAAGTCGTATTTTTTACTTACATTAATAAATAAACCGTCCCACTTAATAAAAGCTCCAAAACGCCCCACTCCTTTTTGAACACCCAGCCCTTTATAAACAGCTATTGGCGCATCTGCAAGTGCTTTTTCGTCAATTAATTCTTTAGCTCTTTCAAAATCTACATCTAAAGGATTTTCACCTTTCGGCAAAGAAACGAAAGCGGCTCCGTGACGAATATAAGGTCCAAAACGACCATTACTCACCTCAACTTCTTCGTCTTTATAATTCCCTAGATTTTTAGGCAGCAAAAATAAATTTAAGGTTTCTTCTAAAGTTATATTACCAATGTTTTGATCATTCATCAAACTAGCAAACTTTTTCTCTTCATCATCCGCAGCTCCAATTTGAGCCATTGGACCAAATTTACCTAAACGTACCGAAACTGGTTTTCCTGTTTTTGGATCTGTTCCCAGAATTCTCTCACCACTTTCTCTTTCAGCATTAGCCTCAACATCTTTTACATTAGGGTGAAATTGATCGTAGAATTCCTGCATCATTTTTGCCCATTCAATATTTCCTTCGGCAATTTCATCAAAATCTTGTTCCACTTTAGCAGTGAAATTATAATCTAATATATTTCCAAAATTCTTTACTAAGAAATCAGTAACAATTGTTCCAATATCTGTAGGAACTAATTTTCCTTTATCCGAACCTGTATTCTCTTTCAGCAACTTCTCTCCTACTTTTCCAGATTGTAGAGTCAATTGGGTATAATTACGTTCTTGACCATCAAGATTTCCTTTCTCTACATAATTTCTGTTGATAATGGTAGAAATTGTTGGTGCATAAGTAGAAGGACGACCTATCCCTAATTCCTCTAACTTTTTAACCAAAGAAGCCTCAGTATATCTTGCAGCAGCACGAGAATAACGTTCCGTCGCTGTAATGTAGTTATTTTGTAATTTTTCGTTGACTTTCATTGCAGGCAACATACCTTCTTGCTCTTCATCATCATCGTCATTTCCTTCTAAGTAAACTTTTAAGAAACCTTCAAAAAGTAATACTTCACCAGAAGCTGTAAAAACTTCACCGTGATTATTAGCTTCAATTTTTACATTGGTGCGTTCTAGTTGCGCATCACTCATTTGCGAAGCTAAAGTTCTTTTCCAAATCAAATCGTATAAACGGGCTTGATCGCGATCGATGTTTACCGTATGACGCGACATATCAGTAGGACGAATCGCCTCGTGCGCTTCCTGAGCTCCTTTACTTTTATTAACAAAAGTTCTTGGCTTAGAGAATTCCTTACCATACGATTTAATAATCTCAGCTTGAGCCGCCTCCATGGCATCTTTAGAAAGGTTTACACTGTCCGTTCTCATATAAGTAATAAGTCCCGCTTCGTATAAACGTTGTGCCAACTGCATGGTGATTCCAACTGGAAGATACAATTTACGCGCTGCTTCTTGTTGTAAAGTAGAAGTGGTAAAAGGTCCTGTTGGAGATTTTTTGGTTGGTTTTGTTTCTAAATCCGATACCTTATATGTAGAGCCAATATTTTTACTTAAAAAATCTTCCGCTTCTTTTTTAGTATTAAAATTTTTAGGCAGTTTTGCTTTAAATGATTTACCACTTTCATTAGTAAATTCAGCTACAACAGAATAAGTTGCTACGGCATTAAAATTCTGAATTTCTCTTTCGCGTTCCACAATCAAGCGAACAGAAACAGATTGTACACGTCCGGCAGAAAGTCCGCCTTTAATTTTTCTCCATAAAACTGGAGACAATTCGTAACCAACCAATCGGTCAAGTACACGTCTTGCTTGTTGTGCGTTTACTAAATTATAATCTATTTCACGTGGATTATCAATTGCTTTTAAAATAGCATTTTTTGTAATTTCGTGAAATACAATTCGTTTTGTTTTTGATTTATCTAATTTTAATTCTTCGGCTAAATGCCAAGAAATAGCCTCACCCTCGCGATCCTCATCACTTGCTAACCAAACCATATCGGCTTTTTTAGCTAATCCTTTCAATTTAGTAACCAAAGCCTTTTTATCAGCAGAAACTTCATATTTAGGTTTAAAACCATTTTCTACATCTACCCCAATTTCCTTAGAAGGTAAGTCTGCTATATGTCCATAACTAGACTCTACTTGAAAATCACTTCCTAAAAATTTCTCGATTGTTTTTGCCTTTGCTGGTGACTCTACTATTACTAAATTCTTTGCCATATCCCGATTGTTTGTGTCGGCAAAAGTAGAAGTTTTTTTTAAATTTAAAGTTTTTTAAAATTTAAAAGTCAAAATTCCCTTTGTAAGACACTACAAAGAACAAAGTTCAATAATACTATTTAAAAAAATAAAGCAAGTTATTATTTACAAAATAGGATTTAGAAAAAAGATTGCATCTTTTGCACTCTTTTTAAAATTCAAAAAAATAATAGTGAATGACTTAAAAATCATAACTTATTATTACAGTTAAAAATTATTATTCATTCTGAACAAAAACCTTATACAAAACATAAAAAACTAAAACATTGTTAATTCTTAGTCTGACATCTTGTCATATTTATTTGAATTCACTTATCTTTGCACTTTAAATTAGCTGATGGAAAAGATTATTGAAGAAAGCAAACAAGGCGAAAGTCTTGTTCTAGAACATAAACCCGAGAATACAAAGAAACTTTTTATAGAAAGTTACGGATGCGCAATGAATTTTTCGGATAGTGAAATTGTAGCATCTATATTATCTAGCAATGGATATAACACTACTCAAACTCTGGAAGAGGCCGATTTAGTATTAGTAAATACTTGTTCTATTCGGGATAAAGCTGAGCAAACAATTAGAAAACGTCTGGAGAAATACAATGCGGTAAAACGCATCAATCCAAAAATGAAGGTTGGAGTTTTGGGCTGTATGGCGGAGCGTTTGAAAAGTAAGTTCCTGGAGGAGGAAAAAATCGTTGATCTTGTTGTAGGGCCAGACGCTTACAAGGATTTACCCAATTTACTTAATGAGGTTGAAAACGGAAGAGATGCTATTAATGTAATTCTTTCAAAGGACGAAACCTACGGTGATATTTCACCTGTTCGATTGATGAGCAACGGAATTACTGCTTTAGTTTCGATAACCAGAGGTTGTGACAATATGTGTACTTTTTGTGTAGTACCGTTTACTCGTGGAAGAGAACGCAGCCGAGAGCCACAAAGTATTATGAATGAAATTCAGGACTTGTGGAATAAAGGTTTTAAGGAAATAACGCTTTTAGGTCAAAACGTAGATAGTTATTTATGGTATGGCGGTGGACTGAAAAAAGATTTTTCTAATGCTTCCGAAATGCAAAAAGCAACTGCGGTAGATTTTGATCAATTATTAGAAATGGTAGCGGTTGGTTTTCCAAAAATGCGCATTCGTTTTTCGACTTCAAATCCACAGGATATGCATGAAAGCATTTTGCATGTTATTGCTAAACATTCAAATATTTGTAAACACATTCATTTACCAGTACAATCAGGCAGCAATCGAATATTAAAGGAAATGAATCGTTTGCACAGCAGAGAAGAATACATGAATTTAATTGACAAAATCCGTTCTATTATTCCGGATTGTGCCATTTCGCAAGATATGATTTCAGGATTTCCAACGGAGACAGAGGAAGACCATCAAGACACATTAAGTTTAATGGAATATGTAAAGTATAACTTTGGCTATATGTACAGCTATTCGGAACGTCCTGGAACCTTGGCAGAAAGAAAACTAGAAGATGATGTACCCGAACTAACAAAAGCAAGAAGATTACAAGAAATTGTTGACATGCAACAAAAACATGCTTGGTTTCGTTCTGAAGAATTTATTGGAAATACGGTGGAAGTTTTGGTAGAGAAAGTTTCAAAAAAATCTACTGAGGAGTTTTCTGGAAGAAATTCACAAAGTATTACCGTGGTTTTCCCAAAAGAGAATTATAAAATAGGAGATTTTGTACATGTAAAAATTACAAGTTGCACAAGTGGCACTTTAAAAGGTGAAGCGATTGGATATTCTGAGATGAATTAGATTTTTTGCCGCAAATTTAATTTAAAAAAAGTCGCCACGAATTCCACGAATTCTCACGAATTAATTTTTTAATAAAAAATGATGTAAATAAAACATTTCATGATTACATTTTTTTCTGGGCATTAGTGTAAATCTTTAATAAATAATCTAATATGCAGTTGTACAAACAAGAAGAGTATTATAAAATTATAGGACTTTGCATGGAAGTACATCGTGTTTTAGGTGGCGGCCTTTTAGAAGCTGTTTATAAAGAAGCTTTAGAAATAGAATTTAAAAGCCATGACATCCCGTACGAAAGAGAGAAAGAATTTATTATAGACTACAAAGAACATCAACTATCAAAAAGGTTTTATGCAGACTTTGTAGTTTACGATACTATAATACTAGAAGTAAAAGCAATAAAAATAATAGTTGATGATAACATTGCGCAAACTCTAAACTATATGTCAATAACTAAAAGTGGACTTGGTATTATTGCTAATTTCAGTTTAAAATCATTACAACAAAAAAGATTAGTACTATAATTTAAAATTTGTGAAAATAATTTAAGTTTTAATAATTAGTGCTAATTAGTGAAATTCGTGGCTAAAATTTATGGAAACAGTTCAAAACATAAAACAAAGATTTGAGATTATTGGGAATGACCCAAAGCTTAATCGTGCGATAGAAAAAGCCATTCAGGTTGCTCCAACAGATATTACGGTATTAGTTGCAGGAGAAAGTGGTGTAGGTAAAGAAAACATTCCAAGAATCATACATTCTCTTTCACACAGAAAGCACGGAAAATATATCGCTGTAAACTGTGGTGCGATTCCGGAAGGAACTATTGACAGTGAACTTTTTGGACATGAAAAAGGTGCTTTTACTGGCGCTACAAATACCCGTGAAGGTTATTTTGAAGTAGCTGATGGAGGAACTATTTTCTTAGATGAAGTAGGTGAATTACCACTTACTACTCAAGTAAGACTATTACGTGTTCTAGAAAACGGAGAATTCATCAAAGTAGGATCTTCTCAAGTTCAAAAAACAAATGTCCGTATTGTAGCAGCTACGAATGTCAACTTATTCGACGCTATAGAAAAAGGGAAGTTTCGTGAGGATTTATATTATCGATTAAGTACCGTAGATATTGTTTTACCACCATTAAGGGAGCGAAAAGACGACATTCATCTATTGTTTAGAAAATTTGTTGCCGATTTTGCACATAAATATAAAATGCCTCCTTTAAAATTGGATGAAAACGCAATACCAGTATTACAAAAATTCCGCTGGAGTGGTAATATTAGACAATTGCGAAATGTTGCGGAACAAATCTCCGTTTTAGAAACCAACAGAGATATATCTGTAACTACATTGCAATCTTATTTACCAGAACAAGGAAGCAATTTGCCGTCTGTAATTAAGGACAAAAAGAGCGAAAACGATTTTAGTACAGAAAGAGAGATTTTATATAAAGTCCTTTTTGACATGAAAAGTGATTTGAATGATTTGAAAAAATTAACATTGGAACTCATTCAAAACGGAAGTTCTAAAGTGCAAGAAACCAATCAACATTTGATTAAAAAAATATACGGCTCAAAAGATAATGATAGTGAGATTGATTTTGAAGAAGAACCAAGATCTGCATTAATCACATCGCAAAACAATGATGATTTGTATCAAGAAAACGATGACAATTATCTTTTTGCTGAAACCATAGAGGAAGAAGAAACGTTACGATTGGAGCAAAAGGAAATTGAAATGATTAAAAAATCCCTTGAAAAAAACAAAGGAAAGAGAAAAGCGGCAGCAGATGAATTGGGGATTTCCGAAAGAACTTTATATCGAAAAATAAAGCAATTCGACTTGTAGTTAAAACTAAAAAAAATACTATTAAGAAGTAAATTAAATCACTTACTTTTATTAAACTAATATGAAAAAAATATATTTATTAGCGGCACTAATTATTCTTTTCGCTACCAACAGTTGTTCAGTATATAACTTTACAGGAACAGGGAAAATTGATGCAAAAACATTTCAAGTAGGCTTTTTTCAAAACAATGCGGAACTTATAGAACCTGGAATTGACAGAAGATTTACATTAGAACTTCAAGATTTAATCCAGAACCAGACTAATCTAAACTTAGTTAAAAACGGCGCTGATTTATCCTATGAAGGAGAAATAACGGATTATAGAATTAGTCCAATGACCGCAACAGCTGATCAAAGAGCAGCGCAAAACCGTTTGACTATTAGAGTAAATGTTCGTTTTACTAACAAGAAGAAAGAAACTGATGATTTTGAAAAACAGTTTACTTTTTTCTATGATTATCCTGCAGAACAACAATTAGCAGGATCAACATTAAACTCCGCTTTAAAAGATATTTTTGAAAGAATTACACAGGATATTTTTAATGAATCCTTAGCCAAATGGTAGTAAATCATTGGTTTTAGATTTCAATTAAACAAAAAAACAACACTCAAATTATTATCTTGCATGAATGTAACTGAATTTATTTATTTGATCAACAAACCTGATGCAATCAATGAAAAGCAAACAGAGGCTTTGGAAAAGGTAATAGATGAGTTTCCTTATTTCCAAAGTGCTAGAGCGGTTTATCTGAAAGGTTTATACAGTCAAAATAGTTTTAAATATAATGCTGCTTTAAAAAGAACAGCGTCACATTCAACAGACAGAGCTGTCTTATTTGATTTTATCACATCCGATACTTTTAGTTCGATTGATAAAACATCAAATGTGATAAAAGTAATTGAAACCTTTGATGTTCCGAATCAAGATATAAAATTTTTAAAAGTAGAACAAAAACAAGAAGAAGTCGATTTAAAATCTAATACAATAGAAGAATCGATTTTAACTACTACACAAGATGTCCTATCTGTTGCTACTATTGAACCTACAGAAACAATTGAAGAAAAATTAGCTATTGGTCAACCTCTAGATTTCTCCAAAAAAGAACAACATTCTTTCCAAGAATGGTTACAACTTTCTCGCTCGCAACCTATAAAAAGGGAATCTGAAGAGACTATAGCGGAACCTATAATTTTAGAAGATGCAGATAAAAGAAAAAAAACAGAACTGATTGATAAATTTATAGAAACCAGTCCTAAAATCTCACCTGTAAAACACGGAGTGCCTTCTTCTATCAATCTCAATGTAAATTCTCAGGACAATTCTTATTTGATGACAGAGACTTTAGCTAGAGTTTACTTAGAACAAAAAAAATATCAAAAAGCGATTCAAGCATATGAAATATTAATTTTGAAATATCCAGAAAAAAGTAGTTTCTTTGCAGACCGCATATCGGATATTAAGATTTTACAACATAACAATAATTAAACAATGAGCACATTTTCAATTTTTTTAGTTTTAATAACTATAGTTTGTTTTCTATTAATCGTAGTTATAATGGTTCAAAACCCTAAAGGTGGTGGATTATCTTCTACTTTAGGCGGTTCTCAAATGATGGGAGGAGTACAAAAAACAACGGACTTTTTAGATAAAAGTACTTGGACATTAGCAACAATTTTAATTGCGCTAATACTTCTTTCTACCTTAAGTTTTACTGGATCATTGAGCGATAACGATTCTAAAATCATTGATACTAAAACAAGTACAGCTCCTGTAGCTCCTGTTCAAAATACACCTGCTGTACCTAATCCAGCAAAATAAAAATACTTTACCTATTTTTAAAATGCCAGCTTGTCAAAGCTGGCATTTTTTATAAGAAAATGTGTCAGTTTATACAGGATGGCATAATTTCTGAAATCCTATAAGCATTCATAAAAACAATAAAATAAAATATAAAATCATGGCTTTAAACATCAAACCACTTTCAGACAGAGTTCTTATCGAACCAGTTGCGGCTGAAACAAAAACTGCGTCAGGGATTTTTATTCCAGATACAGCCAAAGAAAAACCACAAAAAGGAACTGTTGTTGCCGTTGGAAATGGTACAAAAGAACATACAATGACTGTGAAAATCGGAGATTCTGTACTTTACGGAAAATACGCTGGAACTGAATTAAAATTAGAAGGAAAAGATTATTTGATTATGCGTGAGGATGATATCCTTGCGATTATCTAAATCCCCCTAACCCCCGAAGGGGGAATTCTTGAGTTTTTAGAAACTTGAAACCTTAAACTTGAAACAAAATTTAACATAACAGAAATGGCAAAAGATATAAAATTTGATATTGAAGCACGTGACGGATTAAAACGTGGTGTTGACGCATTAGCAAATGCAGTTAAAGTAACTCTTGGACCAAAAGGTCGTAATGTAATTATTGGAAAATCTTTTGGTGGACCAAATGTTACGAAAGATGGTGTTACTGTTGCAAAAGAAATTGAATTGAAAGATCCATTGGAAAATATGGGTGCTCAAATGGTTAAAGAAGTAGCGTCTAAAACTAATGATTTAGCTGGAGACGGAACTACAACTGCTACCGTTTTGGCGCAAGCAATCGTAAAAGAAGGTTTGAAAAACGTTGCAGCTGGAGCGAATCCTATGGACTTGAAACGCGGTATTGACAAAGCTGTTGAAGCTATTGTTGCTGACTTAGCGAAACAAGCTAAAGTGGTAGGAAGTGATTCTGAGAAAATCAAACAAATTGCTTCTATTTCTGCTAATAATGACGAAGTAATTGGTGAATTAATCGCTACTGCTTTCGCAAAAGTAGGAAAAGAAGGTGTTATCACGGTGGAAGAAGCTAAAGGAACTGACACTTACGTGGATGTTGTCGAAGGAATGCAATTTGACAGAGGATATCTTTCTCCTTATTTTGTTACTAATTCAGAAAAGATGGAAGTAGAACTAGAAAGTCCTTACATCCTTTTGTATGACAAAAAAGTATCTTCACTAAAAGAATTATTACCAGTACTTGAGCCAGTTGCTCAATCTGGAAAACCACTATTAATTATTGCTGAAGATGTTGATGGTGAAGCATTATCTACATTAGTTGTAAATAAATTACGTGGAGCCTTGAAAATCGCTGCTGTAAAAGCACCTGGTTTTGGAGACAGAAGAAAAGCAATGCTAGAAGATATCGCTATCTTAACAGGAGGAACTGTTATCTCTGAAGAAAGAGGATATACGTTAGAAAATACAACTTTAGAGATGTTAGGAACTGCTAAGAAAGTAACTATCGATAAAGACAATACTACAATTGTAAGTGGTGCTGGTGAAGCTGACATGATCAAAAATCGTGTGAACCAAATTAAAGGTCAAATGGAAGCTACAACTTCTGATTATGACAAAGAAAAATTGCAAGAACGTTTAGCTAAATTAGCTGGTGGAGTTGCTGTTCTTTATGTTGGTGCTGCTTCTGAAGTAGAAATGAAAGAGAAAAAAGATAGAGTTGATGATGCACTTCACGCAACTCGTGCTGCAGTTGAAGAAGGAATCGTTGCTGGTGGTGGTGTAGCACTTTTGAGAGCTAAAAATGTATTAAGTACTTTGAAAGCTGATAATGCTGACGAAGCTACAGGAATCCAAATCGTATCTCGTGCCGTACAATCTCCTTTGAGAACTATCGTTGAAAATGCAGGTCTTGAAGGTTCTGTTGTGGTTGCAAAAGTTGCTGAAGGAACTGGCGACTTTGGATACAATGCCAAAACTGACGAATATGTTGATATGCTGAAAGCAGGGATTATTGATCCTAAAAAAGTAACTCGTGTAGCCTTAGAAAATGCAGCTTCGGTTGCGGGAATGATATTGACTACTGAATGTGCTTTGATCGATATTAAAGAAGAAAATGGTGGCGGAAACCCAATGGGTGGTGGTATGCCAGGAATGATGTAATATCTATCCAAAAAAAATAAAAATCCGTTTACCAAAAGTAAACGGATTTTTTATTTAATAGCAATAATTATAAATTATGGCAATGACAAACTATATTTTTAATAGAGACAAAAAAAAATCCGAAAATTAAATTTTCGGATTTTTTATATAGGCTATTCTTTATCAGCTGGTCTTTTCTTTAATAACTTGATCAATACTGGAAAAGTAGAAATCAAGACAATGATAATAATAATATATTCGATGTGGTGTTTTAAATCAATGCCTTGCTTTAAGAAAATACCGTAAAGATAATGACCTGCAAAAATTAAGATAAAAGACCATAAGAATGAACTTAATATATTAAAGAATATAAACTTCTTTTTATCCATCGATACAATTCCTGCTATAATAGGAGCAAACGTTCTAAATATTGGTAAAAAACGGGCGAAAATAATAGCTTTACCACCATATTTTTCAAAGAAATCCTTTGATTGAAGTAGGTATTTTTTCTTAAACCAAAAAGTATCTTCTTTCTTAAATAAGTAATAGCCGCTTTTAGCACCAAACCAATATCCAACCATATTTCCTAAAATACCCATTGCTGTGACTGAAAGTGAAAGCAAAAGGACATTCATAAAATCATTAGGAATATGAATAACATTGGCCATTAACTCGCCGCTATAAATTCCAGCTAGAAAAAGTAAACTATCTCCTGGAAGAAAAAAACCTGCAAAAAGTCCTGTTTCAGCAAAAACTATGAATAAAACAATGTACAAGCCTATTTGAACTCCACCAATACTCAATGTAATATAAAACTCTGGGTTGATCAATTGAGTCCAGTCAAAATTATTCATAAATGTCTTTTTTTGTTAACGTGTATAAGTTCGTGAAAGTAATAATAATTTATATCATCAACAATTTAAAACTCCACTTTAAAGTTTAATTAACTTAATTAAATTAAAGAAAAATCAAATGCTAATCCCCATGTAATTTAAAACTAATTTCTTTCATATAAGCAGCAATGATGTAGGCTTTCATAATCTTCGGCTGTAGCCTTTACGTCATCTGTATCGTGTCCTACTTTTGCAATTGCTTTTTTTACAGCTAACGGAGTTGTTTTTTCTTCGTTAATTATCAAATTAAGTTGATGTGTTGCAACATCCCATGAAGCCGATTTTACTCCAGGCACCGTATATGCCGCTTTTTGAATGCGCTTTTGACATTGTTCGCAATTCCCATTTACCTCTGTAACATATTTTGCATTTTTATTCTTTTTTTCTTGTGCTTGAGTTACAAACCCAACTAAAAAAAATAAAAGAACTATACTTAAATTTTTCATTTTTTCTATTTTATTTTATTTTAAACTAATTATTTTATTTTAAATCGCAATCCTGCATAATACATTTGTCCAAAAACAGGTGCATAAACAATTGACGCATCAAAATTGGGACCAAAAGGATTCTCACTTCCCAGAATTGCTTTATCTTGTTTGTAATTTGCAATATTTTCTCCTCCAACATACATTTCGAAAGTAGAAGAAAAAGTTCTAGTAATTTGAGCATTCATCACAGAATAAGATTTTGAAAATTCCGGCAATCTATCATTTACTGGATTTGACATCGTATTAGGTAATTGTTGCTGACCAATCCAATTGAAAGTGTAATCAAATTTCCATTGTTTCCCTTTCTCACCAATGTGTGTTGCATATTCTAAATTACCAAAAAACCTGTGTTTTGCTTGTAAAGGATTTTGGTACTTTCCAGAAAGATAATCTGTGTTTACATCATAAAATTTATAAGCAGATCGCAAATTGAAATGTTGCGCCAATTCATAATTAAATTCGAACTGCATTGTATTGGCAATGGATTTTCCTTTCAAGTTATAAATCAAAACTTGTTGTGGACTTTGCATCAAATCGACAACCGCTTGATTTTGAAAATCAGTTCTATAAAAATCAAAACCAACATCGGCACTTTTGCCAAAGAGCGAGAACTTTTGAGCAAAACTTATTCCATAATTCCACGCAATTTCTGGATTTAATCCATAAATTTTTCCATTTGAATCTAAAATATCAAAAGTTCTAGAACTCGCAAATAACTGTTGATTTTCTGCAAAAATATCAGCAGAGCGTTTTCCTCTTCCTGCTGAAAATCGCAAAACTGCCTTATCCCAAGGATTATACCTCGCGTGTAATCGTGGTGTTACGAAAGTTCCGAGACGGTTGTGATTGTCGATTCTACTACCTAAAATCAAACTAAAATTATCTGCATTGTCATAAGTATATTCAAAAAAAGCACCTATAGAAGTATCTGCTCTACTGTAGTCATTGATATTTACAAATTCTTGGTATTTGTCGTAAGTAAAATTCAAACCTGTAGCAAATTTATTCATCGTATTGCTGATAATCGAGTTAAAAATCAAGTTCGAATAATAGCTGCTTTGTTTAATATTATATTGGTTTAAACCAAAATAAGAATTTTGATCATGGATATTAAATGCATTTTGAAAACCAATACTTTGATAAGGCATGTCTTTAAAAACATAACCTGTTTTTGTAGAAATATCCAAACGTTCTGTATTAATTTCTGAACCCCAAAAATTAGTTGTCCCTTTGTCTTTATTGGGATTAAAATCTAATTGTCCTGTTTGTTTTTTATCATTCATGTATCTGAAATTGATAAAACTAACTAAACCTTTTTCTTCATCATAATACTGATATCTGTTGAGAACATTAATTTGTTTTGCCAACGGATTATCCAAAAAGCCATCTTTGTTTTTATCCATTTTAGAAACTCTTGCATTGCCATGCAAAAACAAGCTACTACTCCATTTATCGGAGAGTTTAGTGTTAAAATGGGTATTTAATTCAAAACGAGAATCGGTAGAACCGTAAGCATTTAAGAAAAATGGAATATCATTAATCGGCTTAATTAACTCCGTATTTATTTGGCCCGAAATACTCTCGTAACCATTCACTACGCTTCCTGCTCCTTTAGTGATTTGAATACTCTCTACCCAAGTCCCTGGTGTAAATGACAAACCATAGGCTTGAGAAGCACCTCGAACAGAAGGGACATTTTCTTCGGTTATCATCAAATACGGACTAGTTAGTCCAAGCATTTTGATTTGTTTTGTTCCTGTCAAAGCATCTGTAAAATTGACATCAATTGATGGATTTGTTTCAAAACTTTCTGCCAGGTTACAACAAGCTGCTTTAAGTAATTCTTTGCTGGTAATTATAGTGGTGTTTCCTGTAACCGTATAAGATTTTTGAATTCCTTTTTGCTTTTTTGTTATTTTTACTTCTTTCAAATTCTCTTGAGAAAACATAGGAATCGAAAGAAAAACAGCAATCAGAAGTATTGCTTTTTTATTCATTATAAATTTATTTAATGTTTATAAAAAGTAGAATCAAACCACAAAAAAGTGATCTGACTTTATAAAAAACATTAAAATCAAGCGTAAAAAATATATTGGCTGTACAATTTAAAGAGTGGTGGCGCATTTGCCTCGCAAAAATAAGAAGTGACTTCAATACTTTTAAGATTTTCAATCGAAAAAAAAGAAATGGTTTGTACTTGCTTAATAACAAAATAATAAGGAGCAGAAAAAGAAAACACTTTAAGAATTGTGTTATCTGATTTTTTTTGAAAGTTGACTACTTTATCTTTACAACAACTGTCTTTTTTAGTTACTGTTTTTTCGCAACACCCTTTTTCAATTTTTTGAGGAGCAATTCTATTTACCGAAATAGAGGCAATTTCGTCTCCACAGTAATGCACATTAAAAGCCATCCCTACATTGGAAACCAATAGTAGAAATGCTAAAATTATACTAGTGCATCTTTTTAAATTCATGTTGCAAAATTAGACAATAAACACAGCATTAAAATCAAAATAGTGTTAAAACTTATAATTCGAATTCCTGACCAATTAATGGAATTTTACAATTAAAACCATATTTTTCTTGAATTTTAATACGTAGTTCATCCGCTGGCTGATTTTCTCCGTGAACTAAAAATACTTTAGTAGGTTTATTTTGTAGATCCGATAACCAATTCACTAAATCATTTTGATCACCATGAGCTGAAAGACCTCCTATTTCTACAATTTTTGCATTTACAGGATAGTATTTTCCAAAAAACTTAATTTCTTTTGCTCCATCTAACATTTTTCGGCCACGAGTTCCTTCAGCTTGATAACCAACCATAATTATAGTTGTTTCTGGCTGCACAATATAATGCTCTAAATAACTCAAAACTCGACCTCCAGTAATCATTCCGCTAGCAGCAATAACTACTTTTGGGCGACTATCCAAAATTATCTCGTTTGTTTCCTTGTGTTCAGAAACTAATAGAAACATTTTACTCACTTTATCACATTCCTCAACCGATAATTTATGCCATTTTGGGTTTTCTCGAAATATATTTAAGGCATTAATTCCCATTGGTGTATCAATAATATAGGGCACATTAGGAATTCTTTTCTCTTGTTTTAATTGCCATAACAAATACATAATAGTTTGAGCTCGTTCTACGGCAAAACTCGGAATAATAACCGTTCCACCACTATTAATTGTATGATTCACATACTTTTCGAGCTCTGATTTAATATCTAAATGTGGATGCAACCTATTGCCATAAGTGCTTTCTAAAAAAACATAATCAGCCTTTTTAGGTTTAGTCGGCGGAAACATTAAAACATCATCATTTCTTCCAATATCGCCAGAGAAAACCAAAGTTTTATCTTCTAAGGTTATGGCAATTGTGCAGGCTCCTAAAATATGTCCTGCAGTAGTAAAAACAGCTTGAATTGAATCATTTAAAGAAACAGCTTCACCAATGGAAACCACACTGAAAAGAGGAAAAACTTTTTCCGCTTGTTCTACTGTATAAAGAGGCTCAGCAATTTCGTGTTTAGAATACTTTCCTTGATTGGCTTTATTAGCTTCTTCTTCTTGAATTTTAGCACTGTCAAGCAGAATTAATTTTGTAATTTCTTTAGTTGGACCAGTACAATAAATTTTCCCATTAAAACCTTGGCTTACTAATCTTGGCAACCAGCCACAATGATCTAAATGACCATGAGTCAAGAGTACATAGTCTATCGTAGAAGGCAAAACTGGCAATGGATCCCAATTCATTTCTCTTAGCGGTTTAATTCCCTGAAACAATCCGCAATCAATCAAAATACGCACTCCATTACTTTCAACTAATGTTTTAGAACCAGTTACAGTTCCCGCTCCTCCTATAAATTTAACTTTCATCTTTATTGCTTTTTTAAAATTAATTAAAACCTCTATTCTTTAATTACATTCGCACAGCTCAGCAGCTTCTTTTAAAACATTTTTTATACGATTGGAACTGATTCCTATTTTTTCTAAAGCAGTAGTGTTGTTTACTATTTCTTTAACTAAAATCACATCCATTACCAATAGTTTGTCTTTTTCAGCAAGAGTCAATGTTGTCAAACAAGTAATTGGATACAGTGCATTATCATCATTTTTGGTCTTTAAATTATCTTTTGAAGGATAATCCCAACTCAACAAATTGATTCCTGAACATTTCGCAAAATCCATTGCGTCCTTAGTAAAGCGATTATTGGTAACAATCCAACATTTTGAAATTACATCTTCTTGTGTAAAAACAGGATGTTTTCTTTCCTTTAAATCATTAAATCGTGATAAAATATACATAGGAACTTTTACATCTGAAGCTGCTTCTCTACCCATATGAAATTTACACTCTACCATTGCTATAACTTCATTTTTCTTAATAAGCACATCTACTTCATGAGAAACACACTTACCTGATAAAGTTAAATTAGTAATTACGTTATATCCTTCTGATGCAAATAGACGAGCAGTATATTTTTCGAAGAAAAAGCCAGCAGGACCCAATAAACGAATAGCTTCTCTAAGATTATAACGAGCTGCATGAGAATTAGCTGTTTTTTTTAACAATGCAAATGCCATTTTGTAAATCTTTTTTGTTGAAATACCTTCGTAAATTTCGTTTTGAATTCGCTTCATAATTCCATCTACAACTGCTAAACTTGCTCCAGACTTTAGTAATGAACTTTTCAGTTTAACAGGATTAAACTCGACGATAAGACCCGAATGTTTTACTATCTTCATGCTTTAATAATTTTAATACCAACTCAATAATATTAAATAAAGATACGCATTAAAAGCTGCTCTATCTTTGTTTTTGATAATAAAATCCTGCAACAAATAGCAATAAAAAAAGAGGCTGAATTAAGAACCTTCGGATATAAAAGAGTATCCAAT
Source organism: Flavobacterium flabelliforme (assembly GCF_017948675.1). GTDB lineage: Bacteria > Bacteroidota > Bacteroidia > Flavobacteriales > Flavobacteriaceae > Flavobacterium > Flavobacterium pygoscelis. The sequence continues at coordinate 528,182 of NZ_JAGFBU010000001.1, forward strand.
TATAATTTCCAACAGCAAAAAACACTATATAAATAAAGATACAAATAAAAAGAAGGAAGAGAAAACAATACAAAGCAGCGGCAAATTTCAGGAGTGAAATTTCCTTAAAGACTACATAAATAATACAAAGAGAAAAAAAAGTGTTTAGTGAATATCTGAAAAACAACCCTGTAATTAGAGGAAAGAACTTAACAGCTGGCAAAGACAAATTAGCAAAGTCTTTCTTGAAAAAATCTAAAAAAGGATCATAGAATAATTCATTTTCAAAGGCACGAATTAGAACCAAAAAAAGAACCAGAAAAAGAAGTTGCAATATGATAAGTTTATTACTTACTATTTTACGAAACATATTTTGAAAATTTACGCACCCAGATTAACCATAATAAAAAAACAACACTATAAATAAATAATGGAAAAAGAACTTCATGCAATATCACTTCTTGTTTTGGAAAATAAAACAGTAATACAGTTAATGCAGCTATTCTAAAAACATTTAATAGATAAATAATTATACTTCCGCAAAAAATAAAGAGAAGAGTTGGTGTTAATTTGCTTGAAAAAGCTACTACAAATGAAACAAACAAAATTATAATACTAATTGCATTACAACCCTCTACGATGCGGGCAATATATTCCTTATGAAAAAATAATTTCATGTAGGATCCTGTATCGCTCTCTACTACCGAAACTTCTTCACCAAAAAATAGCAAAATCTGTTCTGTATTCTTACTCACAAACTTTGTAACAGCATCCGTTTTATTCTTTTCTAAACTGCCTAAATATTGCTGATAAATAAAAGTAAGAATGAAATAAGTTAAAAAAAAACTAGCCAAAAAAATTAAGAAAGGTTTATACTGAATAAAATATTTTTTCAAAATCTATATATTTTTAAACAAATTAATTTATTTTTTGAAATTACTTTAAATACTTTTACAAAATAAAAACAAAACGATGACATTTCAAGAACTACAACCAAAAGTAACTCAAATAACTTTGAATACTAGCCTTTCTCGTGATGAAAAGCTTTTAACAATTTGTCAACTACTTAGCGATTCTATTTCCCACTACAACTGGGTAGGGTTTTATTTTGCTAATCATGAAACTCAAACATTACATTTGGGCCCGTATGTGGGAGCAGAAACAGATCACACTGTCATTCCGTTCGGAAAAGGAATTTGTGGACAAGTAGCAGTATCTAACAATAATTTTGTAGTTCCAGATGTTGCTGCTCAAGACAATTATATTGCTTGTAGTTTTACCGTAAAATCCGAAATCGTGGTTCCATTATTTGTAAATGGAGAAAACATAGGACAAATTGATATTGACAGCCATGTAATTGATCCTTTTACAGAGGAAGACGAGCGTTTTTTAGAATTTGTAAATTTAGAAATTGCAAAGCTTTATTAAACTAAATTACACTTATTCGTTATCTTAAATGAAAATAAAATTATATACAATTATTGCAATATTAGTTACGTTTTTTTCCTATTCTCAGGCCAACAAACCTATTAGTCGGATGATTTTTCTGGATTCATTAGACACTGAAACATCACAAGGGGAACATTTATACTCTAGAATTATTAAAAATTATTTTTCTGACAGAACAAGTTACGAATTTACAGAATATTATAAATCTGGAAACATAAAAAGCACTGGAATCAGTAAAAATAAAGACTATTTAGAGATAGACGGGACTTATATTACCTATTTTGAAAACGGGAAAAAAGAATCTATTTCAAATTATAAAAATAAAAAAACAACTGGTAAGTCTTTCAATTATTACGACACCGGAAATATTCAATCAGAAATTGAATATCTAGAGAACGAAGACGAATTCGCAGTAAACTACAAAGTGTTACAAGCATGGAATAAAGAAAACCAACAAGTGATATTTGATGGCAATGGCAAATTCGAATCATTTGAAAATGAGCATTACATTGTTAATGGCATAATTGCAAACGGACTTAGAGAAGGGAAATGGGAAGGATACAATAAATCCAACACTATAAAATTTATCGAAAATTATGCAAAAGGAAAATTAATTTCTGGTATCACTACAGATTCTAACGGTATCGAAATACCTTATACGTTATTATTTGAAAAAGCAAAACCAGAAAAAGGATTAAAACATTTTTACGATTATGTACGTTATAACTTTGTAAGACCAAATGAAACCGAATGGCAGAATACCTCTGGAAAAATACACTTAACATTTACCATAGAAAAAAATGCTACCGTAAATAACATCGCTATAATAAAAGGAATAAACGAAAAATTAGATCAGGAAGCAATACGAACAATACAAACCTATAATAAATGGTTGCCCGGATATTCTAGAGGACTGCCAGTAAGAGTTCAATATCGCATTCCAATTACATTACCATCAAATAAATAGTTTATCACAGAAAACAAATGAATTGTATTTGTCAATTCAAAATTTTATATTACTTTTGCAACCGTCTTACAATAGCTGTATGACATACATAAAAATCATTAAACAAATATTGGAATGTATTTAACTAAAGAGATTAAAGAAGAAATCTTCGCTAAACACGGAGAAAAAACAAACACTGGAAAATCAGAAGCTCAAATAGCTTTGTTCACGTATAGAATTACCCACTTAACGGAGCACTTGAAAAAAAATCGTCACGATTATAATACAGAGCGTTCATTAGTATTGTTAGTAGGTAAAAGAAGATCTTTGTTGGATTACTTGAAAAAGACTGAAATCAACAGATACCGTGAAATTATCAAAGTATTGAATATCAGAAAATAATCAATAAAAAAGAGGTGCGAAAGTGCCTCTTTTTTATTTTACAATTTAGAGTTTAAAAATTCTACTTCAGTCCTGACACAAAAGGGATTAGAATTAAAACTTCTCCAAAAAATGATTACTACCATAAAGTAATCGACAATAAAAAAAGTTTGGTTTTTCATTGGGTTTTAGGCATTAACTACGCAAAACAACAACTACAACACAACTAAAACCCATGTTTAACTAAAAAAATTAAATTTATGATTCCACAATTATTTGTAGAAACTATCGATTTAGGTGATGGCAGAAACATCACAATCGAAACAGGTCGATTAGCAAAACAAGCGGACGGTTCTGTAGTAGTAAGAATTGGAAAAACTGTAATTTTAGGTACAGTGGTTTCCTCAAGAAAAGCAAGTCCTGGTATCGACTTTTTACCATTAACGGTAGATTACCGCGAAAAATTTGCTGCAGCAGGTCGTTTTCCAGGAGGTTTCTTCAAAAGAGAAGCACGCCCAAGCGATAGTGAAGTATTAACAATGCGTTTAGTTGACCGTGTATTGCGTCCACTTTTCCCAGATGATTATCATGCAGAAGTGCAAGTTATGATTCAGTTAATGTCTTATGACGAAGATATTATGCCAGATGCATTAGCAGGTTTAGCAGCTTCGGCAGCACTTGCTCTATCTGACATTCCTTTCGAAACTTTAATTTCTGAAGCTAGAGTTGGTCGTATTGATGGAAAATTCATCATTAACCCATCTCGTGCTCAATTAGCATTATCAGATATTGATATGATGATTGGAGCTTCTATGGATTCTATCGCAATGGTAGAAGGAGAAATGAAAGAAATTTCAGAAGCAGAAATGCTTGAAGCAATCAAATTTGCACACGAACACATCAAAAACCAAATTGCTGCACAATTGCGTTTGCAAGCTGCTTTTGGAAAAAAAGAAGTTCGTACCTACGAAGGAGAAAGAGAAGACGAAGCTATTTATGCGAAAGTAAAAGCAGCATCTTATGATAAAATTTATGCTATTGCAAGCAAAGGTTCATCTAAACAAGAACGTACTGCAGCATTTGAAGAAGTAAAAGAAGAAGTAAAAACTTTATTTACTGAAGAAGAATTAGCAGAAAACGGAGATTTAGTTTCTAAATACTTCAAAAAAACAAACAAAGAAGCAGTTCGTAACGTAACCTTAGATTTAGGAACACGTTTAGACGGAAGAAAAACTACTGAGATCAGAGATATTTGGTGTGAAGTAGATTATTTACCATCAGTTCACGGATCTGCATTATTTACTCGTGGAGAAACGCAAGCATTGGCAACAGCAACTTTAGGAACCTCTAGAGAAGCAAACCAAATTGATTCTCCATCAGAACAAGGGGAAGAAAAATTCTACTTGCACTATAACTTCCCTCCTTTCTCAACTGGTGAAGCTCGTCCTTTAAGAGGAACTTCAAGAAGAGAAGTTGGTCACGGAAATTTAGCGCAAAGAGCCTTAAAAAATATGATTCCTGCTGATTGTCCTTACACTATTCGTGTGGTTTCTGAAGTTTTAGAATCGAATGGTTCTTCTTCTATGGCGACAGTTTGTGCTGGAACATTATCATTAATGGATGCTGGTATTCAAATGATTCGTCCTGTTTCTGGAATTGCAATGGGATTAATTACCGACGGAGATCGTTATGCTGTATTGTCTGATATTTTAGGTGATGAAGATCATTTAGGAGACATGGACTTTAAAGTAACTGGAACTTCTGAAGGAATTACAGCTTGTCAGATGGACATCAAAATTGACGGTTTGAAATACGAGATTATGGAAGCGGCGCTGGCTCAAGCTAGAGATGGTCGTTTGCATATCCTTGGAAAATTAATCGAAACTTTAGCAGCTCCAAAAGCAGATGTTAAAGCGTATGCTCCAAAAATCATTACAAGAAGAATTCCTAATGCATTCATTGGTGCCTTAATCGGACCTGGTGGAAAAGTAATTCAAGAATTACAAAAAGCTACTGGAACTACAATTGTTATTAATGAAGATCCTATTACTGAAGAAGGAGTTATTGAAATCTTAGGTACTGATCCTGCTGGAATTGAAGCAGTATTAGCTAAAATTAAGTCAATCACTTTCAAACCTCAAATGAATGAGTCTTACGAAGTGAAAGTAATTAAAATGCTAGATTTTGGTGCAGTTGTAGAATATACATCCGCTCCAGGAAACGAAGTTTTATTACACGTATCTGAGTTAGCTTGGGAACGTACAGAAAATGTTGCTGATGTAGTAAACATGGGCGATATTTTTGAAGTGAAATACTTAGGTATGGATCCAAAAACTAGAAAAGAAAAAGTGTCAAGAAAAGCACTTTTACCAAGACCTCCACGTGAGGAAAGAAAAGAGTAATCAGATCTTAAGTTTACTAAAGGTTTATTTATAGAAAACCCCAATTCATTTAGTTGAATTGGGGTTTTCGTTTTAATCAAGAAATATTATGTTTGATTACTACAATAAAAAAGCATGTTCTCTAAAGAATTCAAAAAAGCATTGCAAGAACTACCAAGTGCCGAGAAAGATAAATTAATCTTTAGACTTATAAAAATAGATCTGGACCTTGCTAATAGATTGTATTTTGAACTTGTAGACATCGAAACTATTGAAGAAAAAAGAGCAACTTTCGAATTGTTATTGAGTAAAAAAATTAAACAAATCACAAACCGTTTTTACTCAATAGTTTTTTTTTATTACAAAATATACGATATGTAAGTGGTGACATTACAGAATGTATAAAAAATAAATAAAGATAAATATGGCGAGATAAGTCTTAATCTAAAAATGCTGAATGAACTATTACAATTAAACAACAACAAAAATGAAAAAACAGATATGCAAAACCATATACTTTTTGCATTTACGTTATTGCAAGAGCATTTAAAATTATGATTTTAATGAAAGCTATTGATGAAGATTATTTAATTGAATTCAGAAATTATCTTGCAAGATTGGGAAAATTCATTTCTAATAACACGTTCTTAATACGAACCGCAATTAATAATAGTCTTGATATAAACTAGTTATTTAATGGCGAAATACCAAAAAACATTGCAGTGTATCACAAAGAAATAAGAAACAATGCTTTCTAAAATAGAGCTTATTTAATTCATTCTGAATTTGCTTCTATTAGAAACCTCTGAGAAAATGTTAGTTTTACGAATTATTAATTTAAAAAATCTTTTAAGCAATAAACTGCATTAGGGATAGCAGCAATTGTTTGAGCTCTTATTGTGAAGTAAAGCGGAACAATAAAGCGAGTGCGAATAGCCCGACCGCAGGGAATGCCACAATTTAAATTCAGTATGTATGTAATTTAAAAAATCTTTTCAAATTATTGTAACTTTTTTGTAACTCGCTACGTATAACTATTTGTACACTTAAAACTGAGGAGACAAAAACATGAGACAACTTAAAATCACCAAGCAGGTAACGAATCGTGAAACTGCATCATTAGACAAATATTTACAAGAAATTGGAAAAGTTGATCTTATTACAGCAGACGAGGAAGTAGAATTGGCTCAAAAAATTAAGGCTGGGGATCAAAAAGCCCTAGAAAAATTGACAAAAGCTAATTTACGTTTCGTTGTTTCGGTGGCTAAACAATACCAAAATCAAGGATTAACTCTTCCTGATTTAATTAACGAAGGAAACTTAGGATTGATTAAAGCAGCACAACGTTTTGATGAGACACGTGGTTTCAAATTCATTTCGTATGCAGTTTGGTGGATTCGTCAATCGATTCTTCAAGCTCTTGCTGAACAATCTCGTATCGTTCGTTTGCCTTTGAACAAAATTGGTTCTATCAATAAAATCAACAAAATGTACGCTTTATTAGAGCAATCTAATGAACGTCCACCATCTGCTGAGGAAATTGCAAAAGAACTAGACATGACCGTGAATGATGTAAAAGAGTCTATGAAAAACTCTGGTCGTCACTTATCAATGGATGCACCTCTTGTAGAAGGAGAAGATTCTAACCTTTATGACGTTTTACGTTCGGGTGAATCTCCAAATCCAGATAGAGAATTAATACACGAATCATTACGTACTGAAATTGAGCGTTCATTGGAGACATTAACTCCAAGAGAAGCTGATGTTGTACGCTTGTACTTTGGTTTAGGCGATCAACACCCAATGACTCTTGAAGAAATTGGAGAAACTTTTGACCTAACTCGTGAGCGTGTGCGTCAGATTAAAGAAAAAGCAATTCGCAGATTAAAACACACTTCAAGAAGTAAAATCCTTAAAACTTATTTAGGATAAAATATAAATTCCACTTATAGGAATTGAACAGTAAACAACAGTTTGATTGACTGTTCGTTTTTTGATTGATGATTGAAACTCCGGCTGATTACCGGAGTTTTGCTTTTTCAGCAAAAATCCGGTCTGTTCGCAAAAGCTCGGGTTTCCGGAGTTTTGCTTTTTTATCCCCCTAACCCCCAAAGGGGGAATTATAAAAATACTGCTTTTAGACATTGCAATTGATTTGGGCGTGTCCCTTCGTAAAACTTCGGGCCGGGCTTTTCGTTACAATCTTTTTTATTTTATTGTGCTACGCTACATAAAATAAAAAAGGATTTCCACTTCACTCCCTCACGCAAAACGGAATTAAAAACTCACCAATTGTCTTCATAAAAAAACTTTCGCAATCATATTAAATAAACTAATTTTGCAGAAACTACAACATAATAGTCTAAACCAGATTTAGATTAAACAACAACACAAATGAAAAATACACTTATTGCACCCTCAGTATTAGCAGCTGATTTTGGAAATTTACAACGCGACATCGAAATGATTAACAATTCGGAAGCGGATTGGTTTCATATTGATATTATGGATGGTGTTTTTGTTCCTAATATCTCTTACGGAATGCCCGTTTTAGAAGCAATTACAAAGCACGCAAAAAAAACAGTAGACGTTCACTTAATGATTATCGATCCTGATCGTTACATCAAAACATTTGCTGAATTAGGCGCCAATATACTTAGCGTACATTATGAAGCCTGTACCCACTTGCATAGAACTTTACAAGCTATAAAAGCTGAAGGGATGAAAGCTGGAGTAGCAATTAATCCACATACTAATATTGATTTATTAGAAGATGTAATAAATGATATTGACTTGGTTTGTGTCATGAGTGTAAATCCAGGTTTTGGAGGTCAATCTTTTATAGAGAACACTTACGCAAAAGTTAAAAAGCTAAAAGCATTAATTAATAGAACGGGAGCTACAACACTAATAGAAGTTGACGGTGGCGTTACGAACAAAAATGCAAAACAACTTGTTGAAGCTGGAGCAGATGTTCTAGTTGCTGGAAGTTTTGTTTTTAAAGCTGAAAATCCAGTACAAACCATACACGATTTAAAGAAACTAACTACTTTCTAGAAAATGGCGCCTTTAGCGCCATTTTTTATTTATAATAGTTTCCTATATAATTCAAAGTTCCCGGCTCTGTTACTAACTAATACAAAGCTTCCAGCCTTCAAAAGGCTAGAAGCTTTATAAAAAAAAGATAACAAAAAGCCACAAAAAAACCGCCAATCTTTCGAAAGGCGGTTTTTATTTTAATCTATGACAGCATTTTCTTTTTTGTCATAGAAATGATATTCTAAATACGTGTAAGCATCACGAGGTATGATTTTCACCCACTTTTTATGTTCAAGAAACCATTTTGAACGTAATGATGGAAAACCTTTGGTAAGGTATGCAGCCACAAATGGATGTACATTAAGCACAACATCTTTGTGGTTTTTTAATACTCTTTCTAGATCAAAAGTAATCTTGTCAATGATTTGTATTGGCGCTTCAATCTCGCCACTTTCATTATTAGGATCTTCCTCTCTAGTTTTAATATTTACTTCTGGTCTTACTCTTTGTCTAGTAATTTGAACTAATCCAAATTTGCTTGGAGGTAAGATCTTGTGTTTTGCTTTATCATCGCTCATTTCCTCTTTCAAGAAATCGAACAAGACTTTACGATTTTCGGGATTAGACATATCAATAAAATCAATGACTATGATTCCGCCCATATCACGTAGACGCAATTGTCTAGCGATTTCGGCAGCAGCAATCATATTGACTTCCATGGCGGTATCTTCTTGGTTGGTGGCCTTATTAGAACGGTTTCCGCTGTTCACGTCGATAACATGTAACGCTTCAGTATGTTCAATAATAAGATATGCTCCTTTACTCATGGATACTGTTTTTCCAAAAGAAGTTTTGATTTGTCTCTCTATGTTATATTTCTCAAAAATTGGAGTGTCCTTAGATTGATAAAACTTAACGATTGATTGTTTGGATGGTGCAATTTCTTGCAAATAATCCTTTGTTTGGTTGTACAACTCTTCATCATCAATTTGAATACCACTAAAGGTATCATTAAACACATCTCTTAGTATTGAAGAAGCTCTGTTGAGTTCTCCTAATACTTTGGACGGATGATGAGCAGTTGGTAATTTTTTACACATTGCAGTCCATCTGCTGAGCAGGTTCTGCAAATCTTTTTCTAATTCGGCTGTATTTTTGCCTTCGGCTACTGTGCGAACAATAACACCAAATCCTTTTGGTTTGATGGATTGTACTAATCGTTTCAAGCGTTCTTTTTCTTTTTTGTCTTCTATTTTTTGTGAAATAGAAACGCGGTCAGAAAATGGAACTAAAACTATAAATCTTCCGGCTAGAGAAAGCTCAGCGCTAATTCTCGGTCCTTTGGTAGATATAGGTTCTTTGACAACTTGTACTAAAACAGATTGATTGGCACTCAATACATCAGTAATGGTACCATCTTTGTCTATTTCTTTTTCAAACTGAAAGGTTTTTAGGGAGAAATCTTTTAATTTACCTGCGCTTACAAGTTTTATGAATTTCAGTTGGGAAGCTAAATTAGGACCTAAATCATGATAATGTAAAAAGGCGTCTTTTTCGAAGCCAACATTTACAAAAGCTGCATTAAGTCCAGCAACTGGCTTCCTTATTTTGGCAATAAAAATATCACCAACCTGGAAGTTGCTTTCTTCTTCTTCTTTGTGTAATTCAATTAGTTTTCCATCTTTTAATAAGGCAAAATCTACGGCTTCAGAACTCGATCGGATGATTAATTCTTTATTCACACTGTAAATTTTTATCCGAACTTTTAGCAAAAAGTTTAAAATTTTAGTCTCAAACCAAGGCTTAAGAACTTATATCTTAAAACTCATAACTGAATTGTAAGGATGGATTAAACAATATTTTAACAGGTATTGTACCCGGGGAAACTTATAGATTTTAGATTCTCGATTTCTGATTCTTGATTTCTGATTTTAATAAAATCTGAAGTCTACAATCGTTAATCTTAATTCTTAAATCATTCCGTTTCGATTTCAATGAACTTTTAAAAAGAAAAAAGTAGTTATAAACTACTTTTTCTTTTTGTGACGGTTAGCTCTCGCTCTTTTTTTACGTTTGTGAGTTGCTACCTTATGTCTCTTTCTTTTTTTACCACTTGGCATATCGTATCGATTTTATGATTAATTAATATTATTATTTTGCTTCGTTATTTATCTTAACTCCTTCTACAAAAACTTTTGCAGGTTTAAATGCAGGGATATTGTGAGCAGGAATTTTTATTGTTGTATTTTTTGAGATATTTCTACCTGTCTTTTCAGCTCTAGTTTTTACAATAAAACTTCCAAAACCTCTTAAGTATACATTGTCACCAGTCTCTAATGAATTTTTTACTTCATTCATAAAAGTCTCTACAGTTGCCTGAACATCTCCCTTTTCAAGACCTAGTTTCTCTGAAATTTTTGCTACGATATCTGCTTTCGTCATTTTCTTTCCTATTATATTATGTTGTACTATTTTTTTGAGGTTGCAAATATATGAATTTAAAAAACAATTAATCAACCTAATTCATTAAATTTTAATCACATAAACTTTTACTTTTGCAGTCTAATATTTAAACATGAATTTTTCTAACTTATTGATAAAATGGTACTTACAAAATAAACGTGATTTACCTTGGCGAAACACCACAGATCCCTACCCTATTTGGCTCTCGGAAATCATGTTACAACAGACCCGAGTTGCGCAAGGAACACCTTATTTTTTATCTTTTACAACCGCTTTTCCAACCATTTTTGATCTCGCCGCAGCAAGTGAAGAACAAGTACTTAAACTTTGGCAAGGTTTAGGATACTATTCTAGAGCTCGAAATTTACATAAAACCGCTCAATATATAGCTTCTGATTTAAACGGTATATTTCCTGATAACTATAATGACTTACTAAAACTAAAAGGAATTGGAGAATATACAGCCGCCGCAATTGCTTCTTTTTCTCATAATGAAGTGGTACCTGTTGTTGACGGAAACGTTTTTCGAGTATTATCTCGTTATTTTGATGTAGAAACTGATATTGCGCAGGCTTCCGCCAAAAAAGAGTTTACTGCTTTGGCTTTTGAATTAATACCTAAAGACAATCCTGCTATTTTCAATCAAGCAATAATGGAATTTGGCGCTTTGCAATGCGTTCCTAAAAGTCCTAATTGCAGTATTTGTATTTTTAACGAAAGTTGTGCCGCTTTACAAAAGAAGAAAGTAGACCAATTGCCCGTAAAGTCTAAAAAAATAAAAGTTAGAAACCGATACTTTAATTATATAGTAGCATCAGATGAGAACCAAAACACGATCATACAAAAACGAACTGATAAAGGAATTTGGCACAACTTATATGAATTTCCATTATTAGAAACAGAAAAAGAGGAAGATTTTAGTTTTGTTTCAGAACAAATACAAAACGAATATTTTAAAGAAAATAAGATTTCGAGTATCTTAGAAAACAACGACAAAAGTATTGTACATAAACTATCACACCAGTATTTGCATATTAAGTTTTGGAAAGTCAATATAAAAGGTGCTATTAAGGAAGGAATAGATCAAGACACATTAAGGTCATTTCCCTTCCCGATTGTGATTCATAATTTTATTGAAAAGGAATTAAATTAAATATTTCTAAAAAAATGTATCTTTGGTATAAATACCACAATCTACGATGAACGGAACATTAAATAAGGTTATGCTAATTGGTTTTCTTGGCGATGACATCAAAATGCACTATTTTGATGGAGGAAACTGCATTGGTAGATTTCAACTCGCCACGAACGAAGTCTATATAAACAAAACCACAAACGAAAAAATCACCTCTACAGAGTGGCACAACTTAGTTGTACGAAATAAAGCCGCTGAACTTTGTGAAAAATATCTTTCCAAAGGAGACAAAATATACGTCGAAGGCCGAATCAAATCGCGCCAATGGCAAGCTGAAGACGGAAGTACAAAACACACCAGCGAAATTCAAGTGACCGAATTTACTTTTCTAACAACCAAAAAAGATAGCGAAAGTAACAAACAATTTCCTGCAACAGATATTGCAAAAAACACTAATTTTGCCTCAGAAAAAAATGACTTGCCTATAAACGACTTGCCATTTTGATTGTTTAACTAATCTTTACTAATTTGGACCCAGAGCCCAGTTTGTCTTTTATTAACACTATCGACACCCATTTAATATTGGGTCTTTTAGCGATAGTTGTTTTGTTATTTTTCTCCGCATTAATTTCCGGTGCAGGAGTAGCATTATTATCTCTTTCTCAAAAAGAAGTTGATTGTTTATCTCAAGAAAATAATTCTAAGGGGAAAATTATTGCTAAACTTTTAGAAAAACCAAAAAAATTATTAGCAACTCTTATGATTGCCAATAACTTTCTTAATATCTCTATAATTTTATTTTTTGCATTTATTGGAGAAAATATTTTTGAGGCAATTTCCAATCCGTTTTTAAAGTTAACCGTCGAAATAATTATAATTGCATTTTTAATTTTACTTTTTGCAGAAGTATTACCAAAAGTTTATGCAAGTAGAAATCACGTGAAATTTGCTAAAAATATTGTATTTCCAATTGCTTTTTTAGATAAATTATTATCGCCAATCAGCTTACCATTACGTGCATTCACTATTTATTTGCACAACAAATTAGGCAAACAGAAAACAAATTTTTCTGTCGATCAATTGTCTCAAGCACTAGAAATGACAACCTCTGAGGACACTTCTTCTGAGGAACAAAAAATTCTAGAAGGAATAGTTAGCTTTGGAAACACAGATACAAAACAAGTGATGAGTCCTAGAATTGACATCTTTGCATTGGAAATCACAGAACCATTTATTGAAATTTGTCCTAAAATTATTGAAAAAGGATTCTCTAGAATTCCTGTATATCGCGACAACATCGATCAAATAGAAGGTGTTCTTTATGTTAAGGATTTATTACCACATATAAATACAAACGAATACGACTGGAAATTATTATTAAGAGAACCGTTTTTTGTGCCTGAAAATAAAAAACTAGACAACTTATTAAAAGATTTTCAAAGTATGAAAAGCCATCTCGCCATTGTTGTAGATGAATATGGCGGTACTTCTGGACTTGTTTCGCTAGAAGATGTTATCGAAGAAATTGTAGGTGATATTAGCGATGAGTTTGATGACGAACACATTAACTTTTCTCAAATTGATGACAAAAATTATCTATTTGAAGGAAAAATAAATTTGAAAGATTTTTACAGAATTATTGATGTCGATGAAGAATTATTCGAAAATAAAAAAGGAGAAGCAGAAACATTAGCCGGATTTATTCTTGAAATTTTAGGAAATTTTCCAAAGAAAAATCAAAAAATAGCTTTTGAAAACTGTCTATTTACAGTAGAAACAGTAGATCAAAAAAGGGTAAAACAGATAAAAGTGACTCTAGAATAAATCTTTCCGTAAGATTGGAAATAGATAAAAAGAACAAAAAATGACAAAAAGAACTATTGCTTGCATGATACTAATCCTAATTTCACTATTAAATTACAGTTGTAAAGACGAGGTTTTACCTAAACCTTCTAGCTACTTACGACTGGATTATCCCGAAGCAAAATATGTTGGTTTTGAAAATGAATGTCCTTATGCTTTCGAAATGAATTCGGATGCTATCATAAAAAAGGAAAAGAATTGTGACTATACAATTACCTATCCTAAAATGAAGGCCACTATTTACTTGACCTATAAACCTGTTATAAATAATATTGACAAACTGTTACGTGATGCACAGAAATTGACGTACGAACATGTTATAAAAGCAGATGATATTTTAGAACAACCTTATTTGAATCCGGATAAAAAAGTTTACGGTATGTTTTATCAAGTGGAAGGCAACGCAGCTACGAACGCACAATTTTACGCTACAGATAGTACTAAACATTTTGTAACGGCTTCTATTTATTTTTATGCCAAACCAAATTACGACTCTATAATGCCAGCGGCAAGTTATATCAAAAATGACATGCAACGATTAATGGAAACTTTAAAATGGAAATAATATTTTAAAAGTATTACTGTTTTAAAGAAACATATTTATAAAAAAAGCTTCTCAATTGAGAAGCTTTTTTTATGCGAAATTTAAAAATATTAGATTTTTACCTCTTTAACTTTGTATGTCTTACCATCTGCAGCAGCTTCTACCACTTTAGTCAATTTTGCTTGATCTTGAACTGTTTTGTCAAAAGTAACTGTAGCCAACTTTGTATCAAAATCTACTTTAGCATCTTGTACACCATCCAGTCCACTTAAGTCTTCTTGTATTGTTTTAGCACATCCTATAGCGCAAGTCATTCCTTCTATAGCAAAACTTGCCGTCTGAAGATTTTCAGCTGCAATTTCTTTTTTTACTTTTGGAACAGTACTTTCAGTAGCTTCCGCAGTTCCTTTCAAATCTTTTTCATTGGTTTTATCTTTACATCCAACAAATAAGACACTAGCAAGAGCGAAGGTCAACATTGATTTTTTGAAATTCATTATATTATAATTTTAGAGATTAAGAGTTCCTTTTAATACTTCAAAATTAATCAAAAAAAGAAGGAATATTTCATAAAATAATTACAATTTTGGGGCAAAATCAGATTTATGAAATCAAAGCAGTTAAAATGGCTCTACTTAACACTTCTAGCCCTAGTTTGGGGAAGTTCTTTCATATTAATAAAAAAAGGACTCATTGGTTTAACAGCGTTACAATTGGGATCACTACGCATTATTTTTGCTGCTCTTTTTTTATTCCTAATTGGTTTTAAAAATTTATCAAAAATTCCTGCTCGAAAATGGAAATATATTGCCTTGACTTCATTAGTCGGAACTTTTTTGCCTGTTTATTTATTTGCTATTGCTCAAACAGAAATTGAAAGTTCGGTTAGTTCTATTTTAAACTCCCTTACACCTTTAAACACTTTACTTTTAGGCGCCTTTTTTTTCGGATTGCATTTTAAAAGAAATCAAATTTTAGGAATATTAATTGGCCTAACCGGAAGCATTTTATTGGTTTTTAATGGCGCTCTTAATCACCCTGAACAAAACTATTATTACGCTATTTTGGTCTTAATTGCTTCAATTTGTTATGCATTAAACGTTAATATAATAAAAAAACATTTGCACGATTTAAGCCCATTGAGTATAACAACTGGTAATTTTACAATATTGTTCATTCCAGCTTTTATCCTATTATTTTTCTCTGGTTTCTTTGAAGTGGTTCAGGAAATCAAAGTACAACAGTCTGTGCTTTTTATTATGATATTAGGCATAGTAGGGACCGGAATAGCCAATATACTTTTCTTTAAGCTAATACAAATCTCATCACCAGTTTTTGCAACTTCTGTAACCTATTTAATTCCTGTAATTGCTTTTGGATGGGGATTGTTGGACAGTGAAATACTTACGCCCGTGCAATATTTTGGCGCCTTTATTATTTTAATAGGTGTGTATTTATCCGCAAAAAAATAATTGTACCATTACGAAACAATGATAATTTAAAACAACAAAGGCTGTCTTTTAGACAGCCTTTGTTTAAATAATTCAATTAAAGATTACTGAAAATCAGCATCTGATACTCCTTCGTTTATTTTGACATCTGATATTTTTATATCTAATTCAAAACCTACATTTTGTATAATATTAAAAGGAACTTTAACTCCTTTTACTACTCTGTAATCTGAATAATTTGTAGTTTGAGAAATACTCTTACCACCTTGCTCCATCACTTTCGTTTCAGCAACTTTTAAACCTGTATTTACATCATAGAAAAGCGTTGTTTTACCATTTTTGATTGCGTAAGCATCCTTACCATTTATAGATTCAATACTCTCTAAAATTAACCCTTGTTTTTTAGAAAGCAAAAGCTCTTCAATTGGAGTAGCAGCCGCTTTCATTTCGGCAAGCGCAGCACCTTCAATAACTTGACGTTGCCCTTGTTGCATCACATAACCTCCTTTTTCATTAACCACTTGCTTCATTATACTCATTGTCCCCATAGCCAACTCTACCATTAGTTTTCCTTTGGCATCAATTTTAGAAACAAAAGTCAATGGAGAAGGCGCTTGAGGAATCGTCGTTGTTCCATTCAATGCAATTGTTTTAACAGCTGAAACTGCTTTCTCACCACCGATAGCTATAATATAATTATCAATAACTGTTTTTGCAGTCAATCCTGCTGGAACTGGTTTTTTAAATTCTGGTTTAGCAGTTGGATTTCCGTACTTATCAAAATAGAAAACTGGTATCTGTAATTTTTCTAATCCAGCTGCAACATCAGATGCTTTTCCAACAATTACAATTCTACTGTTGTCAACTTTAAAATATTTGTTTGCAACTCTTAAGACATCGTCAGCAGTTACCGCACTTATGTTTTTAATGTAATTTTCGTAAAAATCAGCTGGTAAATTTTGAGTTTGAATTCTTAATGCATATCCTGCCACAGTTTGTGGTTTTTCAATTTGCATTACAAATCGACCTATATAACCCGCTTTTACACTAGCTAACATGTCTTCAGTCACTTTTTCAGTTCTAATTTTTTTGTATTCTTTTATAATCTCTACAACCGTACTGTCTGTCACAGCATTACGAACTTGCGTAGAAGCATTAAAAGTAGCAATACGTTTATCACCACTTATCGCTGTTCTTGCACCATAAGTCCATCCATGAGCTTCTCTCAAGTTCATGTTAATATAACTATTGAAGTCTCCACCCAAAATTTGATTTGCTATCAATACAGCAAAATAATCTGGATCTGTCATTTTTAGACTTGACATATTAACAACTGTAACTTCTGACTGTACCGCATTTGGCATGTCTACAAAGTTAATTTGAGTGCTTGATACATCTTTTGGATCCGTATAAGAAATAGAAGGAGCTGTATCTTTTTTCCATGAACCAAAAAACTTTTCTACCATTTTTTTAGTTTCATTGAATTTTACATCTCCTACAATGATTAGATAAGCATTACTTGGAACGAAATACGTACTGTAGTTTCTTTTTACATCAGCCAAAGTAACATTTTTCAAAGTTGCTTCGCTTACATATTCACCAGAAGGATGATCTTTACCATAAGCTAAAACATCTACTACTCTTCTAGCAACGGCAGAAACACTTTTCTCATTTGCTTTTAGACCTTCAATAAGTTTGGTTTTTTCTTTATCAAATTCTTCTTGAGTAAAATTTGGATTTAATGCGCCATCGGCCATTAACTCTAAAACTCTACCTGCATACTTCGATAAAGAATTTGCTGAAGCACCATTTGAACTAAAGTTAATATTAGCTCCTAGAAAATCGATCTCTTCATTGAAAGCTGTTTTAGAAATTTTAGTTGTTCCACTTCCCATCAACGTACTTGTCATATCAGAAAGTCCTTTTTTGTCTCCTTCTGCATATGGATCATTGTCTAAAGTAAGACTAAAAGCAACTCTAGGCAATTTATGGTTTTCAACAACCATAACTTTCAATCCGTTTTTTAATTCAAAGGTTTGCGGTTTTCCGATTTTAACGGTTGGAGCAACTCCAGGTTTTGGCTGAGGAATGATTTGTCCTTGCATAATAAGTGTTAAGAACAAGCTTGATAAAATTAATATTGATTTTTTCATAATGATATATCTTAGTTTTGAGCTTTGTCTTTAGATGGAACATAATCCAAAACTAATCTTTGATTTGGATTCAAATATTTCTTGGCGATATCTCTAATCTCTTCACGTGTAACCGATTGATAAATATCGTTCTCCGTATTAATTAAATTCACATCTCCGTATAATAAATAGTAAGTTGCTAAATTATCTGCAATACCATCAATAGTTGAGTTGCTGTTTACATATTGATTCTCGAATTTATTCTTTAATTTCTGTAAATCTTTCTCACTTATTAATTCTGTTTGTAGATTTACAACTTCAGAATCTATTTCAGCAAGAATATCAGCAGCCGTATTAGGAGCTTGAGGTAATCCGTAGATAATATAACTTCCGTAGTCCTCTTGACTGTTACTAAAAGCACCTATTTGCAAGGCCATTTTTTTATCGTCAACAATTTTTTTGTACAATCTAGAACTTTTTCCATCCGTTAATATCGAAGAGATCATGTCTAAAACTCTTGCATCTCTAGTTTTCATAGACGGTGTTCTATAGGCAGCTACAATAGCAGGAATTTGAATGTTTGCATCTTCAAACTTTGCTTTTATTGTTTCCGTGATAGGATCTTCTACAAAAGTTTCTCTTTTAATAGCTGCTCCTTTTTTGATAGGTCCAAAATATTTTTGAATCCATTCTTTAGCTTGCTCCTTTTTAAAATCTCCTGCAACAACTAAAACAGCATTGTTAGGAACATAGAATTTCTTATTAAAAGCTTGAAATTCCTCTAAAGTTGCAGCATCTAAATGTGCCATAGAGCCAATTGTTGCCCAACGATAAGGATGCTTCTTAAAAATATTCTTTTTTACTTCTGCCAAAAAGTTACCGTATGGTTGATTGTCAACACGAAGTCTTTTTTCTTCTTTTACAACTTCGTTTTGCGTGTTCACACCAATTTGGTTAATAATAGGATGCAACATTCTCTCTGCTTCCATCCACAATCCTAATTCAAGATTGTTAGACGGGAAAACTTCGTAATAATAAGTTCTATCGTCAGTAGTGTTGGCATTATTCACACCACCATTACTAGTTACAATTTTGAACCATTCTCCTCGCTTTATATTCTCTGTTCCTTCGAATAATAAATGTTCAAAAAAGTGAGCAAATCCAGTTCTTTCCGGATTTTCGTCTTTAGCACCTACATGATACATTACAGATGTGATGACAGTTGGAGCTGACGGATCATTGTGTAAAATTACATGCAAGCCATTATCTAAATTGTATTCCTCAAATGCTACTTTTTGAGCAGAGGCTACTCCTCCTAGCATAAACAAAGCACCTAAAGCCATTAATGATTTTTTCATAAGGTTAATAATTTTGTTAATATGAATAATAAGTAGTATTCCTAAAGAGATTGTTACAAAAAAAAGAAGAAAAATTCTACTTTAACACTTGTTCAATTCAGCAAGAAGAGTAATGAAAAAAGAACAACAAAAGGATGAATTAATAAGCAGTAATATTTTTTGATACACAGATTGCAAGTTAAAAATATAATTGTATATTTGCAACCTTAAAAATTATTAAAACCAATCAGTATGTATGCAATCGTAGAGATAGCAGGGCAACAATTCAAAGTAAGCAAAGACTTAAAGGTTTATGTTAACCGTTTGACTAATGAAGAAGGTTCAAAAGTTACTTTTGATAAAGTTCTTTTATTAGATGACAACGGAACTATCACTTTAGGCGCCCCAGCTATAGAAGGTGCTTCAGTAGAAGCTAAAGTGTTACAACACTTAAAAGGAGACAAAGTTATCATTTTCAAAAAGAAAAGAAGAAAAGGATACAAAAAGAGAAACGGTCACAGACAATATCTTACTCAAATTGTAATCGAAGGAATTACTGGTGTTGGTGCTAAGAAAGCAGCTCCTAAAAAAGCAGCAGCTGAAACAACAGAAGAAGTTGAAGCTCCTAAGAAAAAAGTAGCTAAAGCTAAAAAAGAAGATACACAAGAATAATAACAAAATAAAACTAATACGTCATGGCTCACAAGAAAGGTGTCGGTAGTTCTAAGAATGGTAGAGAATCAGAATCAAAACGTTTAGGTGTTAAGATTTTTGGTGGTCAAGCTGCTATTGCTGGGAACATCATCGTAAGACAAAGAGGTTCAAAACACAATCCAGGTGAAAATGTTTACATCAGTAAAGATCACACACTACACGCAAGAGTAGATGGAGTTGTTATGTTCCAAAAGAAAAGAGATAACAAATCTTATGTATCTATACTTCCATTTGAAGTTGAAGCATAATTGAATTGTTTTCAAAATAAAAAAAACCTTTAGAGCAATCTAAAGGTTTTTTTATGCATAAATTTTTTAATTGCTATCTAAAGAGACGATTCTTAACCTTTAATTGAAACACTACCTTTGTAACTAACTAATATAAAAAAGAAAAGTAGAATCAAAATACTGAATCTTTAACAAACAAAAAAAAACGCACTATAAAGAGCGTTTTAATAAAACATAAATCGTTACAGAGTAGTAAAAAACTCGTAGTGGCCGCGACAGGGTTCGAACCTGCAACCCTCAGAGTCGAAATCTGATATTCTATCCAGTTGAACTACACAGCCATTTTGATTATAGATTGTTGATTAACAATTTTAAATTTGTGATTTAAAATCGTTTACAACACTATCCTTTAAACCAATAATTTCTTTACAAGTGTTGAAATAGTTTTTCCTTCGGCAGTTCCGCCTAATTGTGCTGCTGCCAATCCCATAACTTTTCCCATTGATGCAATTCCAGAAGCTCCAGTTTCAGCAATAATTTTAGCGATTACCGCTTCTACTTCTGCTTCGGTTAATTGTGCTGGTAAGAATTTTTCGATTACTGCAATTTGAGCCAATTCAGGTTCTGCTAAATCCAAACGATTTTGCTCAGTAAAAATCCTAGCGCTTTCTTTACGTGTTTTTACTAATCTTTGAAGCAATTTAACTTCGTCATCAGCAGAAATTTCTTCTTTTGATCCAGATGCCGTCTGAGCTAATAATATTTCAGATTTGATAGCTCTTAAAGCTTCTAGTGCAACAGTATCTTTGGCTCTCATGGCAACTTTGATATCGTCCATGATTTGTATTGATAAACTCATTTTATTTTAGATATTAGATTCTTGTTATTAAATTCTCCTTTGCAAAATAATCCATATTATGACACTAAATTATTGCCCCAGATAGAAAAGAAAAGCCTTTTTGAAGAAAATTCATTTTTTTATAAAACTTAAAAAGCGACCTTGGAAGCTCTTTTAAGTGCTTATAAAAAAGAATTTTTGATAAAAGCTTGAAATGATAGCTGGATTAAGGCACACAAAATTAAAGAAATTTAATGGGAATAACAATAAAACCACCGTTTCCTATAGTAGAAAAAATAACCCGAAAATTCAATTGAGTTTTCGGGTTATTTTAATTTAGTAAGTATTACTTAATCTACATTATCATGCAAATATGAATTGTTTGAACGCAATTGTAAATCATTATTACTATCTGTTCCTACTGAAATTCTTGAATTCGTATTATTTGCAGGATTATTTGAAATATCAATCCCTAATCGTTTGTATGCAGGTTCCTTTTCGTATTCATCAATTTTAGAAACGTTATTATGAAACTTATAATTGAATTCTTTTAATTTCTTTCTTCTCTCATCTGCTCTCATTCGCAACGACTCTTCTATTGTCATTTCCATTGGAGAAACTGGTTCAAAATCAACATTTACAGGCTCTGATTTTTCCACTTGTTTCATGGTAATATTCAACTCAGCAGGAATTACAACTTCTGGTGTTTTTGCAACTGGTTTAGCTGTGAATTCTGGCTCTAGATCCATATACTCTTCTAGAGAATACTTAATTATTCCACTATCAGTTAACTCCGTTACTGGCACAAATTGCACCGCTTCATTTACTTTAATCTCTTTTGTTTCGTTTGTAAGTTCGAAAAGAACTTTATTTTCCTTTACTTCTTCTACTACTGCTGGTTCTGTTTTAAAAAGAGGTAGATCAAATGAAAAAGTAGTCTGCTCTTGTCTTTCAACAACTTTTGGCTGCGGAATTTTGGCTTGTGCTACTGGTGCTGTAATTGTAAAATCTACATCACTTATAGGAGAGACAATTTCGAAAGTTACGTCAAGATTTTTAATAAATTCTGACATCACTGTTAATTCATCTTTTTGAATCAAAGGTTGCTCAATTACTGACTCAGGAACGACAACTGGCTCAGGAATTACAACTGTATCTTCTAATAAATCAAAAACAACTCTTTCATTGGAGTTCGAAACTTGCGAATCAGCATTTAAATCAAATGCTGTAACTGATTTACTGCTTAGATTATAAACACTTCTTTGTTCATCCTCAAGCGTATGAATTATTTTCTTAGGTTCTGTATTTACAATTTCGTTTTGTTGCTCAATATCAAATCCTGTTGCAATTATAGTTACTGCAATAGCGTCTCCAAGAGACTCATCTTCACCAACTCCCATAATAATATTAGCATTGTGACCTGCTTCTACCTGAATATGATCATTGATTTCTCCTATTTCATCAATAGTTATTTCATTAGTTCCAGAAACGATAAGCAACAATACGTTTTTGGCACCAGTTATTTTATTATCATTTAACAAAGGAGAATCTAAAGCAGCAATAATCGCTTCCTTAGCTCTGTTTTCTCCAGAAGAAACTGAAGATCCCATAATAGCAGTTCCGCTATTAAAAAGAACCGTTTTTGCATCTCTTAAATCGATATTCTGAGTGTAGTGATGTGTAATAACTTCAGCAATTCCTCGTGAGGCAGTTGCTAAAACTTCATCTGCTTTTGAAAACCCAGCTTTAAAACCAAGATTACCATATACTTCTCTTAGCTTGTTATTGTTAATAACAATTAATGAATCGACTTGCTTACGCAATTTTTCGATACCGATTAAGGCTTGCTCTTGGCGCACTTTACCTTCAAAAAGAAAAGGCAAGGTTACAATACCAACCGTAAGAATATCTCTTTCTTTAGCCAATTGAGCTATTACTGGCGCAGCACCAGTACCTGTTCCACCACCCATTCCAGCAGTAATGAAAACCATTTTAGTATTGCGATCCAACATTTTTTCTATGTCAGAAATACTTTCAATCGCTGATTGCTGTCCTACATCAGGATTGGCTCCAGCACCAAGTCCTTCAGTAAGATTAACACCTAACTGAATTTTATTTGGCACAGAACTGCTCTGTAAAGCTTGAGAATCCGTATTACATACGATAAAGTCAACACCTTTAATTCCTTGCTTAAACATGTGGTTTATAGCATTGCTTCCACCACCACCTACTCCTATAACTTTTATCACATTTGATTGATTCTTTGGTAAATCAAATGAAATACTTCCAAATTCTGAGTCGCTCATCATTTTATTTGGTTTTTTTTTGAAATTGTTATATTATTAATCTTTTTATTATTTTTAAAGGCCGCGCCTTTTACTCTGCATTATCTAAAAAATCTTTAATCTTATCTACATATCGATCAAAGAAATTTCGTTGTATTCTATTTACAGTAGAATTGTGTTTTTCATTTACACTTTGATCTACTTGTTCTTCTACACTTTCGTACACTTCTTGTATGGGCGCTTGAACAACTGCAGGTCTGTAAGTTGGAATTTTAGGTTGTTCTAAAGCCTCAACTCGAATAGCACTTTGTGATTTATTCTCAATACTCTTCATTACCAATCCTACCGCTGTTGCGTACAAAGGACTTGATATTTCCTCATCTGAATTTCCAGCTAAATGCTCATTTGGATATCCAATTCTAGTATCCATACCTGTAATATACTCTACTAACTGCTTAATGTGTTTTAATTGAGCACCGCCACCTGTCAGTACAATACCAGCAATTAATTTTTTACGAGGATCTTCATGACCATACGCTTTGACTTCTGTAAAAACTAGATCAACGATTTCTACAACTCTGGCATGAATAATTTTAGAAAGGTTCTTTAATGAAATTTCTTTCGGTTCTCTACCTCTTAATCCAGGAATAGAAACAATCTCGTTATCTCTATTTTCACCTGGCCATGCTGAACCAAACTTAACTTTTAATAATTCCGCTTGTTTTTCAATGATCGAACACCCTTCTTTAATATCATCTGTAATCACATTACCACCAAAAGGAATAACCGCTGTATGACGTATAATTCCATCTTTAAAAATAGCTAAGTCAGTTGTTCCTCCACCGATATCGATTAAAGCAACACCAGCTTCTTTTTCTTCTTGACTTAATACTGCATCTGCAGAAGCCAAAGGCTCTAAGGTTAATCCTGACAACTCAATTCCAGAACTTTGAATACATCTCCCTACGTTGCGTATAGAAGAAGCTTGGCCAACTACAACATGAAAACTAGACTCTAATCTCCCGCCATACATCCCTATTGGTTCTTTTATTTCAGATTGGCCATCAATTTTGAATTCTTGTGGTAAAACATGTATGATTTCTTCACCAGGTAACATCGCCAATTTATTTACTTGATCTATCAAAAGTTGAATGTCGTTTCCTCCTATCACTTCTTCAGGATTATGTCTGCTTATGTAATCTGTATGCTGAATACTGCGAATGTGTTGTCCAGCAATTCCAACTACTACGTCTTTAATTTTGTAACCTGAATTATTTTCTGCCTCTTGAACTGCTTGTTGTATTGATTGTATAGTTTGAGTAATGTTATTCACAACACCTCTAGCTACACCTAAACTTTTAGACTTTCCAATTCCTAAAATTTCTAGTTTACCATATTCATTCTTTTTGCCTATCATGGCAACTATTTTTGTTGTCCCAATATCTAGACCTACTGCAATGTTATCTTTTTCCATTATCTATTATTTAGTGCAAACTACTTGTTCCGTAAATCGGAGGTCAATTTTTTTATATTTATACAACGAACTATCTAAAACTGCTTTTTGAAAAAAAGCTTTATAATTTTTAAATTTTCGCTCCACATTATTCAGATTACCAAAATCAATTTGATAATTAAAATTCCTGTTGAGCATTATTAAGCTACCATTTGGCATAATTTGTATTCCGATTATATTTTTTTTCAAAAATGAATCATCAAAAATTACGCGAAACAATTCAGCTAAATCTTCGTTATTATTTTTATTTATTTCTCCTGAAACAAGGGGAACTCTTGCAGTGAAATTTGATGACAAAGGCATTCTATCCCCTTCGTAATCAATATAAAAAGAACCATTACTATCAAATACTCTAGCAACAGGAGTCTTTTGTTTTACCACAGCTTTTAAAACACCATCAATACTCACAAATACATCTGACTTCTCAATCATCTGATGTGAATTCAAGTTTTTTTCTAGCTTATTCAAATCTAAATTAACTTTTTGAATACTCGTTACCGCACTATTATTTTCTATTAACAATTTATTAACCGTTTCCTGTTTAATAAAAGGCGCGTTATCTCCTACAAAAGTAATGATTGTTTTTGACAATTTCCTATTTTCATTTCGTTTTGAAGTAAATGAAAATAAAAAAATAACCAATACAAACATTAGCACTAATCGTATGTTTATCCAATTAAAGAGTTTCATTTATCGCTTTCTTAATTGATGGTACTAATTCTCCAATATTACCCGCTCCAATTGTAACAATAACGGTAGCTTCACTTTTCAAAATTGAGGCTATTAAATCCTCTTTTTCTACTAATTTCTTATTATTATTGGTCATCTTTTCCATAAGCCATTGAGAATTTATACCTTCCATAGGTAACTCACGAGCTGGATAAATGTCTAATAAAAGTACTTCATCGAATGCTGATAAACTTTTAGCAAAATCATCAGCAAAATCTCTTGTTCTGCTAAATAAGTGGGGTTGAAAAACAGCCAAAACTTTTTGATTTGGATACAACTCCCTAACCGCTTGATTCACTGCATTTATTTCAGTAGGATGGTGTGCGTAATCATCAATATATACTTTATCAACGGTTTTAATTTGATAAGAAAATCTTCGTTTAATTCCCTTAAATGAAGCAACCGCAGCAGCAATAGCTTTAGTTGGAGTACCAAATAAATCTGCCATTGCAATAGCCATTAGTACATTCATTAAATTATGTTTCCCCGGCAACCCAAAATGAATGTCCTTAATAACCGAAGTAGGTGTTTGAACGTCAAAAACATAACTTCCATCACCAATCCTAACATTAAACACTTTATAAACAGCCTCTTCATTTATAGCGCAAATAACCCCTTCTATAGGGAGCTCTTTGGTAATAAAGAGTTTAGATTTGTCTGTTATTTTTGAAGCAAATTCTACGAAAGATTCTTCAATTGCCTCACTTGTACCATAAATATCTAAATGATCAGCATCCATAGAAGTTATGCAGGCAATATTAGGATGCAGGTGTAAAAAAGATCTATCAAATTCGTCCGCCTCGACAACAGTTATAGTTTTTCCATTTCCAATTAAATTAGAATTGTAATTTTCTACTATTCCACCAATAAAAGCAGTTACGTCAGCTCCAGCTTCATTCAAAATATGACCTAAAATACCTGATGTAGTTGTTTTTCCATGCGTTCCAGCAACTGCAAAACAAAAAGTATCTTTAGTAATTAATCCTAAAACTTCTGCTCTTTTTTTAATTATATAATCTCTTTCTATAAAATAATTCCATTCAGAATGAGCAGTAGGAACAGCAGGTGTAACAATAACTAAAGTATTTTCATTGTAAAAATCTGAAGGTATCAAATTAATATTATCCTCAAAATGTATTGAAATTCCGCTTTCTATTAATTCAGAAGTAAGAACAGAAGGCGTTTTATCATATCCACAAACTTGCTTGCCTAAATTTTTAAAATAGCGCGCAAGATTGCTCATACCGATTCCTCCGATACCTATAAAATAAACGTTATGTATTTGATTTAAATTCATTTTTAATTTTCAATATTACTTGCAATAGCACTTTTAGTTTTACTTCCAAAATACCCGTAGAATGTTAAACTTGATTTTACTGTAATTATTTTATTAATTTTATTATTTCCGACACAATATCTTTTGTAGCATTTGGTTTTGCTAATTTTTTCATGTTTAAACTCAAATTGTTTTGAAGGTTTTCATCATGCAACAATTTGTTAAAAACGGACTCAAATTTATCCTCTAATTCACTCTCTTTTATCAATAAAGCTCCCTTTTTATCAGCAATAGCCTTGCCATTCTTAGTTTGGTGATCCTCAGCTACGTTAGGAGAAGGAATAAAGATTGTAGGCTTACCAACCAAGCATAACTCTGAAACAGATGACGCTCCGGCACGAGAAATAACAAAATCGGCAGCTGCATAAATTAAATCCATTCTATCAATAAAGGAGACCACTTGAACATCTTCTTTCTCTGAAAAATGTCTGTATTCTGACATATAAAAATTACCACACTGCCAAAAAACTTGAACGCCAGAAGCTAATAAAAAATCCAATTCTTTTTCTATTAACTGATTGATTCTTCTAGAACCAAGACTTCCACCAAGAATTAATAAAGTTTTTTTATTGGTATCTAAATTAAAATAAGAAAGGGCTTCACTTCTTTTTGAGTCAATATCTAAAACATCTTGACGAACTGGATTGCCCGTTAAAATCATTTTCTCTTTTGGAAAAAAACGTTCTAAATTTTCATAAGCAACACAAATCGTATTTGCTTTTTTACTTAACAATTTATTTGTGATTCCTGGAAAGGAGTTCTGTTCTTGAATAACAGTTGGTATCCCCAATAAAGTAGCTATTTGTAATAATGGTCCGCTTGCAAAACCACCGGTACCAATGACAACATCTGGTTTAAATTGGCGTACAATTGTACGCGCTCTAAACAAACTACTAATTAACTTTAATGGAAAAAGTGCATTGTCAAAAGTTATTCTTCTCTGCAATCCAGCAATCCAAAGTCCCGTAATCTGATAACCCGATTGTGGTACTTTTTGCATTTCCATTTTATCTTTGGCACCTACAAAAAGAAACTCAGCATCTGGAAAACGAGTTTTTAATTCATTTGCGATAGCAATTGCAGGATAAATATGTCCTCCTGTACCGCCGCCACTTAATATGAATCTATATTGTTTCATTTTCTTAAACTTACTGAGTTAGTATTATTTTATATTACATTAGAAAAAAAATTACTTGTTTAAAACTGCTTGCATTGGATTTACAGCTTTGTCCTGAATTGAATAATCTTCTTCTAAAACAAATTCTTCTTCTAATTCTCTATCTATTAATTTTTGTAATGCTTCTTCTCTTTTTGCCGCTTCTTTTAATTCTTGAGTAATTTCCTCTTCTTTTTTAGTTACGCCTATAATAATGCCTAAAGCAATACAAGTCATCCAGATGGAAGTTCCTCCACTACTAATTAGAGGCAACGTTTGACCAGTAACGGGCAAAAGCTCTACAGCTACCGCCATATTTATCATGGCTTGAAAAATCATTGGAAATCCCAATCCTATTACTACCAATTTTCCAAAGAGTGTATTGGCTTTGTGCGAAGCAATGACAAACCTAAAAAGCAATAATAAATACAAGGATAAAACTCCCAAACCACCAATTAAACCATATTCCTCTACTATAATTGCATATATAAAATCGGAAGAAGACTGTGGTAAGAAATTTTTCTGAACACTTTTTCCTGGTCCTAAACCATATATTTTACCTGAGGCAATGGCGATTTTTGCTTTTTCTATTTGGTAATCATCTTCATCGGGTTTGTTTGTACTAAAACTTTCAATTCGACTTTCCCAAGTTGCAACTCTATTAAAAAATTTGGCATCCGGAAAAGCTTTTGAAATCAATATAAAAAAACCAAGAAATAAAATACCAGTTCCAATAATAATAGCCAAGTATTTCATTGGATAACGACCTATAAAAGCCAACATTAATATCATTGAAAAAATCAATGCCGTTGTAGAGAAATTGGATGGAAGAATAAAAATTAGCGTAATGAAAACGGGCAACCAAAGCTCTTTTAAAGATTCTACAAAATCAATTGGATTTTCCCTTGTTTTGGATAAATAGCGCGCTACAAACACAAACAGCACTAAAGCAGCAAATGCGGACGGTTGAAATGAAATTCCAACCAGTGGAATTTGTATCCATCGACTTGCATTGGCTCCACCAATTACAGTTCCTTTGATCATCGTTATAGCTAAAACTAACCAAACAACAGGCAACAACCATTTAGAAATTGATCTAAAATAATGATAAGGCACTTTATGTATATAATACACAATAAAGAATCCACATCCTATGTGAGCTAAATGTTTAACTAAATATCCTAAAGTATTTCCTGTTCCGTGGCCTATGTAAGCCAAATTACTACTCGCACTCAAAACAGGCATAAACGAAAACAAGGCGAGTAAGGCCACAAATGACCAAATCCCTTTATCTCCTTTTAAATTACCTATTAATCGCTTCATACTTTATTATCTTCAAATTTTATAAAACTCTTTTTTTATTACAAATGCTTAACAGCTTGTTTGAATTGATTTCCTCTATCTTCGTAACTTTCAAACAAATCAAAACTAGCACATGCTGGCGATAACAAAACGGTATCTCCTTTTTCTGTTAATCTTTGAGCCATTTTTACAGCATCATTCATATTATCTACTTCAACCATAATATCTACTACGTTGCCAAAAACATCAATAATTTTTTTATTATCAACACCAAGACAAATGATCGCTTTTACTTTCTCCCGAACTAAAGCCATCAATTCATTATAGTCATTCCCTTTATCAACACCACCAACAATCCAAACGGTTGGTGTATTCATGCTATCTAAAGCATAAAAAGAAGCGTTAACGTTAGTTGCTTTGGAATCATTTATATATTGAACATTCTGTATTTTCAAAACTTTTTCCAAACGGTGTTCTACTCCTTGAAAATCAGATAAACTCTCTCTAATAGTAGCTTTTCTTATTTGCATTAATTTTGCTACAGAGCTTGCTGCCATTGCGTTTTTCATGTTATGCTTTCCTTCTAAAGCAATGTATTCTGTGTTCATTGTAAATTCTTCTTGACTGATTTTAATCTCCATTTTATTATCTTTTATATAGGCTCCTTCGCTGAAAATTTTCGTCAATGAAAAAGGAATTAATTTTGCTTTTGTTTTGTGAGTGCTTAACCATTGGTTAATCGCTTCATCGTCTGCATCGTATATGAGGTAATCATCCTCGGTTTGATTCATTGTTATTCTAAACTTAGAATCGATGTAATTTTCGTATTTATAATCATATCGATCCAAATGATCTGGACTGATATTGGTAATAATTGCGATATGTGGTTTAAAATCTTTGATTCCATCTAATTGAAAACTACTCAACTCCAACACATACGAATCGTATTTATTATCTGCTACTTGCCAAGCAAAACTCTTTCCTATATTTCCGCCCAAACCAGCATTTAATCCTGCTGATTTTAACAAATGATGAGTAAGCATTGTAGTAGTGGTTTTACCATTACTTCCTGTGATACCAATAATTGTTGCATTTGTATAAGGAGCAGCAAACTCGATTTCTGACATTATTGGAATTCCTTTTTCTTTTAGCTTTTTTACTATTGGTGATTTGTCCGGAATTCCTGGACTTTTCATCACCAAATCTGCATTAAGAATCAGATTCTCTGTATGCATTTCCTCTTCCCATTCAATTCCATTTATAAGAAGAACCTCCTTATAGTTCCCTTTTATTTTTCCAAAGTCTGATACAAACACCTCATATCCTTTCTTTTTTCCTAGAATAGCAGTACCAACACCACTTTCTCCTCCGCCTAAAATCACTAATCTCATACTATCTTAATTTTAAAGTAATAATGGATAATATGGCTAACATGATGGCAACAATCCAGAATCGAGTTACAATTTTACTTTCGTGGTATCCTTTTTTCTGATAATGGTGATGCAAGGGAGACATTAAAAATATTCTTCGGCCTTCGCCAAAGCGTTTCTTTGTATATTTAAAATAACTTACTTGTAGGACTACAGATAAATTTTCGACAAGGAAAATTCCACACAATAATGGAATTAGCATTTCTTTACGCACCGCTATTGCTAAAACAGCAATAATTCCACCAATAGTTAAACTTCCTGTATCACCCATAAAAACGGAAGCTGGATAAGAATTGTACCATAGAAATCCGATAAGTGCCCCAACAAATGCCGCTATAAAAACGGTCATTTCTCCTGAATTGGGGATATACATAATATTGAGATAGTTTGAAAAAATGATATTTCCAGAAACAAAAGTAAATATGCCCAACGCAAGAACAGAAACTGCTGATGTTCCGGCAGCAAGTCCATCAATTCCATCTGTAAGATTTGCACCATTAGAAACTGCTGTTATAATAAAAATAACCACAGGAATAAAAACCAGCCAAGCCCATTTTTGGTAACCATCACCAGTCCAAGCTAATAATTCAGCATAATCAAATTCATT
This sequence comes from Flavobacterium flabelliforme, assembly GCF_017948675.1. GTDB lineage: Bacteria > Bacteroidota > Bacteroidia > Flavobacteriales > Flavobacteriaceae > Flavobacterium > Flavobacterium pygoscelis. Next base: position 559,419 of record NZ_JAGFBU010000001.1, read on the forward strand.
ATTTTTAAAGAAAGGTATTGTCGTTACTGTAGATTTCTCTTCAACGGGCGCTTGAACAATTTCATTTTCTGTGGTAACTCTAAAAATATTTATTTTACCTGTATCTTGTCTTACAGTAACTGCAGGACTAAAATAAAGTACAGATCCCACAATCAAACCCAAACCAACTTGCCCAACAACTTTAAAAATTCCTTTTAATCCCTTTTTATCTTTTTTAAAGATTTTTATATAATCATCAATAAAGCCAATAGTTCCCATCCAAAGTGTGGTAACCGTCAACAAAACAATATAGATATTATGTAATTTCGCAAAAAGTATTACCGGAACAAGAGTGGCAAAAATTATAATTAATCCACCCATGGTTGGCGTCCCCGCTTTCTCATTTTGTCCGGCTAAACCTAACTCACGAACAGTTTCACCAACTTGTTGTCTTTGTAAAAACTGAATAATTCTTTTTCCATAAATAGTTGACAACAGCAACGATAACATAAATGCTAATGCTGATCTAACAGTAATGTATTGAAAAACTCCTGTACCAGAGATATCCAATGTTTTGTCTAGATATTCAAATAAATAATATAGCATATATGATTATGAGTTAGTTGATTATTTATTAAGTTGTTCTAAAATTTCCTTTATCGTTTCCATATCGTCAAAATGGTGGCGAATGCCTTTTACTTCTTGGTAGGTTTCATGTCCCTTACCAGCAATTAAAATTATATCGTTAGGCTGAGCCAATTGACAAGCTGTTTTTATTGCTTGTTTTCTATCTGTAATACTTAAAACTTTTTTATAGTTTTGAGGTGCAACACCTTGCTCCATTTCATTAATAATAGCCTCAGGATCTTCCTCTCTGGGATTATCAGAAGTAAGTATCGCTTTGTCACTTAATGCAGTTGCGATATCTGCCATTATCGGACGTTTCGTTTTGTCTCTATTCCCTCCACAACCCACAACTGTAATTAGTTGTTCATTTTTAGTTCGAATATCATTTATAGTTTTCAAAACATTATCTAATGCATCCGGAGTATGCGCGTAATCTACAATTGCAGTAATATTGGTTGCTGATACTATAAATTGAAATCTTCCAGAAACGCTTTCTAAATCAGATAATAATCGAAGTACTTCAAGACTTTCCAATCCTAACTCAACTGCTGCACCATAAATCGCTAATAAGTTATAGGCGTTAAAAGTACCTATCAATTTTACCCAAACTTCATTTCCGTTTATTTTTAATAACAAACCAGAGAGTTGGTTTTCAAGAATCTGAGCTTTATAATCGGCGTAAGATTTCAGAGCGTAAGAACATTTTCTTGCTGTTGTATTTTGCAACACTATTTGTCCATTTTTATCATCGATATTAGACAATGCAAATGCAGTTTTAGGCAAATGATCAAAAAATGATTTTTTAACATCTCTATATTCTGCAAACGTAGGATGGTAATCTAAGTGATCATGCGATAAATTAGTAAATATTCCTCCCACAAAATGCAACCCTTCTGTTCTTTTTTGATGAATACCATGTGAACTCACCTCCATAAAACAGTATTCAACACCTTGATCTACCATTTCTTTTAGATAATGGTTTATGGTAATAGAATCTGGTGTAGTATGAGTGGCTTTATATTCAATAGTGTCAACAACAATTTTTACCGTAGAAAGCAACCCTACTTTAAAACCTGCTTTTTGGAATAACTGAAATAATAGGGATGCAATTGTAGTTTTACCATTGGTACCCGTAATTCCAACTAACTTTAAATGCTGAGATGGATCACCAAAAAAATTGGCCGCCATAAAAGCCATAGCAGTATTGGTATCTTTCACTAATACATAAGTAACCTCTTTTTCAATTTTTTCAGGAAAAGTGTCGCACACTATGGCTACTGCTCCTAGCTGAATTGCTTTTTCTATAAAATCGTGCCCATCAGAAACAGAACCTCTTATTGCCACAAAAATATCATTAGATCCAATTTTTCGAGAATCAAAATCTAATTTATGAATAGCAACATCAGTCGAACCCTTTACGGCCTCGATAGCTACCTTGAACAATATATCTTTTAGTAAACTCATGATAATTCTAATAATATCGTTGCGTTCTTAACAATATTTTGTCCCGCTTCTACCGATTGTTTTTTTACTTTTCCAACTCCTAAAATTCGTACCTTCAAACCTAAATTACCCAACAATGCTACTGCATCCATACCAGACATTCCTTTTAGATTTGGCACTAATTGTTGCTTAACGTGAGATTTAACAAAATAAGAATCGTAATCACTTTCTTGTTTTGGAATTTTTCTGTCTAAATTTTTAATTTCATTCGTTGAAGGCGCATCCGTAAATATTTTTTGTGCAATTCTTTTAAAAACGGGTCCAGCAACATCGGCACCATAATAATTATTATTGACTGTATTTGGTTTATGAACCACCACAATACAAGAATATTTAGGATTGTCTGCAGGGAAATAGCCAACAAAAGAAGAAGCATAATGTTTGTCTGCACCTCCATTAATTCCATAATTTACTGCCGCAGTTCCCGTTTTACCTGCCATTGAAAAATCTTTAGAATACAATTTAGATCCAGTACCTTTTTTAACCACATTCTCTAAAACCGCGCGCAATTTTAAAATAGTTGATTGCGAACAAATTCTTGGATTTAAAACTTCTTTATCGTATTTTTTTATGGTTCTATTCCATTCTTTAATTTCAGAAACGAACTGAGGTTTCACCATTTCCCCATTATTTGCAACAGCATTATAAAAAGCTAATGTTTGCATAGGTGTAATTGAGACGCCATAACCAAAAGCCATCCAAGGCAGCGAAATATTAGACCAATGTTTGTCTTTAGGTTGTGGTATATAAGGTCTTCCTTCGCCTTTTATTGAAAGTCCTAATGGTTTGTTTAATCCAAAATTATTAAGATGATTTACAAATTTTGAAGGTTCATTTTTATAATTCTCATACACCGCTTGAACCATAATCGTATTAGACGAAAGTTCAAACCCTCTTGCTAATGAAATCTTACCGTAACCCCCAATATGCGAATCGCGTACTTTTTTGCCAGAATAAACGATAACCCCACCTTTACTATCATAAACACTACTAGTATCTGCTTTTTTATCTTCAAGAAGTGCCATCAAATCGGCAAGTTTATACGTAGATCCAGGCTCATGTGATTCGGCTACTGCATAATTCGTTGTTTCGAAATATGAACCATCAGTGCCTCTTCCTAAATTTGAAATTGCTTTTACATGACCCGTTTTTGTTTCCATAACCACTACACAACCATGATCTGCTTCATATATTTCTAACTGTTTTAGTAAAGCATGATGCGCAATATCCTGTATGTAAACATCTATAGTTGAGACAACATCATACCCGTCTTGAGGATCAACTTCATTCAAATCTCTTATTGGCTTCCATTGCCCTTTGGCAATCTTTTGTTTTAAAATTTTACCGTCTTTACCATTAAGATAATCTCTAAACGCCCACTCTATTCCTTTACCATCATACGATTCGCCTTTTGAAGTGCGCTCATAACCTACCGTTCGTTCAGCAATTTTACCTATTGGATGTTCTCTTACCGTTTCTTGCTCGATTATAATCCCTCCTTTATAGGCACCCAAATTAAATAATGGAAAACCTTTAATTTTAAAGTATTGTGTATAACTCAATTTACGAGCAATCAAATAATATCTGTTTTTGTTCGCTCTAGCTTTTCGAAGTTCATTCTCATAAAAACCCGATGATTTACCTAAAACTGTTGCTAACGAATCTGACAATGCTCTAACATTTTTCTCAAATGATTCTGGCTTTGGAGCCAAAGCATCAAAACGTATTTCATAATTTGGAATTGAAGTAGCCAAAAGACTGCCATCAGCAGAATAAATATTTCCTTTATTGGCTGGAATTACAAAATTCCTAACGGTTCTTTCTTTAGCCAACTTTCTATAATAATCCCCTTCAACCCACTGAATATTAGTTAATTTAACGGCAATAGCAATAGCCATGACAAAAATGCCAAAAGCTACCATGTATATTCTATAAGATATGTGCTTATCTTCTACTGCCATAATTTTCCTAAAAAGGTTTTATCTTCTTCTTTTATTACTTTTATTTTTACTGGAGGAACTGTTGACGGAAAAATTCCTTTCTCAATCATTTTTTCAGAAACAGTAGACTCCATTTTCAGTTTCATCAACTCAGAACGCCTGTCAACAAACTCAGAGCGCAGCTCTTTAGCTTTATTAGTTAACTCGACAATTTTAAACACCTTTTGTTCAAATCTCTGAGTGTTAGCAATCATTAGAATAGCTAATAAAATTATAAAAACAATAAAACGCCAGTTCTTGACCGCATCCTCATTATTAAGGAATTTTGCCTTTAACAAACCGTATACTCCGTTTTTCATCTTTTAATAAATTATCTCTTTTCTGCTATTCTTAATTTGGCACTTCTAGCCCTATTGTTTTCTTTTATCTCTTGATTATCCGGAACAATTAGTTTACCGATGGTTTTGAATGGAACCGAAAAATTACCAAAAAAATCACGTTCAGGTTCTCCTTCAAACAGACCGTTTTTCATAAAACGCTTGACTAATCTGTCTTCTAAAGAGTGATATGATATTACACTTAATCTGCCTTCAGGACTTAAAATCTCTAGTGATTGCTCTAAAAATTCTTTCAAAACATCCATCTCTTGATTTACTTCAATTCGGATAGCTTGATAAATCTGAGCTAATATTTTATTTCGAATTCTTTCCGGTAAAAATCGCGCTAACACTTCTTTTAACTGATCTGTAGTTTTAATAGGACTATTTTCTCTAGACTCAATTATTGTTCTAGACAAAAGCGGAGCATTTTTTAATTCACCATAATCCAAAAAGACTCTCTTTAAATTAGCCTCATCATACTCATTAACCACTTTATAAGCATTTAAATCATTTTTTTGACTCATTCGCATATCCAATCCAGCATCAAATCGTGTAGAAAAACCTCTTTCTGGCACATCAAATTGATGAGAAGAAACTCCTAAATCTGCTAAAATTCCGTCTACACTTTTAATTCCGTAAAAGCGCATGAAACGTTTTATAAATCTAAAATTCTCATTAATCAGTGTAAATCTTTCGTCTGGCAATGCATTTGCCAAAGCATCCTCATCTTGATCAAAAGCAAAAAGTTTTCCGTTTGGACCCAGTCTAGACAAAATTTCTTTTGAATGACCACCTCCACCAAAAGTCACATCAACATAAACACCATCAGGTTTAATATTTAAACCATCTACTGTTGCATGAAGCAAAACCGGATTATGATATTCCATTGTCGTCGTCATTTATATTACCCATTACTTCTTCTGCTAAATCTGCAAAATCTAAATCCTCACCACTTATTGATTTCTCATATAAATCTTTATCCCAGATTTCTACAATATTCACTGCCGAAGAAAACACTACTTCTTTTGCTATACTTGCAAAAGAAACCAAATCCTTAGGAACTAATAACCTTCCTAAAGCATCAATCTCAACCACCTTAACCCCTGCAGTAAAGCGACGAATAAAATCATTATTCTTCTTTACAAAACGATTGAGTTTATTTATTTTTTGCATCATTAAATCCCATTCCTGCATAGGATATAACTCTAGGCAAGGCTGAAACACAGAACGCTTCAAAACGAATCCGTTTTGAAGTGAGGAAGCCAATTGCTTTTTCAAAGGCGCTGGCATGAGCAACCTTCCTTTAGCATCGACTTTACATTCATATGTCCCAATAATTGTATCCAAAGAATAGTATTAAATGATGTAGAGCAAAAATATAAAAAAAATTACCACATTTTACCACTATATACCACTTTGTTAATAAGTTTAACCACTTTACTCCCGAAAAGCCTAATTTATAAGCAATCAGAGCTTTAACAATTATTTGCTTTATTTGTAAGAAACATAATGTTATAAAAAACAACATTTTGAAGATGTCTAAACAGCCTATTAAAATGGTTCAGATAAATCAGAAAAAGACATAAATAGAGAAGAATAATCCAACAAAAAAGAGGATTTTAATGTTTGAACAGAATAATTTTACAATTAAAAATTGTTGTAAGAATTAATTTTTATTTATTAAATCATATATTTGTCAAAATTGAAAATTCGGTTTCAAACAAAATGGAAAAAAACTATAAAAAAGAAGGTAGATACAGCTATTATGAAGCTGGAGAAGGAATCCCAATCGTTATACTTCACGGACTAATGGGAGGACTCAGTAATTTTGATGCTGTTGCTAGTTACTTTTCTACAAAAGGCTACAAAATCATCATTCCAGACCTACCCATATACACTCAAAATATTTTGAAAACTAATGTAAAAAGTTTTGCAAAATATGTAAAAGATTTCATCACATTTAAAGGTTTAGAACGCGTTATATTATTAGGTAATTCATTGGGCGGACACATAGCTTTGTACCACACTAAAATGTATCCTGAAAAAGTAGCAGGTCTTGTAATTACAGGAAGTTCAGGACTTTACGAAAGTGCAATGGGAGATAGTTATCCTAAAAGAGGGGATTACGAATACATTAAGAAGAAAGCAGAAGATGTTTTTTATGATCCTGCGGTAGCCACAAAAGAACTTATAGATGAAGTTTATGAATCTGTGAATGATAGAATAAAACTGATAAAAACATTAACAATTGCTAAAAGTGCAATTCGCCATAATATGGCTAAAGATTTGCCAAAAATGCATGTTCAGACTTGTATCATCTGGGGAAAAAACGATAAAGTTACACCTCCTGATGTTGCAGAAGAATTTAATAAATTATTACCAAATTCTACTTTATATTGGATTGACAAATGCGGACATGCTGCTATGATGGAACATCCAGATGAATTTAACAATTTACTGGAAGAGTGGTTAACCAATACACATTTACCAGTATAATTTTATACCAAGAGAATTTTTACACAACATAAAAATGAAAATTAATACCGCAGAATTTGTTATTAGTAACTCCGAAGTAAGCAAATGTCCTAAAGATTTTTTGCCGGAATATGCTTTTATTGGTAGATCAAATGTAGGGAAATCCTCTTTGATAAACATGATAACAAATCATAAGAAATTAGCAAAAACATCTGGAAGACCTGGAAAAACACAATTGATCAATCACTTTTTGATTAACAGCAATTGGTATCTAGTCGATTTACCAGGTTATGGTTATGCAAAAGTGTCTAAGAAAACAAAATCTATTTTTCAGGAATTTATAACAGACTACTTTGAAACAAGAGAACAATTAGTATGTGCATTTGTTTTGATTGATATTCGCCACGAAGCGCAAACTATAGATATCGAATTTATGTCGTACATGGGAGAAAGCGAAATTCCCTTCTGTATTATTTTTACCAAAGCAGATAAAATTAGTAAAGTAAAAATAGATTCACATATTGCCGCTTACAAGAAAAAAATGTTTGCTAATAACTGGGCCGAAATGCCTCATTATTTTGTAACCTCAGCAACAGAATCAACAGGAAAAGAAGAATTATTAGGCTACATAGACGAAGTGAACCAAGAAGTATTTAAAAACAACAATCAGTTTTAAAATACTCTAAATAGACTTGGAAAAATAGACATGACAAGAAAAAAAATTATCTCAATTCCTATTTTAGCCATTGTTTTATTGCTTTTTGCTTCATGCAAAAGCAATACTTACGTCTTAACTAATATAGATTATAAAACAGGCGTTGATTTTACAAATGGAAAATGGTTGCTTAATCAATTAGATAGTCCAGGCTACAATTCTGAAAGGCTTACTAATGAGGCCGCCACCTTTTTTAAAGATAATTTAAAAGATCGCTATTTTTACAGAGAGGACGTGAGCAATTTATTGATACCTTATAAAATCCCATTAAACCCAAGTAAACAAAAACTTCAAGAGCTAAAAATCGGAACAGGTTTTGACTATTTCATCAATATTTCTTCTAAAAAAAACAAAGACGAAATAGGAATAATTGGACTATACGAAGACGAATACTCAACGGGAGCAAACCAAAGCGAGGTAACACTAGAAATATATGACTTGAATTCACAAGAAATAATCTATTCTCAAAGGGCAATTGGAAAGGAATCCGCTAAAAAAGAAAAGTCAGTATGGGAAACTCAAAAATCAAATAAATTAATCGATAACATTTCTTTTCACAGAAGCTCAAGTACGCTAATGACAGGAAGCTTGAAGAAGATCCTAAAAGATTTGCAAAAAAAATCTATACAAAATTAAAAATTCTTTCAGTCTAAAAAACCATTAATTCAACAAAAAAAAACTGCAATTGAAACGAATCAAATTGCAGTTTTTTTTTAGTTTAAATTTTGAAGCTGTACTTTGTACAGAATAGTTTGGGATAAAAGATTAACTATTTACCCAACTCTAATTTCTCTGCAAAATAATCGCAAAAATCTTTCATGGTATCTGACATTTTTTCGTCATCTGTAGCACGTTTAAAAGTTTCTGACATTGCTACTAAAGTTTGGTGAAAGAAAATTTTCATTTCATCAACAGGCATATCTTTCGTCCACAGATCAATTCGCATACTTTCCTTTGCTTTGCTATCCCAAATAGAAAGCATAATCGCTTTAGCCTCTTGCGCCTCCACACCTCCATCTTGAGCAGACCACATTAATTTTTCTGGAACACGGTTTTCATCTAATTCGACTAAAAACTTAATTTCGGATGTATTTTTATTTGACATTATTTTTTGGGTTTGTATTTAGATTTTTCGAACAACTCTTTTGCATTCATTTTTAATAATTCGGAAATAGGCATATCATTATTTTTTGCAAAAGATCGTACTATTTGCCAACCGATCCATGCTCCAACTCTTCCCGGAGAATCATTGTCAATCTCAAGATAAAATTTAGAGAAAGGAGCTGGGTTTATAAATCGGGAAATTAATTTTTGATCATTATTATAAAGCATTTCTCTTTCTATAAAATAGCGCCACATATAATTTTCATTTTCCTCACACCAAGTAATTTGTTCTGGCGTGTAACCCATTTTTTCTGCATCTGAATACTCAGGCAATAATAAATCTTTTAGATATAATTGTTTGCCATTGTATATCATCTGTGTTAAAAGATCTTTATCAAGGACTGGTGGAATTTTACGTGTCGAAAAACTAGCCACTACGTCAGGAGCGATTTGTTTTTCTACAAAATTTTGCTTTAAATAATTTGGGAATTGATAAAATTTGTGCTCTTTTCCCAGATATAATTCTAAAGAGATGATGACTAAACTATCTGCATAAATAGCCTTATTATTATAGTCCATTTCTGCGATAACAGTAATCACTTTTGGTGTTTTTGTTTCTGGAAAATAATATTTAATGTGTTTAAAAAGAGTTTCTAATTCTTCCTTTTCAGGTTCAAAATTAGCATACTTTTTCTGAACCTCAGTGTACACTTCTTTCCAAATTGGATCCTGCATTTTGTTAATCCAAACACTGTTGTCATTTCCCGCAGGAAAAAAAAACGGAAATTGTTTTTTGACCTTATCTAAATCTTGAGGCTTCGTTTCAAAAAATAATTGATCAAAACGCTCCACTTTTACTTCTAAAGGAATTACCGCTATGGCAGTTTCAACTTTATTTTTCTTATTACAAGATAAAATAAAGAGACAAAAGACTACAAGCAACAGATATTTTTTCATATTTATTAATTAAATTTGTTTCTAAAGAAAAATCAGGAAACAAAAGAATGAGTAATTCATTTTGCAAATATACATTCCTGCTTCTTAAAATGTAAATTATTATGACTAAAAAAAGCACCATTCAAGTTGAAAAAATAAACGATCAAATTGTTAAGTGGTTAAAAACTTATGCCGAAAATGCAAAGGTAAACGGGTTTGTGATCGGTATTTCTGGCGGAGTAGATTCAGCCGTAACCTCAACCTTATGTGCTCAAACAGGATTAAAGGTTTTATGTGTTGAAATGCCAATTCATCAAGCACAAAGTCATGTAACTCGCGGAAAAGAACATATTGAACAATTAAAGTTACGTTTCCCAAATGTAAGTAGTATTGAAGCGAATCTAACGGATACTTTTGAAACTTTTAAAACCGTTGTCCCAGAAAATGAAGATGTTGCCAAATTAAATTTAGCATTAGCAAATACTAGAGCAAGATTAAGAATGACCACTTTATATTATTTTGCTGGAATTCATGGACTATTGGTGGCAGGAACAGGAAATAAAGTTGAAGATTTTGGCGTTGGTTTTTACACAAAATATGGTGACGGCGGAGTAGATCTAAGTCCAATAGCTGATTTAATGAAATCGGAAGTGTTTTTATTGGGTCATTATTTAAAAATAACTAAATCAATTTTAGACGCCTCACCAACAGATGGATTGTTTGGTGATGACAGAACAGATGAAGATCAACTTGGCGCTAGTTATGATGAGTTAGAATGGGCAATGTTACAAGATGAATCTAAAAAAAGCGCAACAGATTTTACAGGAAGAGAACGTATTGTTTTTGAAATATACAAGCGATTAAATCGTATAAATCAACACAAAATGATCCCAATTCCCTTTTGTAGAATCAATAAATATTAAAGAAATCATATTTTCTATTGATTTGCAATTAATTACAGAAATTATTTATTAATTTTACGAATCCAATTACAAACAATTCTAAAAACTTAAAATTATGATTAAAGTATGTATAGCCGATAACTATCCTGTTGTGCATTTTGGAGTAAAATCTTACTTTAAAGATAATGCAGACATTTCGATAGTTGCCAATGTTGGCAATTTCTTAATGGTGCGGGATATACTTCAAACAAAAGACATTGATGTCTTAGTAATAGATTTGGAACTAGAAGGTCTTTCCAGCATTTTTGAGGTCAAAGCACTTTTGAAAAATTTTCCAAAAACAAAAATTATTATCTATAGTGGTCTTTCTGAACAGATTTATGCACCAAATGCCATAAAAGCCGGAGTATCTGGTTTTGTACACAAATCTGAAAAATTAGAAACTTTAGGTATCTCTATTATCAAAGTCTACCAAGGCAAGATAATAATGAATGAGACAGTAAAGAAAAATTTAGCATTGATTGCTAAACAAACTAAAAGTGAACGTTTGTATCGCAAGTTATCTAATCGTGAAGTTGAAGTTTTACGTTATTTAAGTGGAGGTAAAAAGAACCATGAAATTGCTGAAATTTTAAATCTTAACGAAAAAACGATTAGTACATACAAATTGCGTTTATTAACTAAGTTAAATGTTACTAACCTAGTAGACTTAGTGGATAAAGCAAAAAAACTAGAAATAGTTTAGTATCGAGACATTACTCTTCCCAGTTTTTTAGAAAAAGAATGGATTAATGTATTGTAATCCATTATCATTGATAAAGACTCTGTATTATCCGAATTTGATTCAGATAGCACAGAGTTTTTTAATTCTTCGATTATCATTCCTACCAAATACCAACGCATTGTCAATATTGTTTCTGAAACATTTTGACTTATAGTCTCGTCTTTTGATTTTGGAAAAATATTTTGTCCTACCCAATCATGTAGAACAACACGTTCATCCTCCATCAAAATATCGGTAACCTCTTGAGCAAAATCAGGCTGTAAATGCATCAAGTATTGTTCTAAACTAAATGTTTCATGTTGATGATAAAAGTTTATGAGATCATTAAATATATCTCTAAACAAAGGATTGGCCAATTCTACCTCATCTTCTTGTAGGCTTAGGTAAATTCTTTGATATACTTTATATTCTTTTTTCTCTGTAAATGTTGCAATCTCACCTTCTTCGTTTGTTTTTAAAAACGTATCTTCAAATTCTTCGTTTTTATTACCGTATAACAAAAGAATTTCTATAATTTTTCGTTCGAGTCGATATAAAATATCAACTTTTTGAGGAGATATAGGGTTGTCATTTTTTACAATCTCAAAAGCCTTTTGCTCCTGCTTTTGTTTTTTACCAACTTCTGTAACTTCTTTTTGAACTAATTGTGCTAAGGTACTTTGCAGCACTTGCTCTGAAATGTCCATAATCCTAGAACATTCCTGAATGTAAATTTCTCTTTGAATACGATCTGGAATTTTTGAAATACTAGTAACCATATCTCGAATCAAATCTGCTTTTTTGATTGGATCGTTCTTGGCTTCATTCATCAAAAGTGACGCCTTAAATTGAATAAAATCTTTAGCATTATTTTCTAGATATAAAACTAAATCATCATGAGAAGTTTTTTTGGCAAAACTATCTGGATCTTCACCATCAGGAAAAGTACATACTTTTACGTTCATCCCTTCCTCTAGTATCAAATCGATTCCGCGAATAGAAGCACGAAGTCCTGCTGCATCGCCATCAAAAAGCATCGTTACATTCTTAGTCAACCTATTGATCAATCTGATTTGATCTGGCGTCAATGCTGTACCAGATGAAGCAACAACATTTTCTATTCCTGCTTGGTTAAACTGAATCACATCTGTATAACCTTCAACTAAATAACAATTATTTAGTTTAGCAATAGATTGTTTGGCTTGAAAAATTCCGTAAAGGACTTTGCTTTTATGGTAAATATCACTTTCAGGCGAATTTAAATATTTTGCTGCTTTTTTATCGTTGGTCAAAATTCTACCTCCAAAACCCAGCACTCTTCCTGACATACTTTGAATAGGAAACATAACACGCCCTTTGAAGCGATCAAATGGACGATCGTCTTTAGGAATTGTTAAACCGGTACTTTCCAAAAATTCTAATTTATACCCTTTTCCTAGCGCTTCCTTAGTAAAAGCATCCCAAGCTTCAGGAGAATAACCTAATCCAAATTTTTCAATAGTATCATTTGTAAACCCTCTTTCTTTAAAATAAGAATAACCTATCGCTTTTCCTTCTTCTGAATTTAAAAGCGTATTGTGAAAATAGGTTTTAGCAAATTCTGAAACTAGATACATACTTTCTCTAATATCGGTATTTGCTTTTTCTTCATCAGTTTGCTCTGTTTCTTCGATTTCAATATTGTATTTTTTGGCTAGATAGCGAATGGCCTCTGGATACGTAAATTGTTCGTGTTCCATCAAGAACGCAACCGAGTTGCCACCTTTTCCAGAACTAAAATCTTTCCAAATTCCTTTAGCTGGAGAAACCATAAACGAAGGAGAACGCTCCTCAGAAAAAGGACTCAATCCCTTGAAATTACTTCCTGCTCGTTTTAAATTTACAAAATCACCGATTACCTCCTCTACTCGAGCAGTTTCGAAAACAGTATCAATGGTCGCTTTTGAAATCAAAATATCTTGGGAAATTAAAATTATTTTAAGATTGCAAAAATACGCAAATCAAACCTCAAATTCTAAATCTAAAACGAAAAAAAGCGCCTCTTTCGAAGCACTTTTTAAATAACTAACTAACTCAAATAAATCTTAATTAAAATCGAAACGCAATCCTAAAGAAACATTATTCTGATTCACAGCATTATTTTTAAACAACGGATTTAAATCATATTTCAAATATAAACTTGTCGATTTATAACCTGCATAAGTACTTAAACCATAAATAAAATCTGTTGTATTAAAATCGCCTTTGACTTTATCAGTAACTTTCAGGTCATTGTCATTATATTTTATAATTTGCTTTGATTTCAAATTAACTCCTGCATATCCTCCAACTCCCAAACGAAAGCTATTGTGGGTTCTAAATAAAGGTTTCCCATTTGAATCTTTATTACCAGAAAAATCAAATTCTAAATGTAAGGGCGCAACTAAATAAACATTTTTAAAACGTGAATCATTTAAATCTCTAGAATCTACAGTAAGATCTGTTTGATTTCCATTCACTACAAAACTGCGATTATCCGTTGGACGAAGATTATTATACATCAAAGAAAGACCATATTTAGCGTGCAAAAGATTATCCTTTTCTAAGATTCTACTATTGTACGTAACACCAAGTTCATAAAAATGAGATCCAAAATACCTAAAATCTGACTTATTCACATTTCCATTTGTTACTACATTATTCAATCCCGCAGCAAAAACTAATTGGCTTGTAGTTCTTTTAGACAATCTACTTTCTTTATCCTCATATCCATTATAAAACTTCATAGAAGTCACATTGAATTCTCTATTATTAGAACCTATAGAATCATTACTAATCCCAATAATAACTCTGGTTGAGCCTTTTTTATCATTTTCAGCACTATCAAATTTACCATCTACTATATCTTGAATTAACTGATTCAATTTCTTCTCCTCTAAAGCTACTTTAGTTTCGATAGTATTGGCACGTACTTTTGCTTTTTCTAATTTGAGTGCTTCTGCTTTTTCTTTCGAAATTAATCCTTTTTCTACTTCTTGATCAATAGCATCTACTTCATTTTTTAATGCCTTTTTTTCTCTATCCTTCACCAACTTAATTTCGTCCCCTATTGCTTTGGCTCTTTTTTCAAAGGAAATCAATTTATTGTCTCTTCCTTTATTGTAGCCTGTTTCCGCAAGAGAATCATCTACTATTTCTATAGTAATGTCTTTAAACCAAACTTGACCTGTTTCATTTAATAAAACACCATAAGAAATAGAGGTAGCATCAACTGGTACAAATAATACGATTTCATATTTTTGCCAGTCTGTTGTTCCTTTAATGCGTCTATCGTTCATATTGTCAAAAGCGAGAACTTGAGCTGAATAATAATCAACACGCATCCATAATGCAGCACCAGATTTTGCTTTTTCACTTTTTACATATCCAGACATTTTAACTGTTTTTCCTTTATATAAATCAGATGGAACGGTTTTCATAAGGGAACCAAAACCATAAATCTTATTTTTAACTGACTTCATGGTAAAAATATTTTGATCCATTAGCTGTGGATTTTTTTCAAAACTCATGTTGTAATTAGGAGAGTTTGGTTCCCAATACGACCAGTCTAGCACATATTTATAACTTCCTGTACTTTGAGCGTTTAATTTGGCGACCATAGCGACCAAAAGAATAACTGTAAATAAAATAATTTTTCTCATGATTTTCGTTTTTTGATTGATGATTGATGATTGGTTTAATCTTGATAATTTCTATTAACTAAAACTGTTTTTATAGCATTATAATTTTTGCTGAATTTATCTAATGCTTTTTCTCTAAAGGATTGATTTAATTCGGTTTCAGCATCAGAGAGCAAGCTGTTTGCACTAACAGTAATCCCTATATTGTTTGGTTGAACAGCTTTGTTTTCGTACTTCGTGTTACTAATTTCAGCTAACAATTTTTCAGCAGAACTGTATCTTTTAGAAATATCTATTGTATTTTCACTATTCCCAACAGCTTTATTTATCTTAACATTATTTATCGGATCTCTAGTTGATGAATCTTTTAATGCATAAGATTTTTGAATTAGATTGCTTTTCGAGCTAGTGGCAACAGCAAGAACTCCAGAAGATTTTGGCATTCCGTTTTGAACTGTTTTAGATAAATCTTCTTTTTTCTTTATTGTAGGTTCCTCAATATTAGTATCTATTCCTTTTTGCTCAAGAACAATTGGGTTAATCGTTTGTGTTTTGACACTTTCAGAACTATTAAAATAAAACGTTGAAATCATTAAAAACCCAACAAAACTAGCTGCAATATAAATCCAAGAGAACTTACTTTTTGGCTTTTCGGCAGCAGTTAACATACTATCCAATTTTTCCCAAGCCATTGGCGTCGGTTTTATTTCCCTTACGTTTAATTGCGCTTTAAATTGTTTTTCAAAATTATCTGGTTCCATAACTGTAATTTTTTAACTTATTAATCTGTCCTTGCAACATTTTCCTAGCATGTGATAATTGCGACTTTGATGTTCCTTCACTTATTCCTAATAAACTTGCTATTTCATTGTGCTTAAAACCTTCTATTGCAAATAAATTGAACACCATTTTATAACCCTCTGGTAAGCCATCGATCAAAAACTGAATATCATCTATTGAAAATTTGCTTTCTATATTATTAAAGCTTTCTTCCAAATAAGTTTCCTCTTCGATGTATTTAACTTTTTTATTGACTCTGATAAAAGAAATACATTCATTGACCATTATCCTTCTAATCCAACCTTCAAAACTTCCTTTATTTTCGAAGTTTTGAAGGTTAACAAAAACTTTCATAAAGGCAGTTATCATAATGTCTTCTGCTTGATGTATATCCTTTATATATTGGCGGCAAACACTTAACATTTTAGGAGAAAATTGAGTGTAAAGCTGCTGTTGTGCTTGCCGATTATTTTCGACAGCCAACTGAATTAACTCTTTTTCTTGTTGATGTAATTGGATTACTTTCATAAATGATTTCAATGACAAAATTCAATAGTAATAGCAAAAAAATTATTCTTGTTTTAATTGCTTTTTGACATTGAATAAGACTTCTATTAGTATAGACGAGAATGAAGACAAAAAGGTTGCATGGATAATTTTAAAAAAGTAAAAAAATATCTAAAAACAAAATTAAGCTACTGATTTACAACATATAAACAATAATATAAAGTATAGAATCTTTAATAAAAAAAATAAACTATTCAAATTAAACTTATAAATTGTCTAATTCTATAATTTATTTTTTTCTTTCAATTACGTAGTTAACCATTAAGATTAGGGCATCTTTATATTCAGAGTCAGGATAATTATCCAAAAGAGATAAGGCCTCCTGCTGAAATTCGATCATTTTATTTTCAGCGTAGACTAAACCGTTATTGTTCTTTACGAATGCAATAACTTCTTTAACTCTTTTTTTATCTTTATTGTGGTTTTTTATAGAATTGATCAACCAACTTTTTTCTTTTGAAGTACACGTATTCAAAACATGAATAAGTGGTAAAGTCATTTTTTGTTCTTTAATATCAATTCCGGTGGGTTTACCAATGGCTTCATCAGTATAATCAAATAAATCGTCTTTGATCTGGAAAGCCATTCCTATAAGCTCACCAAATTTTCTCATATTCTCCACCTGAACATCATCTTCAATTACAGATTTTGCACCAAGCGCACAACAAGCAGCAATAAGTGTTGCTGTCTTTTTTCGGATAATGTCGTAATAAACGTCCTCGGTAATATCAAGTCTTCGGGCTTTTTCGATTTGTAGCAGCTCACCCTCGCTCATTTCACGCACAGCGACAGATATAATCCTTAGCAAATCAAAATCACCATTATCTATAGAGAGTAATAATCCTTTAGACAATAAATAATCGCCTACTAATACGGCAATTTTATTTTTCCAAAGTGCATTAATAGAGAAAAAACCTCTTCGTCTGTTGCTATCATCTACAACATCATCATGCACTAAAGTTGCAGTATGAATCAGCTCTATGACACAAGCTCCACGGTAAGTTCGGTCATTTACGATGCCTTCTGAAACCATTTTGGATGTTAAAAAAACAAACATAGGTCGCATTTGTTTCCCCTTTCTATTGACAATGTAATAGGTAATTCTATTCAACAAAGCCACTTGCGAAGTCATCGATTCATAGAACTTTTTTTCAAAAAGTTCCATTTCTTTAAAAATGGGCTGTTTAATTTGAGAGGTGACATTCATTTCGCTTTCAAAGTTACATCTTTTCGTAGTTATAAACAGACTTAAAATAAATTTTACTAATCGAAATTAAAAAAACTTACTCTTAACATTGCTAACCAATTCTTAATTAACAATTCGTCATTGTTAAAGTTTCCTTAATTAGAACTTGTTATCTGACTTCTAAGTTTGCACCACAAACATAACTAGAAAAAAAATGAAAATTTTAAAACAAAATTTACTCTTAATTACATTAGTATTTTGTGCAAATTTAATGAGTGCTCAATCAAAAACTATTCAAGGAAAAGTAACTGATTCTTCTAAATTTCCACTGATGGGAACAACCATTTTAGTCAAGGGAACTAAAAACACAACCATCACTGATGCCAATGGAAAATTCTCAATTAATACTGAAAAAGGAAATACTTTAGTTTTTACCTTCATCGGTTTTGTAACTAAAGAAGTAGTTGTAGATCGTCAAGAAAATTTAGAAATAACACTTCAAGACGACTCAGTAGTTTTAGGAGAGGTGGTAATTACCGCTTTGGGAATAAAAAGAGAAAAACGCGCTTTAGGATATGCCTCTCAGGAATTAAAATCAGATGATATTAATAAAGTAAACTCTGCTAATTTCGTTTCAAATTTAACCGGTAAAATGTCTGGAGTACAAATTACAGGCTCTGGAAATGGGATTACGAGCTCTTCTAGAATTACTATCAGAGGCGACAAATCATTAAACATTAACAACAACGGACCCTTATTTATTGTAGATGGTATTCCCATTAACAATACCGTTTATGGCGTAGGAAGTTCTGCAACAAATCAAGCCGACTTACCTACTGATTATGGCAACGGAGCTTCGGAAATTGATCAAGAAAATATTGAAAGTGTTAACGTATTAAAAGGGGCTGCAGCATCTGCTTTATACGGCTCTAGAGCGGCCAATGGTGTAATTGTAATAACAACCAAATCGGGAAAAAAGAATAAAGGTTTGGGAGTGACTATTTCTTCTTCTTTTATGACCAGTGAGGCATTGCGACTACCTGAGATTCAAGATCAATATGGCGCGGGTTCTAAACAAGTGTATGACCCAGGAGCCGATACCAATTTAGGACCACGTTTAGGTTCTGGTCTTGCTATACTTCAGAACGGAAGTCCAGGTTATGCAGTGGGCCAAGGCCAAGTTTTACCCTTTGAATTTAGATACAACTTAAATGATTTTTTTAGAAAAGGAAGTTCAATTTCTAATTCTGTCTCTATTTCTGGATCGGATGAAAAAACAAATTTTAGACTTAGTTACGGAAAAACGACAAGCGAAGATATTGTTCCCAATTCTAATTTAAGAAGAGAAAACATAAGTTTAAATCTAAATTATTCTATTTCAGATAAATGGAAACTCGCAACTGTTGCCACTTATACTAAAAGCAACAGCGATAACACTCCTGTTACAGGTTATGGTAGCCAAGGTATTATGTATAATTTGCTTTGGAATCACACTAATGTAGATTTGGATTGGTTAAAAGAGTATTGGATTATAAAAGACGTGAAACAAAACAGCATGTTTGGCTGGGGAGACAATCCTTTTAAAATTGCTTATGAAAATATAAATGCGTTTAAGAAAGGACGCATTTTTGGTAATGTTTCTTCTACGTATCAGATCAATACTGATTTTTCCTTAATGGGTAGAATAGGAATGGATAATTCGAATGATTTTAGATGGTCTCGCAGGCCAATTGGATCCTCACGATATACACAAGGAATGTATCGCGAGCAAACTATAGGATTTACAGAATACAATGCCGATATGCTGCTTTCTTACGATCATACTTTTGGTGATTTTTCTGTTAAAGTTTCTTATGGAGCCAATAGCATGAACCAATACACATCCGAAAGTAAAATTGAAGGACAAGGAATAAGTATTCCTGGTATATATAATTTGCAAAACATCAATGTACTGCCTATTCAATCTAGAAATATTTATAAAAAGCGCATTAACAGTATTTACAGCTTAGCCAACATAGGCTATAAAGACTACTTGTATTTAGACCTAACAGCAAGAAATGATTGGTCCTCTACGCTTCCTGTGAATAATAACTCCTATTTTTATCCATCTGCTTCTTTGAGTTTTATTCCAACTTCTTTGTTTGAAATGAATGATAAGATTGATTTTTTGAAATTGAGAGTAAACGCAGCATCTGTAGGTAACGACACCGATCCTTATCGATTAGTAAAAACCTATTCTAACGGTTCACTTCCTGGAACTTTGACTAATCCTGACGCAATTTTAAACAGTAATTTAAAACCTGAGATTGCCACATCGTATGAAGCAGGAATTGAAGCCCAACTTTTCAAGAAGAGAGTAACACTTGATGTGAGTTATTATGTCACTAATTCTAAAAATCAAATTGTAGGTTTAGATATTTCACAAGCTTCTGGATTTAATTCGAATGTTATTAATGCGGGTAAAATTCAAAATAAAGGTCTAGAATTGGGATTAGGAATTACACCTATTAGAACTAAAGATTTTGAATGGTCGATAAATGCAAATTTCACTAGAAATAGAGGAACTGTAAAAGAGTTAACACCAGGAATTGACAATTACATCATTGCTCAAGGCCCAAGTGGCGGAACAATAGAAGCTCGTGTAGGAGAACGAATGGGCGACATGTACGGGCGTGGTTATTTGAGAAGTCCAGACAATCAAATTGTATTTGACGATATGGGATCTCCGATACTTGATACTAAAATAAAAAAAATAGGAAACTACAATCCTGATTGGATGTTAGGTCTTACTACTAATTTGAAATATAAAAATTTCAATTTCAATGCTCTAGTAGACATAAGACAGGGAGGGAAAATATATTCGATGACAAATTCTATCGGAATGGAAAGTGGCATATTAGCCGTTTCATTACCTGGTAGAGAAACAGGAATAATAGGAAAAGGCGTTGTAAAAAATCCAGATGGAAGCTATAGTCCCAATACAACTTCAGTAAGTGCAGAAAACTGGTATTACTCTAATGCTTATAGAAGAGATAATATAGAAGCCAATACGTTTGATGCTTCGTATGTAAAATTGAGAGAAGTGAGTTTGAATTATAGACTATCAACTAAATGGATAACTACTTTTAAAATGCAAAATCTAAGCATTGGTTTGGTAGGAAATAATTTAGCCCTTTGGACAAAAGTCCCTAACATAGATCCAGAAACACAAGCAATAAGTGGTGGCACTTTATTGCCCGGTTTTGAAGTTTTACAACTTCCCTCTTCTAGAAATTACGGAATCAAATTAAATGCTTCATTCTAAAATAATAATCATGAAAAAAATAATTTTACTAATAACACTATTCACATTTAGTGTTTCTTGCACCGATGGGTTTGAAGAAATTAATACCAATAAAAACCAACCTACTACTTCACAGCCAAAGCAACTTTTACCAAATATAATATTCAATTTAGCAAATAGTAATGTTTCAGATTCATACAACTTTGGAGACATAGTAGCACAATACGGAGGCAATTATGAATACAATGAATTGGATATTTACAATTGGGGTTCAGATGATCGTTTTTGGGAAAAATACAAATGGCTGAATGACATATACGATCTTAAAAAACAAGCCATCGCTTTAAACGATAAAAACTATGAAGCTGTGAGTTTAATTCTAGAAACTTACTCGATGAGTTTAATTACAGATACGTATGGCGATGCTCCTTATTTGGAAGCTTCAAGAGGAGAAGAAGGCATTTTAAAACCCAAATATGATTCACAAGAGGAAATTTACACCCAACTGCTATTGAATTTAGATAAAGCCAATAGTATAATTGACACTAAATTAAAAATCGAAGGAGATTTATTGTTTAATGGTGACATGCTAAAATGGCGAAAATTTGCTAATTCACTACATTTAAGGTTATTGATGCGTATTTCTAATAAAAAAAATGTTAGCCTCACAATAAATGAAATTGTTAGCAAACCATCACAATATCCAATATTTCAGTCAAATGCAGACAATGCAACTTATTTTTATTCTGGAAGTTATCCTAACATTTCTCCAATGAGTGATGGTATCAATAGATTATACGGTTATAATATCGTAATTCCTTCTACTCATTTAGTAAACACCCTAATAGCAAATAGTGATACTAGACTTGACGAGTGGATTGACCCAATAGAAGGTAAAAATAATCATTTAGGGTTGTTACCAGGTCTTACATTAGATAAAATTGGAGAACCTACCAATTATTCTAGAAGAGCCGAAGATTATTTTTACACGAAAACAAAAATAGCCTCACTATTGATGACGTACAGCGAGTTAAACTTTTTATTAGCAGAAGCTAGTCAACGCAATCTTATTACTAATGGTAATGCACAAGGATATTATAATACTGCAGTAGAAGCTTCATTCAAACAATGGAATGTTACGATGCCTTCCAACTACTTAACAACTATTGCTCCTTATAATTCTACCACAGAAGTTTTATATGTACAAAAATGGCTGGCTCTATATCATACAGGAATTGAGTCATGGTTAGATTGGAAAAGAACAGGAAAACCTAGCTTTATAAAAGCAGGACCCGGATCCAAAAACAACGGTAAAGTTCCTAGACGCATCATGTATCCAAGTCTTGAACAATCTGTAAATGCAGAAAACAACAATAAAGCACTACAAAAAATGGGTGGTGATGATATTAACAAAAAAATATGGTGGGATAATTTTAATTAAATAAAAAAAAAATGAAAAAAATATTTTTGATATTACTACTTTTTAGTGCTATACATAGTAAAGCACAACAAGCCGAAAACATAATTATCATTACTACAGATGGTTTTAGATGGCAAGAAGCTTTCAAAGGAATGGACGAAAATTTAGCAAGAGATAAAAAATTCAATCAGAATGACAGCAGCTACATTTATAAAAAATATTGGGCTGAAAATCCCAAGGAACGACGAGAAAAACTTATGCCTTTTATGTGGTCTGTTTTAGCAAAAAAAGGACAACTGTATGGCAATAGAACTTTAGGAAATAAAGTTAATAATGCTAATCCGTATTGGTTTAGCTATCCTGGATATAACGAAATCATGACTGGATATGCTGATACATTAATCAATTCGAATAAATATCCTGCCAATCCTAATGTAACCGTGTTAGAATATCTAAACAAACAACCTAAAATTAAAGGAAAAGTAGCCGCTTTTGGAGCTTGGGATGCTTTTGACAATATTTTAAATGAAAAAAGAGGTGGTTTTCCTGTAATATCTGCATTTGATAAAACAGGAGGCAAAAATCCAACAGCGAAACAACAACTCATTAATGCCATGCTTGCCGATTCTTTCAAACCCTTTCACGAGGAAGAATGTCTAGATGTTTTTACCCATTATGGTGCATTAGAAGAATTGAAAACCAATAAACCTCGTGTGTTATACATCTCTTATGGAGAAACAGATGAATGGGCTCACGCTGGCTTTTACCGTTCTTATTTGGATGCAGCTCATCAAGTAGATGCCTGGATGAAGGAGATTTGGAACTTTGTGCAAAATGACCCGCAATACAAAAATAAAACTGCGTTGATTTTTACTACTGATCATGGACGCGGCGATCTCACAAAAGCAGAATGGACTAGTCATGGCCCTGATATAAAAGACGCCTCTGAAATTTGGTTTGCTGCAATGGGACCACAGATTGAAGGTAAAGGAGAGATGACTAATGAAAATCAATTGTATCAAAATCAATTTGCACAAACCATTGCCAAAATCATGGGATATACTTATGAAGCAAAGCATCCTATTTCAAAAGAAATTCCTGGAGTAATTAAATAATTCGACCGTTTAAAAATGTAAAAAAGGGTTTGACAACAGTGTCAAACCCTTTTTATTTTTATAATCTGTAGGTGTTTTTTATAAAAATTAAGCTTCTTTATTTGCTAACTGTCCACATGCAGCATCTATGTCTTTTCCCCTACTACGTCTCACTTTAACAACAATTCCGCTGGCTTCTAAAGCTTTAATATAAGCATTTATAGACTCTTCTGAGGCTTGTTGAAATTCTCCATCATCAATAGGATTGTATTCAATCAAATTAACTTTACAAGGAACATATTTACAAAACTTCACTAATGCATCAACTGATTCTTTATTATCATTAATTCCTTTCCAAACCACATATTCGTAAGAGATCTTGCTTTTTGTTTTTCTATACCAATATTCTAATGATTCTCTTAAATCTGCTAAAGGGAAATTAGCACTAAACGGCATTATTCGAGATCGAATTTCATCAATTGCGGAGTGTAAAGAAACAGCTAATTTAAATTTAACGTCATCGTCAGCTAATTTTTTTATCATCTTTGGTACTCCAGAAGTCGATACCATAATTCGTTTGGGAGACATGCCCAATCCTTCTGGCGAAATAATCATTTCGATTGCTTTCAAGACATTATTATAATTCATCAGCGGCTCACCCATTCCCATGAAAACAATATTCGATAAAGGATGATTGTAATACAACCTACTCTCTTTATCTATAGCTAATACTTGATCGTAAATTTCTCCAGGTTCCAGATTACGCATTCTTTTTAATCGTGCTGTGGCACAAAAATTACAATCTAAACTGCAACCTACTTGGCTAGATACGCAAGCTGTTGTTCGTGTATTAGTAGGAATTAAAACCGACTCTACAACTAAACCATCGTGCAAACGAACGGCATTTTTTACAGTTCCATCCTCACTTCGTTGAATCGTATCTACATTGATATGATTGATGACAAAATTAGCTTCTAGCTTATTTCTTGTTTCTTTTGAAACATTCGTCATATCCTCAAAACTATGCGCTCCTTTACTCCAAAGCCATTCATATACTTGATTCCCACGAAAGGCTTTATCCCCATTCGTAACAAAAAATTCTCTTAATGCTTCTTTCGACAAGGCTCGAATGTCTTTTTTATCAATTTCCATGATGCAAATTTAATGACAATTTCTTGATTTGTTGTTTTGATAATTTGATAACTTTGCTGACAATTGAAAATTATCTAAATAATGCATTTCATTTCCCAAGAACTAGAAGACTACATCGAGCAACATTCTGAAAAAGAACCTGCTTTATTAGCCGCTTTAAACAAAGAAACCTATCAAAAAATTTTACTTCCAAGAATGTTAAGCGGACATTTTCAAGGTCGAGTTTTAAGCATGCTTTCTAAACTTATTCGCCCTGTAAATATATTAGAAATTGGAACTTACACTGGATATTCTGCTTTGTGCTTGTGCGAAGGAATGCAAGAAAACGGGACACTTCATACCATTGATATAAAAGAAGAGCTGGTTGATTTTCAGCGAAAGCATTTTGACAAGTCACCTTGGGGAAAACAAATTTTTCAGTATTTAGGAGAAGCGGTAGATATAATTCCAACGCTACAAACTAAATTCGATCTTGTTTTTATAGATGCCGATAAAGAAAACTATATCAATTATTTTGAATTGATTTTACCAAAGATGAATAAAGGAGGCATTATTTTATCTGATAATGTATTGTGGAGCGGTAAAGTTCTGGAACCTATTCAACCGAATGATATTAGCACAAAAATAATAATGGAATACAATAAATTACTGAAAGAAGATCCTAGAGTAGAAACAGTTTTGCTACCTATTCGCGATGGTTTGACTGTTAGTAGGGTTTTGTAATTAAAAAAAAGCATCCAAAAATTTAGAACCTATCTAACAGATTTAGTCTATATTTATTAAAGAGCAATAGTATTATTAGACTTCTAAATATTATAAGTTTGGCTTTGGAAAATACTTTTTTTGTGCCACTTTATATAATTTATACATTAGGAAACCAAAAGTAAATCCGAACAAATAACCCATTAAAATATCTCCTGGATAATGCAATCCTAGATAAATCCTACTGTAAGCAAATATAAAAGGCCAAAGAAAGATTAACACAAAATATTTAAAATACGATCTTAAAGTAAAATATAAAAAAGAAGCAACTGCCATTGAATTTGCTGCATGTCCAGAGAAAAAACTAAAAGAATTTCGCACTTGCACCACTCTTATAAAAGAATTGATTTCAGGATTATTACAAGGACGCAATCTTTGAAATCCATTTTTAAATAAATTGGTCATTTGATCCGTAAACGTTACTAAAAGAGCCACAAACAATAAAAGATATAATGTTTGCTTCCCGCCAATTTTTTTAAAAATAACATACAACAAAAGTAAGAAAAGCGGAATCCAATTGCTTTGCTTGGTTATAAACAACCAAAGGGCATCGTAGGTAGGAGATCCTAAACCATTCAAAAAAACCAATAATTCAGTGTCTAAAGAAAGTATTTTCTCTAACATTACATTTGGCGTTTTATAGGTCCAGAAACATCTTCAATAATTTCTTTAGTTCCTTCTAACGAGCCATTAACATCGCCAAGTAAGTTTTCTTTAGCTTTATTAAGCTCAGTACTAATATTTACAGCAAAATCATTATACTGAGACGTATCACCCAATAAGTTATCCTTTACTTTATTAATTTCCGAAGTGATATTACCCTGTAAATCTAATAATGATTGTGAATCAAATCCGTTAGATTCAGCTCCTTTTTGAATTTCACTTTTTATATCATTTGTAGCATTCTTTAACTGTGCCATCGCTTTACCCATAGTTCGAGCGACTTCTGGAACTTTATCAGATCCAAACAGCATTAAGATTATAAACATGATAAAAATTAATTCGCCACCACCTATACCAAACATAATTTTATTTTTTAGTGTTACAAAGATATTAAATTTTGAACCTTGTACTTTTAAATATTTCATAAAAAAAGAGACTCTGAAAAGAGTCTCTTTTTTTATGAAATATTTGTTTAATCAAATTTAGATTTTACTTCTTCTTTTGGCCAAGTATTATTAGTTACATCAATATCAGCTGTTTCTAATTTTGGATCTACTTGTATTTTCTTAATTGCTTTTTCAGTAGCATATACTTTCTTAGCGGTATCATTGTTCTTTCTCCAGATTTGAGCAGGATATTTAAACATTTCGGTTGTATTGTCTTCATAAGTTAATTCAACAATAATAGGCATAATCATTCCGCCAGGTTTATTGAACTCTACTTCATAAAAATACTTCGGAGATTTTAATTTTGTTTTCTCGTCGGCTGTAAATTTTTTATTTACATAGTCTGAGAGTAAATTTACGTCTTCTATCTTAAATGCTTTTTTATTTTTAGCAGATAACTCTCCGCTTGTTCCAGGAACTAAATAAACGAAAGGTCCTTTTTCTTCACCAAAACGTCCTCTTTTTACTATTGCATCCTTTAATTCTTTAGTAGCGGTTTCAGAAACATAATATTGTTTTACCTCTTTTATTCCAATATCTACAAAATCAGTAGAATAAAACCAACCTCTAAAGAACCAATCTAAATCTACTGCAGAAGCGTCTTCCATCGTTCTAAAAAAGTCTTCAGGTGTAGGATGCTTGAACTTCCATCTGTTTGCGTAAACCTTAAAAGCATGGTCAAATAATTCTCGACCCATAATAGTTTCTCTAAGAATATTTAATCCCGTTGCTGGCTTACCATAAGCATTTGCACCAAACTGAGCAATGGTTTCTGAGTTAGACATAATAGGTTCTAAAAATTTCTGATCTCCACTCATGTAAGGAACTATTTTACTTGCTGGACCACGACTAGAAGGAAAATTTGTTCCTAATTCTTGTTCTGCCATATATTGCATAAAAGTGTTTAAACCTTCATCCATCCAAGACCACTGACGCTCATCTGAATTTACAATCATTGGAAAGAAATTGTGTCCTACTTCATGTATAGTCACACCAATCATTCCGTTTTTTATACGCTCACTTACCACTCCATTTTCATCTGGACGACCGTAATTCCAACAAATCATTGGGTATTCCATTCCTTGATCTTCTGCAGATACAGAAACTGCTTTTGGATAAGGATAATCAAAAGTATGAGAGGAATAACTTTTTAACGTATGCGCGACTGTTCTTGTTGCTGTTTCTCCCCAAAACGGATTTGCTTCTTTAGGATATATCGAAACTGCCATTACTGATTTCTCGCCCATCTTAACAGCCATCATATCAAGAATAAATTTTCTTGAAGTAGCTATTCCAAAATCTCTAACGTTTTTAGCGCTAAATTTCCATGTTTTTTTCTTGTTAGAAAACCCTTTTTCTGCTGCTTCTGCTTCCGCTTGGGTAACGATTACAACAGGCTTATCATAGGTTTTCATAGCCAATTCGTATCTTTTTACTTGCTCCGGCGTAAACACTTCGCTTCTATTGGTTAAATCTCCAGTAGCTTCCATAACATGGTCTGCAGGAACTGTAATATTAACATCAAAATTTCCAAAAGGAAGTGTAAATTCCCCTGTTCCCCAGAACTGCATGTTTTGCCATCCTTCAACATCATTATAAACTGCCATTCTTGGGTAGAATTGTGCAATTACATATAATTTATTTCCGTCTTTTTCAAATAATTCATAACCTGAACGACCTCCCTCTACTCTATAATTATTGATGTTGTAATTCCATTTTACACCAAAAGAGAATTTCTCTCCTGGTTTCATAGGCGTAACTAAATTGATACGCATCATAGTATGATTTATAGTATAAGACAATGGTTTTCCTGTTGCATCATTTACTGCTTCTATATTAAAACCACGCTCTAAATCTTGTTGTAAAAACTTATTAGCAAAGTTTGCTGCAGGAAAAACTTGCTCCATTCTTTGGCTATCAGCCAACGGAGTTTCTGACGTTTTTGCTGCTTGATTTTGATCTAACTGAACCCATAAATACTCTAAAGTATCAGGAGAATTGTTATAATAGGTAATCATTTCCGATCCTTTTATGCTAGATTTCTTGTCATCTAACTCAATATCTATTTTATAATCGGCTTGTTGTTGGTAATATGCTGGCCCTGGCGCTCCAGAAGCTGTACGAAACATATTAGGCGTTGCTAACAGATCATACATTTGACTAAACTTATTGTTGTCGTATCTTCCTGTTTGTTTAGTGGTTGTGGGTGGGTTTTTCTCCTGTGCAAATAATAACGCAGGAAGAAATAATAATAGGGATAATTTTTTCATAGGTTTAATTCTGGTTTTCAGTCTGTGAAAATAATAATTTTATATAAATTTATTGTTAATTATTAATATTTTAACAACCCTTTAGAAGAAGATTCACTAAAAAGTAAGGTGTTTTTGACTCCTAATACATTAAAATGCATAATATTTTGCTGCTCAGAGTTTCCTTCTGTTATAACTGCATTGTAAATATCTAACGTATTAATCTTATGTATATCTTTAATACTAAAATAACATATAAGCACATCACCTTCCATTTCTTTACTTAAAAACTGAATTGGTTTTGCATGACCATTTACTTTGATGTAAAACTTTTCGGCAAGATACTTCTTAAAGAGAGTAAGATCTTCCTCGGTTTCTTTATCAGAACCTAAATTAATTTTCTTTTGGTATTTTTTAGCTAATGAATTATTTAAATCATCTACAAAAATACGAGTGGTTATTTGTATCATTTTCTTTTCGGGTGCGTAATTAACTTGGTATAATGCCACATAAAATTTATGAACATCAAAAGAAGTTAATGTTAAAAATAACATTCCCAAAAAAGTAATTAAAATTGTTTTTTTCATTTTTCAAAAGTAGTTATTCTTTTAAACTCTTCATTCTTGGTGATTAGAAAATCAATCAACATAAACTCATCTTTCTCTTTCAAAAGATTTTTAGACCTTGGGTCGTTTTCACAATAATCCAGAAAAAGTCCAATTTCGCTCGTTTTTAATTTTAAGGTATTCGTAAAAAAATACGAATCTACTCCTTTATACACTGTCTCTGAAAAACTGACAGTCGAACCTGCTTTTTCAACATCTTTCTTGAACATTTTAGAAACCATCTTAAAAATCCGAACAAAATCCATTCCGTTTTCTATAGTTCCGTCAGAAGGCATCACTCTATTTTTTGGTGAGGTTGCAACATCATCAGTAAACTTTAGATCTACCATACTTTGAGAACTTGGTAGCGCAGGCTTAATTTCGGTTTTCCCTTTGATAATTACTTCCTTTAGTAAAGTAGTTTGAGATTCTAAATTAACAATAAACAAAGGTTTTGAAAAATCCTTTTCTTGCAATACAATCTTTTTAGATTTGAAAGAAGTACTCAAAACCAGCAAGGTATCTTTCGGCATGGCCAAAACATCAAAAAAACCTTGATTACTAATAAAGGTTCGCGTTTTCGAATTTAAATTAAAAACGTAACCGTTATCAACCAATGCGGTTTCGTTTTTGAATTGACCATGCAAGGGTTTTCTATTTTCATTTTGAGCAAAGATAAACTGAGTAAAAAAAATCAAACAAAGTATTTCGATTTTGGTTTTCATTTGGAGGTTGTTTTATATTATATTTTTAAGGAAGTAATTTAAAATTGCAACAAAATCTTTCTATAATTTATTTATTTTTCAAGAACGATAAGTGCTTTATATTCTTGAGCTAAGGTAATCATAAAAAAAGTAATTTCCTCTTCATTTTTAGAAGATAGCACTTTCAAGAAAGCATCATTTTCGACAATGTAGTATTTAAAACCACCAACATATTCAGAAGAAATACCTAATTTATTAGTAAAAAAATCTTCTGTATACAATTCTGATATCCTATTTAGATGTATTTCTTTTTTTTCTAGGACTACCAATTTCTTCAACCTTTTTGTCCTGCCATTAATCTTGTTTATCAATGGATCAAGCTCCATCGAACCACCCAATAAACCTAACAACATAATTGGTTTAAAATCACCAGCGGTTTGTAGTTGTCGCTCTGCTGGAGAAAAACTTTTTGGCGCTTTAGACATTATCCCTAATGAAACTGCCGAAAATTCCTTTTTACCAACAACCACTTCTTTAAGCGCTGTTGTTTTCGGAGACATTTTTACAAATAATACTCCAGAGGAAAAAGTAGTTAAATTAATTTGTAACCGATGGGATTCTAGGTTTAAGGAAGTAAAAACCAAAACATCATTTATTTTAGCAGAAATAATAAAATCACCAACTTTATTACTAACGGCTGTTTTATCATTTGCTGTGTTTAGAATATTTACACCGCTGGCAGCAATTGAGTCTACAATAATTTTACCTTGCAGCATTTTTTCAATACCATTTTGGCCAAAAGAAATTTGGCTCATAAAAGACACAAAACCTATTATCAGTCTATTTATTTTCAACAGCAATTATTTGTTTATAATTTTCTGCAAGTTTTACAACTAAAAAAAGAGTTAAGGTTTTATTTTTAGCAATTAATGCATTAGCAAAATCAGCATCATCAATGCAGTAATATTGAAATCCCTTAATGTAATCTAAAGGGATTTTTAGCGTTTCCAGATAATATTGCTCTTCATACAACACATCCATTCGCGCTAGCAATTGTACTTTTTTCTCTACTATAATTTCTTTTTTCAACATGGCTTTGCGTCCCGAAATAGAATTAAGTAATCCATCGATTCCTCCTCCAGAAGTTGCTGTATATAGTTTTCTTTCGGCGGCTGTATATTTTTTCTGGCCATAAGGAATAATTCCTAAACTTTCTGCTGTTATAGCAGATTCATTTATTAATACTTCTTTCAAAATAATACTTTTGGGATGCATCACTACTTGTAAGATCTCTTGAAGTAAATCTTGATCTGTAACTTTGCGACGTAGAGTTTCTAAATTTACTGCTGAAAAAACAATAATATCACCCGTTTTAAGAGACAGGATAAAGTTTCCTTGCGCATCAGAAACCGTGGCTTTTTGAGTTGTAAAATTCACGACATTTACTTTATCAACAGCAACAGAATCGGCAAAAATTCTTCCTTTTATTTCTTTTGTAATAACTCCTTGTCCCAATGCAGCATGCATCAAGAACAAAAACATCAACTGTAGCGTAATTTTAATTTTCACGGGCAATTATTTCTTTGTATTTATTTGCTAATTCTGTAAGCAAAAAGGTAATTGTTGATGGATTCTTAGATTTTAAAATCGAGACAAATTCTTCGTTTTCAACGGCGTAATATTCAAAACCTTTTACATATTCCGAAGGTATTTTTAATTTACTTACCAAATAATCATTAGAAAACATACTTTCTAATTGAAATAAATAAAGTTCCTTCTTTTCTACTTTAACTTCTTTCTTGAGCATTTTGGTTCTTCCAGAAATCCAATTAAGCAATGGATCTGCCGAAATAGAGCCACCTACCATTGTACCCGCATTTGCTGTTGCATTGAGATTATTAGCCGTATTTAACCTTCTTTCAGCCGGCGTATACACTCTTTGTCCACTTGGAATAATCCCTAAAGAAACAGCGTTAATACCATTTCTAACGACCACTTCGTTTAATTGATTGACTACGGGTTTCATCCTAACTACAAACAATGAAGTTTGAAAATCTTCATGAGACAAAACCACTATCGTTTCTCTAAATTCTGTTGCACTAAATAATAATGTATCACCAACTGTAGCATATAAAGAAAAGATACCGTCACGATCAGAAACAACTGCTTTTTGTGTCTTTTTATTTATAACGTAAACATCCTCTAAAACCATTTTTTCTGCACTCACTTTGCCTTTCAAAAGTACCTGATCCCTTTCTTGTGCCTTGATTTGCATGGTAGAAAAGATTAAAAATAAACACACAATTCTAATCATAGTTAGGAAGCTGAATTTTGATTCACGGTAAAAGTATCCTAATGCCTTCTAAATTAACTATTAATGACTTGGTAAAAAAATGTTAATTAAAAACTTGAAATATAAAAAAGGGATCAATATCTTTAGCCTAAATATACCTCTCTAATATGAAAAACATACTAATAGCAAGTACATCAACACTTGCAAACGAAGAATTCTTAGAATATTTATTACCCGAATTAGAGCATCATTTTCATAATTGCACAACAATTCTATTTATTCCTTATGCCAGACCTGGTGGAATTTCTCATGATGATTATACAGCAAAAGTAGCAATGGCTTTTGCCAAAATAAACAAAAAAGTAAAAGGAATTCATGAATTTGAAGATGTTACATTCGCGCTAAAAAATGCAGAAGGAATTTTTACAGGCGGCGGCAACACCTTTGTCCTAGTATCACAGTTGCATAAAAAAGGCCTAATGACAACTTTATCTGAAGTGATAAAAAATGGAACCCCTTATTTAGGAACTAGTGCCGGAAGTAATATTTGCGGACTTACAATGCAAACCACTAATGATATGCCAATTGTTTATCCACCCAGTTTTCAAACTCTTGGAGTTATTCCTTTTAATTTAAACCCACATTATTTAGATCCAGACTTAAACTCCAATCACATGGGAGAAACTCGTGAAACTAGGATAAAAGAATTTCATGCTTACAATACTGTTCCGGTTTTAGGACTAAGAGAAGGCAGTTGGCTTGATGTTAAAGGAGAAAAAATCACTTTGAAAGGAAATCTAAACGCTCGTGTTTTTAAACAAAACCAAGTACCAGAAGAATTAGAAGCAGAATCCGACCTTAGTTCTTTAAAATAAAACTTAAAAATAGAGACCAATCTGTTTTTTTTTATTTAAGATAGAAAATTAAAAAACCTCAGATGAAAGTTTGAGGTTTAAATAAAAAGATAATAAAACTCAAAAAGGTTTTTAAACAAAAAAGCCTTAAACAAAAGTTTAAGGCTTTAGAGCGAAAGACGAGGCTCGAACTCGCGACAACCAGCTTGGAAGGCTGGAGCTCTACCAACTGAGCTACTTTCGCATTATACAGTAAAAAATTTTCAAATTAAATTTGAAACTAAGAGCGAAAGACGAGGCTCGAACTCGCGACAACCAGCTTGGAAGGCTGGAGCTCTACCAACTGAGCTACTTTCGCATTAACAACGGTGCAAATATAATTAATAAGTTTGCTTGAATGCAAGTTTTTTTATTAAAAAATCTAAAACATAGCGCGAAATACTTTTCAATAAAAGTACTTTTAGAGGCTAATGAATTTAATATTAAAATATTATAACGCTAGAAGCTTCCAAAAATAATTTTAAAAAAAATGAAAAAAATAAAAAAAATCAGTGCTTTAGAGACTTATCCGGTAAGACATCCGGTGCTTCGTGAAGGAAAATCAATAGAAAGTTGTCATTTTGATGGAGACAATTTAGAGACTACGATTCATTTTGGATTGTATTTGCAAGATAATATCATAGGAGTTGTATCAGTATTCGAGTCAAAAAATGAAATTTTTACGAATAAAAAACAATTTCAAATCCGCGGAATGGCCGTTTTAAAAGAACAACAGAAGAAAAATTTTGGAGCAGAATTGATTATTGCTACCGAAAAACATTGTTTTGAACAAAAGCCCTGTTTAATTTGGTTCAATGCCAGAAAAGAAGCTATTGAATTTTATAAAAAAATGGGATATAAAACCAATGGTTTATCTTTTGAAATCAAAGACATCGGAACACATATTATTATGTCTAAAAACTGCTCTTCTTCATCTTAGAATTAAAAGAACAACTGGAATACGCACTAATTCAATGATAAAAAAATAGAATTATTTTGCC
The DNA here is from genome assembly GCF_017948675.1 of Flavobacterium flabelliforme. Taxonomy (GTDB): domain Bacteria; phylum Bacteroidota; class Bacteroidia; order Flavobacteriales; family Flavobacteriaceae; genus Flavobacterium; species Flavobacterium pygoscelis. The sequence continues at coordinate 593,500 of NZ_JAGFBU010000001.1, forward strand.
TTGAAATGAGATTATTAAAAGGATCAATACAATCGTTTTAAAATAAAATTTCCTTGTTGATTCCCTATTCAAAAAAAGGGAATCAACAAGGAAAAATAATATGGAAATAAAAACAAAATATTCAAAAGAAAAAGATGATTTTAATTTCAAATAAGAATGTTCGAATTTATGAAATTGATTTGATTCCGAATTTAGAATCTCTAGAAGGATGATAAATAAAGAAACAAGATTTATCTTTTATTACATTAATGATGTCTTTAGACAATTCAACTGGAACGGCAGGACAACCTTGACTTCTACCTAATCTATGATTGTTTTTTATAAAAGATTCAGAAACATAATCTGCAGCATGCATCACAACTCCTCTTGCTCTTGCGTTGTCATTAACTCCTTTTTCTAAGCCATCTAATCTAAGAGACATACCGTGTTTTCCGTTATAAATTTCTCCTGTTGAATAAAAGCCTAAACTACTTTTATAAGATTCATTGGCATTTGAGAAATTGGAAGCAAATTCTTCACCGGTATTTCTTCCATGAGCAACAAGAGAATTAAACAATACATCTCCCGTAATTACATTAATTACCCAAAGTCTTTTAGTATTAGAAGACAAACTAAAATCAATTAAAGTTAAAATCTCTTTTTTAATTAATCCTTTTTCTTTTAAAGAATAGTACCCTTTTAAAGCTACTGCAAAGCTTTCTAATTTTGGCAAGGCAAATTTACTGGAGTGCAAATTATTATAAGCTGATTCAATTTTAGCCTCTACATTGGTCTCTACGACTTTCGAATAAAGGATAGGTTTAGTAGTTTTAGTTTCAGAGAATGAAGCTCTATTAGTAGTAAAGGAAGCAAGTACAAATAAAATAGTAGGAATTATCGTATAAATCATTGATTTTCTTTTAGTTATAAGTGTTTGGGTTTGCAAACGTAAGAAAAAATAAAGAGCGAAAAATGTATTTAACACAATTATACTACTGTTACAAAGAAAAATAGTACTAATAATTCAACGAATCACTAAAAAAACAAAACTTCTTATGTTAATTTGGTTATTTTTGTTTGGATTAAACCATTAAAATATGTCAAAACCACATTCATTCTTGCTATTTTTTTTATTATTCTTAAATCTTAGCGCTTTTAGTCAAAAAAAGACACTTTTAACAAAATTTACTACAGAAAACATAATTATTGATGGAAAAATAGAGGAAGAAATATGGAAAACAGCAGCTCTTGCATCTGATTTTGTTATGTTTGAACCTGATAATGGCAAACCGATAAATGCAACAAAAAAAACTGAAGTGAAAATTGTCTATGATAACGATGCTATTTATATTGCAGCCTTACTTTATGATGATGAGCCTACTAAAATTAAAAAAGAAATCACCAATCGGGATGTTTTTGGTGTCTCTGATCATTTTTCGGTTTACATAAATGGATTTAACGATGGACAGCAGGATTTCCGATTTTTTGTAAGTGCAGCAGGCGTGCAAATGGATTGTATAGCCACTGAAGATTCTGAGGATTTTACTTGGGACGCTATTTGGGATAGTCAAGTAAATATAACTGATTTTGGTTGGATTGTAGAAATGAAAATTCCGTATGCTGCTTTGCGATTTTCTAAAGCGAATAAACAAACATGGGGTTTGAATTTTATGCGAGAAATTAAAAGAGACGTACAAAAATATACCTGGAATCACATTGATACAAAAATTGGAGCAGTGATTCCGCAAGCAGGAATACTTGAAGGAATTGAAAACATAAAAACACCTACTCGCCTATTTCTGATTCCTTACACCTCAGCCTATTATCAACAAAGTGACATTGGCTCTGACACCACCCTAAAAGCGGGACTTGATATCAAATATGGCATCAACGATTCCTTTACATTAGATGCTATTTTAGTACCCGATTTTGGACAAACAAAATTTGATAATGCTATTTTAAATTTACTCCCTTTTGAACAAAAATTTGAAGAAAACAGACCCTTTTTTACTGAGGGAACAGATTTATTTAACAAAGGAGGTTTGTTCTATTCCAGAAGAATTGGAGGAGAACCAAGTGCGTATCCTAATCTTACGGATGAGGAAGAAATAACAAACTATCCTAGCACAGTGAATTTATTAAATGCTGTAAAAATATCTGGGCGTACAGAGAAAGGATTAGGAATAGGCTTTTTGAATGCCATTACAGAAAAAACGAAAGCGACTATTTTTAATTCCTTGACCAACGAAAAAAGAAAAGAAGTTATTGAACCTTTAACAAATTACAATGTTTTAGTACTCGACCAAAGATTCAATCAAAATTCCTCTGTTTCTTTTGTAAATGCCAATACTACTAGAAATGGAGAATTTAGAGATGCTAATACTTCTGCCTTAGTTTTTGACCTGAACACAAAGCAAAATACCTATAATTTATATGGAGATTTTAAGTTTAGCCATGTAAATACGCTTGAAGATTATAATGGATACAAAACAGCATTAAACTTTGAAAAAACAAGTGGAAGATATCGTTATTTATTTTCAGGAAAATACATCTCAGAAAACTATGATATAAATGACTTAGGAATTGTTTTTTACACCAATTACCACAGTGCTCTTGCAAATGGAAGTTATAGAATATTAAATCCAACAAAAGTATTTAACACCTTAAAGATTGAACAAGAACTTAATTTAGAAATTCAAAATACTACGGGAAAAATTCAAGAAAACTGGTATAAAACGGTATTCAAAGGCACCTCATTAAACAATGATTATTTTGAGTTAGGAATTGTTTTAAACCCACTAGAATCCTTTGATTTTTATGAGCCACGCGAGTACGGAAGTTATGTATATATACCAAAAAGAATTGCTTCTTATTTTGGTTTTGAATTGAATAGAAATAATCCATTAACGCTAGACATGACGGTCAATTTCACAAAATATGATGAACAAAAAAGAATTACAAGCGGATTATACATAAGTCCAAAATATAGATTTAATGATAAAATATCATTGGCCTACGCATTAGAATACACCAAAATGAAAAACGATCGAGGTTGGGTTGACTCTAATAATTCAGGAATTATTTTTACCGAACGCAATCGGGAGATCCTTCAGAACGATCTTACCGGAAAATATTCGTTAAACAATAAAATGACTATAAATCTTACTGCCAGATATTATTGGTCCTATTCTAAAAACCATGATTTTTTTACTTTACAAAACAACGGTTACTTGGCTCCAAACAGCACTTACAATTTAAATAAAGACCGAAATTTTAATTCATGGAATTTTGATTTATCCTATTCGTGGTGGTTTGCTCCAGGAAGTGAAATTTCAGTTTTATACCGTAATTACGGTCTTGAGAGAGCAAGTACGGTAGAAAAAGAGGTGTCAAAAAATCTTAAAAACATTTTTAATAGTGATCTTACCAATGTACTTTCAATAAGCTTGCGTTATTTTATTGATTATAACGTTATAAAAAACAAATTTTAATTTTTCTATAATAAATTGTAACAATGACTTAAAAAGAGAGTCTATTAAAAAAACTATTAAGTACGTCGGCAACTTGTTCCTATCATGCTATTTTGGTTTTATAATCATCATTATCAATCAAAATATGAAGAACTCGCTTTTACTTTGTTTTTTATTCATTTCCTTATTTGGCTACAGCCAAAAAAAAATCTTACAGACTAAATTTATTTCAGAAAAAATTGAAATTGATGGAAAGCTTGACGAAACTATTTGGCAATCGGCTCCAATTGCTAGTGATTTTGTTATGTTGACACCGGATAATGGAAAAAAAATCCCAGAAAATAAGAGAACTGAAATTAGAGTATTATATGATAACGACGCTGTATATATAGGTGCTTTATTATATGATGAAAGTCCAGATAAAATCTTAAAAGAAATTACTCAAAGAGATAATTTTGGTACTTCGGATCTTTTTGGTGTTTTCATAAATGGGTTCAATGACGGGCAGCAAGATTTCCAGTTTTTCGTAAACGCAGCTGATGGTCAAGCCGATTGTATTACCACTGATTCTAATGGAGAGGATTATTCCTGGGATGCCGTTTGGAAAAGCAAAGCGGTTATTACAGACAAAGGTTGGGTTGTAGAAATGCGAATCCCTTATGCAGCGTTACGGTTTTCAGCAGAAGACAAACAAACTTGGGGTCTTAATTTTTTTAGAGAAATTAGACGAGATCGACAAAAATACACTTGGAATTTTATCGATACCAAATTAGGAACTTTTACCCAACAAACAGGAATTTTAGAAGGAATTGAAAACATAAAACCACCTACTCGTCTTTTCCTTTTACCGTATTCGTCATTTTATATAAATGCGAGTGACAAACAAAAAACAAAAGGAACTCTAAAAGGAGGTTTAGATCTAAAATACGGAATAAATGATGCTTTTACGTTAGACATGATACTTGTACCCGACTTTGGGCAAACAAAATATGATGACAAAGTCCTTGTTTTAGGTCCTTTTGAACAACAGTTTAATGAAAACAGACCTTTTTTTACAGAAGGGACAGATTTATTTAGCAAAGGCAACTTGGTTTACTCGAGACGAATTGGAGGAAACCCAAGCATCTATCCAGAAATTAATAATAATGAAGAAATAATTGATAATCCTGCAAGCGTAAATCTTATAAATGCTTTAAAAATATCAGGAAGAACAAAAGAGGGATTAGGAGTTGGAATCCTAAATGCCGTAACCGAAAAAACTAAAGCTACCATAAGAAATAATAACACACAAGAAGTAAGAAATGAAGTAGTTGAACCCTTAACCAATTACAATGTTTTAGTTTTAGACCAACGTTTTCGCAAAAACTCATCAATTACTTTTGTAAATACAAATGTAACACGAAATGGCAGTTACAGAGACGGAAACGTGAGTGCTTTAGTTTGGGATTTAAATACTAAAAAAAATACATACAGCCTAACTGGAGATTTTAAATACAGTTTCGTCAATGATATCGAAAACAAAAAAGGAGTTAATTCTCAATTGAATTTTTCTGAAACTAGTGGAAAGTTTCGTTATGGAATTGGTGCAGACATCACTACCAAAGATTTTGATAATAATGATTTAGGAATTAATTTTGAAACTAATTATTATAGTTTATACGGAAATGCCAGTTATAGGATTCTCAACTCTACCAAACATTTCAATAGTTTTAGCGCACGATTCGATACCTATTCTCAATTTCATAAAGAGAGTGGAAAAATTCAATCGGGAAACCTGAACTTTCAAATTAATGCAAATGATAAAAAAAATAGATCTTTATCAATAGGAATTGATGCTAACCCAGTAGAAACTTATGATTACTACGAATCTCAACAAGCTGATAAATATGTAATTCTTCCTGCTAAAATTGGAGGATTTATTTATATATCAACGAATTATAACAATAGGTTTGCAATAGATTTTAATCCCTCTTATGCTATTTTTAATGAATCTGGACGAACAACCTATGGTTTTGATTTCGGTCCTAGATACCGTTTTAATGATAAGTTATCCATTAATTATAATTTCAGCTTTTTTAGAAGAAACAATAACAAAGGACGTATCGACAGTATTGACGATGATCTAAATACAAACACACCAAACACCGTCATTTTTGCAAATAGAAACGTTATAACATATGCCAATACTTTTTCAGGAAAATATGCTTTAAATAGTCAAATGTCTTTTAATATTTCTTTACGTCATTATTGGTCTTATGCTGAAAATAAAAACACCTTAGCATTACAAAATAACGGAAGACTTACGGATTTTGCAGGATACACCACTAATAAAAATTCTAGTTTCTATTCTTGGAATGCTGATTTATCTTATTCGTGGTGGTTTGCGCCAGGCAGTCAAGTTTCTGTCTTGTATCGAAATAACGCAGGTGCTTTTGAAAGAAACATTAATAAGGATTTTAGAAATAATGTAACTAATTTATTAACTAATGACGCTTTAAATCATACCTTTTCAATTAGCGTTCGTTATTTTATTGATTACAATCAAGTTAAAAATAAATTCTAAATCCATTTATTTTAAAAAAAAGCCCTTTTGATTTTATATTAATCATTTTATTTTAACCAAATCTATATATCTTCAATAGTTAACTGAATTGGCGCTAAGGTTTTTAGAAATACTTTATCTTTGTTTAAAATAACTTAGTGATGAATAAAAAAGTAATTCTTATGATTTTGGACGGTTGGGGAAAATCTCCAGATCCAAAAATTTCTGCAATCGACAACGCTAATATTCCTTTTATAAATAGCCTATATAAAAATTATCCACATGCTCAACTTCGAACAGACGGTTTGAATGTAGGATTACCCGAAGGTCAAATGGGAAACAGCGAAGTGGGACACATGAATCTTGGAGCTGGTAGGATTGTATATCAGGATTTAGCCAAAATTAATTTGGCCGTGGCCAATCATACTCTCGCTAAGGAACCTGTATTAGTAGATGCTTTTAAATATGCCAAATCACACAATAAAAAAGTACACTTTTTAGGGTTACTTTCAGATGGTGGCGTACATTCGCACACTTCGCACTTACGAGGTTTAATAGATGCTACGCAAGAACATGGATTGCAAAAAGTTTATGTTCACGCCTTTACTGATGGTCGAGATGTGGATCCGAAATCAGGCAAACATTACATTCAAGACTTACAAGATTATATAGCCAATACTTCCGTAAAACTAGCTTCGATCATAGGTCGTTACTACGCCATGGATAGAGACAGAAGATGGGAAAGAATAAAACTAGCCTATGATCTATTAGTCAACGGAATTGGAACTCATGTTACAAATGCCGTAGCATCTATCGAAGAAAGTTACGAAGTTAATGTCACCGACGAATTTATTCATCCTACCGTTATCGTAGATGCATTTGACAAACCACTCGCCACTATAGAAGAAGATGATGTGGTTATTTTCTTTAATTTTAGAACAGATCGAGGTCGTGAGCTAACAGAGGTTTTAACTCAAATGGATTGTCACGAACACAACATGCACAAATTAAACCTGTATTATGTAACACTCACTAATTATGACGAAACTTACAAAAATATAAAAGTCGTTTATAATAAAGACAATATTACAGAGACCCTTGGAGAAGTTTTAGAGAAAGCGCACAAAAAGCAAATTAGGATTGCGGAAACAGAGAAATATCCGCATGTAACATTTTTCTTTTCTGGTGGTAGAGAATTGCCTTTTGAAGGAGAATCTCGTATTTTAAAAAATTCTCCAAAAGTAGCTACTTATGATTTACAACCAGAAATGAGTGCTTTTGAATTAGCAGATGCATTAGTCCCTGAACTGAATAAAGCAGAAGTAGATTTCGTTTGTCTTAATTTTGCAAATGGCGACATGGTTGGTCATACCGGAATAATGAGCGCTGCAATACAAGCTTGTGAAGCGGTTGATAAATGTGTCGAAAAAGTAATTTCAGCTGCCTTAGCCAATAATTACACCACTATAGTTATAGCAGATCATGGTAATTGCGAAACTATGATTAATCCTGATGGAAGTCCAAATACAGCACACACCACCAATCCGGTACCAATTATTTTAGTAGATAAAGAGTTGAAAAAAATTCAAAATGGGGTTTTAGGAGATATAGCACCCACTATTTTAGAGTTAATGGGAATTGAAAAACCTGAAGTTATGACACGTCATTCTTTATTATAAATAAAAAATAAATGCAAAAATGCTATCTCAAAAGGATAGCATTTTTTTTATAGAATACTTTAGTTATACATTTTGTTAAACTAGTACTTCTGAATTCTGCCAAACAACGTAGTTAAGGTACCTCAAACATGAAGAATAGTACAAAAATACAGTGAAACTAATTCATAAATTAAATAAACTGCTCTACAAAATAAATAAACAGACCAACTATACCACCAACAACAGTTCCATTAATTCTGATAAATTGTAAATCCTTGCCTACTTCTAATTCTAACTTATCAGCAATTTCTTTTTTGTCCCAACTTTGCACGGAATTAGCAATCAAATCTCCGATGGCTTTTTTATTTCGAAGTAAAACGCCTAACAAATCAATCTTTAAAAAATTATTAATTTTAGTAGTCATGACTATATCATTTTGAATGGTTAATCCAAAATTACTAATCATTCGAGCTAAACTTATTTTAATTTTTGATTCCTCACCGTTATTTATATCCTCAGTAACTGCTTTTTTTATTTCCTGCCAAATTGATCCAATATAATTCTGAAACTCTTCTTTCTGAGTAAAATTTATAATTATGGAGTTAATCTTTTGTTGCATTTCGGGAGCGTTTTTTAACTCTTCAATAAAATTAAATACATATAAATTTATCTTTTCACGAATAGTACTATCAGGCTCTTTTGCACTATTCAAAAATTCATAAAGTCCATTATAAACCCCTTTTGCAATTTTTTTATCAGCAACGCCCATGGTGTACCAAGGTGTAGCACTTTTAACTTTCTCATCAATTTCAATCCTATTCGCTTCTAATTCTGCGGCCAAAACGGTCAATACATTGGTTATAAATTCAGTTTGTTTATCACTTTTTGATAGTGATTCTAAACCCAAAGCAATCCATTCACTAAAATTTAGCTGTTTCAATTTGATTTCAAACTGCTGCTGAATAAAATTTTTAACATCGGTATCATCAATAGTTTTTAGAACAACGGGAATTACATTTTCAACTAATAAAGAAGCAATTTTAGTTGAATTTTCCTCGTTTTTCAACCAATTAGTTGCTTTAGTAGCAAAATCAAATTCGTCTAATTTTATCTCTAATTTCTCTTTAATTAAAAATTCATCCGAAACAAAACTGCCTAAATTCTGACCAATAGCGTCTTTATTATTAGGAATTAAAGCGGTATGCGGAATTGGAATTCCTAATGGATGTTTAAACAACGCTACTACAGCAAACCAATCAGCAATTCCGCCTACCATAGCGGCCTCACTAATTGCTTTAAGCCAACCCACTTTATAATGATGCGCTACAAAAAAACAAACCACCGCTATTCCCAAAACAAATAGCGCAATGTTTTTCATCTTTTTTAAATTTGTTTTTTTGGTTTCATTCGAATTCATAAAATTATTTATTTTTTATTTTACACTAATTTACTGTTTTGTTTTCAAAGCATTTATTTGATTTCTATCTAATTTTAAAAAAAGAGTATAATAAAAACGCTTTTTATAAATACCGTATGAAACTAATTAAATAATTATAAAATCGTACTTTTGCAAACTGAAAAACAAGTATTATGATTATTGTAAAATCACGTGAAGAAATAGAATTGATGCGCGAAAGTGCGTTGATCGTATCAAAAACATTAGGAATGGTAGCTTCTGAAATAAAAGAAGGAGTTACTACTTTATATTTAGACAAATTAGCCGAAGAATTTATTCGTGATCATGGTGCAGTACCTAGTTTTCTAGGATTATATGGGTTTCCAAACTCATTGTGTATGAGTCCAAATTCTCAAGTGGTACATGGAATTCCAAATAACAAACCATTAGAAAGTGGCGATGTAATTTCTGTAGACTGTGGCGCTTACAAAAACGGATACCATGGTGATCATGCCTATTCCTTTGAAATTGGCGAAGTAGCTCCAGAAACCAAAAAATTACTACAGATTACTAAAGAATCTTTATATGTAGGAATCCGAGAATTAAGATTGGGAAACCGCGTAGAAGATGTTGGAAATGCCATTCAGAAATACACAGAAGCTCATGGTTACGGAGTAGTTCGTGAATTAGTAGGACACGGCGTGGGTCAAAAAATGCATGAAGATCCTGAAATGCCTAATTATGGTAAAAAAGGAAGAGGAAAACTTTTTGTAGAAGGAATGGTGGTGGCAATCGAGCCCATGATCAATCTTGGAACAAGAAATATAAAACAACACAAAGACGGTTGGACTATTACAACAGCCGACGGAAAACCGAGTGCCCATTTTGAGCATGACGTTGCTATAATTGATGGTAAACCAGAGATATTATCCACTTTTGCTTATGTGTATAAAGCGTTAGGAATTGTTAGTAATGAAGAAGATGAATTTAGAAAAACACCTTTAGTTCTGTAATGAAGAAACTTTTTAAACTCGTACTCAACACCATACCGCGCCCATTACTGATTCGTTTAAGTTACGTGGCACGTCCTATTATCGCTTTTTCATTAAAAGGAAACAAATTTACCGATCCTATTGACGGAAAAAGTTTTAAATCGATGTTGCCTTATGGCTACGAAACGCAAAGAAACAATGTTCTTTCTCCAAGTACACTTTCACTAGAAAGACATCGATTATTATGGTTGTATCTTAAAGATGAAACTGATTTTTTTACTTCTAAAGAAAAAAAGAAAGTATTACATTTCGCACCAGAACAAGCCTTCTATAAACTATTTAGAAACCAGAAAAATTTAGATTACACTACTACGGATTTATTTTCTCCTCTTGCAGATGTAAAAGCAGACATCTGTAATTTACCTTTTCAGGACAATCAATACGATGTTATTCTTTGCAATCACGTATTAGAGCACATTCCGGATGATACCAAGGCAATGCAAGAATTATATCGTGTTCTAAAACCGGGCGGAATGGCTATTTTGCAAATTCCTCAGGATTTAAAAAGAGCAGTTACTTTTGCAGATGATACGATTACCGATCAAAAAGAACGTGCTAAAATTTTCGGACAGTACGATCATGTTCGCATTTACGGAAGGGATTATTTTGATAAATTAAGAAGTATTGGTTTTACCGTAGTTGAAGAAGATTATACTAAGAAAATTGCACCCGAATTAGTAGAAAAATATTGCTTAGCTAAAGGAGAAATTATTCCTGTTTGTTTTAAATAAGATAGTGTTTTAGCAAAAAAAGATTCAAATCTGAATTCTATATAATTTGTTATATTTACCTCTCAGACATTTAGAAAGATGATTAAAACTATTTTCGCCAACTTTTTTCTGCTTTTTACAGTTAGTTCTTCTTTTGCACAAGCAGAAAAAGAGGTGGTTCCTCCTTACAATATCAAAACAATTTCATTTGTTCAAAACGAACAAAATATAATTCCAATCTTAAATTTGGGTGAAGGTTTTCAGTTTCAATTTGATGATCTTTTTGGCAACGAAGCCAATTACTATTATGAAATAATTCACTGTGATTATAATTGGATTCCTTCTGGATTACCCAAAAATGAGTATCTAGAAGGTTTTGACAATCAACGCATTCAGGATTACACCAATTCTTTTAATACGTTACAAATATATTCGCATTATAAACTATCGATTCCCAATCAATTTACGCGGAAATTAAAAATCAGCGGCAATTACATGATCAAGATTTTAGACGAAAACAAAGAAGTTGTTTTTTCTAGAAAACTTATATTATGCGAAGATTTAGTTTCAGTTCCCCTGCAAGTTAAACGCGCACGAACGGTTACTAATATGGATACGAAACAAAATTTAGATTTTGCCATTAGATCCAATACGATTACTTTTCAAAACGCATTAAAGAACGTAAGAGTGGTAATTATGCAAAATGGTCAACTAAATAACGCCATCAAAAATGTAGTGCCACAATATACAATTGGGAATGAGTTAATTTATAAATACGATGCAGAAACACAATTTTGGGCTGGTAATGAATTCCTGTATTTCGAGAATAAAGACATCAGAGCTGCCGCGAATAATGTTGGAAAAATAGACTCTGACACAGCCATTTATGGTTCTCGATTGTACACAAATGCTGCAAGAGCTAATTTCCCTTATTCTTTCAGTCAAGACATCAACGGAAATTTTGTTGTTAAAAATATAAATGCATCAAATAGCGAAATCGAAGCAGATTACGCTTGGGTTTATTTTAGCCTTTCGGCTCCCAGTTTTAGACTTAACAAAGATATTTATGTTACGGGAATGTTTAACAACTACAATCTTACACCAGAATATAAACTCGATTACAATCCTAAAAAAGCAACTTACGAAAAGGCGATTTTAATTAAACAAGGATTCACAAATTTTCAATACACCATTGCAGACAACAAAGGAAACATTGATTTTGAAAATGCGATTGATGGTAATTTTTATCAAACAGAAAATAATTATACCGTTCTGGTTTATTATAGAGAAGGAATAGACCGTTATGACAGAGTAGTTGGAATAGGTAGCGCAAGTTCTGTAAATAGTACCAACTAAAAATTCTTTTTTGATAATTGCCAAATCGACATCTATTTTTTGTAATTTTGACGACAACAAACACGATTTTACACACTTATTATGGTTTCTCAAATAACAAGAGGCATAAAAATATCTGTATTAACTAGTTTTGAAGGAACTTACTTCAAGAACTACAAGTTACACTTTGCCTTTAGTTACCAAATTACAATAGAAAACCACAGTAAAGATTCTGTACAATTAATTTCTCGTCATTGGGAAATTTTCGATTCATTAAATGATATTGAGGTTGTAGATGGCGAAGGTGTAATAGGAAAAAAACCTGTTTTAAAACCAGGTGAATTACATACCTATAGTTCCGGTTGCTTGCTCTCCTCTCCCTATGGCGCTATGAAAGGGTATTTTAACATGATCAACTTTACCTCTACCAAAAACTTTAAAGTTATTGTACCGTCTTTCAGATTGTGTGCTCCATTTGCTTTAAATTAGATTTTTAAACTCTGTTAGAAGCCAATCCTGCTCTCCAATACAAGTTTTCATGTTCTCGTTTGTTTTTTTCTAAGCAAAATAAGGAGCTTCTAAAGTCGCTCTTATTTTACAAGAAAAAATACAACGATACCACAAAAAGCTTTCCTTTTCTATCAGGGCTAAAAAGCAACTATATACAAGTTTAGTCTTTACTTAACAACATAAAATATCATTTCTTTAAAGAATCCTTCGTACTTTTGTTTTTTATTTAAAAACACAACGAAGATTTTTAATTTTATAATTTTACAACTATGTTAAAAGGATTTTTTCATGTACCAAAAGCGGTAAACGAGCCTGTAAAAAGCTACGCACCTAATTCACCAGAAAGAGCAGCTGTACTTGCAGCTTACAAAGCAATGTGGAATTCTAAAATTGACGTTCCACTTTATATCGGAAGCGAAGAAATTAGAACTGGAAATACTAAAACAATGTCAGCACCTCACGATCACCAACATATCGTAGGTACGTACCACTTAGCAGAGAAATCTCATATCGAAGGCGCAATAGCAACAGCACTAAAAGCAAGAAAAGCATGGACAAATATGGCATGGGAACACCGCGCAGGTATTTTCTTAAAAGCTGCTGAATTGATTGCTGGACCATATAGAGCAAAAATCAATGCTGCAACAATGATTGCACAATCTAAGTCTATTTATCAAGCAGAAATTGATGCTTCTTGTGAGTTGATCGACTTTTTACGTTTCAACGTACAATACATGACGCAAATTTACAGCGAGCAACCAAAGTCGAATTCAGACATGTGGAATCGTGTTGAATACAGAGCATTAGAAGGTTTTGTATACGCTATTACTCCATTTAACTTTACTGCAATTGCTGGAAACTTACCTGCAAGTGCCGCATTAATGGGAAATGTAGTCGTTTGGAAACCAGCAGCTACTCAAGTATATTCAGCTAACTTGTTGATGCAAATCTTTAAAGAAGCAGGATTACCTGACGGTGTAATCAATATGGTAATGGGAGATTCTGGAATGGTAACGGAAACGTTATTAGCAAGTCCAGATTTTGCAGGAGTTCACTTTACAGGTTCAACAGGAGTTTTCAATGATATTTGGGCAAAAATTGGAACAAACATCAGCAAATACAAAACATACCCTAGAATTGTAGGAGAAACTGGAGGAAAAGATTTTATTATCGCGCATCCATCTGCAAACCCAAAACAAGTTACCACAGGAATTGCTCGTGGTGCATTTGAGTACCAAGGTCAAAAATGTAGTGCTGCTTCTCGTGTATATGTGCCACAAAGTTTATGGCCAGCGATTAAAAGCCAATTAGAAACGGATTTGAAATCGATGAAAATGGGTTCTCCAGAAGATATGAGCAACTTTATTACTGCTGTTATCTCTGAAGCTTCATTCGACAAATTAGCTAAATTTATTGATCAAGCTAAAAAAGATACAGATGCTGAAGTGATCATTGGTGGAAACTATGATAAATCAAAAGGATATTTTATCGAACCAACTGTCATCTTAACAACAAACCCTAAATACACTACAATGGAAACTGAATTATTCGGACCAGTTGTAACTATTTATGTGTATGAAGATGCTAAATGGGCTGAGACTTTAGAATTAGTAGACACTACTTCTGAGTATGCTTTAACTGGTGCAGTTTTCAGTCAAGATCGTTATGCAATTGAAGAAGCTACAGTAGCGTTACAAAATGCTGCAGGTAATTTCTATATCAATGACAAACCAACAGGAGCTGTAGTAGGAATGCAACCATTTGGTGGAGCTAGAGGATCAGGAACGAATGATAAAGCAGGTTCTATGCAAAACTTATTGCGTTGGACATCTGCTAGAACAATCAAAGAAACTTTTGTAACTCCAGAAGATTATAGATATCCGTTTTTAGGAGAGTAATTAATTGTCTTAAAGTTTTAAAGTCGAAAGTCTTAAAGCTTTATACGAGTATAAAAAGCCGAATCTAACTAATTAGATTCGGCTTTTCACTTTAAGTTATTTCCTTGGCTGTTCTATCGACTTTACGACTTTCAACTTCACGACTTATTAAACCACAAACTTCAATGGTAAGTGCACTACTTTCTTAGTTTCAAAAAACTCATCCTCAAAGAAATCAGCTAAATTATACTCCGTTGCTTTTGGAAAGTCTTTTAATTCTTCCGTTAAATCGCCACCTTTCAAATACAAAATTCCATTTTTCAATTCGTGTTTGTTATTCTTTTTAATTTTGGTTTTTACCCAAGAAACGAAATCCGGCATATTGGTAACGGCACGACTCACAATAAAATCGAAATCACCTTTTACCAATTCAGCACGCAATTGTTCTGCTTTTACATTTTTTAATTCTAAAGCATCTACAACTCCCTGCACTACTTTTATTTTTTTGGCAATAATATCAATTAAATGAAATCGCGTTTCGGGAAAAAGAATTGCCAACGGAATTCCAGGAAAACCTCCGCCTGTACCCACATCAAGTACATAAGTTCCAGGTTCAAATTTTATAATTTTAGCAATTCCTAACGAATGCAAAATATGCTTGGTATATAAAGCATCTATATCTTTTCTCGAAATAACATTAATTTTTTCATTCCAATCATGGTATAAAAAATCTAGTTTTTCGAACTGCTCTTTCTGAATATCAGTTAAATTGGGAAAATATTTAAGAATCTCGTCCATCACTTATTTTTTTAACAAAAGTAACACTTTAGAGTTAAAATTTTTATCTCATTTTTGCATATCCAAAAATTTATAATAATTACCTTTGAAACTTATTAAAGACATATGAATAATACAGCTCCAACTTTTGCAAAGCAAGATAATCTGAAATTTTTCAGAACCCTTAACTCTCGGGTTAACAATTACTTTAAGGAAAATAAAATCCAGAAAACAGGTAATTGGAAATTATACTTAAAAACAATAATCTTATTTACTGTTTTTCTAGCACCCTATTTCTTAATCCTAACCTTAGATATGCCTTTTTGGGCGCATCTTCTATTGACAATAGTAATGGGAATTGGAATGGCAGGCGTAGGAATGAACGTAATGCACGACGGAAATCACGGATCCTATTCTAATAAAAATTGGGTTAATAAATTTATGGGAGGAACTATTTATGTTCTTGCTGGAAATGTGTACAACTGGCAAGTACAGCACAATGTGTTACACCATACGTATACCAACATTCCAGGACACGATGAAGACTTAGATGCCGGACGCGTTATTCGTTTTACAAAAGATGCCAAATGGTACAATTTTCACCGTTTTCAACAATATTACTCTGTTTTTCTTTATGGTTTACTAACTTTCAATTGGGCTATCACAACAGATTTTAGACAAATGAGAAGCTACTTGAAACGAAAATTATCTTACGGAGAAGCGAAAAGCCCAAAAATACTTTGGACCACTTTAATAATCACAAAAGTAATTTATGTGACTATTTGGATTGCTTTACCTATTATCATAGGAATCACGTGGTGGAAAGTGCTTATTGGTTTTTTTATAATGCATTATACTGCTGGATTAATTTTGAGTGTTGTATTTCAATTAGCACACGTTGTAGAGGAAACGACCAATCCTTCTCCAAATGAATTAGGCGAAATGGACAATACTTGGGCCATTCACCAATTGTTTACCACAACGAATTTTGCTCCAAAAAACAAAATTGTTAACTGGTATACAGGTGGTTTAAATCACCAAATTGAGCATCATATTTTTCCAAATATCAGCCACATTCATTACGGTAAAATTGCCAAAATAGTAAAGGAAACAGCTCAAGAATGCAACCTGCCTTATTACGAATATAAAACGATGAGAAGCGCTGTTATTGCACACTTTAAACATCTAAAACAATTGGGTATGAAACCTGCTCTATAAAAACAGCATTTAAAAACTCAATTTTCTTTTACAAGACCGCAACATAACTATTATTAACCACCCTGATTTTTACAGCAACTCAGGGCAATCAACACTATTTATAATGAACAACCCACTTTCAGACAGAATTAACAACCTATCTACATCACAAACATTAGCAATGGCAGCATTAGCTAGAGAATTAAAAGCAGAAGGAAAAGACATCATCAGTTTAAGTTTAGGAGAACCTGACTTTAATACACCTGACTTTATCAAAGAAGCAGCAAAACGAGCCATTGATGAAAATTATAGCACTTATTCTCCCGTTGATGGATATGTAGAACTGAAAGAAGCAATTTGCAGAAAATTTAAAAGAGACAACAACTTAGAGTACAAACCTTCTCAAATTGTAGTTTCTACTGGAGCAAAACAATCTTTATATAACATTGCACAAGTCATGCTTAATGATGGAGACGAAGTTATTTTGCCCGCTCCATACTGGGTTTCCTATTTCGAAATTGTAAAATTATCTGGCGGAGTTCCTGTAGAAGTTCCTACATCAGTAGAAACCGATTTCAAAATTACACCAGAACAATTAGAAGCAGCAATTACTCCTAAAACAAAAATGATGTGGTTTAGTTCTCCCTGCAATCCTAGCGGATCTGTTTACAGTAGAGACGAACTAACAGCATTAGCTAAAGTATTAGATAAATACCCAAACATATATGTTGTTGCTGATGAAATATACGAGCACATTAATTTCTCGGGAACTTTTTGTAGCATCGCCTCTATACCAGGAATGTTAGAAAGAACAATTACCGTAAACGGAGTAGCTAAAGCCTTCGCAATGACAGGATGGAGAATTGGTTACATTGGCGCACCAGAATTTATCGCAAAAGCGTGTACAAAAATTCAAGGTCAAGTAACTAGTGGAGCCAACAGTATTGCACAACGCGCTACCATAACTGCCGTTGACGCTGATCCTTCTGTATTAAACGATATGGTTCAAGCGTTCCATAGTCGTAGAGATTTAGTAGTAGGATTAATCAAAGAAATTCCAGGAATGAAAATTAACGTTCCAGAAGGTGCTTTTTATGTATTTCCAGACGTTTCTGCATTCTTCGGAAAAACATTAAAAGGAACTTTAATCAAAGATGCGAATGATTTCTCTATGTACCTTTTAGGTGAAGCTAACGTAGCAACAGTAACTGGTGAAGCTTTTGGTAACGCAAACTGCATCCGTTTCTCTTATGCAACTAGCGAAGACATTCTTAAAGAAGCCTTACGCAGAATAAAAGAAGCTGTCGCTTAATTAAAACACACTTTCACAATATAAAAATAGTTTAAGATTCGAAGTTTTATCGCTTCGATCTTAAGCTATTTTTTTTGGGCGTAACCCTGCTTTCACTAAAGTTACAGCACGGTCGGGCTATACGCTTCAATCTTTTTATTATTTCGCTATCGCTTCATAATAAACAAGGATTTTCACTACTATCCCTTACGCAAATCTACAAATTGTTTATGTTTATATAAATTAACTTTCTTTACCTAATCAATTTACTAAAGAGTACAGAAACGACTTAAAATCCAATAAATCAACAACATAATTATTTTTTATTACATCTATTTAAACAACAAAATTAATTTTGGTAAGAATATATTTCTATATTTGATTTAATAAACTATTTATTAACTTATTTTTAAATTACTAATTATAACCTATTTCAATATAAAAATATGGAAGCAGAAATTAAATTAAAGTTAGAACAATTACACAGTAGAGTTGATTCATTAAAAGATCAAATTAATACTGAAGAAGCTACTAAAAATGCTTTTGTAATGCCATTTATACAAATTTTAGGTTACGATATTTTTAATCCAACAGAAGTAATTCCAGAGTTTATTTGCGATATAGGAACTAAAAAAGGGGAAAAAATAGATTATGTTATTAAAAGAGATGGTGAACCTATATTAATAATTGAATGTAAAAATTGGAAAGAAAATGTAGATGCACATAATTCACAGCTACACAGATATTATCACGTTTCGAAAGCTAGATTCGGTGTTTTGACTAACGGGCATATTTATAATTTCTACGCAGATTTGGAAAAACCTAATATAATGGATGAAAAACCATTTTTCACTTTAGACTTATCTAATCTAAAAGATACTAGTTTAAAAATATTAGATAAATTTACAAAAAACGGATATAATTTAGAGGCAATACTAGATTCAGCAGAAGGATTAAAATATATAAAAGCAATAAGAAATGAATTTGAAAAAGAATTAAAAGATCCTTCAGATGAAATAGTTAAAATGTTAGTTAGTAAATTTTATGAGAAGCCATTAATAGCGTCTAGAATGACTGCTTTTAAAGAATACACTAAAAAAGCATTTTCTAATTCTATTAATGAGTCCATAAATTTTAGACTAAAGAATGCTTTAGATATTAATGAGACTATACCAACCAAAACTGACGAAAAGATTTCATCAATAGACGACAGCTCTGAAGCACCAAAATTTGTAACCACGGAAGAAGAGCGTGAAGGTTCTCAAATAATAAAGGCAATATTAAGGGAAATGTTACCTACCTCAAGAATCGGATTTAGAGATACCCAATCTTATTTTGGCATTCTGTTAGATGACAACAATCGCAAACCTATTTGTCGTCTTCATTTTAATTCAGCAAATAAATATATTGAGCTTTTTAATAATGGTAAAGACAGTGGAGAAAAAAAACTATTAAATTCGTTAGATGATATTTATAACTATAAAAAAGAGTTATTACATACTTTGAAAAATTACGAATAAATAATATTAGTATTGCTAAATAAATAAAGCAATTTGAATTATATTTTAAGCTAAATTACAATATTCAATCTAAAAAAATCACTAAAGAATACTATAAATATTTTTTAAAATTGTGTAATACAATTTATTACAAGTTTCTCCAACTTTGTATTATACATTAATTAAAAAATTATACCATGTTAAATACAGATGAAACCACAAAAGAAACAGTAAGCACATTAGAAGGATTAATTTCAATTCTAGAGGATGGAAAACTAGGATATACCAATGCAGCAGAACACGCTGAAGAGGCATCAATAAAATCTGATTTTATACAATATGCTCGTGAACGTTCCCTTTTTATTGTAGAACTTCAAGATGAAATAAACAGACTAGGAAAATCAACTGATGAGTCTGGTGGAGGAGCTTTAGGAGCGCTACACCGTACTTGGATTGACATTAAAGCGTCGTTTACTGGCGGAGATACAGAAGCAATTATAAACGCTTGTATTACTGGAGAAGAAGCTGCAATTGAGAAATATGAAGAGGTTTTGAAAAAAGACCACTTACAAACCAACCAAATTGCTATGATCACTAAACAATTAAATAGCATACAAAGTACTTTAACTAAAATTAAAGCAAAAAAAATATCTTAATTACTATTAGAATATTTTTATATAAAAACCACTTAGCTTATGCTAAGTGGTTTTTATTTTTTAATAACTATTTACATATATGGTTTACTGAACTCCAATTTTAATCGAATTAACAAACCGTTATAAAAAACTCTTTTTATAATTCTATTTATTTTTAAAAAAACAGCTATTCGTTAGAAATCTTGGATAATTAATTAGACATTTGCAGACTTTTTTGAGGGAACTCTAAAAAGACTAAAGTTTTAAAAATTAACAATTTATCATCAACTAGATGAAAAAGAAAATAGAAATACTTGCTCCAGCAAAAGATTTAATACACGGAATGGCAGCCATCAACAGTGGAGCCGACGCAGTATATATTGGAGCACCACAATTTGGAGCACGCTCTAATGCAACGAACTCGATCGAAGATATAGCTGAATTAGTAAAATATGCTCACTTATTCCACGCCCAAGTTTTTGTTGTAATCAACACCATCTTATACGATAATGAATTGGAAACGTGTCGTCAGATGATTTGGAAATTGTACGACATTAAAGTAGATGCGCTTATCGTGCAAGATATGGCAATCATGGAAATGGATTTACCTCCAATCGTTTTACATGCAAGCACACAAGCAAACAACCGCGACGCTGACAAAATTAAATTCCTGAAAGATGCTGGAATGAAACGTGTCGTTTTAGCTCGAGAATTAAACCTTCATCAAATAAAAACAATTAGTACAGCATCAGATGTAGAATTAGAGTTTTTTGTAACAGGCGCATTGTGTGTTTCCTTTAGTGGAAACTGCTACATGAGTGTTGCCAATGGAGAACGCAGCGCCAACCGTGGTTCATGCGCTCAAAACTGTCGTTTGCCTTACAACTTAATTGACGGACACGGTGAAACATTAATCAAAAACAGTCACTTACTTTCTATCAAGGATTTTGATGTTTCAGACCAAATCCCAAACTTAATCGAAGCGGGAGTTTGCTCTTTCAAGATAGAAGGCCGATTGAAGGATATTGTATATGTAAAAAATAATGTTTCATATCTAAGACAAAAACTAGATGCTTTTCTAGAAGGAAATGACAGCTACACTAAAGCTTCTTCGGGAAAATGTACTTTTACTTTCGATTCTGCTTTAAACAAAAGCTTCAATCGGGGATACACCGATTATTTTGTAAACGGAAGAGACCAATCTATCGGGTCTTGGGAAAGTCCAAAATCAAAAGGTCAATATATTGGTAAATTAATCAAAACAGTTAGTAACGCTTACCAAATTGAAAATGGAGAACTACTTAACAATGGCGATGGACTTTGCTACATAAACGACAACAATGAAGCAGATGGAATCTATGTAAATAAAGTCGAAAACGGCTTAGCCTATCCCAATGTTTTAAAGGAATTAAAAGAAGGCACTTTTATTTACCGCAATAATGATGCTGCCTTTATCAAAATCGTAGAGCGCGAAGATAGTGCGGTTCGAAAAATAAGTACTACTTTACTATTGACCGAAAATGAAAATGGTTTCGAATTAATCGCTACTGATGAAGACGGTTTTGTGAGCACAGTTCATTTAGAACATGCTAAAGAGCAAACTAAAAACAACGAATCTATTGCCGAAAATATAAAAACACAATTGGCTAAAACAGGATTCACTCCTTATAAAGCCGATGAAATTAATGTGATGTTTTCAGAAAACTGGTTTCTACCTATTTCAAAAATCAATGAAATGAGACGTACTGTTTTTGAACAATTATCAGCAATTCGTATGGCTGGCTACAAAGTTGAAGAACACCAATTGGTTAAAACTTCACATCCTTATCCTGAAACTAAATTAGATTTCATGTACAATGTATCTAACAAATTGGCACGTAAATTTTATGAGCGTCACGGTGTTACGGAAATAGAAAAAGCATTTGAATTACAATGGGAACCAGGAAAATCTCGTGTAATGACCACTAAATATTGCATCAAATACGAATTAAAAAAATGCCCTATACATCAAAAAGAAATTATGGGTGAGAAGTTAAAAGAACCTCTAGTCTTAAAGCAAGGCGAACTAGAATACAAATTGAAATTCAATTGCAAGCCTTGTGAAATGGAAATTTGGGAAAAAGATGCTGAGTTTGAAATTGAAGAAGATCATTTTCATTAATTGAGAAGTAAAATAAAAGCGTTCAAAAATTTATTTATAAATTTTTGAACGCTTTATTATTTCTAAAAATCATTAATTTATCGATTTTTATTAAAGAATCTAATAAATAAAATCAATTGCTCTTATTTATTTTTTTTAGTCGGTTTCTTTTTTGTAACCTTGGTTGCTTTTGGCTTTGCTTCCTCTTTTGCATCCGATTTTACCTCTGCTTTTAC
This sequence comes from Flavobacterium flabelliforme, assembly GCF_017948675.1. GTDB lineage: Bacteria > Bacteroidota > Bacteroidia > Flavobacteriales > Flavobacteriaceae > Flavobacterium > Flavobacterium pygoscelis. The sequence continues at coordinate 615,804 of NZ_JAGFBU010000001.1, forward strand.
TTTAGACTTTGGTTTAACATTATATAAGTTTACTACCTCTTCTATATCATCATACTTATATTCTTTTTCTTCAATCTTTTTCGCAATTTCTTGATTATCATTAAAATAATAAACTCCGAATTCCCTAAAAAAAGTATTAAATCCTACAGAAGCTCCGTTTGAACTCATAGATACAAGTGTTGGGTAATCTTCGTTTTTTCTTTTTAAATAGTGATTTACTTGTTTAGAAACCACTTTCATTTTCCTGATTTTTATTTTATCTGCTTTTGTATTTCCTTCTTTAATAACATCACCCTCAACCTTATCGTCTTTAATTCCATAAGCTACTCCTCCTAAATACAAGGAAACTTTACCTTCGATTGTTTTACAAATCCAGCCTTCTTTTGCAATCTTTGTCTCTTTTCCTTTCGCTTTATATACTTTTGTTTTAGTATAAAAGAAAGTATAAATCACCTTTTTATTTTCATCAAATATCTGTACAGAGTCAATGTCTTTACCAGCAAATTTTTCGCTTTTATCTGCCACTCTTACTTTAATTTTCTTGTCTTCAAATCCCGGAAAATGCACTGTTCCGCTAACATTTTGATTGTCTTTTTTAAAAACAATTCCTTCTGCCTTCTGTTGCCCCATTCCAACATAGAACGTGATTTGAGAGTATCCTAATGTAGTAAGGAATAAAGCAGTAATCAATAAAAAAAAATTTGTCTTCATTATTTTTTGAATTATAATTATGATTTAAAAACCCACAAATATATAAATATAGTTGCTTTTTTGTGAGAAAATTCAATTTAAGTTATTCAAAAGTTATAACCATAAATTAAAATAAATTTTAACGCATTATAAAAAGTGTTTTTCTATTTTTACTACTCAATTAAGATGAGATAAAATGAAAATATTACTTCTAGGTTCTGGCGAGCTGGGTAAAGAATTTACCATTGCAGCACAAAGAATCGGACAAACAATAATTGCTGTCGATAGCTACGCAAATGCACCAGCGATGCAAGTTGCGCATGCTTTTGAAGTTATCAATATGTTAGACGGAGCAGCTTTAGACCGTCTTGTTGCCAAACATCAACCTGACTTTATTGTCCCAGAAATAGAAGCGATTCGTACGGAACAGTTTTACAAGTACGAAAAGCAAGGAATTGTAGTTGTTCCTTCGGCGAAAGCGGCCAACTTTACAATGAACAGAAAAGCAATTCGGGATTTAGCTTCAAAAGAATTAGGATTAAAAACAGCTAATTATCGCTATGCAACCACCGCTGAAGAACTACATAAAGGAGTTGAAGCAGTAGGAATGCCTTGTGTTGTAAAACCGTTAATGAGTTCGTCTGGAAAAGGACAATCTACAATAAAGACAATTGCCGATATTGATAAAGCATGGAATTATGCCGTTGAAGGTTCCCGTGGTGATGTAGTAGAAGTAATCGTCGAAGCATTTGTCCAGTTCAATTCGGAGATCACTTTACTAACTGTTGTTCAAAACAACAATCCCACCTTATTTTGCGCACCTATTGGTCATAGACAAGAACGTGGCGATTATATGGAAAGTTGGCAACCTGCACGTATTTCCGACAAGGACTTGTATGAGGCACAAGATATGGCCGAAAAAGTTACCGAAGCATTAGGTGGCGCTGGTCTATTTGGCGTTGAGTTTTTTCTAACAGATGAAGGCGTTTATTTCTCGGAGTTATCACCTCGTCCGCATGATACAGGAATGGTCACCTTAGCAGGAACCCAAAATTTTAATCAATTTGAATTGCATTTAAGAGCAATTTTAAGTTTACCGATTTTTGAGATTACTCTAGAAAAAGCAGGTGCTAGTGCTGTTATCTTAGCTTCAGAAAATTCAGAAAATCCAAGCTATTCCGGAATCGAAAAAATAGCAGCTTTACCAAAAACTGACTTTAGAATCTTTGGAAAACCAACTTCGAGACCATACCGTAGAATGGGAGTTGCACTTGCAAATGATATTCTAGAAACACCAATTGAAGAAATTGTGGAAAGAGCAAAAAATGCTGCTACCTTAGTAACCGTAAATTTATAATTATGAAAAAAATAATAGTAGCAACATTTTTATTTTTCGCAGTAACAATAAGTGCTCAAGAAAAAAAAGAGGAAATAAAACCACAAATTGTAGAAGCCGCTTGCGGTCAATGTCAATTTGATATGAAAGGACATGGCTGCGATTTAGCCGTTCGCATTGATGGGAAATCCTATTTTGTAGATGGCACTTCAATAGATGCACATGGAGATGCACATGCTGATGACGGTTTTTGTGCTGCAGTCAGAAAAGCAGAGGTAGTTGGAAAAATAGTTGACGATAGATTTAAAGTGACTTCTTTTAAACTAGTACCTAAAAAGTAAAAAAAGGCTTGCAATAATCACTGCAAGCCTTTCTTTTTACTACTTCTTTTTCATACTCGATTTTAGATTAATATTTTCGAATGTTGAAATATCAATTACTTCTTCTAAATCTAAATCAAAGGAAACTGAAATACTATCTCCGATAATTGTTACGGGCAACTGACTTGATATTTGAGAAGAACCCACGAAAATATTAGGATAATCTTTCACTTTAAAATAATAAAAGCTATTTCCGTTTTTAACATCATTTTGAATTCGAGTAACTACTGATTTTACTGTTTTTTTATTAGAGACACTATTGGGATTTATCTTGTTATCCGCCATATTATAGACGTTTTTAAAAGCGGTCAATGTTTCTCTCATCGTATTTCCTACTCCAACAATTGTATAATCGGAAATATCAACCATAGCAAACATTTTTACCAACCCCCCATCATCTTTAAGCGTCATGACATAAGCAGGTATATTATTGATGTTATACGGGATAGGCAGCGAAGCTTTATATCCTTTTTCCTGAACTTTCCCTTCGGCTGAACTTTGAGCAGCATATTCTGTCGCTCCACTTTGCTTGTAAAAGGTCGCTTCTTTTGTTCTTGTATCGACCAATACAAAACCTACTGCAGACTCATCTTTCCCTACAGAAGTCAATCCGGTGTACCAATAGGATTTGTTATCTTTTCCGTACACTAAAGTCAAACCTTCTGTGGTTTGTAATTTATCTGCATTGGAGAAGTTCCAATACCCATGCACATATTCTCCCCAATCATTTAATTGGTCTTCTATAAAACCTAAAGGCTGAATGCGATCTACCCATAGTGGCGTTTTAGCAATTGAATATTCAGTCATAGCTCCCGATTGTGCATCAACAACAACAATTCCATTAGCTTCTTTTCCAGAAAAACCAATTCTCTTTTCATATTTAGTGATCACCCAAAATGGATTTCCAGCATCATCAATCTCAAAACTAAAATCGGCTAAACCAGCAGTGGCATATCCATTAAAATAAACATGGCGATGCAATTCACTACCAAAATAAGCACCGGGTTGGTACTTAATCTTTATCGCTTTTCCGCCCACATGTTGCACTAATTTCACATCACGCTCATTGGTTGCAGAAACCATTACATATCCTGCAGTTCCCTCTTGGTTATTAAACCATTTTAAAAGTCCAGAATGTAATAAGGGCGCAACCCAATACAACTCATCATTTACTTTTTGAATGCAAAAATCTCCTAATTCTACTTGACTTCCAAGTGCAGGCTGAGAACCTAATATTTTCTCTCCTAAAAGATAAGCTAACTTTTCATCGACCACTCTAATTTTATCTATAGAAATTGGAGCAATATGGTTTGTAATTTTTTCTCCATTTTTAACTTCACCAATTAATTTCTGATAGGAATCGCTTCTAAACATTTTCGTACTAGTAATAAGTGGTAATAAAATACAGTATGATAAAAGTATAGCTACTAAAACATATAAATACTTACTTGGCATAGCTGCAAGCTTTACCTGTTTTGTTTTTTCTGAAACCGTTAAACCACTAGAATATACAATAACTAGCATAACCAATACTAATAAAATAAAAGCAAATCCAGTAAAACCATAGTTTATTACTGGCAAATTGATGTAAAATAATATGAAGGCTACAATAGCAAGTGCTATAACGGATAGAATTTTTTTCATGACTTTCTTTTTATACTTCATTAGTATAAAAGTTAAATATATGTTACAAAAATTGCTGACAGAATTACAAGGACCAAGCATTCTGTCATGAATATTGCTATTTTTTATTCCTTAAGGTAAACAAAAGAGATTTTTTTAAATAGGGTAAAAAATAGTATTTTTGCATTTGATTCCTTTTTAATAGAAGAAATTTGTAAACAATAAAAAGATAAATATGAAAGCATATGTATTTCCGGGTCAAGGCGCACAATTCACAGGAATGGGCAAAGACTTATATGAGAATTCTCCACTAGCAAAAGAATTGTTTGAAAAAGCAAACGAAATATTAGGTTTCCGCATCACAGACATTATGTTTGAGGGAACTGCAGAAGAATTAAAAGAGACTAAGGTTACGCAACCAGCAGTTTTCTTGCACTCAGTAATTTTAGCAAAAACGTTAGAAGATTTTAAACCAGAAATGGTAGCAGGTCATTCATTAGGTGAATTTTCAGCATTAGTTGCTAACGGTGCTTTGTCATTTGAAGATGGTCTTAAATTAGTTTCAAAAAGAGCACTTGCTATGCAAAAAGCTTGCGAAATTAAGCCTTCAACAATGGCAGCAGTTTTAGGATTAGCAGACAATATCGTAGAAGAAGTTTGCGCTTCGATTGACGGTGTTGTAGTAGCAGCAAACTATAACTGTCCTGGACAATTAGTAATTTCTGGTGAAACGTCAGCAGTTGAAAAAGCGTGTGAAGCCATGAAAACAGCTGGTGCAAAAAGAGCTTTATTATTACCTGTAGGCGGAGCATTTCACTCGCCTATGATGGAACCAGCAAGAGAAGAACTGGCGGCAGCTATTGAAGCAACTACGTTCTCTACTCCTATTTGCCCCGTTTATCAAAATGTAACTGCAACAGCAATTTCATCACCAGAGGAAATCAAGAAAAACTTAATAATCCAATTGACTGCTCCCGTAAAATGGACACAATCGGTACAGCAAATGATCGCTGATGGCGCCACTTTATTTACAGAAGTGGGCCCTGGAAAAGTATTAGCCGGTTTAATTGGAAAAATTGACAAAGAAGCGGTTACCGCGAATGCATAATATTAGTTAACAGTGATCCGTTTTTATGGGTCAGTCTATTTTAAAATAAAAAATCCTCATAAATACATTTTTATGAGGATTTTTGTTTTATAATCTATTCGCTTCTTCGCAATGATTATTTAATATTCCAGTAATCAAATAATTTTTGCCAGAATTTTCGAAAAAAACATACCAAGTGGTTCGTTTATTAGAGTTGTAAAAAATATAATTTGAACCAAGATATTTTAATTCTTGCGGAGTTTTCCGATTTGGAAAGTCTCTTATATTATCAGAAACAAATTGTATTAATTTTTCTAAATACTTGTCTGCATTTTCTTGATAAGAAAAGTATTTTTTATTGAATAATAAAAATACTAAATCATCGAAATAATCTAAAATATCATTTTTATAAATTATTTTTTCCAAGGATACTTACTTATTCGTTTCTTCATTTCTGATAAAAGCTCTTCAGGTGTATATCCATTTTTGAATTCCTTATCAAAATCGAAATTTTCTCCAATACCCTTTTGTTTTAAAGTAGTTTTGTAAGCCGTAATTGGTTCTTCCGCTTTGTTTGAATTTTCTATTTTATCGTTCATAATGAATGTATTAGCGAAACAAATTTACAAAAAAATCCCAAACCATCATTTTGATAATTTGGGATCTTTAATAAATATCAATTTAAAAATCTAACCTCTAATTTTCTGTTCCCATTTCCAAGCACTTGCCATCGCTTCTTCAAGCGTAGATTGTGCTTTCCAACCTAGAACATTATTTGCCTTGTCCGTATTGGCGTAAGCCGAAGTAATATCTCCTTCTCTGCGTCCTACAATTTTGTATGGCAATTTTTTACCGCTCACTTTTTCAAAACTATTTATCACTTCTAAAACAGAACTTCCTGTTCCTGTTCCTAAATTAAAGGTTTCTACTTTTGCTGTGTTTTTTTTGTTTATTAAACGCTGTAAAGCTATTACATGGGCTTTCGCCAAATCTACAACGTGAATATAATCACGAATAGCCGTTCCGTCTGGTGTTGGATAATCGTCGCCGTACACAGCCAATTCTTTTCGCAATCCAAAACCTGTTTGAGTAATAAATGGTACTAAGTTTTGAGGAACACCAATAGGCAATTCACCAATTTCAGCAGATGGATGGGAACCAATAGGATTAAAATAACGCAACAAAATAGCATTAATATTGGTCACTTTTGCGGTATCAGTTATGATTTCTTCTCCTACCGCTTTTGTATTTCCATAAGGAGAAACGGCCTGTTGAAGTGCTGCATCCTCCGTAATTGGCATCTTTTCGGCTTGACCGTAAACCGTACAAGAAGAACTGAAAATAAAATTGGCTTCGGGTTTTTGTTGTAATTGTTGTAACACATAAATCAGTGCACTGATGTTATTTTCATAATACAACAAAGGATCTTCAACACTTTCACCTACCGCTTTTGAAGCTGCAAAATGAATTACACCAGATATATCACTATTCCTTTTGAAAAAATCTTGTACTTTCTCTTTTTCGCGTAAATCTAAGTTTTCAAAAATGGGCTTTTTGCCTGTAATTTTTTCAATTCCATCTAAAACACTCAAAGAAGTATTAGAAAGGTTATCTACAACAACAACCTCAAAACCTTCGTTTTGCAATTCAACCACGGTATGAGAACCAATAAAACCTAAACCTCCTGTTACTAATACCTTCATTTTTATTAATTATTTTGCTTCAAGAATCTACTTTAAAAACTCTAAAACGCTGTCTGTAATGTATTTAATTTGTTCATCATCTAATTCCGTATGCATTGGCAATGATAACACTTCTTGCACTAATTGATTCGTTACTGGAAAATCTTCTTCTTTGTAACGCGTATCTAAATAAGCTTTTTGAGAATGTAATGGAATTGGATAATAAATAGCACATGGAATTCCTTTGTCTAATAAATGCTGCATTAATCCATTTCTATCTGCCGCAATAATACGCAATGTATATTGATGAAAAACGTGACAATCACAAATATCACAAATCGTTGGTGAAATGATATTTTTATGTCCTTCAAAAGCAGCTGAATATTTTCTAGCGGCGTCTTGTCTTGCTTTGTTGTATTGGTCTAATAAAGGTAATTTAGCATTCAGAACAGCTGCTTGAATACTATCTAAACGAGAATTAACACCTACAACATCATGGTGGTAGCGTTCGTACATTCCGTGATTTACAATTCCACGTAATTTATGTGCTAAAGCGTCATCATTAGTAAAAATAGCACCTCCGTCTCCATAACAACCAAGATTTTTAGAAGGAAAGAACGAAGTTGCACCAACATGACCTATCGTTCCTGCTTTCTTTTTTGTTCCGTCAGAAAACTTGCAATTAGCGCCAATTGCTTGCGCATTATCTTCAATTACATATAGATTATGTTCTTTGGCAAGAGCCATAATAGCTTCCATATTAGCGGCACGACCAAATAAATGAACCGGTACAATTGCTTTAGTTTTTGGAGTAATGGCTTTTTTGATTCCTTCAATAGAGATATTCATGTTAACTAAATCAACATCTACTAAAACGGGTGTCAATTGTAGCAAGGCTATAACCTCAACAGTAGCAGCAAAAGTAAAATCGGCAGTAATTACCTCATCTCCTGGTTTTAAATCTAGACCCATCATTGCAATTTGCAAAGCATCGGTTCCGTTTGCGCATGGAATTACGTGTTTTACGTCTAAATAAGTTTCTAGAGATTTTTGAAACTGATGAACTTGAGGTCCATTAATATAAGTATTGGTTTCTAAAACTTCTTGAATTGAACTATTTACACTTTCTTTTATCTTATCGTATTGACTTTTTAAGTCAACCATTTGAATTTTTTTCATTGATTTTGCTTGTTTAAAGTTCGAAAGGATACTGTTTTTAAAAACAACGAACTCTTTCTAAAAACGAAGAACAAAAATAGTTATTATTGAGTTCAAACCAATGAACACCACTTAAAATAAATTCTATTTTGATGAAATAAAAAAGTGAAGCTGTAACAAAATAAATTTTAAGCATTTCATTCGAAGAAACTAAAATAAAGAAACCGTATTTTAGCCCCAAATTCTAAAAGATGCTTTTTCTCTATAACTTAGTGGTTCAATTTGCTGGTTTTTTATTAAAAATCACAGCCATTTTCAGTCCTAAAATGAAACTTTTTGTAGAAGGACGAAAAGATGTTTTTTTAACATTGCAACAAAAAATAAATCAATCCGATCAAACAATTTGGTTTCATGCCGCTTCTTTGGGCGAATACGAACAAGGTTTACCTGTTATAGAAGCTGTAAAAAAACAATTTCCGTCTCATAAAATCATTCTTACTTTTTTCTCGCCTTCTGGTTATGAGGTTCGTAAAAACAACTCTGTAGCAGATGTAACAGTTTATCTTCCATTAGACACCAAGAAAAATGCGGATACATTTTTAGAATTAGTGCAACCCGATTTAGTTTTTTTTATTAAATACGAATATTGGCCCAATTATTTAGCGGGGCTTAAAAAACGAAATACAAAGACTTATTTAATTTCTGGAATATTAAGAGAAAAGCAACTTTTTTTTAAATGGTATGGTGGTTTTTACAGAGAAGCATTAAACGCTTTCACTTACTTTTTTGTACAAAACGAAAAGTCTAAAAAACTCTTGCAAAGTCTAGGCAAAACAAATGTTTCAATTTCTGGAGATACTCGATTTGACAGAGTGGCTACCATTTTAGAAAAAGACAATTCATTAGATTTCATTTCTCAATTTAAAGACAACAAAACCACAATTGTTATAGGAAGTTCTTGGCCAAAAGATGAAAACTTATTGATTGATTTTATCAATTCAAACGCAATGAAAATTAAATTTATAATTGCGCCTCATAACATCAAGAAAGAACAAATTCAACAATTAAAGAGTAGCATCACTAAAAAAACGGTCTTATTCACTGAAAAAGAAGGACAGAATTTAGCTGATTTTGATGTTTTTATTATTGATACTGTTGGTATTCTAACAAAGATTTATAGCTATGCAGATATTGCTTATGTTGGTGGAGGTTTTGGAAATCCTGGTGTTCACAATTTATTAGAACCAGCTACCTTTGGTGTTCCAATTGTCATCGGACCTAACTATTCTCATTTTCCAGAAGCAACCGCATTAGTCAATATAGAAGGTTGTAGTGTTATAACAAATGCTAAAGAATTAAAAGAAACCTTCATAAACCTAATTCGGAATGATGATATTAGGAATGAAAAAGGACATATTTGCGAAACTTTTGTACAAATGAATAAAGGGGCTACTTCTATAATTTTAAAAAATATTTTAAATGATACATTTTAAACCATTAGTCACTACAGATATAGAAACCATAGTGTTGTTGATGCAGGATTTCTATGCGATAGACAATTATCCTATTGACCTAAAAGTTAGTAAATCTTTATTTAAGGAATTCATTGCCAATGAAAATCTGGGAAAAGGATGGCTTATTTTGAACGAAGATGAAATTGTGGGTTATGTGATTCTAACTTTTATTTTCAGTTTTGAATACCAAGGAAAAATTGCTTTTTTAGATGAATTGTACCTAACTAAACAAGCTAGAGGCAAAGGAATTGGAAGTCAAACTGTATCATTTGTTAAGGATAAAAGTAAAGAATTGGGATTAAAATTAATCTACTTAGAAATAGAAAATCACAATCAAAATGCACAAAAATTGTATATTGCCAACGGTTTTGAATTGCATAATCGAAAATTAATGGCCCACAAAATCAAGTAAAATTGCAAACTAAATACATAAACATGAAATTTTTAAAACTATTCCTATTATTATTTGTTATTCAGACACAAGCCCAACAAGGCGGTATGTGGATTCCTTCCTTACTAAAAGGCATGAACGAAACAGAAATGAAAAATCTAGGCATGAAAATGTCTGTGAAAGAGATTTACGATGTAAACCAATCTAGCATGAAAGATGCCGTTCCTCATTTTAACGGTGGTTGTACTTCTGAAGTAATTTCTCCAAAAGGATTAATACTAACCAATCACCATTGTGGATATTCTCAAATTCAATCGCACTCTACAGTAGATCACGATTACCTTGCAGATGGTTTTTGGGCTTATAAAATGGAGGACGAATTACCAAACGAAGATTTGACCGTAACATTTATTGTAAAAATTGAAGATGTAACGACAGCTGTATTGAACGGAACAGCTACACTTACAAATGAAGCAGAAAAACAGAAAAAAATCCAAGAGAACATTTCAGCATTAAGCAACTCTCTACCAAAGGAAAGTTGGCAAGAAAACAAAATTCGTACATTTTATGAAGGCAATCAATACATGCATTTTGTAACAGAAACTTTTACCGATGTTCGTTTGGTGGGCGCTCCACCGACCTCAATAGGAAAATTTGGATCAGACACTGACAACTGGGTTTGGCCACGTCATACAGGAGATTTTTCTTTATTCAGAATTTATGCGGACAAAAATAATCATCCAGCAAAATACTCAAAAGACAACGTGCCTTATACACCTAAACACTTTTTACCCATTTCACTTGATGGTGTAGCCGAAGATGATTTTACTTTAGTATTTGGTTATCCAGGAAAAACAAATGAGTATTTACCCGCAGTTGCAATTGAGCAAATTGTAAATGAGTTAAATCCAGCAAAAATAGAAATTAGAGACAAAGCCTTGAAAGTTGCCGATGGTTTTATGCGAAAAGACAATGCTATCAAAATTCAGTATGCTTCAAAATATGCTAGTATTGCTAATTATTGGAAAAAGTGGATTGGAGAAACTCAAGGATTAAAAAAATCAAATGCTGTAGCTGTAAAAAGAGAAGCTGAGAAAGTTTTTCAACAAAAAATAGTTAAAGCAGGGAAAGAAAAAGAATACGGAACACTATTAGCTGATTTCGAAAAGAACTATGCTGCAATCGCTCCTTATGCCGTTGCAAGAGAATATTTTATGGAGACAGTGCAACGCAATACAGAAATGCTTAGCACCGGATTTAAATTATACCAATTAGAACAAGTTTATAATGCTAAAGGCGAACAAGCTTTTAACGACAGAAAAACTAATTTAATTAGTAGTTTGGCAGATTTTTATAAAAACTTTAATGCGACAGTTGACGAAAAAGTTTTTGAACAATTGATTGATTTGTATGCTAATCAATCATCTAAGCAATTTTTACCAAAAGGATTAACGAACATTAATGCTAAAAATTTAGCTTCAGAAATCTATAGTAAATCCAAACTTAAAGATTACGACAGCTTGAAAAAATTACTTTCTGGCGATGCAAAAACTGTAATAGCAAACTTAAATGCAGATCCCGCTTTTATCTTAGTAAAAGAATTATCAGATAAGTACACTAAAGAGATTGCACCAAAATATGATGAAATCAACTTAGAGATCACCGCATTGCAACGTACTTACATGAAAGCACAATTAGAATTAAACACGGACAGCCGTATTTTTCCAGATGCCAATAGTACTTTAAGAGTTACTTACGGAAAAGTAAAAGGATACGAACCTAAAGATGCTACTCTTTATACACCAATAACGTATTTAGACGGTGTAATGGAAAAGTATATTCCTGGAGATTATGAATTTGATGTTCCTGCAAAACTAATTGATTTATACAAAACTAAAGATTACGGTCCGTACAGCGAAAATGGAAAAATGCCAGTGAATTTTATAGGCACCAATCATACTACAGGAGGAAATTCAGGAAGCCCTGCAATTGACGCTTATGGGAATTTAATTGGACTTAATTTTGATCGAGTTTGGGAAGGAACAATGAGCGATATCTATTATGACCCTAATATTTGTAGAAATATAATGGTTGACATAAGATATGTTTTATTTATTATGGACAAATATGCTGGTGCTAAAAACTTAATTAGCGAATTAAAACTAGTTCACCCAAAACAAGGTAAAACACTAAAAAAGAAGACCTTAAGTAAAAAATAAATTAAAAAAAGGGTTAAATTAGCGATATTAAAAACTAATTTAACCTTTTAATCAACTGGCATAATAATTGCTATTTAAATGAACGTTGGTGAAAAATATTATTTTTTAAAAAAAAAATAAAAATATATTTTACATATTAAAAAATTTATATCTTTGCCACGAATTAATAATTAACCTTTTATAATAAATTAAGATGAAAAAAGTATTTTTAAGTTTAGCTGCTGTTGCTGTATTAACTGTTGTATCATGTAAAAAAGCTGACGCTTCTGCTGAAGAGTCTGCTAACGCTGTTGATTCTGCTGCTATGGTAGTTGATTCTGCTGCTATGGTTGTTGATTCTGCTGCTACTGTAGTTGATTCTGCTGCTGCTGTTGCAACTGATGCTGCTGCTACTGCTACTGAAGCTGCTGCTGAAGTAAAAAAATAATTAGAACTTAAATTCTAAAAATTTTAAAGCCATCCCGCTAAGCGAGATGGCTTTTTTATTTCCTATCACTAGACTTCATAAAGAAACAAAGTGATTAATAAAAAAAAAGAGAATGTCTTTACTAATAAAGACATTCTCTTTTTTTTATTAATCAAGAACAAGGTTAGTCCTGAAAAATAAAATCATTGCCTGAAAAATCTAATATTTCAGAAACCGATCCATAACGTACAATTTCGTCGATCCCTTTTTGCAAACGCAATGAAGTTGTATATTTTCTACTAGTGGCAAAATGAACGCCATCCAACATTAGTTTAAAATAGAATTTTCCAGTTGAGGATTTAAATTTTAAAAAATCTGCTGTTTCTATTTCACGCTTAAATCTTTCAATATCTTCTTCACACTCAAACTTAAGCTCATAACTGAGACTAGTAAAAACCACTTTCCCTTTTCTAGAAGTAAAAACAAATTTATACTCATCATTAAATCTTCTACTAATAACAAAAGCCCCCATAATTTACTTTAAATAAATTTGACAATCAAACCGAATAAACACATCACTACTCGCTTCATTTTTTAAATTATGACATATCACCCATAAACTTCTTTATCTACTATAAAACACAGTCATTTGATGCTAAAAACTAATTATAACATTAATTAATGTAATTTACTAAGCACGATAAAACATAGAGATTGTATTACTTTGAATCACACCAATAAATCTGAAGTAGTCATTTTATAAAATAAAAAAAGCTCCAAACAGAGTTTGAAGCTTTTTTAGTACTCAGAGCGGGACTTGAACCCGCACGAACATTGCTGTTCACTGGATTTTAAGTCCAGCGTGTCTACCAATTTCACCATCCGAGCATTATGTGGTGTGGAGCGAAAAACGGGGCTCGAACCCGCGACCTCGACCTTGGCAAGGTCGCGCTCTACCAACTGAGCTATTTTCGCATTTTCAATTCTTTAAAAGAACCACAATACTTGTTGTGTATTGCGGATGCAAATTTAGGACTTTTATTGAGTTACGCAAGATTTTTTTATAAAAAAATACAATAAAAAAGCTAAACTTCTGATAACCTATTATTTAAAAACAATAAAATTATTTCCTAACTAACATTCTCTTAATTTCATTGAGTTTCATCAAGGCCTCCATAGGAGTAATAGTATTTATATCTAGATTTAAAATCTCTTCTTTTATCTCTTCTAACAAAGGATCATCTAAATTAAAGAAACTCATTTGCATTTCGTCTTTAGCCTCTTTAATTCCATTTAAGGCATCACTAGAATGATTTTTCTCTAATTTTTTCAAAAGCTTTTGCGCTTTTAAGATTACTATTTGTGGCATTCCGGCCATTTTCGCCACATGTATTCCAAAACTATGAGCACTCCCTCCTTTTACTAATTTTCGAATAAAAAGAACAGTGTCTTTGAGTTCCTTTACTGCCACGTTATAGTTTTGAATTCTAGGTAAAGATTCACTCATTTCATTCAATTCGTGGTAATGGGTAGCAAACAAGGTTTTAGGTCTTGAAGGATGCTCATGCAAAAACTCTGCAATTGCCCAAGCAATTGAAATTCCGTCATAGGTACTAGTTCCTCTTCCGATCTCATCTAACAATACCAAACTTCTATCTGAAATATTATTCAAAATTGAAGCCGTTTCATTCATTTCCACCATAAAAGTAGATTCACCCATCGAGATATTATCACTCGCTCCTACTCTGGTAAATATCTTATCAACAATACCCATTCTAACACTCTCTGCAGGAACAAAACTTCCCATTTGAGCCAACAGTACTATTAAAGCAGTTTGGCGCAAAATAGCCGACTTACCAGACATATTAGGACCGGTAATCATAATAAGCTGCTGTGTTTCTCTATCCAAGAAAACATCATTAGCAATATACGGAGTACCTACAGGCAATTGTTTTTCGATAACAGGATGTCTTCCGTTTTTAATTTCTAGTTCGAATGTCTCGTCTAATTCTGGGCAAACGTAATTATTTTCTATGGCGAGTTGCGTAAAAGAACATAAGCAATCCAACTGCGCTACCAAGTTCGCATTCATCTGTACTGGCTTAATATAAGTAGCAATCCAACCAACCAATTGCTCGAACAACTCTGCTTCAATTTTATGAATTTTCTCTTCAGCTCCTAGTATTTTCGTTTCGTATTCCTTAAGCTCTTCCGTAATATAACGCTCAGCATTAACTAAAGTTTGCTTGCGAATCCATTCCGCTGGAACTTTATCCTTATGCATGTTTCTCACTTCTATATAATAGCCAAAAACATTATTAAAGGAGATTTTTAATGAAGAAATTCCCGTTGCTAGAGATTCTCTTTTTTCAATTCCATCTAAGAATTCCTTACCAGAAGTTGATATAGCTCGCAAATCATCCAATTCTGCATGAACGCCTTTAGCAATAGCATTTCCTTTAGCAATAGCTACCGGAGCATCTTGATTCAATACCGTTTTTATTTTCTCACGCAACAATTCGCAACTATGCAAACTATCACCAATAATTTTTACTGCTTCTTGCGGACTTTGCAAGGCTAAATCTTTAATCGGAATAATAGCATCCAATGATTCTTTTAGATAAACCACCTCACGAGGAGATACTTTTCCGGCTGCTATTTTAGAAATTAAACGTTCTAAATCAGATATTTGTTTGATTTGATTTTGAATATTCTTTAAAACATCTTGATTGGCTTTTAAATAAGAAACTACCTCATGACGACTTTTTATTTTAGCATTATCTTTCAATGGCAGAGCCAACCACCTTTTTAGCAAGCGGCCTCCCATTGGCGAAAGCGTTTTATCAATAACATCCAACAAAGTAACAGCATTTGGATTGTAACTGTGATATAATTCGAGATTACGAATTGTAAAACGATCCATCCAGACATAAGCGTCTTCGGCAATGCGTTGAATACTCGTGATGTGTTGCACTCTATTGTGTTGCGTTTCAGAAAGATAATATAAAATTGCTCCCGAGGCAACAACGCCCTCTTTAAGCTCTTCTACTCCAAACCCTTTCAAAGAAACAGTTTGAAAATGCTTTGTTAATGTTTCAAAAGCATAATCTTCCTTATAGATCCAATCTTCTAAATAAAAAGTATGGTAATCCTCTCCAAAAGTTTCTCGGAAATCATTCTTATTATTTTTCGGAATTAAAACCTCACTAGGATTAAAATTCTGTAACAGCTTATCTATATATTCTGCGTTTCCTTGAGCCGTTAAGAATTCACCTGTAGATACATCCAAAAAAGAGATTCCTATTGATTTATTGGCAAAGAAAATAGCAGCCAAAAAGTTATTTGTTTTAGACTGTAAAACCTCATCATTCATAGAAACACCAGGCGTAACAAGCTCAGTAACTCCTCTCTTGACAATTGTTTTAGTCATTTTGGGATCTTCTAGCTGATCGCAAATTGCTACACGAAGTCCTGCTTTGACTAGTTTTGGCAAATAGGTGTTTATAGAGTGGTGCGGAAAACCAGCCAAGGCAGTCTCTGTTTCAGAACCTGCTCCGCGTTTGGTTAGAGTAATACCTAAAATCTTTGAAGCCCGTACTGCATCATCACCAAAAGTCTCATAAAAATCCCCAACACGAAACAACAAACAAGCATCAGGATACTTTCGTTTAATCTCGTTATACTGCTTCATTAAAGGCGTTTCCTTAACCAATTTATCTTTAGATGCCAACTTGCTTTATTTTAAAAATGAATGAAAAAAATTCTGTGAGCGAATTTATAGATTTATAGTCAATTATTAAAGATCCAAAAAAATATTAATGATTTTTAAGATGAAATTAAGCTATTGGCATGATTTTTTCTTTAAATTTGTCAAACCAATTAAAAAAAACAAATAAAATGAAAAAGATAATTACACTAGCATTATTACTAGTTGTAGGAGTTACGGCTTCTAACGCTCAAGAAACTTCAAAAGCACCTAAGAAAATCAAAGCTAAAACTACAGCAGTTGCAAAAATTGAAGGTGCAGGAATGGTTTTTCAAACAGAAACTATTGATTACGGAACTGTTGCTTATAATTCTGATGGTAAACGTGAATTTGTATTTACTAACAACGGAAACAAACCATTAATCATTACTAATGCACAAGGTTCATGTGGTTGTACAGTTCCTACTTATCCAAGAGAACCAATTGCTCCAGGAGCAAAAGGAGTTATTGGAGTAAAGTATGATACTTCTAGAGCAGGACAATCATTTAATAAAACAGTAACTTTGACAACTAACGCTGTTGAACCAACTAAAGTACTTACAATTAAAGGAAATGTTTTAGCAGCTGATGCCGCAAAAAGCTAATTAATATAAATAAATAAGAAGAAAGCTTCCCATGAATAGGAAGCTTTTTTTTTGAATAATAGCCAAAATATGAGAAAGCTTGAAAATAGCGAATTGAATCGAAAATCTGTTGAAGGTTTCAAAGAATCCGAAAAAACGCCGATTATTTTAATATTAGATGACATTCGTAGTTTACACAACATTGGTTCTGTTTTTAGAACAGCAGATGCTTTTTTGATCGAAAAAATATACCTCTGTGGCATTACTGCTACGCCTCCCAACAAAGAAATACATAAAACGGCTCTTGGAGCTACAGAAACAGTTGCATGGGAACATCATCAAAACGTTCTTGAAGTTATAGAAAACTTAAAAAAGGAAAACGTAATGACGCTCGCAATCGAACAAGTAGAAAGCGCTGTTTTTCTTCAGGATTTCAAAGTTGAAAACAAAAAGAAGTATGCTTTAGTTTTTGGAAATGAGGTTTATGGAGTTTCTCAAGAAGCAGTTGCACTTTGTGATGGATCAATTGAAATTCCACAATTGGGAACCAAACATTCTTTAAACATTTCAGTTAGTGCCGGAATTGTAGTTTGGGATTTATTTGTTAAAATCAAGCAGTTAGAAAATAAGGTAGATTAGAAAATGTGAAAATTAATATTTTCTACTGATTTGTTTTCTTTTGAATTTCATCTAAAATAAAAAGGTAGTCTTCTTGATTTTTAACGAAATCCCTATCGGAAACATCAATTATCAAAACGTTTAGTTCCGTTTGAGATTTTATATAATCCAAATACCCATTGTTAATCTTATCCAGATAATCTGCAGGTATTTCTTGTTCGTAACTTCGTCCTCTTTTTTTTATATTTTGAAGCAAACGCTCTGAATTTTGATATAAATAAACATACAAATCGGGCTTTGGCATTTCTTTATAGATGATATCAAATAGATTGCGATACAAGCGATACTCATCATCAGCCAAGGTAATTTTAGCAAAAATTAGCGATTTAAAAATATGATAATCTGCAACTATAAAGTCTTTGAACAAATCAAATTGAGCTAAATCATCTGATAATTGTTGGTATCGATCTGCTAAGAATGACATTTCTAAAGGAAAAGCGTATCGGTTTTGATCTTTATAAAATTTAGGCAAAAAAGGGTTATCCGCAAAACGTTCTAAAACAGTTTTTGCATTAAAATCCTCTGCAATTTTAGTAGCTAAAGTCGTTTTTCCCGCTCCGATATTCCCTTCAAAAGCAACATAATTAAATTGCTCTAAAGGAATATTTCCCAAAGGGCTTTTTAAATTTTGAACTATTTTGCATTCATTTTCATCAAGAGAAGATTCTAATAATTCTACAATATTTTTTTTAAAAATAGGATGCTTCCAATCTAGATTTAAATCCCGAATTGGCAATAGAACAAATTTCCTATCTTGCATCAAAGGATGCGGAATCTGTAACTTTTCAGAATTAATTATTGCTTCATCAAATGCAATAATATCAACATCAATAATTCTAGATTGATATCCTGGAACTACGCCACGAACTCTTCCCAACTTTTTTTCTACTTTTAGAACTTGCGACAAAATTTTAGAAGCAGAACTTGTTGTATGCATCATTAAAGCACAATTGTAAAAAGCATCACTATCAAAACCCCAAGAAGGACTTTCGTATAACTTAGAAACCTTAATTACAGTTCCTATTTCTTGATGAATTAATGCTATACAGTTCTCAATAGTTTCCAATCGATTGCCTTGATTACTTCCTAGCGATAAAATGACCTGATGTTGTGATTTCATATTAACCGCAAATTAACTAAAACAAATTTAGATAAGTCGCATCTTTATAAAGCTTGTTAATAACTAATTTTAGAATTATAACCTTTAAATTTGTAACATATTAAGCGCATCGAATACTTATTAAAAAAACACAAATATGAAATTTTTAGGAAATGTATTAGCGACCATCATAGGGATTTTTGTAATCTTTATGTTGTTCTTCTTTGGAATACTACTTATTGGAGCCGCTTTTGGTGGTGAATCGGAAGTTGTTACTGTAAAAAGCAACTCCGTAATCGAATTGAATTTAGACAGAATACAAAATGACTATGCAGGAAAATATAAAGATCCTTGGGTCACTATCTTTTCAGATAACAAAAAAATAGGATTAACTGATATCATTAATTCAATTGAAAAAGCAAAAACAGATACTGATATCAAAGGAATATCTATCTTAAATGACAATTCATCCTTAGGAATGGCACAAAGCAAAGCACTTAGAGATGCGCTAGAAAGCTTTAAAAAATCTGGAAAATTTGTAATGGCTTATGCTAATTCTTATTCACAAAAAGAATATTACTTAAACTCTGTTGCCAATACGATTTACATAAATCCTGTAGGCGATATGGATTTTAAAGGTCTCTCGGCAGAAATTATGTTTTTCAAAGACTTTCAAGAAAAATCTGGCCTTAAAATGGAAGTTATTCGTCATGGGAAATACAAAAGCGCAGTAGAACCCTTTTTAGAAAATAAAATGAGTGATGCCAATAGAGAACAAACTACAGCATTACTAAATTCTGTTTGGAGTTCTGTCGTTTCTGATATTTCTAAAAGCAGAAACATTTCAGTTACCAAATTGAATGAAATTGCAAATGGACTTTTGGCTCGAACACCAGAAATGGCAAAGGCAGAAAAACTAGTTGACATTATCGCTTATGAAGACGTGTACCACAGTGCCATCAAAAAAGCATTGAAAGTTGCTGAAAATGAAGACTACAACAAAGTAAACATAACCGATTATGCTCAAAAAATAGCCACAACGGCTCAGTCTTTTGACAGTAAGGATGAAATTGCAATTATTTACGCACAAGGAGAAATTATGAGTGGCGAAGGTGATGTAAACGTTATTGGCGAGGGTTCTATGCGTCGTTCTTTACAACAAGCCAGAAAAAATAAAAATGTTAAAGCAATTGTACTGCGTATTGATAGTCCAGGAGGAAGTGCATTGACTTCTGATTTGATTTGGAGAGAAATAGAATTAACCAAGAAAGTAAAACCAATAGTGGTTTCGATGGGTAATTATGCTGCTTCTGGCGGATATTATATTGCATGTAATGCAAATACCATTTTTGCAGAGGCAAACACAATAACAGGTTCTATTGGTGTTTTTGGTGTACTTCCTAACTTTACTGCATTAGCAACTAAAATAGGAATTAACACTGAACAAGTTAAAACGCATGAAAATGCGGCAAATTATAGTCCATTTGTCCCTATTGATGAAAATTTTAAAGCAGTGACATTAGAAGGCGTAGAACACATTTACAAAACTTTTGTAACGCATGTTGCAGAAGGTAGAAAAATGACATTCGACCAAGTAGATGCTATTGCACAAGGTAGAGTTTGGACAGGTTCCGAAGCGTTAAAAATTGGTTTGGTAGATAAAATTGGCGGATTAAATGATGCTATTGCAAAAGCGGCCTCTTTAGCTAAAATCACCAAATACAGCACTCAAAATTATCCAGAGTATCAGAAAAATTTGGATGATTTATTGGCTAATTTGCCTTTTGCTACCTCCAAAGCAACTTTTATAAAAGAAGAAATTGGAGAAGAGAATTATCGCATTTTACAAGAAATTAAAAGATTGCAAACCCGATCAGGCGTTCAGGCTATAATGCCTTTTGAAATTAACATCAATTAATTTTTATACTACTTAACTACAATCCGTTTGAAAGAAATTTTAAACGGATTTTTTTATTTTAATTTTAGCCCTATCAAGCTAGAGTCGATATAATACTAATGCAATAGACACTAGTAAATTATAATTACTATTTTTGCTACAATTACATACATTATTATTGCCTTATAAATCTAAACAAAACTAAATTATGTTAAAAACAATATTAAAAGTTATTGGCGCCTTCATCATACTTTTTTTGATTGCTTTATTTACTATTCCTTATTTTTTTCAGGATCAGATAAAAGCAAAAATTGCGGAAGCTATCAACGAAAAAGTTGATGCAAAAGTTAGCTTTTCGGATGTAGATTTAAGCTTAATAAAAAATTTTCCTGGTGCTAATGTTACCATCAGCAAATTGGCAATTATAAACAAAGCTCCTTTTGAAGGTGACACACTAGTATCATTAGGCGAGCTTAATTTAAAAATGTCTATTAAAGAATTATTTAAAGATAAAAAAGAAGCGATTAATATTGATGGAATTTCATCAAAAAACGGATTAATCAATATCATTTTCAATAAAGAGGGAATTGGTAATTTTGATATTGCTCTAAAAAACAAAGAGACAAAAGACGAAGGAAAAAGCGATCCTTTATTATTGAAAATTAAAGATTACAAAGTAGAAAATTTTCAATTTCGCTATTTTGATGAAACATCCAAAATAAAAATGGTTATTGATAGTTTAAATCATCAAGGAAATGGAGACTTTGCTTCGCAGAAATTAGATTTAGTCACTAAATCAACTGCAAAAGTTTCATTAGACATGGATAAAGTCAACTACATGAAAAATGTTGCCTTAACCCTAGATGCAGTTTTAGGCATTGATTTAGAAAAAAGTAAATATACTTTTAAAGAAAATAAAGCGCTTATTAATCAGTTGCCTTTGCAATTTGATGGTTTCATTCAAATGGTAGAAGCGGGTCAAGTTTATGATTTGAAATTTAAAACGCCAACTTCTTCATTCAAAAACTTCTTAGGAGTAATTCCTGCTGCTTATTCTGCCAGTTTAGACAATGTAAAAACAACAGGTGATTTTACAGTTGTAGGATTTGCAAAAGGATTGTATTCTGATACAAGTGTACCAAAATTCAATATTGATATTAATTCAAAAAACGCCTCATTTAAATATCCTGACTTACCAAAAACAGTACAAAATATAATTATTGATACTAAAATCATAAATGAAACAGGAATTCTAAATGACACTTACGTAAACATTGGTCAGCTATCTTTTAGAATAGACCAAGATGTTTTTAATGCAAAAGCAAAGATTACAAATGTTACGCAGAACGCAATCGTTGATGCCGCATTAAAAGGAACCATAAACTTGGCTAATTTAACAAAAGCGTATCCTGTTAAATTAGAAAAACCTTTATCTGGAATTTTAAAAGCTGATGTTACGACTAAATTTGATATGGAATCGGTTGAGAAAAGTCAATATCAAAACATTAACAATGCGGGAACAATGAGCTTATCTGGTTTTAAATACGCAGATGAGAACGGAAAAACCATGAATATTAGTACTGCGTTGGTTCAATTTAACCCAAGTCAAGTTAACTTGAAACAATTTGATGCCACGACTGGTAAAAGCGACATTAGTGTAACAGGAATTCTAGAGAATTTCTATGGTTTTATATTCAGAAACCAAGAATTAAAAGGAAATTTCTTTATGAACTCGAAACAATTAGCTGTTGATGATTTTATGACCAAAGGAGAAGAGTCTAAAACCGATGCTAAAAAAGCAGAAGCAATGAAAATTCCTGCTTTCTTAAATTGTACGCTTACCGCAAAAGCTACTACGGTTTTATATGACAATTTAACCCTGAAAGATGTTTCTGGAAAACTGATCGTAAAAGATGAAAAAGTAACTTTAGAAAACGTAAAAACTTCCATATTTGGTGGTACAATCGGTTTGAGCGGAGACGTTTCGACTAAAGGAAAAATTCCGACTTTCGACATGAATTTGAATTTGAATCAAGTGGATATTGCTCAGACTTTTACTCAACTAGATATGTTGAAAAAAATAGCACCAATTGCAGGAATTGTTAATGGAAAATTAAATTCGACCATTAAATTAAATGGAAATCTTGATGCAACTGAGTTTACACCTGATTTAAAAAGTATAACTGGTGATTTATTAGGGCAACTACTTTCTACCACTGTAAACTCTAGCAATTCAACTTTATTGACAGCATTGAGTTCTAATATTAAATTTATTGATGTAAGTAAAATTAACTTGAATGACATCAAAGCTGCTATTACTTTCAAAGATGGAAAAGTAAATGTAAAACCTTTTGACATCAAATATCAAGATATAAAAGCAACAATAGGCGGAACACATGGCTTTGACCAAACTATGAATTATAATTTAAAGTTTGATGTTCCTGCAAAATATTTAGGATCTGAGGTAAATGCTTTAATCGCAAAATTAGCACCAGCAGATGCAGCAAAAATAGAAAGCTTTCCTGTAACCGCCATATTAGTAGGTAATTTTACAAATCCCAAGATTACAACCGACATTAACAGTGCAGTAACTAAACTTACAACACAATTAGTGAATCAGCAAAAGGATCGTTTAGTAAAACAAGGAACCTCAGCACTGACAGATTTGTTAAATAAAAATAAAAAACCTGGAGACACCGTTAAAACAGTTATTCCGGCAACAAAAGAGGAAGTAAAAGCAAAAGTAAATGAAGAGGTAAAAAAGAAAGCAGCCGATATATTGAATGGTTTTTTCAATAAAAAGAAAAAAGTAGCCGATACAACAAAGGTGAATTAAAAATTGAGTTATTTTAAAAAAGGCTAAAAAGTAAATTACTTTTTAGCCTTTTTTTTATACGTTTATGTTTACAATATATCCTTCTGAACTACGAACATTGAATACAGTTCCGTCATCAAAAATTAAATACTGCCCTTTTATACCTTTTAATTTTCCTTGAAATTGTGGTGTTTTATCTAAACTTAAACTAGCCACTTTCGTTGGATATTCTAAAACAGGATAGTGCATTTCATACAGATCATTTTTTTGACTAAAGAAATATTCTTGCACTTCTGTTGGAATTAATTTTTCTAACTTCAATCTTTCTGCAATCAAATCTACATGTTCTACTGAATTAGTTAGCATTTTTCTCCAATTCGTTTTATCGGCATAATGATTCTTCAAGGCTACTTCTGTAATTCCAGCCAAATATCGATTGGGAACTTCAACAATAGAAATCGCTTCATTAGCGCCTTGATCAATCCATCGTGTGGGCATTTGAGTTTTTCTAGTTACACCTACTTTCACTTCACTTGACAAAGCTAGATACACAATGTGTGGCTGCAACTGTACTTTCTCTTCATAGGCTAAATCT
The DNA here is from genome assembly GCF_017948675.1 of Flavobacterium flabelliforme. GTDB lineage: Bacteria > Bacteroidota > Bacteroidia > Flavobacteriales > Flavobacteriaceae > Flavobacterium > Flavobacterium pygoscelis. The sequence continues at coordinate 639,703 of NZ_JAGFBU010000001.1, forward strand.
CTGTCGGCAATACCCAAATGAGCCGTGCTTAATTCCGGTTTCATAATCCAATCTCCAACCGAAGCACTTGAATAAAAGCAATCGTAGCAAAAACCTTGGCGAAATATTTTTTTCTTTTTACCACAATTCAAACATTGGTAACCCACAAAGTTAATCTCTATATTTTTATCCAATAATTGATTAACATTTAGAAAACTATTTTCGAAAACCAAGTAATATTGTATTGGATTTCCAAATTCGGTTTGCATTTTGGTTAGAACACCTTCGTAAGTCATTGCGATTATTTATAGTTGTTGAATGAAAGTAAACTTATGATTTAAACTCACTTTGTAGAACACAATATGTTCTTTTGTAATTGTGATGTTCAATCTTTAGTACAATATAGAAGTGTTTTTTATAAAAAAACACTATTTTTGATACTTTGACAAAGTTAGTATTTGTCAATCGATATTCAAATCTTAAATTAACAATCGTTACTCTAAAATCAGAAATCTAAATGCCACTAACCATAATCAATTCGTTTGCTTCTTGGGTTCTCAAACAACGAATCCATCAAATCGAACTTTTCTTGAAATACCCAAATGAAGTTCAAGAAGAATTACTTATGAATTTAGTGCAGTCCTCAAAAAACACGGTAATTGGTAAAAAATACGATTATACTTCTATCAATTCCTACGCTACTTTTGCAGCTCGAATTCCAATTTCTTGTTATGAAGAATTACAACCGTTGATAGAAAGAACGCGTCAAGGAGAACAAAATGTTTTTTGGGAAGAGCCGATAAAATGGTTTGCTAAGTCTAGCGGAACTACCAATGCCAAAAGCAAATTTATTCCGGTAAGCAACAAAGCATTAGAAGAGTGCCATTATAAAGGAAGTAAAGATTTATTGTGTTTGTATTTAAATAACAACGAAGATTCTTCACTTTTTACTGGTAAAAGTTTACGCTTAGGCGGAAGCTCACAGATTTACGAAGACAATGATACTTTTTTTGGTGATTTATCTGCTATTTTAATTGAAAACATGCCAATTTGGGCAGAATTCAGTAGCACACCAAGTAATAAAATTTCGTTGATGAGCGAATGGGAATCTAAAATAGCTGCCATTATAAATGAAACCAAAAATGAAAATGTAACTAGTTTTGCCGGTGTTCCTTCTTGGATGTTAGTTTTAATGAATAAAATGCTAGAGGAAACGGGCAAAGGAAATTTACTTGAAATTTGGCCTAATCTAGAAGTATATTTTCATGGAGGAGTAAATTTCGAACCTTATCGAGAACAATATCAAAAAATATTACCCAAAAAAGATTTCACATACTACGAAATATACAATGCCTCCGAAGGTTTTTTTGCCATTCAGGATGTAAACAATTCTAGTGATTTATTGTTAATGTTAGATTATGGAATATTTTATGAATTTATTCCGATGGACACATTTGGAACACCCAACCAAAAAGTAATTCGATTAGCAGACGTAGAATTATTCAAAAATTACGCTTTAGTAATTACTACTAATTCTGGATTATGGCGTTATTTAATAGGCGATACCGTTCGTTTCACTTCATTAAACCCATATCGCATTCGGGTTACGGGTAGAACCAAACATCACATTAATGTTTTTGGCGAAGAATTAATGGTCGAAAACACCGATCAGGCTATTGCCAAAGCGTGCCGATTGACTAATACACAAGTTGTTGATTATACTGTAGCACCCGTATTTATGGAAGGTAAAGAAAAAGGCGCTCACGAATGGATGATTGAATTTAAAGAAAACCCACAAGACCTAACTAATTTTCAAAAAATATTAGACGAAGCGATACAATCTCTAAACTCTGATTACGAAGCCAAAAGACACAATAATATGACGCTAAATCCGCTAATAATAAATGTAGCACGCAAACATTTATTTTACGACTGGCTGAAAGATCACAATAAACTGGGCGGACAACACAAAATCCCTAGATTGTCTAATCATAGAGATTATTTGGAACAGTTAAAAAATATGCAATTTAGTATCGTAGTTTAAATTTATAGATTTATAAAGGAAAATTCACTGATTGGTTTGATTACTTTTTTTATACATTACTCCATCATATCAATATGTCGGTCATGGTATCCTAAAAGATATAGAACACCATCCAATCCTAAGCTTGAAATAGAACTTCCTGCTTTTTCTTTAACGGATGGTTTTGCATGAAAAGCAATTCCTAACCCAGCTAAACTTAACATTGGTAAATCATTAGCGCCATCTCCTACTGCTATCGTTTGATTAATATGTATCCCTTCTTTATCTGCAATAGCTTGCAAATATTCGGCTTTCTTTTTGCCATCTACAATTTCGCCGAGATAATTCCCTGTCAATTTACCATCAATAATTTCGAGTTCGTTTGCGTGAACATAATCGATTCCTAATTCCTTCTGTAAGTATTTCCCAAAAAAGGTAAATCCACCAGATAAAATAGCCGTTTTATAACCGTAATATTTCAAGGCTTTCATCAAGCGATGCGCTCCTTTTGTGATTGGTAAATTTTCTGCAACATTTTGTAATACATCTTCGCTTAGCCCCTTTAATAACGCCATACGCTGTTTAAAACTTTCACTAAAATCTATTTCGCCGTTCATAGCTGCTTCGGTGATCGCGCGCACTTGTTCTCCTACACCTGCTAATTCTGCTAATTCATCTATAACTTCAGTTTGTATCAAAGTAGAATCCATGTCGAAACAAACTAAACGACGGTTTCTACGATACATATTATCTTCCTGAAAAGAAATATCAACGTTTAAGGTTCGTGAAATTTCCATAAAACTAGCCGTCATAAAAGTTTTATCTACTATTGTACCGGTTACGGAAAGTTGAATACAAGAACGAGGAAATTCTTCTTTTTCAACAATAGAAACCCGACCTGTTAATCTTTTAATGGCATCAATATTTAACTTTTGATTGGACAAAATTCTTGTCACAGCCGCCAATTGAACAGCAGTAAGTGTTTCTCCCAAAACATTGATGCTGTAACGTTGTTGTCGTTGCCCTTTTACCCAAATTTCATAATCAGCAATAGAGATCGGAATAAACTTAACTTTGACTTCTAATTCATAAGCTTTAAATAACAAATCTTTCAATACAGGCGCAGAAGTGGATCCCGCTTTTATTTCAAATAAAATCCCTAAAGAAAGTGTGTCATGAATATCAGCTTGACCAATATCTAAAATTATTGCATCATAGTTAGCCAACACAGAGGTTAATCCTGCCGTTACACCTAATTTATCTTGACCAGAAACTTTTAATAAAATGACCTCTTTATCCTCTACTTTCATCCTGCATTATTTTGATTATGAAGTAACAAAAATCGGCATTCTAATCATGATAAAAAAAAATAATGCTTCTTTTTAGACACAATAACAAATAGTGCAAAATTGACACAAAAAAACCCGCTCAATGAAATGAACGGGCTAGTCTTTTTATCAAATATGCAATTTTTAAGAGGCAATCTCTAATCGCTTCAATAAATTTTTATTTAATGTTTCTTGTGCATACTTCACATCAATTTCTAATGTTTTATCATCAGAACTTGGCAATTCATACATCGCATCGGTTAAGATTGCTTCGCATAAAGAACGCAATCCACGAGCTCCTAATTTGTATTCTAATGCTTTATCTACAATAAAATCTAACGCTTCATCAGTGATCGTGAAAACAACTTCATCCATCAAGAATAACTTTTCGTATTGTTTGATTAATGCATTTTTAGGTTGCGTCAAAATTGCTCTCAACGTTTCTCTGTCCAAAGGATCCATGTGCGTCAATACAGGCAAACGACCAATTATCTCCGGAATTAAACCAAAATCTTTGATGTCTTTTGGAATAATGTATTGCAACAAATTGTCTTTGTCTATATTATCTACATTTTTTGATGTAGAATATCCAACAGCCTGACGATTCAATCGTTTAGAAATAATTCTTTCTATACCATCAAAAGCACCACCGGCAATAAACAAGATATTTTGCGTATTTACTTCAACAAATTTTTGGTCTGGATGTTTACGACCTCCTTTTGGTGGTACGTTTACAACAGTTCCTTCTAATAATTTCAGTAAAGCTTGTTGCACCCCTTCTCCAGAAACATCACGTGTTATTGATGGATTATCACTCTTACGGGCAATTTTATCAATTTCATCAATAAATACGATTCCTCTTTCGGCTTTGGCTACATCATAATCGGCTGCTTGCAAAAGACGAGTCAAAATACTTTCGACATCTTCTCCTACATAACCCGCTTCTGTTAATACGGTTGCATCAACAATTGCTAAAGGAACGTCAAGCATTTTAGCAATAGTCTTCGCTACTAATGTTTTTCCTGTTCCTGTTTGTCCCACCATTATGATGTTACTTTTTTCAATCTCTACTTCGTCATCTAATTGCTGTTGCATTAAACGTTTGTAGTGATTGTAAACCGCAACCGACATTACTTTTTTAGTTTGATCTTGACCAATTACGTATTGATCTAAGAACGCTCTAATTTCTTTAGGTTTTTTCAAAATCAAATCACCAACAGCTTTTGAACTTCCGCCAGATTTTAATTCTTCTAAAACAATTCCGTGTGCCTGTTCGATACATTTATCACAAATATGCGCATTGATTCCAGCAATCAGCAAGCTGGTTTCTGGTTTCTTTCTCGCACAAAACGAACATTCTAATACTGCTTTTGCCATTCTTTTAAGTCTAAAGCCAAAAAGTCATAAAGTCAAAAGTCATTCGCATTGCTCCTGACTTTCGACTTTCGACTTTCGACTATATTTTTACTTTCTTATTAAAACCTCATCAATCATTCCGTATGCTTTTGCTTCTTCAGCAATCATCCAATAATCACGTTCACTATCTAAATGAACTTTATCAAAAGTTTGTCCTGAATGTTGAGAAATGATATGGTACAATTCATCTTTCAATTTCAACATTTCACGCAAGTTGATTTCCATATCAGTAGCAACTCCTTGTGCTCCTCCTGATGGTTGGTGAATCATAACTCTTGAATGTGGCAATGCCGAACGTTTTCCTGCTGCTCCTGCACATAGCAAAACCGCACCCATAGAAGCTGCCATTCCTGTACAAATGGTTGCTACATCTGGTTTGATGTATTGCATCGTGTCATAAATTCCTAAACCAGCGTAAACACTTCCTCCTGGAGAGTTCAAATAAATTTGAATATCCTTTGAAGCATCAGCGCTTTCAAGAAACAATAATTGTGCTTGAACGATGTTTGCAATTTGGTCGTCAATTCCTGTTCCTAGGAAAATAATACGGTCCATCATTAATCTTGAGAAAACGTCTAATTGTGAAATATTCAACTGACGTTCTTCTATAATATAAGGAGTCATATTAGTTGGTGGAGTCATTGCACCTACGATTTTATCGTAATACATTGAGTTCACTCCTTGGTGCTTTGTAGCAAATTTTTTAAATTCTTTACCGTAGTTCATTTATATAAGTTTAAAAGTTTGAATGTCTTAAAGTCAAAAAACATAACGCAAAGGTCGTACCTTTTTATAGTTAATGTCAATATGTCTCGTTTTTAGCCCAGGTAGCAGTGAAAAGCTTTTTGAAATCGTGTTGCTTTTTTTCTTGCATGAAAAGAGCGACTGGAAGAAGCTCCTTTTCTTGCTTAGAAAAAAGCAAACCCGATGAAAAAACTTGCAACGGATAACTGGATTAGCTCCTGACAGTATTATAAATAAAAAGAGCGCCAAAAAATATTTATTTTGACGCTCAAATATACTTATTATTTAGAAATTATTCTCCGTATGAAGCGGCAATAAATTCTTCATAAGTCACTTCTTTAGTTGTTGGATTTGCTTTTTCTTTAAATAAGTCAAGCATTTTCTCTCCTACCACTTGGTCAGAAAGTCTTTTTACTTCGTCTTGGTTAGACAACACTCTAGCCACAATTCCTTGCACTTCTTCGTCCGTTGGATTTGTTTGACCAAATTGAGCCATTTGTTGACGGATATTTTTTGTAGTGAATGATTTCAAATCTTCAAAAGTAACTTTGATTTCGTTTGTAGCCATTGCTCTACCTTCGATCAACTGAAAACGCAATCCTCTTTCCGATCTTGCATATTCTACTTCAGCTTCTTCAGGAGTCAATTTTTTCTCCCCTACTGTTTGCAACCATTTTTTTAAGAATTCAGCTGGCAAATCAAATTTCGTGCTTTCGATCAAGAAATCTTGAACATCAGCTAATAACTTTTGGTCTGCTTGTTGCGCGAATTGAGTTTCAGCATCTTCTTTGATTTTAGCTTTCAACTCCTCTAATGTAGCTACATTTCCAGCTCCAAACAATTTATCGAACAACTCTTGGTTTAATTCTGCCAATTCTGAACCGTTGATTGCTTCGATTGTAAAATCTACATCAACAGCGATTGTGTGAACATCATCATGACCAATTTTCATTACGTCCATCAATTGATGTGCGTCTTCAAACAAACCATTTGTATTTACAGTCACAACGTCACCAACTTTTTTACCGATGAATTTATCAGCAGTCGCTTTGTCTTTGAACATATCCAAAGAAATAGTCGTTGCATTGTTGATTCCAGCTTCTTCGTTTGCGAAAGTTCCCGTAATATCTGAATCTGCCACCACAACTTCTTGAGGAATTGCAGTACCAAATTGTTTTTGGATACGTGCTACTTGACCGTCAATCAATTTATCGTCAGCTTTAACTACATATTTTACAATGTCGTTTTTACCTTCAAGATCCAAAGTAAAGTTAGGAACCAATCCAATTTCGAATTCAAAAACCAATTCTTCAGCATCCCAAGAAAAGTTCTCGTTTACTTTAGGAAGTGGAGTTCCAAGAAGGTTTAATCTTTCTGATTGCACAAAACGCTCCAAAGCTAAGTCAACCACTTTTTGAACTTCTTCTTGTTTGATTGCTTTTCCGTATTGTTTTTCAACAAGATCTTTAGGCACAGCCCCTTTTCTAAATCCTTTAACGGTTGCCAAAGGCATTTTTTCGTTTATTCTTTTTGCTACTTGACCTTTGTAATCCATGTGAACTACAGTCATTACAATTGTCTCGTTTACAGCGTCTATTGCTACTCTTTTGATATCCATCTTCTTCTTTAATTTATTATTATAAATTCGGACTGCAAAATTATAAAATTTTTACAAGTTCCACAAGCTTTTTACTACTGAACCTTATGAGTGAATTCTGAGGTTAAAAATCTAGAATATGCGGTCTGTTTTGGGCGTGTCCCACCTCTGTTCCGCTGCGGAGGGTCAGGCTTTTCGTTACAATTTTTTTAATCATTCTGCTAGCGCTACATGATAAAAAAGGATTTTAACTGCAAACGAAGTTCACTGAATACCAAAAAATAAAATATAATGAAGTAATCCTTCACGCGGGTTGTGTGTGGAATTGGTGTTTATTTTAAAAATTTCAATATCGTAATTGCTTCACTTTGTATATAAAAAAAATACTTTTTTGTAAGATTAATATTTATATTTGCTAATAATATAAACTTGTATTATTGATTATACTTCTGCAAGTGAGATAACGAAAGAGTTAAATATGTGGTAGCTGAAATTGAGCAAAAAAAAACACAGAATTTAACAATCTAACATAAATGTAGACAATGTATAATAATTTAATGAAAAATGATTTTTTGTGCTTTTTAAAAAATCCAAATCAAAAATTCCATGGAATCTTTAGACAAGATTTTACGTTATTTATAGTACTAACCATCCTAAATTTTTTTGCGGGATATATTAAGTCGTTAATTACTCACGAATCGTTTATTGATCAAAGCGATTTAGATAAATTTAATTTATCTAAAATTTTCCCTTATCTATTTCTCATTCCATTAATTGAAGAATTAATATTTAGGGGGTTTTTACAATACAAGTCCCGATTGGTTTTAATACTAAGTTTTATCTCAATCATATTTTTTTTAACTTCCTATTTCAAACAAAAAACCACAATTTTATATATTTTTATAGTGGTGATTATTTGTGGCCTATTAGTGCTTTTCAACAAAAAATTATATGAAAAAATGTTACTTTTCATAGAAATAAATTCAATAATAATCATTTTGATTTCTTCTATAATTTTTGGATTTATACATTTATTTAATTACGATAATTTCTCTTGGGCAAACTTAATACCCATCTCTGAAAAAATTATTGCTGGAGTATTCCTATGTTATATTGCTAAAAAATACAATATTTGGCGTTCTTATTTTTTTCATATAATTAATAATTCATTGCCTTTTTTGATAATTATATTATACAAATTAATCCAATAAAATTTTGCTCAAGCTGGCGCGAATGCAATGTAATTAAGTTAAAAATAATAATTAAAAAAGCTGTTTTTTGGTCATTTCAACAAACTATAGCAACATACAAAGATTCTTCCTTCGTCAGAATGACAAAGTTGGAGGGTTAAAACCTCAACTAAATAACTTTGGTTTCAGCGGGATGCTCGCACTAACTAAAACTTATAAAATATAATAATCTTCGATTTTGAAAAAGAAATAAAAAAATAAATTAAATTCGATTTTAAAAAAAAGTTGACTGAATTTCCCGCTACTTTTAAAAATCTAAAAAAATGGAACAGAAATACAGTATAAAAAACGGCGAAATAATATTTGATGAAATTTAATATTAAGCTTCGAGATAAAATGCTCAACTTTAAAACAAACACCAAACAAGATTTATTTAAACTATTAAAAAGGTATATTTGGTAAAACCGTAATGAATGCGGAAAACCAAAGGTTTCTATTTGTATAATTTAAAGTCTCAAGCTTGTTTTGCTGGGATTTAGAATTTCAAAGATTCCATAAAAACAAATCCATGAAGATCACTGCTCTATTTAAAGAATTTTACGAAAGCGAAAAAGCAGGAGGTGTTATTTTACTTTTTGTAACCATTATTTCTCTTGCCTTAGCCAACTCCCCTATTCAATCTAGTTATATTGACTTTTGGCAATTTGACATAGGCGGTCACAGTATTACGCATTGGATAAATGATGCGTTAATGGCAGTTTTCTTTTTGTTAATTGGTTTAGAATTAGAACGCGAAATCTACAAAGGAGAACTCTCTGATATAAAAAACGCTTCTTTTCCTCTTATTGGAGCCATGGGAGGTTTTATCATTCCGGCATGTATTTTTCTTTTATTTAACTTTGGTACTGCAACACAAGCTGGAGCAGGAATCCCAATGGCTACCGATATTGCATTCGCTATTGGAATTCTTTCTTTATTAGGCAACAGAGTTCCGCTATCATTAAAAATATTCTTGACTGCATTGGCCGTAATAGATGACTTAATTGCTATTATCGTTATCGCAATATTTTACACAAAAACCATTATCTGCACAAACTTATTATTGTCTCTAGCAGTGTTTGCAGTTTTACTACTACTCAACCGTCTGAAAGTTAAAAACCTAATTCCTTATCTCGTTGGAGGAGTTGTAATGTGGTATTTTATGTACAACTCTGGAGTTCACGCCACCATAACTGGAGTTTTATTAGCGTTTGCAATTCCGTTTGGTAATGGTGATAAAAAATCAACTTCTTATGTTTTGCAACATTTTTTACACAAACCGGTTGCCTTTATAATTCTACCGCTTTTTGCAATTGCTAATACCAGCATCGCTATTGGCGCTAATTGGCAAAACGGCTTAGGCGAATCAAACAGTATTGGTATTATGGCAGGCTTAATTTTAGGAAAGCCTATCGGAATTGTAGCTTTTGCTTTCACTGGAGCGTTAATTGGATTATGCAAACTACCAAAAGGATTGCAATGGAAGAATATAGTTGGTGTTGGTTTATTAGGAGGAATTGGATTTACAATGTCCATTTTCATAACTATTCTTGCCTATGATGATGTCGCCTTAATAAATAGTTCAAAAATTGCTATCATACTTGCTTCGGTTACCGCAGGATTGCTAGGTTTTCTATTTTTAAAATTCACACTAAAACCGAAAAGCAAATTTAAAAAGCCATCAGAACTTGAATAGCGTGCTCACATTTAGTGAAACCGAAAAGCATAAAAAAAGCCTCAAAATAAAATTATTTTGAGGCTTTTTTTTTAAGAAAATAAAAATTAATTTAGTAGCCCGTAGCGGAATCGAACCGCTCTTACATGGATGAAAACCATGCGTCCTAACCGATAGACGAACGGGCCTTACTTTTCAATTCGAGTGCAAAAGTATAACTATTTTTCAGATTTGCAACGCTTAAACTAAAAACTAAAGAGCTTTAAATACATTTTATCTACCTCAAATCCATAACCAATTCATAATTAGCAATTAGCATAGAAAAGAATTGTATTTATATTTTTAGATAAATACAATTCTTTTCAATCGGAGAATATTAATTTAAAAATGGAATATTCTAACAAATTATTTTCTTTTTCTATACAAGTGAGCTGCCGCTAATATTACGCCAGCAAAAATCAATATTGAAACCCACCAAAATAAGGGCAATCCAAAAAATGAATTTCCATCTGTAGTTACTTTTACTGTATCAATCATAATGCTATTTTTTATACAATTTACGCAATATTATTTAATTCAAATTATATCAAACGAATTGTTATTTTAGTTCAAAAAGAAAAGTTTTAACACCAATATGAAATACAAATAACACAACCTAATTAGACTTCATTGAAGATACTACATATTTAGATGTGTATTTCAATTATAATAATACCTACAAGGTCCTAAAAAGACCTTGCAGGAAATTGAAAACTAAATTGATTGTCATGTACTTCATTAAATTATCATACTGACTAAAACCACTATAGCACTCCTAAATGGCACAACCTAATTAGATTTCATTGAAGATACTACATATTTAGATGTGTATTTGAATTGTAATAATACTTACAAGGTCCTAATAAGACCTTGCAGGAAATTGAAAACTAAATTAATTGTCATGTACTTCATTAAATTATTACAATAACGAAAAGAGTAAGGCACTCCTGCAAGGTTTTGAAAACCTTGTAGGTATTATTATTTATTAAAGTTAACAGCTAAAAATCACAAAAAGAATTAGGAGAAATCTGAAAACTAATTTAGTTAATAATTTAATCCTCTAATTATAAAAAAGCTTTTAAATAATACTACAACTTCACATTACGCAATCGCAACGCATTTACTATTACCGAAACCGAACTAAAACTCATTGCCAACGCAGCAATCATTGGCGAAAGCAAAATTCCAAAAAATGGATATAAAACACCCGCAGCAATTGGAATACCAAGCACATTATAAAAGAAGGCAAAAAATAAGTTCTGATTGATATTTTTCATCACCGCATGACTGAGATTTTTAGCTTTTACAATGCCTTGCAAATCACCTTTTACCAATGTTATTTTGGCGCTTTCTATCGCTACATCAGTTCCAGTTCCCATGGCGATTCCAATATCGGCTTGCGCCAAAGCTGGAGCGTCATTGATTCCGTCTCCCGCCATAGCCACAATTTTGCCTTCAGCTTGCAAACGTTTTATTTCATTTAATTTATCTTCTGGTAAACAACCCGCTTTAATAGAGGTTAAATTCAACTCTTTTGCTACTGCTTTTGCTGTGTTTTTATTGTCACCAGTAAGCATAATCACTTCTACTCCTTGGCGTATTAATTCCTTTATTGCCGCTACACTTGTTGGTTTAATAGCATCTCGAATAGCAATAAAACCACAAGTCACACCGTCAAGGCTAATATATGAAACCGTTTTTCCAAGTTTCTGTTCTGCTATAACTTTATTCTCTAAGTCGACCGCTATTTCATTGCCAATCGTTTCCATCAAACTTCTATTTCCAAAAGCTACTTTTTTATTCGCTACAGTACCAACCACTCCTTTTCCTGAAATAGCTTGAAAATCTTGAACTTCTATTAATCCAATTTCTTTTAGTTCGGCAAACTTAACAACTGCTTGCGCTAAGGGATGCTCACTATATTTATTTAAAGAGGCGCAATTTTGCAATAGCTCCGCTTCATTATGTTGCGTTGAAAACACCTTCTCTACCGATGGTTTTCCTTCCGTGATCGTTCCTGTTTTATCGGTTATTAATACATTTACTTTGTTCATATTTTCTAAAGCTTCGGCATTTTTTATCAAAATACCAGAGTGTGCTCCTTTTCCAACACCTACCATTACAGACATTGGCGTAGCTAATCCCAATGCACAAGGACAAGCAATAATCAAAACAGCAATCGCATTTATAAATCCATAGACCAAAGCGGGTTCAGGACCAAAATTTGCCCAAACAATAAAAGTTATAATTGATGCTAGCACAACTGTAGGTACAAAATATTTTGCAATCTTGTCAGCTACTTTTTGAATAGGCGCTCTAGAACGACTGGCAGCATTTACCATTTGTACAATTTGCGAAAGCAGTGTTTCCGAACCCACTTTTTCAGCAATCATTACAAATGATTTATTTCCGTTGATGGTTCCCGCTACAACATCATCATTCACTTTTTTATCAACCGGAATGGGTTCACCCGAAATCATTGATTCGTCAATAGTACTTTCTCCGCTAGTAATTTTTCCGTCAACTGGAATTTTATCTCCAGGTTTTACACGCAGTAAATCTCCTTTTTTTATATCATGAATGGCTATTACTTTATCTACACCATTACTTACTATTGTGGCTTGCGTTGGTGCTAATTTCAAAAGTTCTTTTATCGCTCCACTCGTTCTACTGTGGGCTCTTGCTTCTAACAACTGACCTAATAAAACTAAGGTTAAAATAACTGTTGTAGCTTCAAAGTAAAGATGAACCGTCCCGTGATGCGTTTTAAATTCAGCTGGGAAAATTGCTGGAAAAAACAAACCGACTAAACTAAAAAGAAATGCTACCCCTGATCCAATTCCTATTAGCGTAAACATATTTAGATTCCAAGTAACAATAGATTTCCATGCACGTACAAAAAACATCGAACAAGCATAAAAAACCACCGGAAGTGATAATATCAATTCTACCGAATTCCATGTTTGCGTATCCACAATTTTGTTCAATGGATTATTCGGAATCATATCTGACATTGAAATTATAAAAATAGGAATTGTAAACAGAAGCGAAATCTTCATTTTACGCCAAAGCTCATTATAGGCTTTATTTTCTTCACCATCTTTTGGTTCCATTGTCACTAAGTCCATTCCGCATATAGAACAATTTCCGGGATGATCTTGTATTATTTCGGGATGCATCGAGCAAGTAAACATGATTTTGGTTGCTTCTAAATCCGGAGCTTTTACCAAATCCATTCCACAAACTGGACAGTCGCCAGCATCATCATATACTTTTTCGCCCTCGCAAAACATGGGACAATAATATTTTCCTGCGGCATTTTTAGGAAGTTCAACAACCACTTCTTCTATTGGTAATTTTAAATCATTGGGATTAAAAACCTTTATGGAGTATTTTCCAGCAGCAGTAAGTACTTCTTGAAATTCAGAAGTTTGAATTGGTTTTTGCATGGTGATAGTAGCAATTGGCGGATCTAAAGTAACCGTTGCTTGTATTTCTTCCATTGCATTCAATGCTTTTTCTACTTTGGTTCTGCAACCATCGCAAAACATTCCAGTAATTGTATATTTATAGGTCATTATTTTATAGGATTTGATGTGGGAAGCAAAATTACCATAAATAAAGACGAAAGAACTTGTACAATTCTGGATCTCTTATGTAATATTTATAGGTTTTCTATGAGGTGTCTTTTTGGCTCTTTTGAACTTTTAAAGGATGTTGGCGTTAGACCAGTTATTTTTTTAAATTGTTTACTTAAGTGGGAAGAACTGCTATAGTTAAGTTGTAAAGCAATTTCATTTAAAGTTAACTCATCATAAACAAGAAACTCTTTGACTCTTTCAATTTTTTGAAGGATGTAATAGTGCTCAATAGTTGTGTTTTCTTGTTGCGAAAAAACACTGCTAATATAACTGTAATCTTGACCAATAACGGCAACTATATAATTTGATAAATTCATCTGGAATTGATTGTCTTTAAAATAAACTAAATCAATGATCAAATTTTTTACTTTCTCGACCACTCGGCTTTTTTTATCATCAAGGATTTCAAAACCTAAGGTTATTAATTTCGCATTGAGTTGCTGCTCCTCTTCTTTGTCTAAAGTTTCGGAAATAACTGCGATTCCCAATTCGACTGAAATGGGATGGAGTCCAAACTTTACAAGTTCAGACTCCACGACCATGATGCACCGGCTGCAGACCATGTTTTTAATATACAGCTTCATTATTATTTAATAGTCTCTACAACTTCTCCACATTTTAGCATTTTAGTTCCATAATACGGATTTTTTACTGCATTTTCCTTACTTAACCAGTTAGCTCCTTTTCCGTCATTTGCCATAGGGCAAAACTGGTAATAAACAGGAGTTTGAAACTTAGCTACTTTAACCAAATCATACATTTTTTTAGACAAAGACACGAAAAGCAGTCTTTGTGCTTTTACATCTTGAGTTGCGGCAATACCTTTGGCATCAGCCATAACATTTTTCATTACTTTCATCCAAACTTTATGAACGTCTTTTGAAAGTTCACCCATCTTTACTTCGCTCAAAGAAGTGACTAACAATTTTGCTTTAGCAGCAGCTGTTACGCCATCAGTCTTCACCAATTCATCTTTAAGTAGAAAATAATTCTCAAAAACACCATTTAATTTAGCATCCAGCATATCAGTTTTGAATGAAGAGACAGAGCTGCTTCTTGTTTGCTTAGGCATTTTGACTTTATCAGTTGAAGATTTTAAGTTTGTTGCATTTACATTTGAAATGAAAAATAAAACCATAATTGCAATCACAGATTTTTTTATAGTACTCATTGTGTTCTTTATTTAAAATTATATTTGAGTATAAATTTAATGATTTTAAAGTATCAAAGTGGCAGAATTTTATTCTTTTTAGTTTTGATAAAAGTCAGACTCCATTTTTTAGTATCAAAAAAAAACAAACTAAAAAGAGAAACTGGAATACCCTATTTTTAAAAAAAAAGCTCAGTATCGTAAGACACCAAGCTTTCCTATAAAGAAAATGAGCAAATTATTACTTTCCTTCTCCTAGAATCCCATTCATAACAGACTGCAAAACGGACAATACAATACTAAATAACAAGGCTGTAAAAAAGGTGTCTACTTTAAAACCACCTACAATATTGGTACATAATATAATAATAAGTGCATTGATGATTAGCAAAAACAATCCTAAAGTAAGAATCGTAACTGGCAAAGTAAAAAGCACTAAAATTGGCTTGATAAAAATATTAAGCAATCCCAATACTATTGCCACAATTAATGCGGTAGAAAAACCAGCGACATGAACCCCGGGCATAAAATTTGAAATAAGCAAGACTAAAGCTGCTGTAACTATTATTTTAATCAGTAAATTCATTTTTTGTGTTTTTTAAGTTTTAATAAATGTAGTAATAATTAAAGTAGGTTTTACTATTGTAAAAAAGCAGTTACTTTTTGATAAAATTCTGCTGGATTTTCTGCATGCAACCAATGTCCAACATTTGGAATAGTTTCTATAATTGAATCAGGAAAATGCTTTTTGATGTTTTCAAAATCGCGATCTAATATATATTTCGAATTTCCACCACGAATAAATAATGTGGGTTTGCTAAAAACGAGATCTTCTGGAAGCGCAACCCCAATTTCATCCATTTTATGATTAAAAACAGCTAAATTGAATCGGAAAGCCAATTGACCTGGCTCTACCCAATATAAATTTTTCATTAAGAATTGGCGTGTTCCAAAATCAGGAATGAAGTTTTTCATAATCTCTTCCACATCCGAGCGACTTGGTTTTATAGAGAAATCAACGGCATTTAATCCTGCCAAAATATCCTGATGATGCTGTGGATAAAACTTGGGTCCAATATCAGCAACAATTAATTTGCTTACTAATTCAGGATGTCTTGTTGCTAAAAGCATCGCTACTTTTCCGCCCATGGAATGCCCAATGATATTAATGTTTTCGAGATTATGAAGTTGACAATAGTCGAAAACATCTTCAACCATGATTTCATAACTAAACTCTTCCGACTGTAAACTGCGACCGTGGTTGCGTAAATCTAATGCATGGACTTCGAAATTTACAGCGAACTGTGTGGCTAAGGTTTTCCAATTGTCAGACATTCCTAGAAATCCATGAAGGATTAATAGTGGCTGACCAGAACCTTCTATTTTTGAATATAACATTATATTTTAGATTGTAGAGTAATGATCAAAGATTATAGATCTAAATAAGCGTCTAAAATCATTACCCTTTTTAATGAATTATTTCATTTTTTGTAAATACATATTTACCACATTTTCTAAACCCAGATATAAAGCTTCTGAAATTAATGCGTGGCCAATAGATACTTCTAGCAAACCAGGAATATTTTGTTTAAAAAATTGAATGTTATCCAAACTTAAATCATGACCAGCATTGATTCCTAAATTTAATTCATTTGCAAAAATAGCCGCTTTGATATACGGATCAATTCCTCTTTCGTTGCCTAAACTATATTGGTGTGCAAAGGCTTCTGTGTATAATTCGATTCTATCGGTTCCCGTTTTTTTAGCACCTTCGATCATTTCATGAATAGGATCTACAAAAATAGAAGTTCGAATACCGTGACGTTGAAACTCTTGAATCATCTCTGTCAAATAGGCTTGATTTTTTACTGTATCCCAACCTGCCGAAGATGTAATGGCTCCAATAGCATCAGGAACTAAAGTTACTTGCTCTGGTTTGCATTCTAAAACTAAATCTATGAAATTATGTTGTGGATTTCCCTCAATATTAAATTCCGTGTAGACGATCGGTTTCAAGTCACGTGCATCTTGATAACGAATATGACGTTCATCTGGTCTAGGATGAATGGTGATTCCTTGCGCTCCAAATTTTTGAATATCGGTCGCTACTTTTAACAAATCGGGCACATTTCCACCGCGAGCATTACGCAAAGTGGCTATTTTATTGATATTTACACTTAACTTTGTCATGAAAACTAATTTTTATTTTGATACTACTATTTAGTAGAAGCAAAAATACAAAGTAAAATCTAGGACTTTTTGCTTATTTTTGATTATTTTGCATCGAATATTGAGGAATGATTTATGACAGAAATTACAGAATACATCACTAATGATTTTAAAGCGATTGACAGTCAAGATACCATATCTACTGTTCAAACGTTTTTTGACGATTTACATTTTTCGCATTTTCCAATTATCGAAGAGGGTATTTACATTGGGAGCATCGCAGCAGAAGATATTGAGACCTTTGATTTTGATAAAAAAGTAACCGATTATCGTTTTACATTAGAAGGTTTTTTTGCAAGAACTACAACAATTTGGCTTGATGTTTTAGAAGTTTTTGCCAAAAATCACACTAATTTAGTTCCCGTTTTGGATGAGAACAATACTTATGTGGGATATTATGAAATAGAAGACATCATGAAATTTTTTCATGAAACTCCTTTTTTGAAAGAACCAGGTGCCATCATCATTGTCAAAAAACCCATATTGGATTATTCTATGAGCCAAATTACTCAAATAGTCGAAAGCAATAATGGTAAGATTCTAGGAGTATTTATTTCCGAAGCAGATGCTTCAAGTGTAGAGGTGACTTTAAAAATAAGTTTAGGAGCAATGAATGAAATCATCCAAACTTTTAGAAGATACGATTATGAAATCATGTCCGACCATCAGGAAGATAATTACATCAACAATTTAAAGGAACGTTCTGAATATTTAGACAAGTACCTTAATATATAACAACAAATTTAGGAAATGGTTTTCATTAAAAAAGAAATGACTATTTATTGGTCCTCTTTTTTCAATTAACAACTATTTATCTCACTATCAAATTTAAAAAAAATGAAAGTAGCGATCTACGGTCAATATTATCAAAATAGCACACAACCCATTATAAATGACATTTTTGTTTTTCTCACCAAAAACAATGTAGAGATGATCATAGAAGCAAATTTTCTGTCGATGCTTTACGAACGTAAATTAGTAGAGAATAAATATAAAACTTTTACTTCTCACTTAGAATTAGATTCTAGTTTTGATATGTTAATTAGTATTGGCGGAGACGGAACAATTTTAAGAGCTGCTACATTAGTTCGTGATTCTGGAATACCAATCTTAGGAATTAACGCAGGCAGGTTAGGTTTTTTAGCAAGCGTTCAAAAAGAGAATATATCTGAATTCCTTCAATTTGTGTTAGATAAAAAATACACTATTTCTCAAAGAGCACTAATTAGCATAGACTGTTCTACGCCAAATGAGTCTATTGAAGAAATGAATTTTGCGATGAACGAAATCACAGTGAGCAGAAAAGATACTACAGCGATGATAACCATTGACACGTATTTAAATGGAGAATATTTAAATTCCTATTGGGCAGATGGCTTAATTATTTCAACACCTACAGGAACAACTGGCTATAATTTAAGTTGTGGCGGACCTATCTTGACTCCAGATGTAAAAAGTTTAGTAATAACTCCTATAGCACCACACAACTTAACCACTAGACCTCTTGTTGTACCAGATAGTACCGAAATTCGATTAAAAGTTTCAGGTAGAGAGGCCAATTATTTAGTCTCACTAGACTCCAGAGTTACGTCGGTAAAGAATGAGTCGATACTGACTTTAAAGAAAACACCTTTTAATATCAATATGGTAGAAATACCAAGAGAAACTTTTGTACAAACATTACGCAACAAATTACTTTGGGGAGAAGACAAAAGAAATTAATTCATTTTGAAAGAATGCGATACGATTTTATCCTTTTTTAACGTTTAAATAAACAAATACTTATTTTGTATTAAATAACTATGATAAAAAAATAGAGAATTAAACGAATGGGTATTGAAACGAATTGATAATTATTATATTTGCACGCAATTTTTGATTAAATGAACAAGATTTTTTATTTTTTTATTTGTCTTATCCCATTCATGGGTGCTCAAGCTCAGATTCATGAGGTTGGAGTATTCTTAGGAGGTAGTAATTATATTGGAGAAGTAGGACCTACAACGTACATCGCTCCAAATAAATTAGCATTTGGTTTACTCTATAAATGGAATAAAAGTCCTAGACATTCCTTTCGAGCTTCCTATATTCAGTCAGAGATTACTTCAAATGACTTAAATTCTAAAGAAAACAGTAGAACTCAAAGAGGATACCGTTTCGATAATGATTTAAAAGAATTTAATTTAGGTTTAGAATTCAACTTTTTTGATTTTAATCTTCACAATTTAGACAGAAAAATAACACCGTATGTTGCCTCTGGAGTCAGTTACTTTTTTAGCAAATACGAAATATCAGATCCTCAAACAGGCGCTAGATCTGGTGGAAGAACAGAGAGAAGAAAATCTATAGCAATTCCTATGATAGTCGGAGTAAAATCAAATTTATCTCCGCATTTAATTCTTGCTCTTGAAACCGGAGCACGATATACATTGACAGATAATATAGATGGCAGTTTTAATAACAATTTCGGAAATATAAATAATAATGATTGGTATGTATTTTCAGGAGTTACACTAACGTATACTTTTGGAGAAAAACCCTGTTATTGTGCACAATAAATAAATGAATTTACTACAGGACATTGACCCGTTAAGACTACCAAAACATCTAGCCATAATTATGGACGGAAATGGTCGTTGGGCAAAACAGCAAGGACTTTTGCGAGCTTTAGGTCATGAAAGCGGAACAAAATCTGTAAAAGTAATTATAGAAGCTAGTGCTAAACTTGGCATTGAGTTTCTTACTTTATACGCTTTTTCTACTGAAAATTGGAACAGACCAAAATTAGAAGTCGAAACCTTGATGAGAGTATTGATTAATTCTTTGAAAAAGGAATTAACTACTTTGCAAAAAAACAACATAAAGCTTACTGCAATTGGTAATTTAGAGCAATTACCAAAATCGGCACAAAAGGAACTTCTTGATGTAATTGACAAAACAAAAGACAATACGCAAATGACTCTAACCTTGGCCTTAAGCTACGGATCTAGAGAAGAACTTGTCAATGCGGTAAGAAATATATGTAGTAAAGTTAAAAATAATATAATTTCAATAGACAGTATTGACGATTCAATTATTAATGAGCATCTTTACACGCAAAATTTACCAGACGTAGATTTATTAATACGAACAAGTGGAGAACATAGAATAAGTAACTTTTTGTTGTGGCAGATTGCTTACGCAGAATTATATTTTACTGACATATTATGGCCAGACTTTAAAGAACAAGATTTATATGAGGCTATCGTTAGTTATCAAAAAAGAGAACGTAGATTTGGAAAAACAAGTGAACAAATTAAATAATTTTTTAGTGTTAAATAAAAGCATAAAAATAGCCCTTACCGTTTTGATTTTTGGAAGTTTTTCATCAGTGAAAGCCCAAGAAAGAGTTCCTTTTGATCAAGGTAAAAAATACATTTTAGCCGATGTTGCTATAATCGGAGATATCAGTTTCAATTCACAAACTGTCGTTACTTTTTCTGGTTTACAAAAAGGACAAGAACTTACTATTCCAGGTGAAGAAATCAGTACTGCTATCAAAAAACTAGGAAAACTTGGTCTTTTTGATGAAATTACTTTTTATGTAAATAAAATACAAAATGACAGTATCTATCTTGACTTAAACCTTATCGAATTACCAAAATTAAATGAGGTAAAGTTTGTTGGGGTTAAGAAAAACAAAACAGAATCTTTAATCAAAGATAATAGTCTTACTAAAGGTAAAGTGGTCAATGAAAACTTGATAACAACTACTAAAAATTATATTGAAAACAAATATAAAAAGGACGGTTATTACAATACTAAAGTTAATATCAACACAGTAAAAGATACCACTGTTGCCAACCAAGTCAATATGCTTGTTACTATTGACAAAGGAACAAAAGTAAAAATACATGAAATTGACTTTGTAGGAAATACAAAATTATCGGATAAAGTATTGCGTAAAGCGATGAAAGATACTAAACAAAAAAATCCTATCCGTATCCTAAAAGCATCCAAATTTATAAAAGAAAAATACAAATCTGATTTAGAAAAAGTGGTTGCTGCTTACAAGGAAAAAGGATATAGAGATGCTCGTATTATTTCAGATTCTGTAACTTATAATAAAGCTAAAAAAGCACTAGATATAAAAATTAATGTAGAAGAAGGTAATAAATATTATTTTGGAGATATTAAGTTTTTAGGAAATACTATTTATAGTGATCAAGGTTTGAGTCAAATTTTAGGCGTTAAAAAAGGAGACGTTTATAATGGAGTTTTACTTGAAAAAAGAATAGCCGATAAGACTAAGCCTGACGGAGAAGACATTACCAATTTATACCAAAATAACGGTTATTTATTCTCTAATATCAATGCCGTAGAAGTTAGAACAGCAAACGACACTATTGACTTCGAAATTAGAGTTACAGAAGGACCAATTGCTTATTTTAATAAAATCACCGTAGTAGGGAATGACAAAACTAATGACCGTGTAATTTATCGTGAGTTAAAAACTAAACCGGGCGAAAAATACAGTAAAGATTTATTAGTAAGAACAGTAAGAGAAATAGGTCAGCTTGGATTTTTTGATCCAGAAGCAATAGATCCTAAATTTAAAAATGTAGATTCATCAGCAGGAACTGTTGATATAGAATACAATCTTGTTGAAAAAGGGTCCAGCCAAATCGAACTTCAAGGAGGTTATGGTGGTGGTGGTTTCATCGGAACACTAGGATTGTCATTTAATAATTTTTCTGCTAGAAACTTATTAAACAAAGATGCTTACAAACCATTACCAATGGGTGATGGTCAAAAAGTATCATTGCGTTTACAAGCGAGTACGTACTTTCAAACTTATAGTGTTTCCTTTTCGGAGCCATGGTTTGGTGGTAAAAAACCAGTTTCTTTTAGCACATCATTATCTTACAGTAAACAGTTTTTAAATAACTACATTACACAGAGAGCAGATAAATCAAAAAGTTTTGACATCCTGACTTTATCTGTAGGAATTGCAAAAAGATTAACTGTGCCTGATGATTATTTCGTATTGTCTCAAGCTGTAAGTTACCAACACTACTCTTTAAATAATTACAACACTGGATTATTTACTTTTGGAGATGGTACTTCTAGAAACTTAGCTTATACAATAGGATTAACAAGAAGTAGTAAAGGTTTAAATCCTATTTTCCCGACTTATGGTTCTGAGTTTAGTATAACAGCAAAAATGACACCTCCTTATTCTTTATTTAATGGGATCAATTATGCTACTTTAGGAGATCAACAAGAATACAAATTAAAGAACACTGTAGACAGACAAAATATACCTGACACAAACGGTAATATTGTAAATATTGGAGATTATATCGACAGTAATGGAAACAAGGTTGCTGACTATACTCTTGCTGCAGCAGATCCTAGTAAAGTGGATCAAAAGAGATTTAATTGGTTAGAATATTATAAGATAAAATTTAAGGCTGATTGGTATAGTAAAATATACGGGAAACTAGTTCTTAAAACGATGGGTGAATTTGGTTTCCTTGGTGCATACAATCAAGAAAGAGGAGCAGTTCCTTTTGAGCGTTTCTATCTTGGTGGTGATGGGTTAGCAAATTATTCAATGGATGGTAGAGAAACTATTCAATTAAGAGGATATCCTAACAATTCATTGACACCTACAAATAATGCAGGAGAGCAAATTGGAGCAACTGTATTTAATAAGTTTTCAATGGAAATGCGTTATCCTATAACCCTAAAATCATCGGCATCAATTTATGCATTAGCCTTTGCAGAAGCAGGTTCATCATATGCTAGTTTCAAAAGCTACAATCCGTTTGCTTTAAACCGTTCTGCTGGTGTTGGTTTACGTGTCTTTATGCCGGCATTTGGATTATTAGGAATTGATTTTGGATATGGTTTTGATAGCCTTCCTGGAGAAACAAAAGCACATGGATGGGAACCTCACTTTATTATTGGTCAACAATTTTAATAAAAAGTGCTCATGATTTCTAAATAAAATAGCTTTTATGAAAAAACAATTTTTATCTGTATTTTTAGCATTGATCACATATTCTGGGGTTAATGCTCAAGCCAAAGGAACGAAATTAGGCTTTATTGACATGGAATACATTTTAGAAAATGTATCCGATTATACGGAAGCTAAAAATCAGTTAGATCAAAAAGCCAATAAGTGGAAATTAGAAATTGAAACAAAAAAAATTGAAATCAATAAATTAAAAGAAGCCCTAAAAGCAGAAAAAGTTTTATTGACTAAAGAACTAATAGAAGAGAGAGAAACCGAAATTGCGTTTCTTGAAAATCAAAACTTAGAATATCAATTAAAAAGATTTGGGCCTAATGGAGATTTAATGATTCAAAAATCTACTTTAGTCAAACCAATACAAGATCAAGTTTTTACTGCAGTTCAGGATATAGCTGAAAGATTAAAATATGATTTCATTTTTGATAAATCTTCAGATCTAACAATGCTTTTTGCAGCCAAAAGATTTGATATTAGTGAGCAAGTTTTACGAGTATTAAACCGAACAGAAAAAAGAGAGCAACTCACTAAAAAACAGCAAAAAGAAGCTGAAATAAAAGAAAGCAAAGAAGATGCCTTGGATGATAATCCAGATTTAGCAGAAAGAAAAAAACTTATAGAGGAGAAAAAGACGGCACGTGAACAAATTCTAGAAGAGAGAAAATTGCTTCAAGAACAAAAGAAACAAGAATTTGAAGATAAAAGAAAACAAATTCAAGCTGAAAGAGAAGCTAAAAAAGCTGGCACGGTTTCTGCAAATATCAAAGAAGACAATGCGGTAACCACTCCTAAAAATGTTGAAACTAAAAAAGAATCCTTGGAGGAATCTAAGCAAAAAGAAAATGATGCGAGACTAAAAATTTTAGAAGACCGTAAAAAGGTTATTGAAGATCGCAAAAAAGAATTAGACGAAAAAAGAAAAAAAACAATAGAAGAAAGAGAAGCTCTTAAAAAGGCTAAAGAAGAAAAAACAAAAGAAAATACAAACAATAATTAATTACTTAATATTTTTAAAATGATGAAACAAATCAAAACTCTACTAATTGCTGCGATATTAATGTTAGGAGCAAATCAAACTATTAATGCACAAGCAAAAACAGCTCATGTTGATGTAAGTGAAATTATGACAAAAATGCCAGCAATGTTAGATGCTCAAAAACAACTAGATAAATTGAGTGGTACATATGATGTTGAATACAAAAAAATGGTTGATGAATACCAAGGAAAATTAAAAAAATACGAAGCAGAAGCTGCAACAGTAACAGAAGCGATCAATGGAGACCGTTCTAAAGAAGTTCAGGACATGCAAAAAAGAATTGTTGATTATAGAGATAATGCTCAAAAAGAATTACAACAAAAAGAATCTGATATCGTTAAACCATTAATGGAAAAAGTAAGAGCTTCTATCCAAAAAGTAGGTAAAGCAAAAGGATTCCAATATGTATTAGACGGTTCTTCTCTTTTACTTGCTGATGGTCCAAACTTGACTGCTGATGTAAAAAAAGATTTAGGTTTCTAAAAAATAGAACATTTATTTGATAAACCGCTCCAACTATTATTAGCTGGAGCGGTTTTTTTTTGGACTAATAATTTTTTAGGAATTTTAAATCAGAGCACTTAACTTTGTTTTAATGGAAAACAATGAAGCAATAGGAATATTCGACTCTGGTATTGGCGGCACCTCTATTTGGTCGGCTATTCACGAACTACTACCTAACGAAAAAACGATATATCTAGCAGATAGTAAAAATGCACCTTACGGACAAAAAACGAAGGAAGAAATCATCGTTTTAAGCATGAAAAACACAGAGTTCTTACTCAATATGAATTGCAAGTTAATTGTTGTGGCATGCAACACGGCTACCACCAATGCAATTCAAGAATTAAGGGCAAAATATGATGTACCATTCATTGGTATTGAACCTGCTATAAAACCAGCTGTATTGCATTCTAAAACACAAATAATTGGGGTCTTAGCGACACAAGGCACCTTAAGCAGTACCCTTTTTAATAAAACCACAGAGAAGTATCAGGACACCAAAATAATTGAACAAGTAGGCAATGGATTAGTACAACTGATAGAATCTGGACAAATCAATTCTCCTGAAATGACTCAATTGCTCAACTCCTATCTTAAACCAATGATAGAAGCCAACATAGATTATTTAGTATTAGGCTGCAGTCATTATCCTTATCTAATCCCACAGATTAAAGCTATTCTACCTAATCATATTCAAATAATAGATTCTGGTGAAGCAGTTGCCAAACAAACTCAAAAACTATTGAGTGAGACCATAGGATTTAATTCATCTACTACAAGTGAAACAGTATTTTATACAAATACTGACTCCTCTGTTCTTAAACAAATTTTAGGAAATAAATATAAAGTACAAGAAAAGGAGTTTTAACCTATTTGTCTTCTTTTAACCAGCCAGAATACATAACATAGTTATTAGAAATACGTTCAATTTCTCCAGCAAAATCAGATTGATCGATATCTTTGACTTTTTTTGCAGGAACTCCTGCCCAAATTGTACCAGCACCAACAACTGTATTTTGAGTAATTACAGCACCTGCTGCCACAATAGAATTACTTTCTACAACACAATTGTCCATGACAATGGCTCCCATTCCAATTAATACGTTATCATGAATGGTACAACCATGCACAATTGCATTATGGCCAATTGAAACATTATTACCAACTACGGTAGCGTGTTTTTGATAAGTACAATGTATTACAGCTCCATCTTGAATATTGACTTTATTGCCAAATTTGATAAAATTTACATCTCCTCTAATAACAGCATTGAACCAAACACTACAATTTTCTCCAAAACTAACATCGCCAATAATTGTTGCATTTTCGGCTACATAACAGTCTTCAGGAATAGATGGCGTTTTGCCATTGACAGTTTTAATAAGCATAATAAATATAAATTAATTAATTGCGGGACAGTTACAATCGTATTTTACAGGTTTGCAAAACAAATCCATTCCCAAAGTGATTTGGTGATATCCACCGTTATCAAACTTAACGTTTCCTGATAATTGAGAATAAGTATAAGCGAACATAAATTTATTGAAATTTACACCGACAATTGGAGTAATATATTGTAATTTTTGTAAAGCAATACTGTTTCCATTTTTATATTCGGCACCATCAAAACTTCTTCGATAAGACAAGCCACCCCAAAGTCTTCCAAAATCTAAATTTTTATAAACTTTTAGATTTACGTCAATAGACTTCTCTTTAATTTTGTCGACCATTTGAAATAAAAGGGAAGGTTCCAATAATAGTTTTTCTTTATTACCAAAAATATAGCCTACGCTCAATAAATATTTTCTTAAATTATCACTTTCATACACGCTATAGATATCACGTCTAGTCTCAACAGCATTCTTGACTGTTGCATGCGCATAAAAATCTAGAAAATTATAAGAAGCACCAATATCTACATTAAAATAAGTGTCTTTTTGAACAATAGAACCATTGATATTAGGATCATAATCACCGGATTTTAAAAATTCAGTTTCGTCTAACTGACTTTGAATTAATCCTGCACTCATACCAAAAGAGAGTTGATTTAAATCAACTTCATCTCTAGAGAACATTAAGTGATAAGCGTAGGTAAGTTTAACTCCTTTTTGAGAATGATAACCATTTTTATCATTAAAAAGAATAATTCCTGCACCCGCTTTTTCTCCTACTCTACCGTTAAAACTAATTGTTTGTAACTCCGGAGCATCATCTTGATTGAACCATTGTTTCCTAGCTGTTAATCTAACTTTTGCACAATTAGATGCACCAGCCATAGAGGGATGAATCAAATAATAGTTGTCAGATAAATAATCCGAGTAAACCGGAATCCCTTCTTGTGCGAAACAATAAAAAGATAAAAAAAACAGTGAAATAGAAATTCTAAGTTTAAAAATCATTTAAGTATTATTAAGCAAATAAAGAATTTAAAATCAATATAATAATTCAATTAAAAAAAAAGTAATTGCATTAAATTTAAACTAAAGTTAATTTATTCATTAAAAAACCAAATATAGGTATTCGTAGAAAATAACTTTAGTAAATTTGTAAAAATTTGAAAAACAATGAAAACGATAACAATAAAAGAAACACAAAACCCAACTATATTAAAGTTTGAATTTCAAGACTTTATCACTCAGAATGAAAGTTTTGAATTTAAAAACATTGATGAAGCTAAACCATCGGCTTTAGCACAACAATTATTTTATTTACCATTTGTAAAAACAATTTACATTTCTGGAAATTTTATTGCTATAGAAAAATACAGCATTGTGGAATGGGATGATGTCAAAGATGCTGTTGCAGAACAAATAGAGAAATTTGTAAACGATGGCGGTACGATTATAACCGTAGATGAAAACAAATCTAAAAAACAACCTGTAACTGTTTATGGTGAAACAACACCAAATCCATCAGCATTAAAATTTGTAGTTAGTAAAATGCTAACTAAAAATGCTATTGAATTTAAAAACATAGATCAGACTTCGGCTTCTCCTTTAGCAAAAGAACTTTTTAAGTTTCCTTATGTAAAAGAAATTTTTATCGATGAAAATTATATTTCTGTAACGAAATATGAAATCAATGATTGGCAAGAAATAACGTTAGAATTAAGAAGCTTTATCAAACAATATATTGAAAATGGCGGAACTGTTTTAGACGAAAATTACGTTGCAACAGTAATTGCTGAAGAAAGCACTAAAGCTCAAGAATTTGATAATTTAGATGTAACCTCACAACAAATAATCAACATATTAGAAGAATATGTAAAACCTGCTGTACAAGCTGATGGAGGTAACATAGCGTTTGAATCATATAACGAAAGTGACAAAACTGTCAAAGTGATTTTACAAGGTGCTTGTAGCGGATGTCCATCTTCTACTTTTACTTTAAAAAGTGGTATAGAAAACATGCTTAAAAGTATGTTGAATGATGAAAGCATTAAAGTAGAAGCCGTAAACGGATAAAACCTTACTGAATTTCAACGTGTTATGTTAAATAAAATTAAATTTATTCAGTACATATAAATAAATTTGTATTTTTATAATTAACCAAAAACATAAATCATGTCTATATTAAAAGTAATAGAAGTACTTTCAAGCTCAGAGAAAAGTTGGGAAGATGCAGCTCAAAAAGGAGTTGCAAAGGCATCACAAACAATAAAAAACATTCGTTCTGTTTATGTTAAAGAACAAAGCGCTAAAGTTAGTGATGGTGGTATAACAGAATTTCGACTGAATATGAAAATAACATTCGAACTCGAATAAATTAATTATCGACTAGAAATAGAATAAAAAAAGCATCTCTTTAGAGGTGCTTTTTTTATTCACTATATCTTCATAAACATTTACAAAAGTAAAAGATAACTAAACAACAAAACAGCAGTATTGATTGAGTAGACATTATTATTCTTTTCATGAAATCAACAAAATCAAGATAGTATCTGATTATCAGCAAATTATTAGTGTTTTAATAAAGTAATGTTCACAAAAAAAGACTATTATTGCGTAACTAATCAAACAAAACAATATGGGACTATCATCATTTTTTAAGAATTTATTTGGCTCTGCCAAAGAAACTGCTATTGAATTAACAGATAAAGCAGAAAGTACTTTAGAGCAAGCAAAAGAATCTGCGGCTCCATATTTAGAAAAAGTAGAAAATTTTTCAGAAGAGACCTTAGAAAAAGCAAAAGAAACAGCAAAACCTTATTTGGAAAAAGTACAAACTATGGCTGAAGATACATTTGAAAAAGCCAAACAAACTACAACTCCCATTCTAGATAAGGCAGAGAATTATGCAAATCAAGCCAAGGAAACATTAAATGAATACTCTGAAAAAGCAGAAAAATCGATCGGCGATGTAGTAGATTCACTTAAAGAGAAGGCAGGAATGTCTAACGAAAAAGCAAATGAAATAGCAGTAGATACTACAACCAAAATTAATACTACTGCTGAAGCAATTAAAGAAAATGTACAAGAATTCACTAGTGATTCAGAAACCATTCTAAAAGACTCTGTGGATTCTTTAAAAGAAAAGACTAACACTGTTTCAGAAAAAGTAGAAGATTTTGCAGAAGAAGCTAAAAATACTATTGCAGACAATGTAGAAGAATTAAAAGAAGCAACTCAAAACACAATAAATAAAAAAGAAGAGAACTTAGATTAATTTAATAAAATGAATTAATTTGTATCTTTGTACATCAACCAAACCTTCTCCTATGAGAAGGTTTTTTATTTAGAAAAAATGAATTTAAATCCAGAACAAATAACAGATTACGCAAGCCATTTTTTAAAAGTACTAATTGATTATTCACCAAAATTAATTTCTGCCTTTCTTATCCTATTCGTAGGGCTTTACGTTATACGTTTAATTAATAGGTTTATACGAAAGTTAATGATTAGTAGAAAATTAGAACCTACATTAACAAAGTTCTTAGCAGATATATTACTTTGGGTGCTAAGAGTACTATTATTTGTATCATTTATTGGCAAATTAGGAATAGAAACCTCCTCATTTGTCGCTATTTTAGGAGCTATGGGACTTGCAGTAGGATTATCACTTCAAGGTTCCTTATCTAATTTTGCAGGTGGAATGCTAATTATTTTATTCAAGCCATTTAAAGTTGGGAATACAATTGAAGCTCAAGGTGTTGTCGGAACGGTTTCAGAAATACAAATATTTGTAACTAAATTAATTACAAGCAACAATCAAACTATTTTTATACCAAATGGATCTTTATCGAATGGAACAATTATCAATTACTCGTTACAAGAAACAAGAAGAGCAGATTTGAACATAGCGATATCCTACGACACCGATATCAAAAAAGCTAAAGAAATTATCATGACTGTTTTAAATAGCAATCCAAAAATATTAAAAACACCTGCAGCAGAAGTCTCTGTAAAAAGCCTAACCGATACCGGAATTCAATTAGCGGTTAGACCTTGGGCAAAAAACGAACATTTCTGGGGCGTTTATTCAGATACTTTAGAGGAATGTAAAAGAGCTTTTGATGCTGCAGGAATAACTATTCAACCATTTGTAATGGAACTTTCAAAAAGCACAGAAAACAATTCAAAAAAAGAGCAAAGCAATCAATAGATGTTCAAAGAAGTTTTAAATTACTTTTTTGAAGGAGTAATCATAAAATCTTTTAAGTAATAAGGTTCAAAATAAGCTACATCAACTGTGTCGTTTATTTTGAACTTTTCATAACTTATTGCACTCATTTCTTTAGCAGATGGGTATTTGATATTTTCTAAAAAATAAAAGTTTTCTTTAGTTAATACAGACTTGCATTTTTCGGCGCAGTCACCAACGAAGTAAAGTTTTTCTTCTAACTCTGAAAAAGAATCTTCTGAAATAATTTCGGCTAAGATTTCTCTTTTTTTATCAAATTTTGGATTAAAAACAGCACTGTAAACTTCCATTCTTCTGGCATCAATCATCGGAATTATTAATCCATCAGAAACTGAAACTTGCCTTGCTAAAACTTGTAATGTATCTACAGCAATCAAAGGAATTCCTAAAGCAAAACAAAGCCCTTTTGCAGCCGAAACTCCAATTCTCAATCCTGTATAAGATCCTGGACCTTGACTTACTGCAATTGCCTTTAAATCTTTTAAACTAATATCCGCTTCTTTAACAATTTCCTCTATAAATACGTGTAAACGTTCGGCATGAGAATACCCTTCCTCTGCAATTTCTTTACATAATATTGTTTTACCCTCTTTTGCTAGAGCTACAGAACAATTTTTGGTAGCAGTCTCAATATTTAATATATATTCCAATTTCAGATTTTATTTAAAAATGAAAATCACAATTATAAAAATTTTATAATTGTGATTTAAAAAATGATGCATTAATCAATTACTTTTTATTTTTTGTTTTTTCATTATCAGTTTTTAAAGAAACTAAATCTCCTGAATTCAAATCTTTAGTTACTGTTGCATAAGGTCCTGTAATAACAACATCGCCTTTTTGAAGCCCTGTTAAAACTTCAATATTTGTATCATCTTGAATTCCTGTTTTAATAATTCTAATTTTGGCCTTATCTCCTACTTTAACAAAAACACACTCGAATTTTTTATCTACTTTTGGAGCGTCCTTTTGTTCATCTTTAGGATCTACAACAGCAATATTTTTTACAGCAGTAGTATCCGACTTAACCACTACAGAACTAATAGGAACTGACAAAACATTCGCTTTTGTTTGAGTAATAATATCAACTGTTGCAGTCATTCCAGGTCTAAAAGGAGAATATGTATCCGGTTTTCCTTCTAATAAGTCTTTATAGGAATCTTTCAATATTCTTACCTTAACCTTAAAATTAGTTACTTGATCTGCTGTCAAAGCTGAACTAGCCGAATTGGAAATACTAGTTACAGTTCCTTTAAATTGTTTTTTCAAATAGGCATCAACTTCTACGTTTGCCTCATCTCCAACTTTAATCTTTACGATATCATTTTCATTAACATTAACTTCAACTTCCATATTATTCAAGTTGGCAACTCTTAAAATCTCAGTTCCTGTCATTTGTTGCGTCCCTAAAACACGTTCTCCTAGTTCAACATTCAATACTGAAATAGTTCCATCTGCAGGTGCATAAATTGTAGTACGCCCCAAATTGTCTTTCGCTTCGTTTACAGTTGCAGAGGCACTTTGTACATTAAAGTAAGCACTTTGTTTTGCTGCTTTTGCAACTTCATAGGAAGAAACTGCTTTATCCCAATCTGATTTTGAAATAATTCCTTTTTCAAATAAAGTTTTATTTCTATCATAACTTGATTTAGATTCATTGAAAGAAGCATCCGCTTGACTTAAATTGGCTTTGGTTCCTGATAAATTAGAAATGGAACGATTGTAACCAGAAGTATATAAATCAGGATTAATTTTTACTAATAAATCTCCTTTCTTTACTACCTGTCCTTCTTTTACATTCAAAGAAATAATCTCGCCTGAAACTTCCGACGAAATTTTAACTTCAATTTCTGGTTGAATTTTTCCAGTAGCCGAAACAGTTTCTACAATAGTCATTGGTACCACTTGAGCCGTTTCTATTTCGGTACCTTTCTCCTTATTACCGATTACTCCTGACTTTGAAAGAATTACTAGACTTGCAATTAGTACTACAGCACCTCCTATTAGGATATAAATTGTTTTTTTAGACATAATTAATTTAGTTTTTGATGAGAGAAATTCCAAAATAGAATTCTAAGATTTTAATTTTAAAAATGTAATCGTACTTAGTTCTAATAACTTCTGATTGCGCATTAGTTAATAAGGTTTGTGATTGGTTAAAATCGAAAGAGTTCATTAAACCAACATCATATTTTTCTTTTGCATAATCGTAGGCTCCTTGTCTGGCCTCTAAGGCTGCTAAAGAGGATTCATAAGTATTAAGAGCTCCTTTAGCATCTGCAAAAGCAGTGAAAACATTTCTCTGTAAATCTAAATCTTGTTGTTCTACTGCAATCTTAGATTTATCAAGACTTACTTTAGAACGCTCTATGTTATTGCTTACCGAAAATCCATTAAGGATTGGAATTGAAATTTGAACACCAAAAGATTGCCCTTTATTATTACTAAATTGATCAAAAAATGGTTCTGGTCCACCTAATACTCTACTGAAATTTGGAGCTAAAACATTTTGATTGGTACCTTCTACAAACCCCACTACTGATGTGGGACTTGCCGCATTTGGCACAACTCCAGTGATCCTGTCGCTATAAGCAACTCTAGAATTAAAACTATAAAAGCCTTGAATGGTAGGCATGTGAGCTCCTCTTGAAATTTCAAGATTTTTTTGTGCTATTTCTAGATTAGTTCTAGCAATTTTACTTTCTATTTTAGTTTCTAAAGCTTTACTATAAATTGCCGAAGGAGATTGAGATAAAATATTATTTTCATCATTAATATTGGTATCATCAACTACCTCAAAATTTTCAAAATCTTTAAGCTGTAATAGTTGACTTAAACTCAACTTAGAAATTAGCAAAGCATTTTCTGCAACAATAACATTTTGATTATTTAAGGCAACTGTAGCTTTAATATCTAATAAGTCACCTCTAGGAATAGAACCCGCATTCACCAATTCCTGTGATCTTGAAAATTGCTTTTCATTGATTCCTAATTGTTCTTTTTGAACCTTTAGATTTTCTTTATTAAAAAGAACTTGCAAAAAAGCATTAGCAACATTCAATGCAACATCTTCCTGCATTTTTACCAATTGATATTGAGAAGCTAAAATTGACAAATTCGCTTTGCGCAAATTATTTTGATTTTGTAAACCTCTATAAATATCAATTCCAACATTTACACCTGCAGATGTAAATTGTGTAGTTTGATTTTGAAGAAGTCCTGTTGTAATATCCTGATTCAAACCAATATTCCAAGAATGAGATGCACTAGCATTAACAGATGGAAGAAATTTACCTATAGCGCCTCTCTTATCAATTAACGCAACCTTAGAATCAAGTTCAGTTTGCTTAATCGAAATATTATTCTTTATAGCATATTGTACACATTCCTCTAAAGTCCATTTTTTGGCTTGTGCTTGTATGGTCACACAACCTGCTACAATAGTTATTAAACTGAGAAAAAATCTTTTTTTCATATTTTTTTTGAATAAAAGTGCAGAAACGATGCAAAACAAATTTAAGTTTTTATAACAAAGATCACTGTATTAATATAAAATATTTTACTCGTAATTACATTATAAAGCTATTAGACTTTAAGAAATAGCTTTTGTTACAAAAAACGATAAAAAAAGAATTCTTTTGTTAATTTTACTGCATTAAACTAAATTAAAAATGTCAAAATCAAGTTTTATATATAGCCTAGTTGGCTTCTGCATCTTCATGAGTAGTTGTGCACCAACAAATAAAATCGACGCTTTAAAACCAGAGCCTGATGATGCAACGCCATTAGTTTATGAGAACACGCCGTCCTTTATAAACATGCCTATTAGTGTAAAGATAAAAGACATTGAGTATCAAACAAACTCCGTCTTGAACGGACTTATATATGAAGATAATATTATTGAGGATGATGATATTGAAATGAAGATATGGAAGCTTGCTCCCATCACAATAAAAAATGACAACGCAGTAAAAGGCGAAAAAATCAAAACTACACTTCCCTTAAAAGCAGTAATTAAATACAGAATCGGAACCAAAAAATTAGGTATTGAAATGTATGACATCCGTGAATTTCATCTCGACGGAGTTGTTACACTAATTAGTGATGTAGCTTTGGTCAATTGGAAATTAACTACAAAAACAGAATTAAAATCTTTAGAATGGAATGAAAATCCAACGATGACTCTTTTTGGGAAAAATCTTCCAGTGACCTATCTAATAAATCCCGCAATCAAACTTTTTAAAACAAAAATTGAAACAAAAATTGATGCTATTATAGAAAAATCAATGGACTTTAAGCCAAATGTATTAGAAGCACTTGAAAAGATTTGCACACCATTTCAAATGAGCGAAAGTTATGAAAGTTGGCTTAGAATTGTTCCCATCGAAATATACTCTACGAATGCTAAGTTAAAAAATGATACTTTTATTTTAGACATGGGAATGAAATGCAATATGGAAACTCTTATAGGAAGACAACCAGAATCAAAATTTAACGCATCAAAAATTACCTTAAAACCTGTCACTACGATTCCAAATGCAATTTCTGCAAATATTGTTGCTGTTTCTACCTACAGAGATGCTTCGAAAATAATAACCAAAAACTTTTATGGACAAGAATTAGGTTCAGGATCAAAAAAAGTAAAAGTACAAGAAGTTTCTATTTGGCATAAAAACGGCAAAATGATAATCGCATTAGACCTTTTGGGAGCCGTGAACGGAACTATTTATTTATCTGGAACTCCTCAATATAATGAACAAACAAAAGAGATTTACTTCAATCAATTGAATTACGTATTAGACACTAAAAGTAAATTGATGAGAACTGCAAATTGGCTTGCAGAGGGTATAATTTTAAAGAAAATTGAACAAAGCTGTCGCTACTCTATAAAACCAAATTTAGAGGAAGCACAAAAAAGTATGATGACTTATTTAAAAAATTACTCGCCAATGCCAGGAGTATTTGTAAACGGCAAAATGGAAGAAATTCAGTTTGAAAAAATTCAATTAAACAACCAAGCAATCCTTGCCTTCATTAAAGTAAACGGCGTAGTGAATGTATCTGTCAACGGTATAAAATAATGATAGACAAGTTTCGAAATAAATTTATTAGCCCACTTTATTCTTTCTCATTCTATAAACAGCATACCCAATGCCTCCAACTAAAAGATAAGGAATTGCCATTAAATAAACTATCCCATCGTTAATAGCCTCAGCTTTTGCAGTATTACCTTCGCTAGTTAAGGCAGCACGACACATTGCGCACTGTGCATTTGAAGAAACAGAGAAAAGACCGAAAAAAAGAAGACAAAAATAAATTGACCACTTTCTTTTTATATTTTTTGTTTTAATATACATAATAAGGTGAAATCATTAAATAAACTACTACTCCAGTAACAGCAACATATAACCAAATAGGAAATGTAATTCGTGCAATCTTTTTATGCATTTCGAAATTTTGCGATAATGCCCTCACGTAAGTTATTAATACCATTGGTATAATAGCTATCGACAAAATAATATGAGAGGCTAAGATGAAAAAGTAGATATAACGAACAAATCCTAAACCGCCAAATTTTGTAGAATCGGCCGTCATATGATATGCAACATACATCACAAGAAAAGCAACTGACAAAGCAATTGCACCTGTCATTAAGCCTTCGTGGAGCTTTTTTTTACCATTCTTAATAGCAACAACTGCAGCGATTAAAAGTAAAGCGGTCAAACCATTAGTAGAGGCATAAATAGGAGGTAGAAAAGAAAGCGGCGCTACATCAAATCCAAAGTCTTTAAGTTTTACACCAAAAAGGATCGCAACAACAACTGGAATCACAATAGAAACAGCAATAATGAGGCTATTGTATTTTTGTTCTAATGAATTATTTTTCATTTTTATTCTGCTAATAATATATTAATATCTTGTTGAATATTTCTAACCCCTTTTTTATCTAAACCATCGTAATATAAAATTGGATTTCCATACTCATCATTTCTACAACGGATATTCCCATTTTTATCAATCAAAGCAAACAAACCAGAATGCTCAAATCCACCTGCAACTTTATTGTTTTGACCAGCATAAAGATTAAAACCTTTATTTGCTAATTTAAAAATATAGTCTTTATCACCTGTTAAAAAATTCCAGTTGGAGGATTTAACCCCTAAATCTTTAGCATGCTGCTTTAATACTTCAGGCGAATCGTGTTCTGGATTAATAGTAATAGACACAATTCCAAAATTGGGATTCCCAAAAAACTTATTTTCAAGAATAAGCATGCTTTCATTCATCTTTGGACAAATTGTTGGACATGTTGAAAAGAAAAACTCCAATACATACACTTTCCCTTTATATGTTTCATTGGTAATTTTCTTATTTTCTTGATTAACTAATTCAAAATTTGGAACAGCTCCAATTTTAATTAATTTACCTTCATCTGCAGTTTTAGGTTTAATACGATCTAATCGTTCTCCCTGAACCGTTTTATCATTTTTAATTCGTTCGACAATTTTTGGGATTGCATAAATTCCAAAAATTAAGATAATAAATGAAATACCTATATATGATTTATTTTTAAGCATCTTATAATAAATTAAATTTGTCTAGTAGCGTTTTTATTTTTTTTGTAGGCAGCACGATATTCATAAAGAATAACTTTAAAATCATCTAACATTTCGTTACTCAACTCAGCTGGATGAAAGGTATTATATCCTTCTTTAGTTCCTTTAACTAATTTTCTACCGCGAAGGTTTCTATTTTTATCAATAATATAAACTTTAGAAGTTCCAAGTTTATCGTCTAATTTCTCTACTAATTTTAATTGCGCATAATAGGCTTTAATCTCTTCTGGAGAGGCAAAAACAAAACGCCATTGAGAAACATCAGTAAACATAGCAAAAGCATCAACTACTTTCTTGGCATCACTTTCTGTTCCTATAGGACAGAGAATAACAAATTGAACATCTTTAAATTTATGATAAGTCTGATATATCTTTTGGTTTAAATTAAAAAAATTACCTCTATTTTTTAAAAGTTCAGTTCCTGAAAAACCAAGAATAGTCACTTTTCCATTTAAAGTAATTTCCTTACCATCTAAAGTATTCCAATGCCCAAAATCAGCAGTATTAGTAGTTAGGGTTGGCAACTTTGTATATCCGTTTACACCAGAAGCAAAGAATAAATAAGCTACAATAGGCAAAACAAATAGAACGAAAAGAACAATATTTTTTTTCATTATAACACCTTAATTTTACTATATAAAAAAAGGTACCCGCTAGAACGGATACCCTCTTTATGAATTAATATTTTTTTAAAAATTCCATTTAATGGTAGAGTTTTTAAACACCTCATAAATATAATCCCCTTCGGTCAAAAGAATAAAGAGTAAATATAAAATCAGAAAAATTACTGGAAAAACAACTGCACTCCTTAAAGTACTTTTTTCACCTTCCATGTGCATAAATGCCCAAACGATGTAATATGCTTTATAAAGAGTTAGCGCATAAAACACCCAATTAAGAATGTTCATACTCAGAAAATCGTTCATAAAAAGAAAATCTGGTTTTACTATTCCTAGATAAACCTCTACTATTGTAACGGCAGACAATATTCCGAAAACCTTCCAGATTCTACCTATGTTAGATACGTGTACGTGTGACATAACAAATATTTTTTTTGAAATTAAACTAGATAGAAAACAGTAAATACAAATACCCAAACTAAATCGACAAAGTGCCAGTAAAGACCCACTTTCTCAACCATTTCATAGCTTTTTCTTTTTTCGTAAGTTCCGATAAGAACATTGAAAAATATAATGATATTAATAATAATACCAGAAAAAACGTGGAAACCGTGGAAACCTGTGATAAAGAAAAAGAAATCAGCAAATAATTTATTTCCATATTCATTTCTGATCAAGTTTGCACCTTCAACAACGTAATGAGCATCGCCCAATCTTGCTTCAGATTCTTTTCTTGAAAGAATTGTTTTTTGCTTTTCTTTATTCACAACCTCTGTTCTAATCAAAAGTTCTGGATGCGCTTTAAAACCTGCCTGAACTTCCTCTACAGAGAATGAAGGTAAAGAAGGCTCACTCATAAACCATTTTGCTTTATCTCTAGTAAGTTGCTCTCTTCCTTCTGGCAAAGCAACTGCAAACTCAGCTAATGCTACACGTTTACCGTCCTTGTCAACAAATTGAAGTAAACTACCCCCTTTTGTCTCAATAGCACCATATTCACCTTTAATAAAGTTTTTCCATTCCCAGGCTTGAGATCCAACAAAGATTATACCTCCGATAATGGTTAAAAACATGTAAAGCGCTACTTTACCTTTTTTCATTTGATGACCTGCATCAACAGCTAATACCATTGTTACAGATGAAAAAATCAAAATAAAAGTCATTAATGCAACATAATACATCGGAGCAGATACTCCGTGCATAAACGGGAAGTGAGTAAACACTTCATCGGCTATAGGCCATGATTCAATAAATTTAAACCTAGAAAAACCATACGCCGCAAGAAACCCTGAGAAAGTTAAAGCATCCGATACGATAAAAAACCACATCATCAATTTGCCATAACTAGCCCCCATTGGCTCATTGTTGCCTCCCCAAGTTTTCTCTTCACTATTAGCAGTAGTAACTGTCGATTCCATATAAGTTATTCGTTAAAAAGTTCACAAATTTACGTTTTTTTCTTATTTAAAGAAATATAAAAATAAAAACAAATAAACCCACAATAAGTCTAGAAAGTGCCAATACATTGCACCTAGTTCAATTCCAAGGGTTTGAGATGAATTGTATTTTTGTTTAAAATGATTATAAATTATAATTAGAAGTGAAATCATACCACCAGCAAGGTGAATCAGGTGCACAACCGTTACAACGTACAAAAAAGTTGTCGTTATTGAACTTCCACTTCCAGTGAAATAATAACCACTATTTACTATTTGTCCGAAACCTACAAATTGTAAAATTACAAACAAAATTCCAAGAAATAAGGTACTCAAAAGAAAAACTGAAGTTTTACCCTGATCGTCTCTCATTATTGCTTTTTTAGCCAAATAAAAGGTAACACTACAACCAATAATTGCTGCAGTACTATAATAAAATGCCGAAGGCAACTGAAAGTCTTTCAACCAATCTACTCTTGATTTACTTACTACAAAAGCACTTGTAAGCCCTGCAAACATCATCGTCATACTGACCATAGAAAATAGCAAAATCAATTTATATGATCGTGCAGTTCTAGATTTCTGTTCATCTGTTGTCATTATCATTTCCATAACTATCTTAAAAATTTATCTATTATATAAACCAGTTGCAACAATGTAATATACAAAACACTGACCAACATCAATGTACGTGCTGCTTTAGCCGTTCTTAACTTGTACAATCTAAAAGCATAAAATAACATCCATAACCCCAAAATAAGTACTACAACTGCAGCAACTGGAGTTATATATAATCGTCCAGTAAATCCTAAAACCGGTAATAAAGACGCTAAAATAAGCCAAATTGTATATAAAATAACCTGCAATGCGGTTCCTTTATCTTTTTTTCCTGTTGGTAACATAAAGAAACCTGCCTTCTCATAATCTTCATACAAAAACCAACCTATTGCCCAGAAATGAGGAAATTGCCAAAAAAATTGAATTAAAAAT
Source organism: Flavobacterium flabelliforme (assembly GCF_017948675.1). Lineage (GTDB taxonomy): Bacteria > Bacteroidota > Bacteroidia > Flavobacteriales > Flavobacteriaceae > Flavobacterium > Flavobacterium pygoscelis. The sequence goes on from NZ_JAGFBU010000001.1 coordinate 679,612, forward strand.
AATGTACCTGCCTCAATACCAAACTCTCCAGTTGCTGCTACCCAACCTAACATAAAAGGAATAGCTCCAGGAAAAGCACCAACAAAAACCGACAAAGAAGTCATGGTTTTTAGCGGAGTATAAACACTAGTGTATAAAAATATTGATATCGCCCCAAACATAGCTGTTTTAGGGTTAATTGTATAAAGAAGTACTAATCCTATTACTGTTAAAAAACTCGCTACTAACAAAGCGCTCCCTTTAGACATTCTTCCAGAAGGAACAGGACGATTTTTAGTTCTATCCATTAAGGCATCTAGGTCTTTTTCGATAACCTGATTAAATGCATTTGATGCACCCACCATGCAATAACCTCCAATAGCTAACTTAAACAAAATCATCCAGTTTAAAGAATGAAGATCGTTTATCCCTAGCATAAATCCAGCTAAAGACGAAAAAACAACACTCACAGCTAGACGCGCTTTAGTGATCTCGCGAAAATCTATATAAATGGATTTGAAGGAAAGGGTACTTTTAGTTGCGTTCAATGCTAGTAATTATTTTAGTTGTAAAAACTTTTGCAAAAGTAGGTTATCAAAAGGGATTTGACAAAAAACAATTCACAAAAAGAGTATTTAAGATTCAAAATAACGATTAATAATCAAAATACCAATTAAAAATATCTGCACGCAATCCTATACTGAACCAATTTGTACTTTCAGTAAAGTTAACTGCCGTATTCGTATTGGGGTCAAAACTCCTGTAAATATAACTTCCAAACAGTTTTAAATTAGTAGCTGGATTAACCAAATACCCTCCTTGAATATCGGCAATAAAAATTGCAGTTTTATTTCCTTGACCTACTTTAACACCACTATCTAAAGGACGCTGTTCGTCATAATCTTTATAAATATTTCCTCCATAATTAAAACCATCTTCTGCAGAATCAAAATCTAAACCTCGAGTACCAATTGTAAATTTAGCATCCGCAAAATATCTGCCTTTATGATATCTTGCAATGGCTAGAAGTTCATTAAAATTTCCTCCCCATTGATGCCCTAAACTCTGATTGTTATGACCATAATTGGTAATTGGCATGCTGTGCGAATACACATAAGGACGAACATGATTGTATTCTAGTTGCAATAATAAATTATCAATTTTGAAAGCATTATAGTATTTCACTCCAAGCTGATATCCGTATTTATTTTTCCAACTATTATCTCTTTTTTTAACATCACCCAATGAAAATTCATCTAAGATAAATTGACCATAAAAATTAATTTGATCACTCCATTTGTATTTATATGTCAATCCCAAAACTGCGTTTCCACTTCTTGCAGAAGAAGCGAATTCTACAGATCGATAAAAAATAATTGGATTTACAAAGCTTACATCAAAACCTCTATTATTTGTATTGGTCCAAATCACAGACTCAAAGAAACCTAGATTTAGTCTATTAGAAACATTCCAACTCAAATAATGATTTGCCATAAACTTTGTAGCATAAGTTCTTTCTACCGTAACTTCAGGTCTTACATCCTTCAGCCACATATAGGTATTGGTATATTTAATTTTCCAAAAATTTGTATTTAATTTAAAATAAGGATATGGACTTGCGCCATCGCTTTCTAATAAAGATCGGTATCCATCACCGATAAAATTTCTTCCGTAACCCAATTGCAAGTCGATGAATTTGCTTGGAGCTAAAGTCAAATTAGCTTCTGCTAAAGGGAAATCAAATCCATCTGTTTTAAAATCTTTAGCAATTCCCATTCCAGGAACTATAGCGGGATTTCCCCCGGCGGGTTTTATTGATTGCGCATAACTGTTATAGTAACCTGCAAAACGACCTTGACTTTCAAAAACTGTAGTTGTAAAATTAAGCATCTTACCCAATCCCCCACGAAAATTAATTCCTCGAGTATTCACATAAGTGTAAGAAGACTCACTATGAGATGCTTTTCCAGCCTGTAAATCAAATATCGGGTTCAATGTAAACCAATAGTCATCTCCCTTAATTTCTACCATACTTTCATTCCATAACTTTCTTTCCCACCAACTAGATCCTTTCTTTTTTAAATCTTCATTTACTAATTTGAGATTATAATATTTAGACACCTCAGAATATGTGTATGGTTTTGAAGCAGTATGATTATTAGTTCCTATTTGATTTAAGGAAGCATCAAATTGCGCATAATAACTATGAGAAAAAGGAACATTTAAGTGACTTTCAAATTCAGGATTATCAAATTTTTGATAGACAATATTATCTAGTTCCGTATTTTTTTTAGTATAATTAGGCATAATTTTAGCCTTAGCCAAAGCTTCTGAAGCTATCACTTCTTTTGATTTCAATGGAATTAAAATCAGCAGTGTAAATTTAGCGTAAGTAGGATTACCATTGTAAGTAGCTGGTAGGATTTTAGGAAATTTATCAAAAACTCTTTTCGTTTCTTCAATCAATTTTTCCTCTGCAGCATCAATATATATAACTTTAAAAGATCCTTCTCGATCAACCTCGAAAAGCACTTTTACATTTCCTTTAAAATTAGTGTCTTTTAATTGTTGTGGAACTTTAAAATTTTCAAAAACAAAATCTTGAATTTGATCATAAAAACAATTTTCTATTGCCTTTGATTCTAAATTCACACAAGTTGAAAAAACAGGAAAACGCTCAGCAGAATTTAAAGACTGCACAGAACTACTTGTAATCTCTTGTGCAGTCACTGAAAAAGAAAACAACATTAAAAAAAATAAAATTATTCCTTTGTTGCAGTTTATAGTATTCTTCAATTTAGTATTCATTGTTTGAATTTTCGCCATTAGCAATCAATTTTGCACCAGAAGTACCAATTCTTTTAATCCCAAGTTCTATCATAGCAACAGCTTCATCATAAGTCCGTACTCCTCCAGCAGCTTTAACAGGAAGTGGCGATGCATTTTCAAGCATCATTTTGATAGAAGGAATTGTAGCTCCATTTGGCAAGTTATTTTCCGTTTTATAAAAACCCGTAGATGATTTTACAAAAACTTTTGAAAATAATTCTTCATGAAAATTAGAAACAATTACATTTTTGATCAAACTTGACAATTGAATAATTTGTTTTTCATTGAGTGCTGCCACTTCAATTATCCATTTTACAACTTTATTATTCTTTAAACCTAATTGTGTTCCTTTTAGGATTTCTTCTTTTAACAATTCAACATCTCCATTTTTAAAAGCTTCATAATTACAAACAAAATCAAGATCATCAGCACCATCCTCAATAGCTTTAGCAGCTTCTTTAAGTTTATCTTCAATCAACGATTTTCCTTCTGGAAAATCAATTACAGTACCTATTTGCAAATTTGATTTTTCTTTAAGAATCATTTCTTTTGCTAAAGAAACCCTATCTGGCCTAATCATAATAAGTTTAAAATGTTCTTCGATAGCTTCTTGGATAAAACCTTTAGCGACAAGAATATTTTCCTTTTCGCTAATACCTGCTTGTGTAGCTGTTTTTAAATAGGTAGAATCTAAATATTGCTTTATATTCATAATGTTTTGATTTGATAATTGTAGCAAATTATGACTTACAAAAATACATTATATCTTAACATATCTTTCAAATAAAATTTTCTATTTGTATTATACAATCTAAAAATAGCCTTTGTTATATAAATTCAAATGTGAATTAAAAAATTATAAACGAAAGAGTTACATCCATATAATAAAAAAGTCCCACATAAGTGGGACTCAAATTTTAATTTTACTTCGTTTTATTATTAAAACCAAATAAAGTAATAAGAAGTAATGATAAGCACGCACCTGAAACATTTGCCATAACATCAAATATATCTGCTTGTCTGGTTGTAGTGAAAAAACCTTGAGCTAATTCGATTCCAATTCCAAAAAAAAGAGAAAAAAGAAATGAAAAAACTAATGGTTTATAACTAACTACTTCTTTATACTGATTCTTAAAAAATAAAAAGCAGAAGGTTGTTAACACAAAATGAAAAAACGCATGAACGAATTTATCTATATTTGAGACATTCCCTAAAGGAACACTACTAAACTGTGCTAAACAAAAATAAGAAATAATCAAAGACCAGATTAGTGCGGCCCAAAAATAGAGCTGTTTACGCACCTATTAATTCTTTGTAAGCTTCACTAGAAAGCAATCCTTCTACTTCACTCATGTTTGCTATTTTTATCTTGATCATCCACCCTGCACCATAAGGATCAGAATTTACGCTTTCTGGATTACTTTCTAAATCGTCATTGAAAGCAATAATTTCTCCTGCTATAGGAAGAAACAAATCTGAAACGGTTTTTACTGCTTCTACTGTCCCAAAAACTTCATCTTTCTCTAAAGTTTGATCTAAAGTTTCCACTTCAACATAAACAATATCTCCTAATTCTTTTTGAGCAAAATCTGTGATTCCTACTGTTGCGATATCGCCTTCAATACTAATCCACTCGTGATCTTTTGTGTACTTTAAATTTGCTGGTAAGTTCATCTAAATTGTAATTGATAATTATTAATTGTGTTCTTTGTTACAAATGTAACAATCTTCTATTCATTTCTGGTTGAGATTCAAAAAAAATTAATTCCCAAAGTTATAACGAAGGGTAAAGCCTGAACGAATATTGGTTAACGGAAAAGAAGTAGATATTACTGCTTTTGAAAACGAATGGTCATAATAGAAAATTGCTGTCAAATTTTTACTAAAAGAATAATCTGCTTTTATTTTTAGTGACCATATATTCTGTCCTCCCGCTAATTGATTGTTGTTATAATCTAAATAGCGAACAATGGTCTGATTATTTCTATACGCTACATCAGCTGCGATATTTATATCACTTTTTATTATCCCTGTTGGACTATCTGCCAATCTCGATGAGAGTACAACATCCTTAAAACGATATCCCATTCCCACTATATATTCAACACCTTTTACTTCGGTTAAAAGATTATTATCAAAACTCATTGACAACGCTCGGTCTTTTTTGATTTCAGTAAGGACTTTAAAAGAACTTTTCAATTCGAAATCCATTCTAATTAGCGGACTAAATTGTTCTACTAAATTTATATTAGACATAATAGTCTGATTTAAAAAATTACCACTTAGATCTACTCCATTAGGCGTTTTATCATAATCAAAATTAGATCTAAAAGCATTTATGGTGTAGGAAGCTCTGTAATTATGCTGCAAAGAAAAGCGTTTAAAATTTTCTTTAAAAAGACTATAACGCATCAAGCCATTGTATTTAACCGCCCAATTGGGTATCGGAAAACTTCTAAAAATACCTAATGAAACCGCTGAGGCATCGCCACCAGAATAAGCCGCCAAAAATGCTGGCAATAATACTGACTGATTGTTTTTACCATATCCTAAAGGAAATCCTTCTGGATCTCTATTCAATGGGTTATTAATATCAATACCTCGTTCTGTGGCTAATCTATTTGCAATTGTAAGACGGTTGGCTCTAAAATCATCAAAAGCTGCCGAACCATTTTCATCACTAGTAGAAAATGAAGTTTTTATTAACACAGTTGAAATTGAAAAAATACCTGTATTGTAAGGAGATCTAGCGTTATAAACACCATTTGTAACATCATATTGTTCTGATGAGTTTTCAGATATAGATCTGTCTAATGTTAAATCAATCTTCAAGTCTGGAAACAAATCTATATTGGCTGTGGCTTTAAACAACTTGTTACTTACCTGAGTGAAATTTTGGTTAAAATCAGGGTAATCCGTTAACCATCCGTTTTTTGCAGCTTCATATCGAATATCATCTTGGCTTCCAAAAATAAAACCTAAAGAAGGTCGTGAGGAACCTAAAAATCCAATGCCCGGCGTATATCCTGGTAAAACCGTACCACTATTATAGGTGTAATTGACCTGAATGTTTTTTACACTAGTTAGAACCCCAAGCAAACCATCCATAAAAGGATTGTTTTTTGGAATTTGATTCGCATTAGCATTTACTATTTTCTCCCCAGGTTTTGGCAATACTGTTTTTGCTTTAGGAGTTGTTTTAGAGTTGTTTTTTGAAATCCCCAAATACTTATACAACATCTCCATATTGAATGTGGTATTTATATTATTTGAATTCGCATTTTGAATCGTATTTCCTAAATTATAATCAGTACCGTCAATACTAATTTGCGAAAGCGCGTTAGAAGCACGTTGCCAAGTATAATCACCCGTATAAGAATAATTTGCTTTTACAAAACTAAATAATGGTATTTTATTAATTGGTATTTCATAATTTACTACCAATTGTTGCATGTGCTGATTTGGATCTCCTATATCCCAATAACTATCCCAAATGGTAAAACTATCAATAGGTTCATTGTCTTCATTTAAATAATTTTTTACAATATTACTTGAAGAAGCTGTGTAATTTAACTTTAACGATTTAGTTAAATTATAATTAAAACCATATTGATAATTAAAAGCAAAATTTCTACGATATAAAGGATCTAGACCAATACCTTCTACTTCTACTTGCCTAAATTGCTGACGATTATATTGTCTATTTATATTGGTATTGAAAGTTATATTAGAAGGCAAATAATTAAAATTAAAGTCACTCAACAACTTCCAGTAATTACTTTTTTTCAAAAACTCGTTCTTTTTAAAAGGTTCGATTGGTTTAGATTGAAAAGTATATCCATAATCTACTGATGAGTTGGCTTGCTGATCTACATAATCTTCTATTTCAAAATCATGTCTTTCTACTTGATTAAAAGACTGAGAAAAAGTAAAGTTTTCAGGATCATACAAATGTTGTTTTTGCTCTGGCTGACGTTCTTTTCTTACTCCGATAAAGTTTATACTTTTCCTTTTAGTATAATCTACGGCTCTATTAATTATATTATCTCTCTTATTTTGATCAGTGGTGTTTTCTAGTAATTGCTTTAGCTTTATATCTTGATTAAAAGGGTCGTACTCCGGGGTAATTGTTTCTTCGCCAATAGCATAATTAAAAGGTAAATTAACGCCCCATTTTTGTGGCAATAATTTTCCTAAATTCACATTAGTTACAATATTATATTGTCTTGTATCTTCTCTACTTCGTTCGTTTGGTCCTTGTTCTAAAGATCCAAAACCTATAGTGGTTTTTCTACCGGAAGCAGAAATAGTAGCAAAATCAGCAAGGTTGGTATCAACATTAAGAACTGCTGCCATTCCTCCGTGATTATCCATATCTGCCAATCGAAGTTCATTAAACCACACTTCTCCTTTTATGTCATTACGGGCATCACTATTTTTTACACCTACCATAAGTGTTCGTACTAATCCAAAATTTGGATTCCCTTTTATACCTAATTTCAACCCATTACTTCCATCTCCTTCTGGTCTATTTGGATCTGAATCTGGATAATAAATTCCGTCAGCAGGCAAAGTCATCGGATCGATGCTCATTGCTATAATTTTTAATTTAGTCAACAATGCCAATGATAAATCGATTTGATTTTCCTCTGGCCAAACTGCTTCGGCGCTTAAAGAACTACAATCAGAATTAGAAATTCCTGCAGGAACCGTTACTTTTAATGGAATTTCTATTTGGTAAAAGTTTTGTGTAAAGTCATTTCCAAAACGAATAAAACCTACCATTTGGTTGTCTTGAAGAGCGATTTCTCCTGGTAATGATTCGGCATGCAAGAACATTTTTAATTTCTTGAACTGACGCATATCAATACTAACATTTTTAAAAACAGCTCTTGAATCTCCAGGTTCTAAACCGTCACCCGAAACTCTTAAAGCCAGCGCCTGTTCATTTTGATTAATAATGGTATTGTTATTATAAAGTTGCTCTCTTTGAACTCCTGGAGGCGAAATATAATTCACGGGGCATCTTTCATTATTTTCTTGCACACTCACAGCCTGAACATCTAAAATAGTATTGTCATCTGCCAGATTTAAATCATTAAAATCAAGAGCATTTGTATATCTTCTCCATTCACCACGAACCAAATCTAAGGCTCCAAAACGAACTGTAACCTCAGACGTAAATCCAGTCATAAACATTCTCATGAAACGAATTGATCTAAAATCAGAAATGTTTCCTATTGTATTCTCTGGTTGAGAAACAGGCACTTTAAATTGCAACCACCTCGCTTCTGTGGTAGAACCATCAGGCAAAGTAACTTGTGTATTTCTTACATCAGTTACATAATTTTGACCAACATTCATACCCGGCTCAATAGCAACACTATATTCATAGTAAGCATTGATGGTATTCATCGTATTGTCTCTATTAATATCCTCAACATCAGGCAAAGTTGTCGCTCCTCTATTAGGATCATTTATATTAACAGCCGAATTTCCTTCGGTACCATTATAATTTTTATACCTATCTAAAATGCTTCCAGTAGTATTTAAATAATAAATGTAATCATCTGCTGCAGGATCTAGTTCAGAGGCAAAATTAGTATAAACAGAACCTTCATTCGCATTAGACAAACCATCTAAACCTATATCTTGGTTTTTTCTGTTATCAGCATTGTTATCAAAGGCATAAATCAAGGATTGAGACGCAGGAACATCTCCCCATAAAGGTCTTGGATTTGTTAATATTTGATCTGGACCTAAACCATTTTCATATTGTTTTCTTCCATCTTTTAGAACATCTTCTGATATTTCACCTAAATTAAAATAAATTTTTCCTGTATTTGTCAAAGGCGATTGTCCTTTTCCTACATATGGATCTAAAACCCAAAACTGAATATACTCTACATTACCTTGTTCAAAATTGGTAGCATTCAAAGACCTCATGATTCCTCCAAAATTACTAGCTGGATCCGAAGCGGTAGTAGTACTATTATTATAAGAACCTCTTTCGGAGGGATAATAACTTAAATCTAATGTATTTACAACTTGGGTTTGCCCTTGCGCGATATCTGTAAGTGGATACAACTCCCTACTAAAAATTCTTCTGGTTGAATTAAGTGAAAGATCTTCATTAGAAATTCCAGATGGTTTTTGAGTATAAAAAATTGGGTCAATAGAATACCATGATAATTTGGCTCTTTTGAATCCATAACTTAAATCATTTGCATCAGCATTAAAATTATAATTACTTTTTGCATTTCTAGCAGGAGTAGATGCTAAACTCCAAGAATAAGCAGAACGCATGTCTATAGTAGATTGCGAGCCTTCAAAATCATCAACATAAATAGTAGATTCTCCCTGAAACTTATCTGCTTTGGGCGAATCAGGTTTCAAAAAAGCTACTTCACCTCTTATAGAAAGATTAGAGGGAACATCAGTATCAATATTTGGCAATTTATTTACTAAGCGTGTTAAAAAAGGAACCGCAGTAGAGAAATTAGTATTAAATCCAAAAATAGTGTTATTAACAGATTCTTGACCAAAACTTGATTTTTGTGTAAATGGCTTTTCAGACATTTTTAAAAATGTACCACCAACTAAAAAATTATCAGAAATTTTATGTTCTACATTAACTCCCATGAAACGTCTGGTTTGCTGACCAAAAATTGAATTATTCTCTAAAGAAACTTCAATTGGTGTATTAGAAGCTTGTAAAGAAGGATCCAATATTTGAACACGACCTAATTGATAATTAACACTATAATCGACTCCTTCAACCAAAACTCTTCCCGCAGCAGTAACTACTACTGAACCTTGAGGAACATTGAATGCTCCAATTGGAATACCATCGCCACCACTAGACTTATACTTACCTCTTAATAGAAATTTATTTTTATCACTGTCTTGCAAAGCACCTGATTGTGTATTTCGGTACATACTTCGAAAAACATATTTCTTTTGATTTTCATTATAAGTTGTCGTATTATTATAATTTTCTGCTGATCCAGTATTTGTTAGTTTTGAAAATAATAATTCACCAAAAGGTTCTTTAGTTGTAAATATAATTCTCCCGTTCTGAGCATCAATTGTTAGACCAGGCATGAAATCAAAAAAACCATCTCCTCCATCTTGAGGATCGTTGTTATAATTTAACTTATCTAAATTAAAAACTTTTAGCAAAGGCGTTTCAGCAACTTTATGTTCTTTGGAAGGATTGGCAGGAAAAGGACTTCCCGCAACTGGACTAATATAATTTAGTGGTGAAGGATCAGAATACAGGATATTAAATCTAAAATCTTCTTGCTTTAATTGGTATCCTCCTTGAATTTGGTAGATATTTTTCATCATCAAATTCCAAACGGGATTTTTTACGTTTGTCAAATTGCTTTTCAGCATTTTTAATACTAAACTTTGTGAAATAATTGCTTGATTAGATGGATTCGTTCCTGTTACCACTGTAGCATCTACACCGTCATTACCAAACTCCCCTACTTGATAAACTTTATCACCAATTGTATATTGATAGGCAACAGCAAGCACTTCATCATTAGCTAATCTTTGTTGCAAGGAAATATACCCAAGTTGCGGATTAAAGGTATATTCATTTGGATTAAGTTTTCTTGCATTTTCAAGTTTAGAATAATCTTGACCTTCGCTAATCGTAATATTAAAACCAGAATTAGCCGTTACAATTTCACGAATATTAGCATTCAGTAATCCTGTTCCTAATGTAATTTGCGCTGGATCATAATCATTATTCGAGTTGTCCGTTGGAGAATCTGGCGGATTATTAAAAATGCCATTAGAAGGATTTAAAACTACCACCTCGGTATCTGGTAAACCAGACAATTGTCCTTCACCTAAATCCTGAAGCGCAATAATATTTCTTAAGTTATTGTTTGTTGTAGTTACCCTATTTTGCTTATTTGTTACCCAGATTTCAATTCTAGAAATTTGAACTCTACTATCTATAAATGGGTAATTTGCAAGTGATTTATCATATCTGTTTCTAAAATACTGGGATAAGAAAAAGTGTCTGTCTGAATCATAATCTAATGCAAACATCTCGAAATTTTCAATAGTACCTCCACCCTCTGCAACTAAACTTTTTGTTTGTGATTTTTGTTCCGAAAATACACCTGTTATGGTTGTCTTACCAAATTGAAGCTTGGTTTTGACACCAAATAAACTCTGTGCCCCTCTAATCAAAGAACTATTTAACGGCATACTCACATTTCCCACCTCTATTTTCTGAATAATATCATCCTCTGAGGGGGAATAATCTAGTTTTATTAAATTCTGAAAAGCAAATGTTGATTGTGTATCGTAATTAGCATTTACATTAAGTCTAGTTCCTACTTTACCCATTAAACTCATACTAATTCTTTGATCAAAATCAAAAGTTAGATTAGAACGATTTCTTGGAGAAAAAGAGGGATTATCTTGTTTTGTATACCGCATACCAATATCCATCTCTACAGATCCGGTAGGCTTTACATCAATTGTATTACTTCCAAAAATTGATTCGAAAAGACCCGATTTAATGTAATATCTTGGCAATAAATCCTTTTTTGCCAGATCGCTTCCTTCTTTTTTACCATCAACAGCATCGACTTTTTTCTTAAAATAGTCTCTCATCGACTCTTTTAAAACTAAATTCTCGTATTCTTTTGGAGTTAAAATTATTGGATAGTTGATAGAAAACCCTTCTACAGAATTGGTATAAATATACCGATCAGTAACAGGATCATAAGTATATGCAGAAATAATACTTTTTGGATTTTTTAGTTGAATTTTCCCTTTAGAAAATCCATTTTTAGTCGTATCCTGAACAACTTGTTCTACTTGAGCTTGTGATACAAAACCACAAAATAAAACAAGCAAAAAAATACAAATTTTATGCATAGAATTCGTGTTTCTTATGTAGCTTTTAAAGGCTTTTTAATGCTTTTTTAATAATTGTCTCTACAGAAGCATCTGGATCTTCTTTGACAATTTTTTCAATAATTTTCTCTGAAGTTTTACGTACAAATCCTAAAACTTCCAAAGCAGATAACGCTTCATCTCGATTTGTATTGCTTTGTGACATAGAAACTTCGTCTAAATCATATAATTTTAAGACTTTCTCCTTTAAGTCCAATATCACTCTTTGAGCTGTCTTACTTCCAATTCCTTTTATGGACTGGATTGTAACCACATCTGCAGACCCTATAGCGTTGGTAATTTGTTTAGGATCTAGCGAGGATAACATCGTTCTAGCGATACTCGCTCCAATTCCTGAAACGGATAGCAATAATCTAAAAATTTCTCTCTCTGATTTTTCTATAAAACCAAAAAGTGTATGCGCATCCTCTTTAATTTGAAGATGCGTATACACTTTTATAAAATCTGTATTGGGCAGTAAAGAATAAGTATGTAAAGAAATATTAATATGATAACCAACACCACCACAATCAATAACAATATGCGTTGGTGACTTCTCTACTAATTTCCCCTGTAAATGTGCTATCATACTTAAAATATATTTTCAAATATAATAAAATTAACAGAGGATTAACTTAAAATTATAACTTTAACTATATTGCTACAGCATAAATATTGATTTAGTTTCTCTTTTTAATTGCTTTTTCTTGAGCATCAATTACGGCAATTGTTGCCATATTAACCATTTCCTCTACGCTAGCACCCAATTGAAAAATGTGAACAGGTTTCCCCATACCTAACATAATAGGCCCTATAGAATCAACCTTGTTTAATTCTTTCAAAAGTTTATAGGTAATATTTGCTGCGTCTAAATTTGGAAAAATCAAGGTGTTTACTTTCTTACCCGCTAATTTTGAAAAAGGAAATTTATCTTTTAACATTTCTGAGTTCAAAGCAAAATCGGCTTGTATTTCTCCATCCACTATCATTTCAGGATGATTTTTATGCAAGTATGAAACTGCTTCTCTTACTTTACCCGCATTTTCACTTGTTGATGAACCAAAATTAGAAAAAGATATCATTGCTATTACGGGTTCTATTCCAAACATTTTAGCTGTTTTGGCTGTCATGATCGCAATTTTAGCCAAATCATCAGCTGTTGGATCAATGTTAATTGCCGTATCCGATAAAAACATTGGACCGCGAGCGGTCATCATCATATTTGTAGTAGCTACAATAGATGCTCCAGGCGCTTTTTCTATAAGTTGCAACATTGGTTTTACCACCGATGGATAACTTCTAGAGTGTCCCGTTACTAATGCATCTGCTTCTCCTTCATTAACCATCATTGCAGCAAAATAATTTCTTTCTCTCATTAGTTTTTGAGCATCGAAGAAAGAAATACCACGTCTTTTTCTGGCAGTCCAATATGTGGTAGCAAACTTATTTCGACGTTCATTTTCTACATCAGTTTTTGGATCAATAATAGTAACATCTGCGTCAAAACCAATTTCTGCTTTCAACTCTAAAATAATTTCTTTATTCCCAAGTAAAATTGGAAAACCAATTCCTTCTTCCCAAACGATTTGAGCTGCTTTTAGAACATCTAAATGATCCGCTTCGGCAAAAACGATTTTTTTAGGATCCATTTTTGCTCTGTTTGTCATCAAACGTAACATCTTATTGTCATTTCCTAAACGATCCAATAACTCTTCCTCGTACTTATTCCAATCCATTATTGGATTTTGCGCTACACCAGAATCGATTGCAGCTTTTGCAACAGCAGGAGCAACAACGGTAATCAATCTTGGATCAAAAGGTTTTGGAATAATATATTCACGACCAAAATTCAGCTTAGTTGCTCCATAAGCAACATTTACTTGTTCCGGCACGGATTCTTTTGCTAATAAAGCTAAGGCTTTGACAGCAGCCATCTTCATTTCTTCATTGATAGTAGTAGCGCGAACATCAAGCGCTCCTCTAAAAATATAAGGAAAACCAAGAACATTATTTACTTGATTAGGATAATCTGAACGACCAGTAGCCATAATTATATCTTTACGAGTCTCCATCGCAAGATTATAATCAATTTCTGGATCTGGATTTGCCATAGCAAAAACGATAGGATTTTCAGCCATTCCTTTCAACATTTGAGCAGTCATTATATCTCCTGTTGATAATCCTAAAAATACATCTGCTCCATTTAATGCTTCTTCAAGACTCATTGAAGCACTATCCTTAGCATATTTTAATTGAAGTTCAGATAGTTTAGGATTATCCTTAGTTAATAAACCTTTGCTATTGAACATAAAAATATTTTCAATTTTTACACCTAATAGGACATATAAATCGGCGCAAGCAATAGCTGCTGAACCTGCTCCAGAAACCACTAATTTTACTTCTTCGGCTTTTTTATCGGCTAATTCTAATGCATTCAATAATGCCGCTGAGGATATAATGGCAGTACCATGTTGATCATCATGCATAACGGGAATATTCAATTCCTCTACCAGTCTTCTCTCAATTTCAAAAGATTCTGGCGCTTTGATATCTTCTAGATTAATTCCACCAAAAGTTGGTGCTATATTCTTTACAGTTTGAATAAACTCTTCAATATCTTTAGTACCAATTTCGATATCAAAAACATCAATATCAGCAAATATTTTAAACAACAAGCCCTTTCCTTCCATTACTGGTTTAGAAGCTTCTGGTCCGATATCACCAAGTCCTAAAACAGCTGTTCCATTGGTAATTACAGCAACTAAATTTCCTTTGGCAGTATATTTATAAACGTTATTTACATCCTTAACAATTTCTAAGCAAGGCTCAGCTACGCCAGGAGAATAAGCCAATGATAAATCTCTCTGCGTTGCATATTTCTTTGTAGGAACAACTTGAATTTTACCAGGAGTTGGCTTTGCATGATATAATAATGCTTCTCTTCTTTTACTATTTTTTTCCATTGATATTAGATTTTTATCTAGTCTACAAAGATAGAAGACTTGTCTTAAAAAGTTATCTTTTATCGTATTCTTTTCTAAAATTTAAAGTCATACAAACATATTTAAACAACTACAGCCACATAAATTGCGGCTGTAGTTATCATTTTGAAAATAAATTCTTACTGTGTAATATAAGAATTCAAATGCTCTATAGTATCCTTTTGAATATCAATAATGGCTTTTACCACATCACTAATTGAAATTATTCCAATGACGACATTATTTTCTAAAACAGGTAGATGACGGACTCTTTTGGTGCTCATTAATTCCATACAAAATTCTAAATTATCTGAAGGATTTACTGTAATAACATTTGTTTCCATGATCTCATGTACCAAGGCTTTTTTTGATGATTTTGCTTTTAAAACAATTTTTCGAGCATAATCCCTTTCAGATAAAACACCTTTTAAAACAGTATCTTCAATAATGAGAATAGCACCAATGTCTTTTTCACTCATTACTGTCAATGCTTCATACACTGTCTTTGTTGAAAGTATAGAATAAACTTCCTTTCCTTTTGTACTTAAAATTTGATTAACAGTCATAACTCTTTGATTTTGTGAGATATAAAGTTAAAAAAAATATAATAAAAACAAGGAATAAAGATTAAATAAATAAAATTGAAACTTAAAAAAAATTATAGACTATTTTTTTATCGAAAATTTTTTTGTTAAAACGGCACAAATATAGAATCTAAAATAATTCAATATCTATAAAAAAATTACTGCAAAAAATCAATATTCCTTTTTAATCCTAAAAACTTAGCTCTTTTGATAGGAGATTTTTTAAAAACAGTTTTGAAAGTTTCTTCAGTAATTTCAATCCAATCTTTTTTAGACATCGACAACAACTCAGAATTTGCTGTAAATAAGGGTTCGTTGTGCTTTTTTGAAAACTTATTCCAAGGACAAACATCTTGACAGATATCACATCCAAAAGCCCAATCATTAAATTTTCCTTTCATCTCTATAGGAATATTTTCTTTTAGCTCAATCGTAAAATAGGAAATACATTTACTACCATCTACCACATAAGGAGCAACAATCGCTTCAGTAGGACAAGAATCAATACAAGCAGTGCAATTGCCACAATGATCAGTAGTAGCATTATCATATTCTAAATCGAGATCAATTATCAATTCTGCGATAAAATAAAAAGAACCTACTTTTTGGGTTATTAAATTACTGTTTTTACCAATCCAGCCCAAGCCACTTTTAGATGCCCAAGCACGATCTAATACTGGTGCAGAATCTACAAATGCACGCCCAGATACATCCCCAATAGTTGATTGAATTGAAAATAAAAACTCTTTCAACTTCTCCTTAATAACAAAGTGGTAATCTTCACCATAAGCGTATTTAGAGATTTTAAATGCTTCAGGATTTTGATGTTCTTCTGGATAATAATTTAATAGCAATGAAATAACACTCTTTGCATCTTGAACAAGTAAAGTAGGATTTAATCGTTTATCAAAATGATTTTCCATGTAGGACATCTGTCCATTATTATTATTTTTCAACCAATTTTCCAAACGCGGCGCATCTTCTTCTAAAAAACCAGCTTTAGAAATACCACAAGACAAAAAACCAAGACGAATTGCCTCAGATTTGATGAATTCAGTATATGTTGATTTATTTTGAATGATATAAATTAGCAGTTAAAAAAAAGATTAAAATTCTATATAAAACAATATTTTTTACACTTAAGCTTCTTAAAAAAACTAGAACAAGCCTCCCTGAATATTAGTTTTAATCTTTCCTAAATGTTTATAAGCTTTCTCAGTAACTTCTCGTCCTCTTGGTGTTCTCATAATAAAGCCTTCTTGAATTAAAAATGGTTCATAAACCTCTTCAATTGTTTCACTACTTTCTGATACTGCTGTTGCCAAAGTTGACAAACCAACAGGACCACCCTTAAATTTGTCAATGATTGTATTCAAGATTTTATTATCCATCTCATCTAAACCATGAGCATCAACATTAAGTGCTTTTAAGGCATATCGAGCAATTTCAATGTCTATACTTCCATTACCTTTAATTTGGGCAAAATCACGGACTCTACGCAACAAAGCATTCGCAATACGAGGAGTACCTCTACTTCTGCCGGCGATTTCAATAGCAGCCTCCATAGTTATAGGCATTTTAAAGATTGAAGCACTTCTTTCTACAATTGTAGTCAATAATTCAGTAGTGTAATATTGCAAGCGAGAGGCAATACCAAAACGAGCACGCATCGGGGCTGTTAATAAACCTGATCGTGTAGTAGCGCCAATTAATGTAAATGGATTTAAATTAATTTGAACCGTACGTGCATTAGGTCCAGACTCTATCATGATATCAATCTTGAAATCCTCCATTGCAGAGTATAAATATTCTTCAACTATTGGACTTAAGCGGTGTATTTCATCTATAAATAGAACATCTCTCTCTTCAAGATTAGTCAATAAACCTGCTAAATCACCAGGTTTATCCAGAACAGGTCCAGAAGTTATTTTAATACCTACTTGAAGTTCATTAGCAAGAATATTAGCCAAAGTGGTTTTACCTAATCCAGGAGGCCCATGAAATAAAGTATGATCTAGCGCTTCATTTCTTTGATTCGCAGCTTGAACAAAAACTTTTAAATTTTCCAGAACTTGATCTTGACCAGCAAAATCATCAAAGGAAAGTGGTCTTAACTTTTTCTCAATATCAAGCTCTTCTGCATTATAACCGTTTGAGGTTGGATCTAGATTTTCATTCATGAAACAAAGATAGAATAAAGTTACAAGTAAAAAAAAATGCCTTCCAGAATTGAAAGGCATTTTTATATATTTTAAAATCTAGTGATGTAAAACTTCTTCACCAGGCTTCATTGGTACATTTTGAGGAACAAAATCTACATCATGATTAGGATTACTATAGTCATAAGGCCATCTGTGAACTTCTGGAAGTTCTCCAGGCCAGTTACCATGAATGTGTTCTACTGGAGCAGTCCATTCAAGTGTATTTGATTTCCATGGATTTTGAACCGCTTTTTTCCCGTAAAAAATACTACTGAAAAAGTTGTAAAGAAAAACCAATTGAAAAACACCTCCTACTAAAGCAAATGTTGTAATAAGAACATTTACATTTTGTAAGTCATCAAATAAAGGAAAGTTAGTGTTAGTATAATAACGTCTTGGCAAACCAGCTAATCCAATAAAGTGCATTGGGAAAAATACTCCATAAGCACAAACTGCAGTTACCCAAAAGTGAATGTAACCTAAGTTCTTATTCATCATTCTACCATACATTCTAGGAAACCAGTGGTAAACACCAGCAAACATACCGTATAAAGCAGAAATCCCCATTACTAAGTGAAAGTGAGCTACAACAAAATAAGTATCGTGAACGTTAATATCTAACGTACTGTCTCCTAAAATAATCCCTGTTAAACCACCAGTAATAAAAGTAGATACCATTCCTATTGAAAACAACATCGCTGGATTCAATTGTAAATTACCTTTCCATAATGTTGTTATCCAGTTAAAAGCTTTAACAGCAGATGGAATCGCAATTAATAATGTAGTAAAAGTAAATACAGATCCTAAGAAAGGATTCATACCTGAAACGAACATATGGTGACCCCAAACTATTGTAGATAAAAATGCAATAGCTAAAACAGACATAATCATAGCTCTGTAACCAAAAATTGGCTTACGAGAACTTGTTGCCATAACTTCTGATACAATACCCATCGCCGGTAAAATAACAATATAAACCTCAGGGTGACCTAAAAACCAAAATAAGTGTTCAAATAAAACTGGAGAACCACCTTGATAATGTAAAACCTCTCCCGCAATATAAATATCAGACAAGAAGAATGAAGTACCAAAACTTCTATCAAAGATTAACAATAAAGCTGCTGATAATAACACTGGAAAAGATACAACACCAATAATAGCTGTTACAAAAAACGTCCAAATTGTTAATGGCAATCTTGTCATTGACATTCCTTTAGTTCTAAGGTTGATTACAGTAACTATATAGTTCAAAGACCCTAACAAAGAGGAAGCAATAAAAATAGCCATTGATATTAACCAAAGTGTCATACCCATACCAGAACCTGGTATTGCTTGTGGCAAAGCACTTAAAGGAGGATAAATTGTCCAACCAGATGATGCAGGTCCTGCTTCAACAAATAAAGAAGATAGCATGATTACAGCTGACAAAAAGAACAACCAATAGGAAACCATATTCATAAATCCTGACGCCATATCACGAGCTCCGATCTGAAGAGGTATAAGTAAATTACTAAAAGTACCACTTAAACCAGCTGTCAAAACAAAGAAAACCATTATGGTACCGTGTATTGTAACTAAAGCTAAATAAATGTCATTAGCCATAACTCCATTAGGTGCAAATTTATCACCTAATAAAATATTAAAAATTTTAAAAGATTCCTCTGGCCATGCTAATTGCATTCTAAAAAGCAAAGACATCATAACCCCTATAACTCCCATTATAATACCTGTAATTAGGTATTGTTTAGAAATCATTTTATGATCTATACTAAAGATATATTTAGTAATAAAAGTTTCTTTATGATGGTGTTCGTGTTCGTGATCTAATGCGTGATCGTGACCTTCTGCTGACATATATGTTTACTTTAAATTTTCTTAATAATTATTTCATAGCTATTTTAACAACAGCTGTACTATCACCAACTTTAGTTGAATCTTGCTTCACAGCACCATCAACCGCAGGCGCAGCAGAAGCTTTAGCTTCTTTTACTTGATTTACCAAAAGAGCTTGCTCACTTACCCATTTTTTATAATCCTCTGGAGTATCAACAATTACTTTCATTTGCATATTGTAATGAGATGCACCACAAATTTTATTACATAACAATAGATAATCAAAAGCGTAAGGATCTAAAGCAGTTTCACCTTTAGCAACTAGTTCAACACTTTTCTTAGCTCTTAAGTCATTAATATGCGCTACTTTTTCAATCATATAAGGCAACTCTCTATATTCAGCAGTTGTCAAGATTGGTGTAAAAGCAAACTCAGTAACCATTCCAGGAACACAGTTCATTTGCGCTCTAAAGTGAGGAAAATAAGCTGAGTGCAAAACATCTTGTGATCTCATTTTAAAATGAATCTTTTTTCCTTTCGGGATATGTAATTCTGTAACTACAATATCGTCTTGAGAATAAGGATCTGACATATCAACACCAAGACTATTTACACCTTCGATCAATCTAACATTCGCTTTACCCAAAACATTATCAGTTCCTGAATATCTTGCTTTCCAGTTAAATTGCTGGGCATATAATTCAATTACAATAGTGTCTTCATCTTCATCAACAAACATAATGTTTGTCCAAGCATATAAACCATATAATATTAAACCAGCTAAAACAACTGCAGGAATAACACTCCAGACAGCTTCTAATTTATTATTATCAGCAAAGTATAACGCTTTTTGATCTTTTTTACCTTTATATTTAAAAGCAAAATAGTGAAGTAACGCTTGAGTAATTGCCTGAACAATAAAAATAAGTACCCAAGTAATATTCATTAAATTATCAACATCCAAACCATGCTCAGAAGCAGGAGTGTGAAGAACAAGAGGTCCCCATTTAAATAAACCATAAATAGTGAAGATGTACAGAAAAGCTAAAAATGCAAACATGATATAACCTTGTACGTTATTATCATCATCTGTAGCTACTTCTGATGTATCTGAATTGGATCCAACTTGCGTTAGGTCGAATATTTTAGTCAATTGCCATAAAGCAACAGCTAATAAAACTAAAACTATAATTACCAACAAACTTGTCATCTGTTTTCTACTTTAAATATTAATAATGGAAATGTTTACTTTCATCGATGAAAGGATTTCTTTTTGGCAACAATGGTGATTTAGATAATGCTGTAAAAACAACAAAGATAAATAAACCAAGGAAGAAAAGAACAGAAGCAATCTCAGAAACTCCAATAAACCATCTGTCACCTACTGTTCCAGGCATAATCATAAGGAAGAAATCAAGATAATGACCTGCTAAAATTACAACACCAGCCATAACTAAAACCCATGTAATTCGTTTAAAATCAGTGTTAATAAGAATCAACAAAGGGAATAAAAAGTTCATCACAACAGCTCCAAAGAATGGAAGATTGTATAATTCGATTCTTGTTATAAAATAAGTAACCTCCTCAGGTATATTAGCATACCATATCAAAACGAATTGTGAAAACCACAAATAAGTCCAAAAAACACTAAATCCAAACATAAATTTAGCTAAATCATGAATATGACTTGTATTTACATGCTCTAAAAGACCTTTTGATTTTAAATATAAAGTCACTAATGCTATAATGGTGATACCACTTACAAAGAAACTTGAGAAAACATACCATCCAAACAAAGTACTAAACCAGTGTGGATCAATAGACATAATCCAATCCCATGACATAATAGATTCAGTTACTATAAAGAAAACTAAAAATATTGCTGATATATTAAAATTCTTTTTGTAATTAAGATTATCATTTGACTCATCTTGAGCTAAACAATTTTTTCTTGAAAAGTATTGATATAAATTCCATCCCATCAAAAACACTGCAGCTCTAATAATCCAAAAAGGAAAATTTAAGTAACCCGTTTTATTAGCAATTAATTTATCTGCAGCAACTACTTCAGGATCCAACCATATAAAAAGATGATTTAAGTGCAAACCTGATAATAATAAAACTATAAAGAAAATAACAGAACCTACAGGCAAATATGAAGTTATACCTTGCATCACTCTGAATAATACAGGAGACCAACCAGCTTGAGATACTTGTTGAATAGCGTAAAAAGCTAAAACACCTAGAGAAACTAGCATAAAAAAGATACAAGCAACATAAAAAGCTGCCCATGGCTTATTTTGTAATTGATGTAAAACATGATTTAAATGTTCTGCATGCTCTTTTTCTTCACTAACTACATGAGTCTCTCTCTTAATATTAGAATCAGCTTGAATAGCTTCAGCCTCAACTTTAACCTGAGTGCTATCATCAACAACAGCAGCAGTTCCTACGGCTGTATTAGCCACTTTATCATCTGCTAAAACTAGCTTTTCAGTACTAGCTTTTTCATGTGAAGCATCAGTTGATTTAGACTCTTCATGTTTTGCTTCACCATGGCCACCATGACTTTCCGCTGCGAGAATTTTTTCAACTTCTTGAATATCTTTGGGTGCAGTATAAAAACCATATCCAATTCCTAACGCACCTACGGCCATCAAGATGAATGAAAAAGTTTTTAGTTTACTTGAAAATGTATACATATCTATTACGATCAGTTTGTTCAACAATTATAATTCGCTTTTTAGTTTTAGAACATAGTCAGCAACTAACCAACGTTCTTGGGGATTCAATTGATTGGCATGTGAACCCATCGAATTCAAACCATAAGTTATAACATGATAAATACTTCCACCAGTTATCACTCTATCTGCATAGCTAGGAACACCTAGAAACTTTTCTCTTTCTACCAATTTACCTTTTCCATTTCCTGAAGAACCATGACAAGAAATACAGTAAATATCAAAAAGCTCTTTTCCTTTTTCAAGGTTTTGAACAGAAGAATCAAGTGGAGATTTAAGATTAGCTTTTGCTAATTCATAACCAGCAGTAGTGTTCTCATACTCATAAGGCTCAAAGCCTCGATTAATTGAACCTTCAGCAGGCAATTGTCCTTCTTTACCGTCTTTAAATGCATTCGACTCAGAGTAAGTTTCATAACCTACTGATTCGTACATATTTGGAAAATATTGATAGTTTGGTGCCGTAGTATTATGGCAAGATGAAACTAAAATAGTTATACCAAATAAAAGTGTTATTTTATATACGCTTTTCATATCTAATTTAATGCTTATCTATTACTTTAACTTCTACAGCTCCTGTATTTTGAAAAAAAGAAATCAATTCTTCTTCATTATCCCTTACAGCAACTTCCATTAAAAAATGGTCATCTGTAGTTCTTACATCTGGATTTTCAGCTTCTTTAAATGGCCATAATCTACTTCTCATATAAAAAGTAATAACCATTAAATGCGCAGCAAAGAAAACAGTAAGTTCAAACATAATTGGAACAAAAGCAGGCATGTTTTCAATGTAACTAAAACTTGGTTTACCACCAATATCTTGTGGCCAATCTTGAATCATTATATAGTTCATCATCCAAGTGGCAAATGAAATACCTACACAACCATAAAGAAACGAACAAATCGCTAATCTCGTAGGTGCAAGTCCCATTGCTTTATCCAAACCGTGTACTGGGAATGGAGTAAAAACTTCTTCAATATGATGATGAGCTGCTCTGGTTTTTTTTACCGCATCCATCAAAATATCATCGTCATTATAAATGGCGTATATTACTTTATTACTCATGGTGTGAATCTTTATTTGCTTCTCTTTCTCTTTTATAATTATCTCCAGTTCCTTTAAGAATTGTTTTTACTTCAGCTTGAGCGATCACAGGGAACGTTCTAGAGTATAATAAAAATAATACGAAGAAGAAACCTATTGTTCCAATGAATGTTCCAATATCAACAAAAGTTGGTGAAAACATCGTCCAAGAAGAAGGTAAGTAATCTCTATGTAACGAAGTTACGATAATTACAAATCTCTCAAACCACATTCCTATATTTACAACTATTGAAATTATAAATGAGAACATAATACTCGTTCTTAATTTTTTGAACCACATGAACTGAGGAGAAAAAACATTACAAGTCATCATTGACCAATAAGCCCACCAGTAAGGTCCTGTTGCTCTGTTAAGAAATGCATATTGTTCATATTCTACACCAGAATACCAAGCAACAAACAATTCAGTAATATAGGCAACACCAACAATAGATCCTGTAATCATGATTACAATATTCATCAATTCAATATGTTGAACTGTGATATAGGCTTCAAGATTAGATACTTTTCTCATAATAATAAGCAAGGTATTCACCATTGCAAAACCAGAGAAAACTGCACCAGCAACAAAATATGGAGGAAATATGGTAGTATGCCATCCTGGTATTACTGATGTTGCAAAGTCCATCGATACAATTGTGTGTACTGAAAGTACAAGTGGAGTAGCTAAACCTGCTAGAACCAAAGAGACCTCTTCGAAACGTTGCCAATCTTTAGCTCTACCGCTCCAACCAAAACTTAATATTGAATATACTCTTTTGTTAAAAGGGGTTATAGCTCTATCACGCAACATAGCAAAATCAGGTAACAAACCAGTCCACCAGAAAACTAATGAAACTGATAAATAAGTTGAAATTGCAAACACGTCCCAAAGTAATGGAGAGTTAAAATTCACCCATAATGAACCAAATTGATTCGGAATTGGTAATACCCAATAAGCTAACCATGGACGACCCATGTGAATAATTGGGAATAAACCTGCTTGAATAACAGAGAAAATTGTCATTGCTTCTGCAGAACGGTTAATTGCCATTCTCCATCTTTGACGGAAAAGTAATAATACAGCAGAAATTAAAGTTCCTGCGTGACCAATACCAACCCACCAAACAAAGTTCGTGATATCCCAAGCCCATCCAACAGTTTTATTTAATCCCCATGTACCAATCCCTGTAGACACGGTGTATATAATACAGCCTAATCCCCAAAGGAAGGCTATTAATGCGATTGAAAATACAATCCACCAATGTTTGTTTGCTTTACCTTCAACAGGTGCTGCTACATCTACAGTTACATCGTGATAAGTTTTATCACCTATAACTAAGGGTTTTCTAATGGTTGCTTCGTAGTGAGACGACATAATCCTTTATATTGATTCTTAATTAATTTATTTTGTACTAGGTATTTCTAACTTTAACGTGATAAATCACATTTGGTTTTGTTCCAACATGTTCTAACAAGTGATACATTCTTTCATCAGCTGCTAATTTTGTAATCTCAGCCTCTGAATCATTTACATCACCAAATTTCATTGCTCCTGTAGAACAAGCATTTGAACACGCCGTTTGGAATTCACCATCAACAACAACTCTTCCTTCTCTTTTTGCTTTTAAAATTGTCGCTTGTGTCATTTGAATACACATAGAACATTTTTCCATAACTCCACGAGAACGAACATTAACATCTGGGTTTAAAACCATACGTCCTAAATCGTCATTCATATTATAATCGAATTCACTGTTTTTGTTGTACAAGAACCAGTTAAAACGACGCACTTTATAAGGACAGTTATTCGCACAATAACGCGTACCAACACATCTATTATAAGCCATTTGATTTTGACCTTGACGCCCGTGAGAAGTTGCCGCAACAGGACAAACTGTTTCACAAGGTGCATGATTACAATGCTGACACATTACAGGTTGGAAAGAAACTTGAGGATTATCTCCTGCTTTTTCCATTTCATTAAATGTAGATAAAGAACTAGACAAACCAGCTATGTTATCTTTTCTTTCATTGTCACCAGCAAAAGTACTTTCAGAAGAATAATATCTATCAATACGCAACCAGTGCATATCACGACTTCTTCTAACTTCAGATTTACCAACAACAGGAACGTTATTTTCAGCATGACAAGCAATTACACAAGCCCCACATCCAGTACAAGCATTTAAATCAATTGAAAGATTAAAATGGTGTCCTGTTGAACGATCGAAAGAAGTCCATAAATCTACCTTAGTTGCTTCTACTTCTTTATGATCCAACGAAACCATTGGTTGTTCATTCCAAATTTTAGCATCTTTAGTATTAAAGATCTCTAAAGTAGTTTCCTTAATAATATCACCTCTTCCCATTAATGTCTTCTGACCTTGAACACAAGCAAACTCATGTTCTCCTCCAGATTTTGTTAATGTAATTGATTGCACATTATTGAAACCTTTATATAAAGGGTAGGCATTTAAACCTACCATCATTTCTTCTTTTAAAGCCGCTTTACGACCATAACCTAATGCTAATCCAACAGTTCCTACAGCCTGACCTGGCTGAACAATTACAGGAACGTTTTCTAACTTCAACCCATCTGCAGTTGTGATCGTAGCATAACTACCGTTTAAACCACCGTTTGCAACAATCTCATTAAATAATTCATATTTCTTAGCATCTGCGTTCGAAACAGTAACATAATTATCCCATGAAACTCTAGTGATAGGATCCGGAAACTCTTGCAACCATGGGTTGTTAGCTTGCTGACCATCACCCATACCCGTTTTAGTATACAATACTAACTCTAGACCTTGAGCAGCCTTAGACTGAGACAAAGCACTAGCAGCAGCTTTAAAGTCAACTGAAGCAGCAGAAACACTTGGCACTGACCCAACAAAAATACCATCATGCAAAACTTTGTTCCATGAAGAACCAGTAATTATTGAAGCTGCATTTCCTTTAACATAATCATAGTAAGAACCAGGAATACCGTTTAAAGATAAAAGCACTTCTTGAAATTGTTTTGTATCAAAAAGAGGGCGAATTGTTGGTTGCGTTATTCCATAAGTACCTTTTGTAATACTTACATCATTCCACGATTCCAAATAATGAGGAACAGCAGCAGCAATCTTACTTAACAAAGCAGTTTCATCTTCTTTTAAAGAAAAAGCTACTGATGTTTTAACCTTCTTTAATCCTTCAACAAAAGAAGCACTATCTGCTAAAGTATATACAGGATTCACACCACTCATAATCAAAGTATGAACGCTACCAGCTTTCATATCAGAAATTAATTGAGTAAGTTTTGCATTCGATCCTTTTCTTATCTGTCTAACTCCTGAAGTATTAAAAGCTTCACTTGATAACATTTGATTAATGCCTAAAACTAATAATTGAGCATTTTTATCTTGAATACCAGAAACTAACAATCCCTTAGAACCAGCTGCTTTTAATTGCTGAGCTGCTTTTGTTACTTCTGATTTAAAGGCAGCATCTAAACTTACCCCTATAGAAGAACCTGTTATTACATTATATATATGAACTAAAGCTTGTTTTTGATTTGCAGTTGACATAGCAACACGCTTATCAGCAGCAGCTCCAGACAAAGTCATATTCGACTCTAATTGAAAGTGACGTGACATTTTACCCACTTTAGGAATTCTTCCTTTAGCATAGCCAGCATCATATCCTCCACCTTGCCAATCACCTAAGAAATCAGCTCCAACAGAAACAATCAATGACGCTTTAGAAAAGTCATAATCTACTAAAGCTCTTTCTCCGTAAACCGTTTCAAAAGCATCTAATGCTTCAGATTCAGAAACCGCATCATAAATAACATGTTTTGCGGCTGTATTTTTACTTAAAAATTCAGCAATAAGTTTTTCAGTAGATGGACTTGCTAACGTATTAGTTAACAAAACAACCTGACCTCCTTTTGCAGCAGCATCAGCTAAACTTGCTTTTAACTCAGAATCAACAGCAGCCCAAGTTGAATTTTTACCTTCAATTTTCGGCTCTTTCAAACGCATACTGTCATACAATGACAAAATAGACGCATGGATTCTAGCATTAGCACTAAAATTAGCTCCAGCAATTTTATTATTATCTATTTTAATAGGACGTCCTTCGCGAGTCTTTACTAAAAGATTAGCAAAATCAAATCCGTCAAAAACAGAAGTTGCATAATAATCAGCTACTCCAGGAATAATTTGCTCTGGCTGAAGAACGTAAGGTATTGATTTGTTTACAGGACCCTCGCAAGCTGCAAGCGTAGCCGCCGCAGTACTAAAACCAACGTACTTTAAAAAATCACGACGTGATGTTGACGAAGATGATAAAGCATCACCGTTTCCTAAAAACTCATCAGTAGGAATTTCTTCAACAAATTCGTTATTTCTAAGCGCCTCAACAATAGAACTATTTTTGTCTAGTTCCTCAACACTTTTCCAGTATTTTTTGTTTGATGACATATATAAATATTAAAATCTTAATAATTTGATTAATAATGGCATTTACCACATTCTAAACCTCCCATTTGAGCTGCAGTCAATTTCTCAACTCCGTATTTTTTAGAAAGCTCAGCGTGAATTTTAGTGTAATATTCATTCCCTTCCATCTTAACGTCAGTTTTTCTATGACAGTCAATACACCAACCCATAGTTAATGGAGCGAATTGTTTTTGTATTTCATATTCTTGAACTGGACCGTGACAAGTCTGACATTCAATTCCAGCAACAGTAACGTGCTGAGAGTGATTAAAATACACAAAATCAGGTAAATTATGAATACGAACCCATTTTACAGGTTGTGTTTTACCAGTATAACTTTGAGTTTCAGAATCCCAACCAACTGCCGTATATAATTTTTGAATCTGTTCATCATAAAAAGCTTTGCTGTACTCAGGAGTAGCAGTAGTTTCTGCAACTTCACCAATTCCTTTATGGCAGTTCATACAAATATTTAAAGAAGGTATACCTGCATTTTTACTTACTCTAGCCGCAGAGTGACAATATTTACAATTAACTTCATTTTCACCAGCATGAATTCTGTGTGAGAAATGAATAGGCTGAATAGGCGCATAATCTTTATCTACACCAATCTGCATCAGAAAACCATAAACAAAATAAGCACTAGCCAACAATAAAAATATTGAAGTTACTAAAACCAAGAATTGATTTTTCGCAAATGCTTTCCATATTGGAGTTGTCGCCGCTTTTGGAGCAACTACAATTCCGTTTGCACTAGCTACTTTAGATAAAACCTTGTTTACCAAAAACAACATAACTACCAAAACAATCATAACAAGTGCCAAAGCGCCTAAAATTATATTATTTGAAACTCCACTATCAGAAGCAGCAGTTCCAGGAACAGCTTCTTTTCCTGCAGCAGGAGCGGCAGCCTCAGCTTTAGGCTCAGAGGTATAAGCAATGATATTATCAATATCACCATCAGAAAGTTGTGGAAAAGCAGACATAACCACTTTATTATTCTCTTCGAAAACCTTTACAGCCTGCGCATCTCCCGATTTTATTAAATCAGAACTGTTTCGAACCCACTTATGAAGCCATGAAGCATCATATTTACCTGCAACACCTCTAAGTGCAGGACCTGTAGCTTTTGCATCCAACTTGTGACATGCAGCACAGTTTGCATTAAAAAGCTCTTTTCCCTTAACCGGGTCAGCACTTCCAGAAGTAGCTGAAGCATCAGCTTCTTGAGCAAATGAAGTAAAGGAAATAGTTAACATAAAAGCTATGCTAAAAATTAATTTCCTTGAGATCGAATTACGGTTACCCACCTTTTTCATAAACTATATTGATTATCTAATAAAAATTGGCATAGTTTTTTCTAATTGAATTATAAAAACTAGTCCTTAATTTTAAAACTTCGACAAAAATACGACTTAAGAACTATTCTCAAAACCTTAAAATAGTCTTAATTTCAATTTATATCAATTCTAAATAACATTTACACTTTGGCATCAATCATTAAATATTATTTTTGCACAAAAACAATCACATTATGAGAATTTTAGCCCTTACAAAAGCCTTTTTTTTAGCTCTAACATTATTTATTTCCTGTTATAACTCAAACGCACAAGCTACAAACATAACTGTAAAACAAGACACTAAATTTGAACAATTGCTAAATGAGAAGAGAAAAACGAATATTTCTAATGCAATAAACGAAAGATACCAAATTCAGATATTTAGTGGCGATAGCGAAAAAGCAAAAAGCACATTAAATGAATTTAGACAAGAATTTAAAGATATTGATGCAACAATATTTTTCTTTACACCCAATTACAAGGTTTGGGTTGGAAATTTTAAAACAAAAATTGATGCGGAACGCAATTTGATTGAAATTAGAAAAAAATACAATAATGTTCATTTGATAAAACCTAACAAATAGCAAAACACCACATTCTTAAAACAAGAAAACCACTCTTTAGGGTGGTTTTCTTGTTTTACATATATTCATTCTTTATAAATTATGCAATTAAAAGGTTAAAAAAAACCACTTTGCAACAAAAAAAAGAATGCAATATTACTTTAATACATCAATTACAAAATTGACTTTTCATACCTACTAAAAACACGATTTAAAGTGGGAAATAAGAAAATAAATAGCCTTACCCAACTACCTATTATTTATCAAAAATGTTATTTTATAATCATTTATTAATACACATTTAACAATTAAATCCTTTTGATTGAATGACTCTCTTTTGCTAAAAAAATATAAAAATTGGGAACACTAAATTTGAATCAATATTAATCTTTGGTAATTAAAAAAAAATAATTTTAACCTAAAAATACTTTTTATAAAAACAAATAATAAGTATTGAAACCTTATTGCTTTATTCAAAAAATGAAGAAAACTAAATTACAATACTGATTTCAAAACTCAGTTCCGGTAACACTTTCCAAATAGAAAGAAAACAATAAATCAATTAAGAAAAAAACTATCTTAAATTCATAATCCTATCCGTATTACTTTCTACAATGTGAAATAATAATATAAAAAAAACTAAAGTGAATTTTTAATTAAAATGAGAGAAGTATTAATTATAAAACTAAAACCACAAATAACTCATCAGTTTTATATTATTTACACTTAATAATAAATTTTAAAAAAACATAGTCAATCTATAAAAAGCTTTACTTACTACTCATAAACATAGTCTGAATCAATTACCTTTTTAATTGAATTTGTATGAAAGTAATAAGTTACATTTATAAAAAAGAAACATAATAGAACAATTAATTTAAAATAAAATCCTAGTGTTTTTAAGTGTAAAATTTGTTAAAAAATCTGTGTTGTAGATAAAAAACTCAATCAAAATGTTTAAAAAAAAGCTGCTATGATATGAATTAACAACCCAAATTTTAAAACTTTATTATCATTGGAATTTAAATATTCACAACTACATATAATTTTATTTTTATTTTTTTTTCGTTAATAGCAATCAAAAGACAAAACAAAAAAATGATGAAATTTGAAATTATTTAGGATAAAAAAAATAGATTTATTAAGTACTAAAAAAACAGCCAATAAAATTCTTGTGTAATTCACAATATAAAAAGCAGAAACACCCACACTATCATATATAAAAAAGGAGAGTCATATCTGCTTAATAATTTTAGTATTCTAACAGAAAACTTTATAAAAAAATTTATTATTATTAAAAAAATTTTAGTTGTTAGTGCAATTTAAAACTCAAAAAAATACATTAACCTATATCGTTAAAAACAAAAAATCCCGACGAATCGGGATTTTTATATAAAAATAGAATGAAATACTATTTCAATTTCTTTTTGATTGCTACTTCATGATATGACTCAATAACATCTCTTTCTTCGATATCATTGTATCCTTTTATTTGAATACCACAGTCATAACCTTTAGCTACATCTTTTACATCATCCTTGAAACGTTTCAATGCTAACAACTCACCTGTGAAGACAACAACGCCTTCTCTAATGATTCGCATTTTAGCATTTTTGACGATTTTACCATCCATAACCATACAACCTGCAATAGAACCTACTTTAGAAATTTTGAATATCTCTCTAATTTCAGCAGTACCCAGAACTTCTTCTTTCATTTCAGGAGCTAACATTCCTTCCATTGCATCTTTTAAGTCATCAATTGCAGCATAGATAATAGAGTAATAACGGATATCGATTTCTTCTTTATCAGCTAATTGTCGAGCATTTCCGGCAGGTCGAACATTAAATCCGATAATAATTGCATCTGATGCAGAAGCTAACATAACGTCAGTCTCTGTAATTGCACCTACCCCTTTATGTATAATATTAATTTGAATTTCTTCAGTAGATAATTTAGAGAACGAATCAGATAATGCTTCAACTGATCCATCAACATCTCCTTTAAGGATAATATTCAATTCTTTAAATTGACCTAAAGCAATTCTACGTCCAATTTCATCTAAAGTAATATGACGCTGTGTACGTACTGATTGTTCACGCATTAATTGAGAGCGTTTAGAAGCAATTTGTTTCGCTTCTTTTTCTTCTTCAAACACATTGAACTTATCTCCTGCAGTAGCTGCTCCATCAAGACCCAAAACGGATACTGGAGTAGAAGGACCTGCAACAGTTACAATATTACCACGTTCATCATGCATGGCTTTAATTTTACCATGATGTTTACCTGCAAGCATATAATCTCCTACTTTTAAAGTACCATTTTGAACTAAAATTGTAGAAACATATCCTTTTCCTTTATCTAAGAAAGCCTCAACAACTGTTCCTTGTGCCGCTTTATTTGGATTCGACTTCAAATCAAGCAATTCTGCTTCTAACAATACTTTCTCTAGTAACTCTTTCACACCTGTTCCTACTTTTGCAGAAATATCATGTGATTGAATTTTACCACCCCAGTCTTCAACAAGTAAATTCATACCTGCTAATTTCTCTTTTATTTTCTCAACATTAGAGTTAGGTTTATCAATTTTGTTGATAGCGAAAATAATAGGAACATTAGCTGCTTGAGCGTGGCTAATTGCTTCTTTAGTTTGCGGCATGATGTCATCATCAGCTGCAATCACAATAATTGCGATATCGGTAACTTGAGCTCCACGTGCACGCATCGCTGTAAACGCTTCGTGACCAGGAGTATCTAAGAATGCAATTTTTTGTCCGTTATCTAATGTTACTCCGTAGGCACCAATGTGCTGTGTAATTCCTCCAGATTCTCCTGCAATAACATTTTCCTTACGGATGTAATCTAGTAAAGATGTTTTACCGTGATCGACGTGACCCATCACAGTTACAATAGGCGCTCTAAAAACTAAGTCTTCCTCTCTGTCTTCAACAACTTGAATTGCTTCTTCAATGTCTACCGTAATAAACTCAACTTCGTAACCAAATTCATCAGCTACAATAGTTAATGTTTCTGCATCTAAACGTTGGTTCATGGTAACCATGATTCCAAGTGACATACACGTACCAATAACTTTAGTAATTGGCACATCCATCATAATAGCAATCTCCCCTACAGTAACAAATTCAGTAACTTTAATAGTTTTACTTCCTTCATCAATAGCTCTTTGCTCATCATCTGATTTCTGACGGTGCGTATCTCTTTTATCTCTTCTATATTTAGCCGCTTTAGATTTTCCACCTTTACCCTGTAGTTTTTCTAAAGTTTCTCTAATTTGATTTTTAACTTCTTCTTCTGTTGGCTCAACTTTAGCAACAATAGCAGGTCTATTTCCTTTTACAAAACCAGGTCTAGCACTTCTATTTGCATTAAAACCTCCTCCTCCTACATTAGGAGTAATCTTATTAGGATTTGGTGCACCAGGAACTCCAGGAGTCGCAGGTGGTCTAGGAGCACCCGGTTTTGGAGCTATCCTTTTACGTTTATTTTTATTAGCATTTGCCGCAGCAGATCCTGGAGCTCCCGGTTTATTTGGAGTAATCTTAGGCTCTTCTTTTTTCTTTTTTGGCTTGTTGAATTGAGATAAATCAATAATTTGACCTGTCAAAGTAGTACCAGACAATTTTTGATATTGTGTAGTAATTGTTTCATCAACTGGAGCTTCATCAGTTTTTACAACTTCTGCTTTAGCAACTGCTTTTGCTTCAGGAGCAACTTCTTTTGATGCGTCTTCTTTAACCTCTTTAATTTCAACAACAGGTTTTACCTCTTTTTTGTCTGAAGCACTTTTTTCGCTTAAAGGTTTTTCTTGTACCGGTTTTTCAACTGAAACTTTCTCAGGAGTAGCTTCATTCACCGTTTGCTTCACTTCAGGAGCTTTAGCAATTGGAGTTTCTACTTTTTCTACAGCTTTTGCTGGAGAAATAATTGAAGGTTTCTTAGGACTTAAGTCAATCTTTCCTACTTGAACTGGACCTGATATAACCGCTCTCGCTTTTATAACTTCCTGTTGTTTAAGACGATCTTCTTCCGCTCTACGCTTGTCTTCAATTTCTTTTTCACGCTCTAAACGCAAAGCCTCTTTTTCTTTTCTTTTCTCTTCCCCTACTTCTTTAGAAGCTTCTTTATTCCCTTTGTCGCCTGCAAATTCACCGCACAAGACATTGTATACATCATCAGAAATTTTTGTGTTTGGATTTGACTCAATAGCAATTCCTTTATCTTTTAGATAATCCACAGCTCTTTCCAAAGAAATATTCAATTCCCTTAAAACTTTGTTTATTCTAATAATTCTCTCTTCAGACATAAAACCTTTTTATTATTATCTTTTTTGTTATTCCTCGCTTTACTTCTAACCCGATACCTACCGAGCAAGAATTCATTGTAAAGCGGCATGTTTATCGTTGAAGAACTATTGACTAACTGTCAAATTCTTCTTTCAATATTCTCATTACATCTAAAATCGTTTCCTCTTCTAGGTCTGTTCTTCTCACTAAATCATCCACATCTTGTTTCAAAATACTTTTTGCAGTATCCAAACCAATTTTTGCGAATTCTTCAATAACCCAGCTTTCAATTTCATCTGAAAACTCCGTTAATTCGACATCATCCTCATCAGCTGTTGCACCAGCAACATCGCCTTCGCGAATAACATCTAACTCATAACCAGTCAAAAGACCCGCTAATTTTATATTATGCCCACCACGACCAATAGCTTTTGAAACTTCTTCAAGCTTCAAGAAAACTTCTGCTCTTTTTGTTTCCTCATTAATTTTGATAGAAGAAACTTTTGCTGGACTTAATGCTCTAGTAATAAACAATTGAATATTACTTGTATAATTGATAACATCAATATTTTCATTTCCTAATTCACGAACAATTCCATGAATACGAGAACCTTTCATACCAACACAAGCTCCAACAGGATCAATACGATCGTCATAAGAATCTACAGCTACTTTTGCTTTTTCACCTGGGATTCTCACTACTTTCTTAACCATGATCAAACCGTCAAAAACTTCAGGAATTTCTTGTTCAAACAATTTTTCTAAAAACTTCTCTGAAGTTCTAGACATAATAATTTGAGGTTTATTTCCTTTCAATTCAACACTTTCGATAATTCCTCTAACGTTATCTCCTTTGCGGAAAAAATCAGAAGGAATTTGTTTTTCTTTTGGTAAAACGATTTCGTTTCCTTCATCATCCACCAAAATAACTACTCTCGGACGCACATGGTGCACTTCAGCAGTATAAATATCACCTATTAAATCTTTAAATTGCTTGTAAAGATTTGTATTATCGTGTTCATGAATTTTTGAAATTAAGTTTTGGCGCAAAGCTAAAATTGCTCTTCTACCTAAATCAATTAATTTCACTTCTTCGGAAACTTCTTCACCAATTTCAAAATCAGGTTCAATTTTTCTAGCTTCTGTTAAAGTGATTTCAAGATGATCAAAATCTAAGTCTTCATCAGCAACGATAACCCTTCTTTGCCATATCTCCATATCGCCTTTGTCTGGATTGATAATAATATCAAAATTATCATCTGATCCGTATTTTTTCTTCAATGCATTTCTAAATACATCTTCTAAAATTGCCATAAGCGTTACACGATCAATAAGTTTATCATCTTTAAACTCTGAGAATGAATCGATTAATGCTAAGTTTTCCATGCGAATTCTTTAATTAAAATGTTACTGTAACAATTGCTTCTTTAATATTTCCATAAGGCAACTTAAGTTCTTTTTGAACTGTCTCCTTGCCTTTTCCTAACTTTTTAGGCTCTCTTGCTTTCCAAGACAAAACTACAAAATCATCATTAGCATCCACTAATTCAGCTTCAATTATTTCTCCCTCAGTCTTAACAATCAATGTTCGACCTATATTTTTCTTATACTGTCTTACTAGTTTCAGTGGTGATCCAACTCCTACCGAAGCTACTTCTAGAGAATAATCTTGCTCCTCTCGGTCTAAATTATTATCGATAAAACGACTCACATCAATACAATCTTGTAATGCAACTCCATCATCACCATCTAAGTTGACGATTACCTTAAAAGCATCAGTTACCACAAGGTCTATCAAAAATATTGATGGGTTCTCTAAAAGACAATCTACCAATAACGTATTTACTTTTTCTTTAAATGTCATAGTTTTTATAAAAAGAGGGGACATATTAGTCCCCTCATTATCTAGATTTTAATAAATAACGGTGCAAATATAGTGTTTTTTTTTATTAACTAAAATAATCGGTTGCTTTAAAAAAAATCCTTACCTTTATTTACGGAAATAAATAAGTATTTTCTCCATAATTTAACACTTTTTAACTATGAAACGCATTTTAGTCCCAACTGATTTTTCTGAATATGCAGAAAATGCACTAAAGACAGCAGCTTTAATCGCCAAAAAAAACAATTCAGAAATCTATTTGTTGCATTTATTAGATTTACCTAACCAAATGAACGATGCTATTACAGCAGGAAGCAGCATTCCCGAAGTAATGTTGTTTATAAAAAAAGCAAATGAAAAATTACAAAAAATAACAGAGCAACCTTACTTAGACGGACTTACAATTTACACTTCGGTACAGTTTGAAAAGGCGTTTGATGGGATTTTAACATTCAACAAGAAAAATGAAATCGATCTAATCGTAATGGGATCTCATGGAACCTCAGGAATGGAAGAAATACTCATTGGATCTAATGCCGAAAAAGTAGTAAGAATGTCTGAAGTACCTGTTTTAGTGATAAAAAAAGACGCAAAAGATCTAAAGTTTGAAAACTTCGTATTTGCTTCAGATTTTTCAGAAGAAACCGTAATACCCTTCAAAAAAATGCTAGAATTCACCAAAGCTTTCAACGCAAATTTATCCTTAGTAACAATTTCAACTCCAAACAGCTTTAAAAACACACTAGAAGCGGAGCAAAAAATGAATGAATTCGTTAAAAACTATGAAATAGAAAACTACTCTTTACATTTATTCAATGACAGCAATATCGAAAACGGTATTAAAAATTTCAGCAAAAAAATAAATGCCGATCTAATTGGGATCTGTACCCACGGAAGAACAGGATTGGCACATTTTTTTAACGGAAGTATCAGTGAGGATTTAGTAAATCATATTAGCAAACCTGTTATCACTTTCAAAATTTAAAACTTCATTACAAGCAAAACCTCAAAACTTTAATAAATTAAAAAAAAGCGATTTAAAAAAAAGTAATTGTAGTTGATTAAATTCCATAAAAAAACCCCTCAAATTTGAGGGGTTTTTTGTTGGTCTACTAGGACTCGAACCTAGAAAGACTGCACCAAAAACAGTTGTGTTACCATTACACCATAGACCAGTATTGCGGTTAGCGAGTGCAAATTTAGAATAAATTTTAGTTTGCACAAACTTTTTACAACTTTTTATCAAAAAAAAATCACTTTTTCAAAAATCAATATTGCCAACTCCACGAAAGATATTCATAATCAATGCTTTATTAAAATACATTACTTTTGCAGAAAATTTTGTTAATGACTACCTCTATAAACAAAAAAACATTTTCTTTGTAGCTTACATTTAAATTAAATTTTCGACATGGCTAAAGCAAGTTTCAATTTCAATAAATGGAATACAATCATTGGTTGGTTTACATTTGGAATCGCATTATTAACCTATACTTTGACAGTTGAGCCAACCATGAGTTTTTGGGATTGTGGCGAATACATAGCTACCGCTGCAAAACTAGAGGTAGGACACCCGCCTGGAGCTCCTCTATATCAAATGATTGGTGCTTTTTTCGCAATGTTTGCTACAAGTAGCACAAAAATCGCGTTAATGGTCAACATGATGTCAGTTTTCTCTAGTGCCTTTACCATTTTATTCTTGTTTTGGTCTTCGTCAATAATTTTAAGAAAACTTGTTGCTCGTTTTTCTGATTCAAAAAACAACGAAACATTAGAAAATAATACCAATAAAAATAACGATATCGTTGTATTAGGAAGCTCATTTGTTGGAGCTCTAGCGTACACATTCTCAGATAGCTTTTGGTTTAATGCCGTTGAAGCAGAAGTTTATGCAATGGCTTCTTTATTTATTGCATTACTATTCTGGTTAGGTTTAAGATGGGAACAAGATATGAACACACCAAGAGGAAACAGATGGTTGCTACTTATATCTCTTGTAGTTGGACTTTCTTTTGGAGTTCACTTTATGGCTTTGTTAACAATTCCTGCAATTGGATTTCTTTACTTTTTCAAAAATTATAAAGTTGTAACGATTAAAAATTTCATTATTGCAAATATTGTAGTTGTTGGAATCTTACTTTTTATTTTTAAACTGCTATTGCCTTTGACAATGGGATTCTTTGGAGAAACAGAAGTTTTTATGGTTAACAGTTTAGGTTTACCATTTGATTCTGGAACTCTTTTTGTAGCTATTTTGTTAATTGCCTTGTTTTACTTTGGTTTAAAATACACCAATAAAAAAGGGTTAGTAACTTACAATACTCTTATACTTTGTATCCTTTTTATCTTGATTGGTTTCTCTACTTGGATTATGCTTCCGGTACGTGCAAATGCAAATACTGTAATTAATGAAAATAAACCTTCGGATGCACGTGAAGTTCTAGCCTATTATAACAGAGAACAATACGGAGTCAATCCTTTGTTTTACGGACCTCAATACACAGAGAATTTTGCAGGACTTGACAAAAACAATCCTTACCTAGACAAAGCTCCTAACTACGAGAGAGATTATAAAACAGGAAAATATGTTATTGTAAATAATTACAAAAATGCCGGACAAAATTCTGATGATAATCATAAAACATTTTTACCAAGAATGTGGAGTGATGGACATATTGAAAACTACATGAACTTTACAAATCCTCCTACTTTCAGATTTAACCCTGATTATCCGTATGAAGAGGATTTAGCTAAGTACGGTATTGATGCTAGCCAATTAAGTGAAGAAGATTACAACAAGGCAATTGCTCAACTGAAACAGGAAACTGAAAAAACGATAAACGAATTTAGACATGCTTATGCCCAAAAACAGATTGACAACGAAGGGTATATCAAATTCCTAAAAAGCTATAGTAATTATTTAATTGTTGATAAGCCTACAACTGTAGACAACCTTGGGTTTATGGTCGAGTATCAATTTGGTTATATGTACTGGAGGTATTTGATGTGGAACTTTGTTGGCCGTCAGAACGACATTCAAGGAAGGTATGATTACTTAGATGGCAACTGGTTAAGCGGGATCTCCTTTATAGATAACTTACATTTAGGAAGTCAAGATAACTTACCGTCTGATGTACTTAATAACAAAGGTCGTAATGTCTATTTCTTTTTACCGTTTATTCTGGGACTTATTGGATTAATGTATCACGCTAACAAAGATTTAAAAAGCTTTTATGTCTTACTCGCTTTATTTCTTTTTACCGGTATAGCATTAAAAATTTACTTGAACGAAA
Source organism: Flavobacterium flabelliforme (assembly GCF_017948675.1). Lineage (GTDB taxonomy): Bacteria > Bacteroidota > Bacteroidia > Flavobacteriales > Flavobacteriaceae > Flavobacterium > Flavobacterium pygoscelis. The sequence continues at coordinate 718,641 of NZ_JAGFBU010000001.1, forward strand.
GGCCCTTTGAACCTCGAGAACGAGATTACGCCTTAGTTGGTTCTTTTTATGTATTTGCGATCTGGATTGGATTTGGAGTTTACGCATTGTATGAAAGTGCGCAAAAATATTTAGCTCCCAAAATAGCAGGTCCGCTTATTATTGCAGCAAGTTTATTAGCCGCTCCAGTACTAATGGCTTCTCAAAACTGGGATGATCACGATCGTTCTGGAAAATATACTGCTACTGCAATTGCAAAAGCATATCTTACTTCTTGTGACCCTAACGCTATATTATTTACAATTGGCGATAACGACACTTTCCCTTTATGGTATGCCCAAGAGATAGAAGGAGTTAGAACTGATGTTAAAATAGTAAATACTAGTCTTTTTATGACTGATTGGTATATTGATCAGATGAAAACTAAAACCTATGAAGCAGAACCTTTGCCTATTTCATTTACACACGAACAATATGTAGGTGATAATTTGGATTATGTAGCTTATATTCCTAAGGTGCAAAGTCGATGGGATATAAAAGATTTTATGGACTTTATCAAAAATCCAAAATCGACAGTTGAAATGCAAAACGGACAAACTATTCATTTTTATCCAACCAATAAAATTAGAATTCCTGTAGATAAAAACATAATTATAAAAAACAAAGTAGTTTCTGCGCAATTCAACGATTCTATTGTTCCTTATATTGATATTGACATTAAAGGAAACGCATTATATAAAAACAGGTTAATGATGCTTGACATTGTAGCCAACAACAATTGGAAAAGACCAATTTATTTTAGCGGTGGTGCTTTTGACAATGAAGATTACATCTGGATGAAGGAATACCTGCAATTAGAAGGAATGGTTTATAAATTAGTACCTGTAAAAACAGCTTTAGCAAAAGATGCTAGTCCACTAGAAATGGGTCAAGTAGATGCTGATAAGATGTACTCTAAAGTAATGGAATGGGATTGGGGAAATAGCGATAGTCCGAAAATATACCATGACCCAGAAACAAGAAAAAATAGTATTAATTATCGCTCTTATCTTTCTAGATTAATGAATCAGCTGATTCTTGAAGGAAAAAAAGATAAAGCTAAAAAAATAATCGATTTGGCTATGACAAAAATGCCTATTGATAATTTTGGATATTATTCCTTAGTCGAACCTTACGCTGGCGGCTATTATAAAATTGGAGAAAAACAAAAAGCACAACAATTACTCCAAAAGCTTATTGGTAAATACCAAGAAAACCTTAATTATTACGGCAAGCTAAAAGCTTCAGAACAAAGTAGTATTGCTACACCAATTATTATTGACATTGAGCGCTACAGAAGTTTATTGCAAGTGATGAAGGAAAATGGAGATTTAGATTTCTACAATAAAAATAAAATTACTTTTAATACTTACATAAAGATGTTCGAACGTTTTGAACGTGAAAAAGAGTAATTACTTTACATAATTTTAAAATGAGTTAATTAGAAATAAAGGCAACTGCAATCATTTCTAATTAACTCATTTTTATTTTCAGCAAGTCGTTTTATAAATTAATTACTATTTTCTATTATTCTAATTATGAAATTATATTGGATAAACACACATTGGATAATTAAAAAGCTATTTTCTGGGTTTATTTGGGATAAAACCAATACTAAAAACACAGTTTATCTCACGTTTGATGATGGACCAATTCCTGAAGTTACCCAGTGGGTTATAGAAACACTAAAGGGATATAATGCTAAAGCCACTTTTTTTTGCATTGGCGATAATATCGATAAAAATCCAGCGGTATTTAAAAAAATTGAAGACGATGGTCATGGTATAGGAAACCACACCTACAATCATTTGAACGGCTGGAAAACAAAAAACAAAATCTATTTAGACAACATTAAGAAATGTGAAGAAAAATTGCAGCACAGTCTTAAAAAAAAGAACAATCTACAATCAAAACTTTTTAGGCCGCCTTATGGAAAGCTAAAAAATGCCCAATATAGAGCGATTAGGCAATTAGGATATAAAATAATAATGTGGGACATATTAAGTGCCGACTTTGATCCATTTATTTCTAAAGAAAAATGTTTAGAAAACGTATTGACCAATATAAAATCAGGTAGCATTATTGTTTTTCATGACAGCATCAAAGCTTCTAATAACTTAGAATATGCATTACCCAAAACATTAGAATATTTAAAACAAAATAATTTTACTTGTGGTATTTTATAAAATGCTATAACTGATCTTGAACAATACCAATAAGAGTATTAGCATCTAACTCACCCGACTGTCTCCATATCATTTGACCTTGCTTATAAATCATTAAAGTGGGCACTCCTTTTATACGAAGTGCCTCGGCCAACTCTTGATTTTTATCAACATCTATTTTAATAACTTTTGCTTTATCTCCAAGAGCAGCTGCAACATCTCTTATTACAGGATGCATAGATACTGATGGTTCGTTCCACTCGGTGTAAAAATCAATTAACACGGGGACTTGCGTATTTATAAGTTCTCCAAATTTTGACATAAATTTGATTTTATTAATAATAAATAATTTATAATGACAATTTGCCAATGTAAATCTATTACTTAAAATTATTTATACTAAAATAATTTATTTAATATTATATTTTATAAAAATTATCTAACAATAATTGTAAGATTAGGAACTATCGGATCCCCAGTTACACCTGTAAATCTTTGAATAAATACTTCAATATAATCATTGTTATTTAATTCAATGTTAGCATTCATAGGAAGAACTAATATATCGTTAGCTACTTGACCTCTACCATAAACTTTATATTGTGTTACAGCAGTTCCGTTTTTAGCAAGGTAAACAATGTAAGTTGCAGCACCTGGAACTTGAATAGAAATTGATCCAGAAACTTGAAAAATTCTTTTCTTTTTACCTAAGTATCTCAATCTATTTGGACTATCCGATGAAAATCTAAATAAATTAGAGGTTGGAGAAATAGTAGTGCCAGTACCAACCTTAACAATATTACTTGGATTTGAATTATTTGTGGATACCGATATTCCTGTCCCAACTCCATAATCCATTGAAAAACCTCCACCTGCATCAGCATCGGTTTCATTAGGAATACCTGCAGACCTAACATTCCAACTATTATTAAAATTATAACCGGAATAAGTTCCTAATGTGTAAGGATTAACATATTGAGTAGATGCTCCTGTAAAAACAACAGATTCCATAACTGCATCACTATTGATGGTAGGATTTGAAGACACATCAACTCCAATCGCACCAGACTTAACATCACTAAATCCTCCTAATTTTTGCAATAAATTAAAACTACCCGAAAATGTCTCAAATGTACCAGAATTGTTTCCAAACCAACCGATATTACTCAATAAAAGTTGTGCAACATTAGAGTACGTAATCCCTGTAGTGTTTGAAGCGTATTGTACCACTGCAAAAAACACTAAATTAAAACCACTAATTGTACCAACACTATTACATCCAGCGATTATACAGTCTCTAACGATTAGATTTTGAGTTCCTACTAAGGGAGTTCCAGTAGCATCCCCTGTTAAATTAAATACTTGTAAAGTTCCAGCAGCCTTTGATATTGTAATATTTTTTATTGTTCCACCTTGAGTACCTTGAAATAAGGTTCCAGAATTTTTGATTAATCTATCTTCGTTTGCATCTAAACCAACTAAATAAGCGTTATTTATATCAATAGGAAAATCTACTATAATAGTTCCGTTAACTTCATAGTAAGTATCTGTTGCTAAAACATAAGTTGAACCAACCTTCTCTGGAGCTAAATCAGCTATAGACTTAATTCTTTTAAATTTAGATCTACCATTTACATCACTATTTACCCTATTCCAAGAAGAGGTAGTAGTATTATAATAATAAAATGATTTTAAGGTTATATCATAAACGATTAATCCATCTGCTGGAGCAGGACTTGTGATGGCTAATCTTTGAGCTGTGGTCATTCTAGGAGTTAACATTCCTTTCGTTGTCGAAGAAACATCTAGCATAGCACTAGCATTAGGTGTTATAGTTCCTATTCCTACTTGGGCATAAGATTGCACCATGCAAAACATAAATGCAAAAATCCAAAAGTTGCGTTTTAAAGTAATTTTTTTCATAATAAGGTCTGTTTATCTTTTAGATTTTGGGAATCATATACGCTAATTTACTACTATTAATAGAATTAGAACTTGCATAATAGTAAAAAAAGATCAAAAATGAAAAATTTAAGCTAATAAATATCAAATATAATATTTTTAACCAGTTTTTTTTTATTTATTATGTAACCATTTAAAACTTGTGATAGAAATTAAATTAGGCAATTCCACTACCTCTTTTTAGTTCTATAACGGTAATCTCGGGCATAATTCCTACTCTTCCAGGATAAGCATGAAATCCAAAACCTCTATTTACATAAACGTATCTCCCCATATGCTCATACAAACCGGCCCATTGCTTATAAACATATTGTGCTAAACTCCATTTAAAATAGCCAGGAATTTCGATACCAAATTGCATACCGTGCGTATGACCTGAAAGTGTTAATTGGTAATGTTTTTTATCGTGTTGTACTACATGATCCCAATGAGAGGGATCATGACTCATCAAAATTTTAAAATCTTCTTTTTGCAATACTCCCGCAGCTTTGTTTAAATCTCCTGCTTGCTTAAAATTATGACCCCAATTCTCTACTCCTACCAATGCTATTTTAGAATCCCCTTTTTGAATAAAAGTATGTTCATTCAACATCAAATCGAAACCTATTTGACCATATAAGTTTTTAATTGCTTTGAAATTTTCTTCTTTTGCTGTCTCATTAGGCCATGTTACGTATTCACCATAATCATGATTCCCAAGTACCGCATATTTGCCATACTCGTGTTTTTTAATTCTATTAAACGTTTCAATCCAAGGATGCATTTCTTTTGCATGTGTGTTGACAATATCTCCGGTAAACAAAATCAAGTCTGAATTTTGCTCATTTACCAAATCAATTGCATAATTTATCTTTTCAGCATTGTCAAAACTACCGCTGTGAACATCTGATATTTGAGTAATAGTAAAACCATCAAAATCTTCTGGCAAATCAGGAAAGAAAATACGTTGTTTGATCACTTTGTAATTATATTTTCCAACAGTTACACCGTAAATCAAAGACAGAAATGGAATAGTAGCAATTCCTAAACCAATTTGACTAACGAACTTGCGTCGCGATTCAAAAAAATCAGCTTCTTTATCATAATTAATAAAGTAATTAACGGTTCCGGCACCTAATCTAAAAATATCTTCGCCTAATAAAAATAACGTCAAAATTAATTTTGGCACATAAACGATCAGCAATAGCGCCATCGTAATCATTGTTTGATGTGTTTGACCTACACTACGATCAAATTGCATTAAAGAATAAACAATATATATCAGAAATAAAATACTCAAACTCTCTACTACGATCAAAACTGGCCTCGATCTTATGAGCGTTTTTAAGGCTTGAAAAGTATATAATTCGACAATAGTAACAATAACAAATAGCAGCGCGAAACGAAAGATCATTTTAATTTAATTTTAAACAAAATAACAAATTAAGAAAACACAATTGGTTTTTATTAATCTAAATTTAACTAAATATACACTTTCGTATAAGGGATAATCTGATTAAATTTAAAAACACTACTGTTTCTAGGTTACAACAAAAGCCTATTGCAAAAACTTAAATATTTTTTATTAAACAAAAAAAACTAGCTCTAAAACTAAGAACAATCATAATTTAGTACAAAAAAACAGCATTAAAAGCTATACCTAAACAAACGATCTTAGATAAATAAACCAAACCTACACTTCTTTATCTATGCAATTTTGTACTTTTGAAAACTATACAAAATAATACTCATGTCACAACAAAAACGCTTATTCTTACTGGATGCTTACGCTTTAATTTTTAGAGGTTATTATGCCTTTATAAAAAACCCAAGAATTAATTCTAAAGGAATGGATACTTCGGCTATAATGGGTTTTATGAACTCCTTAATGGATGTCATAAAAAGAGAAAAACCAGATCATTTAGCTGTAGCTTTTGATAAAGGCGGAAGTCAATTACGAAATGATATTTTCCCGGAATATAAAGCGCACCGTGACGCCACTCCCGAAGCTATAAAGATTGCAATTCCTTACATTCAAGATTTATTGACCGCAATGCATATTCCTATTATAGAAGTTTCTGGATTTGAAGCTGATGACTTGATAGGCACGATTGCAAAACAGGCAGAAAAACAAAACTACCAAGTTTTTATGGTTACACCCGATAAGGATTTTGCTCAGTTAGTTTCCGAAAACATTTTTATGTACAAACCCGCTAGAATGGGCAACGGTATAGAAATATGGGGCGTTCCAGAAGTCTTAGCTAAATTTGAAATCGAGAGACCTGACCAAGTAATAGATTTTCTGGGAATGATGGGAGATGCTGCAGATAATATTCCCGGACTTCCAGGAGTAGGAGAAGTGACTGCTAAAAAATTATTGAAGGAATTTGGAACCATGGAAAACCTTTTAGCCAATACGGATAAACTAAAAGGAAAAATGAAGGAAAATATAGAAGCCAATAAAGAAAAAGGATTACTATCTAAAACCTTGGCCACTATATTATTGGATTGTCCCGTTCAGTTTAATGAGGATGATTATGAATTATCAAAACCTGACGTAGAAAAAACTGATGCTTTATTTCAGGAACTAGAATTTCGTCAAATGAAAGCGCAATTTGACAAATTATACAATCCTTCTGCAGCAGAAAATGAAACTAGTGACGGTACTGATGAAAAAACTTCAAAAAAATTACCTGCAAAAAAAACCAATGAAGAACAGTTTGATTTGTTTGGCTTTTCTGAAGAAAATAACGATGAAGTAAAATCAAATTCTTTCTATGCAACATTAGAAAATACGGACCACAACTACACTTATGTTCAAGGAGATTTAGGAGTAAAGCTTTTTATACAGAATTTAATGAAGCAAACTTCGGTTTGTTTTGATACAGAAACAACTGGAATTGATGCTTTAAATGCAGAATTAGTAGGAATCTCTTTCGCTTGGGAAAAAGGAAAAGCATTTTATGTTCCGTTTCCAGAAAATCGAGAAGAAACACAGCTTCTTATTGATAAATTTAAACCTTTTTTCGAAAGTGAATCGATAGAGAAAATTGGACAAAACATAAAATACGATTTAAAAATAGTAGCACAATACGGCGTTGAAATTAAAGGAAAACTTTTTGACACGATGATTGCACATTATTTAATTAATCCTGATATGCGTCATAATATGGATATTTTATCAGAAACGTATTTAAAATATTCACCCAAATCAATTGAAGAATTAATTGGAAAAAAAGGGAAAAACCAAAAATCAATGCGCGATGTTGCATTAGAAGAGATTAAAGAATATGCTGCTGAAGATGCAGATATCACTTATCAATTGAAACAAAATTTTTCTCCAATTCTGGATAAAGCAGAAACGAAAAAATTATTTGAGGAGATCGAAATTCCTTTAATTCCCGTTTTAGCAGCAATGGAATTAGAAGGAATTAATCTTGATGTTCCTTTTCTAAAATCGATGTCTGTTGAAATGGCGGCAGAAAGCAATGCGCTGGAGCAAAAAATTTACGAAACGGCTGGTGAAAAATTCAATTTAGCATCCCCAAAACAACTAGGTGATGTCCTTTTTGACAAAATGAAAATTGGTGGAGCCAAACAAAAGAAAACTAAAACAGGTCAGTATGCAACTGGAGAAGAAATTTTATCCTATTTAGCAAACGACAATCCTATTGTAAAAGATATTTTAGAATGGCGCCAAATGGTAAAATTGCAAAGTACTTACATAGATGCTTTACCCAATCAAGTTGATACAAAAACGGGTCGTGTACACACTGATTACATGCAAACCGTCGCTGCTACAGGACGTTTAAGTTCTAACAATCCGAATTTACAAAACATACCCGTTCGAACGGAAAGAGGCCGTTTGATTCGTAAAGCGTTCATACCTCGCGACGAAAATTACACCTTAATTTCTGCGGATTATTCCCAAATTGAATTGCGCATTATTGCTGCTTTATCTGGTGAAGAAAACATGATAAAAGCGTTTCAAAACAACGAAGATATTCATAAAAGTACCGCAGCCAAAGTATTCAACGTTCCTTTAGAAGAAGTGACAAAAGAACAACGTAGCAATGCTAAAACAGTAAATTTCGGAATTATATATGGTGTTTCTGCCTTTGGACTTTCGAATCAGACTTCACTTTCGCGCAAAGAAAGTGCTGAATTGATTGATGCGTATTATAACACTTATCCGAAACTAAAATCGTACATGGCCAATCAAGTAGATTTTGCTAGAGAAAACGGATATGTTCAAACTGTTTTAGGAAGAAGAAGATACCTGAAAGACATTAACTCTGCCAACATGATGATAAAAAGTGGCGCCGAACGAAATGCTGTAAATGCACCCATTCAAGGAAGTGCCGCTGACATTATAAAAATTGCAATGATTAATATTCATAAAAAATTAATAAATGAAAATTGGAAATCAAAAATGCTGCTGCAAGTACATGATGAGCTTGTTTTTGATGTTCATAACTCTGAATTAGAAAAAATTCAACCTATGATTAAGCATGAAATGGAAAATGCTTTCAAACTAGATGTGCCTTTAGAAGTAGAAATAGGAATAGGTAAAAACTGGTTAGAAGCGCATTAAAAGCACTAGTCAGTTGTCAGTGATAAACTAGTTGTCACCAAGAATAAAACAATCACATTAATTTTAAATAAGATTGTGTGCTTTCTCGCAATGACAATAATCCAAAAAAAAATCCATCTAATCGATGGATTTTTTTGTTTTTTATAACTTCCTGGTAGATTCTCTTTCTTTCAGTTTAGTTTTAATAACCTTGGTTTCATAAGGAACATGCTCTTCTTTAGACTCCAACCTATCAATAAGCAATTTAGCAGCAACCTCACCTATTTCTATTCCGTGTTGGCTTACTGTTGTTAATCGCGGTGACAATCTTCTCGAAGCTAAGATGCCGTCAGCAAATCCAATTACAGAAAGTTGTTCGGGTATTTTATATCCTTTTTTAAGTCCAATTTTTAATGCGGCAACAGAATCGGTTTCTTCTAAAGCAAAAATTCCGTCAATGGTATTATTATCAAGAATTCCTTCTATTTTGTCATTCAAATTTTCTTCAGAATCAGTTCTAAGAATAATATCTTTATTTACAGGAATATTATTAATTTCTAAAGCTTCTAGATATCCTTGAACTCTTAATTTACCCACACTCAAATTGTCTATAGAAGACAATAATGCAATGTTTTTACATCCAAGATTTATCAAATGTTGTGTAGCATTCAAAGCAGAATCAAAATCATCTACTATAACTTTGTCACAATCAACACCTTCGGCAATCCTATCAAACATAACAATGGGAGTTCCGTCATTAATAATTCTAGAAAAATGTTCATATTCTTGATTTTTTTGTGCCTCTTCAGAAACCGAAACAATAAAACCATCAATAGTCCCATTACTCAACATTTCCATAGTATGCTCTTCTTTTTCTAGCGATTCATTAGAAATACACATAATTACATTGTACCCATTTTCATCTGCAATTTTCTCGATCCCACTAAAAACTTTTGCAAAAAAAGAGTTTAATATATTTGGAATAATAACACCTATAGTCTTCGTTTTTCTATTTTTAAGATTTAAACCAATAACATTGGGTTTATAATTTTTAAGTTTAGCATATTCCTTAATTTTAACTTTGGTTAACTCACTAATCTCCGGACTATCATTTAGCGCTTTTGAAACTGTAGAAACAGAAACATTGAGTTCTTTTGCGATTTGTTTTAAAGTAGCTTTAACTTTCATAAATAAATTAAATATATAAAATGGAAAAAATCCATTAATGAGACAAAGCAATGTTTAGAATAATAAACATAGTATAAACAAAAATAGTTTATATAATACACAATAGGGCTCTAAAAAATAAGAAATACTCAATATTTTATAAAAAACAAAAGACCACTAGACAACAATCTATTGGTAAGTAAAATTGTAAATTTTCAGGACAGAAGCATATTTTAAATATACATTTGATAATCAGCACTAAAACAAGTTTAAAATAATCTTTTAAGGTATTTGCATTTAAAATAATTAATTGTACTTTTGCAACCCCTTTATGGGGATGGAATGTTTAATTAAAATAATATTATGGACGCATTAAGCTACAAGACACAATCAGCAAGCAAAGCCACCGTTACAAAAGAGTGGATCGTTGTTGATGCTGATGGGCATAACTTAGGACGTATGGCTTCAAAGATCGCAATGATCCTTAGAGGTAAATACAAAGCAAGTTATACACCACACGTTGACTGTGGAGATAACGTAATTGTTATCAACTCAGAAAAAATTAACCTTACTGGAAACAAAATGGACGAGAAGACTTACATTCGTCACACAGGTTACCCAGGAGGACAAAGATCTTTAACTGCTAAAGTATTGCAATCAAAAAACCCTGCATTATTAGTAGAAAGAGCAGTAAAAGGAATGTTACCTAAAAACAAATTAGGAGCTGAACTTTTCAGAAATTTAAATGTTGTTGTAGGTTCAGAGCACAAACAAGGCGCTCAAAAACCGAGAACAGTTAACCTTAACGATCTTAAATAATGGGAGTTATTCACAAAATCGGTAGAAGAAAAACCGCTGTTGCACGTGTTTATGTTTCAGAAGGAACAGGAGTAATCACTGTAAACAAAAAAGCATTCGAAACTTATTTCCCAACTGCAACTTTACAGTACAAAGTATTACAACCAATGTCTATGACAGAAAATGTAACTAACTTTGACGTAAAAGTTAATGTTTACGGAGGTGGTTCAACTGGTCAAGCAGAAGCTGTAAGAATGGCATTAGCACGCGTTATGTGTGAAGTAAATGCTGAAAACAGAGGAATATTGAAACCAGAAGGTTTATTAACAAGAGATCCAAGAATGGTTGAACGTAAGAAATTCGGTCAGAAGAAAGCTCGTAAGAGATTCCAATTCTCTAAACGTTAATATTACCTGTCTTGTACACTATGTACAGGACAGTATCAATTTATTATTGAATTTAAAAAACACAGTTGTTGTTGCTCTCCTACCGAGGTAGGAAATAGTTTAGCATCTAAATGTATAAAGCCGGGAAACCGCCATTTGTGCATTGCTAATCAACAGAACGTAAACTAGAACAAAAATGGCAAACAAAATAGAAGTTAAAGACTTACTAGAAGCAGGTGTTCACTTTGGACACATGACTAGAAAATGGGATCCAAACATGGCTCCTTACATCTATATGGAACGTAATGGTATTCACATTATCAATCTATATAAAACTGCAGCAAAAATTGAAGAGGCAAATGACGCTTTGAAAAAAATCGCTGCATCAGGTAGAAAAATATTATTCGTTGCTACCAAAAAACAAGCAAAAGACATCGTTGCTGAAAAAGCAAAAGCTGCAAACATGCCTTACATCACTGAAAGATGGCCTGGTGGAATGCTAACTAACTTTGTAACTATCCGTAAAGCTGTTAAAAAAATGGCTACTATTGATAAAATGAAGAAAGATGGTACGTTCATGACACTTTCTAAGAAAGAGCGTTTACAAGTTGATCGTCTTCGTGCTAAATTAGAGAAAAATTTAGGTTCAATCGCTGACATGTCTAGACTACCAGCTGCTTTGTTCGTAGTTGATATTAAAGCGGAACACATCGCAATAAAAGAAGCTCAAAAATTAAACATTCCAGTTTTCGCAATGGTTGATACTAACTCTGATCCACGTGAAGTAGAGTATGTAATTCCTGCAAATGATGATGCTTCTAAATCAATTGATAAAATTTTAACTTTAGTTACAGCTGCAATTACTGAAGGACTTTCTGATAGAGGTTCTGATAAAGAAGGTGATGCAACTCCTGCTGCTGAAGCTGTAGAAGCAACTCCTGTTGCTGAAACTCCTGCTGTAGAAGCTGCTGCTCCAACTGCAACTGAAGAATAAAACAAAAAGAATTTCCAAATTCTAAAATTCCAAATTCCAAAAATTAAACTCAGCAATGATTTGATTTATCAATTGGAAACTGGAATTTTGGGTTTGGATTTTTTTATTAAAACTATTTTTTAATTTAAAATATAAAAAACATGGCAACAATTACTGCTGCAGACGTAAATAAATTAAGACAAACTACAGGTGCTGGAATGATGGACTGTAAAAAAGCTTTAGTTGAAGCTGATGGAGATTTCGATAAAGCAATACAAAACCTTAGAGAAAAAGGACAAAAAGTTGCTGCTAATCGTTCTGACCGTGAGTCTTCTGAAGGAGCTGCTGTTTCTTTTATTAATGCAGACAAAACTAAAGGAGCTATTATAACTTTAAACTGTGAAACAGATTTCGTAGGTAAAAATGAATCTTTCGTAACTTTAGCTAAAGAATTAGTTGAAAAAGCGATCAACTTTTCTTCTAAAGAAGAATTTTTAGCTTCAGATTTTAACGGAATGACTGTTGCTGAAAAATTAATTGAGCAAACAGGTGTTATTGGTGAAAAAATCGAAATCGGTGGTTTTGAAATCTTAGAAGGTGCTTTTATCGGATCTTATGTTCACGTTAATAAAATTGCTGCATTAACATCTATTTCTACAGCAGTTGATAATGCTGAAGTTTTAACTAAAGATGTGTCTATGCAAGTTGCTTCTATGGGAGCTGATACATTATCTTACAAAGATTTTGATCCTGTTTTCGTAGCTTCTGAACTTGCAGCTCGTATTGCTATAATCGAAAAAGAAAATGAAGAAGCAAAACGTTTAGGAAAAACGTTGAAAAATGTTCCTAAATATATTTCTTTCTCTCAATTAACTGAAGAAGTTCTAAAACAAGCGGAAGAAGATGCTAAAGCAGAATTAAAAGCAGAAGGTAAACCAGAACAAATTTGGGATAAAATTATTCCTGGAAAGGTGCAACGTTTCATTTCTGACAATACTACTTTAGATCAAGAAAAAGCTTTATTAGATCAAAACTTCATCAAAGATGACAGTAAAAAAGTTGGTGATTATGTTAAAGGATTCAATGTTGAAATTACAGGTTTCAAAAGAGTTAGTTTAGGATAAATTGATTTATGATTTCAAATTAACCATATTTGATTTCAGATTTAAAAAAACTCCATTTCAAATTAATTTGAAATGGAGTTTTTCTTTTATATTTGAACCATAGACTTATATATGGAAAATAAACTGCGTTGCGCTTGGTGCGAAAAAGATGATTTATACAGGAAGTATCATGACGAAGATTGGGGAATTCCCATTTATGATGACGCAACTATATTTGAATTTTTAATCCTCGAAACTTTTCAAGCGGGCTTAAGTTGGTACACTATCTTAAAAAAAAGAGAAAACTTCCGATCAGCTTTTGACAATTTCGATTACATAAAAATAGCACAATACCAAGAAGATAAAATTCAAGTACTCTTAAAAGATCCCGGAATCATACGCAATAAATTAAAAGTTCACTCCGCCGTTACAAATGCACAAGCCTTTATCAAAATACAAGAAGAGTTTGGAAGTTTTTCTAACTATATCTGGAATTTTACCAACCAAAATCCAATAATCAACCACCCAAAAACACTAAAAGATGTTGCTGCTACTACTCCACTTTCAGATACAATTAGCAAAGATTTAAAAAAAAGAGGCTTTAAATTCGTTGGTTCTACAGTAATTTATGCCTTTTTACAAGCTACTGGAATCGTCAACGATCATCTACAAGATTGTTGGATTAGCAAACAATAAAACCCTTTTTTTAATGTAATAATATCCCAAAAAAAATACCATTTAAAAATTTGGGCGACTTATAAAAAATCAATTATTTCTCTCTAAATACCATAAACCGAAATAAATTACTACATTTGCAGCTCACTTTAGGGGTGTCTGCAATACTGTAGGCTGAGATTTTACCCTCTGAACCTGATCTAGTTCATACTAGCGTAGGGAAAAGTAAGATGACTTCATCGCGCACTCCTATGCGTAATTGTAGCCATTCCTAAAGTATAATTGACTAAAATTATAACGGAATGGAACTAAAAATAAACAATCAAATAAAACAATTTCAAGCAGATGTGCTACACATCCAAGACCTACTTGATATTGAAAATTCCCAAAAACAAAATGGAATTGCCGTTGCTATTAACAATATAGTAATTCCAAAATCAAACTGGAATTCACACATTATACAAGAAACCGACGAAATTTTAATTATTTCCGCAACTCAAGGAGGATAATTGGGCTGCTCGGGCTGGCTATCCATTGCAAGTTCGCAGTCAAAAAACTCAAAAACACAGTCGCAACAAGAGCTTCCTTTGGTCGCTTTCTTACTCCTTGTTTTCTAGAGTTTTTGCCTTTGCGAGCTTTTCATTACTATCCCTAGCAGAACAACTACATTTTCAAAACACAACTAGAGAACACTACTAAACACAAAGACTAGAACTATGAACAACGAAGAAAAAATTTCCAAGACACCGTTTCCAAACTCCACTAAAGTTTATATAGATGGTGAAATTCACCCAATAAAAGTGGCGATGCGCGAAATTCATTTAGCTGACACCAAACTTTCTAGAGGAGGCATAGAAACAAATCCTGCTGTTACAGTTTATGATACTTCAGGAGCGTATACGGATCCAAATATTGAAATCGACATTAGAAGAGGATTGCCAAGAATTCGGGAACAATGGATTTTAGATCGAAATGATGTAGAAGAATTGACTCAAATCTCCTCCGAATATGGTAAAACGCGTTTAGAAGATGAAAAATTAGATCACTTGCGTTTTGAATATTTACACAAACCGATGCGTGCTAAAAAAGGCGCCAATGTTTCGCAATTGTATTACGCAAAACAAGGAATTATTACTCCCGAAATGGAATACATTGCCATTCGCGAAAACCAGCGCTTGGAACAAATAGAAAATCAAACTAAAGCCATGCAGTGCCAGCACGAAGGTCATAGTTTTGGAGCAAACACACCAAAATCTAAAATTACGCCTGAATTTGTGCGCAGTGAAGTAGCACGAGGAAGGGCAATTATACCAAATAACATCAACCATCCCGAAAGCGAACCGATGATTGTGGGACGCAATTTCCTTGTAAAAATAAATGCAAATATCGGAAACAGCGCTGTGACTTCAAGCATCGAAGAAGAGGTAGAAAAAGCGGTTTGGGCTTGCCGTTGGGGAGCTGACACCATCATGGATTTATCTACAGGAAAAAATATTCATGAAACTAGAGAATGGATTATTCGTAATTCTCCTGTACCTATTGGTACCGTTCCCATTTACCAAGCATTAGAGAAAGTAAACGGAATAGCCGAAGATCTAAATTGGGAAGTATTCCGCGATACTTTGATAGAACAAGCAGAACAAGGAGTCTCCTATTTCACAATTCACGCGGGAGTTTTATTGCGTTACATTCATTTAACCGCAAATCGTGTTACCGGAATCGTTTCTCGTGGAGGATCTATAATGGCGAAATGGTGTTTATTTCACCACAAAGAAAATTTCTTGTACACGCACTTTGAAGAAATTTGCGAAATCATGAAACAATATGATGTTGCCTTCTCGCTAGGAGACGGATTACGTCCAGGATCAATTGCTGATGCAAATGACGCCGCACAATTTGCCGAGTTAGAAACATTAGGAGAACTCACAAAAGTAGCTTGGAAACATGATGTTCAAGTTTTTATTGAAGGCCCTGGTCACGTACCCATGCACATGATCAAGGAAAACATGGACAAACAATTGGAACATTGTGACGAAGCGCCGTTTTATACCCTGGGTCCATTAACTACAGATATTGCTCCAGGCTATGATCATATCACCTCGGCTATTGGAGCTGCCATGATTGGTTGGTATGGTTGCGCCATGTTGTGTTATGTAACTCCAAAAGAACACCTTGGCTTACCCAATAAAAAAGACGTAAAAGATGGCGTTATCACTTACAAAATCTCCGCTCACGCTGCCGATTTAGCCAAAGGGCATCCAGGAGCGCAATACCGCGACAACGCATTAAGCAAAGCACGTTTTGAATTTCGCTGGGAAGATCAATTCAACTTATCGTTAGATCCCGACACAGCAAGAGAATTTCACGACGAAACCCTTCCTGCCGATGGCGCTAAAGTCGCACATTTTTGCTCGATGTGTGGACCGAAATTCTGTTCGATGAAAATATCACAAGAAATTCGCGATGTAGCTGAAGCAGAAAAAGGGATGAAGGAAAAATCAGAAGAGTTTATAGAACAAGGTAAAGAAATTTACATCTAGAAAAAGGCAAACAACGCATGATTGTGATTTCAAATCCCATAGTTTTAAATAGAGAAAAATTCCTTATCAACACCCTTTTTGAAGAGGGATTGGAATTGTTACATGTACGAAAACCGAATTATTCTGATGAAGAAATGAAAAGTTTTTTGTCTGAGATCAATCAAGAATTCAGATCGAAATTGGTATTGCATAATCACCACCAATTGGCAACAGAATTTGGTATTAATAGGATTCATAACCCTGTCAAAATTAAAAAATTTGGCTGGGATAAACCTATATTTTCCACATCAACGCATTCTATAGAAGAGTTTAATGAATTATCAACTTTTTTTGAATATGCCTTTTTAAGTCCTGTGTTTTCCTCTATTTCAAAAACGAATTATCATCCAACAAACGATTTGTTTTTAGAGATTAAAAAAAGAACCAATTTTAAAACAAGAATGATTGCGTTAGGCGGTATTCAACCAGAAAACATACCCAAACTATTACAATCCGATTTTGATGATTGTGCGCTTTTAGGAACTATTTGGAACGATGATAATCCAATTAAAAAATTCAAAATATGCCAACAAATCGCTCATATGCATTAAGTATAGCAGGTTTTGATCCCTCTGCTGGAGCTGGTATTCTAGCAGATATTAAAACATTCGAACAGCACCAAGTGTATGGCTTTGGTATTCAAACAGCCAATACAATACAGACTGAAAATAAATTTTACGATATACAATGGACCGACTTAGACTTTGTGTTAAGTTCAATAGAAGTTCTATTTAACGACTATGAAATTAAAGCCGTAAAAATTGGCATAGTTCCTTCTTTATCTTATCTAAAAAATATAGTTTTTTTGATTAAGCAACTATCCCCAAAAACGAAAATTATTTGGGATACAGTTTTAAAGTCGAGTACAGCATTTGATTTTTTAACAATCGAAAATAACTCCGAATTAATTTCAATTTTAAACGAAGTAGAACTTATAACACCTAATTATGAGGAGATTCTAAAATTAGGAACTGCAAAAGAAAATGCAGATACAATTACGGAGCGACTAACTAAAAACTGTGCGATACTCATAAAAGGCGGCCATCATCCCACCGAAACGGGGACTGATTTTTTACACAATCAAAGTCAGATCTTTAGAATTTCACCAGAAAATACCAAAATATATGCTAAACATGGTTCTGGTTGTGTATTATCAGCAGCTATAACGGCTAATCTAGCATTAGATCAAAATCTTTTAAACGCATGCAAAAACGCAAAAATATATACTGAAAAATTTCTATTATCGAACCCTTCTAAACTAGGCTATCATTATGTATAATAAACTACAATACATTTCTCAAGGAAATACAGTCGAAGAACAAATAACAAATATTCGCAAAGCATTAGACAATGGTTGCGAATGGATTCAATTGCGATTTAAAACTCAAAATACAATGGATCTATTCAATTTAGCCGAGTCTACAAAAATTTTATGCGATGTTTATTCTGCCAATTATATTATTAATGACAATGTTTATTTAGCCCAACAATTTGAGGCCGATGGCGTTCATTTAGGATTGACAGATATGAAAATCAGTGAAGCCAGACAAATTTTAGGCGACACCAAAATGATCGGTGGCACTGCTAATACTTTTGCTGACATTCAGCAAAGATCAGCTGAACAATGCGACTATATTGGTTTAGGACCTTTTCAACATACAGATACTAAAGAAAATTTGAGTCCAATTTTAGGAATTGAAGGGTATCGTTCGATACTGAAAAAAGTAAAATCAAAGAAGATTGCAATTCCAATATATGCTATTGGAGGAATTGCGCTCGAGAATATAGAAATATTAATGGAAACTGGCATTTACGGTATTGCTGTTTCTAGTCTGATTACAAAAAGCGAAAAGCCTAAAAAACTAATTAGTCAACTTAACGAAAAAATATATGGCAGCGTCACTATTTAAAATTGGAGATAAAATTTTAGAATCGCGACTATTTCTAGGAACGGGAAAATTTGGATCAAATATCCAAATGGAAGAAGCCATACTAGCATCAGGAAGTGAATTAGTAACCGTGGCTCTTAAACGAATTGATTTAGAAACCGACACAGATGCGATATTAAAACATTTGCAAAACCCAAGAATTAATTTATTACCCAATACTTCAGGTGCAAGAAATGCCAAGGAAGCTGTTTTTGGAGCGCAATTAGCTAGAGAGGCACTAGAAACAAATTGGCTTAAACTCGAAATTCATCCGGATCCAAGATACTTAATGCCTGATCCTATCGAAACTTTGAAAGCAACAGAAGAACTCGCTAAATTAGGATTTATCGTTTTACCGTATATTCACGCTGATCCTGTTTTATGCAAACGATTAGAAGATGTAGGAACGGCAGCTGTAATGCCTCTGGGTTCACCGATAGGAAGTAACAAGGGCTTAAAAACGATCGATTTTTTAGAAATCATTATCGAACAAAGTAAAGTTCCAGTTATAATTGATGCTGGAATTGGCGCTCCGTCTGATGCCGCAAAAGCAATGGAGTTAGGTGCTGATGCCGTTTTGGTCAACACTGCAATTGCTGTTGCAGGAAATCCAAAATTAATGGCAGAAGCCTTTAAAGAAGCTGTTATTGCAGGTAGAAAAGCTTTTGAAGCCAAACTCGGTCAACAATTTAATCATGCGATAGCTTCTAGTCCTT
Organism: Flavobacterium flabelliforme; assembly: GCF_017948675.1. GTDB lineage: Bacteria > Bacteroidota > Bacteroidia > Flavobacteriales > Flavobacteriaceae > Flavobacterium > Flavobacterium pygoscelis. Next base: position 737,663 of record NZ_JAGFBU010000001.1, read on the forward strand.
TGACTGCTTTCTTATATGAATAAAATATTGAAAACGGCACGCAGATTATGCAGATCTACACAGATAAAAAATTAAATTTAAATGAATATGCCAGAATCTGCTTGCTAAAAATTATTATTGTTATTTTTTAATATTAAGTAATACATCTAATTAATACTAATTATAAAAATCTTAACAAATGACTGAAAATGAGATATCTTTTAAAATAAGAGGAGCAATTTTCAAGGTTTATAATACACTCGGACCAAGTTTTTTTGAATCGGTTTATGAAAATGCTTTGAGTTATGAATTAAAAAAAATGGATTTAAAAGTTGAAAGACAACTTGTAATTAGTATTCCTTATGAAGAAATCATTTAAGATATTGCATTTAAAATTGATTTATTAGTAGAGGACAAAGTAATTGTTGAGCTGAAATCTGTCGAAGATTTAGCTCCAATTCATTACAAGCAAATTACAAATTATCTAAAGCTTACTAATAAGAAATTAGGAATACTAGTCAATTTCAACACTACAACCATTTTAAATGACATCAAAAGAATTGCCAATAAAATATAAAAATCTGCGCAAATCTACCAAATTTGCGTGCCATAAAAAATCAAATGAACACATTCAAATCAGTTTTTGAGCAATATAATTGGGACGACATTCAATCTAAAATATACGCAACCAGCCATGAAAAAGTGGAGCAAGCATTGGCGAAAAACAAACGCAATCTCGATGACTTTATCGCTTTGATTTCACCCGCAGCACAGCCCTATTTAGAACAAATGGCACAACAATGTCATACGCTCACTAAAAAGCGATTTGGAAAAACAATACAAATGTATGCTCCGCTGTATTTAAGTAATGAATGTCAAAATATTTGTACCTATTGCGGTTTTAGTTTAGACAATAAAATCAAACGCAAGACTTTGTCTGATACAGAAATAAAACAAGAAATAGCTGTTTTAAAAAAGGCCGGATTCGATCACGTTTTATTAGTAACTGGCGAGGCTAACTACACTGTGAACATCAATTATTTTTTGAACGCTATCGAACAAATAAAAAGAGATTTTTCGATAATTTCTATCGAAGTACAACCGCTTTCTCAGGAAGAATACGAACGTTTGCATGAAGCTGGCGTCCATTCTGTTTTAGTATATCAAGAAACCTATCATCAAGAAGTATATAAAAAATACCATACGAAAGGGAAAAAGTCAAATTTTGATTTTAGGCTAGAAACACCCGATCGCATTGGGAAAGCTGGCATTCATAAAATAGGATTAGGCGTTCTATTAGGTTTAGAAGATTGGCGTACCGATAGTTTTTTCAATGCCTTGCACTTGGATTATTTGCAAAAAACGTATTGGCAAACGAAATATTCTGTTTCTTTTCCGAGATTACGTCCAGCCGAAGGAATTATAGAACCTAATTTCATTATGGATGATAAAGATTTAACCCAACTCATTTGTGCCTATCGTTTGTGGAATGAAGAGTTAGAAATTTCTATATCGACAAGGGAGAATGAAAAATTTAGAGACCATATTATTGCTATAGGAACTACAAGCATGAGCGCGGGTTCTAAAACAAATCCAGGTGGTTATGCAGTAGATCCGCAATCCTTAGAGCAATTTGAAATTAGCGACGAACGCTCTGCAGCAGAAGTTGCAGCGATAATAACTCAAAAAGGATACGAACCCGTTTGGAAAGATTGGGATAGAACCTTTAGTCAAAAGTCGAAGGTCGAAAGTCTTAAAGACAGCTCGATTCTTCATTAAGAATTTTATTGCCTTTATAACTTTCGACTTTAATAACTTTAAGACTTAATTAAAATGAGCATTATACAAGATTTTTTACGTTATAACAGACAAACCATGTTGTCTGAAATTGGTGATGAAGGACAAGAGAAATTAAAAAAATCGAAAGTTCTTGTTATTGGAGCGGGCGGTTTGGGTTGTCCTGTTTTGCAATATATTGCCACTGCTGGTGTAGGAACAATAGGAATTGTAGATTTTGATAAAATTGAAATTCACAACTTACATCGTCAAATTTTATATACCGAAGAACAAATAGGCTTTCCTAAAGCGTCGACTGCAAAAAGTGTCATAGAAAAACTAAATCCGTTAATTACAGTTTTAGCTTTCGAAGAAAAAATAACGATTGAAAATGCTGTGAGAATTATTACTGATTTTGATTTGGTCGTTGATGGCTCGGATAATTTTAAGACGCGCTATTTGGTAAATGATACCTGTGTAACTTTAGGGAAAACATTAGTTTATGGAAGTATATTAGGATTTGAAGGACAGTTAGCAATTTTTAATCATTTAGGAAGTAAACATTTGCGTGATTTATTTCCGGAACCACCAAACCCTAAAGAGGTTCCTAATTGCAATATGAATGGTGTTTTAGGTACTTTATCAGGCATAATTGGATTGATGATGGCACATGAAACTTTGAAGTTGATTATAGGTTTGCCAACTTTAAAAAATGAATTAGTTTTGTTTAAAACTTTAGATTGGAGTTTTACAAAGCTGACTTTTTAAATTTAGGAATTGGAACACGGATGACACGGATTGGAGAGATGAACACGGATTTTTTTTTCGAAATAACTTGTTTTTAAAAGCTGTTAGCTCTTTCCCAAAGTTTAAAAATAAAATTAGGAATACTTTTGCCCCAGATGGTAGTGGAAAGCGCTGACTGAAAAAAACTATTTTTTTCTAGACAGAAAAGAGCGACCGGCAGGAAGCTCCTTTTATGGCTTTAGAAAAAAAGTTTTTTGAGGGAAGACTTGCAACGAACAGCTGGAATAGGCCTTAATTTTCATTACTTAAAATAGCGATAAATTCAGAGCGTTTAATTTCACGACATCCTAAACTTTCCAGATGGGGATTATAAACCTGACAGTCTAGTAATTTGTAATTTTTCTCTTTTAACTGTTCCACCAAAGCGATAAAAGCCACTTTTGAGGCATTAGAAACTAACGAAAACATACTTTCGCCGCAGAAGATAGTTCCTAAATCGATTCCGTACAAACCACCGACTAATTCTTCATTTTGCCAAACCTCAACTGATTTGGCTATTCCTAATTTGTTGAGATTACAATATGCTTCAATCATGTCATTGGTAATCCAAGTTCCGGTTTGACCGTTTCTTTTTACATTTTGACAATGAGCAATTACTTCTCTAAAGTTCTGGTTGAAGGTAACTTTAAAGTTTTTCCTATTTAGGATGTTTCGCATACTTTTCGAAACAATTAATTCTTCTAGAAATAAAACCATTCTAGGATTGGGAGACCACCAGAGAATAGGATCTCCAGGTTCAAACCAAGGAAAAATACCGCTTTTATATGCCAACAACAAACGCTCAGTAGATAAGTCGCCCCCGATAGCTAAAACACCATCGCGATTGGCTTGGGAAACCGGCGGAAAAAATAAATCGTTAGTTAGGTAGTGCATTAATACAAAAATCAAGTCAATGATAGTGGTAAAATCATTAAAAAAAAAACCAAATTCCAATTTTAAGACAAGCTAAAGTTGGAATTTGGTTTTTAAAAATTTTATAATTTTATTTTAGAATGGCAAATCGTCAGCTTCTTCTTCATTTAAATTTGTTGCTGGAGCAAATGCTTGTGCTGCAGGCATTGGAGGCATTTGTGCTGCAGGCGCATCGGCTTGTGCTTTTGCAATTCTCCAACCTTGAATTGTATTAAAATAAACTGTTTCTCCCTGAGGATTAGTCCATTCTCTACCTCTTAAGTTAATATCAATTTTAACAGGTTCTCCTACTTGAAAACCATTTAATAAATCACATTTATCTTGAACAAATTGAACTAGAATATGCTGTGGATATTGCTCATCAGTAGTAACAACTACATCTCTTTTCTTGAAACCTCCAGATCCAACTTCTTTAGTTTGATCGATCATTTTAATTTTTCCTGTAACTTCCATCTTCTCTATTTTAATTGTTTGCTCTCTTTATTTTTTTGCTAAAAGTACCTTCCAAGCGGTAAGTACTTCGTTTTTATTTAAATATTCTTTAGCTAATTGGTATTTCTTGATTTCATCATCTGCACTCAGTACCCCTTTTACTTCAAAATTTTCTTTTACAAATATAGTAATTTCTTCAAGAGTTGGCAAAGATTCGACATTTCCTAACATGCCTAAATCATTTCCGTTAAACACAGCACTTTGCTTTACAAAATCAGGAATGGCATCTACTCCAATTCCTAACGTGGTTAGTGGTTTTGGCACTTCAAAAAGTCCTTGATTGGATCTCGAATACCAATTTCCGCCCAATCGAGATACTAGATCAATCTTATGTTGATCAATCGCTCCATTTTGATCTAAAATACTTTCGTCGATATGAATTCTGACTACTTCGCAAAGAATTAAATTTCCTGCTCCACCTTCTGTTCCTAAAGCAATAATTTGAGTCACTTTACATTCAAATTGAACGGGCGATTCTTTGACTCTAAATGGTTTTACAACCTCTGAAGGAATTGGCGTTAAGCCTGATTTTAAAAACTCATCAACACCTTCAGCATATTCTGTACTGGCAAGAGAAGTTTGTTGCACCATATCATAATTCACTACATTAATTACTACTTCACCTGTGGCTTCAGCATTAATCAAAGTGTGTTTTATAGAATTGTCTCGCACCCTTCTTGCAGGAGAAAATATAAGAATAGGAGGATTTGCGCTAAATACATTAAAAAAACTAAAAGGAGATACATTTGGATTTCCTTCCGTATCCATTGTACTGGCAAAAGCGATAGGCCTAGGACCTACGGAACCTTGCAAATATCCTTGTAATTTTGCCGTTTCTATACTTTTAGGATCAATAGTAATCATACTTTAAGATTTAGTTCTTGTAGCTACAAAAGTAGACAATTGAATTAAATTTTAGAACGTCAATAAGAGAATTAGATTAAAATAAGAGTATGATTTTTTCAAAATAAAATTCTTTGACTGATCCTAAAATACTTCCATCTTTAATTCGTTATATTTATACCTCAAAATTTTATTTATGCAGTTTTCTGACCGAAGAAATACAACCCGTTGGATTATTATTTTCGCCTCTTTTTTGATCGTTTCATTGATACTTTGGAATACTTATACCTTTTTCCAGATTTTTAAAAATGAAGAACGTTTAAAAATGAATCTTTGGGCAAATGCGCAAAAAACTTTCATCAATGCTAATGAGACTACGGATGTCGAAATTCCGTTACAGATTTTCAGCAATAATACGTCAATACCAATTATTCTTACAGAGAATGACAGTATAATTAATACCGTAAACATTGACGATATTATTGTAAAAGACAAAGATAAAGCAGTAGACTTTTTACACAATTTAAAAAGTGAAAATGAACCTATTGTAATAGAATATGTTCCCGGAAAATTTCAGAAATTATATTATGGTAATTCTTCTTTGCTCAATAAATTAAAATATTATCCTGTTGCATTAGTACTTATTATTGTGCTGTTTGGCGGCCTAGTGTATAATTTTTATAGAAGCACCAAAATGGCAACTCAAAATAAGCTTTGGGCGGGAATGGCAAAAGAAACAGCGCATCAAATAGGAACTCCACTTTCGTCATTGATTGGCTGGGTTGAAATTTTAAAATCGGAAGCCGTTGAAGAAAGTACAACACTTGAAATTGAAAAAGACATTGAGCGTTTGCAAACCATAACGGATCGTTTCTCTAAAATAGGATCGGAACCCAAATTAGAGAATAAAGATATTGTTACCGAAACCCAACAATCTTATGACTATTTGCAATCTCGGTTTTCTAAACAAATTGAATTCTCTTTTCAAGCGCCACAAACAAAAATTATGGTTTTGCTAAATCCTACTTTGCACAGTTGGACAATTGAAAATTTAGTGAAAAATGCAATTGATGCCATGAAAGGAAAAGGTAAATTAGCATTAGAAATCAAGCAAGAAGGCGATTTAGTCAAAATAAATGTTTCGGACACCGGTGCAGGAATTCAAAAAAAACAGTTTAAAGCCATTTTTGAACCCGGTTTTACCACTAAAAAAAGAGGTTGGGGATTGGGTCTTTCCTTGACAAAGAGAATCGTAGAGGAATACCACAAAGGAACCATAAAAGTGCTTCAATCGGAAATCGGAAAAGGAACTACCATGCAAGTTATTTTAAAAAAAATAGTTTAGCACTACTCTCTTTTTGACGATTTAACTGGTTTAGATTTAGAGATAAAAACTGCATTTTCACCATTCCATTTATACGTTTCAGTCCATTTACTTATTTTTAAAAGATAAGTATTGTCTTTCTCTGAGTCTTGATCGTATTCTCCTTCTTCAATTTGCTTGACTATTAAATCCGGTTTTCCTCCAGTTTCTTTAGGAAAAACAAAATTTTCTGAATAATAATACACTCCAGCATCACCCACTTCTTGTTTTTCTGGCAGCATCACAAAACTTTTACCGTTCCATCCAAAATAATAGTATAAGGTCGGAATGCCGCATGCCTCGCCGCTAAAACTAATTCTATAAATATTTTCTAGATTGGTCAAACCTAAACTACCAATAGTCTTATTTTGAAAAAAATAACTACCATCAAGATTTTTTGTGATTGTTTTTTGCCCAATAACAGCATTCTCACTATCCAGGATTTTTACAGAAATGCTAACTGAATTTTTTTCAAAACCATCTGCATCTTTTACAGTTTCAATTTTATCTATAGCAGTTAGATAAGTATAGTCGGCGCTTTTAGAAAAACCAACAGCCAAAAATCCTTTCCATAAAAAACCTTGAACTAATTTTCCAATATTATTTTCATATTCAATTGCAACCCAAGAAACATTTAATCCTTTAATTTTTAAATCATTTTCAGTCGCTCTCAGTACTTTTATCTTTTTTCCTAATTGCAGGGAATCGAGCAAATTGGATTGTATAGAAGGCATTTCTCTAACATAACAATTTTTAGCGGCAACAATAGTTTCATTAGCATCATAAATATTCCAATAATAATTATGACTGCTTTTCTCTTGACTAAAAATTATAAAAGGAATTAAAAAAAGTATTGAAATTAGAATTTTTTTCATGACGAATGAATATAAAAAATCCACGAGTTTAGAAATAAATTACCAAATTCGTGGAAATAAAAATTATTAATTATATGTTATAGATTGTTTGTAATTGCTTGTGCCAAAGATTCGAATTCTTCTTTAGAAAGAGAAACTTTATTTTGAAAACGCATTTCATCCATTTCGTTCAACGGAATTAAATGTACATGCGCATGAGGCACTTCTAGACCAACAACGGCCATACCAACTCGTTTACAAGGGACTGTTTTTTCTAAGGCTATTGCAATTTTTTTTGAAAACTGCATTAATCCTATATACAATTCCTCTTCTATTTCAAAAATCTTATTGATTTCTTGTTTCGGAATACAAAGTGTATGTCCTTTTGCATTGGGATTAACGTCTAGAAAAGCTAGAAAATTATCGTCCTCAGCTATTTTGTAACAAGGAATTTCTCCGTTTACTATTTTAGTAAAAATACTTGACATAGTAGAAATAATTAATTGGTTGTGATTGCTTAGTCTCTTGTAATTTCAAGTATTTCAAATTTCAAAACGCCATTAGGAACCGTAATTTCAGCGACTTCTCCAACTGATTTACCAAGTAAACCTCTACCTATAGGTGAAGTTACTGAGATTTTACCTGTTTTTAAGTCAGCTTCACTTTCTGCAACCAATGTGTATTTCATTTCCATGCCATTGGTTTGATTTTTTATTTTAACATTAGAAAGAACCAAAACTTTAGAAAGATCTAAATTTGTTTCATCTATCAAACGAGCATTAGAATGTACTTCTTCTAATTTGGCAATACGCATTTCTAACATTCCCTGTGCTTCTTTAGCCGCATCATATTCTGCATTTTCAGAAAGATCGCCTTTGTCTCTAGCTTCAGCAATATCTGCAGAGGCTTTTGGACGCATCACACTTTTTAAATAATCTAACTCTTCCCTTAATTTCTTTAACCCATCAGCGGTGTAATACGATACTGTACTCATAACTTCCTTATTTATATAAATAGAAAAAATCCCATCAGGACGGGATTTCTTTCCACAAAGATACTATTATTTTTATTTGCCTATAATTATATGTTAATCATATATAATTCAAAGTTAAATAATTTAAATTTGTTTCGCTAATACTTTGACACTTTTAAAATGAAAAAATACGCCGCTTTTTTTTTTATCATTCCTTTCTTTTTTTCCTGCAGCGATTCAGGAGTAAAGAACACCAATCCTTACTTACCTAACTATTCAGTTCTTATTGACCTCAACTTAAATTTGCCCCAATATTCTGATCTAAAATTTGTGAGCAATGCGGTCTTAATTCCAGAAAAAGGGGTTCGTGGCGTTATTGTTTTTAATACCGGTAGTGGCTACAATGCTTTTGATGCCGCTTGTCCTAACCAAGCTTTATCTTCTTGTTCTACTATGACAATAAAAGGCATCAATGCCCTTTGCGCTTGCGACAATCAAGAATACAGTTTGTTTACCGGACAAGGAAAACTGCAATATCCAATGAAACAATATCGCGTTCAGATAAATGGTGATGTGTTGCGAGTTTTTAATTAAATTACAATTTATAACTTATCGAGAACAAAATTACTCTTGGTAAAAGATAAGTGTTTCGCTCACTGATTACATAATCTGAAAAAGAATAATCATTTTTTAGTTTATTGTCAAACAAGTTATTGGCGGTTAGTTCAAAACCTAAAGGACTATTTTTCTTTTGGTATCGTAAAGAAGCATTAGCAATATCATAAAAATTACTTTGATTTGCGTTATTTGTATTTTTCAGGTTTTCATATTCCAATTTAAAAATCCAAGATTTAAAAAAATTCACATTTGCATCAGCATTTATTGCATCAGTCTGAAAATTTGACTTTGTCAATCCTGAAAGCTGACTAAATCCTTTATTATACCCAATGCTGAAATCTGGCCATTTGCGATAAGCGGTTTTAATAACCAAACCAAAATTTTGAATATTTCTATCATTTGTGGTAATAACACTGTTGATGATTTGACTGTAATTAAACCAATTAAAGCGCGTGTTTAGTTTTAGATTAAAACGATAAATCCTTTTACTAAAAGAACCATTTATACCATAAGTAGTTTCAGGATTATCGCTTAAAATTGGAGTATTAAATTGATCGATTCCATCTAATTGAATCTCATTGCGAATGGTTTTTATTTTTTTATTGAAATTTGCCATTGCATTCCAAGTAATACCTCGATACATATTCATTTTTGAATACCTTAAATTAGCCGTGTGGAATTGTTCGTTTTGCAAAAGCCCATTTCCTTTATACACCAAATTGTAATTTTGCAAAGTATAATTAGAAGCTAACTGACTTACTTCTGGAAAATTATTTTCTAATTTATAATTAAAATTAAGCGTTTCAGATTTATTAAATTCATACTCGCTATTCCATTGTGGTTGTAAAAGTGTTTTAGATAAGTGTTGTTCTCTACTAATTTGATTCGTTTGTTTCTTTAACCAAAGTCCATTCGTTAACTTCATTTTTCAGTAAAAAATTTCCAAAACTTTTATATAATTCAGAAAGTGCAAAGTCTTTTGTTTGATAAATTACCCCTTTATAACCTGAGGCAACAATAGCCAATTGATTGTTATTTTCGCCTACTTCAAGTCCTTTATCTAAAGAAAAAAAAGAATTTTGTTTATCGAATAATAAATTAAAAGTCAAATATTGCGCATTATTTACAGCCTCCGAGTATAATTTTTTGAATGTACCATTCTCTTTAAGTCCTTCTAACATTTCAATACTTAGCCCATACTCTACAGTTCCGTTTTTTACTTGTCCAAGACAAGAAACGAAACAAAACAATAATATGATCTTTATTAACTTCATTATTTATAAATTTTACGAAAATCATTATTTAATTAATCACACTTAAAAAGAAGAAATTATATAATCATAAACCTACAAAATAATTCATCATCTAAAAGCATTTATTTTAATAAAATAGTATGTTATTTATAAATTTAGTACTTCTTTTCACTAATATTGAATGTTAAGAATACCTACAAAATTAAAAAAGGCTAGAAGTTCATAAACTCCTAGCCTTCTTCAATAAAGTATCTTTTCAATTAAAATTTCAAAGTCAGTCCTACTAAAAAGTTAATTCCTGCTTGCGGATAATAACCGGCTCCTTCTAAAGTAGCAATCGCTGGCGGGTTAGACTCATCATCATCGTAAGTATAGAAAAAACCATTTGATATGTATTTGTAATCAAAGATGTTATTTACTAAAGCTGAAAGATAAATCGATTTGAAAATTGATTTTGGAATAATCTCATAGGAAACATTCAAATCATTCGTAAAATACGATTTTAGTTTAGATCCTTTTGCATCAATATTTGCCATATATTGTTCCCCAACATACTTTGATAAAAAAGAAACTTGAAGGTTCTTTATTGGAACATAACTCACTATATTTCCTGCAATAAAATCAGGTGAAAAAGCAATATTGGTATCTCCTAACGAGGTTAAAACACCATCTCTCTTAAAGAAGAAATCTTTGTTTTTATTTGTGCTCACCGTTACATTTGGTCTAATAAATAAATTATCCAAAATAGAAATTGTTGCATCAACCTCTACACCTAAACGATAACTATCGCCACTATTTTCACGTATTGGCGCACCTACATCGTCTAATGCTCCTGTAACGATCAACTGATCTTTGTAAGCCATATAATAAACATTAGCGTTCAACTTTATTTTTGAATCTACATGACGCAATCCCAATTCAAAATCGTTTAATTTCTCTGGGCGTGGACTCCCGTTTTCATAATCGGATCTGTTCGGTTCGCGATTGGCTCTGGCATACGAAAAATACAAGGCGTTGTTAGCATTAAGTTCGTAATTTAATCCCGCTTTAGGATTGAAGAAATTAAAATTATCATTGACCAAACCTGCTTCGGCACTATTGGCTTTATAATGCACGTTTCGAAGTTGTAAATCTCCGTATAAATTTAGCTTTTCTGTAATTTGGAAATTGGCTTTCGCAAAAACATTTCCATCCATTTTTGTCGCGGCATCATCATAATAATGATCATCTAATTCAGATTTTGAGGCATAGCGCGCCCAAATTATTCTTCCAAAGTGATTTCCTTCGTACTTATTGTAACCGCCTCCTAAAATAACATTCCATTTTTCTTCTTTATAATTGGCCGAAAAAGTAGTTCCATAAAAATCATTTACCAACCATTTCTGACGAATCAAATCGGTTTTATTAATGGTAGTTGCATCAATCACAATTGGAGTCAATCCATATTCCACAAACTTTGCATTCGGCTTATAATTTTCATAAAAACCCTTTCCTTTGGTATAATGAAAAGCCAGATTCGTACTCCATTTTTCGGATGCTTTTTCGTTCCAATGCAATTGATAGTGATCTTGTTGGTAGTTATCCGTTTCATTGTCATAAAAACGAAGTACTCCAAACTTATCTGTATACTTCCCCGCAGGATTAAACGTTCGGTCATTTTTTAGTTTGTCCAAATCTTCTAAACCATTCCAAGATTGATACGTTTTTTCATTTCCGCCAAAAGCTAAGGCTTTAATTAAAGTAGTTTTGCCCACATAAGTTCCTTGAAGAAAATAGGATTTTAAATCCGAAAAAGCCCTGTCAATATAGCCATCTGATTTTAAAGCCGACAAACGCCCAGCGATTTCAAAATGATCATTCATCAAACCCGTACTAAATTTAACGGTGTGTTTTCTAGTGTTAAAACTTCCAAAAGAATTAGCGATTTCTCCCGTGCTTTCCTTAGCGTATGTATCGGTCAACATATTTAAGCTTGCACCAAAAGCTCCTGCACCATTGGTTGATGTTCCTACACCACGTTGCAATTGCAAACTTTCTACTGAAGAAGCAAAATCAGGCATATTCACCCAAAAAGTTCCATGACTTTCGGAATCATTATACGGAATTCCGTTGATGGTTACATTGACACGAGTAGCATCACTTCCACGAACACGGATTCCGGTATAACCTACTCCATTTCCTGCATCAGTAGTGGTAACCACGGACGGTAAATAATTCATCAAAATAGGAATGTCCTGACCGAGATTACGAGATTTGATGTCTTTTTTAGTCAGATTACTAAAACTAACGGGAGTTTTTGTAGTAGCACGAACTGCAGAAACTAATACTTCGTCTAATTGATTGACTTTTGTAGAATCTTTTACTTGTGCAAAAGAAATAGAAGAGGATAATGTAAAGAAAACAGACAGTATAAAAGTGCTGTTTTGTACCTTTTTGCCTTTAAGGCGAGAAAAATTGCAAATAGTTTTCATCCGTAAAAAAAATTACGAATAAAAGGGGGAATTATTCTTTTTTTAAATTATTGATTGTTTTTTATGACAAAAAAATAGTGTGCACACTATAATTTGTCATTTTTTCCCTTAGCAACATTACTTGCTCAGGTTCGTTGGGTATGATCTCAGCCTGTAATTCTGAATTTTCAGAATCTAAGCACCCCTTTGAGACGCAGCAAAGGTAAAAAAGTATTAAGATAAAAGTAACAAGTAGCCTAACATTTTTTGTAAAGTAGTCAATCAAAAAAATTACTAACTACAAGTCAACGTTTTACCTCTTTAAATAAAAAAATATTTTAATAGTAATCAAATCACAGCAATCAAAAAGAAACCACTATTACAATCTCTTATCTAAATAATTGATTTTTCGACAGTATTTTCAAAAATCTGGTTTCTTTCTTGTTTTCTTAATTTCGGAAATAGACTTTTTATTTTTAATTCTTTTTCTAATAGCTGCTTTTGGAATCTTAGTTGGTTTTCTTACTTTAGGAACTAGTAAACCGTTTTTTATAAGTGATAAAAAGCGTTTGGTTACAATTTCTTTATTTTTTAGCTGACTTCGGTCTTCATCACAATTGAGAATCAAAATTAATTCAGACGTTAATCTGGAATACAAATTAGTCTCAAGTAGTATTTTTTCTTCTTCTGAAAGGGCTTGCGAATTTTTCAAATCAAAACTCAAAACTACCTTAGACGAAACCTTGTTTACATTTTGTCCTCCTGCTCCGCTACTTCGAACTGCCTTATAGTGCAACTCTGATAGTATTTTATGAATTTCCATGCTGCTCTATTATTTCTATTATCTCTTAAGATTGATGTGCTGGCTTCAACAAATCATTTACTATTTTTACAGGATTAAAGGTAAGTAATGGAACCTCAACAAATACCGTAAGCCAATTATCCATAGCACCATTCCATAATCCAGGCAACTCATAAGCCTTGATGTTTTGTCCCATGCAAATTTTATCTACAATAAAACCGCTGTTGTGATCTACAAACTGAGCTAAATTAAATTTCTCGTTTTTATAGTTTTTAATGCCGCAAACTAAGTCTACAGGATTAAAATAAGTGGCGGCATTGTGAATTCTTTTTTGTTCTTTATCCGATAAATCTATTTGGGCACTTTCGACAATTTGCAACGAAATTCTACCTTCTTTATTCTGAACCCAAAAAGGACCACCGCCTGGTTCTCCTTCATTTTTGACCATACCACATACTCGAATCGGTCTATTAAGCGCCTCTTTTATAAAGGCTATTTTATCATCTACAGTGCCTTTTTGAAAATCATCTGCTACTTGCACATTTAATTTTTTTCTAAGGAAAACACCAATTTCTTGCACTTGTTCTTGACTTAAAACTGTTGCGTCAATTAGTCGCAAATAACTAAAAACTTGTTGTTGCAATTCAACCAAAATTCCCGCCAGTGCATTTTTATACAATGCAATTTTTTGATTGTTATTATGAATCACATTGTCAATGTTTTTTATAAAAACGACATCTGCGTTTAGTTCATTTAAATTTTGAATAAGTGCTCCATGACCGCCTGGTCTAAAAACCAATTCGCCATTTTCCTCACGAAAAGGTTTGTTTTCTGTATCAACGGCAAGAGAATCTGTGCTTTTGTTTTGATACGAATATGTTACCTTAATTTTGGTGTTTGTTTCCTCTTCAACCTTATGCTTTATAGAAGTAATTATTTCCTCAAAATGAGACTGGTGCGCTTCAGAAACCGTAAAATGCAAATTTGAGCTTCCATTAGAACTAGAATAATATCCACACTCATATAAATGCTCTTCTATTGGTGAAGCCACATTGGTAGCGTATTTATGAAAAGGCAAAATCCCTTTGGGTTTATTAGCAAAATCAAAAAAATCACTAGAGAGCAAGAATTTTACAAAATAATATTTTTTATAATCATTCTCTAAATCATCAAAATTGGGGAGTTCTGATCGCAACTTTGAATTTATTGCTTCAAAAAAAGGAAATTTCTCAAGTCCAACTAAGAATATAGAAAGTCGACTCGCTTTTTTTCGATTTATATAGGCATTTATCGTTTCGTTTTCTAAATCAAATTCTTCTAGAAATGCAATTAAAAACTTAAACATTCTTGTTGCGGCACCAGAGGCAGGAACAAATTTCAAAAGTGTTAACGACTGCTTGTTCTCCTCAAAAAATGCGGCTTTTTCTAAAAAATCATTTTTAGACAATTTTAAAATTCCATTATTCAAACTCGCCGGCTGAATCAACTTTGTTTTGCAGATTCCATTTTGAATAAACTCTAACTGCTTTACGATTTGATCCACTGAAATTTCACGTTTATAAAGCTGTACAAAATCCACAGAAGAAAACCCATTTTCTTTAGCTTTTGTCAAATCATCTACGATTGCAATAGCCTTTTTAAGTCGCGATTCTTTATCGCCTGTCAAACGGATAAAAGGCTTATTATTGCTAATTAAAGACTGTTTAAAAACCTCAAAAACACTTTCTCGACCTTCTGGTTTGTCTCTTAAATCATCTTTTTCCCAAGGCACATCAATATCGGTAAGGAAAAACAAATCGTATTCGTGTTCCTGAGCTGCTTTTTGCAACAAAGGATCACAATAATTGTAATACACATCAGAAAAAACTTTGGTGACCAACAAATTCGTATCGCAAAATAAATATTTATTAGCAAGTGCTAGTTTCTCATTTTCTAATTGAACTTGACCATAAGCTATAGGAAGCATATCGGACAGATCGCATATTTCTTGTTCTTTATCCCATTTTTCTTGCAGATAATCTCTTGCAAACTCAGGAGTCCAAACCGTATGATAATGTGCAGCAAGTTGTTTAGCTAATGTTGTTTTTCCGGTACTTTCGGGACCAAACAAAGCTATTTTTATAACTGAACTTTTTTGTTGTCTAAGATCTTTTTCCATTCTAAATAGCCATAAACGGCAATAATTGTAAATACTATATACTGAAAACTGGTAAAAGTGTATCCTTTTGCCAAATATAAAGGAATAGAAAGCAAATCACCAGCAATCCAGAAAATCCAGTTTTCAATTTTTCTTTTGGCCATAAGCCACATTCCCACAAAAAATATGCCTGTTAATAAAGTATCTAAATAGGAATACCAACTGGTAAATTTATCAAAATAAAGATAAACGATTACCACAAAAACAAGGGTAGCAACAAAAATTAGTATTGCCATTCCTTTCTCTTTTTTTGTCATTACTGCTATTGGAAACTCCTCGACATCTTCTTTTTTTCGGGTCCAATGATACCAACCATAAATACTCATTATAAAATAATACACATTGATCATTGAGTCTCCCAACAAGCTCCATTGCCAAAGCAAATAAGCATAAATAGAAGTGCTAATTAATCCCGTGGGAAAAACTAAAATATTATCTTTCTTAGCATACCAAACACTACATAAGCCAAAAAAAACAGCAATAAGTTCTAGATAAACTTCATGTACTGGATAATCATGATATTGTGCAAAAAAGTAATCAAACATGCTATTCTATTATTTTGTTGGGTTAAAAAACGCTACATTATTTTCAAAAGCGGTTCCAATAACTACTAAATCAGCTCCCGCATCATAAGCATTTTGAATTCCTTGCAAACATACAATTCCGCCACCAACAATTAATGGTATTCCTATATTTCTAGAAACTGTTGTTATCATTTCTAAAGGAACGGGATATTTCGCACCACTTCCTGCTTCTAGATAGACCAATTTATTACCTAACATTTCTCCCGCTTGAGCTGTTGCCAAAGCCTTATCTATATTTTCTCTATCAATTGGTTTGGTTTTACTCACGCGTTCTACCGCTGTTTCGCTTCCGCTTTCTATTAAAATATAGCCTGTAGATATAATTTCGAGTTGGGTTTTCTTTAATAGCGGAGCTGCTTTTACTTGATGGGATATCAAATAATCTGGGTTTCGTCCAGAGAGTAAAGAAAGAAACAAAATTCCATCGGCATGACTGGAAATTTGCGATGGGTTTCCGGGGAATAAAACAATGGGCAAATTACAGTTCAGTTTAATTTTTAAAATCAATTCGTCAAGAATATTATTTTCGACAAGACTTCCTCCAATAAAAATATGAGTCGCCGGTGACTGATTGATTTTCAGAATCAATTCTTTTATATTTTCTAAAACTATTTTATCAGGATCCAGTAAAATCGCTAATAATTTGCGATTCTCTGATCTTGCCAAAAGTATTTGACCATATATATCCTTATCTTTATTTTTCATAATAAACGTAAAAGTATGCGTTTTTTTGAAAGTGAGCCAAACTTTAAGAAAACTTATCTTAGTTTTAGGAATCAAAAATGCGAGAATAACAACTGTATGATAAAAATAGAAATTTTAGAAAAATATGGGGCTTTTAGACGCCTTTATAAAAAATCAGAAATCATTTTCGAGAAGGATAAATTAGCCACACATTATTACCAAATCATTTCTGGCTCGGTAAAAATGAACAATTTTAACGATGAAGGTCGGGAATTTATTCAAGGTTTTTTTACTGTAAATCAATGTTTTGGTGAACCTCCTTTGTTTTTAGAAAGAACGTATCCCGCAAATGCTGAAGCAGTCGAAGAAGCTGAATTAATCTGTGTTTCTAAAGCTAACTTTCTTCAACTAATGGCTGAAAACCCCGAAGTTTCTATTATTATGATTGAAAATTTAGCGCAACGTTTGCATTATAAATCGGTAATGGCTGCTGAGATTTCTACTCAAGATTCAGAACACCGCCTTTTGCAATTATTTGATTATTCGATTACTTATTTTAATTTTAAAAAAGAAAATAATGGTTTCCATATTGATTTAACCCGACAACAAATGGGCGATTTAACGGGACTTCGCGTAGAAACTGTAATACGAACCATCAAAACATTAGAAAAAAAAGGAGAACTAAAAATCATTAATAGAAAAGTATATCGTTGATTTTCTGGTTTATGATATAGGTCATAAATAAACATATTGATGTGTCTGTAAATTTGTAATAACAAAAAATTTAACTATCATGTCACTATATCAAAAAACACTCGCTGATTTCAACAACAATTTTATTGGTTTTGCAACTTTAATCGTTATTGGACAAAGTTGTTTAGGTTCAGCTGCTGCAATGAATATCCTAAGAAACGGAACAAGTATTTTGCAAATGGGACAATTGGCAATTATTGTATTAATTTGCATGCTTGTTAATACGTCAATTTTAGCCCAGATGAAACATAAAGTAATTTTTAACTTGACTATCATCAGCGTTATTTCAAGTATTTTCTTTATTTTAATGAACACCTTAATTATCCGATGATAAAAGAAATTGAAAACCGAGAAGATCTAAAACTGTTAGTTAGCACTTTTTACGAAAAAATAAGAGCGGATCAGGAAATCGGTTTTTTCTTTAATGAAACCATTACCAACTGGGAAGAACATCTAGAAAAGTTGACCGATTTTTGGGAAATGAATATATTTGGTACTCGAAAATTTACTGGAAACCCAATCGTAGCGCATAACGCAGTAGATAAGAAATTCAACCAGCAGATTACGTCAAACACCTTTGGTATTTGGTTAAATATATGGTTTGCTACTATTGATGAATTGTTTGTAGGCGAAAATGCCGATGTTCTAAAACGTAGAGCGCAGAAAATGAGTACTTTTCTTTTTATGAATATTTTTGAGAGTCGCAGAAAAGTGTAAATGCTTTCAATTTGAGATTACTTAAAAAAAATGCCACGAAGTCACAAAGACACGAAGCTTTTGATTATTTTGATTTATTAAAAAGTAAAGAATATTTTTTTTTTGCGCCTTTGTGCCTTTGTGGCGAAAACAAACTAAAGACTACTTAAAAATAATGCCGCCAAGACTCAAAGTCACTAAGCTTTTGATTATTTTGGTTTATAAAAACGTAAAGAATATTTTTTTTACGTATTTGTGCTTATGTGGTAAAAACAAACTGAAGAATACTTAAAAATAACGCCGCCAAGGCACAAAGACACGAAGCATTTGATTATTTTGATTTATAAAACGTAAAGAATATTTTTTTGCGTCTTTGTGCCTTTGTGGCAAAAAAAACTAAAGACCACTTAAAAGCAATTCCTCGAAGTCTCAAAGTCACTAAATTTAGGATTATCTTGATTTGTAAAACTAAAAGAAGTTGTGACTTTGTGTCTTTGCGGCAAAAAACGCTACGTAACTATTTTAAACATTTAGTTGAAACGCATATACCAAAGTAAAACCTTCTATTTCCTCAAAATAGATTTTGAAATTTTTGATTAAGCGATCAAAATGCAATTCAGAAATAGCTTCTTTAGTTTCTAATTCAAAAGCATTGACTTTAATATGATTTTTGAAACTGATTCCTTTTTCGTTTCTGATTTTAAAAATAGCTTCTTTAGCACCCCAAATCACGGTTAATTTCCGAATATACTCTTCATTATCGATTAAATACTGAAATTCCGAATCGCAGAATTTATCGGCTATTTTTATGATTTTATCACGCTGTAGTTCCATGTCGATTCCCACGGTTTCGTCGCTTAGAATAATTGCAGAAAACTCATGTGAATGCGTGATTGAAATGTGCTTGCCATCTTTAAGATGTGGTTTTCCAAATTCATCATAGTACAGATCAAAATCGGTATAACCGGCAAAATGAAATAATTTGCGCACGCTGAGAAAAGCGCGTTGGTGCAATGGTGATTTCATTCCGGCTAATCGGATGCTGTTTTTTTCGTTTAAAACTACGGTATCCAAAAGTTCTTGGTAAGATTCTGTAATCTTCCAAACTAGAATTTGTGTTGTTGAATTAAAGGGTATTGTCTTGAATAATGGCATGTTAGTATCGTGATCCCTAGCCCCGATTGAAGCGACATCCTTTTATAATAGTAGTCTTCCAGCCTTCGAAAGGCTGGAAGACTACTATTATAAAAGATACAGTGCAAAGCGGGAAATAGCTCCTTAAACTAAAAATAATTCAGTTTAAAAAAATTATTTTACTGATTTTTAAAAGATTACAAAATTAAACAATTCATAAATATTTAGGAATCCTTTTAAAGTCATAACTTTATTGCGTAATTTTGCAAAAATTTACATTACAAATATACTATAAATGAGTACTACAACTATGCCTTTTGTGGCTTTCAAAGTAAAAGACATTTCTCTAGCGGCTTGGGGAAGAAAAGAAATTGAACTAGCTGAAGCTGAAATGCCAGGTTTAATGGCACTTCGTGCTGAATATAAAGACGAACAACCGCTTGCAGGTTCTCGTATTGCAGGATGTTTGCACATGACTATTCAAACTGCGGTTTTAATCGAAACATTAATCGCTCTTGGAGCTGAGGTTACTTGGTCTTCTTGTAACATTTTCTCTACGCAAGATCAAGCTGCTGCTGCAATTGCTGCTGCTGGAATTCAAGTTTACGCTTGGAAAGGTTTGAATGAAGAGGATTTTGACTGGTGTATTGAGCAAACCTTATTCTTTGGTGAAGATAGAAAACCATTGAACATGATTTTGGATGACGGTGGAGATTTAACCAACATGGTTATTGATCGTTACCCACATTTAGTGGCTGGAATCAAAGGATTGTCTGAAGAAACTACAACTGGAGTTCATAGACTTTACGAAAGAGTAAAAGCGGGAACATTGCCAATGCCTGCAATCAATGTTAATGACTCGGTTACTAAATCGAAATTTGACAACAAATACGGTTGTAAAGAATCTGCAGTTGATGCAGTTCGTCGTGCAACTGACATTATGCTTGCTGGAAAAAGAGTTGTTGTTTGCGGATACGGTGACGTAGGAAAAGGAACTGCAGCTTCTTTTAGAGGTGCAGGATCTATTGTAACCGTTACTGAAATTGACCCAATTTGTGCTTTACAAGCGGCAATGGACGGTTTTGAAGTTAAAAAATTAAATACTGTTGTTGCAAATGCTGATATCATCATTACAACAACTGGAAATAAAGACATCGTTCTTGGTTCACACTTTGAACAAATGAAAGATAAAACGATCGTTTGTAACATCGGACACTTTGATAACGAAATCGACATGGCTTGGTTGAACAAAACTCACGGAGCGTCTAAAGTTGAAATCAAACCACAAGTAGACAAATATACTATCGCAGGAAAAGATATCCTTATCCTTGCTGAAGGTCGTTTGGTAAACTTAGGTTGCGCTACAGGTCACCCAAGTTTTGTAATGAGTAACTCTTTTACAAACCAAACTTTAGCTCAAATCGAATTGTGGAAAAACAGCGCGGCATACAATAATGACGTGTATATGTTACCAAAACATTTAGATGAAAAAGTGGCAGCTTTACACTTGGCTAAATTAGGAGTTGAATTAGAAACATTACGTGACGATCAAGCGGCTTACATTGGTGTAGAAGTTTCAGGTCCATTCAAACCAGAATATTACAGATACTAGTCCGATTTGTCTTTCCGACAAAGGAGGAATTTTATTTTAGATTTAAACCCTTACATTAAACTGAGCTAAATTCAGTTTGAATGTAAGGGTTTCTATTTTTTGCACTACAGAAACAAATAAGCGTATTTTATGAAAAACTTTTTATTTTTAGGCATTGCTATTCTCTTTGAGATTATTGCAACCTCAGCACTAAAAAAATCTGAAGAATTCAGTAAGTTAATTCCAAGTATCATTACAATTGTAGGTTATTGTGGTGCCTTTTACTTTTTGAGTTTTGCCATAAGAACCATTCCAATAGGAATTGCTTATGCAATCTGGTCTGGAGTTGGAATTGTTTTAATTACTATAATTGGTGCTGTTTTTTTTAAACAAATTCCAGATTTACCCGCAATCATCGGATTATCGCTAATTTTAATTGGCGTTATCATAATCAATGTTTTTTCAAAAACTACAGGACATTAATTGTATAAGTTTTAGCAGTGAATTTCAGATTTATATCTATTGATGATTTCTTGTTTTTGGGCATTCCCTGCGTAAAAACTTCGGGTCGGGCTATTCGCTGTATCTTTTGTTCCGCTAAAGCTTCACAAAAGGATGCCGCTGCTATCACTTATGCAACCCACTGTTAATTCCTACAAAAAAATAAATCTTAATGACAATTATACTTTTATATTCCTTTATATTTGAGGCTTATAAAAAAATCTAAATTATGAAACTTCTATTAATTACAATAATAGCACTTTTAAGTACTCTTGCAACAAACGCACAATATTCTAGTGCTCAAAGACAAATGAATGCGGCGGTTCAAATGACAAGACAGCAAAACCTGATGTATATGCAAATACAACAACAGCAACTTATATTACAACATAACAGAAATAACACTCAAACAGCAGAAATTAAACTGAGTAAAGAGCAACGAAAAACTAAAAAACTAGAGCAAAAAATAATACAACTTACTGAAGAAAAAGCCAATTTAGAAATCACTAAAAACAATCTAAAAACTTCAGACGATAATAAATTAGCCAAAAACATTACTAAAACAGAAGAAAAAATAACTAAAGCTAAAACAAAACTAGAAACTTCGGAAACAAAAATAAAAACATATGAAGCTGAGATCGAAAAATTAAGAGTAGATAGAGAAGCTCTCACAAAAAAACAAGAGGAAGAAAAGGAATTAAAAAAAGAAGAAAAGGAATTAAAAATAAAACAAAAAGAAGCTAAAAAAGAATCCAAAAAAAATTAATATTGATGCCAATATAATATTGATCCTCGCAAAACCAGCTGTTTTTCGAGGATTTTTTTTGATTGATACTTAATTCTCATTAAACCTTTCTTGTTATTTGATATCTTAATGAGAATTAACTCTTGCATTATGTCAAAATCCTACGCAATTTTATTTTTTTTACTTTGTTCTTTATTCTCAAACGCTCAGGAAAAATACACTATCAAAGGGAAGGTAATCGGTGCAAATGACAAATTCCCATTAGAATCAGCTACGGTTTATTTCACTACTGTAAAAGATTCTACGATGTTAGAATATACCCTTACCGACAAAAATGGTGATTTTATACTAAGTGTAAAAAAACAAGAAAAGCCTGTTTTTCTAAAAGTAACCTATATGGGTTTTGAAACACATAAAGAACTTGTTCCGGAAATTAACGGCAACAGAGATTTTAATACTATTGCGCTTCCGGAATCGGCAAATATGCTTTCTGGTGTGACAATTATTACTGAAGAACCTCCGATACGCGTAAAAAATGATACTATTGAGTTTAAAGCTTCTTTATTCAAAGTTCGCCCGGACTCAAATGTAGAGACTTTACTCAAACATTTACCTGGTTTTGAAGTAGACAGTGATGGCAAAATTACCGTTAACGGAAAAGAAGTAAATCAAGTATTGGTCAACGGAAAACCATTTTTTGATCGCGATGGAGTGATGGCTTTAAAAAATTTGCCCGCAGATATCATTAACAAAGTTCAGGTTTCCGACTATAAAACAAAAAAAGAAGAATATACAAAATCAGCTTCAAGCTCAGATAATGCCAGCATTAATTTAACAATTGACAAAGAAAAAAACAAAGGCTATTTTGGTAAATTCCTAGGCGGTTATGGTACCGATGATCGATACGAATCTAGTTTTATTGTCAATTTATTTGACAATAATAGAAAAATAAGCCTTTTAGGATCTTCAAATAACATTAATGCTCCAGGCTTCTCTATGGATGAGGTTTTTGATAATATGGGAGGAGGCAGAAACGCTAGAGGAAATACCTCAAAAAATGGAGCAAAAGGAATTACCAAATCAAACTTATTAGGATTAAACTATTCGGATGAATGGATCAACGGTTTACAAACCTCGGCTAATTATAATTTTTCGAATACAGAAACCGATAATTTATACAAATCCAAAGCAATTAATTTCTTACCTACAGGAAATTTTACAACGGAATCGGAATCGAAAACAAAAAATGATAACACGAGTCATAAAGCGGGTGTTGAATTAGAGTATAAAGCAATTCCAGGTATCCAAATATTTGCTGCGCCAAAGTTTTCTAGTACTAAATCCGATAGTTATTCCGATTCAAGAAGCAATTCTACAGATGAGAATGGGACATTGACCAATGACTCGAAATCGAAATCAAGCACTCAAAACGATTCTAATAATTTCCAGAACGCGATTAATTTCAATAAAACATTTGTAAAGAAAGCCAGAAATTTGAGTATCGTATTCAACAATAACAACTCTAAATCAAATAGCAACGAATTAACCCAATCGGAGACAACCTATTATGCGACTCAGACAACTGACAATAGAAATCAAAACACCATTTCTGACAGTTCAAGCGATTCCTATGCTGCGGAAATAGAATACACAGAACCCGTAACCGATTCATTGCGTTTTAGAATAGGACTCGCGTATAATTTCAGCACTACAGCTAACGAAGTTCGAACCTATAATTTTAATTCTTTAAATGAATCGTATTCTGACTTGAATGACTTACAATCTAATTATACTTATTCAAAACAAAATAGTATTATTCCAAAAGCTGGAATTCGATTTGAAAAAAATAATTTCACAGTCGATATTAATTCGTCCTCTTCTATTGTTCAATATGACAATTATTCTAATTATTTAAACCAAGCAACCGATCTAAACAAAAAATACATTTTACCCAATGTTAGCGGACAAGTAAGATATAAATTCGATCGCTCAAAAGCACTTACAACGAGATATAATTACTCGGTTTCATTACCGTCTTCCAATCAATTACTTCCTGTTGTTAATCTTTCTAATCCGCTGAATACGGTCATTGGTAACCCTGATTTAAAACCAAACGAAAAGCACAGTGCGAATATTAATTATAGAAATTTTGATTTCCGTACGCGTTCTGGATATTCTATTTTTGCTAATGCAGACTTTTACAGCAGTGAAATTATATCGTCCTCTGTTTACGATGCCAATAGGAAGAGAACAACTACTTACGAAAACATATCCGGAACTTATGTTATTTCTGGAGGAGGAAGTTGGAATAAATCGATCAAACAAGAAGCTAATTTATTGCGATACGGCATTTCAATGAATGCCAATTTTTCAACTTCAAAAGGCTTTACTGACGGTGTTTTGTTTGACGCAACCTCGACAGGAATAAGTCCTAGAGTATATGCAAACTACGATTACGGAGAATTTTTCACAGTAGCACCTTCATATAATTTCTCTTATAACGAAACCCAATATGATAATTATCTGACCAAATCAAGTTCAAATGTCGTACATCGATTAAACATACAAACTACTAGCTATTGGCCAAACAATTGGACGTGGGGAAATGATTTTGGTTATACGTACAACTCTAAACTTTCGTCTGAATTTAAAAAGGATTTTTATCTCTGGAACACCAGTTTATCGTATACTTTTTTTGATAAAAATTTCATCGCAAAAGTCAAAGTCTATGACTTACTAAATCAAAATCAGAGTAGTACCAGAACAATCTCAGCAACCACAATACGCGATGATGAAAACACAATTTTAAAGCGATATGCTATTTTCTCATTAACCTACAAAATACAAGATTTTTCAGGAATGAAAAATCCTCCAGGAGGCAAAAATGGTAAAGGTCGAGGAAACAGAGCGGTGCCAATAGACATGTAATAATTATTAATTCAGATAATTGCAAAAACAAAGCCCTTGATTTTTCATCTCAAGGGCTTTGCTTATTTTTACTACTATGGGAATGTTTTTATTTTCTTTTTTGAGCAAAAAAGCGTTTCATTAAATCAGCTGCTTCATCAGCTAAAATTCCAGAAACAATAGTAGTTTTAGGATGCAGCTTTGTTCCCATTTTTACAAAACCACGATTTTCATCGCTAGCGCCATACACAATTTTAGAAATCTGGCTCCAGTACAAAGCACCGGCACACATTTGACAGGGTTCAAGCGTAACATAAAGTGTACATCCTATTAAATATTTTCCACCCAAGAAATTAGCCGCCGCAGTAATAGATTGCATTTCAGCATGAGCAGTTACATCATTTAGTAACTCAGTCAAATTATGACTTCGAGCGATAATTTTATTATCAATTACTATAATAGCGCCTACAGGAATTTCGTCTTTATCAAAAGCCATTTCTGCTTCCTGTAAAGCTTTTTTCATGAAATATTCGTCGGTAAAAGGATTTATCATAGTGTTTAATTCGTAGTACGATATAAGCGATAGCTTTCTAAACTATATATTGTAGTTTTTAGGATTTTGTGACGTAGAAAAAACATCTAAAATATAAATTCTATGTTCTTCAATTCGGTACACTATTTTGAAATTCCATTTCGGAAAAAAGCGAATTGCTTGTGAATTAAACAATGGTTCTATTGGATTTTTTTCAGGGAATAAATTTAGCTTATCACCTAAATCAAATAAGGTTTCTACAACTAAATCCGCGTTTTGCGGGCTTTTAGTGTAGATATAGTTATAACTACTTCGAATAGATTCTATTGCATTTGGAGACCAAATAACCGGCTTCACTTTTTAATGATTTTTTTTCGAGCTTCCTCAGATGAATACCCTGCTTCTCCTGCATCCGAAAGCTTCATAATTTCACTTAAGTGACTTTTATATTGATTTATAGTTAACGACTCTCCACTTGTAGAATAAGCATAAATATCATTATTTAGTAAATCTTCTATTTTATTTAATAACTGTACATTTTCAATATCTAATATTCTGTGCACAATATTTCTGCGTTGGATTTCTACATTCATAGTAACTGAATTTATTTCAAAGTTATAAAAAAAATCCGTTAATAAACGGATAGAAAAATCGAATGCGGTTGCAAATACAGAATGTAAATTTACAATTTGCGGAATTTATTATTTAAAACCGTAAATTCGCTTTTTATATTCTAATGAAAAACAACTTACTCCAAAACATAAATTCTCCATCCGATTTGCGCTTAATCGATGAGGCTCAGCTTCCTGAAGTTGCGCGAGAACTACGTAATTTTATCATCGATATCATAGCGGTAAAAGAAGGTCATCTAGGCGCCAGTTTAGGTGTAGTAGAACTTACTATCGCCTTGCATTATGTTTTTGACACGCCAAATGATTTATTAGTTTGGGATGTGGGTCACCAAGCATACGGACACAAAATACTTACTGGTCGAAGAGATGATTTTCACACTAACAGACAATTAGGCGGGATTTCCGGTTTCCCAAAAAGAGACGAAAGTATTTACGATACTTTTGGCGTAGGCCACTCTTCTACTTCTATTTCTGCCGCTTTAGGAATGGCAATCGCTTCTAATTTGAAAGGAGATTTCGAGAAACAACATATTGCAGTAATTGGTGATGCATCAATTGCGTCCGGAATGGCTTTTGAAGGATTGAATCATGCCGGAGTTACAGATGCTAATTTATTAGTGATTTTAAATGATAATGCTATTGGAATTGATCCCAGTGTGGGTGCCCTAAAAAAATATCTCACTGCCGTAAAAGAAGGAAAAAATCCGAGACAGAATAACATGATCAAATCCTTGAATTTTGATTATTCAGGTCCCATTGACGGCCATGATATTTTTGCCGTAATCAAGGAATTAAAACGTTTACAAAAAATAAAAGGTCCTAAATTCCTTCACGTTATTACCACAAAAGGAAAAGGACTAAAACAAGCAGAAGAAGATCAGGTAAAATACCATGCGCCAGGCAAATTTGATGCTTCAACTGGTGAAATATACATAAAAGCAGAGGAAAATCTTCCTCCAAAATACCAAGATGTTTTTGGATTGACCGTATTAGATTTAGCCCGAAAGAACGAAAAAATAATTGGAATTACTCCAGCAATGCCATCGGGAAGTTCCTTAAATTTTATGATGAAGGAATTTCCAAAACGCGCTTTTGATGTAGGAATTGCAGAACAACACGCTGTCACGCTTGCCGCCGGAATGGCTACACAAGGAATGATTGTGTACTGCAACATTTATTCTACATTTTTACAAAGAGCGTATGATCAAGTCATTCATGATGTCGCTTTACAAAACTTACCCGTTATTTTTTGTTTAGACAGAGCGGGTTTAGTGGGTGAAGATGGCGCTACGCATCATGGCGTTTTTGACATCGCTTATTTGCGTTGCATTCCAAACATGATTGTTTACGCTCCAAGAAATGAAATTGAATTGCAAAATATATTATACACTGCCCAATTAGGATTAAAACATCCTATTGCTATTCGATATCCGCGCGGTCGTGGCGTAATTCCGGATTGGCAAAAAAATTATCAAGGAAATTACCAAGCAATAGAAATTGGTAAAAGTGACTGTCTAAAGCAAGGTTCTAAAATTGCTATTTTATCTAACGGAACTATTGCCAACAACGTTACTTTGGCTATTGCCAAAACAAAAAATCCAGAACAGCTAGCGCATTATGATTTTCCCTTTGTAAAACCACTCGATGAAAATCAATTGCATTCTATCTTTAAAAAATTCAAAACGATCATCACAATTGAAGATGGGACAGTTATTGGAGGTTTTGGTAGTGCAATTCTTGAATTTGCCTCAACAAACCATTATTCATCACAAATTACCACTCTTGGCATTCCAGATGAATTTATTCAGCATGGAAATGTAGCCGAATTGCAACAATATTGTAAAATAGACGTTAAAAGTCTCGAAATACTTTTTTCAAACTTTTAAAATATTTATTTTGCGCCGTTAAATACAATCACTCCCAAATGAAGTTATTAACCTACACTTTACTCTTTTTTATCTGCACTTTTTCTATAAAATGTTTTTCTCAGGACTCTACAAAAGTATATTTATTTGGTACCTTACGACCTGCTACAAAAAAATTGATTGTAGCTAAACCTTCTATAAAGTATTTTAAAATTAGAACAAAAACACATTATATTCCTTTGACGTATTGGAACAAAAAAAACACATTGGGTTTTGACATTTCCGAAGTAGCTTTTTTTAATTGGAATGCAGGAGGAACAAGTTCGATTTCAGGTTTATTAAAAGGGAATTTTATAAGAAACTACAGAAGAAGCAATTACAACTGGTCTAACGAGTTAATTTTTAGATACGGTGTAAACAAGCAAGACGGACAAGGTCTTAAGAAAACAGACGATGCCATGAAATTAAACTCTACTTTTGGATATCGAAAAGACACGCTCTCCAATTGGTTTCATTCTGCTAAATTTAATTTTAACACGCAATTTACCAACGGTTATGCTTATCCTAATACCGATAGAGCCATATCGAAACCATTTGCTCCAGCGTATATTTTTATGGGAATTGGTGCTGAAAACATTAATGTAGAAAAAAATAGAACTTTTTATATTTCGCCATTTACCTTCAAAACTACTTTGGTTTTAGACCAATCTTTGGCCAATCAAGGTGCATTTGGGGTTGATAAAGCTACTTATGATCAAGACAAAAATCTTATAAGTGAAGGAAAAAAATCGAAAATGGAACTTGGTTTTCTAATCACTGGAAAATACCGAAAAGAAGTTTTTAAAAATATAATATTAGAGAATCGAGTGAGTTTGTATTCGGATTATATTAATCGTTTTGGAAATGTAGATATCGATTATGATTTGCAAATAGAGCTTGTCGTAAATCAATATGTAAAAGCCAACATAGGCGCTCACGTAATTTATGATGATGATATTAAATCTAAAAAAGAAGTAGCAGGAATTCAAATCACTCAAGGCCCAAGAACCCAAATAAGGCAAGCCATAGGTGTTGGTTTAGAATATGTTTTTTAATAAAAAAGTCCTGATTTTCATCAGGACTTTTTTATATCGTTACAGTAAAGTATTTATTAGTTTTTTACAGCGGTTATTGTTTTGTAAAACAAAAGTGCATTTCCATCTGTAAGCATCGAAATAAAATGACAAATGTGTAACAATCT
Source organism: Flavobacterium flabelliforme (assembly GCF_017948675.1). Classification (GTDB taxonomy): domain Bacteria; phylum Bacteroidota; class Bacteroidia; order Flavobacteriales; family Flavobacteriaceae; genus Flavobacterium; species Flavobacterium pygoscelis. Next base: position 766,846 of record NZ_JAGFBU010000001.1, read on the forward strand.
TTCGTAAACATTCTCTTTCTCTAAATGGTGTTTCTCAGGCAATAATTTTAAAATTAAGGAATCGTAGTTAGATTCCGTTTCATTAAATCTATTATTATAAGCCGTTATAAATTTATCTAAAAGAGTTTGAATAATTTGATATCCTACAATTTCTTTCTCTATTACTTCTCTACTCTGATAAATATTATTAACGCTAATCTTAATAATATCATCCATCTGCACTTTGTATTTACTTTTATCCATCAACGAATAAGGGAACTTACCATTTAGGATTGCTTCCTCATTAGCTACAAAAACACTCACTGCATCATTAATTAAACTGCCAATTGCCAAAGCACGCAAATAACTAATGCGATCCTCTTTCGTGGTTAGTGTTTTATATTTTGATGTGTCGATACTGTCCTTTACTAATTTAATTAGATATTCTAACGCAAAATCTTCAGATACCAATCCTAAGTTTATTCCGTCTTCAAAATCTATGATGGTGTAACAAATATCATCTGCTGCTTCTACCAAATAAGCTAAAGGATGTCTTTCGTAACCAATATCATCTCCTGATTTATTGGGAATCATACCCATGTCGGCGGCTACTTCCTGAAAAAAGTTTTTATCGGTCTGAAAGAAACCATATTTTTTATCTGCAATATTCTTCGTTGGCTTTTTAGGCAAGCTTTCTTTTGGGTATTTCATAAAAGCCCCTAAAGTAGCGTATGAAATTCGCAATCCGCCTTCAATTCCGGGACGACTGGCTGTTAAAACGGAGAAACCATTTGCATTCCCTTCAAAATCTATTAAATCTTGCCATTCTTTATCAGAAACTTGGTCCTTGTATTTTTGACCGTTCCCAATTGAGAAATATTCACCTATTGCTTTTTCACCAGAATGCCCAAAAGGTGGATTTCCAATATCATGTGCCAAAGAAGCTGCTGCTACAATAGCTCCAAAGTCATTCATGTGAAAACCATGTACTTCTTTAAGATGCGGATATTTTTCAATAATTTTTTTACCAACTAGCCTTCCTAAGGAACGTCCCACAACTGAAACTTCTAAACTGTGCGTCAAACGCGTGTGTACAAAGTCAGTTTTAGAAAGTGGAATGACTTGTGTCTTGTCCTGCAAACTTCTAAAAGCTGCCGAAAAAACGATTCGATCATAATCTACTTCAAAACCCAAACGTGTGTCATCTTGTTCTACACGTAATCTTTTGCCTTTGTCGCCTTGTCTTCTTAGTGATAAAAGTTGTTCCCAGTTCATTTTTGATGGATATATTATGCTGAATTTATAAGGAGCGAATATAAAGAAAAAGTAAGCAGCGGAAATAAAAAAAGCTGCCAAAAATGACAGCTATAGCGCTTAAAATTATATATTATTTTTCTTAAAGTTTCATTTTTGCCGCAAACTCATGTTTCTTTACCACATAAGTAACTGATAATGTATCGTGCCAACCTCTTCCATTATCATTAAGAAAAGTAAAAGCTTCAAATGCAATCATTCGAACTAAAGTTCTAATAATTACACTTTTCATATTCGGTTTATTGCCGTTATGCTTTACGACTAAAGTTTTGGTAAAATATTTACCAAATGTTCTGGATAAATACATTTCCATTATAGCGTAATAAAAGAATAAAACTACCAGACCAAAAATGATATTTTCAATTAGAGTTAGGGATATTATCCACTCAGAAAGTTTAAAATTACCAGTTAGTTCTCCCAGTATATTTATGGCTGCACCAATTCCCATTGTAAGTAAGTAAACAATAAACAAATCGATTATACAGTTTAAAAATCGTTGTCCTTTAGAAGCTAAAAGATCTTCAGTAATCATAAATTCTTTAGTTTCCATTTTTGTTTTTTTTTAGGAGAGTAGATTTTATAGGATGCTACATTTCTCAAATATAGCGAATTAATGTGGCTTTACTATGAATATTGACAGACAATACTAGCCAACGGTAGTGAAAATTCAGATTTATTTACAAAAGAAGATTATAAAATCAAAGGAGCAAAACCGAGCTGCTTAATTATTCGTTTTTTCAAATAATCTCATTTTATTTAAAATACTATAATTTTCATTCGAACCAAAAAATTCAAGAAAAGCATTTCTATCTTCAAGAAAATTATCTCTACATATATTTTTAGTATGATCAATATAGGTCTTTGCTTTTACTATACAGTGTTTTTGCAAAACATTCATTAAAAGACTATCTGCAATGAACAAGCGATTGAATTCGATACAAAAGGCTAAGAAAAAATCCTCGATCACACTGGCTTGTTTCGAATTTATAACCAAATCATTGGTACACGTAGAATATATTAAACGTAAAATATTCGTGCTAACTTTTTTAGTATATTGAATTGCTTTCATAATCACATTCTTTTGATAATACAAATATATCTCAGGTTGAGAACTTTATCTTTATACTATTTTAAGATAGATTTATGAAATTCTCACTCTTATCGAATGCTTTAGACTTTTTTAAATCAAAAAATTACTTTTGCTTTTTAACACCAAATAAATTGGAACTTTAATAATAACGAAAGAAATAAAGCTTATTCACAAATAGAAAAGGCAATTATTTTGAATAGAAATAAAGTTTTGATTCCATAAAAAGATACATTTGAATTTTATATAAAGTTCTAAAACCTATTATTTGCCCTTTTTTCAAAGTAACGTATTGAAGTAAAAAATGAAAAACACTCTTATTGTAGTATTCTTACTGATTTTTAGTGTGCAACAAATTAAATCACAGACTGTTTTAATTCATAAGACAAAGCAACCCATAGTTATTGATGGTGATTTATCCGACTGGCATTCTCCTTTTTCGCAGCCATTTGTTATTCATAACTCTGAAGAAAAAGCAACAGAAACAACCGTTGCGTCTCTCTCTTGGGATAATAATTTTTTATATATCGCTTACAATAGTATCGATTCTGAAATTGTAGGCAAAGCAAGGAAGCAAGATTCTCCTCTCTTTGAAACTGATGATGTAGTAGAGATTTTTATTAGTCCAGATGCAGAAGTTAAAAATTACATTGAAATTGGCGTAAATGCTTTCAGCAGTAATTACGATCTGCTTATTCGATGCATTGGAAGTGACTGCGCCAAACGAAAATCTGATTTATCAATTAGTGTAAAAGGATTGCAAACAGCTTCAAAAATTACCGATTCTGGATATAGCGTCGAAATTGCTGTTCCGTTTTCGAGTTTAAACGAAATTTCAAACGGCAATTTTAATACACCAAAAATTGGAACCATTTGGAAAGGAAATTTATTCCGAATTGACTTCGGACAAACTAAAGAATACCAATCCTTAAAACCGTATCAAAGCAAAAAACATGGTTTTCATCAAACAGCAGAGTTCGCAGAATTACAATTTGTGAAGTGAAACGTTCTAATGTATGATTGTAGGCAAAACTGGGATGCTTTCGCTAAATAAGACCAGATTAAGGATAATAATTATGTGATTTTATCTATTTGTCATTCCGACGAAGGAGAACTCGAGGATTTAACCGAACAGGCGAAGCAATCTCAAGAAATTAGAGCAACAAACAAAGATTCTTCCTTCGTCAGAATGACAACGTTGGAGAGTTAAAAACTTAATTAAATGGCATTGATCTCATGCGAGTAAATCATTCATTTATGTAATAATCAATATGTTTTCTCACATCTTGCCAAGTAAAATATTCAGCTCTACCTTCCTCGACTTTTTGCAATCGAAAATCTAATTCAGATTTGAGTTCCGATGAAAGCCAATGTCTTTTTTAGAAATACTATCCCATAACTGCTCAACTAAAACAATTTTCTTAGCAGTACTTATTTTAAGAATCTTTGATTTCCATTTTATAAAATTTCAAAAAATAAATTCATAATAGCCTTATTAAACTATCCTTTATTTGCAATATTAGATTCAAATCATCGCTTCATTTCTTCATTAGTAGATGTATTACCATTAGTAATATCTGTCAGTACTTTTTGAATAAGTATTTCTTGTCCTATTTTATTTTACATAAAAAAGTCTACATAAAAGTAACAGTAAAGCTTTTTAGCACCTACGATTATTCACTAACTTCAACTAAATTAATATCGATTTGAATTCCGTTCATTAAGGTATATTCTAATTTAACGAAACCATATTTATCGTTATAAAAAGCTACCAGTTTACCTTCGCCGATATTGGATTTTGCAGTTGAATTAATTTTATAACAATCTAAACTTCCAAGACTAGTTTTGATTGCTTCTTTCCCAACAATTACATAAGTGTAATCTAAAAGAAGTCTACCTTTCCATTCTCCCCATTGTTTGTTTGACCAATGATCGCCAATGCTCATCTTGTCAGTCCAAGTGTAACCAACAGGCTTATTTAATTTAATATAAGGAAAGGGGCAGGTTTCTAATGCATTTAAAAATCCGATTCTGGGAGGATGAATCCAAACATTCTCTTTATTTTCGACTACTCCAGTTGAACTAAAAAATTTAGGATTGGGTTCAAAATTATAGCGGATTTCAGTTTGATTTTTGTTTGTCCGTTGAAACATCTTTGGTTTTATAACGGACATTTTAATAGCATCAATTTTATTTTTATCCACTTCATTAGTAGTTAAACTGTCTTCTGTGTTATTGACGAGAAAATATTTGTTTTCATTCTTTTGAATAGAATAGGAATACATAAATGTTTTGCCAATTTGATAAATAACATTGTTCTTATCTACTTTGCTTTTTTCCATTTTAACTCCATCATATTGCTGCGCCATGCAAAGATTAGAAATTACTAACCCTATTATAAGTAGTTTGTTTATTTTCATTTGAGAGGTTTTGAAAAAGATGCGGAGTAAAGTTAAGTGAATTCTTTAATTATTACTACAAATGTTACAAAGCAAAAAGAAAGTCTTTTAGGGACTTTCTTTTTGCATTATAATATTTGTATTTTTAAAGACAAGTAGAACTCGTGGCCCTACAGAGAAATCATAAACTCGTTTAAACATTTCTACTAAGCAGCAGAGTTTATTAATTCTAAACAAACTTTTATTAATGATTCGTAAGTAGCTTCGCCATCTACAAAATCCACCATTGTAGTCACATTTACATTGGCGCGGATTTTTTCTCTGTCACGAATATAAAAAGTTTTTGAAGATCCATTATAATTTATCAGAAATGCTATCTCATCGAACTCACCATAATTCATGAAAGAAATTTTACTTTCTTGAGAGAAATTATCAAATAGTTTTATTAAAATATTCTTCACCGCTTCATTATCTGAGTTTCTGTTCAATTTTACAACTCTGTCTTCTCTGCCTACACTCATATACATTGATTCGAAAGTAGATTTTGTTTCAGCTCCAATCAATCGAAACTCTTTTAATTTTCCAAATTTCAGATAGTTACTAATTAGATATCTGGCAGGTGCTTGCTTCAAATCTAACGAATAATTAGAGACACCTTTAGATCTCATGAAAGAATTAAACGTTCTTTCAAAAACTAATTTCACACCATGATTTTCTTTTTTCTGAAAAATAAAGAATCCGTACTTTGAATTTTTCGGAACATGTATAAGATAAAAAAAATCTTTACTAAACAAATCCGCTTTCAAAATATCATACTTTATAGTAGAGGTTTTCCTGTCTTGTATTTTTCCATATTCACCCGTATATGCAGATGCAATGTAGCCTGATATAATTCTACTGGAGTAGTCTTTACTCTGCCTATTAGATAAACAAAATGTTCGGTATTTGCCTTGACCATCAATATATCCCTGTGCATTCATATGGATATGACTACAGTAGTTATCCATCGTTTCTAACAAATCTTCTTCTTCATTGTAAAAACTCAATACTTGTTGTTCATTTGCTCTATTATTAAGAGTAAATCTGTAAACTGTTAGGTTTGTCATAATCTTCTTATTGTAAAAGTTATAATTTTTTTTTGTTAATAAATTTCAACACCATTAACCACAACTCATGACAAGTTTTTTTAGTGGAAAAAAGGTCTTAATAAAAAAATAACTTTGGAAAGAAGATTCAATTTATATACTTTTGAAGTATAAAAAAAGTAGGTGAGGTAACCTCATCATCTTAATAACTTAATTTTTTAAAAGCTTGCCGGCCGTTTTAATTTTAAGTTTCCAAGTTAGGGATTTCGAAAGATTTCCCTTTTTTTATGCGTTTGATTTTCTTTACCTCGGCAAATAGATTTAAGTTATTCTTATAAAAGGCTTCAATTAAGAAGCCTTTTTCATTTTAATATACAATTTACGATCCACACATTTCGCAATCGTCTGGATCAGAATTTCTGGCCATTTCGATCATGGTTCTGTATTCTTCAGAACTCATTTCTACTTGAGCAGCAGGAACTGCTACTTGTATCGGTTTAGCTTCTACTTCAATTGGTTCTGCTTTTTTATCATTATTTAATGTAAATTTAATCGCATCAACAGCTGCTTTTGTTCTTAAATAATACATTCCTGTTTTTAATCCAGATTGCCAAGCATAGAAATGCATCGAAGTCAATTTAGAGTAATTGGCGTTTTGCATAAACAAGTTCAATGATTGTGATTGATCTACAAAATACCCACGTTGACGTGACATATCAATAATATCTTTCATTGACATTTCCCAAACTGTTTTGTACAATTCTTTCAAATCTTGCGGAATATTCAAATCTTGAACCGATCCGTTATTACGCATTAATTCTTGTTTCAAGGTTTCGTTCCATAAGCCACGCTCTACTAAATCATGCAATAAATGCTTATTTACCACGATAAACTCTCCTGAAAGCACTCTTCGTGTATATACGTTAGAAGTATAAGGCTCAAATGCTTCGTTGTTACCCAAGATTTGAGACGTTGAAGCGGTTGGCATCGGCGCTACTAATAACGAGTTACGCACACCGTGTTCCATCACTTCTTTTCTTAAAGAAGCCCAATCCCAGCGACCTGACAAATCCTCATCTTTCATTCCCCACATATTGTACTGGAATTCTCCTTGAGACATTGGCGATCCTGCGAAAGTAGAATACGGTCCTTCTTCTTTTGCCATTTCCATAGAAGCGGTTACAGCAGCAAAATAAAGGGTTTCAAATATTTCTTGATTTAGCTTTTTAGCTTCGTCAGAGGTAAAAGGCAAACGCAACATAATAAATGCATCTGCTAATCCTTGTACTCCAAGACCAATAGGTCTGTGGCGTTTATTAGAATTTTCTCCTTCAATTACAGGATAATAATTTCTATCAATTACTTTGTTTAAGTTTCTTGTTACGCGTTTCGTCACCGTGTACAACATGTCGTGGTCGAATTTCTTACCATCCACAAACATTGGTAACGAAAGAGACGCTAGGTTACAAACTGCGATTTCATCTTTAGAAGTAAACTCCATAATCTCTGTACACAAATTCGATGAACGAATAGTACCTAAATTTTTCTGGTTTGATTTTCTGTTGACTGCATCTTTATACAACATGTATGGCGTTCCAGTTTCGATTTGCGATTCTAGAATTTTCTCCCACAATTCATGCGCTTTAATGGTTTTTCTACCTTTACCCGCTTTTTCATAACCGATGTACATGGCTTCAAATTCGTCACCATAAACATCATACAAACCTGGACATTCGTTAGGACACATCAACGTCCAGTAACTATCTTCTTGCACACGTTTCATGAATAAATCAGAAGTCCACATCGCAAAGAACAAATCTCTAGCACGCATTTCTTCTTTTCCAGTATTCTTTTTCAAATCTAGAAATTCGAAGATATCAGCATGCCAAGTTTCGATGTAAATCGCAAAACTACCTTTACGTTTTCCACCACCTTGATCTACATATCTTGCCGTGTCATTAAAAACTCTCAACATAGGAACAATCCCGTTTGAAGTTCCATTGGTTCCACGAATGTAAGATCCAGTTGCACGAACGTTGTGAATAGACAAACCAACTCCACCTGCTGATTGCGAGATTTTAGCGGTTTGTTTCAATGTATCGTAAATTCCGTCAATACTATCATCTTGCATCGCTAATAGAAAGCAAGAAGACATTTGCGGTTTTGGAGTTCCTGCGTTGAATAACGTTGGTGTAGCGTGTGTGAAGAATTTTTTAGACATTAAGTCATAAGTTTCAATCACTGAATCTAAATCACCTAAGTGAATTCCAACCGATACACGCATCAACATATGTTGCGGACGCTCTACAATTTTACCGTTTATTTTAAGCAAATACGAACGCTCTAGTGTTTTAAAACCAAAATAATCGTAGTTGAAATCTCTATTGTATATAATATGCGAATCTAAAAATTCCGCATTGTCCATAATCACTTTATGCACTTCCTCTGATAATAAAGGAGCTTCTTGACCATTTCTTGGATTCACATAATGAAACATATCGTTCATAGTTTCCGAGAAAGCTTTTTTGGTATTCGAATGCAAATTTGAAATCGCGATTCTCGCAGCTAATTGTGCATAATCCGGATGCGCAATCGTCATCGAAGCCGCAGTTTCGGCAGCTAAATTATCTAATTCTGACGTAGAAACTCCGTCATAAAGTCCTTCAATCACTCGCATAGCTACTTTTACAGCATCTACCAAATCATTCAAACCATAGCATAGTTTTTTAATTCTATCTGTGATTTTGTCAAACATTACAGGCTCTTTGCGACCGTCTCTTTTTACTACGTACATAATTTTTTTGTTTTTTTTAAAACAACAAATCCCTTTGCTGTTTTTAGTTATTTGTTAATCTGATTTTGCCACGAAGGCGCTAAGGCACAAAGTTTATTTATGCTTTATGTTTATCTTTTTGTCATAGAGACAAGAAGTTATTTCTACTTGGATTGACTTATTTTTTGGCCACAAAGACACCAAGGCACAAAGATTCTTTATGCTTGAGTAACCTTTTTAGATCGCTACATCACCAAAAAAATAATGAAATTTTCACTTAAAACTAAACCTTACTTTTCTTTGCGGCTTAGCGTCTTTGTGGCTCAATACTAAAAGTCAGCGTCAAAAGATATTTTTTGAGCATCAACATCAGTGTTCATCACACCCGATTTTTGATATTCAGCTACTTTCTTTTCAAAGAAGTTTGTTTTTCCTTGAAGCGAAATCATGTCCATAAAATCAAATGGGTTTGAAGTATTGTACTCTCTATCACAACCAAGTTCCACTAATAATCTATCAGCAACAAACTCTAAATATTGAGTCATCAATACTGCATTCATTCCTATTAAACTTGCAGGAAGTGATTCTGTGATAAATTCTCTTTCAATATTCAAAGCGTCAACGATGATGCTTCTAATTCTTTCTTTTGGAACTTTATTAATTAAGTGGTGGTTGTGCAAATGCACTGCAAAGTCACAGTGAACACCTTCGTCACGAGAAATTAATTCGTTAGAGAATGTCAAACCTGGCATCAATCCACGTTTTTTCAACCAGAAAATAGAACAGAATGCTCCTGAGAAGAAAATTCCTTCTACGGCTGCAAATGCAATCAATCTTTCAGCAAAAGAATCGGACTCAATCCATTTTAATGCCCAGTCTGCTTTTTTCTTAATCGCAGGAAAAACTTCTAAAGCATTAAATAAATCATCTTTCTCCGCTTCATCTTTCACGTAAGTGTCAATCAACAAAGAATAGGTTTCACTATGGATATTCTCCATCATGATCTGAAAACCATAGAAAAATTTAGCCTCAGCATATTGCACTTCATTTACAAAGTTTTCTGCTAAATTCTCATTTACAATTCCATCAGAAGCAGCAAAAAATGCAAGAATATGCTTAATGAAATACCTTTCATCATCATTCAACTTATTATTCCAGTCGTTTAAATCCTGAGATAAATCAATTTCTTCTGCCGTCCAAAAACTAGCTTCCATTGATTTATAAAACTCCCATATATCATGATGTTTGATAGGAAAAATTACGAAACGATTTTTATTTTGTTGTAAAATTGGCTCTAGTTGTGTCATTGTATGGATTTATTTTTTTTATGCGTTTAATGAATTTTGTAGCTTTTTGAGCTTTACAAAGGTTGTGAAATATTGCGGTAATAAAAAGCCAAACTTATCCACAATCTCCCCTAGTTTTTAACAAAGGAAAGAAATAGATGTGATTTTACGATTTATTACAAAATACTGTAATACAGCGAATTACAAACGTTAAGAAACGCTAAAGCACCGTAAAACATAGGGTTTAGTAAACAAAATAATAAGGTAAAGTTTATTTTTATTTTTGGTTTTTTAAGTCTTGTGCTACTTGCTCTAATTCCATATACCAGTCTTCACCGAATTTTCGAATTAAGGCCTCTTTGACAAACTTATAAACAGGAACTTCTAATTCCTGACCTAAAGAACAAGCGGGATCACAAATGTCCCATTTATCATAATTAACTGCGGCAAATTCCGTAAAATCTTTCACTCGAACAGGATACAAGTGACAAGACACCGGTTTTTTCCAATCGATAATTCCTTGGTTGTAGGCTTGCTCGATACCACATAGCGCAGTTTTACCATCAAACATTACATAAGCACAATCTTTACCGTCAATTAGTGGAGTTTCAAGTTCACCATCTACACCAGTAACCCAAGTTCCTTGCGCTTCGATAGCATCAATTCCTGCTTTACGCAAAAATGGTTTCACTTTAGGATAAATGGTTTCTAAAATCTTTGTTTCCTCTAAGCTTAAAGGGGCTCCAGCATCACCGTCAACACAGCAAGCGCCTTTACAAGCGGTTAAATTACAAACAAAATCTTTTTCGAGTAAATCCTCTGAAACTATGGTTTTTCCTAATTGAAACATTATTCTGTAGTGCTTATATAATTAACCGCAAAGGTAATTAAGAATCCCATAACTTAAGGTTTAAAAAACAACTTTAACAAGACCAACTTGCCTAGACTCCTAAAAAATTTAATTCGCAAATTTTATCATAAAACTTTAATTTTAGTCTCTTTGCAACCAATAATTCCCCTTTAAAAATGGATTCAAATTATTTGTAAAAAAATAATTAACGAGTTAAAAAATTCTAAACAAGCAAAATTTTACAAATAGAGTGGTTGTTGCTACTGATATTAATTTGATACTTAATCAAAAAGAGTAACTTTGCAACAAAAAAAAGCCCATGCTAGGATTAGACATTAAGGAAATTATAACCGTAGGAATGGTTCTATTTGCAGTAATTGACATTATTGGTTCTATACCAATTATCATCGGATTAAGAGCAAAATTTGGACATATCGAATCAGAAAAAGCGTCCTTAGTTTCAGGAGTTATAATGATCACCTTTCTATTTGTTGGAGAAGAGTTATTAAAATTAATAGGGATCGATGTCAATTCATTTGCTGTAGCAGGCTCATTTGTATTGTTCTTTTTGGCTCTTGAAATGATTTTAGGCATTCGTATTTACCGTGATGAAGAAGCCAGTTCCGCCTCTATCGTTCCTCTAGCTTTTCCTCTAATTGCTGGAGCAGGAACAATGACCACTTTACTTTCATTGCGCTCTCAATTTCACACAGCAAACATTATTATCGCCATTGTTTTGAACATAATTCTAGTATATGTAGTACTAAAATCTTCTTCTAAGATAGAGAAAATGCTAGGGAAAAATGGACTTGGTGTGATTAGAAAGACGTTTGGAGTAGTACTTTTAGCAATAGCTGTTAAATTATTCGCTGCGAATGTTAAAGGTTTGTTTGTCTAAAATAAATTTACCTAAATTTACGCCCTTAAGACCCGATAATAAAACAAATTAGATTCTCAACGAATTTCGTTTGACAATAAAATCATCTACTTGATACTTTTAAAATAATAACACATTATGAAAATTTTTATTAACATATTGGTATTTTTAGCAATTGCTCTAATTCTATTTAATGTTACTTTACTTGATTTTAGAAATCCATTTCAAGGAGATAGTGTAGTTGCATTTATTGGCATTGCAGCTTCTTTTTGTGCGGTTATGATACTTTTGATTTTTAAAATGTCAAAAAGAATTGAAGAAAAAACCAACGGAAAATAAATCCTTATGTTTGATGTTTTAATAATAGGAGGTGGCGTTTCTGGAATGTCATGTTCGCTTATTTTGGGCTCAGCAAAAAACAAATCTTTTGTTTCTGATAAAAAAATAGGCGTTTTTACCCATCAAAAAACCTCTTCATTACAAGAAGCATTATTCAACAATGCATACGGAATTCCGAGTGGAAAACTGGGCTCCGATTTATTAAAAGAAAGTACGGATCAACTCTCAGCAACTCATCCTCACATCGTACAAATACCTAACGAAAAAGCACTTAAAATTGAAGGAGAGTTTCCCAATTTTACCGTTATAACAAATCGATCAAATTACAACACTAAAATGATCGTTATTGGTATTGGCGCAGCAAATACATTTGCCATCGAAGGCTTGATGCAATATGTAGAACCTCACAAAAAATCGCTTCCAGAAAAACAAAGAATTCAACTCAAAAATAACGATCATAAAGTTGCCGAAGGCATTTATGTAATTGGAACTTTAGCAGGCTGGAGAAGCCAACTCGCAATTGCAGCTGGTAGTGGTGCTGCAGTAGCAACAGACATTCTTACTTTATGGAACCACGGCATACAAACTCATGCTCACGATAGCATAAGATAATTAGAAAGTAATAATTAATTTGCAGTAATGATTTTTCTAACTGTAATATGATTTTCAGTATCCGTTTCCCATAGATCTCCTGTAACAGACACTTGTTCTCCTACTTTAAAAACCTTGTAGTTCTCGTGCCCTCCAACATTTACGATACTTACCGTTGCGTAGAAGATTTTATTATTGGTAGTTTTAATTTTGGCAGTATAGCCATCCTTACCAAACTCAACCGCATCTACCGTTCCTTCAATTGCATTTTTATCTTTCATACCTGCACAAGCGAACACGAAAGCAGTAAGCAGCAAAAGAAAACCTATTTTAAACTTATTCATTAATCGATTATTTTAAAATTGCCTTAATCATTGCATCTTCTTTTAATACAATTTCATAATAATATTTTTCTCCATAAAGTTGCCTTGCAAATTCACCCACCAAATACCGTTGCACTAAAGATTTACTTTTTCCAAAATTCAAGTCCAATCCGTTTCCAAAAATGAACTTTTGAAAAGCATCATAATAAAGATTAGTCTGTTTCATTTTGACTTGAAATTGCTCAAAAGTCAATCCTTTAAAACTACTTCTATCTTTATCCAGTTGCTCGAATACAAAATTTCCTAAAATGCCCGACTGCAATAAATAGGCAGTACCTTCATTGCCATGTTCTACTTCAAGAGGCACAAAAACGTCTGGAACAATTCCGCCTCCGCCATAAACAATTTTCCCTTTTTTAGTTTTAAATTTTATTTCTTTTAAAACCTTAATACTATCTTTATCAAACAATTCGCCATTTGTATAACGAGATTCTGATTCTTTAAAATAAGCTTCATTCCCTTTTGTATATGGTTTCTGAATAGAGCGACCCGTTGGCGTATAATATCTAGCAATCGTTAGACGCACTGCAGAACCATCGGAAAAATCCATTTCGCGTTGCACTAATCCTTTTCCAAAAGAACGACGCCCTACAATTGTACCTCTATCATTATCTTGAACAGCACCCGCAAGAATTTCACTCGCTGAAGCGCTATTTTCATTTATCAAAATAAATACATTTCCGTTTTCAAAACTTCCTTTTTCGGTCGCAAAAGTCTTATCTACATTTCCTTTTTTATTTTTAGTAAAAACGATTAGTTGTTTGTTTGGCAATAACTCATCAGCAATTGCAATGGCTTCTTCCATATAACCACCTCCATTATCACGAACATCAATAATTAATGATTTTGCGCCTTGTTGCTTAAGATTTATTAAGCCGGTCATAAACTCGCTATAAGTAGTTTCGGCAAATCGATTGATTTTTATGTATCCTGTAGTAGCATTTAAAAGCAATGCCGCATCAACACTTTTTATGGGAATAACATCTCTTTTAATTTTTACTTTTAGTTTCTTGCCTTCTGACTTTCTATAAATAGTAAGTTCAATATCAGAACCTACTGTTCCTTTTAATTTAGAAAACAAACTATCACTTGGTAATTTTCGTCCAAATAGTTTTGTTTTATCGGCATACAAAATACGATCTCCAGACTCTATACCTGCTTTTGCAGAAGGATCATCAGCAACCGGTTTTATTACAGCAACGGAATCTTTATACATATAAAAATTGACTCCAATTCCCACAAAATTTCCTTTCATACTTTCTGCTACTTGCAGTTGTTCGCTTGGAGGCATATAAATAGAATGTGGATCTAGTTTAGCTAATATGTTATTGACCGTTAGATCTACTATAGAATCTGTATTAACTGCATCAACATAATCATTATCTATAAAATCGATTAGTTTATTGAGTTTGCTTTTCGAATTGTTTTTTACTAGATATTCTGCTGTGTTTGGGAAATTTAACATACCACCCAATACAACACCTAAGGCAAGTGTTGCAAAAAAGAGAAGAGGTAAAAATTTTGTATTAAATTTCATTTGATGGTCAGATTATTTTAATAGTAACAGCTTTTTTTTGACAACTTTTAAATGACTTCTATTCTTCTAACTCAGGAATATGCTCTACCTCTACTCCTGCTTTTATCAAAAACTGAATGCCAGAATCATCGCGATAACCGTTGTGATACACGACTCTTTTTATTCCGGATTGGTGAATCAGTTTACTACATTCTTTACAAGGTGAAAGTGTAATATATAAGGTAGCGCCTTCACAAGATTGTGTAGATCGAGCTACTTTTAAAATCGCATTAGCCTCAGCATGAAGTACATCCCAACGTGTCAAACCCGCTTCATCTTCGCAACAATTTTCAAAACCAGAAGGCGTTCCGTTATAACCATCTGAAATAATCATTCGATCCCGGACAATAATTGCGCCAACTTGTTTGCGTTTGCAGTAAGACAAAAGACTCCATTCACTAGCAATTCTAAGATATGCTTTGTCGTACTTATTCAATTTCTTTTCGTTCATATTTATCGGTGCCAGATTTCGCTAGCGATAATCATTGGTATAACAACTCCTATTATAAAAGCTGACATCACTAAAGTCCAGTCTCTTTTGGAGAATCTAAAAATAGTTTGTACAATATAAGAAAGCACTAAAACTACAAAAACCACTACAATCTGTGCGGCTTCTATACCTAATGCAAATTCACTTAAAGGTAAGATTTTAGAACTTGCGGTACCTCCTAAAATAGACTTAAAATAATTTGAAAAACCCAAACCATGAATTATTCCAAAAAAGAGCGTGATAAAAAATACTAAGTTAATACTTTCCTTCTTGCCGGATTTTCCTGCCGTAAATAAATTGAATAAAGCTGTTATCAAAATAGTTATTGGAATAAGTAATTCGACAACATTTACTTTGATAGCAACTATACCAAAAACAGACAACATCAATGCCATGGTATGCCCAATAGTAAAGAGTGTTACTAATAAAACTACACGTTTCCAATCGCTAAAAGAGAAGGGAACAGCAAGAGCTATTAAAAATAAAACGTGATCATAGGCGTGTATATCTAAAACGTGTTTTAATCCTATTTGAAAGTAAATCCAAAATTCTGACATTAGTACAATATTAAGTTGATAAAGGGCTGTAAACTTACGATTAATTTTGAAAATGATTGATTTGAATATTTAAATAAACGGAAATGAAAACATATATTTTTAAAAGAAAAAAAATTAAAAATTAAAAAATCAATAAATTTAAAAATAGATTTATCTTTGTGGGTTAAAAAACAAAAACTATGTCATTTTCAGATTTATTTGATAGCGGATTTAAGCAAAGAAACCAAGGTCATTTTTCAGCTATTGTTCGTGTGGCGCTTACTGATGGAAAAGTTTCTCCAGAAGAAAAAGCATTTTTAGACAAACTAGCCATTAAACTTGAAATTTCTCCTGCAGAATATGAAGAGATTTTAGAAAATCCTTTAAATTTTCCAATAAACGCTCCCTATTTACACGAGCAAAGATTAGATCGTTTGTTCGACTTAGTTCGAATGATTCATGTTGATCATCATTTAGGAGACAAACAAGAATTACTTCTTAGAAAAATTTGTATCGCATTAGGTTTTAATATTGATAATGTTGACTACATCGTAAACAAATCATTAAAATTAGCAGATAAAGAAGTTGATCTTGAAACTTTTTTGTTTGAAATGCAAAACATGAATAAATAAAATATAAAAAAAAGCTTCCATTATAATTGGAAGCTTTTTTTTGTGCTGTTTTTATTTTTAGTATTTGCTTAATTTAGCATTTTCCATAAATTCCTCTGCTTTTTCTACCATATTGTAACTTCCGCAGAAAAAAGGAACGCGCTGGTGTAATTCAGTCGGTATAATTTCCATAATACTGCCAAAACCATCCGAAGCCTTTCCTCCTGCTTGTTCTACAATAAATGCCATCGGATTACACTCGTACAACAAACGCAATTTACCTTTTGGAGCCTTAGAACTAGTAGGATAAATATAAATACCACCTTTGATCATGTTTCTATGAATATCTGAAACTAAACTTCCGATATAACGAGAAGTATAAGGTCTGTCTTCTTCTTCAGTCTGACAATATTTAATGTAATTTTTTACTCCTTGTGGAAAATGAACATAATTCCCTTCATTAATAGAATAAATATGTCCATCCTTAGAAAATTGCATATTAGGATGAGACAAATAAAACGTACCAATTGCAGGATTCAGAGTAAATCCATTTACACCATGACCAGTTGTATAAACCAACATTGTAGAAGTTCCGTAAATTACATAACCTGCAGCCACTTGATTAACTCCTGGTTGCAAAAAATCCTCCATTGTTACAGGAGATCCTATTGGTGTTACTCTTCTATACACTGAAAAAATAGTCCCCAAAGATACATTTACATCAATGTTTGAGGAACCATCTAAAGGATCCATGAGTACTACATATTTATTATTATGGCTTTTATCACTTCCTGCTACGGTAATAAATTCATCATTTTCCTCTGAAGCTATTCCGCAAACAATTTCTCTATTGATTAAAGTTTGAATAAAAACCTCGTTGGCATAAACATCTAATTTTTGTTGATCTTCACCTTGAATATTTTGTTCTCCAGCTGCACCAATGATATCCACTAATCCCGCTTTATTTACTTTATAATTAACCACTTTTGCAGCTAATCGGATAGAGTTGATGATTCTTGACAGTTCTCCAGAAGAATATTGAAATGCATTTTGGTTTTCGATGATAAACTCACCTAGTGTTTTGTTGCGTTCTTTCATTGCGAAATCGTTGTAGTTATTTTGAAGTCACAAATATCGGTTTTTTTGTGAAAATGAATTCAATAATATTTACTTAGTTTATCAGTATTGTATATTTGCTTTCAAAATCACTACTTTATAAGCTCATTAGCTTTGTAAGTACCCACTAAGAACGATAAAAACCAACTATTTATGAATATTAGAAAAGGAAAAGCCGAGGACATGAAAGCTGTTTTGAACCTAATTCAAGAATTAGCAACATTCGAAAACGAACCCGATGCAGTTCAAATCACGGTTGAAGATCTTGTTCGGGATGGTTTTGGAACAAATCCATTATTTCAAGTTTTTGTTGCCGAAGTAGAAACCGATACTACAGAAACTAAAGAAATTGTTGGAATCGCCTTGTATTATTATCGCTTTTCTACTTGGAAAGGAAAAACAATTCATCTGGAAGATTTAGTTGTAAAAGAAAAAATGCGAGGAACAGGATTAGGCTACGCCTTATATTCTGAAATTTTAAAACAAGGCAAAAAGGATAATGTAAGAAGAGTGGAATGGAATGTTCTGGATTGGAATACGCCAGCAATCGAATTTTACAAAAAATCAGGAGCAAAAATTCTTGATGGTTGGTTAGTTGTACAAATGGACGAAGAAGGAATTAACCATTTTGTTGAATCTAAATTAAAAATTTAAATCCATTGCAAACTATTATTGCGCATATGGACAAAAAAACATAAAGTTTAAGAACGGTAGAATTAATAGTAATATGAGAGTATTTAAATTTGGTGGAGCGTCTGTAAAAGACGCCGAAGGAATAAAAAATGTCTATGACGTTTTACAAAAAGTGGGCTATGAAGATGTGTTGCTAATTGTTTCTGCTATGGGAAAAACAACCAATGCATTAGAATTGGTTATTAAAAATTATTTTGATAAATCTCCCGAATTAAGTTCGGCGGTTCAAGAGGTAAAAAAATACCACAATCAAATTGTAATGGACTTATTTGAGGACGAAAAAAATGCAGTTTTTGCAGCTGTTAATTCTCAATTTTCAGATTTAGAATATTTTTTAGCAAACAACAAATCTCCTAACTATAATTTTGTCTATGATCAGATTGTTAGCTTTGGCGAATTAATTTCGACTACTATTTTGAGTCATTTTATGACTTTTATGGGTATACAAACACAATGGCTTGACGTTCGCAATTTTATAAAAACTGATGCAAATTATAGAGATGCAGAAGTAGATTGGGAACTGACTCAAAAAAACATATCAAAAAATATAAAAAGTAAAATCCTTAATATTACACAGGGATTCTTAGGCTCCGACGAAAATAATTTTACCACAACATTAGGTCGTGAAGGATCAGATTACACCGCAGCTATTTTTGCTTACTGCTTGAATGCCGAAAGCGTAACCATCTGGAAAGATGTTCCTGGAGTGATGAATGCCGATCCAAGGTATTTTGAAAATGCAAGCTTACTTAATCAAATTTCGTATCGTGAAGCAATTGAACTCGCTTTTTATGGTGCCTCGGTAATTCACCCAAAAACGTTGCAACCTTTACAAAAAAAGGAAATTCCTTTGTATGTAAAGTCTTTTATAAATCCTTTATTAAAAGGAACTAGTGTTGCAAAAGGAGTCGATTTAGAACCTCATTTATCTTGCTTTATCGTCAAGAAAAATCAACTATTGATTTCGCTATCCTCTATAGATTTCTCCTTTATAATGGAAGAGAACATTAGCGAAATTTTTGCCTTGTTTCACCGTTTTAAACTCAAAGTAAACCTAATTCAGAATTCTGCCATTAGTTTTTCTGTTTGTGTCGAAGACAAATTCAATAACTTTAATGAGTTGAATGCGATTTTATCAAAAAAATTTAAAGTTGATTTTGAAGAGAATGTTACTCTTTACACCATCAGACATTTTAATGATACCGCAGCACATACTGTTGAAGAAAACAAAGTTGTTTTACTAAAACAAGTAAGCCGAGAAACTATGCAAGTCGTAACTAAGGAAATATAAAACTATTTTTATAGACAAACTAATGGGAATTAAGGAGAAATCTTGATTCCCATTATCTTTTAGGGGAAATTTCTAACTTTACTCCCTAATAAACTCATTCTGATAAAATTAAATTATAAATACTACTTTTGATGCTTTTGAGTAACTGTATTTATGTTTAAAAAATTTCTTTTTTGGCTCACAATAAGTTGTTTTTCTGGGCTTCATGCTCAAGAAATCAATACCTTATACAAAACCAAAAAAATTATTCCGTCCCGCGATACAATTTACATTGAAAAAGAAAGTATTAATTCCAGCTTTTTTAAAATACTCGATTCGAATGGAAATCCCATTGACACTGCTTTTTATCAAATAAACTTTAAAAAAGGGATTCTATTATTTAAAGAAAATAGCCCTTTACAAAGGGATTCCATTACTGTAAAATATTTAAAATTTCCTGATTTATTAACTCAAGAATATAAGATCTATGACTCAAGTCGTCTGGTAAACAATGAGTCGGGATTGGGTAATTTATATAAAATAGAACAGAAAAGTACAAACAAAAACATTCCTTTTGATGGCTTAAATACTTCAGGAAGTATCACAAGAGGAATAACCATTGGAAATAATCAAAATGCAGTATTAAATTCTAATTTAGACCTCCAAATAACTGGAAAAATTTCTGAAAAAGTAAGCCTAAGGGCCTCAATTCAAGACAGCAACATCCCATTACAAGATGGAGGTTATTCACAAAAATTGGATCAGTTCGACAATATTTTCATGGAATTATTTAGTGATAAATGGAATATTCGAGTAGGTGATTTATTCCTTGAAAATAAGAAAACACAATTTTTAAATTTCAATAAAAAAGTACAAGGACTTGCTACAAGCTTCGACTTTGATACCGCCACAAGCAAAACAAATGCATTTGCCTCCGCAGCTTTGGTTCGTGGTCAATATGCTAAAAGTGCTATTATTGGTCAGGAAGGAAATCAAGGCCCTTATAAATTAAAAGGACAAAATGGAGAATTATATGTATTAGTCATTTCAGGATCTGAACGTGTTTATGTAAATGGCACTCAGCTAAAAAGAGGAGACAATAACGACTACACAATCGATTATAATGCTGGAGAAATCATCTTTACACCTTTGTTTACCATTACGTCTGAAATGCGAATTACGGTAGAATACCAGTATTCAGATCGAAATTATACTCGATTTGTAACCTATGCAGGAGCCACGCACGAGAATAACTCTTGGAGTTTTGGTGGTTATTTATACTCTGAAAACGACCAAAAAAATCAACCTTTACAGCAAAATTTGTCGCAAGCGCAAGCAGACATATTAATTAATGCAGGAGATAATCAAAATCTTATGGTCGCGCCTTCAGCCTATGTAGATTCCTACTCTGACAACAAAGTTCTTTACCGAAAATCTGTTTTAAATACTGTTGAAATTTTTGAATATTCAACAGATAAACAAGAAGAGCTTTATAATGTGCGATTTACTTTAGTGGGCGATTTTAAAGGAAATTATAGTTTAACCAATTCAACCACGATCACAAGAGTATATCAATATGTTGCGCCAATAAATGGAATTCCACAAGGGAATTACGAACCAACCGTGCCTTTGGTTGCACCTACAAAAATCCAAGTAGCTACTTTTTTAGGAAAATACAAACCCACTGAGAAAACAGCAATCGATTTTGAAATAGGAATTAGTAACAATGATAAAAATTTATTCTCTTCATTAAATGATGGTGATAATAAAGGATTAGCAGGGAAAATAAATGCCAAACAACGTCTTTTCTCTAAAAAATGGACTTTAGATGCTTTTACAAATTATCAATTTGTCCAAAAGGACTTTACCTCAGTAGAGCGATTGTACACCATTGAATTTAATAGAGATTGGAATTTAGGAACGCTGGGAATTGGGAACCAAAGCCTACTTATTTCAGGCTTAGAATTAGATTTAAATCCAAAAAACAATACCGTTAGCAAAGGAAAAATAAAGTATCAGTTTGAAAAATTAGATTTCTCTGATAATTTCTCCGGAAATCGACATTTATTAGATGGATTTTTTCAACTTAAAAATTGGAATTTCAAAAATCAAAGCAGTTTTCTAAAAAGTAATGGCAGCCTCCTTTCCTCTCATTTTGTTAGAAGTCAATCTCAAGTTCGGTTTCATTTTGATAAAAACTGGATAGGCGCAAGCTTACGACTAGAGGACAATCAAGAGAAAAATAAGAATACCAATGCATTTTCTGCATTCAGTCAAAAGTTTACAGAATATGGATTTTTTACAGGAAGAGGAGACAGTACCAAAGTTTTTGTAGAATTAGGATATCTAAAACGCACTAATGATAGTTTGCAAAAAAGCATTATTCAAAGGGTAAATACCTCTCAAACTTTTCGTTTAAAATCAAGATTAATTCAAAGCAATACGAGTGACTTATCTGTATATGCTAATTACAGGATATTAGAATTCAGTAATGACTCTAGAAAAAAAGAATCATCGCTAAACTCTAGAATTGTATACACAGACCGTTATTTCAATCAATTTATTCAAAATACTACTACTTACGAAACCAATTCAGGAAGCATTCCACAGCAAGAATTCACTTATATAGAAGTACCTATAGGACAGGGAGTTTACACTTGGAATGACTATAACAACAACGGAATTCAAGAGTTACAAGAGTTTGAAATAGCTCCATTTATAGATCAAGCCAAATTTATCCGCATTTTTTTACCGAATCGATTGTATATTAAAACTCATCAAAATAAATTTTCGCAGTCTTTGACATTAAATCCAATCCAGTGGCAAAATGAGAAAGGAATAAAAAAATTCTTATCCTACTTTTATAACCAAACAGCTTTTATAATGGATAGAAAAAACAGGAATAATGGTGCCAACTTTGAATTAAATCCTTTTAGTTCAAGTAATGAAAATGTTTTAGGCTTAAATTCGAGTTTAAGAAACAGCTTGTTTTATAACCGAGGAAGGCAAAATCATTCTGTAACCTACACTTACTTAGAAAGCAAAACAAAAAATCTTCTTTCTACGGGATCACAAGAAGCAACAAATAGCTCCCATCAGTTACAATACAATCATTTATACAAAAAAAGTTGGCTCTTCGGTTTTTTGACCAAAACTATTCAAACAGCAATAAATTCCGAGAATTATTTAGAAAAAAACTATGAAATAACCGGTTACCAACTCGCACCAAAAATTAGCTATTTATTTTCTAAAAATACGAGTTGGGATATTTTTTATGAATTACAAAAAAAAGAAAATCAAATAGGCTTATCAGAAAAATTAATTCAAAATCGTTTTGGAACTTCTTTTTCTTATGCGAGTGAATCTAAATTTACCATGAATGGAGAGGTTTCTTTTTACCAAAATAAATTTGATGGAAATGAGTTTTCTTCTGTTGGATTTCAAATGTTAGAAGGCTTGCAAACAGGGCAAAATTTGACTTGGAAACTACTAATACAAAGAAATATAACACAGTTTTTAGATATCAACTTAAATTATGAAGGTAGAAAAAGTGAAACCAATTTGGCTATTCATACTGGAAACATTCAATTAAGAGCTTATTTTTAATTTTTTAACATTATATTTAGGAAAAAAGTTATTAAATTTAGATGTCTTAAACATTTTCTAAAAACTTAAAATAAATTATCATGAAAAAATTATTTTTATTGTGTTTTGCTTTTCTATTGTCTGGTAGCTTTTATGCTCAAGAAACTGCAGCACAAAAGAAGAAAGCAGCTGCCAAAACAGAAAAAGCAGCAGAGAAAGTAGCTAAAGCAAAAGCAGATGCTAAAGAAACAGCTTTGAAAACCAAAACTGAAGCTAAGAAGAAAGAAACAGAAGCGAAAGCAAAAGCAACTGATGCAAAAGCGAAAGCAACTGAAGCGAAAGCAAAAGAAAACAAAGCGAAAACCAGTGAAAGTAAAACAAAAGCAACTCAAACAAAAGAGAAAGCTCTTGAAGCAAAAAAAGAAGTAAAAGCAAAAGCGGAAAAAGTAGAGGCAAAAGCAGCAAAAGTAGAAAAGAAAGCGGAAAACCTTAAAAAAGAAGCACCAACAGCTAAAGCTACGACAAAAAAAGCACCAGCAAAAATTAAAGAAACCAATGAAAAGGCACCAAAAATTGCAGATAAAATAACTGGTGAATACAACGGTAAAAAGGTATATACAGGTCCTAGAGGAGGAAAATATTATATTAATGCAAACGGAAATAAAACATACATTCAAGATTAATTCCATTTAAAATAAAAAACAAAGGGGACTTTCTAAACAATTGTCCCCTTTGCTACGTTATGACCATTGCACTAGCTAAAAAAATTAATGATATCAAATTTTAATAAAAAAACAATCTTAATTGCTCCCTTAAATTGGGGTTTGGGTCATGCTACCCGCTGCATACCAATTATTAAAGCATTGATAGAAAATAACTACACCCCAATTATTGCTTCAGACGGTGATGCTTTAGCTTTATTAAGAAAAGAGTTCCCCAACCTAAATACATTAGAACTCCCCTCATACCAAATAGAATATGCGGGAAAAGGAGAGAATCTAAAATGGAAATTATTTAAAAATGGCTTAAAAACAATCAAAGCCATTCAAGAAGAGAAAAGACTTACTGAAAATTGGGTTGAGCAATACGATATCAAAGGAATCATTTCGGACAACAGATTTGGAGTTTACAGCACAAAAGTTCCCTGTGTTTACATTACACACCAACTGAAAGTACTGTCTGGAAGTAGCACTTGGTTAAGCAGTAAAATACATCAAAATATCATTAAAAAATTCGACGCCTGTTGGGTACCCGATTTTAATGAAACTCCTAATCTAACCGGAAAATTAGGACATCTAAAAAAGACTCCAAAAAACATACAATACATTGGACCATTAAGTAGGTTGCAGCATCAGGAAAAAGAAAAGAAATACGACTTAATGGTTGTTTTATCAGGACCAGAACCTCAACGAGGAATTTTAGAAGCGAAATTAAGATCAGAAATTATAAGATATTCTGGCAAAATAATTTTTATTAGAGGAATTATAGAAAAAGAACAAGTAAAGCAGCAAATAGAAAATGTGAGTTATTATAATTTTATGAATGCTACTGAGATATCAAATGCATTTAACGAAAGTGAAATTGTACTTTGTCGTTCTGGATATACTACAATTATGGATCTTACACAACTAAACAAAAAGTCCTTTTTTATCCCTACTCCAGGACAATTTGAACAAGAATATCTTGCTAGAAAACTACAAGAAGAAAACGCTGTTCCATTTGCCTCACAAGATGATTTTAAAATAGAAAATTTGGATCAAGTTGCGAATTACAAAGGATTACCAAAAACAGAAATAAAAACGGATTGGAGTTCCTTATTTCATGTTTTTAAGGAGTAGCGTTACAGCTGCTTTTTTTTATTTTTTACTTTTTGAAGTGTAAAAGAAAACTCTGACCCTACACCATAGGTACTATCAACATATATTTTTTCGTCATGTGCCTCGATAATATGTTTTACAATAGCCAAACCTAAACCGGAACCGCCTTCTGTTCGCGCACCGCTTTTATCTACTCTGTAAAAACGTTCAAATAATCTGGAGATATTTTTCTTTACAATACCTTCTCCGTTATCAGTCACTCTAACGATTAATTTTTCTTCGGTCAAATCCTCTATACTCACTTCAGTAGTTCCTTTTTTCTCCCCGTATTTAATAGAGTTCACGATTAGATTCATAACGACTTGTTGAATCTTTTCTTGATCTCCGATTACCATAATGGGAATACTATATTTCATGTCAAACATAAGGATAATGTCTTTTTTAGAAGCTTTCATTTCTAATAAATCAAAAACATTTTGAATTAATTTGACAATATCAAATTGAGTAATCTCAAGGTTTAACTCTCCTATTTCGAGTTTAGAAATCATGTCTAAATCTTGAACAATGTAGATCAATCTTTCAACTCCTTTTTCGGCACGTTCTAAATATTTTTTTCGAATTGTTTTATCATTCATAGCTCCATCAAGCAACGTTGACAAGTAACCTTGCACCATAAAAAGAGGTGTTTTAAGTTCATGGGAAACATTGCCTAGAAATTCTCTCCTATATTCTTCTCTTACTTTTAAGGTTTCAATTTCTAATTTTTTATCGGTAGCAAACTTTTTTACTTCACGCGTTAGCGTTGCCATATCAGTCGTTATAGGCTGATTCATAAAAGTACTCGACTCTAATAAAGCAACATCATCGTATATTTTTTTTACTTTTTTGTAAATAAAGCGCTCTACTCTATACTGAAGAACGATAAAAGAAAAAACAGCAATACAAAAAGCAAAAACCAAACAAAATTGATATGAAAATTTAAAAAAAAGATGCGTTAGAAATCCTACCAATACGGTAGAAAAGAAGGTAATGTAAAGCGAAGACTTAACAGCAAATCGATATGTTTTTTTAAAATTTATAGTCATCTATACTTCAAACTTATATCCTACTCCTTTAATTGTTTTGAATAATTCTTCTCCTATTTTTTCACGTAATTTTCTAATGTGAACATCTATAGTTCGTCCGCCAACAATGACTTCATTACCCCAAACTCGATCTAGAATTTCATCTCTTTTAAATACTTTTCCAGGTTTTGAAGCTAAAAGGTAGAATAACTCAAATTCTTTTCTAGGCAATACAATTTCAATATTGTCTTTTACAATTTTATATTCTTCGCGATTAATTTCGATACCACCTACATTCAGCGTTTCGCTATTTTGATCATTTTCTTTTAAACGACGCAACAAGGCTTTTACTTTACTTACTAATAACTTTGGCTTAATTGGTTTAGTAATATAATCATCTGCACCGGCATCAAAACCTGCTACTTGAGAGTAATCTTCGCTTCTAGCAGTCAAAAAAGTAATTAGTACATTACTTAATTCTGGTATTTTTCTAATGTTTTCACACGCTTCCATTCCGTCCATTTCTGGCATCATAACATCCATTATAATAAGGTCTGGAATTACTTTTTTTGCTTTGGCTATAGCCTCCTTACCATTAGAGGCCGTAAAGATTTGATAATCTTCTTGAGAAAGATTATATCCTATTATTTCTAAAATATCTGGCTCGTCATCGACTAATAGAATTTTGGTGTTTTTTTTCTTCATAAAGCGTCAAAAGTTGTTTTTTTTATGGTAAATGTAATCATAAATAGGAAACTGAAAAGGTGTTAACGGTAATTTAATATTGGAGCAATTTATTAGCAAAAACAAAACATAACCCTAACAAGACGGTAACTTACATTTTACATTTCGGGACTTACTTTGCAAAAAAAAACAAAACAAATGAAATTCAAAATACTTTTTATATCGTTATTTATAACTGCTATTTCTTTTTCACAAAACAAAGGAACAATAACTGGAATCTTGACTGACAAAGAGGCGAACAACCAATCCTTACCATTTGCTAACGTACTTATTGCTGGAACTAATATTGGAACAAACACTGATATTGACGGTAAATTCTCCATGTCTGTAGTTCCTGGTAATTATACTATTCAATTTAGTTTTATTGGATACGAATCTGTTGAGATTCCTGTGAAGATTATAGCAAACCAAACCTTAACCATCAATCAAGCATTAGGTTCTGCAGGATACAAATTAGAAGATGTAATTGTAAGAGCTAGTACTGTAAGTAGGCAAAAAGAAACAGCGCTATTATTAGAACAAAAAAATGCAGTAGACATTAAGCAGTCTATTGGTGCTCAAGAATTATCTAGAAAAGGAGTTAGTGATGTTGCTACTGCTGTTACAAAAACCACTGGTATTACAAAACAGGAAGGAACAGGGAATATTTTTGTTAGAGGATTAGGAGACCGCTACAATTCGACAACCATGAATGAACTTCCAATTCCTTCTAATGACCCAACCAAGAAAAACCTTAATTTAGATATTTTCTCTACCGATATTGTAGAATATGTATCAATAGACAAAGTATACAACGGAAAATTCTACGGCGATTTTGCGGGTGGTAATGTTGACATTATCTCTAAGGAACACAAAGGCAAAAGCTTTTTAAAATTTCAATTAGGATCAAAGATAAATACGAATGCCTTGAAAGTAGACAATTTTAATTTACTACAAGGTTACGGAGCTTTAGGCTTTACCAATCGTGCTATACCGTCAAATCCTTTGACACAGTACAATTATAAAACAAATCAATTAGAGAATAAAGCGCCAATTGCTAGCTCTTACAATATTTCAGGAGGAACTTCATTTAAAGTTGGTGAAGAAGGGAAAATTAGCATCTTCGCTAATGCTTCTTACGACAATGAATTTAACTCTAAAAGTAATGGCTCTGCAAAAGGATCAGTATCTGGAACTGGTGTTGCAAATAAAAATTACCATACTTACACCGATATTAATTACAATACCAATACGACTGGACTGTTAAATTTAGGGTACAAAATAAACCCAAACAACACCGTTAACTTCAATTCATTATTCATTAATACAAGTACACAATCTAAAAAAGAATACAGTGGTTACTTTGCGGATGGTGGTGATGGCGGGAATGCTTTAATTAGAAGAAATGAGTACAATAAAAATGCTTTATGGGTTAACCAATTATTAGGAGAACATAAGTTTAAGGAGCGTTCTAAATTTAATTGGGGATTATCATATAACAGTATCAAAGGAGATACTCCAGACCGAACAACAAATACCTTAAACAAAGTGGCCGCTGGTTATACACTTTTATCTAATGCTGGAAGTAACAATCGTTATTTTCAAAATTTGAAAGAAGATGAAGTTGCTGCAAACTTAAGCTACGATTACAAATTCAGCAAAACGGAAGAAGGGGAATACAAAGGAAAATTCACTTTTGGATATAGCGGACGAGTTAAAACTAGAAACTTTGAAGCCACACAATTTAATTTTAAATCTGATAATACTCACTTATCTGACATTGTAGATCCAAACAACTTAGATTTATTTTACAACCAGTCTAATTTAGATAACAACTATTTTAAAATTATCACTTTTAGAGGCGATCAATTTGAATCTTCAGCCTTAAATCCACAATTTTATAAAGGAGACCAAAATATAAATGCAGGGTTTCTAAATACAGAATATAAATTGAACAAACTAACGACTGTTATAAGTTTAAGAGCAGAAAAAATAGCTCAAAAAATCACTTGGAACACCCAACTTGATCCTATTACAAAAAGCAGTCAGCTGGATAAAACTGCTTTCTTACCTAGTATAATAATGAAATATGAATTGGCAGAAAAACAAAACTTGCGTTTGGGCTTAAGCAAAACTTATACCTTACCACAATTTAAAGAAAGAGCACCATTTTTATATGAGGAAATTACTCAAGTATATATTGGAAACCAAAAACTGTACGCATCAGATGATTACAATTTAGATCTAAAATGGGAATTTTTCCCTAAAAACGAAGAGCTAATTTCGGTAACTGCTTTTGGGAAATACATTCAAAACCCAATGAACGAGGTAACGATTAATTCCTCTACAAATGACATTTCTTATGTAAACACAGGCGATTATGGTTATGTAACGGGAGCCGAAGTAGAATATCGCAAGCAACTATTGAATATTGATACCGAAAATTCTAAAAAACTTTCTGCAGGTGTAAATGTATCTTACTTATATTCTAATCAAGAATTAAACTCTAATAAAGTGAAGAAAGAAACAGATTTCGAAGTAGATTTTACCTCTAAAAAAGGAAAATTCACAGGAGCTTCTGACGTATTATTAAATACCGATTTAAGTTTTTTTAATGAATGGAACAATAAAAAAAGCAATCTAACTTCAACATTAACGTATTCTTATTTCTCTGATAGAATATATGCTATTGGTACTTTACAAAGAGGTGATATTGTTGATAAAGCATTTGGTACTTTAGACTTTGTAGCTAAATCTAAACTAAATGAAAAAGTAGGATTAAGTTTTCTTGTAAAAAACATTTTAAATCCTACCATCAATCAAGTTCAGGAAAACACAAATGGAGATGTAAACCTATTAAGCTACAAAAAAGGATTATCGCTAAGTCTTAGCATTAACTATCAGTTCTAAATAATTAAGCAAACATCTAAAAAGAGGCTATTCATTAATACGAATAGCCTCTTTTTTTGTTTCAAAAACTTATTAGTGATCTTCAAACAGTTCTTAACATCGCAACACTAAGCTAACATTAAATAGCCTTTTTTTTAATCTAAGGTTCACGTTAACCTAACTTTAGAAAAAAGCTTTTGTTTGATATTTGTCCTAATAAAACAAATGAAAAAACATTAAAAAAACTATGAAAAAATTAACTGTAAATCTATTAAGTCTTTTAGTTGTAACTGCAGGAGTAATGACCAGTTGTACTTCTAACGATTCAGACACAACTAATCCTTCAACCTCAAAATTTATTGCTAATGCAGATGATTTTAAAGGAACAATAACAGAAGGTGAAGTAGTTCTAGATGCTAGTAAAGTTTATAAACTTACTGGAAAAATCCAAGTAAACAATAACGCTACTTTGACAATTCCTGCAGGAACTGTAATTCAGGGAACTGGCGGAACAGCGTCTTATATTGCCGTTGCACAAGGAGGTAAAATCAATGTAAACGGAACAGCATCAAAACCAGTTGTAATGACAAGTGGAAAGGCTACAAAAGCAGGTGGTGACTGGGGTGGATTAGTTATCTGTGGAAAAGCACCAATTAATCGCATTAGCGGAGGCGCAAGTAGTGCACAATCAGAAGTTGGTGATTTAACTTATGGAGGAACAATATCTAATGACAACTCTGGTTCTATTAAATATTTAAGAATAGAATATGCTGGAGCACTTTTTAATGCTGATAAAGAGTTTAACGGACTATCGTTATTTGGTGTAGGTTCTGGAACAACAATTAGCTACGTTCAATTAATTCACGGATCTGATGATGGAGTAGAATTCTTTGGAGGAACAGTAAACACGGATCACATAATCTCTATAGGAAACGAAGATGATCAATTTGATTGGACTGAAGGTTGGTCTGGTACAAACACAGATTGGTACGGTAGATTAGATTACGGAACAGGAAATAGAGGTATTGAAGCAGACAACTATGAGTTTGGTTTTGCAAATACTCCAATCTCTAATCCTACTATTACAAACCTAACCCTTATTGGACCTGGAAGTACTGCTAATACTACTGCATTTGCAGAAAACCAAGCAATTAAACTAAGAAGAGGAACAAAAGGTATTTTTACCAATGTGGTGATCAAAGGTTGGGCTACAGGTTTTGATCTAGAGCATGATGAAACGTTAGCAAATGCTGGAACGTCTCTAAAAGTTGTTAATTTCAAAATTGATTCGGATGTAACAACTATTATGAAAGGAAAAACTACTGCTGTAGCACCTGCAACTTCAGGAGTTAGTGCAACAGTAAATGCTAATTTTGCTACTACTTCTGCAACAGCTACTGGAGCTGGAAATGGAGTTGGAATGCCGAGCTGGGCTGCTGGATGGGCAACTGGATTCTAATAATAGAAACAAAATAGTAAAATGCCTCTCTTTTTGGAGAGGCATTTTTTTTGGTACACTATTTGAATATTTTTTTGTACATTTACTATTCAAATAAATCTGATGGCAAAAAACTACTTTTATACTATTACTTTATTGGTCTTTTTATTTTCCTTAAGCGCTAATGCTCAAGAAACTAAGCCGCAGCCAAGAACGCAAGATTCACCTACAATAGAAGGTTTAAACTTGTATCCAAATCCTGTGAGCAATGGTAAAGTTTACATTGCTACAAAAAATGATTTAGACAAAGAAATAATCATTTTTGATGTTTTAGGCAAAAAAGTACTTCAAACACAACTTAGCTCCAGAGAGCTAAACGTTTCTACCTTAACTTCTGGGGTTTACATCATAAAAATTAATGAAAAAGAAGCCTCGGCAACTAGAAAATTAATTATACGATAAGTATTCTAAAATAAATAAAAAGCTCCAAAATAATTTGCAGCTTTTTATTATGTCCAAAAAATCCATCAGGATAGCGTTTTTGACAACATCGAGCATTTTTTGATTACTTTTGTAAAAAAAATATTTTGATTTCAGCTGCTGATATATTTTCTATTTCTAGTCAAAAACAATTTGAGAAAATTGCCTTAAAAGTATTTCGTCATCAGTACGAAAACAATCAAGTGTATCGTGAGTTTTGTGAACTTCTAAAAACAGATTCTCATAAAGTAAAATCAGTAGAGCAAATTCCATTTTTACCTATTCAGTTTTTCAAAAGTCACAATGTAGTTTCAAACACTGATGCTGTCGAAGCCGTTTTTACAAGTAGCGGGACAACGGGAACAATAACGAGTAAGCATCTTGTAACAGACGCTTCTATTTACGAAGAAAGTTATCGCAAAGGGTTTTCAGAGTTTTACGGAAATATTGAAGATTACATCGTTTTGGCTTTACTCCCTTCCTATCTGGAGCGAGAAGGATCATCGTTAATCTATATGGTCGAAGATTTAATAAAACTTTCTAATCAACCAGAAAGTGGGTTTTATTTACACAACCACG
This sequence comes from Flavobacterium flabelliforme, assembly GCF_017948675.1. GTDB lineage: Bacteria > Bacteroidota > Bacteroidia > Flavobacteriales > Flavobacteriaceae > Flavobacterium > Flavobacterium pygoscelis. Next base: position 798,676 of record NZ_JAGFBU010000001.1, read on the forward strand.
ATGAATTAATCAAAAAATTAATCGAATTAGATCAGGCAGGACAAAATGTGATTTTAATTGGAGTTACTTATGCTTTGTTAGATCTTATAGAGAAACAACAATTCAATTTGAAACACACGATTATAATGGAAACTGGCGGCATGAAAGGCAAGCGAAAAGAAATGATTCGGGAAGAACTGCATCAGCAACTTTGTGAAGGTTTTGGCGTTTCTAGTATACACTCGGAATACGGAATGACCGAATTGCTTTCTCAAGCCTATTCACTAGGAGAAGGCGTATTTGAATGCCCTTCTTGGATACAAATCCTAATTCGCGACACCGAAGATGCACTAACCTATATTTCCCAAGGAAAAACAGGCGGAATCAACGTGATTGATTTGGCTAACATCAATTCTTGTTCTTTTATTGCTACTCAAGATTTGGGCAAAAAAAATCCCAACAACTCTTTCGAGGTATTGGGACGTTTTGATAATTCTGATATTCGAGGATGTAACCTGATGGTGATGTAAATCTTATTCATAAATATCTTTTCGATGACCTAAATCTACTACATCGATTAAAAGAATATCATCAATTATTTCATAAATCACTCTATAATCTCCAACACGTATTCTATATCCTTTTCTTCCTTTTAACTTTTTATAACCTGAAGGTCAAGGATTTTTTGATAAACTTCCAATCGCAAATAATATTGGATTAGCTATCTCATCTGATAACTTATCAAACTTCTTCTGCGCTTTTTTGGAAAAATCAATGTTATAGATTTGACTTTTTTGCTTCCCTTGTTTTCAAATAATCTTCAAATGAAATTCGATAACCATCATCCTCCTTTTTGGCTTCATCATAAAGGCGAACGTCTTCTAAATCCTCCAATTTTTCAATCATTTTATTGTATTGCTTTATAGGCAAAACAACAGCCGTTCTATTTCCTTTTTCATCAGTTAAAAATTGTGTTTCCATAATTTTAAATATTTAAAGTAAAGTTATGAAATTAAACAACTCTAACTACAAAGTAATTTTTCTTGCCGCTTTGCAACAACACAAATTGATTATTGATTAAATCTTTAGTCGAAAGCATAAAATCTTCTGCTACTTTCTCTCTATTTACTGAAATAGAATTAGCAGTCAAAGCACGTCTTGCTTCACCATTTGATTTAAAAAAGCCTGTTTTTTCGTTTAATACGTCAATTATATTAATTCCAGTTTCTATTTCAGGTTTTGCAATTTCAGCTTGAGGTACACCATCAAAAACATCTAAAAAAGTAGCTTCATCCAACTGTTTTAAATCCTCTGAAGTTGAATTCCCGAACAAAATATTAGATGCTTTTATCGCATTTTCTAAATCTTCTTTTGAATGCACCATTACTGTAATTTCTTCAGCCAAACGTTTTTGTAACAAACGCAAATGCGGTGTTTCTCTATGCTTCTCTGTTAAATCTTCAATTTCTTCTTTCGATAAAAAAGTGAAAATTTTAATGTATTTCTCTGCATCTACATCAGAAGTATTCAACCAATATTGGTAAAACTTGTAAGGTGAAGTTCGCGCTGAATCCAACCAAATATTTCCTCCTTCAGATTTTCCAAATTTAGTTCCGTCTGCTTTTGTAATCAAAGGACAAGTTAAAGCATACGCTTTTCCACTTGCAATTCTACGCACTAATTCCGTACCAGTAGTTATGTTTCCCCACTGATCACTTCCACCCATTTGTAGCGTACATTTTTTATCTCTATACAAATGCAAAAAGTCATATCCCTGAACCAATTGATAAGTAAACTCGGTAAATGACATTCCTTCGGCAGCTTCAGAAGTCAAACGCTTCTTCACAGAATCCTTCGCCATCATATAATTTACGGTAATATGTTTACCTACATCACGAATGAAATCTAGGAAAGAAAAATTCTTCATCCAGTCGTAATTGTTTACTAATTCAGCTGCATTGGGGGCATCTGAAGTAAAATCAAGAAAACGACTCAATTGTGCTCTAATGGCTTCTTGATTGTGACGCAAAGTAGGCTCGTCTAATAAATTTCTTTCATTGGATTTTCCTGACGGATCACCAATCATTCCGGTTGCACCACCTACTAAAGCTAATGGTTTGTGTCCAGATAACTGAAAATGTTTTAATAACATCACTCCAACTAAATGTCCTATATGCAATGAATCGGCAGTTGGGTCAATTCCCACATATGCCACACGCATTTGTTCCATCAAATGTTCTTCTGTACCTGGCATAACATCGTGGAGCATTCCTCTCCAAGTCACTTCTTCAATAAAATTTTTCATCTTTTTTAATCAATTTACTTTCGTCAATTCAGCCTTTTGGGCTTTGTATGCACAAAGATAAAATTTATTGTGGATTCGGTTATTGGTTTATGGGGTTATTCAAAAAAAAATATTCGTATTTTCGTAGCATGATTTTAGTAACAGGAGGAACCGGATTAGTAGGCGCACATTTATTGCTTCATTTAATTGAATCGCAAACTAGAGGGAGCGAGAGAATTCGGGCAATATATCGAACTACTCAAAGTATCGAAAAAACGAAATCGCTATTTCAACTTTACAAAAAGTCAAATTTATTTGACACCATACAATGGATTCAAGCCGACATCATCGATGTTCCATCTTTAGAAAAAGCTTTTATTGGTATTACTCAAGTCTATCATTGTGCTGCCCTAATATCATTTGATCCAAAAGACGAAGAAAACATTCGCAAAATAAATATCGAAGGAACTGCTAATATTGTCAACTTTTGCCTCAGCTATTCCATTCAAAAATTGTGTTATGTAAGCTCAATAGCTGCACTTGGCGATTTAGCCGCTCACGAAACCATAATCACCGAAGAAACCGAATGGAATCCCGAAAAACCACATAGCGATTATGCCATTTCTAAATATGGTGCTGAAATGGAAATTTGGCGAGGACAACAAGAAGGTTTAAAAATATTAATTGTAAATCCAGGTGTGATCATTGGTCCGGGATTTCAAGAACAAGGAAGCGGTTTACTTTTTAAGAAAGTAGCTGATGGATTATCATTTTACACTCTTGGAACAAGCGGTTTTATTGCCGTAAGCGATGTTGTAAAAATCACAACTGAATTAATGAATAGTGAAATTTGCAATGAAAGATTTACATTAATTGCCGAAAACAATTGTTTTAGAGACATCTTAAACAACATTTCTGATGCTTTGCAAAAAGAGAGACCCACTAAACATGCGTCACCTTTTTTTATGGAAATAGTATGGAGAATGGATTGGATTCTATCCGTTATTTTTAAACAAAAAAGACAATTTACAAAGGCTACTGCAAAAGCATCCTACTCTAAAAGCTCGTACTCTAATCAAAAAATAAAAGAAACTTTAAACTTCAAATTTAAAGCGATCAATTCCTATATAAAAGAGATCTCAAATCTTAAGCTATAGCCAAACCTATTCAACAGCCTGCATTTTCATAGCAGGTTCTTTTACCATTTCTTTATCAATAAGTCCTTTTCTTCCTCTAACCAACGTATCAGAATTATATCTCTGAGTTTTTTCTAACTTTATATTTTTAGTGTTTTTAAGTTTCTTTTGCTCAGCTTTAACTATATCTTCTGCAGATTTTTTCTCTTTGTTAATTCGTTTGGCTACTTCATCAAACATGACTTTGTACCCTTCATAATCAGTAGAATAATAAACATTACTAGTAGCAAACTGAAGACTATCTACTTTATACTTTTTAAATATAAAATCTCTTGGATTTATTTTTAAACTATCTATAGAAGTTGGATTTTGATATTTAATGGCATCCAAAAGCGATATGTCATACATTATATCTACCATAACCTCTTTTTTAATTAGGCGTTTTGGTTTTTTAACCGCATCGTCTTTACAACTTATAAAAAGGGTCAATGAGACTATAAAAAAAATTATTCTTTTCATTTATCAGAAGTTTTTATCTTTCAAATAACAAACGTTTACCCGCACGTATATCTTTGACCTTAAAGGCAGTATAAACCAATTGACCATTTACGAAAGTATGAGTAATTCTAGACTTAAAAGTAAACCCTTCAAAAGGAGACCAACCACATTTTGCTATTATATTTTCTTTTTTTACGCTCCAAGGCAAACCAGAATTTACTATGACTAAATCTGCATAATAGCCCACTTTGATAAAACCACGTTTCTCAATTTTGAATATTTTAGCAGGATTGTGACACATCTTTTCCACAATTTTCTCTACACTTATTTTTCCTTGATGAAATGCTTCAAACATTGCTACAACAGCATGTTGCACCAGCGGACCTCCAGAAGGAGCGTTCATGTAAGATTTACTTTTCTCCTCTAAAGTATGCGGAGCGTGATCTGTGGCAATTACATCAATACGACCATCAAGCAATGCTTCCCACAATACTTTTCTATCATTTGCAGTTTTCACGGCAGGATTCCATTTTATCAAATTCCCTTTTGTTGCATAATCGTCATTCGTAAACCATAAATGATGAATACAAACTTCTGCAGTAATTTTTTTATCTTCTAACGGAATTTTATTGGTAAACAAATCCATTTCTTTTGCAGTTGAGAGATGAAAAACATGCAAACGAGCTCCTGTTTTTTTGGCTAAAGCCACTGCTTTTGACGAAGAAATATAACAGGCTTCCTCACTGCGAATCAAATGATGCACTGTAACTGGAATATCCTCTCCAAACTCTTCTTTGTATTTTTCTAAGTTATTCTTTATTGTTGTTTCGTCTTCACAATGCACAGCAATTAGCATAGAAGTATTAGAAAATATTTTTTCGAGTGTCGCTTCATTATCGACTAACATATTTCCAGTAGAAGAACCTAAGAAAATTTTTATTCCCGCAACATTTTTTGGATTTGTTTTTAAAACTTCCTCCAAATTATCATTTGTTGCGCCCATCATAAAAGAATAATTCGCGTAGGACTTTTGTGCAGCTAACTCATATTTTTGCTCTAATATTTCTTGAGTAACTGCATTAGGAATAGTGTTGGGCTGCTCAATATAGGAAGTAATACCTCCTGCAATTGCCGCTTTTGACTCTGATTCGATATCGCCTTTATGAGTTAAACCGGGCTCTCTAAAATGCACTTGATCATCAATAGCACCTGGCATCAAATAATTCCCTTCGGCATCGATAATTTTGCAATCAGCAGATTTAGCACTGATGGTCTCTGAAATTTCAACAATTATATCATTCTCAATTAATAGATCGCCTTCAAAAATCACTCCTTCGTTTACTATTTTGGCATTCTTAATTAAAATCCTGTTCATCGTTTCTTCTTCTATAATGTATTAAATAACTTCTTTAATCTTAGTGCGATAACCCCAAAAACAGCTTCAATAATTATTGAGTTACTCATTTTTGATTGTCCTTTTGTTCTATCGGTAAAAATAATAGGAACTTCGGTTATCTTAAATTTTTTGCAGTAGGTTCTGTATTTCATTTCGATTTGAAACGCATAACCAACAAACTTTATTTTATCTAAATTAATTTCTTCTAAAACTCTTTTTTTATAACAGACAAAACCCGCTGTAGCGTCATGAATTTTCATGCCAGTAATCCATCTTACATAAACCGAAGCAAAATAAGACATCAAGACTCTACTTAGAGGCCAGTTTACTACATTTACTCCTGTAACATATCGCGAACCAATAGATAAATCGGCATCACCCAAGTGACACGCAGTATATAACTTCTCTAAATCGTTTGGATTATGCGAAAAATCAGCATCCATTTCGAAAATATATTCGTATTTATGTTCTAATGCCCATCTAAATCCGTGAACATAAGCTGTTCCTAGACCGGATTTTTTTTCTCTTTTTTCTATAAATAATCTACCTCCAAATTCCTTTTGAAGTAAAACAACCTTGTCAGCAGTGTGATCTGGCGAATTATCATCAATTATTAGAATATCAAAAGTTTTTCGTTGAGAAAGCACAGATCGAATAATGCTCTCAATATTTTCAATTTCGTTATAGGTAGGAATTATAACAATACAATCATTCATATTTTGACTAATTTCAAGGCAAAAGTAAACTTTTTATACTATTACAGCCTTAATAAAATTATAATAAAAAGAATGATATAAAAATTAGTAATTTTGCGACCCTATGATCGAAACTATACTTCATCCAAGAATAATAGAGAGCAAAGACTGGGCAACCGTTCTTTTTGTTCTATCATTTGCTATAATTGCAATTACCAAATCTATATTTGAAAATCGTTTTGGTGACTTTGCCAACCTTATTTACTCGAACAAATACATAAAAGTTTACAAAGACAGTACGAATTTAAAAAGCGGATTTACACTTTCCTTGTTTTTTGTACAAATGATTTCTTTGACGTTTTTTATACAAATATCACTCAGTTATTTTGGATATGCCTCAAAAACAGATTGGCTTTTATATATTCAAATATTTACTTTTCTTATATTCTTTATTTTATCTAAATATTTGATTGAAAAGATAATAGCAACTTCCTTTAATATCGAAGAGTTTACCGAACAATTTAATCTTCAAAAAGTTACTTACAGGACCTATATTGGGTTATTAATACTCCCTTTTAATATAATTTTGTTTTATTACGACTCATTTTCGAGAAATATCCCACTTTTTATAATTGCGATTGCGCTGATAACAAACGCATTAACCTATTTGATTTCAATAAAAAATTATCAAAAATTAATATTCGGTAAGTTGTTTTACTTTATTTTATATCTTTGCACTCTCGAAATAGCACCCTATTATTTTATGTATTATTGGTTTACAAAAGGGAATGCTTAGAAAAAGTGAAAATATGAAAGTGAAAACAATTTTGGTATCACAACCTGAACCTAAGGTAGAAAATTCACCTTACTTTGAACTTCAACAAAAGCATAAAGTAAAAATTGATTTCAGACCTTTTATTCATGTAGAAGGAGTAAGCGCAAAAGAGATTAGACTTCAAAAAATCGATCTTAACAATTACTCTGCTATTATTTTAACAAGTAAAAATGCTGTAGATCACTTTTTTAGAGTTGCAGACGAAATGCGCTTTAAAGTACCTGAAGGTTTGAAATACTTTTGTCAATCAGAAGCGATTGCTTTTTATTTACAAAAATATGTCGTTTACAGAAAACGAAAAATCTATGTAGGACCAAAGGATTTTGCTGATTTATCGCCATTGATTAAAAAATACAAAGACGAAAAATTCTTACTACCTGCTTCGGATCAGTTGAATGCTGATGCTCAAACGACATTGAATGCATTAAAAGTAGATTGGACGCCTGCTGTTTTTTATAGAACAGTAATGAGCGATCTTTCAGATTTAGCAGATGTATATTATGACGTATTGGCCTTCTTTAGTCCAACAGGAATTAAATCATTGTTTATGAATTTCCCTAAATTCGAACAAAATGATACTCGTATTGCTGTTTTTGGTAGTACGACACAAAAAGAAGCTCTGGATCATGGTTTACGAGTTGATATACTAGCACCAACGCCAGCTACACCTTCAATGACTATGGCTTTAGAAAAATATATTGTAGAAGCCAATAAGAGTAAATAAATTACTTCTATTTTAAATACAGAAAAGCCATTCCTAACCCGAATGGCTTTTTTTTATGATTGAGTATACAAAAAAGAGCTACAACCTTTCTACTTCATCTTTTTTAATTAAATTTGATTTTGAACTTAAACTAAAATTTGATTTTTAGTTTACAATAGCAACTTATGAAAATAAATTCTTTAGTAGTAGAAATTGACGGTATTGACAAAGAAATTCTTCGTGATTTAATGAATGATGCTCGCAAACCAATTCTTCAAATTGCCAATAAAATAGGCATTTCTGGCGCGGCAATTCACCAACGATTAAAGAAATTAGAGCAATCTGGAGTGATTTCAGGATCTAAATTTACTGTTAGCAATAAAGTTCTTGGCTATAACACAATGGCTTTTGTTGGTATTTATTTAGACAAAGCTTCTAGTAATCCAGAGGCCGTTAGAGACTTAAAGAAAATTCCAGAAGTTTTAGAATGCCATTACACGACCGGAAATTGGTCTATTTTAATTAAAATTATCTGCCGAGATAACGAACATTTGATGCATTTATTGAACACTAAAATTCAAGCAATCGATGGTGTTTCTAGAACGGAAACCTTTATTTCCTTAGACCAACAAATTGACAGACAGATTCAGCTGTAAGGATTAAATCAAATGAATAAATCATAAAAAAACCGACTCAATTAACAATCGAGTCGGTTACTACTTTTCTATAATTTGAAATTATCAAATTAATCTCTTCTACTTCCTCCCATATAGATTGAAACATAATACAACAAAGTTGCAATAGATCCCAAAGCAGCCACAACATAAGTTCTTGCAGCCCATTTAAGCGAATCTTTTGCTCCAGCTTGTTCTTGCTGCGTAAGCATTCTTTTATTTTCTAACCAAGCCAAAGCACGGTTACTCGCATCGTATTCAACCGGCAAAGTAACAATAGAAAATAAAGTAGTTGCTGCAAAAATGACAATTCCTACTAACAATAATTGCGGAAAGGTTTTTAACATCAAAATTCCAGCTAATAAAATCCATTGCATGTAACTTGAGGCTACATTTACAATTGGCACCAATTTAGAACGCATCGTCAGCCATTGATAACCCACAGCATGCTGTACCGCATGTCCGCATTCATGTGCCGCAACCGCAGCCGCAGCCGCATTTCGTTGATTATAAACGGCCTCACTTAAATTTACTGTTTTATCAACAGGATTATAATGATCCGTTAATCTTCCCGGAGTAGAAATCACTCTTACATCACGTATCCCATTGTCAGCAAGCATTTTTTCAGCGATTTCTGCTCCCGACATTCCGTTTTGCAACTGCAGTTTAGAATAAAATTCGAATTTGCTTTTTAGTCTCGAACTCACCAACCAACTGAAAAGCATAATTGCTCCAGCAAGAATTAAATATCCCATTCCCATATCTTTGTATTTTAATTTTTTATAAACACTACTGAAACATCAAATTGTGAACCAATTATTAAAATTGACAAATTGACATTTGTTAAATAATTGATAATTCATATTAATTACTTAGTCTATTTTTCAAAATCTACTAACTATTAAACTTTTGTCCTACTGAAAGCATATTTATAAGCTTATAAAACATCACTAGAAATATTCTAGCATTAAAATCAGAAGGAATTATTCACATAAATAAAATTGAGCATTTGTTTATTAATCCAAGATTAACGACACTTCTCTATTATTTAAATAGAGATTAGAAGCACATAAAATCAATATCTAAAAAAAAATCCAAATCCCAGCAATTGGAATTTGGATTTTTTTAATTTAAAAAACCGTAGTTCTATCCTACCAAATTAATTATTTTACCTGGAACGATAATCACTTTATTTGGTGTTTTACCTTCTAACTGTTTAATAGTTCTATCATCTTTCATAACGATTTCCTCAATTTGCTCCTTGGTTAAATCCAAAGGTAATTTGATGGTGAAACGCATTTTCCCATTGAAAGAAACCGGATATTCTTTTTCACTTTCCACCAAATGAGCTGCTTCAAAAACTGGAAAAGCCACCGTTGCAATTGAACCTTCATGACCTAATAACGACCACAACTCCTCAGCAATGTGTGGCGCATAAGGTGAAATCACAATGGCTAAAGGTTCTAGAATAGCACGAGAATGACAATTTTGAGTTGACAATTCATTTACACAAATCATAAACTGAGATACTGACGTATTGAAAGAGAAATTCTCGATATCTTCTGCTACTTTTTTGATGGTTTTGTGCAAAGATTTTAAGTTGTCTTTTGATGGTGCTTCGTCTGTAACAATCATACCGTTATCATCAAAGTACAAACGACATAATTTTTTTAAGAAACCAAAAACTCCCGAAATTCCAGCAGTATTCCAAGGTTTAGCTTGCTCTAATGGTCCCAGAAACATTTCGTACAAACGCAACGTATCGGCTCCGTATTCGTTACAAATATCATCCGGCGTAACAACGTTATATTTTGATTTGGACATTTTTTCTACTTCGCGACCAACGATATACTTTCCATTGTCATCTGTAATAAACTCCGCATTTGCATAATCTTCTCTCCAAGCTTTGAATCTTTCAATGTCCAATTCATCAGAAGCATTTACCATAGAAACATCAACGTGGATTGGTTGCACATTTTGACCTTCTATCTTGTTTTTAGAAACATAGGTATTAGTTCCTTCCAATCGATACACAAAAGCACTCATTCCCAAAATCATTCCCTGATTAATCAGTTTTTTGAACGGTTCTTCGGTTGGTGCATAACCTTTATCTTTTAAGAATTTGTTCCAAAAACGAGAATACAACAAATGGCCTGTTGCATGTTCGTTTCCTCCAATATATAAATCTACACTTTCCCAATAAGCCAAAGCTTCTTGGCTAGCAAATTCGTTTTCATTTTGCGCATCCATATAACGCATCCAATAAAAAGAACTTCCCGCCCAACCCGGCATTGTGTTTAATTCTAGAGGAAAAATGGTTGTATTATTTACTAAATCTGTATTGACTACTTTATTTTTCTCGATATCCCAAGCCCAAACTAAAGCGTTTCCTAAAGGTGGCAAACCATCTTCTGTTGGCAAATACTTTTCTACTTCCGGCAATATAATAGGCAAATGTTTCGCATCAATCATTTGCGGCAAGCCATTTACATAATAAACTGGAAACGGTTCTCCCCAATATCTTTGACGAGAAAAAACAGCATCACGCAAACGGTAATTTGTTTTTCCTTTTCCTTGTTTTAATTTTTCTAGCGCTTCAATCGCCTTATAAGTTCCTTCTTTATATCCTAATCCGTTTAAAAAATCAGAATCTATTAATTGAAATCCATCCTTAGAACCAAAAGCGGCCTCAGTAATATCTTTATCAAAAATATTCTTGATTTCTTGCATTCCTTCTTGCCCTTTGAAGAAATTAGCAAAAGCAAAATCTCTTTCATCTCCGCAAGGAACCGCCATCACTGCTCCAGTTCCGTAGCCAGCTAATACATAATCCCCAATCCAAACCGGAATTGCTTCTTTAGTAAATGGGTGCTCAGCATACGCTCCTGTAAAAACGCCTGAAATTGTTTTAACATCCGCCATACGCTCTCTTTCAGATCTTTTTGACGTTTTTTCGATATAGGATTCAACAGCTGCTTTTTGTGCTGGAGTTGTAATTTTGGCAACCAAATCATGTTCTGGTGCCAATGTCATAAACGTCACTCCAAAAATAGTATCAGGACGTGTCGTGAAAACGTCAATAATCTCTTTATGACCTTTCACATTAAAGGAAACCATCGCTCCAACAGATTTTCCAATCCAGTTTCTTTGACTTTCTTTGATGCTTTCGCTCCAATCAATATCATTTAAACCTTGCAACAAGCGCTCTGCATAAGCAGAAATTCGCATGCTCCACTGTGTCATTTTTTTTCGAACTACAGTAAAACCACCGCGCTCAGAAACGCCATTTACAATTTCGTCGTTGGCTAAAACCGTACCTAATCCTGGACACCAGTTTACTTCCGTCTCCGCTAAATACGTTAATCTATATTGTAAAAGAATTTTTTCTTGCTGCTCTTTTGTGAAAGCGTTCCATTCAGTTGCTGAAAATTCTTGAATAGTATCATCACAAACAGCGTTGACATTTGCATTCCCTTCTGATGCAAAAACAGCAACCAAAGTCGAAATATCTTCTGCTTTGTCGCTCTTTTTATTGTACCAAGAGTTAAACAATTGGATAAAAATCCATTGTGTGTGCTTGTAATAATCAGGATTTGAAGTTCGCACTTCACGACTCCAATCAAATGAAAATCCAATAGTATCTAGTTGCTTTCTATAACCAGCAATTTTATTTCCTTCTTTATCAAAACCACCATCAATATTTACAGCCGTTGTATCTTCTGGACGTTGCCCAGTTTGAATGGCATACTGCTCCGCTGGCAATCCAAAACTATCATATCCCATTGGGTGCAACACATTAAAACCTTGATGTCTTTTATAACGAGAATACACATCCGATGCAATATATCCAAGTGGATGTCCTACATGCAAACCTGCTCCAGAAGGATAAGGAAACATATCAAGCACATAATATTTAGGTTTGTCTGAATTATTTTCGGCTTTAAAGGTTTGATTTTCTAACCAATATTTGCGCCATTTTGCTTCAATTTCGTTCGGATTGTATTTCATAATTTAAGATTCATAGCAACTGATCTACTCATTTGCTTCATTTTTTTCTGGAAATGATTGTTTTAAGGTGTCAAATTTACGTTTATTGTACGAAAGTTGAAACTTTGGTCGTTATTAACTTCAAATAAAGAAATTCTTTATTATTTTTACCCAATAATTTCAATAAACTATGAGTTCTTCCTTTGATAATTTTCAAAAACGCCGATTAATCTCTTCCTATTTTTCAGTAGTACTAAGTGTTTTCTTAGTTTTATTTCTACTTGGAATTTTGGGTCTTTTTATTATAAATTCTAAAAAACTAGCTAATGATTTTAGAGAAAATATCGCTATGACAGTTTTCTTCAAAAATGAAGCTAATGATAGTATTATAAAAAGTTTTGGAACCGAATTAAAATCAAAACGTTTTGTAAAATCATTCAATTTTGTTGATAAACAAGTTGCAGCAAAACAACATACCGACATTATCGGAGAAGACTTCATGACTTTTCTAGGAGAAAATCCATTACAAAACTCCTATGATATTCATCTAAAAGCAGATTATGTAATCAAAGATAGTATTGCAAAAATTGAAACTAGTTTACGTAAGAACATCATGGTGTCTGATATTGTTTATGACAAACAACTAGTAAATCTAGTAAACGACAACATCAAGAAAGTAAGTATGTGGATTTTGATAGTGAGCGGCTTCTTGACTGTGATCGCTGTTTTATTAATCAACAGTTCACTGCGATTATCGATTCATTCAAATCGTTTTATCATTAAAACCATGCAAATGGTAGGCGCTACAAAATCATTTATTAGAAAACCTTTTGTTATGCGTAGCATAAAGCTAGGAATGATTGGAGCAATATTAGCAGTCCTAACTTTGATTGGAGTTTTACTTTATGTTGAAAATAGTTTCCCAAACCTTGGAATTTTAGAAGACAAAGCTTCGATCGGAATGGTATTATTAGCTGTTTTAGGTATTGGAATTCTGATCACTTGGCTAAGTACCTATTTTGCTACACAACGTTTCTTAAATTTAAGAACAGATGATCTGTATTAATTTAAGATCTTAGATTAACGATTTTTTAGATTTAATAAAAAAAAGCCTGCTAATTTACCACAAATGAAAAACAACGAAAATAAATCAGATTTCCTTTTTGACAAAGTAAACTATAAAATTCTACTAATTGGTATCGGAGTTATTGCCTTGGGATTCATACTCATGTCCGGAGGAGGAAGTAAAGATCCAAATGTATTTAGTGATGCTATTTTTAATTTTAGAAGAATTAGATTGGCTCCAACTATGGTTTTAATTGGATTTGGAATCACCATTTACGCTATACTTAAAAATCCAAAGAAAGTATAAATGAATACAATTCAAGCTTTTTTAATTGCTATTATAGAAGGATTAACAGAATATCTTCCAATTTCCTCAACAGCTCACATGGTTTTTCTTAGTTCCTATTTTGGAATTCAAGAAGATGATTTTGTAAAACTTTTTCAGGTTTCCATTCAATTTGGAGCCATTTTAGCTGTAGTCGCTTTGTATTGGAAAAAGTTTTTTGACTTCTCAAAATTCAATTTTTACATCAAGCTTATATGTGCTGTAATTCCCGCTTTAGTATTAGGGAAATTATTTGATGACAAAATCGAAGCTGTATTAGGCGACCCCATTCCTATCGCTATTGTATTAATATTAGGTGGAGTAATTCTACTTTTTATTGACAAAAAATTTCAAAATCCAACGGTTTTAAAAGAAGAGGATATTACCGTAAAAAAAGCAGTAGTTGTTGGATTCTGGCAATGTTTAGCCATGATGCCTGGCACAAGTCGATCAGCAGCTTCTATTATTGGAGGAATGCAACAAGGACTTACAAGACATGTTGCTGCCGAATTTTCTTTTTTTCTGGCCGTACCTACCATGATGGCAGTTACTTGTTATTCGCTATTTTTAAAAACATACGAAACCTCACAAATGAAAGGTTACGAATTAATTTTAAAGTCAAACGAAAACATTCAATTATTCCTTATTGGTAATGTGGTAGCTTTTATAGTAGCAGTTATTGCTATTAAATTTTTTATCGAAATCATCAAGAAATACGGTTTTAAACCATGGGGTTGGTACCGAATCATTGTTGGTTTGTTTTTATTGGTTTACTTCTCATATTTTAAATAATTCACTTTGAAGACAGTCGAAGATTTTCTAGACGGACAAATTTTACTTATTGATAAACCTTTGAATTGGAGTTCTTTTCAGGCAGTAAATAAATTAAAATATGCGCTAATCAACAAACTTGGGCTTCCTAAAAAATTCAAGATTGGGCATGCTGGAACTTTAGATCCATTAGCAACTGGCCTATTATTAGTATGTACAGGGAAATTTACCAAAAGAATAACAGAACTTCAAGGTCAGGCCAAAGAGTACACTGGAACTTTTTATATTGGTGCTACAACTCCATCTTATGATTTAGAAACCGAAATTGACCAGACGTTCTCAATTACACATATTGACGAAACTTTGATTCACGAAACCGTGAAACAATTTCTTGGCGAAATCGATCAAAAACCACCCATTTATTCTGCTATAAAAAAAGATGGTGTACGTTTATACGAACATGCACGTGCCGGAGAAACTGTCGAAATTGCTTTCAGAAAAACGACGATTCACGAATTTGAAATCACCCGAATTGCGCTTCCAGAAATCGACTTTAGAGTAGTTTGCAGCAAAGGAACTTATATCCGATCACTAGCGTATGATTTTGGAAAGGCAATGAATTCAGGCTCACATTTAACTGCTTTACGCCGTACCAAAATTGGAGATTATAATGTGATCAACGCTGTAGACGTAACTGCTTTTGAAGAAAACTTAGGAAAAGAGATCTAATTTTTTCACCTTATCGAATAAATATTCTAGATTCATAACAGTACAGTTTTACCGTGGTGAAGTTTAAAGTAGATGAAAAGCCGAATTAACTTAAGATTCTGGGCATCTAATATTTATTTTTAAAACAAACCTATTTACTCTAAAAAGCAAAAACACATGACAAATCATTAAATGAATTTGCGATGTGTTTTCTCTAAAAAACAAAGCAGTTGTAAAAAATGCTTTATTTCTAACTGGCTTCAGCCACTCGTTAATAATTAGCAAGGCGCTTTCCTCCAAAAAGAAAATGCGATACATAATCATACACTTTTTCAAGTAATTTTTTCATAATAATGTTTTTTTAATTGTTAGACAATCTGATTAACACCTATAAAAAAAGCAAATCAAAATAATAGATTTGGTTAACAATCAGCAATTTACAATTATTTTTAGAATAAAAAAAATAATTTTTAGAACTTAAGAAAGCTTCTGTAAATTAATAAAATAGAACTACTGATTTTTTAAAATTTAAGAATCAAACTCTTGCATTAAATTGATAATTTCTTCTTGAGTACTTACTCCTTTGTCATGCAAGTACCAAAGTTGCAAATTAGTTTTTGCTGTTTCATCAACAACTCCAAATTCCTTTTTATAATTTTGAATTAATTCGATCGCACCTTTTGGTCTTGGTCCCCAATGTCCTAATAATTCTCCTGTTACTTTATCAACAACGATAACTATTGGGATTGATTTTGAATTGTTTGTTAAAAACAACTTCATCAGATCATCATTTTCATCACGCAAAACAATTTTTAATTCAATTTTACCTGATTCTAAAGCCATTTTATTAACAACTGGTAACAATTGGGCCGCATCACCACACCAACCTTCTGAAATAACCAACCAAATGTAATCTCCTTTTAATGATTTTAACTTTTGACTAATTTGTTCTGTTATTTGCACGGTTTTATCCAAACGATTCATTCTAGTCTCATTTAGAGTACTGTAATGCGTTAAATCTTCAGATTGTTCGTTTCCTGTAGCTTTACCTTGCAATAATAAATCAGAAACTAATTTTCTATATTCTAAATAAGGATGACTATTAAACAATCCTTTGGCTATCGAAGTTTTCATAATTGTTAATTTATAGTTACAAAGTTACCATAAAAAAGAGGTTAAAATGTGACATTTGTCACTTTCTAAAGTACAAAAAGAGTAATTTTATACCAAATAATGAAAATGGATTTAAAAACAAAATCAATTGGGCTCATTCTTTCAGGAGGAGGTTCTAAAGGTTTGGCACATGCTGGAGCAATAAAGTTTTTAGAAGAACAAAACATAATACCGGATCGCATTGCAGGAACAAGTGCCGGTTCTATTGTAGGAGCTTTGTACGCTTGGGGAAAAACACCCGAAGAAATACTAACTTTTTTTAAATCGATTTATCTTTTTCATTGGAAACACCTGACGTTCAAAAAAGCTGGATTAATAGATTCTGGTTCCTTCAAACAGTATTTTCATACGATATTTAAAGATGCATTAATAGGTGATTTAAAAATTCCAATACAAATTACCGCTACCGATATGGTGCGGGGAAAACTAAAGGTTTTTGGGCCCGATACAAAAATAATTGATGCTATATTGGCCTCTTCAGCCTTTCCAGGAATTATGTCTCCTTATGAAATTAACGGTCGTCTGTATAGCGACGGAGGCATTTTAAATCATTTTCCAACTGATATTTTACAAGGACATTGCGAAACGTTAATCGGAATTTACGTAAGTCCAATTCAGAAAATTGAAGCAAAAGACCTAAATTCAATCAAGGCCGTTACTACAAGAGCTTTTGACATTCTTTCGGCAAATTCAAATATGCACAAATTTAACTTTTGCGATTGGGTAATTGAACCTACCGATTTGACTTTGTACAGCACTTTTGAAACTAATAAAATAAAGATGGATACTGTTTTTAAAATTGGCTATGAAGCAGCCAAAGAATCCTACGAGAAACTTAATTTATAAAATATAGACAACACTTTTTTTAAAAATCAGAATATGTCTATATTTGCACGAATCAACACAACGCAAAATGAAATACAAAAGAATTCTTCTAAAATTAAGTGGTGAAGCTTTAATGGGTGATTTGCAATACGGAATTGATCCGAAAAGATTAGGTGAATATGCCGACGAAATCAAGCAGATCCATGAAAAAGGAATTGAAATCGCTATTGTAATAGGTGGTGGAAATATTTTTAGAGGAGTTGCTGGTGCAAGTGCAGGAATGGATAGAGTACAAGGAGATTATATGGGAATGCTTGCTACCGTAATAAACGGAATGGCTTTGCAAGGTGCCTTGGAAGAAAAAGGAATGAAAACTAGATTGCAAACAGCCTTAAAAATGGAGTCGATTGCGGAACCTTACATTAAAAGAAGAGCAGATCGTCACCTTGAAAAAGGGAGAATTGTAATTTTTGGAGCTGGAACAGGAAACCCTTATTTTACAACAGATACTGCCGCTGTTTTACGTGGAATAGAAATTAATGCCAACGTAATCCTAAAGGGAACACGTGTAGATGGTGTTTATGACTGTGATCCAGAGAAAAATGCTGCTGCCGTGAAGTTTGATTTTATTTCGTTTGATGATGTTCTTAAAAAAGGATTGAATGTAATGGATACTACTGCATTTACTTTAAGTCAAGAAAACAAATTACCAATCGTTGTTTTTGATATGAATACTGCAGGAAATCTATTAAAGATTTGCGAAGGAGAAAATATAGGAACAGTTGTAAATATATAAGCACAACAAAAGTAGATATAGAATACAAAGAGCTAAAATTTTAAAGAAATGACTGAAGAAATTGAATTTATATTAGATAGTACCAAAGAATCTATGATCGGTTCTATTGCGCATTTAGAAAAAGAATTTTTGAACATCCGCGCTGGAAAAGCCTCACCAGCGATGTTAGGAAGTGTCTTTGTAGATTATTACGGATCAGCGACACCGCTTTCTCAAGTTTCTAAAATCAGTGTTCCTGATGCAAGAACAATTACTTTGCAGCCATTTGAAAAAAATATGTTGCAACCTATTGAAAAAGCAATTATGATAGCCAACATTGGATTTAACCCAATGAATAATGGTGATGTAATTATCATAAGTGTACCGGCATTAACCGAAGAAAGAAGACGCGAATTGGCTAAACAAGCTAAAGTAGAATCTGAAGATGCTAAAGTAGGTATTAGAAATGCTCGTAAAGATGCTAACACTGATATTAAAAAACTAGAAAAAGACGGAACCTCTGAAGACATTTGTAAAAGTGCTGAAGAAGAAGTTCAAAACTTAACGAATAGTTTTATCAAAAAAATTGATGAGTTATTAGTTTACAAAGAAGCTGAAATCATGAAGGTTTAATCCTTATAGCATTTATATAAAAAACCGTGTTTCAAAAAAATATTTTTTTGAAACACGGTTTTTTTATTTTTACAAAAAAAATCGGACTAGGTACTAGAAACAAATTTAAGTCCAATTATAGAACTTATTAGTGTTGTTATAAAGAATATTCTCCAAAAATCAGCGGGTTCTTTAAAAATAAAAACACCAACCAAAACAGTTCCTACGGCACCAATTCCGGTCCAAACCGCATAAGCAGTTCCTATAGGCAATGTTTGTGTTGCTTTATAAAGCAATAGCATACTAACGGCCAAACAAGCTAAAAATCCTGCTAACCACAATGTAGCAGTCATTCCCGAACTTTCTTTGGCTTTGCCTAAACAAGTTGCAAAACCGACTTCGAAAAGACCACCAATAATCAATAAAATCCAATTCATATTACTGTTTTAAAATTAATACCGAAGGAACACCACTCAACCAAATACTTCTTGAATCTACTAATTCCTTCCAACTTCCTAAACTAATCAGCATTAAATCTTGCTGTCCTAAAAACTCACTTTCGATAGTTCGATTGTCAATTAGATCAATGTTATTAGGATATTTTTCTTGCAAAGAATCTACAGCGCTCTTGATGACAAAATTAGAATTAAAATACCCATTTACATCAAGTATCACCAATTTTGAATTGTTGTTATAAATTAATTTCTGAGCATATTCTATCAAAAAGGAATCTTCGGTACTAAAAATAGGGACAAATACACGATTGACTTCTTGTAAATCTTTATCGATCAAAATACCAATTGGCATTTTAGTTTTAGAAATAATCTGTCGGGTTCTTTCATCAAAAGGAGAATTTTCAAACAAACCTTCTTTTCCTGTAAACTTATCAATCAATCGATCTGGATTAATAATCCGAGTCGTAAAGCCAATTACTTTCCCTAAAATAGTGCCTTCAAAAATAGATTTACCCAAACCTATTAATAGCAAATCATAATCTCCTTGATTGGCTATATCTGCTATTTCAGTTTCAATATCCACAGTCGCCTTAAAGATAGTTTTAATATCTTGTTGTAACAATTGAGACTCCTCAACAATTGGATCAAAAGTGTTTTTTTCTTTATCCTCTAAATTAAAAGAATGCACCTCATCACTCAAAGACAAATGCATAGCGGTTATACAAGATTGTGCTTTTTGCTTCTTGGTCAAACTGTTTGCCAAACGCAGCAATGATTTTCCTTTTTCATTATTTCCAAAGGATATTAAAACACGGTATTTGTTAAAGTTAATTGGCTCAACAATTGCATCGCTGTCTTTTGTCTTAAAAATATAATTGATCAAGTCTAATGCGGGTCCAGTCATAAATGTTGTAACCAAAGCCATAATAACCATCATGGTAAAAACTTCTGGTGTCAGCACTTTAAGTTCTAAACCTATATTGAGCACGATTAATTCCATCAAACCTCTGGTGTTCATCAAAGCGCCAATAGTAAGACTATCGCGCCAACTTTGACCTACAAACTTGGCTGCTAATGCACTTCCTAAGAACTTTCCAACAACAGCAACTAGAATGATGAATCCTGTTACTTTCCAGAGATAAGGATCGTTTAATAATCCTATTTCAGTTTTTAAACCTGTAAAAACAAAAAACAAAGGAAGCAAAAGAATTAAAGCTACATCTTCGACTTTTTCTATAAAAATAGTTCTGAATTTTGGAACATCTGGCATAATTGCTCCAGCCATAAAAGCACCAAATAAAGCATGAATTCCGATAACTTCAGTAGCATAAGAAGACATAATCAACACGAGGAAAAAGATGGCAACTACTGGTTTTACAATACTATCCTTAGAACCGTATAAATCCCCAATTCGTTTTAGAAATGGTTTTACTATAAAAATCATAGCAAGAACATAAAGTACCGCAAGCATAATAATATATAAAGAACTAACAAAAGTTCCTGCTTTTACAATAGCGATTACAACTGCCAGAATACACCAAGCCGTAATATCATCGGCGGCAGCGCAAGTAATTACGATTGCACCTAATTTTGTTTTATGAATTCCTCTTTCCTGAACAATTCGTGCCAAAACAGGAAAAGCGGTAATACTCAATGCAATCCCCATAAAGAGACTAAAAGAAAGAAACTTAACGCCTTCTGGAGCAAACTGATCGTATACAAAATAGGAAAGACCAATACCTAGCGCAAAAGGAATTACAATACTGGCATGACTGATAACAATGGCTTCATTAGCCTTATTTTTTAGGACTTTCATGTCTAATTCCATTCCGATGACAAACATAAAAAGGATTAGACCTATCTGACTTAAAAATTTTAAGTTCCCTAAAGACTCTACGGGAAATAGCGCCGATGAAAATTCCGGAAAATACATCCCTAATAAAGAAGGACCCAGAACAATTCCGGCAATAATCTCTCCGATAACTGACGGCTGACCAATTTTTTTAAAAACCCAGCCAAAAAAACGAGCAACCAAAATTATAGTTATAATTTGTGCTAAAAGAATCGCTAATGGATCTTGAAAATTGTATTGCATAGAAGCTAAAAAATCTTTCCAAGAACCATTTCCGCTTGCGGGCGTAACAATAGTTTTACTCGCTTCTAAGAATTTACCTTTACTAATAATCCAATATATTAAGGCAGAGAATCCGCCAGTTACAGCGAAATAAAAAATAGTATTTTTATATTTTTTCATATCTAATTTTACGGCATTAAACTCGAATTCAAAAACGGGCTAAGAGTAGCCAAATGTATCATTATTATTCTAATATTTATATTGTAGTAAATAAAATATATAAGCTCAAACCAAAGTTAAAACCATCAAAAAAAAGAAGCTAAAATTAATGACTTAGAATCCATTTAATTACCTTTACATCCTTTAAATATTAAATATGGCGAAGTGGTTTAGCATAGGATTTTGGGAACTAGTAGCTCGAATTGTCCTCAAAAATAGAATTTTAATGTTATCGATTATTATTGCGATAACAGCTCTTTTAGCATTACAATGGAAAAATATACAGTTTTCATTTACAGAGGCTAATTTACTTCCTGACGATCACATCGTTAATAAAGAATACAATGCTTTTTTAGATAAATTTGGCGAAGAAGGAAACTTAATCGTCGTTGGCGTAAAAGATGATGCTTTTTTTACACCAAAAGCTTTCGCTGCTTGGAACAAATTAATGACCGAAATCAAAGCGCAAAAGGAAGTCGATTTAGTGGTCTCGATAAATGATTTAAAGCAATTAAAGAAAAATGAATCATTACAAACTTTTGAATTAGTCCCTTTTGTTGATTCTAAGAAAACAAATAGTGCAGCATATTTGAATTCAATCAAGAAGGATTTGTTTCAGAACATGCCTTTTTACGAAGGTTTACTTTTTAATAAAAAAAGCGGAAGCATTCGCTCAGCTATTTATCTAGACAAAAAAATTGTAAATACTGCACATCGTAAGGATTACATTGTAAAAGAATTTATTCCAAAAATAGATGCTTTCGAGAAAGAAACCGGAATTGACTTACGTGTTTCCGGAATGCCTTATATCCGTACGTTAAATGCTTTGAGTATTGTAAATGAAATCAGTCTGTTTATTGGTGCTTCGTTACTATTAACTTCCTTAATATTTTTCTTCTTTTTTCGTTCGTTTCGCGCTACATTGATTGCCATCATAATTGTAATTATTGGTGTCATGTGGACTTTTGGATTATTAGGATTGTTCAATTACCAAATCACGGTTCTTACTGCACTTGTTCCAACATTAGTTATCGTCATTGGAATTCCGAATTGTATTTTCCTAACCAATAAATACCAACAAGAATATAGCGCACACCACAACAAAGCAAGAGCTTTACAGCGCGTTATTACAAAAGTAGGAACAGCAACGCTGATGACTAATCTAACCACGGCGGCGGGGTTTGCCACTTTTATAATTACTAGTAGTCATCTTCTTAAGGAATTTGGTATTATTTCCTCTTTAAGCATTATTTCTCTTTTCTTTTTATGTTTGATTGTAATTCCTATTTATTACAGTTACCAACCCGTTCCTAAACAAAAGCATTTAGAACATTTAAATCGTAATTACACCCGTAAATTCATAAACTGGATTGCAAAAACAGTAAAATACAATAGAAAATATGTCTATATCGTTGCCTTAATTGTATTTTTAGTAAGCATTATGGGCGCTTTAAAAATCAAAACTTCAGGAAGCCTTATCGAAGATATGCCGAAAAATACTAGCTTTTATAAAGACATTTTATTTTTCGAAAAAGAATTTGAAGGAATTATGCCTCTTGAAATTACGGTTGACACCAAAAGAAAAAAAGGGGTTATGAGTTTGTCTACACTAAAAAAAATGGACGAATTACAGGAAACTATAGAAGAAATTCCAGAACTTTCTAAACCTATTTCGATATTAAACCTAGTTAAATATTCAAAGCAAGCGTATTATAATGGCAATCCTGATTATTATGATTTACCAACCTCACAGGAGCAAAGTTTTATTTTAGGTTATGCTAAAAATGCTACAAAAAACTCGAAAAACAATTTAATGAAAAGCTATGTAGATAGCTCAGGACAAGTGGCAAGAATCACCACTTTTATGAGAGACATTGGCACCGGAAATATGGCTAAAATCGAAGATAAACTTTGGGCAAAAGCCAATAAAATTTTTCCTAAAGATCGCTATCACGTCGTTATGACTGGTAAAGCATTGGTTTTTGAAAAAGGAACACAATATTTATTAGACAATCTTGTCACTTCACTATTATTTGCTGTATTTTTAATTTCATTATTAATGGTTTTCATGTTCCGTTCTTTTAAGATGGTGATCGTTTCGTTGATTCCAAATTTACTTCCGCTTGTAATTACTGCTGGATTGATGGGTTATTTTGGCATTCCATTAAAACCTTCAACCATTTTAGTTTTTAGTATTGCCTTTGGACTTTCAGTTGACGATACGATTCACTTTTTGGCACAATACCGTCAAGAACTAAAGCGCAATAATTGGAAGATAAAAAAATCAGTTTTTGCTACAATAAAGGAATCAGGAATAAGTATGTTTTATACTTCGGTAGTATTATTTGTTGGTTTCTCTGTATTCATGTTATCTGATTTTGGTGGCACTGTCGCTTTGGGCGGATTAATCGCTATTACCTTAGCCTTCGGGATGTTATCAAACTTAATGTTATTGCCTTGTCTGGTTTTAACATTAAACAAATCATTGACTAACAAGCAAGAATTTATTGAACCTAAAATTGTTATTTTAAATAATCCAAAGGATGCAGACAACGAAGTTTAGCATTAATTCCGATTTATTATTAAAAAATTACCTTACAATTTTACAATGAAATTATGAAAAGATTAATGATCGCTATTCATTAATAAAAAAATTATTGTGCCTCAACTTTTTTTAAAGTAAAATAGTAACCTTTTAAGGGTTAGTCCATTTTGTTAAATTAAGTTCAAATCTAAATATCTTAACAGCTGTTTGCGTAAGCTTTTTAATACTGAAGTGACAATTATTGATTGCATTTTGATATTAAAAATCCGTTAACAGCTGTTAACTTATTTATAATGGCTATTAATAAACCTCCCCAAACCTAATACATTTGCAAAGTATTAGAACAATACTATAAAAATTTATTCCTATATAACTACTTAAAGTAGCACATATAAATTAAAAAATTGCGTCATGAACATTAGAAAAAAAATTTTAACTAGTGCTTTATTCTTCGTTTTCATCTATTCTGCTTCTGCACAATATCTAGTAAAATCAAGTGATTTAAATCAAGAAGGAGCCTTAGAATTAGCAAAGCAAGCCAATTTAGAAGCTCAGAAAATTAACAAAAAAGTTTCTGTTGCTGTATTAAATTCCTCTGGTGTTACTATACTTTTACTAAAAGGCGATAATGTAGGACCTCATAATACAGAAGCATCAAGAAGAAAAGCATACACCTCTTTTTCTACGAAAACACCTAGTTTGCTGTTAATGAAAAATGCAGAAGAAAGCAAGGATGCTAAAAATCTAAATACCTTACCCGAATTACTTTTATTAGGTGGAGGTGCACCCATTTGGAAAGACGGAAATTTAGTAGGAAGCATTGGGGTATCCGGTGGTGGTGGCTCTGAAAACGATAACAATATTGCTATAAAAGCAATTGAAAATTTAGGTTTTAAAATCAGTCAATAATCTCTTAATTAAATTACAATGAAAATAAAAAGTCTATTACTAGTATTATTTCTTGCTACAGCAAGTATGTCATTTGCGCAAGAAGTAAAATACCAATTATCAAGTCATATTTTAGATATTACTCAAGGAAAACCGGCAGCTGATGTTAAAATAACTTTATCCAAACAAGATAAAGACGAGAAATGGGTGAAAATTGATGAAAAATACACAGACAAAAACGGACGCATAGCAGATTTTGTTAAAGCAGACGGAAAAGATCATACTGGCATTTACAAACTTACATTCCACACTGAACCTTATTTCAAAAAGGCGGGACAAAAATCATTTTATCCTTTTATCGAAATCGTTTTTGAATTGAAAGACAATGAACATTACCATGTACCAATTACACTTTCTCCTTTTGGGTATTCTACTTACAGAGGAAACTAAAATACATAGTTGGTTTTATTTAAGGTAAAACTAAATTTACAAAAATTGAAGAGGACTCGAATTCTGAAACTAATCAGAATTCTAGTCCTCTTTTTTATTTTAGAATTTACTTTTTTCTTAAATTTACAAAACATCATTTTTTTTTAGATGACACTCGTGAATTAAATGATTATTTCCTAGACTCTTAGTTTGACAAATTCTAAAAAAATAAATACGATTAGCATGACAGAAAGTTTTGGAGATAAAGTAATCAATTTTAATAGACAATTAAACTTTTCGGGATCGCTTCCTGATGGCTTTAAAGTCATTAATCCGTATATGGACAATCCTGAAACGATGCAAGTGATGCAGCAATTTTACCATAAATTTTATTCTGATACAGAACAACGAAAATTTATTGTCGGTATTAATCCAAGTCGTCATGGAGCTGGTGTAACAGGAGTACCTTTTACAGATACAAAGCGATTGGAAAGTGTTTGTGGCATCAAAATGGAATCTGCACATACACATGAAATATCGTCTGTATTTATGTATGACATGATTGCAGAATATGGCGGAGCAGCAACTTTCTATAAACAATTTTACATCAACTCCCCTTTTCCGTTAGCTATCGTAAGGAAAACGAAAGAAGGTAACTGGCTCAATGCTAATTATTACGATGATGCTGCTCTTTTTGAAATGGTAAAGGAATTTATGATTTTGACCTTAAAAAATAATATTGGCATCGGATTAGATACTTCTGAAGTATATGTATTAGGAAAGAAAAATGCATTATTCATTCAAAAATTAAATAAAGAAGCCCATTTATTTGAGCAAATAAAAGTATTAGAACATCCGCGTTACATCCAACAATATAAATCGAAAGAAAAGCAAATTTATATTGACAAATACATACTCACACTCAATAATGAATTATGAGCACTACAAAAACAGCTGTAATTTATACGATAGGTCACTCTACTCACAGCATTGAGGTGTTTTTGAGTATGCTTCAATCATTTGATATCAAAACAGTTGTTGACATCCGTCGTTTTCCGGGTTCACGTAAATATCCGCAATACGATCAGGAAAATTTAAAAAATTCATTAGAAAAAGCTGGAATACAATACATTCATTTAGTTGACTTAGGAGGAAGAAGAAAAGCAGATAAAGACTCGAAAAACACAGTCTGGAAAAATGAATCTTTTCGAGGCTATGCCGATTATATGGAAACCGAAGCTTTTGAAAAAGGGGTTGAACAACTCAAACAAATCGCCTTAAAACAAACCACTGCCTATATGTGTTCTGAAGCCGTTTGGTGGCGATGCCATCGCTCAATGGTTTCTGATTATCTTAAAGCAAAAGGATGGAATGTTTTACATATAATGAACATCGCAAAAATTCAAGAACATAAATATACCGCACCAGCAAGAATTGTTAATGAAAAGGTTTTTTATTCAGAGGAAACCTAGTGGATTATTTATCCATATGTTTTAAATTATAATTAGAAAGTCAATCATGAAAACAACATTCAAAATAGGCGACCAAGTAAGTTGGAACTCCGAAGCGGGAATAGTTTCAGGAACCATCATCAAAATACATACTGAGAATTTTGATTACAAAGGTTATACCCACCACGCAACCGAAGAAGATCCTCAATATGAAATAAAAAGTAGCAAAACAGATCATATTGCGGCCCATAAAGGAAGGACGCTTACCAAAATACAATAAAATTAACTCTAGAAACCGATTGCTATTAATACACAGATTATTTGTCATAAATACAAGTTTTTTTAGATAAAGGAATTATATTTATTTACTATTTAGATAACTACTAAATTGAAAAAACAAGTAAGTTTCTTAAATTTAACCTAATGAACTTGTAGAAAAACGCTAATGTAATGTTAATACACACAATACTACAGCGTATAGTTTTGAAATGACTGTTATATAATCTATCTTAGCATTTAGAAAAAAAACAAACAATGGACAAGCTATATTTTTTATATAAAAAACCTTATAAGTTAGGTCTTGTTTTGTCTTTGCAGTATAAACAAGACGATGCTTTTTTAAAAAGCTCTAAAGAGTTTATATCTTAAACCCTGTCGCAACCCAAGACAGGGACTCCTTTACTATTCAATTTATCTTTATAAAATAACGCATCAAAGCTTTGATGAAGTTTTTCATGGTCGAATCCCATCTTTTAATAGTGTGGGTATTTGATATTTGGGTATTAAAAAAACTTCTAAAAAGTAGTGCAACAAAAAACTAATAAAATGTCAAAAAGTTTAATTTTAACTACCGGAGTATACGATATGATTAAAGATCATGTCAAAAGAAAAAAAGCAACAGCAGTTCAAGAAGCTACCTTATTATTGCAACTTAAAAATGCAAAACAAGTCACAAGAAAAGAATTACCAGAAAATGTAATTAACATAGATACTCGTGCAACTATCAAATACCTAGATACTAACGAAGAGGAAGTTTTTACGTTTGTTGCTCCAGACAAAGCAAAAAGAAGAAACAATACGGAATCGATTATGTCTACAATGGGTCTAGCATTAGTAGGTTGTCAAGAAGGTGACATCATTAATTGGGTTTTTGAAGAAGGAGAAAAAGAAATTGAATTATTGAAAGTAGAAAGAATCTAAATTCAAATTCTTTTAGCTACTAATTAGCACCAAAAAAAACAGTTTCAAATTTAATTTTGTGACTGTTTTTTTTTGTTTAAATATATTCGATTATTTTACTTTATTTTTTAAAATTAAGATTACAACCATACAAAAGCCTGATTGTGGCGCACATTCTGCGTGAGAAATTTGGGTATTTTGTATTTAGAAAAACAAATAACCACTAAATAACAATTACCAACAAAACATCTAAATTTTGGCCACGTGTTAGCCCCGATAGTAGCGGCATCCTTTTACTTTTTTCTCAAAAAAGTAAAAGATATAGCGAATAGCGGGAAATAGCTCCTTATTACCTCATTTCCCATCATAAAAATAGAAACAAATCAATTATATTTGCATTTCGGTTGCGAGACAATTTTTAATATCAATTATATACCTAAAATGAGACATACAAGAGTTAAAGACTTACTAAACAGTACCACGACACTTCATGAAGTAAATGCAAAAGGATGGGTGAGAACTTTTAGAAACAATCAATTTATTGCTTTAAATGATGGTTCTACGATTGATAATATTCAATGTGTAGTCGATTTTGAAAACACGCCAGACGAAACCTTGAAGAGAATTACTACTGGAGCTGCTATATCGGTAACAGGAACTTTGATCGAAAGTAAAGGTGCTGGACAGAAATTTGAGATTCAAGTGGCAAAACTAGAAATTCTTGGAGATTCAGATGCGGAGAAATTCCCAATACAACCTAAAAACAAACCAAGTCTTGATTTCTTGCGTGAAAATGCGCATTTAAGAGTTAGAACAAATATGTTTGGAGCCATTATGAGAGTGCGTTCAGTATTGTCGTATGCGGTTCATAGTTACTTTCAACAAAAGGGTTTTGTATATGTAAATACACCAATCATTACAGGATCTGATGCTGAAGGCGCTGGAGAAATGTTTAAAGTAACGGCGCTACCATTTGACGGAACACCAAGAACCGAAGATGGGAAAGTAGATTATAAAGAAGATTTTTTTGGTAAAGAAACCAACTTGACGGTTTCTGGACAATTAGAAGGAGAAACTTTTGCAATGGCTTTGGGTCAGATTTATACTTTTGGACCAACTTTTAGAGCAGAGAATTCAAATACTTCTCGTCACCTTGCTGAATTTTGGATGATTGAGCCAGAAGTAGCTTTTAATGATTTGAATGACAATATGGATTTGGCTGAAGATTTTATTCAGTATGTTATTAAATATACGATGGATAAATGTCCTGAGGATTTAAAATTCTTAGAAGGTCGTTTATTAGATGAAGAAAAATCGAAACCAGCTGCTGAAAGAAGCGAAATGCCTCTTTTAGAAAAATTAAATTTTGTCCTTGAAAATAATTTCAAACGTGTTTCCTACACGGAAGCAATTGATATTTTAAGAGAATGTACGCCAAATAAAAAGAAAAAATTCAACTATATCATTAACGAATGGGGTGCTGACTTACAATCAGAACACGAGCGTTATTTAGTTGAAAAACACTTTAAATGTCCGGTAATCTTGTTTGATTATCCTGCAAACATAAAAGCATTTTACATGCGTTTGAATGAAGATGGAAAAACAGTTCGTGCAATGGATATCCTTTTCCCTGGAATTGGAGAAATCGTAGGTGGATCTCAAAGAGAAGAGCGTTTTGATGTTTTAGTTGAAAAAATGAAAGCTTTAGGAATTGACGAAGAAGAATTATGGTGGTATTTAGACACTAGACGTTTTGGATCTGCAGTTCACTCTGGCTTTGGTCTTGGATTCGAGAGATTGGTTCTTTTTGTTACGGGAATGACAAACATTAGAGATGTAATTCCTTTTCCTAGAACACCACAAAACGCTGAATTTTAATTTTCACAACTCAATTTGATCAGACACTAAGTCTTTCTTATTAATAAGTAAATTTGCCACAAAGGCTCTAAGACACTAAGCTTCTTTTAAATTTTGGAAAGAATGTATTAGATAAACGAAGCTTGCTTTTGAAACAATAAAAACATTTATTAGGATTAAAGAAAAGTAATCAATGAATTGGTGTACAATAATAACTAATGAATATGATTACAGAGAGAACAGAAGAAATAGCTAAAATAATAGTAAATTCAGCCTATAGAGTTCATAAAGAATTAGGACCTGGTTTACTAGAAAGAGTCTATGAAGTTTGTTTAGCTCATGAAATCAGTAAAGTTGGACTGAATGTAAAAAGACAAATAGATATACCGATCGTTTATGACGGTATTGAATTTAGCGAAGGTTTACGACTTGATTTATTAGTTGAAGATTGTATTATTGTAGAGATAAAAGCAGTTGAAACAATAAATCCTGTATGGCAAGCTCAAATTATTAGCCATTTAAAACTTCTAAACAAAGAAATTGGTTTTTTGATTAATTTCAATGTACCATTAATAAAAAGTGGTATTAAAAGATTCATTAACACAAAAAATAATTATTAGAAGGCGATAAAATTATTAAATAAAACTTTTCGCCTTAGTGGCCAAAAAAACAAACAAATTATTGCCTTTATAAATAGAAAAATTAGATAAAAACTTTGCGCCTTTGCGTCTTAGTGGCAAAAAAAACAAACAAATTAGTGCCTTTATAAATAGAAAAATTAAATAAAAACTTTGCGCCTTTGCGTCTTAGTGGCAAAAAAACAAACAAATTAGTGCCTTTATAAATAGAAAAATTAAATAAAAACTTTGCGCCTTTGCGTCTTAGTGGCAAAAAACAAATAAATTAGTGCCTTATTATGCTAAAGCAATTCTTAAATTTAAAATTATCACAGAAATTATCTCCTCAACAAATTCAGTTGATGAAGCTAATTCAATTGCCTACGCAAGCCTTTGAACAACGTTTGTTAGAAGAAATGAACGAAAATCCGGCTCTTGAAGCTGGAAAAGAAGAAGATGAGTTTGAAAATGACGAGTTTGAAAACGAAGATTACGATGATTATGATGACGCCGAATCAGAGCGAATCGATGCTGAAGACATTAACATCGATGAATATCTAAGTAACGACGAAACTCCAGATTATAAAACGCAAGCCAATAATTATAGTGACGACGATGAAGATCGCGAAACGCCATTTGCAGCGCCAGTAAGTTTTCACCAAGATTTAATTAATCAATTGAACACTTTCATATTGAACGATGAAGAACGTGAAATTGCAGAATTTTTAGTGGGAAGTATTGACGATATGGGATACATTCGTCGCAGTGTACCTGATATGGTAGATGATATGGCATTCACGCAAGGTATTTACACTGATGAGAAGATGGTTGAAAAAATGATGCAAGTCATTCATGAACTAGAACCTTCCGGTGTTGGAGCGCGCGATTTACAAGAATGTTTATTGTTGCAATTAAAACATAAAACGCCAACAGAATATGTAGAACTTGCCACTGATATCATCGAGAATCAGTTTGATGCCTTTACTAAGAAACATTACGATAAGTTAATTCAAAAATATAGCGTTTCGAACGAGCAACTTAAAAAAGCGGTTCATGAAATAGAAAAACTAAATCCAAAACCAGGTGGCGCATTTACTGGAAACAATAAAATTACCGAAAATGTTGTCCCTGATTTCGCTATTAGAATTGTTGATGGCGAATTAGAATTAACCTTAAATGGTAGAAATGCTCCTTCCCTACACGTTTCTAAAGATTACCAGGAAATGATGCAGACCTATAAGGATTCTCGCGATAAATCAGCACAGCAAAAAGATGCGGTTCAGTTTATCAAACAAAAATTAGACTCGGCCAAATGGTTTATTGATGCGATACGCCAACGTCAGGAAACACTTTTTGTTACGATGAATGCAATTATGCATTATCAAGAAGAATTTTTCTTAGATGGTGATGAAACCAAATTGAAACCGATGATTTTAAAGGACATCGCTGATATGGTAGGTCTTGATATTTCGACAATTTCACGAGTGGCTAACAGCAAATATGTAGAAACACCTTATGGTACGAAATTGATCAAAGAATTTTTCTCTGAAGCGATGAAAAATGATCAAGGTGAAGATGTCTCTACCTTAGAAATCAAGAAGATTCTTCAAAATACGATTGAGGAAGAAGATAAGAAAAAACCACTTCCGGATGATCAATTGGCTGAAATCCTAAAAGAAAAAGGGTATCCTATAGCCAGAAGAACCATTGCGAAATACAGAGAACAACTCGATATTCCTGTAGCGAGAATGAGAAAGAAAATGTAAGATTGCCTATTTGAGATTTAGTGTTGACAAATAAAATAATACTTATTATATATTTATTGTGCCGTTTTTCTCTAAAGCAATTCAAAAAAAAAAATGTTTCTATAAAATAAAAAACCCTTTCAGAATTTAAAATTCTGAAAGGGTTTTTTATTTTATACACTTTTATATTTCAATCTAGTTCCGCTTCGCTCTTCTTGGTTGAGTTTTACTTCTCCTGATCTTTTCGCATGGCATGATAATAAGCTGCACGACTTAGCGGTTCGTATTCTTCGGTTTCACCAAGCATTACCAATTTATCATTATCCGTTTTACGAAAACTATAATTAGCTAAATTTCCGGTGCGTGTACATACAGCGTGAACTTTAGTTACATATTCGGCAGTTGCCATAAGAGCGGGCATTGGACCAAAAGGGTTGCCTTTAAAATCCATGTCTAAACCAGCTACAATAACACGAATCCCTTGATTAGCCAAATCGTTGCAAATTTTCACGATTTCGTCATCAAAAAACTGAGCTTCATCTATACCAACTACATCGCAACCTTGTGCTAAAATAGCAATATTTGCAGCAGCAGGAACTGGTGTAGAGCGAATTTCATTGGCATCATGTGAAACCACCATTTCTTCATCATAGCGGGTGTCAATAGCAGGTTTAAAAATTTCAACTTTTTGTTTAGCAAATTGTGCTCTTTTGAGACGACGAATCAATTCTTCGGTTTTACCCGAAAACATAGATCCGCAAATGACTTCAATCCAGCCGAACTGCTCTTTATGATTTACTGTATTTTCGAGAAACATTTTGTATTTTTCTGACTTAAAAAATGAATAGTTTTTATTACTTTGTAATAGAGAAATCGACTTAAAAATTTTATACTTTTACGTCGTTTCAAAAGTATGACATTTTTATTAAAAGGTCGCTTCTTCCACTAGCTAAAATAAAACTCCGGAAGGAATATATCGAAAAGACCCGCCTAACACACTACAATTTCAAAGTTATGAAAAAAAAATTGGAAGCTGATCTCATCAGCATTGCTCACAGAGTATTACAGTTAAAAAATAAATCTGACATCAATCAATTATATTTAGAAACACAGAAATTATACGAAAAATTGGCTGTTCTAAGATTTGTAGAAGATCATTTTAGCGAAGCAAAACCCACCATTGGATATTCAGAGATTTCAAAAGAAATCGAATCTGTTTTTGAAAATCCCAGTTTAGAATCAGAGTCGATCCATGCAATAGAAGAAAATCCTATTGAAGAAAAGGAAGAACTTGAAATAGAAAAGGAAGAAGAAAACGCTATTCAAGAAAATAATGAAGTTGTATTAGAAAAGCAAGAGGAAAAAACTTCTTTATCTAGTGAAAATCCAACAGAAGAATTACCTTCAATTGAAGCAATAGAGGAAACTGAAAATATCACAGAAGAATCAGAAGAAAATACTTTTGAAACTACAGAAGAAGAAACTATTAACGAAGCCGTTGAAGAAACTAAAGAAGATACTAAAATAGAAGTTACACAAGAAAATGCAGCACCGATAATCACAGAATCGGAAAATACTCCTTTTGTTCCTGCTTTCGAAATATCACCTGTAGAAGAAGTCGAAACAGAACTAGAAACACCTAAGAAATCAGATGTTGTACAAATATCATTTGAAGAACTATTAGGAGGAAATTATCATGACACCTTATTTGTAAAAAAAGATCAAGTACAAAATACGGCTGCTGTGATTGAAACTCCAATACCCGCTGAGGAGAAAAAAACAGCCGTTTTAAAAACCAATATTATTGAAGTTGAAGTAGCTGAGCAATCAGAACCAAAAACAGTCTCTCTTAATGATAAGTTATCCAAAGGAATAAATATCGATTTAAACGATAGATTGGCTTTTATAAAACATCTTTTTGGTAATAGCAGTGAGGATTATAATCGCGTTTTAAGCCAATTAATCACCTTTAATACCTTTTACGAAACAAGAGATTTTGTTCAGGAAATGGTAAAACCAGATTACAACAATTGGGACGGAAAACAAGAATATGAAGACCGTTTTATGGACATTATTGAGAAAAAATTCTTGTAATTTATTATTAAATTCAATGAAAAGGAATTTTAACAAATTTAGAAGAACTGAAATTTGTAATTAATTATCTAACTATGTCAAAATTATATATCGTTCCTACGCCTATCGGCAATCTCGAAGACATGACTTTTCGAGCGATTCGAATTCTTAAAGAAGTCGATTTGATCCTTGCAGAAGATACGCGTACGAGCGGAAAGTTACTGAAGCATTTTGAAATTGGCACACACATGCACAGCCATCACATGCATAATGAACATAAAACAGTTGAGAATTTAATTTCTAGATTAAAAGCAGGAGAAACAATTGCATTAATTTCTGATGCTGGAACTCCAGCGATATCAGACCCTGGGTTTTTACTAACTCGTGCCTGTGTAGAAAACGGAATCACTGTAGAATGTTTGCCCGGCGCCACTGCTTTTGTACCTGCATTAGTAAATAGTGGCTTGCCGAATGATAAATTTATTTTCGAAGGTTTTTTACCCGAAAAGAAAGGA
This sequence comes from Flavobacterium flabelliforme, assembly GCF_017948675.1. GTDB lineage: Bacteria > Bacteroidota > Bacteroidia > Flavobacteriales > Flavobacteriaceae > Flavobacterium > Flavobacterium pygoscelis. The sequence continues at coordinate 833,164 of NZ_JAGFBU010000001.1, forward strand.
CGCCAAACTCGTTACTTAGAATTAGCTGAAGAAACTAGAACGATGATTCTCTATGTTTCCCCTCATAAATTAGTAAAAACACTAGCTGAATTTGTTACTTACTTTGGTGAGGATCGCCAAATTTGTGTTTCTAGAGAACTATCAAAATTACACGAAGAAAACCGAAGAGGTACAGCAAAAGAAGTTTTGGCCCATTTTGAAAAAACGCCTCCAAGAGGAGAAATTGTAGTAGTGGTTGCCGGGAAAACCATCGTTAAAGAAGCTAAAAAATCTAAATTTTCACCAGAAGAAGAAATATGAATAAAGAGAAAATTATAATAATTGGTGCTGGATTATCGGGTTTAATGATTGCCTATTTGCTTCAAAAAAAAGGCTATAATATAACTATTTTAGAAGCAGACAAACGTATTGGTGGACGTATAGAAACTCTTACGGGTTCTAGCGGAGCAACAATGGAAATGGGAGCCACTTGGTTCAGTAAACCGCATCAAAATCTTATTGCATTATTAGAGGAATTCGAAATACCTTATTTTAAGCAACATACTAAAGGTATCTCCTTTTTTGAAACGATGTCGTTTGTTCCTCCACAAAGATTTGAAATTTCGGATGCCGAAGAACCTTCCTTTAGAATAGTGGGTGGAACAGCCAAATTAATTGAAAAATTAATTACTGAAGTTGGCTTAGAAAATATTAAAACCAAAGCTAAAGTAACAGCTGTAAAAGAAATTGAAAATTATATAGAAATTACAGATTCTAACGGAATTAAACACACAGCAACAAAGATTATCAGTACTTTGCCTCCGCATTTGTTAGTTCAAACTATACAATTCGAACCCCATTTGCCAGAAAAAATTCAGCGATTAGCCAAAAAAACACATACTTGGATGGGCGAATCGATAAAATTTGCGGTTGAATATGCCAATCCATTTTGGAAAGAAAATAATTATTCAGGCACACTTTTCAGTCAAGCCAGTATCATTCAAGAAATGTATGATCACAGCAACAATGACAATAAAGGATTCGCGCTTAAAGGATTTCTAAATGGCGGCACTTATACACTCACTAAAGAGCAACGAGAAGAAAAAGTACTACTTCAATTGACAAAAGTCTTTGGTAAAGAAGCTGCGAATTATGTTGCCTATCACGAAAAAGTATGGCGCGAAGAACCACTGACTTTCTTTCCTTATGAGCAACTCGTTTTGGGACATGAAAACAATGGAAATTCAGAGTATAACAAACCACTCTGGAACGATAAGTTATATGTTTCTGGTTCAGAAACTGCCTCCCAAAATCCAGGCTATATGGAAGGAGCAATCGTTGCTGCTAGAAACATAGCTACTCAATTTTAATACACTACAAGATGAATATAGCTTCTTTTTTAGAAAAATTAAATAAAAATCCAAAATCGATTTCTTTTACCGAAACGATTGCAGTAATAGAAGAAAACTACACTTTCGAGCCAACAGCATTCGAAAATGGAGTATTACACAATACGGCGGAGGAAAATACTGGTTCTTGCAAATTATTTGCTTTTGCAGAATTACAAAACTTATCTCAGTCAGACACATTATCTTGTTTTGGCGCATATTATTATGACGAGGTGTTAAAAAACCCTAATGGGAACAATCACCAAAACATCCGCAATTTCATGAAAACCGGTTGGGAAGGAATTGCATTTTATGGCAGTCCTTTAAAATTGAAGTAAACTATTTAAGACTTTTGATTTTCAGAATACAAATCTAAAATCAGAAATCGATAATCCTCAATCAAAAATTACATGCGTTGGACAATTCAACCTAAACCTTCCGAAGATAAAATCAAGCATCTGGCGCAGGCCTTAAATGTGGAAGATTTTGTAGCGCAATTATTAATTCAGCGAGGTATTGAAAATTTTGAAGAGGCTAAGGTTTTTTTTCGTCCCTCTCTAGAGCATTTGCACGATCCCTATTTAATGAAAGATATGGAAAAAGCGGTCGAGAGAATTGAAAAAGCAATTCAGAATCAAGAGCGTATTCTTGTTTTTGGCGATTATGATGTAGATGGTACTACTGCAGTTTCGCTTGTTTCTTCTTATCTAAAAAGCTATTATCCTGAAGTAGCTACTTATATTCCGGACCGTTATCAGGAAGGCTATGGCGTTTCCTTTATGGGAATTGACTATGCCGATGACAATGGATTTTCACTAATCATTGCTCTAGACTGTGGTATAAAATCGATTGATCATGTTGCTTACGCAAAAGAACGAAACATCGATTTCATCATTTGTGATCACCACCGTCCAGGAGAAACATTGCCCGATGCGGTTGCAGTTCTCGATCCAAAAAGAGAGGATTGCAACTATCCGTATGACGAATTATGCGGTTGCGGAATTGGTTTTAAACTGATTCAGGCTTTAGGAAACAACAGAAGTCAAACCATAGAAGATTTAGTTCCTTACTTAGATTTAGTTGCCGCTGCCATTGCCGCCGACATTGTTCCTATGACTGGTGAAAATCGAGTTTTAGCCCATTTTGGATTACAAGTAATCAATAGCAATCCGAGACCTGGAATTAAGGCTTTGGTGCATCAAATAAAAAAGAAAGTTTTAGATATAACCGATGTGGTTTTTATTATTGCACCGCGAATAAATGCTGCCGGTCGCATCAAACACGGAAATCATGCCGTAGAATTATTAACGGAATTTGATTTTGAACAAGCGCAGCAATTCGCTTCTGAAATTGAAGCTTACAACTCGGAACGCAAGGATTTAGATAAATTAATCACTAAAGAGGCACTAAAACAAATTGAAGAAAACAATGAAAAAGAGCGTTTTACATCAGTAGTTTTTCAGGAAGATTGGCACAAAGGAGTAATCGGAATTGTCGCTTCTCGATTAATTGAAACGCATTATCGTCCTACTTTAGTTTTCACAAAAAGTGGCGATAAATATGCTGCATCTGCTCGATCTGTAAAAGGATTTGATGTGTATAATGCACTCGAAGCTTGCTCAGAACATTTAGAACAATTTGGCGGACACATGTATGCTGCCGGAATGACTTTAAAAGAAGAGAACTATCTCTTATTTAAAGAAGCATTTGAAAGAGAGGTTGAAAAAACCATTCATCCTGATATGCTGGTTCCAGAAATTTCTATTGACGCTGAAATTGATTTTTCTGATATAACCCCAAAATTAATCCGAATTTTAAAACAATTCGAACCTTTTGGACCCAAGAATATGACTCCAACTTTTTTAACGAAAGATGTTAAAGACACTGGATACGGAAAACCAATGGGAAAAGACGAGGAGCATTTACGTCTTTTTTTAAAACAAAATGGAAGCGAAGGAATCGCAGCAATTGGTTTTGGTTTAGGAGATAAATTTGATTTAACAACAAACCAAAAACCTTTTCAAGTTGCCTACAATATTGACGAAAACGAATGGAACGGAAAAACATCAGTTCAATTAAGATTAAAAAGTATTAAGTAATGAGCACAGAAATAAAGCAAAAAAAAGATCCTTACGCCGCCTTACGTTTTAAAGAATTCAATACTTTTTTATTACTGCGATTTGCAATGGTATTTGCTTGGTCGATGCAATTCATTATCATAGAATGGCAAGTGTACAGTATTACCAAAGACCCTCTTTCGTTAGGAATTATAGGATTAATGGAAGTAATTCCAGCTATTTCCTTAGCTTTATTTGCCGGACATGTTGTAGATCAAAAAGAGAAAAAAGGACTACTTGTAAAATGCATTCTCGCTTTTTCAGTCATCAGTTTTGGTTTGTTTTTGCTTACTTGGCCAGTCGTGATTGGCGATATTTCTACACAAACTATTTTATATTCTATTTATTTCTTAGTTTTTTTGGGCGGATTAGTGAGAGCCTTTCTAGGACCAACTATCTTTTCTTTACTTTCCCTAATAGTTCCCAAAAAAGTATATCCTAATGCAGCAACTTGGAGTAGTTCTGTATGGCAAATTGCCTCAGTTGCTGGCCCAGCGCTAGCGGGATTCTCGATCACGCTTATTGGTGTACATTGGTCGATGTGCACTGTTTTTGCTTGTTCTCTTTTTGCATTATTGGCTTTATCTCAAATAAAGAAAAAACCTATTCTGAATCCTAAAATTGGAGAACCTGTAATGCAGAGTTTATCCGAAGGAATCAAATTTGTATTCAATAACAAAACAGTATTAGGAGCCATTACATTAGATATGGTTGCCGTTCTGTTTGGTGGCGCTATTGCTTTATTACCCATTTTTGCACAAGATATATTAAAAGTAGGCCCTGAAGGTTTCGGTTTTCTAAGAGCTGCTCCTGCAGTTGGTGCCTTTTTAACGATGATTATTACAGCTTATGTTCCATTGAGTAAAAATGCAGGACTAAAACTGCTAGCCGCCATATTTGCTTTTGGAATCTGTATTATTGTTTTTGGACTTTCTACTATTTTCTGGGTTTCACTAATCGCATTATTCTTTAGTGGTGTTTTCGATGGAATCTCAGTAGTGATACGTCAAACCATTTTGCAACTAAAAACTCCAGATCACATGCGTGGCCGAGTTTCAGCAGTAAACTCTATGTTCGTAGGCTCTTCAAACGAATTAGGTGCATTCGAAAGTGGATTAACAGCGCGATTAATGGGAACTGTAACTGCGGTTGTTTTTGGCGGAAGCATGACTCTTGTAGTCGTTTTGACTACTGGAATAATATCACCAACCTTTAGAAAACTAGATTTAAGAAAAGATTTAGAGGAACACGAAAACGGATAATAGTTGTTTTTTATTTAGAATAATTATAAATAATACTTATATTTGCTTCAAATATTTTTTGAAATGCAAACGATAAAACAGATTTATATAAATGATTTTGGAACTTCTTTCTACTGGAGAAAAGAAAACAAAGTCATCGTTGATAAAGTGCAATTGGTCTTTAAAGAAATGGGATTCTACTGTAATAAATTAGAAATCGAACAATTTAAAGAATGTATTAAAGAAAGCTATAGTGTAAATAGCGAATGTGCAGATTGCGAACTAAAAAGCAAATGCTACAAATTTTTATTGAAAACACCTTTTTCACAAATTGACTTAGCAGTTACTATGCAAGAATTAGACAAGCTTAAAGATCTTATTGAAGGTACTATATTTAAAATAAATCTTGATGATTATTTGTATGGCGTAGGAATGAATTAGTTATCGTATTTTTTGATTTCAAAATTCTCACCATCAAAAACACCGTAGGTAAAATAGCTAATCCAGTCACCAAGATTAACATATTCAGCATTTTCGCCTACCAAAAGTTTCATCGGTAAATGACGATGACCAAAAACAAGGTAATTATAATGTTTGGTTTCTAATTTTCGCTTTGAATACAAAATAAGCCATTCGTTCTCTTCACCAAGAAAAGTTACGTCTTCATCGCCAGAAATTAACTTATTTTTGACCGATAGATATTGCGCTAAACGAACACCTATATCGGGATGAACCCAACGAAAAAGCCATTTAAAAAAAGGATTTGTAAATACCTTTTTCATGCGTTTATATCCTAAATCTCCTGGACCTTTTCCGTCACCATGACCGATTAGGAATGTTTTATTTCCAAACGTATATTCTTGATTGTCATGAAAAACAGGGATATTCAATTCTTTCTGAAAATAATCTTCCATCCATAAATCATGATTCCCAACGAAGAAGTATATAGGAATTCCACTGTCTCTAATTTCGGCTAGTTTTCCCAAAACACGAATAAATCCCTTGGGAACAACCGTTTTATATTCAAACCAAAAATCGAACAAATCTCCCAAAATAAAAATAGCTTCTGCGTCTCGTTTTACTTCGTCAAGCCAAGCTACAAATTTTTGTTCTCGAGGAAAACTCAATTCTGGAGTTGGCGCACCAAAGTGTTGATCTGAAGCAAAATATATTTTTTTATTTGGAGGTAATTGCATGAATTTATAGTGTAGATTTCACATTATCAGAAGCATACCATTCAGCAAAAGAAGAATCTGTTTCTTGCAATTTTAAGGAAAAAAGAGCGATTCCTTCTGGCAATCTATTGATGATTCTTTTTGAAAAATCAACGACCATATTCTCGCTAGTTGGTTGGTAATCGACCAAAATAACATGATGACCACGAGTAATTAATTCGTTAGCTAATTCTACATGTGGCGTTGTTCCGTTAAAAACAGTTGCGTGATCAAATTGATCTACAATTTCTTCTTTCACAATTTTTTTTAAATCGGTAAAGTCAATGACCATTCCAAATTTAACATTAGAACGATCGGTAATTGGAGATCCTATTACAGTAACAGATAGCTTATAACTATGCCCGTGAACATTTTTACATTTCCCGTCATAACCATATAAGGCATGTCCGGTCTCAAAACTAAATTGTTTGGTAATTCTTATATTGCTCATCAGACTTTTATTTTAATGCAAATTTAGTGAATAATTAAAGTTCTTTGTCTCTTTTTTTTGCACTCGTATACATCCAATAGGCTAACAAAACTAAAACCACAAAAGGAATAAGAGAACCTATAACAACCCCTATTTGATAGCCGTTGTCTGTGGCATTTTTTAACTTTTCTTCTATGTTTACTTTTTGAACAAGTGTTAGAATTGTGATCATGAGTTATTTTTTGAATTGTAGTAAAGCTTTTATAGTAAAATCAGAAAGAACTAATCTACCCGAAATTGCAGCACGTTCTATAAGAAGTGTTGACCAATGTTGAGTTCCTTCCCACAAAACTTTTTTCATTTCTAGTAATGCATCAGGATTATAGCTTGATAATTTTGAACTAAAATCAACAACTGCAGCATCAAGCTCCAAATCATTTTCAAAAATCCCTGCATACAATCCTTTGCTAAAAGCCCATTGAGCCGATTTCCAGTCTTGTGCTGCCAAAGTCATTTCGGACATGGCATTTTTACCTATTTTTCTAGAAACAGCAGGTTCTATAACAAATGGACCAATTCCTATTGCCAACTCAGAAAGTTTTATAGAAGCATTATTTGTAGCCAAAGTATAGTCGCAAGCGCAAGCTATACCAACACCTCCACCAACTGCTTTACCATGGATGCGCCCAATTATAAGTTTAGAACACGATCGCATAGCATTGATTAAATGAGCAAATCCAGAAAAAAACTGAGTTCCTTCTACTTCATTAGAAACTGCTAAAAGTTCGTCAAAAGAAGCTCCTGCACAAAAAGCACCTTTACCCTCACTTTGTAAAACTATAACTGAAACTAAAGAATTATTACTTAAATTATTAAATTCAGACGTAAGTCTATCTAGCAATTCTCTTGGAAAAGAATTACTTGAAGGATGACCAAATGTGATGGTTGCTATTTTATTTTCGATGGTTGTATTAAGAGAACCAATAGGACTTTGTGACGACATATCAATTTTTTTTTGAATGTAAAAATACAATTATCAAGAGGAATATGTGTATTTGGAAAGAATTAAAAACAGTACAAAAAAAGGCTTCTAAAACACAAAATAAAAAAGGCTCTGCAAAACTGCAAAGCCTTTCATTCTCTTGGTGGTGGAGAATATCGGATTCGAACCGATCACCTCTTGCCTGCCAGGCAAGCACTCTAGCCAAATGAGCTAATCCCCCAATTTCCCACAAATATAGTATAATATTAGATTAAAACTAAAAAATATTTTAAAAGCTAGAGTATATTAATACTAAATAATTTTCTATGCATAAATTAATTATAACTATTAAAGTAACAAACAATAAATTAGCTTTTAACAGAAATAATTGATTTATTCTAAATATTAAAAATTTAAAAATCAGCTTTAAGTGCGCATTTATAATAGTACTCCTTGAAGAAAATGGATACTTAAGTGGCAAATTCGCAACATTGGCAGTATATTCGCAAACTTAAAAAATAAACCGCATAAGACTTTTATAGTTTTACAAATCTATCTATAGTATGAAAAATTTATTCTCTAATCTATTGTTTAAAGTTTTTATTGCCATTGTGCTGGGAATAGTTTTTGGTCTCTATCTTCCGGAATCTGTAAATAGAATTTTCACCACTTTTAATGCCTTTTTTGGACAGTTTTTAAATTTTGCTATTCCATTAATTATAATGGGATTGATAATGCCTTCCATCTCAGATTTAGGAAAAGGTGCTGGCAAACTGCTTTTACTTACTGCTGCTATTGCTTATGGCTCAACTTTATTTTCAGGTTTTATGACTTATTTTGTTGTATCTGATTTTTTTCCACAACTTTTAGAATCTCATGTTAATAATGTTGCTGTAATCGGAAATTCAACATTAGAATTAACTCCTTACTTTACAATTTCAATTCCACCTGCTTTAGATGTGATGACGGCTTTAGTTTTTGCCTTTGTAATCGGATTAGGACTTTCCTATCAAGAGAAGTCAAGCTTAAAATTAGTCGTAAAGGATTTCGAAAAAATCATCATGCAGCTAATAGAAAATGTAATTGTTCCTTTATTACCGTTATTTATATTAGGCATATTTGCAAGCATGTCCTTTAGCGGAAAAGTATTCTCAATTCTCTCTGTTTTTCTCAATATCATCGGTGTTATTTTTGCATTACACATTATCTTATTACTGCTACAATTCACCATTGCTGGGATAGTAACAAAAAAGAATCCTTTCAAATTATTATTAACAATGTTGCCTGCGTATTTTACAGCATTAGGAACACAATCCTCTGCAGCTACTATTCCTGTTACATTAGAGCAAACAATAAAAAATGGAGTTTCTGAAAAAATAGCAGGGTTTGTCATTCCTTTATGTGCAACCATACATTTGTCTGGAAGTACAATGAAAATCACAGCTTGTGCGATAGCACTAATGATTTTGCAGGGAATGCCGTTTGACTTCGCTCTCTTTACCGGTTTTATATTTATGCTAGGAATCGCTATGGTTGCTGCGCCTGGAGTTCCTGGAGGAGCAATTATGGCTGCTGTTGGAATATTACAATCTATGTTGGGTTTCAGCGAAGAGATGATTGGTTTAATGATCGCACTATATATTGCAATGGATAGTTTTGGTACCGCCTGTAATGTTACAGGAGATGGAGCAATTGCGCTAATTGTAGATAGAATTACTAAAGAAAAATTAGTAGCTTAAATTATTTAAAAAACAATACTGATTACTAATAGAATTATAACCAAAACACAAATAGATTAAACAAATAAAACCCCAATAATGGGGTTTTATTTGTTTAAAAGAGGCACTAGAAAAAAATAGAATACTATAATTGCACAACAATACTTTATTTTATTCTTACTAAAATTTTTTCATTGATTCTTTTCTAGATACTAATATTTAACTGTTCCAACTTGTCTCATGATACGAACAATCTTAGTTTTTCTATTATTAATATAAGAAGAGGAACTTGTAGCCTTAAACTTTCTAGGATTTGGCAAAATCGCAGCGATTCCAGCCGCTTGAATTGGAGTTAGATTAGCGGCATCTTTTCGATACCAATGTTCTGCAGCAGCTTGAGCTCCGTAAACACCATCGCCCATTTCGATACTATTTAAATATACCTCCATAATGCGTTCTTTACCCCAAATAATTTCTATTAAAACCGTAAAATAAGCTTCTAACCCTTTACGGAGATAACTACGTCCTTGCCATAAAAAAACATTTTTAGCGGTTTGTTGCGATATGGTACTTCCTCCTTTTATTCTGCGACCTCTTTCGTTACTTTTATAAGCTTTATGCATGGCACCAAAATCAAAACCATTATGCTTCAAAAAAGTTCCGTCTTCACTAGCGATAACCGCTTTTTGAAGATTATCTGAGATATTCTTAAGTGGTTCCCAATCATGACTAAAGTAAACTTCATTTCCTGCCGTTTTATTTTCTATTGCGCGAATAACCATTAATGGTGTAAACGGAACGGGAACAAACTTATAAAGTACCACGAAAAACAGGGAAATACCAAAAAACCATAAAAGTGCTTTAAATAAAAAACGAGAAATTTTACTCGTAAACGAAGTATCTTCCTTTTTTTTGACGGGTTGTTTTGTTTTTTTAGACGTTGTTTTTGTTGCCATTATATTAAATCTGCTAATTCTGTTCCTACTAAACTTCCTATTGCCACTCCCATTCCTCCTAATCGTACTCCGCAATATACGTTATCTGATAATTGAGAAACAATAGGATTCTTGCGTGCACCAATACCCATTATACCACTCCAGCGATGGGCGATTTTAAATTTTTGGTTCGGCAAAATTACTTCTTTTAATAACTGTTCCAATTTTTTTTGCACAATTTCTGTATGTCCAAATACTGTAGTGTTTTCTGCCTCAAAATCTAAGTTTCTTCCGCCACCAAGTAAAATACGATTACCAATATTTCTAAAATAATAATATCCTTTATCCAAATGAAAAGTACCTTTTATAACTAAATCGGCAATAGGTTCCGTTATTAAAACTTGCGCTCTAGCAGGAATTACTGCGGCATTGGTTAGCGCATTAGCAAAACCATTTGTAGCAAACAATAATTTCTGGGTTCTAAAAGAAAAGTCTCCCAAAGCAACCTCTACCTCATTTCCTTTATCTAAATACCCCGTTACTGTTTGTTGATTTAAAATCAAAATATTTGCTGAAACTGCATTTTTCAATAAGGCCTGCATCATATTACCAGTATCAATCTGTGCTTCATAAGGATTAAAAACTAAATGTTGCTGAATACCCGCAAATCCAAAACGATTCTCTTCTTTAGCAAAAACAGCTGCCTTAAAAAGCGGTTTTAAAACACCATTAATAAAAGGGAGCTTTTCAATACATTCTGCATATGTAGACTCCTCTTCCTTTAAAAAAAGCTCATAGCCTCCATAGGATTTAAAATCCAAAGCAGTGTCGCCGAGTCTTTTTCGTAACAATTGCAGACCTTCCCAACGTTTTTTAATAAGATCAATTACCTCTTGCTCCGAATGCGTCTCTAAATCATCAATAATTTCAGAAATACTACCAAAACAGGCAAAACCAGCATTTTTGGTACTCGCTCCTTGTGGCAAAACTCCTTTTTCTAAAACTAATATTTTACTCTCTGGAAATCTTTCGCGCAAGCGCAACGCAGCATGTAAGCCCACAATTCCACTGCCAACAACTGTATAATCAACGTTTGTAAACCAGTTTTTCAACTCCCAATAACTCAAATCCATGCCTAAATATTTTTATAAAAATAATAATTTTCAGGAGCTAATCCCGCTATCCGTTGCAATCTTTGTTTTTTTTTCAAACAAAAAACAAAGGATTTACACTACTATCGGGGCTAAAAAGCATTCGTATAAAGCGAGAAAGATCAAAATAAATTGGCTATTTTTATGGTTCGAAATAAAACAACTAATAAAATGAAAAAATTACTATTAATTCCCTTAATAATGATGAGCTTAAACGCAGTGGCGCAAAACGTAATGACGCCGGAATTACTTTGGAAACTAGGAAGGGTAAATCCTTTAGGACTTTCAAACGATGGTAAAAACATTGTTTATCAAGTCACTTTCCCCTCTGTTGCTGAAAACAAATCAGAAACTAAAATGTACACTTTACCAATAAACGGAGGAACTCCAACTGAAGTAAAGGAAACAAAAACACTTCTAAAAGATAAAAACATTTCTCCAGACGGAAAATATATTGTTTATAACGAAGAAGTAAAAATAGACAAAGTTCACGGAAAAGATTTTTATCCCGATTTACAAAAATCAGATGCTCAAATCTATGACGGATTAGATTATCGTCATTGGGATACTTGGAACGATGGAACATTTAATCATGTTTTTTACAAAGAGAATAAGGAAGGTGCAATTGGCATTGATCTTCTAAAAGGGGAAAATTTCAATAGTCCACAAAAACCATTTGGTGGCGACGAAGACTACATTTGGTCTCCAGACAGCAAAAACATTCTTTATGTTTCAAAGAAAAAAGCGGGAACGCAGTATGCAACTTCTACCAATACCGACATATATGAGTACAACCTAGAAACTGGAAAAACGACAAACAGAACCGAGGGAAATCTAGGTTATGATATGGCGCCACAATTCTCACCTACTGGAAATTTGACTTGGTTGCAAATGAAAAGAGATGGTTATGAAGCGGACAAAAATGATTTAATTGTTAGTTTTAAAGGCATGAAAATGAATCTAACTGCCAATTGGGACGGTACAGTAGATAGTTTTATGTGGAGTAAAGACGGAAGCAAAATCTATTTTGTAGCGCCAATCGATGGAACAAAACAATTATTTGAGGTTAACTTTCCTAGTGTAACGAAAATTGCAATCACAGTTCGCCAAATTACTAATGGTGATTTTGATGTGAATGCAATAGTTGGTTTTTCTGGTGATAACGTGGTTGTAACTAGAACAGATATGAATCATGCTGCAGAAATTTTTTCTTATGATTTAAAGAAAAAAAACTGGAAACAATTATCTAATGTCAACACGAGTACTTACAATTCTTTGGCGTTAAGCAAAACCGAAAGGAGATATGTGACTACAACTGATGGTAAAAAAATGTTAGTTTGGGTTATCCTTCCTCCTAATTTTGATGCTACCAAAAAATATCCTACACTTTTATATTGTCAAGGTGGACCGCAGTCTCCCTTAACACAAAGCTATTCTTTCCGCTGGAATTTTCAGTTGATGGCCGCAAACGGATATATAGTTGTGGCGCCAAATCGTCGCGGAATGCAAGGTCATGGTGTCGAGTGGAATGAGCAAATTAGTAAAGACTGGGGCGGACAAGTTATGCAGGACTATCTAGCCGCGATTGATGATGTTGCCAAAGAAAAATATGTAGATGCCAATCGTCTTGGATGTGTTGGTGCTAGTTATGGTGGTTATTCTGCTTTTTATTTAGCTGGAATTCACAACAATCGTTTTAAAACATTTATTGCTCATGATGGGGTTTTCAACACACAAAGTATGTTTGGAACTACCGAAGAAGTATTCTTTAATAATTGGGATTTTGGCGGAGCGTATTGGGAAAAAGACAATGCTATTGCTCAAAAAGCTTACAACGAATTCAACCCGATTAATCATGTAGATAAGTGGAACACTCCAATCTTAATCATACAAGGAGGAAAAGATTTCCGAGTAGCAATTGGACAATCTCAAGAGGCTTTTCAAGCAGCACAATTGCGCGGAATAAAAAGTAGATTTTTGTATTTCCCTGAGGAGAATCACTGGGTTTTAAAACCACAAAATGCTCAAGTTTGGCAAAAAGAGTTTTACAAATGGCTAAAAGAAACTTTGTAATAGCATTTTTTTTTAAATAAATAAAACCTCACTTTTTAGTGGGGTTTTTTATTGCCTTAAATATTTTGAATATCTTAACTTGAATGCTTATTCAAATTTTTATCTTTGAAAAATGGAGAACAAAAAAAGTTACATTCCGCTAAAAGTTTTTATTAGCTACCTTCTGTTGGTACTTCTTTTTGGAAGTGTAGGTTGGTTTCTGTACACGGAAAACCAAAATTTTTCTAAAAATGAAAAAAGATTTGGCAACAAAAATAGTTCTCTGTTAAAAGTCAGCACCATCTTGTCTGACTTATACAAAACGGAAAGCTTAGCCCGAATTGCCATTCAATCAGAATCAAATAAGGATTTTGATAAATATGTCTTAAAAACTAAGACTCTCCAAACAGATATTGATTCTCTAAAGACGATCGTCTCTACGGAATACCAGAAAACACTATTAGACAGTGTACAATTATTATTAACCAGAAAAATAAAAAACATACAAGAGTTAAAAACGATAAAGAGCAAAAGTGAAGATGAAAATGCAGTAAGCAATGCCATAACTGATTTAACCAAAATTCAGTCCTCGATGCGAAAATTACAAATGGAAGATTTTGTAAAATCTCCTGCATCTATGGCAAATTACGAGCGTAACGTTCTCAAAAAATACGTTGATTATCTGAATCAAAACATCCCTGATGACAGTACCAATACGCTAACAAAAAAAGAGTCAGACTCTATTGTAAGCGTGTCGAAAATGTTGCTGAATGAAGTGAAAAAAGAAACTGCCAACAAGAAAAAACGCTTAAACTCAGAAGAAACTAAACTGATCCAGAACGAAATTCTCATCTCGGATCAACTGCGAAAAGTATTTGGTATAATAGAACGAGAAATTATCTTAAACACTACTTCAAGTTACTTAGCACGTGAAAAATCATTAAAAAAAACCAATCAAATAGTGACTACTGCTGCCGCAATTGGTTTATTATTGACCTTATTCTTCCTAATTTTAATCATAAGCGATTTTTCTAAAACGCAGTCTTATAAAACGCAATTAGAAATGGCTAATCTAAAAGCTAAAAAACTACTGACTAGTAGAGAGCAACTTATATCGACGGTAAGTCATGATTTAAAAACACCTTTAAGTACGATTATAGGCTATACAGAATTGCTAGGAAATTCCGAATTAAACACCAAACAACAGCATTTTACTAAGAACATAAAAGGATCTTCTAGTTATATCTCAAAATTGGTTCAAGACTTATTAGATTTTACACAAATTGAAGCAGGCAAAATTACTATTGACACCGTTCCTTTTTCTTTAGCAGATGTAATAAATGAGGTAGCGAGCAGTATTCAAGCTGTTTATTCACAAAAACCCATTGATTTAAGTATCACGATTGACGAAAAATTACAGCAAAAAATTATTGGAGATCCGTTTCGACTAAGACAAATACTATCCAACATTATCGGAAATGCGTTTAAATTTACTGAAAAAGGATTCATTAAAATTGATGGAAAAGTAAATTTAGAGACTCAAACATTAACCCTATCAATTAAAGATTCTGGAATTGGAATAGATGAAAAGAGTCAACAATTAGTTTTTGAAGAGTTTACTCAAGCGGATGAAAAAATAGAAAAAAAATATGGCGGAACAGGATTAGGACTTACTATTTCTAAAAAAATGGCTGCTATATTAGGTGGAGCTTTAAGTTTAGAAAGCGAAATAGGCAAAGGAAGTACTTTTACAATCCAACTTCCTTTAGTGTTTGACAATACCGCTATAGAAGAAAACCTTTCCTCTATTGATAAAACACAATATAGAGCCGTTATTATTGATGATGATCAAAGCTTGTTGCAATTAACCACAGAAGTTTTGAGACAGAATGATTTTATAATATTCCCTTTCGATAAAGCCACAGAGGCACTTTTGTGGATAGAAAAAAATGCATTCGATTTTATAATTACAGATATTCAAATGCCAGTGATGGATGGTTTTTCATTTTTAAAAGAACTACAGATTAAGTCTTACCCAGAATATAAAAACCAACCCGTTTTTGCAGTTACAGGAAGAGGCGATTTAGATTTAGATTATTATAAACAAGCAGGATTCACGACTGTTATTCGCAAACCGTACACCCCAAAAACCATACTTACTACTATAAAAGCAATCCTAAATAATACGGTTATTCCGAAAGAATTTGCCACTACAAACTCCTCTAAAAACCACAATAAAGGGTATTCATTAAAGGCATTAAAAGCATTTCTATCGGATGATAAAAATGCTTTAGAAGAAATTTTACAATCTTTTATGATTGACGCTAAGGAAAATTTATTGTCATTAGAGGAAGCAATACTGGCTGTTAATTTTCAAGAAATTAAAAATATAGCGCACAAAATGAATCCAATGTTTAAGCAAATTAAAGCTTTTGAGATTAGTGCAATTTTAGATGAATTAGAATTAAAAGACGAAAACCTAGCTGAATTAAAAAGTAAAATTAGCACTTTAAAAAGTAAAATTGAAATTCTTTTTAAACTAATACAAAAAGATAAAACTAATTAATTCCGTAGAGCTTTAATTTATTATACAATGTTTTTCTATTAATTTTCAACAGCTTAGCAGCTTCAGTTTTATTGTGATTGGTTCGACTTAAGGCTTCTACTATCGCTTCTCTTTCGTTTTCTGATAAAGAAAAATCAGTTGTTTCAATTTTCTCTTGCTGAAAAAATTCAACAGGAAGTGCCTCTTTTTCGATAAAATCACCCGGAGAAAGTAAGGTTGCTCTCTTGATACAGTTTTGAAGTTCTCTTAAATTTCCAGGCCATCTGTAATTTTGAAAAATTGACATGACTTCTTCAGAAAAACCAATTACATTTTTGTTTAATTCCTGATTAGATTTTTCAAGGAAAAAATCGGAAAACAACATTAAATCCTCACTTCGTTCTAGAAGAGAAGGAGAATGAATCGAAAATTCATTTATTCTATGATACAAATCTTCTCTAAAATCACCATTCTTGACTGCTTCTCTTAAATCTTCATTTGTAGCAGTAATAATTCTAATGTCTACAGCTATTTCTTTATTGCTACCAACCGGTTTTATTTTGCGTTCTTGTAAAGCTCTCAAAAGCTGAATTTGATTTTCATAAGATAAATTACCAATCTCATCTAAAAAAATAGTCCCGCCATTTGCCGCTTCAAAAAAACCAATTTTATCTTGAATAGCCCCAGTAAATGATCCTTTTACATGACCAAAAAACTCACTTGCTGCCAATTCTTTAGGAATCGAACCACAATCGACTGCTATAAAATTGCTGTTTTTTCTAGCACTATTTTCATGAATACTTTTTGCAATTACCTCTTTACCGGTTCCGCTTTCACCAATAACAAGCACCGACATATTTGTTGGGCTAACTAGTTTAATATATTCAGCTAGCTTTAATGATGCAGCGGATATTCCTTGTATAAAACTACTTCCCTTTTGTAAAGTTGTTTTTTTAACGGTTTTTGAAACTATAGTTGGATCTTCAATAACAATTGCTTCCTGAGCAAGCGCATTTGTAATAACCAAAAGTACTTCTTCGGGATTAAATGGTTTAGAAATATAATCTGTTGCACCATTTTTGATCGCTTTGACTGCCGTGCTCACATCTGAATAGCCAGTCATAAGTAAAATAGGAACATTGGGATTAATAGTTTTAATCTCAGCCATAAGTTGAATTCCATCATAATCAGGAAGCCTCAAATCTGTCATAATAAGATCAAAATCAGTATCTTTTATTTTAATTTTCGCTTCTGATCCTGAAAAAGCCGTGACTACCTCAAAAGATTTTTTTATCAGAAACTTTTCTAATAATTTGCAAAAAGGCACATCATCCTCAATCAATAAAATTCTAGCCATTAGGTTTCACTTTTGATGCTAAAATAAAGTTATTTAAATTGTATTGTGCTAATTTTTTGCAAAAAAAAGAGAGACTATAAAAATAGTCTCTCTTTGCAATAAATAAATCTCCAATTACTTATTTATCCAGTTCCCATTAGCATCTGCGTAAACAGTAGCTTTCTGGTCTTTAACTGTGATTTCTAGTTTGTATTCTTGTTTTTCATTGATATAAGCTTTTCCAAGAACTGCACCTGGATGGGCAACTTCTAATGCTTTTTGCACTGCTTCTGGAACTTTTTCTACTTCAATATATCTTTCTTGAACTAATGAAGATTGATTTTTAGTGTCATTTAAAGGAACATTTATTGCATGAGCTGACAAACTTCCTAAAATAATTGCTGCTGATAAGATTAACTTTTTCATAGTATTTATCTTTAAATTATTATTTTGTGTGTTTATTTTTGAATCCATTTTCCAGTTTCATCAGCGAAAAGGTTTCCTGTTTTTTCACCAACTGTAACGTCTAATTTGTATTCCTTTTTTTCATTAATAAATGCTTTATTTAAAATGGCATCAGGAAAAGCAACCTTTAATGCTTCTTTGATCGCTACTGGAACCTCTTCTAATTTAACTTCCTTATATTCTTCCTGAATCATTACTGTTTTTACAATTTCTGTATTGTTTTGAATAGTTCCTGCATATGTAGATAAACTTCCTAAAACGATTGCTGCTGATAAGATTAAT
Organism: Flavobacterium flabelliforme; assembly: GCF_017948675.1. Classification (GTDB taxonomy): domain Bacteria; phylum Bacteroidota; class Bacteroidia; order Flavobacteriales; family Flavobacteriaceae; genus Flavobacterium; species Flavobacterium pygoscelis. Next base: position 850,999 of record NZ_JAGFBU010000001.1, read on the forward strand.
TTTTTCATGATATATATTTTAATTATTAATTTCTATGTTTATTTTTGAATCCATTTTCCAGTTTCATCAGCAAAAAGATTTCCTGTTTTTTCACCAACTGTAACGTCTAATTTGTATTCCTTTTTTTCATTAATGAATGCTTTATTTAAAATAGCATCAGGAAAAGCAACTTTTAATGCTTCTTTGATCGCTACCGGAACCTCTTCTAATTTTACTTCTTTATATTCTTCTTGGATCGTTACTGTTTTTACAATTTCTATCTCGTTTTGAACATTCCCTGCATAAGTTGATAAACTTCCTAAAACGATTGCTGCTGATAAGATTAATTTTTTCATGATATATGTTTTAAATTATTTACTAGTTATATTGTTTAGGTTAATAGAATAATCATACCAAATATAAATAGCTAAGCAACAACACCATAAAAACCTATAATACAGCATTTTAATAATTCCTAGTTTATAACTAAGATGTATAAATTGGGTAAAAGGATTAGGAACTTGGGTAAATTTTACACAAATCAAAACCATTTATCTAAAAAAAATCAAAAAAAAAGACCTTACATTGCTGTAAGGTCTTTATAAATAAAATATATTTTTTATTCTGGATCGTTCATTTTAAAAGTATCCATAAATGCAGTTGTGTAATCACCTGCGATATAGCGAGGATCATCCATTAACTGTCTATGAAAAGGAATAGTAGTTTTTATACCTTCTATTACGAATTCATCTAATGCTCTTCTCATTTTACTAATCGCTTCTTCACGAGTTTGCGCTGTTGTAATCAACTTGGCAATCATAGAATCATAATTTGGCGGAATAGTATATCCTGAATACACATGAGTATCTAAACGCACTCCGTGACCTCCTGGCATATGCAGTGTAGTAATTTTTCCTGGAGAGGGACGGAAATCATTATATGGATCTTCAGCATTTATTCTGCATTCGATTGCATGTAATTTAGGTAAATAATTCTTACCAGTAATTGGAACTCCAGCCGCAACCATAATTTGCTCACGGATCAAGTCATAATCTATAACTTGTTCTGTAATTGGATGCTCCACTTGAATACGCGTATTCATCTCCATGAAATAGAAGTTACGGTGTTTATCTACCAAAAATTCTACAGTACCAGCTCCTTCATATTTAATAAATTCTGCTGCTTTTACAGCCGCTGCACCCATTTTTTGACGTAATTCATCCGTCATAAATGGTGAAGGAGTTTCCTCAGTCAATTTTTGATGACGTCTCTGAACAGAACAATCTCTTTCAGAAAGGTGACAGGCTTTACCGTAAGAATCACCTACAACTTGAATTTCTATATGTCTAGGCTCTTCAATTAATTTTTCTAAATACATACCATCATTACCAAAAGCTGCAGCAGACTCTTGACGAGCACTTTCCCAAGCTTTTAATAACTCTTCTTCCTTCCAAACGGCACGCATCCCTTTTCCACCACCTCCAGCCGTAGCTTTTAGCATTACTGGAAAACCAAACTCTTTAGATAATTTTAAAGCTTCCTCGTACGATTCTAAAATCCCAACCGAACCAGGAACACAAGGTACACCTGCCTCAATCATAGTAGATTTAGCAGAAGCCTTATCTCCCATTCTATCAATCATTTCTGGAGAAGCTCCAATAAATTTGATGCCGTGTTCTTGACAAATTTTAGAAAACTTTGCATTTTCAGATAGAAAACCGTATCCTGGATGTATTGCATCAGCATTTGTAATTTCAGCAGCCGCAATTATATTTGACATCTTCAAGTAAGATAAATTACTTGGAGGTGGGCCAATACAAACTGCTTCGTCAGCAAACTTTACATGTAAACTTTCAGCATCAGCAGTAGAATAAACAGCTACTGTTTTAATACCCATTTCCTTGCAAGTTCTAATGATACGCAATGCAATCTCGCCTCTATTTGCAATTAATATTTTTTTAAACATCTTTTTTTAATTTAAAATTCAAATAATAAATTCCAAACCTCCAACATTGGGATTTGGAAATTTGGAATCTAAAAATGTTATGATGGATCTACTAAGAATAAAGGTTGGTCAAATTCAACTGGTGACATATCATCTACTAAAATTTTAACAATTTTACCAGAAATTTCAGATTCAATTTCGTTGAATAATTTCATTGCTTCAATAACACAAAGAACATCTCCTTGAGCGATTGTTTTACCTACTTCAACAAACATTGGTTTATCTGGAGATGGTTTTCTATAAAAAGTTCCAATAATTGGAGATTTTATAGTTATGTAATGAGAGTTTTCTGCTACTGGCGCTTCTGCTGCTGCTACTGGAGCAACTGCTTGAGGCGCTACTGCTTGCTGAAGTGTTGCTTGAGCTGCCATTTGCTGTACATAAGTAGTCTCTGTTACATTACCTTCTAAGGTTGTTCTAATAGTGATTTTTACATCATCCATCTCTAACTTAACCTCTGCAACTCCTGAATTTGCTACAAACTTAATTAGATTTTGAATTTCTTTTAAATCCATGATTATTTGTTTTTAGTTTAAATTTATTTTTTATCGTAAGCCCATTTTAGATAAATAGAACCCCAAGTGAAACCACCACCAAAGGCAGCAAAAATTAATGTATCTCCTTTTTTAAATACATGTTCGAAATCGCTCAGTACTAATGGTAATGTAGCTGAGGTTGTATTTCCGTATTTCTCAATATTCATTAGCACCTTTGAATCTTCTAGATTCATTCGGTTTGCTGTAGCATCGATAATACGTTTATTAGCTTGATGAGGAATTAACCAGTCAACATTTTCATTAGTTAAATTATTTCTTTTCAGAATCAATTCACTAGAATCTGCCATGTTTGTTACAGCATATTTAAAAACAGTTTTACCGTCTTGAATAATGTTGTGTCTGTTCTCTTTTATTGTTTCTAAAGAGGTTGGATTAAGCGAACCACCTGCGTCAATTTTCAAAAAATCTCTACCTATTCCATCACTTCGAAGGTATTCATCTTGCAGTCCTAATCCTTCGTAATTGGGCTCAAACAATACTGCTCCTGCTCCATCACCAAAAATGATACAAGTTGATCGATCGGTATAATCTACAATAGATGACATTTTATCCGCACCAATTAAAAGTACTTTTTTATATCTTCCAGACTCTATATACGCAGCAGCTGTTGACATACCGAATAAGAAACTAGAACAAGCTGCTTGTAAATCGTAAGCAAAAGCGTTTGTAGCTCCGATTTCAGTAGCGACATAAACTCCTGTTGCAGCAACGGGCATATCTGGTGTTGCAGTTGCCATTATTAGCAAGTCTATTTCAAGCGGATCAATATTAGCTTTGGCTAATAAATCTTGAGCTGCTTTTATAGCTAAAAATGAAGTTCCTTTACTATCATCCTTAAGAATTCTTCTTTCTTTTATTCCTGTACGAGAGGTAATCCATTCGTCATTGGTATCCACCATTACTTCGAGCGCTTTGTTAGTAAGTACAAAGTCAGGAACATAGGCTCCAACAGCGGTAATTGCGGCTGTGATTTTATTCATTGTGTGCAATTTATTTCTAGTCAAATGCTACCATTTGAAAATTTTTAAAAGACTTGAAAATTACAAAAAAAATTCCGTTTTCTATGAATTGAAACTTCATATTTAACAAAAATCATAAAGAACAAAAAAACTCTCACGATGTGAGAGTTCGAATATTATTTGCAAAATGTATTAAGCAACAGCTACAGATTTATCTATAACAACTTGCCCTCTGTAGTACATTTTACCTTCATGCCAGTAAGCTCTGTGATACAAATGCGCCTCTCCAGTGATAGGACATGTAGCGATTTGAGCTACAGTAGCTTTGTAATGTGTTCTTCTCTTATCTCTTCTTGTTTTGGAGATTTTTCTCTTAGGATGTGCCATTTTACTATATTATTTATCCGTTAATAGTTGCTTTAATTTGTCCCAACGTGGGTCTATATTTTCTTCTTCTTTATTCTCTTCTTCTATGCTTACTTCTTTTACGGCCAACTCATTGAGTTTCGTCAAGGCTTCGGTTTTCAAAGTTCCGTCTTTAACGCCAGGATGAACTCTTCTTAAAGGCACCGACAATACAATCATTTCATAAATATATTGCGCAACGTCTATCTCAAATTCTCCATGAGGCAAAATCAATAATTCTTCATTTTCATTGTTAAATTCTTCGCCAAAACGAACAATTAACTTCATCTTGCCTTTTATCGGCAAATCAAAATCTTCACTTGTTAGATCGCAAGGTACATTTACAACTCCTTTATGCTCAAAAGCCAATTCTAACAGCGTACTTTTTTTCTCTAAAACTACGTTTACTTTGATATCTGAATTTTGATATTCACTATAATCAAAGATTTCAAAGAACGCATTATTTATTTGATACTCAAAATGATGTTTTCCTGGCTTTAATCCTATAAAAGGAATTAAATATTCTTTAGTATTCTTCATTTCCACAACATTTTGACCCTAAACTTCGGGAGTGCAAAGATATAAAATTATTGCAAATCTAATAATCTTATTCACTTTTTTTTGTTCACAACTACTTTTCTTTTGTTTTTAGTGGTTTTTGACTGATTTCGGCATACTGATTTCTGGAATTATAAATATCCAATGCCAGATATACCGCTTCTTTAAAGGAGTTATAGTCTGCAATTCCTTTCCCAGCAATATCATAAGCAGTACCGTGATCTGGCGAAGTTCTAATTTTATTTAAACCAGCTGTGTAATTTACGCCATTACCAAACGACAATGTCTTAAAAGGAATCAATCCTTGATCATGATACGTCGCTATAACAGCATCGTATTTCTCATATTGATTGCTACCAAAAAAACCATCCGCTGCAAAAGGACCGAAAACCAAAGTTCCTTTATCAAATAATTTTTTCAAAGCAGGCTTTATAATTAAATCGTCTTCTGTTCCGATAACCCCGCCATCTCCACAATGAGGATTTAAACCTAAAACGGCAATTTTTGGTTTGTTGATACTAAAATCTTGTATTAATGACAACTTAACCGTTTCAATTTTTTTTCTAATTAATTCTTCTGTAAGATGCGAAGCCACCTCGTTTAAAGGAATGTGATCGGTTAATAAACCAACTCTTAGATTATCTTGAACCATCAACATCAGCGCATTTCCCTCTAGTTCTTGATCTAAATAATCAGTATGTCCTGGAAACTTAAACTCATCCGACTGCACATTATATTTATTTATTGGTGCTGTAACCAAAACGTCTACAAGTCCTTCTTTTAAAGCTTTGGTTGCTGCTACAAACGACTTTATAGCATATTCTCCTGCTTTTGGGTCATTTTCTCCTAGCTTTAAGTCTACGCCTTCTCTCCAAAGATTAAGGACATTAATTTTACCAACAACGATCTGATCTAATTTGTCAATTCCATGCAATAAAGAGGTCGATTGAAACCCTTTTTTAACAAACGACAATAGCTTTACATTCGCAAATATCACCGGAGTACACAACTCTAACATACGAGTATCCTCAAATGTTTTTAAAACAACCTCGCTTCCAATACCGTTTAAATCCCCGATAGAAATTCCTACGATTATATTTTCTGCTTTTTTCATCATGACATACCGTTATTTATTGCTAATTTTGAAGTGCAAATTTAGTAAAATAAAACAAGAAATGTTTACAGGAATTATAGAAACGCTTGGCACTATCCAAGAAATAAAAAAAGAGAACACCAACGTACACATCACAATGGATTCCTCAATTACAAGCGAACTTCAGATTGATCAAAGTGTTGCTCATAACGGAATTTGCCTTACTGTTGTAGCCATAAAAAACAACTCCTACACCGTAACTGCAATTGATGAGACAATAAAAAAAACAAACTTAGGTTCTTGGAAAGTTGGCGACAGCGTGAATCTTGAGAGAGCCATGAAACTAGGGGACCGACTTGACGGACATATAGTTCAAGGGCATGTGGACCAAACAGGCACCTGCATACTAGCAGAAGAAACTAATGGAAGTTGGCTTTATAGTTTTGAATACGACGAAACACTTAATAACATTACCATTGAGAAAGGCTCAATTACTGTAAATGGCGTCAGCTTAACAGTGGTAAATTCTAAGAAAAACGAATTTAGTGTCGCGATAATTCCTTACACACACGAGCACACAAACTTTAAATCATTCGAAGTAGGCACCAAAATAAATTTAGAATTCGATGTAATCGGAAAATATGTAAGTCGATTATACAGTAATAAGTAGAAACATAATATTTTTTTAAAACAAAAACTCCAAATTAAATTGGAGTTTTTGTTTTAAATTTACTTTCATATACAATATAAACTCCAAAGAGTAAAGCGATTATAAGTAATATATAAATATTATCATCAATAGGAAATCCACGAGGTGGGGGCGGCGGAGGTAAAGCCCTAGGTGATCTCATAGGTGGTGATGGCGGCGTCTCAGCAACCATAATCATAATCCCCATAAAGAATACCAGTAAACTTCCTGTGATTTTTTTAGTGATTTTCATGACTTGTAAATAACAAAATACTCTTTTTACAAGAAGATTTTAATTAAAATTAATTCACTACAAATTAAGCGTTTACTTTTAACAAAAAAAAACAATAATTACAAAAATACTGTTTACAACCATTTTCGACTCTAATGAGCGCAAATAAAAAAGCCCTTACATTGCTGTAAAGGCTTGATTTTACTAGTGGTCCCACCTGGGCTCGAACCAGGGACCACCTGATTATGAGTCAGGTGCTCTAACCAGCTGAGCTATAGGACCGGTTTAGAGTTTGCAATATTACTACTATTTTTGATTTGTTACAACTTTTTTTTAATTAGATTTTAATAAAATTCACTAATTAAAAACTTCTAAATTCAAACTAACTGAATGCTAGAAGAATACTCACAAATCTAAAAACAGATTTATTTTATTTCTTGACACAATTCAATTAGCACTCCATTTGTACTTTTAGGATGCATGAAGGCAACCAGCTTATTATCCGCTCCTTTTTTAGGAACTTCATTCAGTACAATAAATCCTTCTCCTTTCAACCGATTAATTTCTGAAACTATATCTTCAACATCGAAAGCGATGTGATGGATTCCCTCTCCTTTTTTCTCTAAAAACTTAGCAATGGGACTTTCTGGACTAGTAGCCGCCAAAAGCTCAATTTTATTGGGACCATTCATAAAGAAAGATGTAGTTACTCCCTCGCTTTGTACTTCTTCAAATTTATAGGCTGGAACGCCAAAAAGTTTTTCGAAAACTAAATTCGATACTTCTAAATCCTTAACAGCGATACCAATGTGTTCTATTTTTCTCATTTTTTATATATTGAATAGATTGTAGCGCAGTACGAAAGAAATTTACTTATTACTACTACGCCTATTTATTAATGTAAAAATAAACATTAAATACATAAAAACAGCGCTCTTAAAAAAGGAAGCTAAACTAAATCCTTCATAATAATTTTATAAAAACTGGAATCACATTAATTATAATTGTTATTTTGTAGATTCTAATTTGATTTGATATGTTGAAAAACAATTTAAAATACGTCTCTTTATTATTCCTTTTCATAGTTATTGGCTGTGCCAAAAGAGGCTCTATCACTGGAGGCTTAAAAGATACCATTGCTCCTGTCTTAAAAATGAGTTTTCCAGAAAACTTTAACACCAACTTCAAAGGAGATCAAATTAAGTTAGTATTTGATGAAAATATTAAATTAAAAAATTTAAACAAACAACTAATTATTTCACCTCCAATGAAAAACGAGCCGTTGATTCTTCCAACTACGGCAAGTAAATACATTACTATAAAAATAAAAGACACCTTACAACCCAATACGACTTATAGTTTTAATTTTGGACAAAGTATCGCTGATAACAACGAAGGGAATCCATTAAACCAATTCAAATATGTGTTCTCTACAGGCGCTTATGTTGATTCCTTAAGCCTTGGCGGAAAGATCAAAAGTGCCTATGACAAAGAAATAGAACCATTTGTATCGGTAATGCTTTACGAAGTTAACGATACTTTTAAAGATTCTGTTGTTTACAAAGAAACTCCAAGATATGTAACCAATACATTAGATAGCCTAAAAACCTTTCGCTTAGAAAATTTAAAGTCTGGAAAATACCTTCTTGTGGCAATGAAAGACGTAAACAACAATAATAAATACAATCCAAAAACAGATAAAATTGGTTTTTATAAGCAATACATCACAGTTCCAAATGATACCCTGTACGAATTAGAGTTATTCAAAGAAGCCTTACCTTTTAAAGCTTTTAAACCTACACAAGCATCTGGAAACAGACTTATAATGGGTTATGAAGGGAATATGATTTTAGCGAATACCAGACCAAAGTTAATTTTGAAAAACAACAACGAAATTCTAACAACAGTTGTTACTCAATTTCCTAAAAAAGATTCTCTTCAAATATGGTTTAAACCTCTAAAAGTAGATTCCTTAGCCTTATCGGTTAGCAAAGAAAAATATGCAACTGACTTTAAATTTAAAATTAAAGATCAAAAAAAAGATACCTTAAGCATTACACCTACCTATACCGGAACATTGCATTTTAGAAATCGATTTACGTTAGAAACCGCCACGCCAATAGTGAAATTTGACAAATCAAAAATAAAATTGATTAACAAAGACTCTGTTGCTGTTGCTTTTACAACTGAATATGACGAATTCAATCAAAAAATATTTTTTGACTTTAAAAAAGAACCATCAGAAAAATATACATTCTCAATTTTACCCGGTGGTTTAACTGATTTTTTTGACAAAACGAACGACACTTTATCCTATAAAGTAAATACTCAAAACGCTTCTGATTATGGGAATCTCAAAATAAAACTGGAGAATGTCAAACAATTCCCTTTAATCATAGAACTAACTAATGCTAAAGGAGAAGTTTTAGCCTCAGAATATACGGAAAGCAACACAACAATAGATTTTAATCTTTTAGAGCCTACTCAATTCACATTGAGAGCTATTTATGACGATAACAAAAATAGAATTTACGATTCAGGAAACTATCTAGAGAAACGTTATTCTGAAGAAGTAATTTATTTTTCAAAGGAAATTGACGTTAGAGCCAATTGGGATGTTGAGCAAGTTTTTGATTTGAGTATACCTTATTCACCAGAAGTAAAAAAGAAAACAGACAATAAGAAAAAGTAGAACTTTTAGTTTTTAAGTTCAAAAACATCTCTGTCATTTAGAAATGAAAACTTTTTACGCATTTCAATTAACTTTGTTTTATCCAATTTTACACTAAAAGCAACTTCCTCTTCTTGTGGAACTACTACGTAATCTCCTAAGTAATCCAACACTTGAGAATGACCAATATAATTATGTCCACTCGCATCTTCACCTGTTCTGTTGACTCCAACTACATAACTTACGTTTTCAATTGCTCGTGCTTTCAATAAAGCATCCCAAGCAGATATTCTAACTTTTGGCCAACTTGCTACATAAATCAGTAAATCATACTCTTCAATATTTCTAGAAAAAACAGGAAAACGCAAATCATAACAAACCAGAGGACATATTTTCCAACCTAGATATTCAACAATTAATTTTTGAGTTCCAGCGGTATACACCTTGTCTTCGCCAGCAAGCGTAAACAAATGTCTTTTATCATAATGCTGTATTTCACCCAAAGGAAATACAAATAGCATTCTATTATAAAAATTACCTTTTTCCTCGACAATAATACTTCCCGTTATAGCGCTATTTCTGGCTTTCGCCAAAGATTGCATCCACAAAACCGTTTCGCCTTGCATAGTCTCCGAAATAGCACTAGGATTCATTGTAAATCCGGTTGTAAACATTTCCGGAAGCACAATAAGATCGACATTTTCATAGATAGCATTAATTCTCTCTTCGAAATAATCGCGATTTAATTTTGGATTTTCCCAAACCAAAGGAGCTTGAATTAGTACAACTTGCATCTTTTTATTTTTTCATAAAATTAAGCATAATAACAGTACTTTATGTTCCTTATATTAGCAAAAAAAAGACATGAAAAAGACACTCGTTTTATGCACAATACTTTTCTCTATTTTTGCATTTAGCCAAGAGAAATCAGGAGCAAAACAATTTTGGAAAAATTTACAACAACAATGTGGAAAATCTTTTGAAGGCCAAGTAACAGAAGGAACTGACAACGATGCTTTTCGTAATAAAAAACTAGTGATGCACGTTCGTAATTGCGATAAAAACACAATTCGAATTCCATTTTTTGTAGCAGATGATAAAAGTAGAACTTGGGTGTTCACGTATAAAAACGACCGAATCGAACTCAAACATGATCACCGTCATGAAGATGGATCCGAAGATAAAATTACCCAATATGGCGGAACAACAACTAATTCTGGTTCATCAACACTCCAGTTTTTTCCGGCAGATCAAAAAACGTGTGATTTACTTCCAAATGCAGCTGCTAATGTTTGGTGGATTACTTTAGACGAAACTTCATTTACTTATAATTTAAGAAGAATTGGCTCCGACCGACTTTTTACAGTAAAATTCGATTTAACAAAAACAGTTCCAACTCCTTCGGCACCTTGGGGATGGAAAGACTAAGAACATCTGAATAAATTAAAAAAAAACGCATTCAAATAAATGAATGCGTTTTTTATAATGTAGATTCTCTGCATGTTCTCGACTACGCTCGAACTGACAAAGAATATATGGAAAATTATCCTTTCAAACTTGCTGATAAATATTCTCTGTTCATACGAGCAATATTTTCTAAAGAAATTCCTTTTGGACATTCTACTTCACAAGCTCCTGTATTAGTACAGTTACCAAAACCTTCAGTATCCATTTGTGCTACCATGTTTAACACACGATCTGTAGCTTCAAGTCTACCTTGTGGTAAAAGTGCATACTGAGAAACTTTAGCAGCAACAAATAACATTGCAGATGAGTTTTTACAAGTAGCGACACAAGCTCCGCAACCTATACAAGCAGCAGCATCAAATGCATTATCAGCATCTTCCTTTTTAATTGGAATTGCATTTGCATCGATCGTATTCCCTGAAGTGTTTACCGATATAAATCCACCAGCGTGCTGAATTCTATCAAAAGCACTTCTGTTGACTACTAAATCTTTGATTACTGGAAATGCAGCTGCACGGAAAGGCTCGATTGTAATCGTATCACCATCCTTAAACATACGCATGTGTAACTGACAAGTCGTTACTCCTCTATCTGGTCCGTGTGCTTCACCATTGATGTACAAAGAACACATTCCGCAAATTCCTTCGCGACAGTCATGATCAAATGCAACTGGTTCGCCACCTTTACTCATTAAATCTTGATTGAAAACATCAAGCATTTCAAGGAATGACATGTCTGGCTCAATTCCGTCGATTTGATAATCGACCATTGCTCCTTTATCTTGGGCGTTTTTTTGACGCCATATTTTTAATGTAAGTTTCATACTTTTATTAGTTTGAAAGTCAGAAAGCCGAATTTCAAAAGCGCTATATTTCAGGCCTTTGAACTTTAGACTTGGGACTAATTTCTATTTATAATTTCTCTGAACTAGTTTCACGTTATCAAACACTAATGGCTCTTTGTGTAAAACAGCATCACTAGGTTTTCCTGTATATTCCCAAGCTGCTACATACGCGAAATTTTCATCATCACGTTGCGCTTCACCCTCTGGAGTTTGATATTCTTCACGGAAGTGACCCCCACAAGATTCATTACGATGTAATGCATCCTTAGCGAACAATTCTCCTAATTCTAAGAAATCGGCAACACGAGTCGCTTTTTCTAATTCTTGATTAAAACCATTAGCAACACCAGGGATTTTTACGTCTTTGTAAAATTCTTCACGTAAAGCTGCAATTTCTGCGATCGCTTCATTTAATCCTTTTTCGTTACGTGCCATTCCAACTTTATCCCACATAATTTTTCCTAATTTTCTATGAAAATAGTCAACAGAATGTGTTCCGTTAGTGTTCATGAATCTTTCGATTTGGTCTTTCACATTTTTCTCTGCTGCTGCAAATTCAGGAGTATCAGTAGAGATTGGTCCCATTTTAATATCAGGAGATAAATAATCACCTATTGTGTAAGGCAATACAAAATAACCATCAGCTAAACCTTGCATCAAAGCAGAAGCTCCTAATCTGTTAGCTCCGTGATCAGAGAAGTTAGATTCTCCAATAGAGAAACAACCTGGAATTGTAGTTTGTAAATTATAATCAACCCAAGTACCACCCATAGTGTAGTGAACTGCTGGATATATCATCATTGGAGTTTTATACGGATCCTCATCAACGATTTTATAATACATTTGGAACAAGTTACCATATTTGTTAGAAACTACTTCAGTTCCTAATTTAATGATTAACTCTTTATCGTTAGCATCTAAATGGTGAATTAAAACTTGTTCTTTTCCGTAACGTTGAATTGCCGCAGCAAAATCAAGATAAACGGCTTCACCAGTTTTATTTACACCATAACCTGCATCACAACGCTCTTTTGCTGCACGAGATGCAACATCACGAGGCACTAAGTTTCCAAAAGCTGGATATCTTCTTTCCAAGTAATAATCTCTTTCTGCTTCCGTTAAATCTGTTGGTTTCTTTTTTCCTTCACGAATAGCTTGCGCATCTTCTAATTTTGCAGGAACCCAAATACGACCGTCATTACGCAATGATTCTGACATTAAAGTCAATTTCGATTGGTGATCTCCAGAAACTGGAATACAAGTTGGGTGAATTTGTGTGTAGCAAGGATTGGCGAAGAATGCTCCTTTTTTGTGAATTTTCCAAGCTGCAGTAGCATTAGATCCCATTGCATTTGTAGAAAGGAAAAATACATTTCCGTAACCACCAGATGCAATTACTACAGCGTGTGCTGAATGTCTTTCGATTTCACCAGTAATCAAGTTACGAGCAATAATACCTCTTGCTTTTCCGTTTACGATTACTAAATCTAGCATTTCGTGACGGTTGTACATTTTTATTTTTCCACGACCTATTTGACGGTTCATTGCAGAATAAGCACCTAATAAAAGTTGTTGACCTGTTTGACCTCTAGCATAAAAAGTTCTAGAAACCAACGCTCCACCAAAAGAACGGTTGTCTAACAATCCACCGTATTCACGTGCCAATGGAACCCCTTGAGCCACACATTGGTCGATAATATTAGTAGAAACTTCAGCTAAACGGTGTACGTTGGCTTCACGAGCGCGGTAATCTCCCCCTTTTACAGTATCGTAAAACAATCTAAAAGTTGAATCTCCGTCTCCTTGGTAATTTTTTGCAGCGTTGATACCACCTTGTGCAGCAATTGAGTGCGCACGACGAGGTGAATCCTGAAAACAAAACGCTTTTACGTTATATCCTAACTCTGCTAATGTTGCAGCCGCTGAACCTCCAGCTAATCCTGTACCAACAATAATAACATCTAGGTTACGTTTGTTAGCAGGGTTAACTAAATTAATATGATCTTTATAATTTGTCCATTTGTCCGCAATTGGACCATTTGGAATTTTTGAATCTAATGCCATTATAATTGAATATTAATGATTGAAATGATGAAATAATGCAATAAAAATAAATCCGAAAGGAACTACTATCGCGAAAACATATCCTAATTTATGTAATGAACGGGAATACTTATTGTTGAAACCCACTGATTGCATTGAAGAATTGAAACCGTGCCACAAGTGTAATGACAATAAAAGGAAAGATACACAGTACAAAGCAGTACGAACCGGACTTTCAAATTTCGCCACTAATTCGTGGAAATATCTTGTCTCGTTTAATGGATTAACATCAACATACTTGTAAACCATTTCCGGAAACCAAAAATCATAAAAGTGAACTCCTAAAAATGCAAAAATCACCAATCCAGTGATAATCATATTTCTTGAAGACCAAGAAGAATTAGCCGCTCCGTTGTTTTTAGCATACGCAATTGGTCTTGCACTTCTATTTTTAAGCTCTAGAACAATACCCATTATAAAGTGAAAAATCACTCCAAGAATTAATATTGGCTGAATAACATATTGAACCAACGGATTGTTTCCCATGAAATGAGAAATAGAATTAAAAGTAGACGAACTAAAAACCGACGTCATGTTAATGAAGAAATGCTGTGCTAGAAACAACATCAAAAAGATTCCTGAAAGCGCCATTGCTACTTTTTTAGCTATTGACGACTTCAATAATGCAGATTTTGCCATAATATTAGAATAATTTGTTTTAAAAAATATTACAAAAATAAACCAATTAGACAGTACCTACAACCTTTTAAATGTTATTTATAATGAATTTAAAGTGTTTTATCTAAAATTCCGAGAATTCCTTAAATAGCAAGGCTGTTTTGAAAAAATACTTCAAAATAGTTAAACAAAAAAGCTATGAAAATTCTTTCCAACTTTGAAAGTATATTTTAAAAAAAAGCAATAAAAACAACTTAAAAATAACAATTCTATAATTAAAATCATATAAAATTTTTAAAGTCATAAAAAAAATCTATAATGCCAGATTTTTAGTAACAAAGCAACGCGATTATTCTCTTTTTTATTTAATTTCAAAATCGATTATAGAATATAAAAAGAACAATGAAAAACTATTTTTTTTAAATTAAAACATACCAATTTTCACAATTAAAAAAACTTAAAAATTGATTATAAAAAATCCTTGTTAAAAAAACGAGTTGAATTTTTATGCTAATAATTAGCAAAAAAAGAGATGCATTGTCTTTAATTGAAATTTAAAAAATATTTTAAATTAACTATATTTTGCAACATATTGTTGCACAATAGAATCCGTATTTTCATTTCTTATTTTCTGCTCTAATTGAATGGGAGGAGAAGCTCTTTCTAAACAATTCTTAACTGCACAAGTTTCACAAGTAACTCCAACAACTTGCTTGGCTAAAGCATCGTCTTCCATGAATTTAAATTTTTTCTTAACCGCAGGAGTGATCAAAATTCCAACAGAAATACTTCGAATACAATCTTCTTTAAAAGGATCCGGCGTGGCAGATGAAAAAACTAAATATTCATTCTTACTATTATCATAACTAGATATTTGGGCATCAAAAAAATGACTCTTTTTCTGCGCTAAAGATTCTTCAATAGTACGAATAGAAACCCATCTTCGGCAATAATGCTCATTCATTTCATTTGCATGAGGCTCTTGCTGATTGGTAATGTGTAGTTCTTTTTTTATTTGATATGTATCGGTTCCAATTTTGTGAGACATCCTTAGAAAAAAGAGATTTTTTAATTGAAAATCCTTAGGCAAAATATTCGTTAATCTTTGATAAAAAGATTCTGGAGAAACATTAAAACTACTCATTAAAGCAATCATTTCCTGTGGCTTCGGATTCTTTTTGGCCAAAAATAAATTTAATTCATCGATCAGTTTTTGTCTTTGTATCAGCAATGCTCCCGCAAAATAAGAGGCATAAAAATTATTTAAAACCTGATCAAAATTATCAAATTTAATCCAGCTAAAAGTGTACAATCGCTCCGTAATTTCAAGAAAATTGTACGCAATTTCTTTGGCTAATATAAATGCTTTTTGAGGCTCATCGATACCTTCCGAAAGCAATAAAGTTTTACTCTTAGGCACAAATATTGATCTTAAATCTCCTAATTCATTTTGCTCAGAAAAAACCAATTCTTTTATAGTATACCCATATTCTTCTGTAAGTATGGCTGCTAGTTCATCAATAGAAATTGTAGTTTCGATATTTACATGAAAAGCTTTAGAAAAATCTAATACTTTTTGCTCTAAATCTTCAAAATAATTATTGTGTGCTTCTTGATACGATCGCAAAGCTGCCAAAAAAAAGCTTTCTCTTGTGAGGTTATAATGCTGTGCAATTTCGATAATCGTACTGATAAACGCATTCACTTTTGCAGGAGCATTTGCAATGATATCGATCAAATCATTTTCTTGAATACCAAAAACTTCTAATGGAATCTCTTTTAAAATACCCGATTTCAAAATTTCTCCAATAGGCGCAAGATTGTTATCTAATTTTAATGAAACCATGTGGTCATAGGAAACTTCTAATTTTTCAGCCAAAAGAACAATCTTATCTGTTTTAGGATACTTTTTGCCTTTTTCAATTTCGTTTAAATACGATTTTGACAAATCCGTAATCTTGGCTAAACCAAACAAAGATAAATTCTTATTGGTACGCGCTTGTTTTAGTTTTAACCCAAAAATCAGTTTAATATAATCCTTTTCAATGTTCATATTTCAAAGATAGAAAAATTAAATTCTTACGCAAAAAAAATATTTTTCAATTTTAGCGTACGTTCGCTTGTTTTATAAAAAACTTTTTGTAGTATTGCAATGTTCAAGAATGAAATATTCTCAAACAAAAATCATAAGTGTTAAATTAAAAACGTTTAAAAATGGATTTAAAAGAAGTATATTCTGAAAATTTGTTAAATTTCTCAAAAGAAACTACCGAATACTATCCGGAGATCTTAACTGGCGAAGCAATGACTTTTTTGTCTTTACTTCATGAAAAATTCAATAAAAAAAGACTTGAACTTTTATCGGAGAGAGAAAAGCAACAAGCCTTGTTTGATAAAGGTGCGTTACCTCAATTCCCTGTTGAAACGAAAAGTATTAGAGAAGGAAATTGGGAAGCAGCTCAGACTCCAAATGATTTAATGGATCGAAGAGTTGAAATAACAGGACCCGTAGACCGAAAAATGGTGATCAACGCCTTAAATTCTGGCGCTAGAACTTTTATGGCAGATTTTGAAGACAGCACTTCACCCACTTGGAGCAATCTGATGAATGGCCAACAAAACTTAAAAGACGCAGTCAATAAAACAATCACTTTAGAAGACAAGCTAAAAAATAAAAAATACACTTTAAACGAAAAAACTGCAGTTTTAATAGTGCGACCAAGAGGTTTACATTTATCTGAAAAGCATATTTTGATAAATCAAGAACAAACCTCAGGATCTTTGATCGATTTTGGACTTTACGCATTTCATAATCACAAACAACTTATAGAAAACGGAACGGCTCCTTATTTTTATATTCCAAAATTGGAACATTATTTAGAAGCAAGATGGTGGAACGAAGTCTTCGAATTTACGCAAGAGTATTTAGGTGTAAAAAAAGGGACTTTTAAAACTACCGTTTTAATAGAAACGATTACTGCCAGTTTTCAATTGGATGAAATCATCTACGAATTAAGAGATCATATTGTGGGATTGAATTGCGGACGTTGGGATTATATTTTTTCCTACATCAAGAAATTACGAAAAAAACCTGCATTTATAGTTCCAAATAGAGATCAGGTTACAATGGCAGCTCCTTTTATGAGTGCTTATTCGCAATTGGTAATTCAGAGATGCCACAAGCGCAACATCCATGCAATAGGCGGAATGGCAGCACAAATTCCGATTAAAAACAACGAAGATGCTAACAAAATTGCTTTTGATAAAGTAATTGCTGATAAAGAAAGAGAAGTGAAAAATGGTCATGATGGCACCTGGGTGGCTCATCCAGATTTAGTTCCGTTAGCCATGAAGGTTTTTGACAACTACATGCCAACAAAAAATCAAATTCACATCAAGAGAGCGGATTTAAACATTACAGAAAGCGATTTGCTTGAAACTCCAAAAGGAACCATTACTGAAGAAGGTGTTCGAAAAAACATTAGTATATCTGTTTTATATATGGCCTCTTGGCTTAACGGACAAGGCGCTGCTGCATTACACCATTTAATGGAAGATGCTGCTACTGCCGAAATATCGAGATCACAGTTGTGGCAATGGCTTCAAAACAAAGTAGTTTTGGACAATCAAAAAGTACTCTGCGAAAAATACTATCATCGTTTGGCGATGGAGGAATTTGAAAAAATTAGAGAATTAGTGGGTGACGAAAATCACGATAAACAAAAATACAGATTAGCAGAACAATTACTAGACATCTTAGTCGTAAACGATAAATTCATCGAGTTTCTGACTATTCCAGGATATAAATATCTATAAAACATATTAAAAACTATTAACACACAACCAAAAAAATACAAAAATGAAAACTACAGAAACAAGAATACAAGAATTAGTTACTGATTGGCTTACAAACCCAAGATGGGAAGGAATTCAGCGCCCTTACACTGCTGAAGAAGTAGTAAAATTACAAGGATCTTACCAAATAGAACATAGTGTAGCCAGAATTGGAGCAAACAATCTTTGGAATAAATTAAATGCCCAAGACTTTGTAGCTGGTCTTGGTGCGTTAACAGGAAACCAAGCCATTCAGGAAGTAGAAGCCGGACTTGACGCCATATACTTGAGTGGTTGGCAAGTTGCAGCTGATGCCAATGTAGCTGGGGAAATGTATCCTGATCAGTCCTTATATCCTGCTAATAGTGTTCCCTTAGTAGTAAAAAGAATAAACAATGCATTGTTGCGAGCTGACCAAATACAAGTGGTAAATGGAACTGCGGATAAAAAAGAATATTTAGTTCCAATAGTTGCAGATGCCGAAGCTGGTTTTGGTGGAAATTTAAATGCTTTTGAATTAATGAAAGCCATGATTGAGGCTGGTGCTGCTGGAGTTCATTTTGAAGATCAATTGAGTTCTGCAAAAAAATGCGGTCATTTAGGCGGAAAAGTATTAGTACCTACACAAGAAGCAATCAACAAACTCATAGCTGCCCGTTTAGCAGCAGATGTTATGGGAACACCAACCATTGTGGTAGCAAGAACAGATGCAGATGCAGCCAATTTACTTACGAGTGACATTGATCCTAGAGATGCAAAATTCATTACAGGAGAAAAAACTGGAGAAGGATTTTTCTATGTAAATTGTGGCGTAGAACAAGGCATTGACAGAGGATTAAGTTACGCACCTTATGCTGATTTAATTTGGATGGAAACTAGCAATCCTGATTTAGATTATGCTAGAAAATTTGCAGAAGGAATTCATGCTAAATTTCCAGGAAAAATGTTAGCATACAATTGTTCTCCTTCTTTCAACTGGGCTGCAAAATTATCAGTGGCTGAAATGGAAACTTTTAGGGAAGATCTTGCTGCAATGGGTTATAAATTTCAGTTTATTACATTAGCAGGTTTCCACGCCTTGAATACAAGTATGTTTGAACTATCAAAAGCGTATAAAGAAAGAGGAATGGCTGGTTATTCTGAATTGCAAGAGCGCGAATTTGCTTTGCAGCAACACGGTTTTAAAGCAGTTAAACACCAAGGGTTTGTAGGAACCTCTTATTTTGATGCCGTGCAAAACACTGTAACTATAGGAAAATCATCTACTACTGCGATGAAAGATTCAACTGAAGCCGCACAGTTTTAATATTATTCAAAAAAGACAGCACAGACTATAAATAATTATAGAATCTAGACAAAGCATATCATTTAAAATTTAATTTTAAATGATATGCTTTGTCTTTTGTATTAAATTTTACCAAATGCATAACTTAAAACGATATAAACTTAGTATTTTTGAGTAATTAAAAGTTTAAAACGAATTGTTATGAAATACCATCAAATTGATCGCAGTTTATTCATAAAAAATCGCGCAAAGTTCATGGCTCAAATGAAGCCAAAAAGTGTTGCGATTTTCAACTCAAACGATATATATCCCGTTTCTGCTGATAGTACTTTACCCTTTGCACAACACCGAGACATTTTTTATCTAAGTGGTGTAGATCAAGAAGAAAGCATCTTATTACTTTTTCCAGATGCTCCTTATGAGCACCAAAGAGAAATTTTATTCCTAAAAGAAACAAGCGAACTTATTGCGATTTGGGAAGGCGAAAAACTCACAAAAGAACGCGCCTTTGAAGTTTCTGGAATTAGAACCGTTTATTGGTTACAAGATTTCGAAAAGATTTTATTCGAAATGATGACACATTCTGATACTATTTATATCAATACCAATGAGCATTACCGTGCCACTGTAGAAACAGAAACTCGTGAAGCTCGTTTTGTAAAATGGTGGAAAGACAAATATCCAGCACATACAGTCGCAAAAAGTAACCCAATATTACAGCGTTTGCGTTCTGTAAAAGAAACAGAAGAGCTCGATTTAATTCAAAATGCATGTAATATTACCGAGCTAGGTTTTAGAAGATTACTTTCTTTTGTTAAACCTAACGTAACCGAATATGAAATTGAAGCCGAACTGATTCATGAATTTGTTCGAAATCGCTCTAAAGGATTTGCTTACACGCCAATTATTGCTTCCGGAAATAATGCAAACGTTTTGCATTATATTGAAAACAACCAACAATGTAAAGCGGGAGATTTAATATTACTGGATGTTGCGGCAGAATATGCTAATTATTCTAGTGACATGACCCGAACAATTCCAGTATCAGGAAAATATTCAAACAGACAAAAAGACGTTTACAACGCCGTTTTAAGGGTGAAAAATGAAGCTACAAAAATGCTTACTCCAGGAACATTATGGAAACAATACCATATTGAAGTAGGGAAAATCATGACTTCAGAATTACTTGGTTTGGGCTTAATTGACAAAGCTGATGTTCAGAACGAAAATCCAGACTGGCCAGCGTACAAGAAATATTTCATGCACGGAACTTCACACCACATGGGCTTAGACACGCACGATTACGGGATTCTAACAGAACCAATGCAAGCTAATATGGTTTTTACTGTTGAACCAGGAATATATATCCCTGCTGAAGGTTTCGGAATTAGATTAGAAGATAATTTAATCGTTCAAGAAAGTGGCGAACCCTTCAATATGATGCGTAACATTCCTATCGAAATCGAAGAAATTGAGGAATTAATGAATTCTTAATACCCTTTAATTATAGATCACAAATCGGTTTGCAGCAATGTAAACCGATTTTTTTTGGGCGCAACCCAACTTCCGTAAACTACAGTTGGGTCGGGCTATTCACTACAAGTCCTCGCAACGCATAAAAATGCGAAGCTGTGGGCTTTTCGTTGCTATCCCTTGCGCGGTTTGCGAGAAAAAATCAATTTCAATGTCGCCAATTCTAAAAAAATTTCTAAAAATGTAACTTTACCTATCTATTTTAGACCTATTTAACAAACCTATTGTTTTAGTTTTTTTGTAATAATTTTAAAAAAAATGAACTTTCACAAGGAATAATATTAGTCTAAGGATTTGTTAGTTATGGAGGTTACAAAGACTTTGTTTACTTTTAATTATCAAAACAATAACATTATGTCTGTGCGGTAAATGAATCACACAAAAATATTGTTAGAACTAAAAAAGAAATAATAAACTTAAAACATACAATCATGCAAGCACACGAAATAGATTATCACATATTTGGCGAGGAAATGCAATATGTAGAAATAGAATTAGATCCACAAGAAATAGTAATTGCCGAAGCGGGCAGTTTTATGATGATGGACAATAATATCCAGATGCAAACTATATTTGGCGATGGATCGGCACAACAAAATACTATATTTGACAAATTATTAAGTGCTGGAAAACGAGTATTAACTGGCGAAAGTCTGTTTATGACCGCCTTCATCAATCAGAATAACACAAAAAGCAAAGTTTCATTTGCTGCTCCTTATCCCGGAAAAATTATCCCAATAGACTTAACACATTTTGGAGGAAAATTTATTTGTCAGAAAGACTCTTTCCTTTGTGCTGCAAAAGGAGTTGCTATCGGAATCGAATTTTCTAAAAAATTAGGTCGTGGCTTATTTGGTGGCGAAGGTTTTATCATGCAAAAAATAGAAGGCGACGGAATGGCGTTTGTGCATTCTGGAGGAACATTAGCCAAAAAAGAATTAGCAGTTGGTGAAATCCTAAAAGTAGACACTGGTTGTATCGTAGGATTCACGAAAGATGTCGATTATGATATTGAATTTATAGGCGGAATCAAGAATTCTATTTTTGGTGGCGAAGGATTATTCTATGCCACACTTCGTGGGCCAGGAACAGTATATATCCAATCTTTACCTTTTAGCAGACTAGCTGATAGAATAATTGCATCGGCACCCAGAGCTGGCGGAAAAAGTCGTGAAGAAGGCAATTTATTAGGCGGATTGGGCAATTTATTAGATGGCGATAACCGATTTTAAAATTTTAAATGGCTTTCAGAAATGAGAGCCATATTATTTATATCGTAGCAGTTGAATTTGCGGTAATGGTTGGCATAGCGTTTTATTAACTATTTTTTCTCTCATCAACTTCTTTTTATTAAAATGTCTAGATATATTTTGAATAATCTCAGTATAATTATCTGTGCCGTCTTCTCTTTCATGATAAAATACCTTTATAGATCGACAATTATCATGCTCAAAAACTGTATTCAGTAAAGTTCTGTCAGACAAGCCACAAGAATGACCCATGATATAAATTTGAAATTTATCATTTTCAATAAAATCTAATAGACTTTTATAATTAGAATTTTGAAGATATAAAAATGATTTAAAATTCCTCAAATATTCATTATCATTTATATTTTCAATTATTTTATAATCCTCATCCATTTCGTCTCCAAAACCGAAATTAATTTTATTTTCATCTTTATTACCTATTATTCCATGAATAAAATTAACTTCTATTTCATCCGCCGTATTATTACTATATCTAATTGGAGTACGAGAATAATTGAAATTTAATATTTGAACACGACTTTGATTTTTACCAATTCCCTTCGATTCGTTAAGCTGACCCTCAATTTCTTTATGATCTTTTTCATGAAACTCATTTAATAAATCTAGTTTATTTGAAAACATGCCTACTGGAGTAATTAATTTTTGAAATTTAGAAGATTCAGTTCTTGAGAACGACGACATTTGTAAATCGAAAACATTCAATACTCTATCGTTCAAATACTTTTCCAACAGAATTTTTACTTGTTCAAATTCATTATTTAATTTTTTAGTTTGACTTTTTTGTTCATTTATTAAAATTTCTTTTGATACATAATTTTTGATATGTTCTGATTTAATGATCTTTTTCAATAATATGAAATACTCGTTTTCTATATCAACCCAATTTTCAACATTTTTCTGATTAATTAGCTTAAAAAAATCATTTTTATAAACTAAAATATCTTCTCGTAGATATTTCCCGGTCATTAAATTATTACCATATTCACGGTATATCTCTGCATTTTCAAATTTAATTTTTTCATCATATTTCATAATTAGTTTAGATAATCTTGATAAATTTGAAATTTCATCAAATTTTACATCTTTAGCAATATTTTGAAAGGAAATAAATTCATCTTCATGACTTGAAGATTTTATATTCTTCCAATAATCATCAATAAAATCCTTATAAGAAGTAGGCAATCCATGCTCTAAATCAAATCCATTTCCGATAATAATAAGTCTATTCATCTTTAAAAAGTGCTTTTCTCAAATATAGTACTTTCTCTTATATTAACTTATAACTCTAATAGGGTTTAAAAAAATTAAAATCTTAGTTTTGCAAAAAACTTAATTTTCCATTTTGAAAAAAACCCAATTCAAAAACACACAAATCTCTTACACCGATGTTGGCAAAGGAACTGCTATTGTTTTACTTCATGGTTTTTTAGAAAATAAAACTATGTGGGATTTTTATGTCCCAGAATTTGCCAAAAAAAATCGCGTAATTACTATAGATTTGTTAGGCCATGGCGAATCAGAATGTTTGGGTTATGTACATTCGATGGAAGATCACGCAGATGCCGTTTATGCTGTTTTATCAGAACTTCGCATTCGCAAAGCTTTTTTTGTAGGGCATTCTATGGGTGGTTATGTAGTTTTGGCTTTTGCCGAATTATATCCTGAATATATAAAAGGAATCGCTTTATTAAACTCAACCGCAAAAGCAGACAATGAGGAACGAAAAATAAATCGAGATCGAGCAGTAAAAGCAGTAAAACAGTCTTTCGTAAATTTCATATCTTTATCTATTTCCAATTTATTTAGCGAAAACAATAGAGAGAGACTTGCAGTAAAGATTGATAAAGTAAAAAAAGAAGCCCTTAAAACACCATTACAAGGAATTGTTGCTTCGTTGGAAGGAATGAAAATCAGAACGGATCGCGAACTTATTTTACACTTATCGACATTTCCTATCTTAATGGTTTTAGGAGAAAAGGATCCTGTACTTCCTTATCACGAAACTAGTAAACAAATAGAACAAACAAAAGTAGAGCTCATAACTTATGCAGACGGCCACATGAGCTATATTGAAAACCAAGAAAACTTACTGAAAGTTTTAATAGCCTTTTTTAAGAAAATTTAAATCATTCCAGCTCTCAAATAACCGCGTTCCACCAATTCCTCTTTATTTTTTAGATGAAACATTTTGCCTTCTTTCATCAAGGCTAATTTAGTAGATACTTTGATCACATTTTCATAATTGTGATCAGTGATTATAATTCCTTTTACTGATGCTTTTTCTATAATTAGATTATTAATTTTATCGATCATGATTGGCGACAAGCCATTATAAGGCTCATCCAATAAAACAAACTTAGAATCATTGTACAGAATTAATTTAATTTCTAAATACCGTAATTCTCCTCCCGATAAATGCTTTATCTTCTTAGTTAGCATGGATTGGATCATATCATCGGCAGAAAAATGCACTATTTTATCTTTAGCAATAGATAATGCAATAACCTTTTTGATGGAAAGAGAATTTGGAATAAAATTATACTGCGGCAAGTAACTAATTTGGTTAATTAAAGCGCTAGTATTCGCTTTGACAATACCGTCCACACGAACAAACTTAAAATCGGCAGCTTCGATACCAAAAATAATTTTTAATAATGTCGATTTCCCAGAACCATTTCTACCTAAAATTCCAACAACTTCATTCGTCTCACATTTCAAATAAACATCTGAAATTATAATTTTCCCATTATATTGTTTTTGAACGCTATCCACTTCTAAAACGCTTTTAGTCATAACAATTTAATAATTAAATTAAGGACCAAAATTAAGAACACTGAAAAAATAAAATTCATCATAAAACCATAAATCAAAAGATATAATTTTGAAATTCCGTTATTATAATAAAACAGATACTCGTTCTTAGAGTTCACTTCTTTAAGCAATACACTAATAAAAAATCCAAAAATCAAAAGAACATATTTAAAGGTTTCAAACCCTACAAAGAACCACACAACACTACTTAATGATAGATTTATTATCAAAGTACTTTTGTAAAACTCGAATATATTAGCGACTTTTCTAATAGCTTTATAATTTAAATTTTTTCTTCAAATGGTATATTCTTGTCTAAAATTTCACTTAACAAAAACACAATTTGTTCGATATAATTACTCAAAACGAATTCATTTATAATGGAATTTAATTCTTTTTCTTCTTTAAAAATAAAAGGTAAAAATCCAGATTTTAAATTTTTAAAAGAGATAATTCCTGCTTCAATTGGTTTTCCTTTTGCTTCCTGCTCATACATATAAGCATAGGCCAAAACTTGAATAATTTTATCGCTTTTAATGTCTTCTGTCAAACCATTCCAAGTTTTTAGCATAACATTAGCCTTATCAACTTTTCCTGTTTTATAATCAATAATACGAATTATTCCGTTGCGCTCTTCAATTCGATCCACATTTCCTTTTATTAATACCGGAAAAGGCAAACTAGGATGATGTAAAGACCTTTCATAAGTTTGTTCTAAAGCAATGATCTTAATGGCATCTCCATTTTTCACACTTTCTAATTCGACTTTTAAGAAATTAGAAACATTTCGTTTAGCAACTTCAAAGGCCAATAAATTACGACCTTTTTTAATCTCTCCCTCTTTATAAACAAGTTTAAATTGTTTGAGAACCTCAACATCTATTTGCTTAAAACAATTGATTAGATCACTTTCTGATATGAATTTCCCGATGAAAGGTTCATACAAAACTTTCAAGGTTTCATGAATAATCGTTCCTAAAGTATTCAGGGCAATATTCTCCTCTACTTCTTCCACTTCACTGATGCGCAATATTTTTTGGAAATAAAACTGAATTGGATTCCGAATATAACTCGTCAAAGCAGATGGAGAAAATCCTTTATCAGCAATTTCTTTTAGACGAATCATTACAGATTCCGATTTTGGAATCACCATGGGTTGATAAGCAGTTTCGGGAAGATCAGCATTATAAATCTCATGTGTTAAATTATGATTGATCTGTTTTTCGACTTCGATTTGGGTTATAAAACGGCTTTTTTCACCAGCATCTAACCCTTCACTTTCTGTGTTATAAAGCAAATAAATATTTTTAGCGCGCTGCAACAAATGATAAAAGTGATACGTATAAATAGCATCTTTCTCTTTGAAAGTAGGCAGGCCTAATTCGCGTTTTACATCATAAGGAATAAATGAATTTTGTGATTTTCCTGCTGGAAATTTTCCTTCATTCATCGAAGTAACAATAACGGTATCAAAATCTAAAACCCGACTTTCTAAAACTCCCATAATCTGCAAACCGTTCAAAGGTTCTCCTTCAAATGAAACTTCGGCAAGATCTATTACTTGTTTGTAAATTGCATAAAGTGTTTCTATTTTATCAATATGTTGGTGTTTGGAATAATAATTATTTAGTTTATTTATAACTTTAAAAATGGCAAATACAAAAGCTTTAGTGATTTTCTCTTCTTCATTATCATTGCTCAAATTATTTTTTATCGTTAGCAATAATTCAGAAATACTTTCAAGCACCGGAATAGAGCCACTTTCCCATTTTTTAAATAATAAAACAAATAACTCCGACGGAATCTCATTCAATTCCACTAATTTTTGATGCGTAATAAATGTGTAATTGTTCTTATTAATAATACTGACTAATGCCGTAGTTTTAGCATAGGGTTCTACCAATGGATGAGTCAGTATATCCAGAACATCCTTGTAATAAAAAACATAACTGCTATTATTTCTAGACAGAGCGTTGGTATGCATTTTAAATAATTTGGCAATCAATATCTGTGCGGGATTATTTTTACTTGAATAACCCATAGTGATATTCAACGCACCAACAGTTGATGGTAAGGAATACAAAAGTGGTACTAAAAGATTTTCTTCCCCAAGGACAACAGCAACTTTATCTAATTTTCCATTATTACCGAGGTTTTGAGATTTATGGATTACGTTTTCAATAATACTCCCTGCTATTTTGGCTTGACCAATTGTTTTAGGTGTACCAATAACATGGATGTTTTTTGATTGCGAAAAATCATCTACAATCCATTCAAAAGGATTAGACTTATAATGTTTCCAACTTTCTTTAAAACGTCTTACAAATAAACCTGCATCGTGATAAGGATCGTTTAAAAAGGTTTGATCAACATCCCAAAATATTTTAGCTTGATCAGAGGCTATTAAATGTTGTATGATTTTCTCCTCGGCAGTATTTAATGCATTAAAACCTGCAAATACAAATTGCTTCTCGACAACAGAATCTGTAAAGTGATTCAGATTGTTAACTGCTTCTCTATAAATCAAACCTTGGTAGCCAATTCCTTTATTTAAAAGATGCGTATAAAGTGATTGATAATAATTAGGCAACAATTTCCAAAAATCAATATACTTCTCTAACAATTCTGTTTTATTCTCGACTTCAATTCCCCATTTCTTAATATCTTCTATATCCTTGAGATAAGAAAGAACGTGAGAAGGATCTAATAAATAGCGATCTATCTCGTTAAAATCTTGCAAAAGTGTTTTCGCCCAATTGGCAAAGAGCTCAAAAGTTTGCTGATTTGTTTTATCCGTTATAGAAAGGTAAACTTCATAAAATTCAAATAAAAGTTCGATTGGATCTACAGTTCGAATACCGGCAATATTTTGGACAAAATCTTCAATACTTATAATTTCTGGAGAAAGAATATTGCTATCTACTTGATTTTTTAAGGCTTCAATCAAAAACACTTTTGCACGTTTATTGGGTAGAACCACAATTGTATTAGAAAGGGTGTTAGAGTAATCTTCAATTAAAACAGTAGCAATTTTATCTAAAAAGGAGGTATTTGTCATTGTATAAAAATAAAAAAAACGCCCCGATAAATCGAGGCGTTTTCTATAAATATTTAGAAAGAAATTATTCTTTGATCAAAGAAATCTCTACTCTTCTGTTTTCAGCTTTTCCTTTTGCAGTCTTGTTAGAAGCAATTGGTTTAGTTTCACCAAAACCTGTAGATCTTAATCTATCAGTTTCAATACCATTTTCGATTAAGTAATTTTTAACTGCTGCAGCTCTGTTTTCAGATAATGCTTGGTTAAGTTCATTACTACCATCGCTATCAGTATGTCCTTCGATCATGAATTTTGAGTAAGGATATTCTTTAAGGATTGAAGTGATTGATTGTAAAACTGTATAAGTTCCTTTTTGGAAAGTAGATTTACCAGAATCAAACAAGATTACTTTACCATAGTTATTTAAAGTTTTCATAACTTCTTCTGAAACTTCTGGACAACCTTGATTAGCAACAGTACCTCTTACAGTAGGACATTTGTCATCTTTGTCTAAAACACCATCTCCGTCAGTATCTGGCCAAGGACAACCTGCGTTTTCTCTTGGACCTGCAACAGTAGGACATTTGTCATCTTTATCAGCTACACCATCTCCGTCAGCATCTGGACAACCTTTTAAAGCAGCTAAACCAGCAACATCTGGACAAGCATCATCTTTATCAGCAATTCCATCTCCATCAGTATCAGGACAACCTTTTAAAGCAGCTAAACCAGCAACATCTGGACAAGCATCTTCACTATCTTGAATACCATCTCCGTCTGTATCAGGACATCCGTTGAATTGTTTTAAACCAGCAACATCTGGACAAGCATCATCTCTATCATAGATTCCATCACCGTCAGTATCTTTTCCACCAAATTTGAAGATTAGACCTGCAGTATGTTGAAAGTGAGATGGAGCATCAGGAACTCCTGCTGCATCTTCTCTATCTCCGAAAGATTTTTTGTATTTTGTAGCAAGTTCTAAACCGATATTATCAGTAAACCAAAAAGTTAAACCTGCACCTGGGTTAACAGTACCATAGCTACTATCTCCGAAGAAAGTATAACCTCCACCAACAGATAAAGACGGATCGATAACTTTAGATTTAACTAAACTCATGAAACTATATTTGATAGTTGCATCAATACCGTAATACATTAAATCACCAGGATTAGAAACTACATAACCACGAGAATCGTGACCTGGAGCTGTTGGATTAAATTTCACATATTTGTCGATCTTGTTAACAGATCCAGAAATACCGAATGAGAAATTATCTCCTACATATTTAGACACACTTAAATAAGATACAGATGGAAGAATATTCCAATTGTCTTTAACTGCGAATGGTTGAGAAAAATGACGATCTAAAAAGTTTTTTCCTCCACCAGCACTTGTTTTTGTATCCACGGCGTTAACCCCAAAAGAGATAGCCCATGGATTGTTACTGTCTTGTGCATGAGAGCTAAGTCCCATCACCATCATTACAGTAAGTAATAGTTTGTTAAGATGTTTCATACTTTAATTTTTTAATTAAAATTTAGTTAATTATAAGCAAAAGTAATGCGTAATTATCTAAATACAAAATCAAATGTTAAAAAAAACCTACAAAAATCCTTAAATGTAGGAATTATGCAATTTGACATTGAAATTATATAACATTTAGCTTTACTCCAACTTCAATAAATGCGTTAATAGCCTTGTCTAAGTGCGCTGTTGTATGTGCTGCAGATAGTTGTACTCTAATTCTTGCTTTATCTTTAGGAACTACTGGAAAGAAGAAACCAATAACGTAAATTCCTTTTTTCAATAACTCGTCCGCCATTGTTTGTGATAATTTAGCATCATACAGCATTACGGGTACGATTGCAGAATCACCTTCAACAATATCGAAACCGGCTTTTTTCATGCCTTCTTTAAAATAATTTGTATTCCATTCTAATTTATCACGTAGAACAGTATCTCTTTCTAAAATTTCGAAAACTTTTATAGAAGCTCCAACGATGGCTGGCGCTAGTGAATTAGAAAACAAATAAGGTCTTGATCGTTGTCTCAGTAATTCGATTATTTCTTTTTTTGCTGTAGTATATCCACCCATCGCTCCACCTAAAGCTTTACCTAAGGTTCCTGTGATAATATCAACACGTCCCATAACTCCTTTTGCCTCAAGGGTTCCTTTTCCTGTTGCGCCGATAAATCCTGCTGCATGACATTCATCAACCATAACCATTGCATCATATTTATCTGCTAAATCACATATTTTATCTAATGGAGCCACAACTCCATCCATAGAGAAGACACCATCGGTAACAATTAATTTAAAACGAGTTCCTGCTTCTGTAGCTTTAATCAATTGCTGTTCTAAATCCTCCATGTTGCTGTTTTCATAACGATACCGAGCCGCTTTACACAAACGCACCCCATCAATAATCGAAGCATGATTTAAACTATCTGAAATAATACAATCTTCTGCACCTAATAATGGCTCAAAAACACCACCATTTGCATCAAAAGCAGCTGCATAAAGAATGGTGTCTTCTGTTCCGTAAAATTCAGCTATCTTTTTTTCTAAAGTTTTATGAATATCCTGAGTTCCACAAATAAAACGTACGGAAGACATTCCGAAACCATGGGTGTCTAAAGCGTCTTTTGCAGCCTGAACTACTTCTGGATGAGAGGACAAACCAAGATAATTATTAGCACAAAAATTTAAAACTGTTTCGCCCGTAGAAATGGTAATTTCAGCTCCTTGAGGCGATGTAATTATTCTTTCTGATTTAAATATACCGTTATCTACAATAGTTTGAAGTTCTGTTTCTAGATGTTGTTTTATTTTTCCGTACATAATTATTTTATTTATAAATTTATTTTTGCGAACAATTCATTTAATCTACAAATTTACTACTTCGATTCCTTTTCCGATGTAAATAAGCGCTTTTTTTATCACTTTATAACCCATTGATTCTATTGCACTTTGATAATCTTCTAATTGCTTCTGGTATTTAACATGGTGCATTCCTGTTTTATAATCCAGCAGTAACACCTCTTTATTCTTAGTAAAAACCATTCTGTCAGGCTTAACAGTTGTTCCTTCTTTTTGAATAATAGTTTGTTCATTCAAAATTTCATTCCCTTCGGCAAAAAAGTTCTCTAACTCACTGTGATCGATAATCTCCTGAATGGTATTACGCACTATTTCTTTTTGATTAAAGGTAATTAATCCACTCTCAATAGATTTCGTTAGTGCCAATTCGACATCTGACTTCGTTTTTACAAAAGATAAAATCTCATGAACAAGATTACCATATTCTATAGCTTCTTGTTGCAATGTTCCCCACATCAAAGCTTCTCGTTGAGCTATTTTAATATTCTTTGGATTTAAAATTTCAAGAACCACCGGAATTGTTTTAGAGGTATCCACATGTTTCTTTTGTGCAGAAAGCTTCGTCGGATTCCCAAATTCATATTCTGATTTTTCGGGATCAAAAACGTGTTTATTTTCTAAGTAATTAATAAAAAAAGCACACATATTATTTTTAGGAATTTCTCCTTTTCGAGACAAATTCATATTCGAAATAACATACAATTGTTCTTCTGCCCTCGTTAAAGCCACGTATAATACATTGATGTTGTCTAGCAATTCCTCTTGTTTCTTCTGATTATAAACTTCCGCAGCTGCTACACCAAAACCTTCTACCGCACTGCTATTATCAATCAATACTTTAGGCAAACCAAATTCTTCTTCTTCGGCGTTAAGCCACAATTTGTCTTTTGGTTTTCTATTATAATCTTCTTCTGCAAAAGGAAAAATAACAACCGGAAATTCTAATCCTTTTGATTTATGAATGGTCATAATCCGCACTGCATTATTCCCTTCTGGTGACGGAATACTAAATTTTTCTGCATTTTTATCCCAGAAATTCAAGAAATCTGAAATCCCTGCTTGATTACGAACGTCACGCTCTAAAACAATGTCTAGGAAATATTGGATGTAGGCATTCCCCACCCCAACCCTCCCCGAAGGGAAGGGAGCTGAAACCGGTATAATAGAATCTACAAAACTTTGTTGGGCAAATAACTCTTTAGCTATTTTATCTAAAACAAACGGAATGTTTTTTAAAACCTCATCGTTTGTAAATCGAATTACTTTATAACCTAACCCATTTAAAAACAATGTTCTTTCTTGATCTAATAAAACTTGCTCCTTCGTAAAATGATATTCACCGTCAACTTCAATAATTAACTTCGACTTTAAACATACAAAATCAACAATATAATCAGCTATCAAATGCTGCTGCCTAAATTTATAATCTTCAAGTGATTTGGACTTAAGTTCCATCCACAGAACTTTTTCAGCATTCGTTGGATTTTTTCTATTCTCTTGTGCTTTTTCTATCAGAAGATGAGAATGATTCCCTCCTGTCAAGTATCCAAAACCATCTGAATTACCACCTATTTCTTCGCCCTTTGCTTCGGAAAGGGACATGGAGAGGAATTTGCTAATAATAACCTCAACAGCTTCATACAATGATTTTTTTCGAATGTTCTGAAATGACAATTCTACATTAAAACTCATCAGCCACTTTTCGAAATCAGCTTCTTGTTTTTGTTCCATTCCTTGCGCAATGAAATCATGAACTGGAAATTGGTCTTGAATATTTCGAGCTAAATATTGCAGAAAATTAGCTTTTGCTTCTAAATCAGAATTATTTTTTAAATATTTCAAGATATGAATAATCAATCGGACTTCGGTGGCGTTTTGAATCATCAACGTTTCTGAGGACAAAAGCGGAATTTTTTGTTCGGTTAAATAATTAGCGATCGCAATACCTTGACTTCTCTTCCTTGTCAAAATCACAATATCTTTATACTCAAAACCTTGGGAAATTACTTTTTGAATGGTATTTAAAGTAGCCAAAACAAACAATTCAACTTTATCCAAACCTTCCTCTTCTCCTGAAACTTCGGAAGCATCATCTGCTTTCTCCACTTTTGGAATGAAAGAGATGTTTACGTAACCACCCGTTTTATCATTTGTCTTTTGGTGACTATGATTCGCATATAAATCTTTGTAATCTGGATGTTCAAATTCATTAGACAACATCTGAAAAAAATCATTATTGAATTCAATTACCTCAGAATACGAACGGTAATTTTTATCTAAATGCTCCAGAACTTTTTCAGGATTATTAAAAGGATTTTGATCCTTACTCAAATCTATAAACTGTTCTGCTTTTCCGCCACGCCATCTGTAAATAGATTGTTTTGGATCGCCCACAATCATCAAAGTTCCTTTTTCGCCGTCTATTTCACTTGAAGTAGCATTATCGATTAGCGGAATTAAATTTTGCCATTGCATCTCAGAAGTATCCTGAAATTCATCAATAAAAAAATGTCGGTAACGCTCTCCCAATCTTTCATATATAAAAGGCGCGGGTTGGTTTTGAATTTCTCTATGAATTAACGCATTAAATTCAGTGATTGAAAGTACGTTTTGCTCGCTTTGAATTTTCTTCAATTCATTACTAACGGTATTCAATAAGGAAAGCGGTGTAATATTTTTTAAAAAAGCTTTATAAAAATCTCTTTTCTCAAAGGCTTTATAAATCGTCTTTAACGTTTCAAGCAATTCAGGAATTATGTTTTCAATAATCACTCGATCTTTGGCGGTTTTATTAATTTTTACATCGTCAAATTCGTGATAGGTTTTATTTTTCGGATTAAACTTGCCTTCTTGAATACTCACCAAATGTTTTGGAAAATAAGCTCCAGAAAACGATTTAACATCAATTCCGTTTTTGTCTATCAAAGAAAGTGCTTCTTCAGCAAGAACTACGCTTTCTTTTTCTAAAAGTTTACAAGCCTCAGTTAGTTTCTGTTTAATTTCTACAAATTCGGTGATGGATTTATCTTGAAAATGAGTAATTTCATTTCGATTATTCTCATTAAGAACTAAACGACCTATATCCAGAATTTCGCGTGAAATATCCCAAGATTTATCATCATCGGTTTTTTCCATGGTAAAATCGATGAGTAACTTGGTCAGCGTTTCATCTTCTCCCGCTTGCGCAATAATAGCATCTACAGCTTCGACTAATAAATTTTCGGTATCTAAAGTAACTTCAAAAGTCATTGGTAAACCCAAATCATGTGCAAAAGCACGAATAACTTTATGGGTAAATTTATCGATAGTCGAAATATCAAAAGCAGC
Organism: Flavobacterium flabelliforme; assembly: GCF_017948675.1. GTDB lineage: Bacteria > Bacteroidota > Bacteroidia > Flavobacteriales > Flavobacteriaceae > Flavobacterium > Flavobacterium pygoscelis. The sequence continues at coordinate 885,161 of NZ_JAGFBU010000001.1, forward strand.
ATAATTATGAATAATATGCTTGATAATCTGCTGGGATTTAGTTTTGATTTGAAGCAGAGAAAGCTCGGTATCCTTAGCTAAGTCTTGCATTAAATCTAAAGCTTTTTGGCTGGGTTCCTCTTTTGCAAATTCTGACAAACTGCCTACAATACGGCTTTTCATTTCGTGAACCGCTTTATTGGTAAACGTAATGGCGAGAATATTGCGATAAGCATCATTTTTCTTTGCTACAAGAATAATTTTAAGGTATTCTTTGACTAAAGCATATGTTTTTCCGGAACCAGCTGAGGCGTCATATATGGAAAAAGAGGGTCTCCCCACCCCAACCCTCCCCGAAGGATAGGAAGCCGAAACTGGATTTAAATTATTTTTCAAATTACTTTGATTTATGATTAACAATTTCTGATGGAATCGCAACGTGTTAATTTCTCGAATATCTTAGCCCTGATGGAAACGACATCCTTTCTTGCCGGAGTTCGGCGAGAAAGATATAGTGTACAGCAGGAAACAGCTCCAAAAAAAACAACTATTACTAGCGTAATTTTAAAATTTGGCTCTAAACTTCGGGATAAACCTTAAAAGTAGTATTTTTGCAGCATGGAAACAAATAGACAGAAAAAAATAGGTGGGGTAATCCAAAAAGATTTGGTTGATATCCTACAAGGTGAAGTGAGAAAAAACGGAGTTAGTAATTTAGTGATTTCGGTATCCAAGGTTGTTGTAACTTCAGATTTATCTGTGGCTACAGTGCATTTAAGCGTTTTTCCTCAAGATAAAGCCAAAGAGATTTTAGAGGCGGTTAAGTCAAATTCTAAAACTATAAAACACGATTTGTCGCAACGTGTGCGTATGCAATTGCGTAAAGTTCCTAATTTGGTTTTCTTTATAGATGACTCTTTAGACTATATTGAAAAAATAGACAATGCATTAGCAAACAGAGACAATCCAATAGAAAATAGGGATTTGTTAGACAAACGTAGATTTCAATAAAATTTGAATTTTCCACTTTACATAGCCAAACGCTACATTAGAAGTAATAGCAAAAATTCTGCTATAAATATTATCAATCGTATTGCCAGCATGGGAATTATTGTTGGTGCGATGGCTTTGTTTGTGGTTTTGTCTGTTTTTAGCGGATTAAAAGTTTTTAGTCTTTCGTTTACAAACGAAATTGATCCTGATTTGAAAATTAGCAGTACGCTAGGGAAATCATTTTTTGTTTCTAAAGATCAAGAAAGCGAGATCAAGAAAATAGCAGGAGTTGCTTGCTATTCTAAAATTATTGAAGAACGGGTTTTGTTTACCTTTAACGGAAAACAAGATGTTACTTATTTAAAAGGGGTTGATTCTACGTTTACCAAAGTAAATGCAATCGAGAAAAAGCTTTTTAACGGGCAATGGTTTAAACCAAATACCTATCAAGTTGTGGTTGGTTACGGAATTTCTCAAAAATTCTCAATGGGCTTACTCGATTTCAGTAATCAGCTTGAAGTTCTAGTTCCTAAACCTGGAAAAGGCGCTATAGAAAATCCAGAACAAGCTTTTAATAAAACAGATCTTATTCCAGTTGGTATTTATGCGATTAGCGAAGATTTAGATTCTAAATATGTGTTTGCCGATTTAGGTTTAGCACAAGAGTTATTGGAATATAAAACCAATCAAGTTTCTGGAATTGAAATTAAAGTAAAACCTGGAGCTGATGAAAATGCTATTATCCAAAAAGTAAAAGCCATTTTTAATAATACAATCACTGTAAAAAACAGAGCACAACTGAATGAATCACTTTATAAAATGTTAAATACCGAAAATATTGCGGTTTATTTGATCTTTACTTTGGTGATTGTAGTAGCACTATTTAACTTAATAGGTGCGTTGATTATGATGATTCTAGATAAAAAGGGAAACCTAAAAACCTTGTTTAATCTTGGAACAGAAATAAAAGATTTGCGCAAGATCTTTTTACTTCAAGGAACGCTACTAAGTCTTTTTGGTGGAATTATTGGACTTACTTTAGGAATTATAATTGTATTGTTGCAACAACAATTTCAGTTGATTATGATTACGCCTACATTGGCATATCCAGTAATTTTTTCTATAGAAAATGTTTTGATTGTGATGGGAACAATAGTAACGCTTGGCTTCATCGCTTCGTTGATTGCGAGTAGTCGAGTGAGTAAGAAGTTATTGGAATAGGATTTCAGATTGAAGATTAACGATTTTTGATTTCAGATTTTTGACACATAAAAAACCAATACATAGAGCATTGCAGATTTAAAAAAAACTACACCAATTTCACTAATTCTAATCAATTAATTCGATAAAATTAGCGAAACTCGTGTTTTAAATCATTTTAGTGCTTAATCTTAAATCGATTTACTATACCAATTCATAACCGTGATAAGCTTCTTCAATTTCATTTAAAGCAGCAAACAATTCTTCTGGTCGATCTAAGGTTACTAATTTTTGTTTGTGAGGTTTAAAAGAATGAATTCCTTTAAAATAATTAGTGTAATGCGGACGTGTTTCTACAATTCCTAGACGCTCTCCTTTCCATTCCATAGCCCAGGTAAGATGGTTGCGAACAGCCTCTACTCTATCAATAACGGTAGGTTTTGCTAAATGCTCGCCCGTTTTCATGAAATGTTTGATTTCATTGAAAATCCAAGGATAACCTATTGCAGCACGACCAATCATAATTCCGTCAACACCGTATTTGTTTTTATATTCCAATGCTTTTTCTGGGGAATCGATATCTCCGTTTCCAAAAATTGGCATCGTAATTCTAGGATTATTTTTTACTCTGGCAATATGCGACCAATCCGAATGGCCTTTATACATTTGCGCTCTTGTTCTGGCATGAATACTTAAAGCAGCAACACCGATATCTTGCAACCTTTCTGCAACTTCATCAATATTGATCGAACTATCGTCCCAACCCAATCGAGTTTTTACCGTAACTGGCAGATGCGTACTATCGATAACGGCTTTTGTGAGTCGAATCATCAAATCGACATCTTTTAAAACCCCGGCACCTGCGCCTTTGCAAACCACTTTTTTTACAGGACAACCATAATTAATGTCTATTAAATCAGGATTTACAGCAGAAACAATTTTAGACGACATGGCCATCGCTTCCTCATCTCCACCAAATATTTGAATGCCAACGGGACGTTCATAATCGAAAATATCTAACTTCATTCGGCTTTTGATCGCATCACGAATTAATCCTTCTGAGGAAATAAATTCCGAATACATCATATCAGCACCGTGCATTTTACACAATCTGCGATAAGGCGGATCGCTCACGTCTTCCATAGGTGCGAGTAGTAAAGGGAAATCAGTTAATTCTATGTTGCCAATCTTGACCATCTGCTTAATTTTTTTGCAAAATTACAACTTTCAACTCAAGTCTAGAAAATTTTCTTTTCGGTTAAATATTTCCAGTATCGCTTTGGGACGTGTTGTAAATGTAATTTTGTGTTTTTTCTTTCTTTTATATTGGTGTGATCAAAATATTCCCACCATAATTTTTGGTATTCAATTTCAGAATCGGAGAAAACGGAACTACTTTTATCATCAATCAGTTTGAGATCTAAATCTAAAGATACTATTTCAATATTTTTTAAATCGTAAAAAACGCCATATTTTCTGCGAAGGTCATATATAAGCCATTTTTGATCTTGATATCTATTTTTAAAATGATTCATTATCAAAGTTAATACATCAAAATCCGGATCAATTTTAGCAAAGTAAATTCCATCTTTCAATAATTCAAATCTGATAAAAGCTTCCATTCGATGCTTTTCTCTACCGACGCTTTTTGTTAATTGTGAAACCTGCAAAACAGCATAGTTAGAAAAATCTTTCATCACATTCTGATTTTTATTGGCCACAGCGTAATTAATCACTTTAAACAAAAGATCTTCCACACCCACTTTCTCTGACAAAAAAGCATAAATCAAAGTCCGAACTCCATCATTTTGCAACTGATCTGTAAGCTTTTTAATCACACGATCAGACTTTGTAACATCTGTTACAATTTCTATAGGAGTAGCGAAAATATTTTGCTGTGAATCGCCTTTTTTTATGATTTTCGGTTGTTGATATTTAAATTCGAAAATCTCAAAAACAGCAGTCAAAAAACCTTCAAAAGTACTATCGTAAGAAAGAATCGTCATTGAGTAATGATAATTGGTTGCTAAAAGGATTTTCGAATTTTGATTTGGTGTCAGACAAAATTATTTCTTTTAAATTCAAGGCATTTAAAAACTTAAGATGTGAATTTTCATTGCTAACTGAAATAAAATATCGGGCACGATTAACAGCCACGCCAATTCTTTTGAGATGTTCTAAAGTAAGATTTTGAAAACGCCTTGCTTGAACAATCTTATGCGCTGATTTTACTCCGATGCCAGGAACACGCAAAATCATTTCTAAAGATGCATTTTGAATAATTACTGGAAATTGAGTAATATTCCGCAAAGCCCAACTCATTTTTGGATCTACTTCTAAATCTAGGAATGGATTATTTTTGTCTAAAATCTCATTGGCTTTAAAACCATAAAAACGCATCAACCAATCCGCTTGATACAATCGATTTTCTCGAACCAATGGTACTTGAGATCCTATCGCAGGCAATCTCACATCATTAGAAATAGGCACATAACCGGAATAATACACCCGTTTCATGTTGTAATTTTTATAAAAATGATCGGCAACTTGGATAATTTGAAAATCATTTTCCTGAGTTGCACCAACAATCATTTGAGTGCTCTGACCTGCAGGAGCAAATTTTGGCGTGCTTTTAAATTTTTTCTTTTCTTCTTTATATTGAATCAATTCATTTTTGACAAAACCCATCGGTTTAATCATGTCTTGATGATTTTTATCTGGCGCTAAAAGTTTAAGTCCAGATTCTGTAGGGATTTCTAAATTCATACTCAATCTGTCAGCATACAATCCTGCTTCCCGCATCAACTCATCCGATGCGCCTGGAATACTTTTGAGATGAATGTATCCATTAAAATTATGTTCGAGACGTAATTTTTTAGCCACTCGAACAAGGCGTTCCATCGTATAATCGGCGTTTTTAAAAATTCCTGAACTCAAAAACAAACCTTCGATATAATTTCTTCGGTAAAAATTTATGGTTAAATCTACGACTTCTTCCACCGTAAATGCAGCCCGCTGAATGTCATTACTTTTGCGAGTAACACAATAAGCACAGTCATAAATACAGAAATTAGTGAGTAGTATTTTAAGTAATGAAACACAACGACCATCCTCAGTATAGGTATGGCAAATTCCCGTTGCGGATGAATCTCCCAGTCCTTTGTTTTTATTTTTACGATTTCCACCGCTAGAAGAACAGGACACATCATACTTAGCTGCATCTGCAAGAATCTCCAGTTTTTCTTTTACTTTTTCGTAATTCAATAGCAAGTATTTAAAGATTTAATACTGCAAAATTAAGTATAAAGTTTCGTGTAACTAGGTAACAATTAGTTAATTTAGAGCGTAGAAGTTGTTAAAATTGAATGCGAATTAAATAGGCAAAATTGTTAAAAACTTTACCTTATATTTGCACATTAAATGCAGTAGCATTTGGATTTTAAATTGACAGACACAGAAGATGAAGCATATTAGAAATTTTTGCATTATTGCACATATTGACCACGGTAAAAGCACACTTGCCGACCGTTTATTAGGAGCAACCCAAACCGTAACGGCTCGTGAGGAAAAAGCACAGCTTTTAGACAATATGGATTTAGAGCGTGAACGTGGGATTACGATTAAGAGTCATGCGATTCAGATGGAATACACGTATAAAGGAGAAGAATACATCTTAAACTTGATTGACACTCCTGGACACGTGGATTTTTCATATGAAGTTTCCCGTTCTATTGCCGCTTGTGAAGGCGCGCTTTTGATTGTGGATGCGGCACAAAGCATACAGGCACAAACGATTTCGAATTTATACTTAGCTTTAGAAAACGACTTAGAAATTATTCCCGTTTTAAATAAAGTAGATTTACCATCTGCGAATCCTGAAGAGGTTTCTGATGATATTATTGATTTACTAGGATGTGATCTGGAAGATATTATTCATGCTTCTGGGAAAACAGGTTTTGGTGTCGAAAATATTTTGGCAGCAATTATCGAAAAAATTCCACCACCAAAAGGAAACAAAGACGAACCATTACAAGCTTTGATTTTTGACTCTCACTACAATCCGTTTCGTGGAATTGAAGTTATTTTCCGCGTGAAAAATGGAGAAATAAAAAAAGGGCAAAAAATTAAATTCATGGCTACAGGCAATGAATATTTTGCGGATGAGATTGGTACTTTAAAATTGAATCAAGTTCCTAAACAAGTAATTTCAGCAGGTGATGTTGGTTATTTAATTTCTGGAATAAAAGAGGCAAAAGAAGTAAAAGTGGGAGACACTTTGACGGATGCAAAAACGCCAACAACTAATATAATTACTGGTTTTGAAGATGTAAAACCAATGGTTTTTGCTGGAATTTATCCTGTAGACACTGAAGATTACGAAGAGTTGAGAAACTCTATGGAAAAGCTACAATTGAACGATGCTTCATTGGTGTTTTTACCAGAAAGTTCTGCGGCATTAGGATTTGGTTTCCGTTGTGGATTTTTAGGAATGTTACACATGGAGATTATTCAAGAGCGTTTGGAGAGAGAGTTTAACATGACCGTTATTACTACAGTTCCCAACGTTTCGTATCATGCGTTTACTAAAAAAGATCCGGAAACAATTCTGATTGTAAATAACCCTTCTGACTTGCCTGAGCCTTCTCGTTTAGATCATGTTGAAGAACCTTTTATAAAAGCCACTATCATTACAAAAGCTGATTACGTAGGAAACGTGATGAGTTTGTGTATTGAAAAACGTGGTTTGATTACCAACCAAACGTATTTGACTACAGAACGTGTAGAGTTGACTTTTGATATGCCATTGGCAGAGATTGTATTTGACTTTTATGATCGTTTGAAAACCGTTTCTAAAGGATATGCCTCATTTGACTATACACCAATAGGAATGAGAACCTCTAATTTAGTAAAAGTAGATATCTTATTGAATGCAACAATCGTAGATGCTTTATCTTCCTTAATGCATGTTGACAATGCTTACTCGATTGGTAAAAAAATGTGTGAAAAGTTGCGAGAATTAATTCCGAGACAACAATTTGATATTCCTATTCAAGCTGCAATTGGAGTAAAAGTAATTTCTCGTGAAACGATCAAAGCCTTGCGTAAAGATGTAACTGCAAAATGTTACGGTGGAGATATCTCACGTAAACGTAAACTTTTGGAAAAACAGAAAAAAGGTAAAAAACGTATGAGATTAGTTGGTAATGTTGAGATTCCGCAAGAAGCGTTTATGGCGGTTTTGAAATTGAATGATTAAATCCCCCTAGCCCCCCGAAGGGGGAACTACAATATTGAGAAGCCTGATGATGTAAAAATTGTCAGGCTTTTTTGTTTGAAAAATTATATTTTTTTTTAAAATTATATTCTTTCCGAAAATTCAAAGCTTAAAATCTTATTCCTTTTTTTACTAACTTTGTTTTTATGGAAACTATCAAACTAAATATCGACCTCAATGTCAATCAATTGATTGACGCCGCAAAACAACTTTCTCCCAAAGACCGCTTAAAACTCAATGATGCCATTTGGAATCATGATATGGTTATTCCTATTGAACATCAAAAAATAGTTTTAGAACGAATGGCAAAAGCTAAAACTAATCCTGAACGCTTGTTGGATTGGGACGAAGTTTCTAAAGCGCTTTAATTGAGTTATATTTAAAAAATAGATAGTGATGCTTTCAAAAACATTCAAGAAACCTATGAATGGCATGAGGTATAATCAAAAGGTTTAGGACAACGCTATAAAACTCAGACCAAAAAACAAATTAATTCTTTAAAAAAAGACCCTTATTTATTTTCTATCAAATATGGCGAAATACGTTGTAGAAAAATCGAAAAATTCCCTTTCTTAATTCATTATTTGATAAACGAAAATACAAAAACCATAATTGTTTTTGCAGTTTTTCATACTTCGAGAAACCCTGAAATATGGAAAATAAATTTAAATAAATAACATTTTTGAAGATGTAAAAATCCTTACCATCATTGGCTACAAAACTTTGTACCTTTGCACCTCAAAACAATTTAAATATAGAATCAAGTTCGCTTTGTTCATCGCAATAACTATGATAGAAGATAAAAACCAACAACGTACTAGTATCGCTCAATTAGGAGAATTCGGACTAATAGATCATTTAACAAAAAACTTTAAAATTAACCAAGCTTCCACACTAAAAGGGATTGGTGATGATGCTGCCGTATTGGATTTTAAAGACAAAAAAGTAGTAGTTTCTACTGATTTATTAATTGAAGGGGTACATTTTGATTTGGCGTATATGCCATTAAAACATTTGGGATATAAAGCAGTTGTTGTAAATGTCTCTGACATTTGCGCTATGAATGCCAAAGCGACACAAATTACGGTTTCTGTAGCCGTTTCAAATCGTTTTCCTTTGGAAGCATTAGACGAATTATTTGCTGGAATTACACATGCAGCTACTGAATATAATATTGATGTAATTGGTGGCGACACCACCTCATCACAAAAAGGATTAATCATTAGCATTACAGCTATTGGCGAAGCAGATGAAGAGGAAATAGTATATAGAAATGGCGCGAAACAAACCGATTTATTGGTGGTCACTGGTGATATTGGAGCCGCTTATATGGGATTACAAGTTTTAGAACGAGAGAAACAAGTATTTCAAGTTAACCCAAATTCACAACCTGATTTAGATGCATACACGTACTTAATAGAACGACAATTAAGACCTGAAGCTCGCAAAGATGTTCGCACTTTGTTACATGCTTTAGAAATAAAACCCACCTCAATGATCGATATTTCAGATGGTTTATCATCAGAAATCATGCATTTATGCAAGCAGTCTAATGTTGGCTGTAATCTTTATGAAGATAAACTTCCTATAGACCCTCAGTTTATAAATGTATGTGAAGAATTTAATATTGATAGCACAACTGTGGCCATTAATGGCGGAGAAGACTATGAATTACTTTTCACAATTGCGATGGAGGATTTTGAAAAAATAAAAGGAAATCCAAACTTTACAATTATAGGACACATGACCCAAGAAAGTGAAGGAATTCATTTAGTAACGAGAGCCAATACTAAAATTGCTTTAAAAGCGAGAGGTTGGAACGCTTTAGCAGAATAATTCATGACAACTACCCTAAAAAAAACGACACCTTAAAAGTGTCGTTTTTGCTTTAAGGATCTAAAATAAAAGTCCTTTATTTTTAGCTTCACGTACTAAATCACCATCACTACCTTGCTCTACTGATAGTAATTTCTTTAAGTTTATTTTTCGTTGCTTTATTGCGGCTAAAGTTAGCGGTATGTACTGATTCATATCATTCAGTTTAGTTCCTTTGGACAAATGAAATAAAATTTGCTTGTCTAATGGATCAATTTCAATTGTATCTGCTTCAGCTTGACTTATCATTTTAAGAACCGATTCACTGTAATATTTTTTATTTTTTATAACTGTATCAAAAGCAAAAAGTAATTCATCAAAAGTTAAGTCATTTTTTATAACCAAACCATCAGGATTAATTGTCTTTATAATTGTCTTTATTTTTAGCAATTCACTAAACATGGTTAATAATATGATTTTGCAATTTGGCATGTATTCTAAAAGCAATTTAGCTAAATCTTCTCCAGAAAAAATGTTTTTTTCTTCATAAGAAGGCATACTAATATCCAAAAAAGCAATGTCAAAGTGATCAATACTCCCATCGGTGATTATATTGTATGCTTTCTCACAATCATTGGCTTGAGTGATTACAAATTCAAATTCTTCAGGCTTGTATCGAGTAATTGCATTTTTATACCCTTGTATAATAAAAGGATGATCATCAACAATCAATATATTACTTTGTTTCTTTTTTATTGTTGAATCCATTATCAAATGTTCTTAGTTAATTATTTTTTATTCAATAGGAATCGTAATAATTATAGTTGTTCCCTGTCCTTTATTCGATTTTATTTCTACTTGACCATTACATTCCTGAACTCTAAAAAGGATGTTTTGAATACCAATTCCTTTTTTAGCTGTTTTAAGATTAAAACCTATTCCATCATCGCTAATTTCAAGTTTAAGATTATTTTCTGCTTGAGAAAATGATACTTTTATGGTATTAGAATCTGCGTATTTATTACTGTTTTGAAGTGACTCTTGAATAATTCTATACAAACTGATTTTAACAGCATTATCAATAGATTCCCATCTAATAGTAGCATCTATAACTGAAATAAATTTTGACTTATAGGTCTTACGCTGTTCTTCAAATAACCTATCTAGTATAACAACGAAATTATTGATTAATTCTGATTTTTCTTTACTTAAATCATGAGAAATTTCACGAATATCTTGTTCGATATTTTTTAATTCTGACAAATAGGCTGTTCGTTGTTTTATTGCTATTTGATCCTGAAAGCCATTTAAACTGTCTAAATTCATTCGAACACCAAACATTCGCCCTAACACACCATCATGTAATTCGCGAGCAACTCTATTCTTCTCTTTGATCCTATTCTCTTCAATTGTACTTTGCTGTGATAACATTAAATTATAAATTTCTGCATTGGCTTTTTGTTGCTCTTGTTTGAACAACAATTCTCTATTTTTTGTCTTCTGCGTTTTAATGATTAAAATAAGAATTCCCAAAACGGCAAAAGCACTAAAAAAATAAACCATATTTCTATTCCTAATCATCAAATCAGAGTTCTCACTTTTTATCTGATCTGTTTCATATTCGATACGAGTAAATTTCTCTCCTATTTTTCTCTCTGAACTCTGCAAGCTATCATTAATACGAATGTATTGTTTAGCATAGAAAGCCGCTTTTTTCGGCTGTAATGTTGAAAGTCGCTTAAGGGCTAATAAAACACTTTTATAATTTTTGACTTCTTTTGCTAAAATAAGTGATTCCTCGGCATATTTTAAAGCTTTGATAGAATCATTTTTGAAAGCAAAATACTCTGATAATCTCATTTTGCTTACAAGAATTCCAGAAGTCAATTTTAAACTATCACGAAGTTGCAAAGACTGATAAAACTCTTCTGGCAAACCTGTAAAATCACCTGTTTTAAATTTCGAATAAGCTAAATTATCTATAAGCATAGCATACAGGGAGGCCTTATCTGTTTTTAAGTTTTTTTGTTCAAGCCCTTCAATAAAAAATCCAATAGCCTTTCTATGTTTATTCGTATTTTGATAAATATACCCGATATTGTTTAAGGAAGTAGCTTTGGATTGAAAAATTGAAGGCGTAGTATAATCAATAGCATTCAAAGCTTTCAAATTATATTCGATAGCTCTTTCATAGTTTCCTAATTCATTATGAATTAATCCTAATAAATTATATGAATCATATGTAATTACACTGTTTTTTTCATCTTTCACAGCACGTAAGGCATTAAAAACAGTTATCTCACTCCCCAAAAAATCACCAACATTAAACTGCAACAGCGCCTTATTCAACCTTGTTTTGGCTAAATCAAGCATGTTATTTCGATGCAAGTACATCTTCTCTGCTTTTGAATAATACATAAAAGCACTATCAGAGACTGATTTCTCTAGATAGAAATCTCCTAAATAAGTATATGCTTTTATTCTACTTATAGTATCTTGATTGGAAATAGTCTTTTCTAAAATGATGTCTACTGTTGCTTTAAAATCCCGCAATCTGTCCATATTATAATAGCGGTTTGCTACTTTAAATAGGTTAACCGTATTTAACGAATCACTAGGCTGATCAATAATAATAGAAAAAGCTTTTTGATTGAACTGCTTTCTTTTTTCTGGCGGTAAATTAAAATCATTTGCCAATGAAAGATAAGAGGAAAGACTATCTTCAGAAGAATCTATGGTTGCGCTAAATTTATTTTTTTGATTACAACTTAGAAAAATAAATAAAACAAGAAGCAATAATGGATAAATACTTTTCAATAGAATTTTTATATTTCTCCAAAAATAGCAAAACAATTGCTATAAAAAAAGGCTGTCAAATAATTGACAGCCTTAACTATATTGAAGATAAATAGTAATTAATCTACCTTTTTGTTTCCTCCTGCTGAACCAGCACCTACAATATCAAGTTTTTTATTCCCTCCTGCTGAACCAGCTCCTACAATATCCACTTTTTTATTCCCACCTGCTGAACCAGCTCCCACAATTTCTACATTTCCGTTATTATCTGTAAGTGATATTGTATTGGCTTGAGTTGAAGTAAAAGAAGTTAATACCATTACTAAAGAGAATAATCCGATTGTTAAGATTGATTTTTTCATAATTTGAGAGTTTGAATTTGTTATTTATCGTACCGTATAAAATCACGTTTTCGTTGATTTCTTTTGTAAAACTACATAGGATATTCCTAGATTTGCTTGCTACAAAAGCGGATATGGTAAAACACGTCCATCTGATAGTGAACGACCTTCAAATTATGACAATTGACTGCTTTTTAAACTTTTAAGTAATTTCCGGTAGAAAAATCAGAAATTATGAGATCAATATTAGACTTATAAGTTTTAGAAAATGGAAGTTTTACAGCACTATTTTTTATGTAACACAATGAATTCCCGCTGTGTATTCTGGAAATATAATTGCGATTTACAATATAACTATTATGAATTCTAATAAATGGGTGCGATAAAACTCCTTCAAAATGCTTTAATGTTTTAAAGGCGGTAATCATTTCACCATTGTATAAATAAATATCTGTAGAATTATTATCTGCTCTTAGATAGCAAATATCATCTGCTTCGATATAACGATAATCACCATAGGATTTAATACATAAAGTCAGAGATTTCATAGAAGAAAAACCTTGGTCTGGTGTCATAAACATTGGTTTTTCACTGCGTGATACTGCTAAACTAAGATTAACCTCCTCAGCAATAGCACTCTTATTTAGTTTTAAAATTAATTTTACAAAATCAATTTGTTGAACTGGTTTTAAAAAATAATCAAAAACACCATATTGTATTGCTTCAAAAGCCAATCTTTTTTTTCTAGTAGTAATGATAAATCTAGGAGGAGTTTTCAAATATCTATTTACTTCATTAATCATTAATAAAGACAGATTGCTAGTTGTATTAGTTGGGTCAATTTCTAAGAAAACCAATTCTGGCGTGTGTTCTAAAATGAGATTAAGACCCTCAGAATAATTATTGGCAGCAGCAAGAAATATAAGCTCTGAGAATCCATCAGCAATTTCTTTTGTTATTAAAGCGCTGACAGCGTTATCGTCATCAATAATAATATAGGAGTAATTCATCACTTCTTTTGGGTTGAATTTACGATCATCAATACAATTCAGACAGTTGAAACACACTACTTTTCTAGAAATAGTATACGTAAAAGTATTAATTATTAAGCAGAAAGATTTTTTTTAAAACCTAAATCAACTTTAGAATATTTGTTTTGATAACAACACCTAAAATGCATGCCAATTAAGACAATGATTTAAGCTGAATTTCGAAGCACTTATATTGTCTTATAAACAAGAAAGGCTTCCCTTTACGGAAAGCCTTTCTATTATAAAATAAGGTTTAATTACATTTTCATCAACCAATTTTTCATTGCAACTTCGTCTTCAATGATTGATTTCAAGTCAGAAATACTAACGCGATCTTGTTTCATCGTATCTCTATGACGAATCGTTACCGTTTGATCCTCGATCGTTTGATGGTCTACAGTAATACAAAAAGGTGTTCCTAAAGCATCTTGTCTTCTATAGCGTCTTCCTACAGCATCTTTTTCATCGTAAGCCACATTGAAATCCCATTTTAAATCTTCAATAATTTTATGAGCGATTTCTGGTAAACCGTCTTTTTTTACTAAAGGCAAAACGGCTGCTTTTGTAGGAGCCAAAACTGATGGAAGTTTCAATACTGTACGAGTTGAACCGTCTTCTAATGTTTCTTCTTTTAAAGAAGTCGCAAAAACAGCCAAGAACATTCTATCTAATCCTACTGAAGTTTCTACTACATAAGGAACATAATTCTGGTTCAATTCAGCATCAAAATACTGTAATTTTCTGCCTGAAAATTGCTCATGTGCTTTTAAATCAAAATCAGTACGAGAGTGAATACCTTCTAATTCTTTAAATCCAAATGGGAAATTAAATTCGATATCTGCTGCTGCATTTGCATAATGCGCTAATTTTTCATGATCGTGAAAACGGTAATTCTCTCTTCCTAAACCAAGAGACAAATGCCATTTTAAACGGGCTTCTTTCCAGAATTCGTAATGCTTCATTTCTTCACCTGGACGTACAAAAAATTGCATTTCCATTTGTTCAAACTCCCGCATACGGAAAATAAACTGCCTTGCAACAATTTCATTTCTAAACGCTTTTCCAGTTTGTGCAATACCAAAAGGAACTTTCATTCGTCCTGATTTTTGAACATTTAAGAAATTTACAAAAATACCTTGTGCCGTTTCTGGACGCAAATATAAATCCATTGCAGTATCAGATGATGCACCAAGTTTTGTACCGAACATCAAATTAAATTGTCTTACCTCAGTCCAGTTTCTTGATCCTGACTCTGGGCAAGCTATTTCAAGTTCTTCTATTAATGCTTTTACATCTTCTAGATCTTCATTACCAAGCGAACGTCCCATTCTTTCCAGAATTTCTCTTTCTCTCGATTTATATTCGATTACTCTTGCATTAGTAGAAATAAATTCAGCTTCATTAAAAGCTTCTCCAAAACGTATACGCGCTTTTTCGATTTCTTTGATTGCTTTTTGATTTAGCTTTTCGGCATAATCTTCAATCAAAACATCCGCTCTATAACGTCTTTTTGAATCTTTGTTATCTATCAATGGATCGTTGAACGCATCTACGTGACCAGAAGCTTTCCAAGTTGTAGGATGCATCAAAATTGAAGAGTCAAGCCCTACAATGTTGTCGTTCATTTGAACCATCGCTTTCCACCAGTATTCGCGTATGTTCTTTTTTAACTCCACTCCGTTTTGTGCATAATCATAGACTGCACTTAAACCATCGTAGATTTCGCTTGACGGAAAAATAAATCCGTACTCTTTTGCGTGCGAAACTACATTCTTAAATAAATCTTCTTGTTTTGCCATAGTACTGCAAAAATATAAAAAGTACACTACTAAAAAAAGGAATTAGTTGAAGTTTGAACCACTGATTTGTTTATTTTTACAATTAAATCTCTGATTATATGTTTAAAAGCATCATTAATCTCTTTTTTCCAAAAGTGTGTTCGGGTTGTAACGCTATTTTGATCAGCAATGAAATTGTAATTTGCACGAGTTGCAGACACAATCTTCCTTTGACAAACCACCATTTGAATCCCGAAAACGATGCTTTCAAGAAGTTTTATGGCAGGATTCCAGTTATTTATACTTCTACACTGTTTTATTTTCATAAAAAAGGGATCGTACAACAACTCATTCATAATTTAAAATACAAAGGACATGAGGAAATAGGAACTATTCTTGGCGAATGGTACGCTGAAGATTTAAAAGACATAAAATCCTTAGCAACAGTAGATGTTATTATTCCGGTTCCTTTGCATCGAAAAAAACTAAAAGAAAGAGGTTACAATCAAGTAACTACTTTTGGAAAAGCACTCTCTTTTAGTTTAAACCGAAATTATGAGGAACATATATTATTTAGAAATACGTATTCTAAAACACAATCTAAGAAAACACTTTTAGGCAGAACAGAGGGAATAGAAACTGTTTTTGATGTCTCATTTTCAGAAAAAGATCACAACAAACACTTCCTATTGATTGATGATGTATTAACCACAGGCTCTACCCTCGAGGCCTGTTCTAGAGCCTTACTAAAAATTCCGGGTGCTAAAATTAGTATTGTTTGTATGGCAATGGCTCATTCCTAGTTTTAATTATTTACTGATTTATATAAGTGTTAAAATAGCCACATTCGGCTATCACATCTTGATAATATTTGGTGTTAGAATAGTTGTTTTTTAAATTTTGAAATCCATTCCAAGCTAAAAAATTAATTCCATCGTCTTTGATATCCCACCAATTATTAGCTGTGTAATATTTTTTATTATAAAATTCGTTGCGCTCACATTTGGCTAATAAGTAAAAACATTTAGCTTTTTGCTCGTCATTTTTAGCAGCTTGTAATGCTTTTTGATAATACATTTTTGCCAGCGAGCAATCTGTAATTATTTGTTTTATTTTATCTTTAAATTCATAAGGACTCGAACCGTAACCTAGAATACTACCTTCGTAAAATATTCTAGCGTTACCAAAATGAGTAATATTATAAAAGGCGTTCCCTAATAATAAGGCGTTTTCATACACCTCTTCTTTCTTCTCTATTTTGTCCTGCATAAGTTGCATTGCGGTAAGAAACTCTATTTGATTGTATTTCTTTTTTTGACGCTCTACATGTTCACAATCGTGACAATCCCTAATTTTTCCGTTGAAAGGATTGCCATAAAAAACTAAATATTGCAAGTCTCTTGCTTCCTTCATAAAACCAATTGCTTCGGGAATTTTATTTTTAAAAGTGGCCGTAACTGCCTGGTATTTATTAATTTTAGATAAATTTAAATCGTAAATTTTCTCTGCTATAGTTTCAATGGCAATCTTATTTCCTTTAGACAAAAAGGACTTCATTTCCTCAATATTTTTTTCATTATCATAAAAATCGGCTTCTTTAGAAAACAACTCTGACATAACTTTGTTTTTCTGCGCTTTATACAAAGCAGCAATATAACTCTTACTCCAAGCAGTTGCATTTTCGTAACGAAAATTCTCTAAATTCAGTTTAGGCAATTCAAAATACAACCAATTCAAATCGGAAATAATTATTTTTTCTGAGGCTGCATTAATCTTATCCATTTTACTCAAATTATTCACGAATCGAAGCAATCTTAATTGGCTCACAGCCAAAGGAGTTTTAGGCATTTTAGCTTCTGCAGCACCAAATTTTTTATCTGCTTGAGCAAAATTGCCATTCAAGGTTTCTAAATATCCTGCAGCAATATTCCATAAATAAGGTTTTAAAGTGGCATCGGTAGCAGCAATAGTTGTCACTAAATTCAGTGCTGTTTTATTGATACTATCTTTAACAATTTGCTTGTTTTGAGAAACTGTTCTGTCTTTGAATGACTTGTCAATTTTGTTTTCTTGATTGTTTATCAATCGAGTCAATAAATACTCAAGATGTTCACTTTTGGGATTTAAATCAACTATATTTTGAATGGCTTTTATTTCGTCTCCATAATATCCTTGTACCGACCATAGCGCCACTTTTTCGTCATTATTCTTAGCCATTGCTAAAGATTGATTCCAATCCTTTTGATCATAAGGATGAAAACTATACGCAGCAACTACTCGTAATCGTGGACATTTATCAAAAACTTGGGCATATTGATAATTCGATTTGGCGTAATTATGATTTCTATATTCTAATCCTGCCAAATAAGAAAGTGCTCTATAATACAGCGTGTTTTTAGGAACGGTGCTTTCTGTTTTCTGAAAAAAAGAATCAGTAATTTGCTTATTGTTACTATAAAAATTTGCTTTAATTGTTAGCAACCAATACCTATTTTTTAAAAAGGGATCTTTAGTTTCATTGTACAAACGCTCAATATTCTTCACACGTCTTGCGTCATTATAAAACACTACTTTTTGAGGTTCATAACTCCAATAATCCTTATTTATAGATACGGTTTCTATAGCCTGAGCATTGTAGAGAAACTCCATAAAATGATAAATCTTTTTATCTTTTAAATTGATCATTTTAGACCATTTTGTGACGCTGGAATTCGATTTTTTTGTGCTTAAAAACGAATAAATATTGGCTACAGTTGTTACGCTCGAATCTACCAAAAAGAATTTAACTTCTTTTTCGGATAGACTTCCTTTTAGATAAGCGCTCCAATCACTAACGATGTCATCGTTAAATCTGGTGTTGTGTTCTTGATCGAAACCAATACCGTAAAACACATCAGAGGATAAAAAAAGTGGTGAATAGGATTTATCTACAAATGTCTCTGGAGTAAAATTAGAATCAAAAGCCCAACCCCAATCTCCATTGTCACTGCAGGCATAAATAATCGAATATACAAATAAGCCAATCGCACTAAAAACGAGTAATAACTTGCTGGAAGATATCTTTTTCATAATTTTTTATATTAATTTCATCTAAATCGTAAAATATAATTTCTTTAGGTATTTGTTTTAGATTAGAATTTAAATCCTTTGCCATTTCTAACAAATTTTCCTGAGAAATTGACTCTAATTTTAGCACATCATTCTCTTTGTAAAATGTACCTTTTTTATAATTAGACTGTTTTACAGTAAAATAGTTTTTATTTTTAAAATCAAAATTTGGATCCTTTTTAAAGTTCGAAACCTCAATTTTATTTCGCAATCCAATGACACGATGATCGCGAATATGCACTGCCCAAGAATAAATTGGTAGAGCAACATCTATTTCTAAAGGATACTTTTTTAAACTTTCAAGATACTTATTCGCGATACTTCTATCATAAATAGAATTTAAAGAATCTGGTGCAATCACTCCCATGTTATAGTACATTAAAACTCCTTTATCTACATTAGGAATTTTAGTTTTTGCAAAATATTTTATTTGATGCAAACGAATTGTTGCTGAAAGCGTTTTACCAGAAATAGCCTTAAAATGCTCTATAAAACTTAAATAAGTATCTCGGCTTTTCAGCGTCCAATCACAATCGATTTGAATTTCTTGAATCTTAATTTTATTTTTAATATTTATCTGATTAACAAAGTCATATGTTTTTTGAGCTAAAACTTTAACGTCAAGTTTATCATTAAGCATCACTTTATTTTTAATGTAAAGAACTGGTACGATCTCAAAACCGTTTGTTACTGTTTCAAAGCGAACAGCCGTAACAGGAAAAGGCTGTCGTTTATTATCTAAATCGATGTCAAAATAACGAACATATATTTTTTTTACATGATTATCACTTAAGCATTGCTTTTCTATTTTAGACAATTTGAAAATCGTTTTCCAATAATAAAAAGCAGCCGATGGCACCTCTCTTTTGGTACAAGAAATTAATAAAGACAAAAAAGTTAATATGATTAAATATTTCTTCAAAAAAATTATAGGGTTATTTTAGCTACAAAAATAGTGATTTAAATTGCTTTAATGAATCCAGAAATAGAATGATTTTTATCCTAAATATAAACGAATAAAAATGCTGTTAAAAATTAAAAACGGACTGATTATCAATTATTATCCTGATAAAACGAAGCAACTATCAATTAATTTAATGAAATTATAACAAAATAGAATTTCCGATTCCAAACTTAAATGTCTAAATTTGAATAAAATAATACTTTACATTAATTTAAACAATCATATTATGGCTTTTGAATTACCACAATTACCTTATGCTTACGATGCATTAGAACCAAATATTGATGCTCGCACAATGGAAATCCACCATACGAAACATCATAATGCTTATACCACTAATTTGAATGCTGCTATTGCAGGAACAGATATGGAAGGCAAAACTATAGAAAACATCTTGATTAATCTTGACATGAAAAACATGGCTGTTCGTAACAACGGTGGTGGTTTTTATAATCATAATTTATTCTGGACAGTTATGGCTCCAAACGGTGGCGGATTACCAACTGGTGATTTATTAGCTGCAATCGAAGCTGCTTTTGGAACTTTCGAAGAATTCAAAGCTAGTTTTAGTAAAGCTGGAGCTACTCAATTTGGTTCTGGATGGGCTTGGCTTTGTGTTCACAAAGGTGGAAAAGTTGAAGTTTGCGGAACTCCAAATCAAGACAATCCATTAATGCCTGGAATTGGTTGTGGCGGAACTCCAATTTTAGCAATGGATGTTTGGGAACATGCTTACTACTTGAATTATCAAAACAGAAGACCCGATTATATCGAAGCATTTTTCAATGTAATTAACTGGACTGAAGTAGCAAAAAGATTTGCTTTAGAAAAATAATTAAGACAAAAGCTTCGTTTTAGATATAAAACTATAGCTACTTTAACATAAAAAAGTCGAATGAACAGATTAGTTCATTCGACTTTTTTTATACCTTAAATTTTACTTGAGTTTATTGCATAAAAAAGGTGGAATTACTTCCACCTTTTTTGCCCCAAATCTACCATAAACTTAACCTACTAATATTATGGTGACCTAAATTTATAGCAGTTCTTGTTTGTTACCAAATATATCAGACAAACAACTTGTATATCCGATTAAAAACAATTAGCGCTAATTTTTAGTAAGCTCGTGCGTCTTTTCCTTCATAAAAATTCATAAAAGCTCGGTTTACAACTCTGTTTCCTCCAGGAGTTGGATAATCGCCTGTAAAATACCAGTCTCCTAAATTCTTAGGACAAGCTATGTGTAAATCTTCAACTGTTTGAAAAATAATTTTAACCTCCGCTTTTATCTCAGGAGAACTAAGCATTTCAGCAATTTTATCTGATACTTCTTGTGGCTCAAATGGAGCATATATAGCTGTAACATAATTTATGACTTCAGTATCTGCAAAATTCTCTTGCGCTTTACATTTAGCATAAACCTCATCAACTATATGGTATAAGTTTCTCTCTTTTAAAAGCGCTAATGCAGCTCTAAAAGCGACCAATCCTTCCATCTTTGCCATGTCAATTCCGTAACAGTCTGGATAACGAATTTGTGGAGCCGATGAAACAACTATTATACGCTTTGGATTAAGACGATCCATCATCTTTATGATACTCATTTTTAACGTAGTTCCACGAACAATACTATCATCGATGATCACTAAATTATCAGTCGGTTTTATCACACCATAAGTAACATCATATACGTGTGCTACTAAGTCATCTCGACTGCTATCCTCTGTAATAAAAGTTCTCAATTTAGCATCTTTAATAGCGACTTTTTCAGTACGAATTTTTACCGCTAATAATTCCTGCAAAGATTCTTTAGTTAATGTATTTCTATTTTTAAGAATATAGTTGTTCTTTCTTTGATTTAAAAAATCCTGTGCTGCCTCTACTAATCCGTAAAATGAAGTTTCGGCAGTATTGGGAATGTAAGAGAAAACTGTATTGTCAGTATCTTGATCTATTGCTTTTAAAACTGCTGGAAGAATAAGTCTTCCTAATGTTTTTCTTTCTTGATAAATTTCTGCATCACTTCCTCTAGAGAAATAAATACGCTCAAAAGAACACGATTTTCTAACGGTTGGTGTTAGAATTTCTTCCATAGTAATGGTTCCGTTCTTCTTAATTATCAATGCACTTCCTGGCTCAATTTCTTGCACTTTGTCAAAAGGAACATTAAATGCGGTTTGGATTACAGGCCTTTCTGAAGCGACAACTACGATTTCATCATCTTGATAAAAATAAGCAGGACGAATCCCAGCAGGATCTCTAAAAACAAAAGCATCACCATGTCCCAAAAGTCCAGCCATAGCATAACCACCATCTAAATTTTTAGAAGCACGTCTTAAAATTTTCCCTACATCCAATCGTTCCGCAATAACAGGCGAAGCTTCTCTTTTATTTAACCCTTCATTTTTACACTCTTGGTATAAATCTGTAACTTCGTCGTCTAGAAAATGACCGATTTTTTCCATTACAGTTACGGTATCTGCCATTTCTTTTGGATGCTGACCCAATTCGATTAAGCTTTGAAAAAGTTCTTGGACATTGGTCATATTAAAATTTCCTGCCAAAATCAGATTGCGATGCATCCAGTTATTCTGACGTAAAAAGGGATGAACACTTTCGATACTGTTTTTACCAAAAGTTCCGTAACGAACATGTCCTAAAAACAATTCTCCTAAATACGGGATCTTTTGTTTTTGAAGCGCTACATCGTCAGCATATTCTGGATGAGCGGTTAATTCTTCGTTTATTCTATCATTAATTTGCGTAAATACATCTTGAATAGGTTGCGAATCATTAGATCTAACACGACTAATATAACGTTCCCCAGGTTCTACGTCTAATTTTATACTTGCAAAACCAGCACCATCTTGTCCTCGATTGTGTTGCTTTTCCATAAGAAGATACATTTTTTGGATTCCGTAAAATGCAGTTCCGTATTTCTCTTTGTAAAATTCAAGCGGTTTGAGTAGTCTTACTAGGGCTATACCACATTCGTGTTTTAAAGCGTCGCTCATTGTTTGTGTTTTGTAATTGTTGTGTTATTCTAAAAATAAATTTGTAATAATTAGCATTGATCACTCTTGCTAAAAAGGGCGCAGTTAGTTGCTTTTTTATTAAACGAAAAAACCTCGTTTCCGAGGCTTTTCTATATTATAATTCTATATCAAATTGTGTCAATGATTTGAACTGTTGCAATCTTGACAAAACATCACTCTTTTGAAGAGTAACCATTTTTTCAGTTCCAAATTTCTCTACGCAAAAGGAAGCCAAATTAGAACCTTGAATAATTGCATTTTTCATATTGTCGAATGAAATATTTTCACTCTGTGTAATATAACCCGCAAATCCTCCTGCAAAAGTATCTCCTGCTCCAGTTGGATCAAAGACCTCTTCTAATGGTAAAGCAGGCGCGAAGAAAACTTCTTTATTGTGAAACAATAATGCTCCGTGTTCTCCTTTTTTGATCACCACGTACTTAGGTCCCATAGTGTGTATTTTAGCTGCAGCCTTAACTAAAGAATATTCTCCAGAAAGCTGACGCGCCTCTTCATCATTGATTGTAATTACATCAACACGTTTTATTACCTCTAATAATTCTGGCAAAGCACAATCCATCCAGAAATTCATAGTGTCTAATACTACTAGTTTTGGCTGAGTTTCCATCTGATCCAGAACACTGCTTTGAACTAACGGATGTAAGTTTCCTAACATCACAATATCTGAATTTTTATAATCCTGAGGTACTTTTGGCTGAAAATCTGCTAAAACGTTTAATTGTGTATCTAAAGTATCTCTTGAATTTAAATCGTTATGATAACGACCACTCCAGAAGAAAGTTTTTCCTCCTTTTACTACTTCTAGACCAGAAATATCAATATTTTTTGAAGTTAATAAGTCTAGATATTCTTGTGGAAAATCGTCTCCAACTACAGAAACTATAGCCGATTGCAGATTAAAAAAAGAGGCAGATAGTCCTATATAAGTTGCCGCACCACCTAAAATTTTATCCGTTTTTCCAAAAGGAGTTTCAATTGCGTCGAAAGCTACAGTTCCAACAATCAATAATTTATTCATTATATACGTTTCGAATTAAGGCGCAAAGATAGTTTATAAGTAATAAAATTGCAAAGGTTTATATTCTCAAAATTATCATAAAAAAATAAACCTAATATAAGAATCAACACTACTGAAAATGAACATATTGATATGATTTAATTCATATGCTCAAAATATATTTAATTGATTTAAAAAACAAGTTTTTTTTATAAAATTACACTTAAAAAATTTTATAAAATATTCATGAAAACAGACTACAAATCGTACTTCTTATCGAAATAATTTTTTAATATTCCGATTTGAATTAAAACCATAAAAGGAACTATTAAAAGCGCATATAAAATATTCTTAGAGAAATGTAATCCAGAAAATAGAGCAGAACACTTATCCGAATAGATTTTAGGTGTCCCTAAAGAAACAATATCGCTTGAATCAAAAATAGAATAAATCGATAAAGCTATCAAACCTAAACCTATGAAAACCCAAGTAGATTTGGAAATTAAAGGTTTATAAACTTTAATTTTACTTTTTTCAGCAACTAAAACCTGATTCATTATTCGTGAAGTAAAGTCAACAGATGGGGAAACTAAAAAACTTTCGCTCATCATTTTATCAACAAGATCTTCTGTATATTTATCAATCTCTTTCATAGTATTCTAATCTTTCTAATTGCAATTTATCTTTAAGAATAATTGTTAACTTTTGCCGACTTCTAAATAATTTTACTTTAGCATTATTAGCCGTAATATTCATTATTTTCGCTATTTCTTCTAAATTTTGATCATCAAAATAAAAGAGAGTTAACAGAAAGTTATCTTCTTTTGGCAATAAATTCAAACAATCTTGAATGGTTTGTTTTCGCTCTTTATCCTCTAAAACACTCAAAGCATTACTCATTGTTTTAATTAAATCTATCGAAAATTCATCTATTGAAATATTATTTTCCTCTTTTTTACTTTTCTTCAAACGGTCTAAACAAGTATTGTATGCAATTTTATAAATCCATGTAGAAAACTTAGAATCTCCCTTAAACTTTTTCAAAGAAGTATAAATTTTGATAAAGGTATCTTGAGCTACTTCTTCAGCTTCTTCGTTGTTTTTAACCATTTTTAATGCCAATGAAAAAACCATGTCTTTATAACGATCGACCAAAACAGCAAATTCATTTGCTTGCCCTTTTAGAATTAAATCGATATAATGCTGATCATTAAAAGTACCCATATCCCAATAAGACGACAATTAGATCATCAAGGTTACAATTAATTCAAAATTTCAACCCAAAAAGTAAAATCCTTGTATTTTTCTAATAAAACATTAAACCAAACTTTTATTTATATAAAGAATAAAAATCCTATTATTAAGGAAGATTGCAATTCAACAATAATGCAAAATATTGCTTGTGTGATTTATGTGTTGTTTTTTTTTATAATTGTAGTAACTTGAATTTCAAAATTACATTTTTTTTTAAAAGTTGTAACCCAAGTTAAGATAGTGTCGTCATATGGAATATCAATCATTTAAAACATATTATTATGATAGCAGAAATTTTAGTACCCATAAGTTTTTTTCTAATGATATTCGGGATTATATATCTCTTATATTCTACTAGAAACAGAGAACGTTTAGCTCTTATAGAAAAAGGAATAGACGCCAGTATTTTTTTTAAAGGACAACAAAATAGCCTCTCGACTTGGAAGATTTTTACAATAAACCTAGCCTTCTTATTAATAGGAAGTGGCATCGGAATTTTTATTGCTTTACTAATTACAACTTACACCTCGTTAAATGACAATGCCGTTTATCCTTCAATTATTTTTATCATGGCTGGAGCGGGTTTACTTGCAGGATTTCATAACGCCAAAAATTTAGACAAAGAATAAATTTAGCAAGAATTGACAAAAAAAACGTATCAAAACATCTTTTTGATACGTTTTTTTATTCCTTAGAAGCGGTGTTTTCATAAAAAGAATCAACAGAAAGTTTCGCCTGCATAGAAGCCATTACCGCCAACTCATCACATCTTTCATTTTGCGGATGGTTGTTATGACCTTTTATCCATTTAAAATCAACTATATGCTTTCGGTAAATTATTAGAAAACGTTTCCACAAATCTGAATTTTTCCGATCTGCAAACTTTTTTTTCTCCCAACCTAAAACCCATTTTTTAACTACAGAATCGACCACATATTTAGAATCTGAAATCACCAATACTCTTGTATTAGGATTTTTAAGTTTTTCAAGACCTACAATAACGGCCAACAATTCCATTCTATTATTAGTAGTCAAACGGAATCCTTCATAGAATTCTTTTTTATAAGGCTTACCAACCCATTCCATTACCACACCGTAACCGCCATTGCCAGGATTGCCTTTTGCAGCGCCATCAGTATATATATGTACGTCGTATTCCATATCATTTATTAGACTTTAAAGCCTTTGAATTACTATTGCTTTTTTTGACGATCTATTAAAATGAATATACTTTAAAATTCAATCAAAATTCTTTAAATTATTCATTTAACAAACCCAAAATAACCTCAGGAAAATATTTTTGCTCCAGTACATGAATTTTAGAAGCCACGTCCTCAGCTGTATCTTCTTCTGTTACAAGCACTTTTTGTTGAAAAACAATAGCACCTTCATCATAATTTTCATTAACGTAATGAATCGTGATACCCGTTTCTTTTTCCTTATTTTCTACTATTGCTTTATGTATGTGCATTCCATACATTCCTTTCCCACCATACTTAGGTAATAAAGCTGGATGAATATTTACAACCTTATTAGGATAGACTTTAATTATATTTTCAGGGAATTTCAATAAAAAACCAGCCAAAACGATCCAATCCGGTTTAATTACATTTATTTTTTGTAGTACTTCACCGTCATTTAGGTCTTCTTTTGAGAAAATCTGAACAGCCACTTCGTAGTTTTTTGCTCTTTGAATTACACCCGCATTTGGATTATTTGTAAAAACAGCAACAACATTTGCAATTTCTCTTTTTGCAAAATATTGAATGATATTCTCAGCATTAGTCCCCGATCCAGAGGCAAAAACAACAATTTTTTTCATATAAATAGTCTCTTTTAAAAGCACAAAAAAACGCATAAAATTTCAAAAAAAATAGCAATGCCTCTGCTTTGTTAAAATAAATTTTATACATTAGTAGTCACATTTATTAACTTAATGGTTGTTTTCAAATAAAGTTTTTTATTTTTGCCAACAAATTAAATTCTAAAATTAAAGATTATGTCAGACATTGCATCAAGAGTAAAAGCGATTATCGTAGACAAATTAGGTGTTGACGAAAACGAAGTTGTAACAGAAGCAAGCTTCACTAATGATTTAGGAGCTGACTCATTAGACACTGTAGAGCTTATTATGGAATTCGAAAAAGAATTTGATATTCAAATTCCAGACGATCAAGCAGAAAACATTGCTACTGTAGGTCAAGCAATCTCTTACATCGAGGAAGCTAAAAAATAATAAGTTCACACCCGGTCCTTAGAAATTCTGTTTCTAAATCCGGGTGTTATTATTTTTTTTAAAAAATTAAATTGGAGATTGAAGTTCAATCAAAAATATATTTATTGTAATACCCATGGCTCTTTTGTAATTTAGTACAGTAAAGAATGCATGGGTTTTATTTTTTTAAAGATAACAAAAATAAAGAATTTATGGTATTAAGACGAGTTGTAGTAACAGGTTTAGGCGCTCTTACACCTATAGGAAATAACATTGAAGAATATTGGAATGGGCTTATTACAGGCGTAAGCGGAGCTGCACCTATAACTTATTTTGACGCTTCAAAGTTTAAAACTCAGTTTGCTTGTGAATTGAAAAATTTCAATGCTGAAGATTTTTTAGATAGAAAAGAAGCAAGGAAGATGGACCGATATGCACAATATGCAATGGTAACATCCGAAGAAGCTGTGGCTGATGCTAATTTCAATTTTGAAAAACTAGACAAAGACAGAGTTGGAGTTATTTGGGGTTCAGGAATTGGCGGATTAGAGACCTTTCAAATCGAAATGCTTAACTATGCTGCTGGCGATGGAACACCAAAATTTAATCCTTTCTTTATACCAAAAATGATTTCGGATATTGCAGGTGGTCACATTTCTATAAAATACGGGTTTAGAGGTCCAAACTTCACAACTGTTTCAGCTTGTGCTTCTTCAACTAATGCCATTATTGATGCTTTTAATTATATTAGATTAGGACACGCTGACGTTATGGTTACCGGTGGATCTGAAGCTGCAGTTACCATTGCAGGAATGGGTGGTTTTAATGCCATGCATGCCTTATCAACACGAAATGATGATCCAAAAACTGCTTCAAGACCAATGGATAAAGACCGTGACGGCTTTATTTTAGGAGAAGGTGCTGGAGCATTAATACTGGAAGAATACGAACATGCTATCGCTCGTGGCGCAAAAATTTATTGCGAAATAGGTGGTGGCGGAATGTCTGCAGATGCCTATCACATTACTGCACCACATCCAGAAGGACTTGGCGCTAAAAATGTAATGCTAAACTGTTTGAGAGATGCTGGATTACAACCAAGCGATGTTGATGGTGTAAATATGCACGGAACATCAACTCCACTTGGTGATTTAGCCGAATCAAAAGCGATATTACACGTTTTTGGAGAACATGCTTATACAATGAACTTGAATTCGACAAAATCTATGACTGGCCATTTACTTGGAGCAGCAGGAGCTGTCGAAACTATATCATCAATTCTATCATTAAAGCACGGAATTGTCCCTCCTACTATCAATCATTTCACTGATGATGAAAACATAGATTCTAAACTTAACTTTACATTCAACAAAGCTCAAAAAAGAGACATGAAGGTTGTAATGAGTAATACTTTTGGTTTTGGAGGTCATAATGCTTGTGTATTAGTAAAAAAATTAGAAATCTAATTATATATGCGTATAATCAGAAAAATATTTTCAAAATCCCGTTCTCTTGAAGACGGGATTTTTTTTGATTCTATTCAGAAAATTCTCGGTTTTGCACCATTAAATCTTGACAATTACAAAAAAGCATTTACACATCGTTCAGCTAATAGACTTGACAGCGCAGGAAATCCTATAAATTATGAAAGATTAGAATTTCTAGGAGACGCAATGCTTAGTTCTGTTATTGCTGCCTATTTATTCGATAAATCACCTTTGGGCGATGAAGGATATCTCACCAAAATGCGTTCAAAAATTGTAAGTAGAGAACACCTCAATGAACTAGGTAAGGATTTAAATTTAGTACATTATATAGAGAGCAAAGTTCCTATACAGCATTTTGGAGAAAACGTGCATGGAAATATTTTTGAATCTCTCGTAGGTGCAATTTATTTAGATAGAGGATATGAATACTGTGAAAAATTTATACAAAAAAGAGTTGTTGCACCTTATGTAGACATCACTCGATTAGAAGGAAAAGTGATTAGCTACAAAAGCTTAGTTATAGAATGGTGTCAAAAAGAAAAAAAAATATTTCATTATGATATTTTTGAAGATAATGGCATTGACGGACAACGACTATTTGGAGTAAAACTTAGCATTGACGATAAAGTAATTGCAAAAGCAAGAGCAACTTCTAAAAAGAAAGCAGAAGAGAAAGCATCGCAACGCGCCTATTTTGCATTTCAAGAAAAAATGGATCGAAAATAATCTTAAAATTACTAAAACTACAACGTTATCGTTCATAAATTAACGAAAACATCTTATTGCAAGACCTAAACTCATCATTAGAAATGGTATATTTACATCATTATATTTTAATGCAATGGGGATTCAAAAACTAGATCTTGGAGAATTTGATGAAATTGATTATTATTTAATTGCTATACACACTTTATTAGAAGACTATCGTTTAGCATATTTTATTAATCAAAAACTACCTATCAATTTAAGTAAAAGTGAAGAAGACATTCAAATTAATATAAAGGAAGGAGAAATAAATTTTTCTAGATTTTATTATAATGACGATGACAGTAACTTTACTTGGAATTTAATTCAAAATAAAAATGAGGTTATCCAACACAAAGAAGGAAATACTCAAAATTTATTTTCAAATGTAACCATGGAAGTGGCTACAAAAGCCTATTTACTTCCGGAATTAAAAAAGGTAGATTATTTTTTAAAAATAGAAAATAATGAAGGACCTCTTGACCTCTCTAACATACAACTTTTGTTAAATACCATAGACAATGTATCTACTATTTTCATTGTCGACAAGAAACAAATAAAATCTAAAAACAATTTAATTTTTTAATAAAATGCTCACAAACAAAAAAACTAAGATTGTAGCCACATTAGGACCTGCATGTAGCACAAGAGAAATCATAAAAGATATGATCGACTCTGGTGTAAATGTATTCCGAGTGAATTTTTCGCATGCTGACTACAATGATGTAAAGGAAAAAATAAGCCTTATACGAGGTCTAAATGAAGAGTTTGGATACACAACAGCTATCCTTGGTGACTTGCAAGGCCCAAAACTTCGCGTTGGAGTTATGGAAGAAGGTGTTGTAGTGCATGATGGCGATTTAATTACATTTACAACTGCTGAAGACATACTGGGAACTGCCAAAAAAGTTTTCATGAAATATAAAAACTTTCCAAACGATGTAAATCCTGGCGAAAGAATACTACTTGACGATGGTAAACTTATCTTTGAAATTGTAGAAACAGATAAAATATCTGAAGTCGTAGCCCGAGTAATTCAAGGCGGAGAGTTAAAATCTAAAAAAGGAGTAAACTTACCAAATACAAAAATATCACTTCCGGCAATGACCGAAAAAGATATTGCTGATGCTATTTTTGCAATTGAACAACACGTAGACTGGATTGCATTATCATTCGTAAAAACTCCGGAAGATTTACAAGATTTGCAGGAATTAATCGCTAAACATTCAGATTACAAAATTCCAATTATTGCAAAAATTGAAATGCCAGAAGCATTAGAAAACATTGATAAAATTGTTGCCTACTGTGATGGTTTAATGGTAGCGCGTGGTGATCTAGGTGTTGAACTGCCTGCACACGAAGTTCCTTTGGTACAAAAAGAATTAATACGCAGAGCAAAAACCGCTAGAATACCTGTAATTGTTGCAACTCAGATGATGGAAACAATGATTACAAGCCTAACACCTACACGTGCTGAGGTAAATGACGTAGCCAACTCGGTTATGGATGGTGCTGATGCTGTAATGTTATCAGGAGAAACTGCAACAGGAAACTATCCCGTTCAGGTAATTCAAAAAATGACACAAATCATTCAAGCAGTAGAAGATTCTCCCTTAATTCACGTACCGCAAAACACACCACAAATTAAAACAAAACGTTTCATTACAAAAACAATTTGTCATCACGCTGCAACTATGGCTAATGCAATTCAGGCAAAAGCGATTTGTACGCTTACTAATAGTGGTTACACTGCATTTCAAATTTCGGCTTGGCGACCTAATGCTCACATCTTAGTTTTTACCTCTAATAAACGCATTCTAACTCAACTTAATTTATTGTGGGGAGTACGTTCGTTCTTATATGAAAAAACAGTAAGTACTGATGATACCGTAACTGACATTAATGAAATCGTAAAAGCAAAAGGATTTGTAGAAAAAGGAGATTTTCTTATTAATCTAGCAGCGATGCCTATTAAAGATAAAGGAATGGTAAATACCTTAAGAGTTTCTGAAATAGAATAATAGGCTTTCCTATAAAAGAATATTAAGACCGTTTTGTAGCAATTACAAAACGGTTTTTTATTTATACAAAATGGTATTTCTTTCTAAAAATATTAAGAATAATTATAGAGTCTTAAACAAAATAAAATTTATATTTGACCAACAATAAATAAAAGCAATTATGAGTTTCAATTCTAAAAATCCATTTTTAAATAACAAAACTTTTTCAACTGCCGTTTCAAGAAAAGAGGAAGTGCATCAAGCAACAATTATTGACTACAACCAGGAGATGACTCTTTCGGGAACAATTAATAAAAGTATAATTTTATTTTTACTACTCACAGCAGCTGCCATGATTACGTGGTGGATGGCTTTTAACGGAATGAATCCTATGGCGCCAACAATAGGAGGAGCAATAATTGGATTAATCTTAGTGGTAATCGCTGCCTTTAAACCACAATACTCTGCTTACCTAGCACCCGGTTATGCCGTATTTGAAGGATTATTTATAGGTGGGATTTCGGCAATATTTGAAGCAAAATATTCAGGAATTGTAGCGCAAGCAGTTGGAGCAACATTTGTCACTTTTATGGTTTGCTTAGTATTATACAAATACAAAATTGTAAAAGTTACAGAGCAATTTAAATCTGTTGTTATTGCAGCTACTTTGGCAATAGCAACCTATTATTTAATATCATGGCTATTTTCTATGTTTACTAGCTTTATACCGGCACATTATGGAAGTTCAATGATGAGCATTGGAATTAGCGTTTTTGTAATCATAATTGCTGCTTTAAATCTATTTTTAGATTTTGACAGAATAGAAAAAGGAGCCGAACAAAAAATGCCTAAGTACATGGAGTGGTATGGAGCAATGGGACTAATGATAACTTTGGTTTGGTTATATATAGAGTTTTTAAGATTGTTATCTAAACTTAATAGCAGAAACTAATCATATCTATAAGGCTTAAAAAAGAAAACCTTTCCAAATCGGAAAGGTTTTCTTTTTTAAGCTGCTTTCTCAAAAGCAATATAATGACTAAGTTCTCCCTTAGTATTAAACACTGGAAAACCTTTTATCAAACAAACATAAGTTTCACCATTTTTCTTATAGTTAATTAATGTTTTCTCAAAAGGCTCCAATTGCAATACTGCGTTTCTAATTTCATTTGAGGTAATTGCATTAGTGGCCTCACCTTGAAACATTCTAGGGCTATTACCAATAACTTCTTCTGGATTGTATCCATTCATGGCCTTAATTCCATGAGAGGCAAAAACAATTTTTAATGTAGCATCCGTAACAATAACGACTTCTTCTTTAAGACTATTTTTTAAATCCCATTTATTTTCAGCCCATTTATTTTGAGAAGCCATCAAAGTCAATTTATTAAAATCTACAAAGAAATTTTTAACTTCATCCAAAAAATTATTATGAAAATCCCAACAATAAATTGGAGTGGATTTGTTTTTTAAAGTACCGTGATACAATGCAACTGCCTCTTCATAATGTCTAAAATCATTCATAATATGTGTATTTATAAATCAAATGTAATTTTATTTATAAACATAAAATAGTAATTTAATAATTTTAACCCTTGTTGAAGGATCTAAAAATCAAATTTCAACTGAACAACGACAAACTGTTTTTGCTCTGTATTCAAATTACTAATAGATATACCTAATAAACGAACAGAGTTTTTCATTCTTTCTTGATATAAAAGTTCACTCACAATTTCAAGAATTAAAGCTTTATCTGAAACAAAATAGGGCAAAGTTTTACTTCTGGTTTGTTGTGTAAAATCACTATATTTTATTTTAAGGGTAATTGTTTTGCCTGCAACCTGGTGTTTTTTTAATCTTTTTTCTAATGTCTGTGCAATACTTTCCAGCTTCTCTATCATAAAAATTTCGGAAGAAAGATTGATATCAAAAGTATTTTCGGCAGCAACTGATTTAGTAATCCGATTAGACTTTACTTCACTGTTATGAATACCTCTTACTACATTGTAGTAGAAACTTCCAGATTTACCAAAGTTTTTTTCAAGAAATTCTAAAGACTTATCCTTTAAATCTAAACCAGTAAAAATTCCAAGTTGATACATTTTCTCAGTAGTAACTTTACCAACACCATGAAATTTTCGAATAGGAAGTACTTCTAAAAACGAAACTACTTCGTCAGGATTTACTGTTTTTTGACCATTCGGTTTATTGTAATCACTAGCAATTTTAGCAACAAACTTATTAACAGAAACTCCCGCAGATGCTGTTAAGCCAACGGTATCAAAAATGCGTTTTCTAATTTCTTGAGCTAATAAAGTTGCACTAGGATTTCCTTTTTTATTTACAGTTACATCAAGATACGCTTCATCTAGTGACAAAGGCTCTACTAAATCTGTAAACTCATGAAAAATTTTTTGAATCTGACTTGAAATCTCTTTATAACGTTCAAAACGTGGAGTAACAAAAATTAGATCGGGACAATTCTTCTTTGCCAACGCACCGCTTATAGCACTACGTACGCCAAACTTCCTTGCTTCATAACTTGCCGCAGCAACAACACCTCGATTTTCTGATCCACCTACAGCAATGGGTTTACCACGTAATAAAGGATTGTCCATTTGCTCTACCGAAGCATAAAACGCATCCATATCAACATGTATAATTTTTCTATTTGGGATTAAATCCTGCATTATAAACCAATTCAGTAATCATCATTAATTTATTATAAGTCTCTCAATAAATTATAAATTTATGTGCTTATCCACTTTTAATTTATGAGCTTTCTTTTCTGTTGGAAAAAAGAAACTTAATGGTTTTGATTTGAAATGATTCCAAATAGAAATCGTTACAAATCGAAGTTCAAACAAGGATATGGCTCGAGAACGAAAAGCAAGTCCTAAAGAAAGACTAAAGCTTACTATAAAATTGACTAAACCAATAATTCCTATTCCAAAAATACCCCAAAACAACATCGAAGTGCTTACTTTATAATTAGCACCATACAAAGCCAACGCCAAATTACCACTACCGAAAGTAATGTGGCGAACATCTAAATTCAATCCTAAAAATAAACCAATAGATGCTGTACTTCCCATGAATACGCCAAACCAAAAATTAGAGATTATACCCGCCCATCTTTTTTCATAGAGTTTAGCAAGTTTAACGGTTCTTATTTTTCCAAAATTTCTTTTCAAAAAAGGATGTTCTGTAATCCTAAAATATACTTGATTGTGTTTGTCTCTATTAGCAACACTTCCTGATATAATACCCGATAAAAATAAAAACATACCTGCTATTGCAGCATGAAAAATTGCCAAAGAATGAATTGGGCTCAAATCAATAAGTAAGGATTCCCATTTTGTTGCCGCTATATTATAATGCAAAAAATAATCGATTAACCAAATTCCCAATAGCGAAACTGGAAAAGCCATAATAACATTCCCAACAAAAGCAATGAATTGTGATCGAAACACTCGAGCAAAAAGAACAGCAAACGCTTTGTGTTTCTGTGCTCCTTTCCCTTCTTGACCAACACCTTCTTCTAACGCTCTAATCAAAGCAGAAGCAGTCATAGCGGGCTGTTTTGTTGCCAATGTATAACCTAATAAATAGATGGTAATAAAACCAAACGCGTAGTTCATGCTATATAAAAAGGCATGACCAAAAAAACTAGTATCTACCTTAGATAGAAGTACTTTTATCACACATAAAATACCTACTATAAAACCACCTCCTAAAGCCGTTTTGAACATCTTAAAATATTCAGCACGGTTTTCTGTTATGTAATGTTCTCCTGTTTTTGCGGTATGTTGCGTAATCTCGTAAGAAATCAATTGAGTACTTTCTGCTATAAACTTACGGACATTATTTTTGTAACAATTGTATTTGACTAACTGTAAGGCTAATGCTATACCATTATTCTTTTTATCCTTCTCAGTATCGACTGTCAATAAAGAAATTAAAAAATTAAGACGAACCAATTGCTGTCTAATTTTTAATAAATTTTGATTTACTCGAAGGGAAATTCCGTACTTAGAACTGTTATGAAAAGCTTTTTCAACAAAGCCTTCACACTGTTTTTGAAGCACTAATAATTGAGAAAAAGACAAGTCATCTGAGGTTATATAATGTTTATCCGAAGTTCTAATTCGTTCCTCAATTAAATACAACTCCTTTTCAAATGCAGAAAAAGGACTTTCTAAATCATCAAATTCAGGAACCATCTTAATAACATCAGTCTCCATGGCACGACCACTTATTCGTTGTATGAGTAAGTGTTCCGCAATTAATAGTTCTGACAACGCAGAGTTAGATTCCATACTATCATAGATAGAATTGAACTTTAAAAGATCATAAAGTTCTGCCAATTGGTTTAGTGGAATTCTATTGATCCAGATACCATCATTAGCTAAATAAAAAACCTGATTTAGAACATATTCTAACGTATCTTTTTGAGGTTGATAGGGCAAAAACTTAGCGAAAATTCTCTTCTTTACTTCAAAAATAAAATCTACATCTTGCAGTATAGCTGCATCTGAAAGGATTTTATTAAATTTTCTGTCTTTTAAAATTTCCTTTAAATATATAGAAAGTTGTTTTCGACAAGAATAATTTTGTTTTAAAAAAGAAATTATCTCTTGCAAATCGACCGACTGTACTTTTTTTATTTTCAATGGTCTAATTAATCGAATAAGTTCGACTAATGGCTCTAATACATCATTTGTATCGCGCCAAGATTGTGCTTCACCGAAAAATTCAGTTAGGAGACCTGCGGCAGTTGATTTTGGTTTTTCTTTGAAAAATAACTTCATTATTGGAATTCAATTTTTGTAAAAATACAAATCAGCGAAAGAATTTACGATAAGTTATTCATAAAAAATTGATAAGTAAAGGTGAATTAATTCTGGAATCAAGAATATTAATGTAATAAAGCACTTTTTACTTCAACTTCTAAACAGATTCAAAAAAAACTACACCTAAAAGTTTTTATAAATTCTATTTTCAAATAATTTCAATTAAAACCTACCATAATGAAACTTTAAAATATTTAATACCTTTGCTAAGTGATTATAAATACCAAAAAACAAATATTCTAATAAATTGAGAAGAATACTTGATTAAAAGAAATAACAAAAAATCCCTCTTCTTTTAACAGTTTTGCAAAAAATTAAAACATAGGAGAAGAAATAACACCGATAAAAATGATTGAAATAGAAAGAAAGTTTTTAGTCAAAAATAATTCTTTTAAAGAGGTTTCTTTTAAACAAAATCATATTGCCCAAGGCTATCTAAGTTCAGTTCCTGATCGTACAGTTCGAGTTAGAATAAAAGGCAACAAAGGTTTCTTAACAATTAAAGGCGCTTCTAATGAATCTGGGTTGTCACGATTTGAATGGGAGAAAGAAATCCCCATTCAGGAAGCCACAAAACTTTTAGATCTATGCGAGAAAGGTGTAATTGACAAAACTCGTTATGAAGTAAAAATGGGAGAACATCTATATGAAATTGATGTATTTCACGGGAACAATGAAGGCTTAATTATAGCTGAAATTGAACTTCAATCAGAGAATGATGTTTTTGAAAAACCAAATTGGCTTGGCGCTGAAGTTACGGGTGATATTAAGTATTATAATGCTTATCTAAGTAAAAATCCCTTTTCAGAATGGAATCATTAGTCTACCATCACTTCAATCGTAACAAGCATTCCTCCGCTGCCTTTATTAGAAGCAATTTCCATAAAAGCCCGTTTTGACAAATCGATCTCTCTTGATTTTACAAACGGACCTCTATCGGTAACTTCTACAACAACTGATTTTCCATTAACTTCGTTGGTTACTCTTACTTTTGTACCAAAAGGAAGTTTTTTATGTGCTGCGGTGTATTTATTGTTATCAAATCTACTCCCGCTAGATGTTTTTTTTCCAGTAAACTTATCCGCATAATAAGAAGCGTGAGCTTGCTTCTTATAAGGTTTAAAAACTTCTAAAACAGCAACTAAAGAATCAATTTTTTTTTCTTGAATTTCTATAACAACTTTAGCCTTCTTAATAGAATCTTTTGTAACTGGTACTTTTTGTTTATTAATAACAGAGCTTTGCCCGCTAACCAAGGTAATTGTTGCCAACAAAAAAAATAAAGTAATTGATTTTTTCATGTATATTTTATTAGTTAAACCTATCAAACAAAAACTATACCTAGATAAAAAAGCTCTATTTCTAGAGCTTTTTTAATAGTTTTATTAGAACCACATAGACCAAGGAATTCTACTTAAAATAAGCAACAAACCTAAAGTATAAAAAATAGAAAAAGTTTTAAATTTTGATTCAGAAGTTGCCAGTTTTTTATGTTTAGACCAACCTATTGTAATTAGAGTAATCGCAATTATATTAATTAACGGATGTTCTACTGCGGTCAATCTATAATCTGCGTTTTTCATTACTTCACCAACGCCCATTTCAAAAAGTTTAAATCCTCTTTGAGATACAAAATACAAGATTAAACCCACTAATAATTGTGTATGCGTTCCTATCAATGCAAAAATAGCAATCTTTCTATCTTTGGCAGTAAATTCTTTTTTTGAAAATAAACCAATTAAGGAATTTGCCACTGCAATTACTAATAATAAGAGCGCTAAATAAGCCCAACCGGAATGAAATTTTTGAATAAAATTGTACATAAATTAAGTTTTTGTTTAAAACAAATATAGGAAAAAAAGACATAAAAAAAACGGCATTTCACTGATAAAGTGAATGCCGTTTTTTAAATAATTAACTTTTAATTAAAAATTATAACGCAAACTAAAGTTCCATGTTCTTCCGAAACCGAAGTAAACATTATTAGCAGTAGCTACACCATTATAAGTTCTTCCTGAAGACGCATAAGTTGGTCCAGAAGAACCAGAAATAAAGTCATCAGCAAATATGTTACTTTTTGATTCAGCAATGTAAATTTTATCTAAAACGTTATTCACGTTCAATCTAAAACTTACTGAATCATCTTTATCTTTTCCTACTAACATTTTATATGAAAAACCAGCATCCATTAAACCATAAGCAGGTATTTTTAATGATCCTTTATTCGTAGCAGATTCAAAATTCCCAGGAGAAATTGAAGCATAAACATTCTCATTATAGTTGTAATTAGCATCAACAGTAACTCTAGTAACCACTTCGTATGAAGCACCAACTGAAGCTGTTAATTGTGCTGCATCACCCACTTTTACTTTGTCTAAATATAAAGTTTTAGCAGTTCCACCAGCAACAGGATTGTTAGCAATATCATATCTATTACTTACACTATTCCCTTTATATCTCCAATCTCCAATAGATAACATACCGTTAACTTTGAATTTATCATTAAGTTTTGAATTAGCTTCTAGCTCAATACCAGAGTGAATTTCAGTAATTCCAGTAAAATCAAAATACCCTCCAACATTATCAGCTGCTCCATCAGTACTTCTTTGGTATCTATCAGCCCACTTTGTATTGTAAACATTTACATTAATATTCACAATACTTGAACGGAAACCATATCCAGCTTCAAATCCGGTAATTTTTTCATTCACTAAATTTCCATTTAGTTTTGATTTATTATTTGGATAAACAGCATTAAAAAATGGTTGTTTAGAATAATATCCAGCGTTAACAAAAACATTATGACTTTCGTTGATATTGTAATTTGCTCCCCCTTTTACGTTTCCACCTAAAATATTTTCGAAATCCGTTTCTCTTAAGTTATAATCAGGATTAGGAGTTGTTGTATTTTGTTTGAATTCAGGATATAAAAAACGATCTACTCTCTTAAATCCTTGTTGAGAAACTGCAGCTTGAACAAAAGCAGTTAATTTATCTGATGAATATTCTAATTGTGTAAAAGCTCCCAACCAGTTTACTTTTCCATCTTGGTCAAATCCAATTTTTTCATTAACACTAGAAGCAGCGAATGGATTTAAAGAAGGGCTTAAAGAATAAGTTTCTGTAAGTTTTCTTCCTGGACTTGCAATATTCAAATTGGTATTATCAACAAAAACATCACCACCTAACAAATTATTCAAATCTTGATAATGTATTCCTTTATAAGTTCTAGCATCAATACCAAAATCTAAAGTTAAAGCATCAGTTAATTTTTTATTCAAACTTACAATACCACCATACCAGTTGTGTGAATTGAAAGAAGAGATCATTGAAATTCCATTAGTTGTATTGGTTGCATTACCTGTAGAGGCAACATTTTGAAATTGCCCCGCTACCTTAGCTCTAGTAACAGTTGCTCCATTAATTACTACTGGCTGACCTGAATTATAAGCTTTGATTTTTTCAAAATCTACAGTTCCATTAGCGGTTCTAAATGCGTCATTTAAATAATTCAAACCTCTAATTCCACCAGTACCAGCTGAACCAGCTCCACGTCCCCAAGAACCATAAATAACTGTAGACAATTTAGTTGTCTCATTAATTTTCCAATCCCAATTGATAGAACCTACTGGCTTGTGATAATAGTTTCTTTTCATAGAAAACTCTTGACCACCTAAAGTACCCCAATCCGAGTTGTATCTTGTATTAGGTTCTCCATTAGTTCCATATTTCA
The DNA here is from genome assembly GCF_017948675.1 of Flavobacterium flabelliforme. GTDB lineage: Bacteria > Bacteroidota > Bacteroidia > Flavobacteriales > Flavobacteriaceae > Flavobacterium > Flavobacterium pygoscelis. The sequence continues at coordinate 924,780 of NZ_JAGFBU010000001.1, forward strand.
AGTAAGTTGCTAGAGAAACAAAAGTACTTCTTTGGTTATGCCATTGTGGAGCACCTGTAAAAGTAAATTGAATATCATGTTTGTCATTTGGTTTATAACCAAAAGCTATAAAATAATTTTGTCCTTCAAATTTTGTTCCATCAACATAACCGTCTCCTTGAGTAGCACTCAATAAAACAGAAGCTGACAATCCATTTTCCATTACTCCCGTATTGTAAGAACCTTGGATTTTTAAATAATTTGCATTACCAAATGAAGAAGCAAAAGAACCACCTTCTTTTAAATCAGATGTTTTTGTAACTACATTTATAGTACCTCCTACAGAAGCAATAGCTAATTTAGAAGCTCCTAAACCTCTTTGAACCTGCATTGCAGAGGTAACATCAGACAATCCTGCCCAGTTACTCCAGTATACAGAACTATTCTCCATATCATTAACTGGCATACCATTTACCATTACCGCAATGTTTTTTTGATCAAAACCACGAATGTTGATTCTAGAATCTCCAAAACCACCACCTGATTTAGTTACATATACTGAAGGAGTATTTTTTAATATTTCAGGAAATTCTTGTGTTCCTAATTTTTCTTGTATTTCAGCAGCTTTAATTGTTGAAACAGCAACTGGCGTTTTTCTTGCCTTAGCAACATCAATTACACCGCTTTTTACTACTATTTCACTTAATTCATTAGAATTAGATTTTAAAACTATTGTCCCTAAATTAACAGTAGCTCCAGATCCTACTGAAAATCGAACTGATTTAGTTTCATAACCTAAAAAGGAAATAACTAATTCTCCAGAACTTGCTGTAGTATTAATAGAAAATTTCCCGTCAAAACCTGTTGAAGTTCCTGTTGCCAAACCTTTTACAGCAACATTAGCCCCAGGCAAAGTACCTTCACCATCAGTAATTACTCCTGTAACTTTCCCCTGAGAAAAGGCTGTAGTAACTACTAAAAGTAACAATCCTGACATTAACCAATTTTTAATTGTCTTCATTTTTTTTAGTTTAATAATATTTGGCAAAAATATAACATTTTTTGTTTAAAAAGTTAACATAAGGTTAAGAATGAGGCTTTTTTTTGGGTTAAAAATTCAAAAAAAAATATTTAATATCAATTATATATTAAAAAGATTACAATTTTAAATTAGTCATTCTTTTTTAGTTAATCATGTGCGAAATAACGAGAGAAAAAAATTAATCAAAAAACGTTACAAATCACTTAGTTCTTAAAAAAAAGGAATTTAAAGAACTTATAATACTAATTTAAGTGTAAAAGTCATAAAAAAAAGAGAAATCAAAATGAAAGCATTATTCATTGATAGCTGAATTATATACCCAACTTTAAAAAAAATTACTACTTCTTTAAATTCAGCCTCATTTACTAACACAGCTAATAATTGAATAGTATAGTTATGGATTCTTTTTATTGAAAATTAAATAAAATGTTATTCCAATTTAAATGGAATTTACACTCTCTGCTTGCAGTCAAACGAAATGATTGTTATTGTGAAGATTGTTCAATAATAAAAAAAGAGCTTTCACTTTAATAGAAGTAATTCGATTAACGAGCTTTTCATCTCTAAATACATTTCAGTGTTATTTTGAAAAAAAATAAATACAGAAATTATATTTGATGACAAACACCAATAGAGTTATATCAAGGTAGAATAAAAATTATTTGAACGAAAGCTAATCAAAAAGACTCTGAAATTAATTTAAAAAAGCATTCTGTATAGCATTATAAATTAGCTATACTATCTAATTCAAATTTAAGAGGTTTTATTTTTTCGAGAAAACGCGCTTTATTATTACCCGTCATCGGTTCACCGGTAGGAAGTTTTAACCGTAATGCATCAACTTGAACCCCATTTTTCCAAAAACGATAGCATACATGTGGCCCTGTGGCAAGACCTGTACTACCCACTAAACCGATAACTTGTCCTTGAGAAACACGCTGTCCGCGTTTTACTAAAATTTTTGACATGTGCAGGTATTGTGTAGAATAAGTACCATTGTGTTTCACTTTTACAAAGTTACCATTCCCGGCAGTAAAACCACTTTGCTCCACAACTCCAGCTGCAGTGGTAGTTATAGGTGTACCTCTTGGAGCAGCGTAATCCGTTCCTTTATGCGCTTTCCATGTATGCTGAACGGGATGAAAACGATTTGATGAAAATCTAGAAGATATTCTACTAAATTTTATAGGCGATTTAAGAAAAAAATTCTTGAGTGTTTTACCTTGTTCATCATAATAATCAATCTTATCAGAATTGGGATTTTGAGCAAAAGGAAATGCATAAATTATTTTTCCTCTATATTCAAAAAAGGAAGCTTCCATTTCTTCTACTCCATCATAAATGGTGTCATTTATAAATCGTTCTGTAAACGTAATTGCAAAACGATCTCCTTTTTTAAGCTTCATAAAATCGATTGAATAGGCGTATATTTTAGCAATTTTTCCTGCTAAAGCACCCTCAATTTTAGCATTCCCAAGAGTTTCAGATAAAGATTCCTTTAAAACACCACCAATTGTTCTTCTCTTAATTGTAACTGGTTTTATTTTCTTGTAAGCAACTACAGCAGTATCGCGAAAATCGATTACATAATAAGTCAATGCATCAGGTTGGTAAATAAAAACCTGAAGATTGTGTTTTTTATTTTTAGAACGAAGCAAAGTATAAGGCTTATTAAACCGTATTGACTGTACATTAAGAGTGTCTTTTATGGCAGCAATAATATCATAAACTCTTCGATCTCCGATATTTTGATTTTCAATAATATTTCCAAAAGTATCTCCTTTTTTTATTGTGTCATGAACAACATTAAAATCGGCATAAACAAAACCAAAATCCACTTTTTTAGGAACTGGTCTCACTATTTTTTCTGTTGCCACTTCCTTTGTTTTATCACATGAAACCAAAGAAAACAACACTATTATAATTATCAATATTTTTTTCAAACCTATTTTTTTTTCAGTCTACATTTCCACTCCCCAATTTTCTAATTCATGACTACTCCATAATTCAGGAAAAAAAATTCTTCTCTGATACTTTGGATGCATGTATTTTTTCCAATCACTTCCTCCTGTTGCCTCACCATCACCTTTTCCGCTATTATCAATATATTTTTTTGCCGTATTCAAATGTTGCATCACCCAAGTAATATTTACAGTATGATCATAATGACGCATTGCTGCAATTAGAGCCGGATCATTTTGATCTACTTCTGGCAATTGTTTAAATTTTTGCCAAATATTAATGGTATTGTATTCTTCCATATGATTTAGGAAGCTTTTTTTATATTTTTTTTCAAACTCATCTAACAAGTATGACTTTTTACCCGTGTGATAATCTTTTCCTGCTGCTTGCCAATACAAATGTTCGAAAGCAAACTCATAACTAGTAGTTCTATCAATAGAAGCTCTAAAGCGATGATCAATAAGATTTATAAGATCCGTAGAAGAAAATTCAATCAATCTATATTGTGCACTTTGAAAACCACTTGCAGGCGTCAAGGTATTTCTAAACTTCATGTATTGCTTTACTTCCATACCGTCAGCCATTATACTAAAAGAGGTTGTTAGCATATCAAAATATCGTGTGATACGCAACAACCGCTCTGTAAAGAAGTCCGTTTTAATATTTTCACAATAAGAGATTTGTTGCATCTCCCAAAGTATCATTTTAAAAATCAATTCATTAACCTGATGGTACATAATAAAAACCATCTCATCAGGAAGCGTTGTTCTTTGAGTTTGAAGATTTAATAAAGCATCCGTTTGTATGTAATCCCAATAAGTAATAGGTTTAGACCAAAGCAGTCCCTCAAGTTGGGTCTCTGTTTTTTGATTTATAGCTTGGTACTTTAGGTCTATTTGTTTTAATAAATCTTCTGAATTCTCGTTAACGCTCATTCTTATTTTGTTTTAAAAGGATACTTCAAACCTTTATACTCTTCAATATCTGCCTTGATTGATCCTACTGCTAAACTAGCTTTTATCCTAAGTGGAATTTTATTGTTATCATCTGAAATCCAAACCGTAAGACTCTCTTGTTCCTTAAAAACTCGTCCCGATTGCACTAAAGGTCTAAAAACCATGCATGACATAACGCCAAATTTAGTGGTTATATTTTCTCGTCCAATAAATTTTAGCTTAAATTTTGTAGTTTCATCATCGAAAAACATATCAATGGCAATTGCTTCGTTTATTTTTAACTTATCAATATTAGGATGATTCCTTAAATAATAAAAAGTAGATAAGATATCTTGAGTGTTTTTTGGAATCATTAAGGTTTTTTCAGACTTGTGCTTGTAATCCTTTACAAGAACTTTATTCGTTGATTGATTAAAAAAGCCTTCTTGATTTTTGGTATATCCACCTTCATTAATATTCCTTACATATTGATATGGATTCCCTGTTTCTTTATCAATGTAACTTTCGTAAACATCATCTACTTTAAAGAAAAAACGAGACATTCCAGTTGTGTAGCCTTTACCTACAACATGAAACGATTTTTTGTTATTTACTGTAGCATCTTTAACCTCTAAAGTTGCATAACCAGCATTTACTATACCGTAATGGATTCTAAATTTAAAATATTCACCTACGCCGTAAGCATCCTCTTGAGGAGAATCAAAACTTACTGTAGTTATAAGAATTAAGAGTAAAATTAATTTTTTCATTTTTTTTGTATGTCGGATTAATAACCCTATAACTGCAAATTTTGTTCCAAATATATCAAAACAAAAAAACTCAGTCAAATAATGACTGAGTTTTTATGCTATTAACTAACCAAAAAACTATAAATTATGAAATTTATATCAAATTAGGAAGGAAACCACCCCTTCCAGTTTTGCGAGTGCAAAGGTAGTTAACAAACCTAAATATTATCAGTTAAAAATATACTTTAACACTATATATGCAAAAAAACATACCGTTCATCGATTAAAATTTCACATAATATAAAAATAACGTGTTTCTATAGCGTTCCACGCAATTCCTGTTCTCTCTCAATTGACTCAAAAAGTGCTTTAAAGTTACCCGCACCAAAACCTTTAGCTCCCATTCTTTGAATGATCTCAAAAAACAAAGTTGGTCGATCTTGGACTGGTTTGGTGAAAATTTGTAATAAATAGCCTTCTTCATCAGCATCAACCATGATCGCTAATTTTTCGATTTCATTTAAATCCTCTTTCATCATTTTCATGTGATCACCCAAGCGCTCTGGAATAGCTTGATAATAAGTATGAGGAGGAGCAGATAGGAATTCTATACCTCTCGCTTTTAGTTGAGACACCGTTTTAATAATATCATCTGTTGCTATGGCGATGTGCTGAATTCCAGGTCCACCGTAAAAATCAAGATATTCTTCGATTTGTGATTTCTTCTTTCCTTCTGCAGGTTCGTTAATTGGAAACTTTATTCTTCCGTTACCATTAGACATTACTTTACTCATCAACGCAGAATATTCCGTATTAATTTGTTTGTCATCAAAAGAAAGGAAATTAACAAATCCCATGACATCTTCATAAAACTTTACCCAAGTATTCATTTCATTCCACCCAACATTACCCACCATGTGGTCAATATATTTTAATCCTGTTGGCTCTGGGTTGTAATCTGACTTCCATTCTTTGTAACCTGGCAAGAAGATACCTTTATAATTCTTACGTTCTACAAAAATATGAACCGTTTCTCCGTAAGTATAAATCCCTGAACGAACTACTTCTCCAAATTCATCTTTCTCTACAGTTGGCTCCATAAAAGAACGAGCTCCACGCTTCATTGTCTCTTCATAAGCACTTGTAGCATCTTCAACCCACAAAGCAGCAACTTTTACTCCGTCACCATGTTTTCTTAAATGATCATTTATTGGAGAGTTTTCATTTAAAGGCGTTGTCAAAACGATACGAATTTTATCTTGTTTTAACACATAAGAAGTTCTGTCTTTTACCCCCGTTTCTAATCCAGCATAAGCTAATGATTGGTAACCAAAAGCAGTTTTGTAATAATGTGCTGATTGTTTCGCATTTCCTACATAAAACTCTACGTAATCTGTTCCTAATAATGGAAGAAAATCTTGAGCTCCTTCAAATATTTTCTCTAGTCCGTATTCTACTGATTTTAATTCTTTTGACATATTTTCTTTTAATTAGATAATTGGTCAATTAGAAAATTAGATGATACTCACATATACCAATTTTCTAATTATTCAATTTTGTTGTTGCTATTATTTTATTTAATATTCGTATAATTTCTGATAAATCCTTCAAAAGCATTTCACAATCAGGATAAGCTTTATGAGCATGGCATAAAAACAACCAATATTCTGTTTCGTACGCCTCTTTAATCGCTATTTTTAACTTATGTATAAAATCAGCTTTGCTTTCGGCATTTTGCGATTCTTTTGAATTCGCCCCTATTGAAGTTCCACTTTTAAGTAATTGATTAGCAATTACAAACTTCTTTGTTTCTTGTAATGCTTCTGTGTAATCAATTATTCTCAAAGCGAAATCAAATGTTTTAACCAGAAGGGCATTACCTTTATATTTTTCGTTGAAAGTCATGTTTTTTAAGATAGATAATTAGTCAATACCGATAGTTAGTCAATTATTATAAACAGAATATTTAGTACACTCGATTATTAATTATCTAATTTTCACGTTACCTAATTATCTAATTTTTCTTATTCTACCCAAGATTTGTAATACTGTCCATCATCTATTCCCATGGCTTCTTCAGTAACCATCAAGGGTCTAAAAGTATCTACCATTACCGCTAATTCTTGTGTTTCTTTATGCCCAATACTACGTTCCATTGCTCCAGGCGCTGGTCCGTGAGGTATTCCTTTTGGATGCAATGTTATATGACCTTGTTCGATATTATTACGAGACATAAAATCGCCATCTACATAATAAAGAACCTCGTCACTATCAATATTACTATGATTGTAAGGTGCCGGAATTGATTTAGGATGATAATCGTACAACCTTGGCACGAAGGAACAAACGACGAAAGTCGAAGTTTCGAAAGTTTGATGAACTGGTGGTGGTTGGTGAACTCTTCCTGTTATAGGTTCAAAATTATGAATACTAAAACCGTAAGGAAAATTATAACCATCCCATCCTATCACGTCAAAAGGGTGTGTTGCATAAACCACCTCATGCATCATACCCTCTTTCTTTATTTTGATCAGAAAATCTCCTTTTTCATCATGTGTTTCTAATTCTGTTGGCAAAATAAAATCACGTTCACAAAAAGGGGAATGTTCTAAATGCTGACCTGATTCATTTTTATAGCGTTTTGGTGTATAAAAAGGAGCGAAAGATTCGACATAAAAAAGTCTATTTTCTTCGGTTTCAAAATCAATTTGATAAATCATACCTCGAGGAATAATTAGATAATCACCATATTCAAAAGGAATATTTCCCATCATGGTACGTAATTTTCCTTTTCCCTTATGAATGAAAATCATTTCATCAGCATCGGCATTTTTATAGAAATAATCACGCAGTGATTTTCTTGGAGCTGCTAATCCTATGGTACAATCTTTATTAAGCAACATAGCCTTTCGACTGTCTAAAAAATCGTCTTCAGGTTTTAGTTCAAAACCTTTTAATAATAAAGATTTTATGTTTTTTCCGATAGCAATTTTAGGTTCTACAGAATACGATTTTACAATCTCTTTAATTTGAGTAGGTCTGTGCACATGATACAACAAAGAAGCATGTCCGTTAAAACCCTCCGTTCCAAAAAGCTGCTCGTAATATAGACCACCATTTGGTTTTTCAAATTGCGTGTGTCTTTTTTGGGGAAAGCTCCCCAATTTGTGGTATATAGGCATGATTATTTGAGATTAGAAAATTTATCAATTCTTAAATTCGATCAATTAATAAGGAGACATGAGCAAGAATAGTGTTCGTAGAAAATTTTAGAATTCTCTAATGTGCCTTCTTATTTAAATAAAATATTATTCAGGATTTCTTTTGATAAGAAATTGCAGATATCCCAATAAACCGTTCCAAGTTGTTTTCATAATAACAAATATCGGAATTTTTTTTATTATAAATTAAATTTAAAATATAAACCCAATACTAAACCACGTAAAACCTTTGGGAAGTTCAGGAGACCAAGAGTACTTGATCTCTATAGGGCCAATTACGGTTTCTAAACCATAACCCACAGCATATCCTGAATATTTAGGAAAAGAAACCCATTCTACCGATTCAAAAATTCTATTTCCAGCATTTGCATAATTGGCAGAAAAATTGACATGATTTTTTTTATAAAATTCATAATCTAATGTAACCGTAGATTTGATATAACTATTAGCCACTATACTTAAATAATCATAACCATAAAGGTATTTAAACCCATTTAAAGGATTGTAACCATAGCCTCCTAATATAAAATTAAAGTAAGGAACACTTTCTTGTCCAAAGGAAAAACCTGCATCAGTTTGAAATTTTACAGTTGCATGATCAAATACCGTTGCAACCACACCAAAATCACCTTTGGCTATTGAAAAAGGTTGAAAGTTACCTGCATAATCGGACGAAATTAAATACGATTGTAGGTCTCCCGAAAAATACCATCCTTTTTTTGGAAAATATTTATTGTCAAATGAATCAAACTTCATGTAAGCAAAAAGACTTAGATAACTACTTTTATCAATTGTAGGATTTACATCGGCTAAGGTTTCTGATTTTATTTTTAAAAACTTAAGTTCTGCTCCACCTCCCACTAAAAACTTTTGCACAAACAAAGATTGAAAATACAATTGATTGGTTAAATCTGAAAAATCAACATTAATGGAATTTAAAAGAGGAGATGCTGCTGCAATAGTACTAATTTCTTTGCCTATGTTTCTATTAAATTGATTGTAATGAGACTTAAAACCAATGCTTAAATTAAAACCATTTTCGATATAATAATCCAGATTATAGCGAAAATTATCTCCCAGAATAATATCTAATGACGCTATATCGTTTTTTAGAAGTGCTTTTTTACGAGTCAAATTTACTAATACACCACTTTTGAATAAATTATCATAATGAAGTCCAAATTTCAGATACGTTTTCGTGGGGTTTTCTTTTAAACTAAGGTTTAAATCGACTCCTTCCTTATTGGGTTCAAATGAATACGAGATCGAACTAAAGTTTTGTGTTGCATTGATGTTATTGATTCCTTTTAGCAAATCATCATAACTGATATTTGTTCTAGGCTTGAATCGCAATTTCCCGCTGATGTACTCTTTTGTATAATCTTCTAAACGATTGGTGTTAATCGCTCTAATTTGTAAACTATCCGAACGGAGAATTAATCTTGGTTTTTTGTACGGATTGGATTCATCTGTCAATTGCCTCAACTGTTCAAAAACTCCAAAAGCAGCCTCTTCTCCTTTGGTAATAATTTCTTTTCCTTTATCAAAAGAAATAACGCCATATTGTGTAATGTCTGGTTTTATATAAACATCTGTATCTGCTACATTTTTCTTCATTCGTTCTATTGATTGAAGATTAGTAATTTGAACCAAAATTTTGGTAGCATCTTTTAGCTGATGTCTGTCTAATAAATCGTTTTGCACATCTACACCTATAATAATATCTGCGCCCAATTTACGAATCTCCTCAATAGGATAATTGTTAACAACTCCGCCATCTACTAAAATTTGTCCATCAATTTCTACGGGAGAAAATAACGAAGGAAATGCAGAACTTGCAATCATTGCTTGCGCCAAGTTTCCTTTATTCAAAAGCACCTCTTTACCCGTTTCTATGTTAGTACCAATACATAAAAAGGGTGTGGGAAGCTGATTGAAATCCTTAATATCTCTAACATTTCTGGTAATTCTACTCAATAAATTATAATTGTACATCCCTTTTGACAAAGCTTCGGGAATTCCTATCTTAAATTTGTTAAAAGGCAAAACGAGCGCATACAACTCTTCATTTCTTCTTTCGTAGAAATTTTTTGAAGATCTTGGAATAAAATCATTGATCAACTTATTGAAATCGGTTTCTTGAAATATCGAATCGATTTGAGCTGCATTGTATCCGGTGGCATAAAGTCCGCCAATAACCGCACCCATGCTAGTTCCTCCAATATAATCTACTTTTACTCCGGCCTCTTCTAGTACTTTAAGCACTCCAATGTGTGCAAATCCTTTTGCCCCTCCTCCGCTCAAAACCAAACCTATTTTAGGTTTTTTTTGTTCTTGTGCGAATGTAATTTGGGAGAAAATAAAAATAGTAATTAGAGAATATACGAGTTGTTTAAAAATTCTATTTAAGCCCCAGATAGAAGTAAAAAGCCTTGATGCTGAAAAAGCTATTTTTTCTTGAAAAAAAAGAGCGCCCCTAGAAGCTCCTTTTTTTGTATTAGAAAAAAAGATTTTTTGCAGAGAGCTTGAAACGAATAGCTGGAAAAGGCTCATAAAGAAAAGAATTAATTATTCTGGTAAAATTCGACAATTTTTTTGGCTTTTGACACACCTATAACGTCAGAAATTTCTTTTTCAGTGGCTAATTTCAATCTTTTAACACTTTTAAAGTGCTGGATTAAAGTCAGCATTGTTTTCTCACCAATTCCGGGAATGCTCTCTATAGAAGAGTTCAGGGCCGCTTTACTTCTTTTATCTCGATGATGTGTGATTCCAAAACGGTGCGCTTCGTTTCGCAATTGTTGAATAATCTTTAAGGTTTCAGATCTTTTGTCTAGATATAACGGAATAGAATCCCCCGGATAAAATAGCTCTTCGAGACGTTTTGCAATCCCAATCACAGTTATTTTTCCTCTTAAACCCAATTCATCAATACTTTTGAGGGCTGAAGACAATTGCCCTTTTCCTCCATCAATAATGATTAAATTAGGTAGGGGTTCGTTTTCGTCGAGCAATCTTTTGTAACGTCTGTAGACTACCTCGGTCATGGAGGCAAAATCATCTGGACCTTCGACTGTTTTTATATTAAAATGACGGTAATCTTTCTTGCTTGGTTTTCCATCTTTGAAAACGACACAAGCGGCCACAGGATTTGTTCCTTGAATATTGGAGTTATCAAAACATTCTATATGACGCGGTTCTACAGGCAAACGCAAGTCTTTTTGCATTTGCGCCATAATGCGTTTGGTATGACGATCTGGATCTACAATTTGCAATTGTTTGAGTTGTTCGATTCGGTAAAACTTAGCATTCCGAATGGATAAATCGAGCACTTGCTTTTTATCTCCTAATTGCGGAACGGTAACTTTTACATTCTCTCCTACTTCAACTGCAAAGGGAACTACAATTTCGCGAGACAATAAATGAAAGCGCTCACGCAGTTCTATAATGGCGAGTTCTAATAATTCTTCATCGGTTTCATCCAATTTCTTTTTGATTTCCATGGTGTGCGAACGAATAATCGAACCATGAGAGATTTGAAGGAAGTTAACATATGCGGCACTTTCATCAGAAACGATTGAAAAAACATCGATATTGGTGATTTTTGGATTTACAATAGTTGATCGGGATTGGTAATTTTCGAGAATTTCGATTTTCTCTTTGATTTTCTGCGCTTCTTCAAAGTGCATATCAGCGGCAAGATTTGTCATAACGCGCTTAAAATCTTTCATGCTTTCCTTGAAATTCCCTTTCAAAATCTCCCTAATAGCATCTACTTGTTTTTGGTAATTCTCTAAGGTCTCGTGGCCTTCACATGGTCCCATGCAATTACCAATATGATATTCCAGACAAACTTTAAATTTGCCGCTTTCGATATTGCTTTTACTTAAATCATAATTGCAAGTTCGCAACGGATACAACTCCTTAATCAATTCTAAAATAGTGCTTACGGTTTTGAAACTCGTATAAGGTCCAAAATATTCAGAGCCGTCTTTGACCATTCTTCTTGTAGCAAAAATACGGGAGAAAGGTTCTTTTTTGATACACAACCAAGGATAACTTTTGTCATCGCGCAACAACACATTATAACGCGGTTGTAAGGTTTTAATTAAATTATTTTCTAGTAAAAGCGCATCGGTTTCTGTAGGAACAACAATGTGTTTTATGGTAACAATTTTCTTTACCAGTACATTCGTTTTGGCCGTATCATGGATTTTATTGAAATAGGAAGAAACTCTTTTTTTTAAATTTTTGGCTTTGCCAACATACAAAATTTTACCATCCTTATCATAATATTGATATACGCCGGGATTGTCTGGCAAAGTCTGGATTTGAAGGGCTAAAGTTGCTGGATTCATCTAACAAAGTTAATCTCTAAAATTACAAAATACAAACTAAAATCTTGATAAATAATGAGGACAAAAATTTTACACGAATTTTAGTTCCTAATTGGTTATTATAGTTATTTTTAGCTTTTCAAGAACTTATGATGAAAATTAACACGAATCCTATCACTCTTTTTGGTGAAACGATTAATCCCGGAGAAAGCAAGACGATCAATGTAGAAATTGCCCGTTTGCACAATACTACCAAACTGAACATGCCTATTATTGTTCGTCGCTCCAAGTTTGACGGACCTATTGTCCTTTTCTCGGCGGGCATTCATGGCGATGAAATAAACGGTGTTGAGATTGTAAGACAACTCATTAGCAAAAAAATTAACAAACCTAAAAGAGGAACCGTCATTTGCATCCCTATAATTAATGTTTATGGTTTTATTAATAAATCAAGAGAATTTCCTGATGGGCGAGATTTAAACCGAGTGTTCCCTGGAAGCAAAGCGGGATCATTAGCGAGTCGATTTGCCTTTCATATTCTGGCTCAAATCATGCCATTGGTAAACTACGCCGTCGATTTTCATGCCGGAGGAGCCAGCCGATTTAATGCACCACAAATTAGAATCGCTCATAATAATGAAGATTTAAAAATTCTAGCGGACGTTTTTAATGCTCCTTTTACCTTATATTCTAGAAACATTATTGGTTCTTTTAGAAACGCAAGCGAAAGAATGGATGTAAAAATGCTACTGTTTGAAGGTGGGAAATCTCTAGATATTAATACCTCTATTGCAGAGGAAGGTGTAAATGGAGCCAAAAGATTATTATCACATTTAGACATGTTAGATCCTAAACATACTGTTCCAAAACAATTATCCGATACTATTTACATCGAAAAGTCGGGTTGGTTACGAGCCAAATGTTCTGGTTTATTACACGATAATAATACGGTAGGATCATTTGTGAAAAAAGGAACTATTCTCGCTATTATAACTGATCCTTATGGTAAATTTGAACGAAAAGTAAAAGCACCCAACGACGGATATGTTATCAATGCTAATCATTCGCCAATTGTTTATGAAGGAGATGCGATTTATCATTTATCGAATGTTTTTGATGCTGAAGAAGGAGAATAAAAATTATTAAAATGAAAAAAACAGAATTAAGAATAAAATACAAAGCCTTACGAAAACAGCTTTCCGAAAATGAAACAGAGGAAATGAGTTTGGCTGTTGCCAATAAATTACTGACACTTCCTATTTGGGAGAAAACCTATTTTCATATTTTTTTACCAATAACAGAACATCATGAACTGAATACCGAATTTATTCTGCATTTACTTTCGGGAAAAGACAAGGAAATTATAATATCTAAAAGTGATTTTGAGACTAGAAATTTGTCCCACTTTTTGTTGACTGATAATACAAAAATTAAAAAAAACGAATACAACATTCCAGAACCTGTTGACGGCATTGAAGTTCCATCACATAAAATAGAAGTAGTTTTTGTACCACTTTTAGCCTTTGACAAGAAAGGACATCGAGTAGGCTACGGAAAAGGATTTTATGACAAATTTCTATCAGAATGTAAACCCGAAACAATTAAAATAGGACTATCCTACTTTGAGGCTGAAGATTTAATTGAAGATGTTTTTGAGGATGATGTACCTTTGGATTATTGTGTGACGCCAGATAAGATTTATGAGTTTTAATAAATTTTTTAGCAATTTGAATACGGAAAAAAATTAAATAAAAAAAGAGCCCGATGTAACATCGAGCTCCTTTTATTTTAGATTAAATTAATGTTATTTAGGATCTAATATCTTATCAATTCTCTTGATACAGTCTAGGTAATGGAGTTTTGTTTCTGCATTAGCAGCTCCACTTTTCGCCACTACTAAAGTTGCTTTTAAAGCATTTAATTGCCCTCTCACTAAACCTCTTATATCCGATTGAGAAACATTGTAGTATTCTCTTGATGTTCCTACTTTTATTTCTTCATTCATTAAAAAAGCCATTCTTTCAATGTAAGCACGTTGCAAGTTTCTACGATAGATAGTAACATTGGAGGCAGCAGTAGCTTCTTTCCAAATTCCTTTTCGCATATCCTGAAGCATATCAGAAGCTGTATAATTATTAGCTCCTAATATTTCAGCATCCATAAGTCTTCCTATGCGATCAAAACTCAAAATAGTATTCAAATGTCTTACTTGTAAACTTCTGAAACGTTCTGTATATCCCGAATAATTAATGTTTTTTAATGTTGAAATATTCACTAACCAAGTTGGAGAAGCAAAAGCATTCGTTTGCAACCATTGCATGGCTTCTTGCTGTTTTGCTTTTGGTACAACATCATAAATACTTCCTTGTTGGTTGGGTTTTTTAGTGTTTTCATACACACCACCCACATTCGTCACAACATGACCTACATATCTACCCCAAACATCAAGCATTTCTTTGTAAAGTTCTTCTAGATCCTCATAATTATTAGTAACATCACTTGTCCATTTTGACAAATTCGAAGCCACATATTCCAAATTTTTGAGTCCATAAGTACTCGCTTTCATCGAATTATTCCCAATATCTTCCGTTTGTGAGGTTGGGTCAAAAGAACTACTTTGTTTACCAAACTTATAGTTTAAATCTCCCGCTTTTTCTAAAATCCATTTGTCTAATGTAGGTACTTCTGATTCTGGACTAGTCGCATTTGGAATCACTCGATATCCCCAATTTAAAGCATAGTGATCATAAGGCCCCATTTGGCGAATGAAACGAACTCCTTTATCGCCAGGCTGAGCAATATAATTAAAACGAGCATAATCCATTAAACTTGCTGCAATTCCGAATTTCTGTGTAAAATCGGCATTTCTATAACTTTCTACATCATAAGCGCTACTCGCTCCCATATTATGCGGAAAACCGAGAGCATGACCTACTTCGTGCGCAATTACAAAACGCATCATTTCGCCCATTTCTTCATCAGAAGTATTTAAAGTTCTGGCAGAAGGATTCGCCGCTCCAGTCTCTAACAAATATCTGTTCCTGTACGAACGCAAATGATTGTGATACCAAATAACGTCGCTCTCAATAATTTCACCTGTTCTAGGATCAGAAACACTTGGTCCAACGGCGTTTCGAGTAGTACTAGCTACATAACGAATTACAGAATAACGAATATCTTCTGGACTAAAATCAGGATCTTCTTCTTTAGTTGGCGGATCTTTGGCAATGATTGCGTTTTTAAAACCTGCCGTTTCAAATGGTTTTTGCCATTCTTCAATTCCTTGCTTAATGTATTTGCGTAGCTTTTCTGGTGTTGCTGGATCTAAATAGTAAACGATTGGTTTTATGGGCTCTACCAATTCTCCTCTAGCATACGCTTCTGGATCTTTGGGTTCTAATCGCCAACGACGAATAAAGGTTTTACTATCTGATTTTAACTCATTACTTCCGTAGTCTATTTGATCCATTGTAAACCAACCTACTCTAGGATCTGCTAATCTAGGAGTCATAGGGACTTCAGGCAACAAAATCATCGATTGGTTCATTTGTATACTAATCGTTTCGGCATCCTTCATTACTGGCGGATTTGAAGCATTATAAGTAAAATCTTGAACCACTTCAATATTCATGGGAAAACTTTTCATTGCCGTAATAAAACTTCTGGAATCATCCAATCCTTTCACTTTATAAGTTTCTCTCATTGCAGCAGACAAACCGCTTATTGCTTTTACATCTGTGCTATAAAACTTAGTAACATCAATAACCGTATTTTCAGAATCAGTACTAAAAGCTACAATATCAAAGGCAAACAAAACAGGTTCATAATTGTTATTCTTAACCGAGAGACTGATTGGCAAACTAGGATCAGCCACGGCGGTGTACGATTTCACTTTTAGGATAACCTTATCTTGAAAACGTTGCCAAACCACTAATTGCTCATTCGTTTCAGAACCAGCATTAACATAACCGCCGCCTAAATCAGAAGGCAGTTTTGAAAGACGACTTACTAAAAGCATGTCTTTGTCTAGGAGTTTATTGGGAATTTCAAAATAGTATTTCTTATCTACTTTGTGAACAGTAAAAAGACCATCATCTGACTTAGCGTCTTTAGTGATCACTTTTCCATATTCCTTAATGGTTGTTTCTGGTTTTTTTTCGGGTACTGGTACATTAGTTTGTGCTAACTTCTCCTTTTCCTTTCTTGATTGAGCAAATTGAGTAGTGGGTATTAATAAAACTGAAGTAACAGCGGTCAAAATAAAAAACTTTTTCATTTATTATTTTTTAATGGTTATAGTTTTCCAAAAATAAATTTTAGCGTTAGAACATTTACAAATCCATAAAAAATTAACTTATGATTAACAAACGTAGCATCTTATTTAATGAACCACAATTTTCATTCAGAGTATAGTAGCTATTACAATAACCAATATCATATTTATCTGGATTGCAAAAAGAAAAGTGCCGTTCAATTTACTGAAAAGAGTAAATAAAAAAACCATCAAGAATATACTTGATGGTTTTTAATATTAGGAAGAAAATAAATTTAAGGCAATAAATCCAATACCAAAGAAGGAAACAATCCTAAAGCAATATTTAAAACAATGGCAACAACTGCAACTGCATAAATAACGAATGGTGTTGCTTTCTTTTCTTCGTTTGGTTCTTTAGTGTACATCGCTAAAATTAGTTTGAAATAATACCCCACACTTATAATTGAATTAACAACGGCAACGATAACTAAAACTAAATACCCAGACTCGATTGTTTGACTAAATAACACCAGTTTAGCAAAGAATCCTGCAAATATTGGAATACCAGCCATAGAAAGTAAAGATGCCGTTAAAACAGCTGCTAACAAAGGATTGTTTTTTCCTAATCCATGAAAATTAACAATGTCTTCATTGTCTCTGTTTTTACAAACATATATAATTACACTAAAAGCAGCTATACCAGCAAGTGCATAAGCCGATGCATAATATAATAAACTTCCCGCAGAAGTAGACAAACTTAGTAAGGTCATCAACATAAAACCAGCATGTGAAATACCCGAAAAGGCAAGCATTCTTTTTACATTATTTTGGCGCAATGCCATAATATTTCCTATTGTCATCGAAGCCATAGAAATAACAACTACAACAATTTTGAAAGACTCAGAAATATCAGCATTCATAACAGAAAGCAATTTGTACAATGTTGCCATAGCGACTACTTTTGCCAAAGTACTCATTAAAGCAGTAGTCATCGTTGGAGAACCTTCATAAACATCCGGAGCCCAGAAATGAAAAGGTACAGCTGCAATCTTAAATAGCATCCCAATAGTAACTAAAACAATTCCGATAGGAAACCAAATTGGTAATTCTGCAGATTGCGACATCGCACTGATATCACTTACGTCAAAACTTCCCATAGCACCATAAATCATACAGATCCCAAAAAGAATAATACCAGAGGCAAAAGATCCCATTAAGAAATATTTCATTCCAGCTTCGTTACTTTTTAAATTTAAACGGTCACTTGCTGCAAGAACATAAAGTGCAATTGATAAAACTTCTATTCCTAAAAAGAACATTGCTAAGTTTCCAAAAGAAACCATAGCTACTGAACCAGCAAGTAAAAATATTTTTATTGCAATATAATCCGAAATCTTTGATTGGTGTTTTTCATAAAAGTTATGACTTAAACCCACTAAGAAAATAGTAAGCACGATAAACAAAGACGAAAATGTTGTAGAAAACTTACTTACAACAATCATATTGTTATAATAACTTTCAGTTGAATTATATTCGGAAATTGTTAAGCCTAAAACTGCTAACAATCCAACGATTGTTATGGGCACTATGGCTTTTGTAAAATTAAAAATTTCAAATAAAAGGCATAAAACACCTAATCCTATTATAGCTATTAATGTATTCATTTTTTATCTGACTAGTTGATTCTATTAATTTGATTTAAAATTTCTTCAAGACTTGGTGTGATCAAATCTAATATTGGTTTTGGAAACATACCAAAAAACAACAAAACGGCAATTATTACTACCAATGTTATCCCTTCATTAATCGTTACATCTGCAAAAACTTTGGAATTCGTTTCCCCCAACATCGCATGTTGAAACATTCGCAGCATATAATAAGCTCCCAAAATAATTGTAGTTCCTCCTAAAACAGCAAACCAAATATTGATTTGAGATAAACTATATAAAACAGTGAACTCACCAACAAAGTTAAAAGTAGCTGGCAATGAAATAGAGGCCATTACTAAAATTAAAAACATTGAGGTAAATCTTGGTGTCTGTGTACGAATACCACCCATTTCAGCAATTACTCTAGTTTCATATCTACGGAAAATAATTTCAGCAACATAAAACAAACCAACAACTACAAAACCGTGCGCAATCATTTGCAGAACAGCCCCACGCAATCCATCAAGAGTAAGTGTATATGTCCCGGCAGCAATCAACCCAACGTGAGCTAGAGAGGAATAGGCTAGTAATTTTTTTAAATCTCTTTGTCTTAAAGCTACTATAGAACCGTAAATAACTCCTGCTAATCCGATGGCAATAAAAATATACTTGTATTCATGCGCAGCTGCTGGAGCTAAAGGCAATTGCCAACGAATTATACTGTACAATCCCATTTTAAGCATAATCCCAGACAAAAGCATAGTTCCAACTGTTGGTGCTTTTTGATACACATTAGCTTGCCAAGTATGAAATGGAATCAAAGGAATTTTAATTGCATACGCTAAAAAGAAAGCTAAAAAGATCCATAATTGTTCCGTAGCAGATAAGTTTATTTTATATAAATCTTCAATTAAGAAGCTTCCTGCTTTTTGATATAAATAAACAAAAGCAACCAACATAAATAAAGAACCTGCAAGAGTGTAAATAAAGAATTTTACAACTGCTTTCCTACGTTCTTCTACATCTCCATTACCCCAAACTAAAGTAATGAAATAAATAGGAATAAGAGACAACTCCCAGAATATATAATACAACAAACCATCACTTGCTAAAAAAGTTCCCACCATGGCAAAAGACATGAAAAGGATTAACGCATAGAATGATTTTGCATTTTTATATACATTCCCAAAAGAAGAAAAAGTAATAATTGCAGTTAAAATAGTGGTTAGCAAAACCATTGCTAAGGAAAGTCCATCAGCTTTTAAAGCAAAAGAAACATTCGGTTTAGTGATCCATTGAGAGATGAAACTAATATTTTCACCTAAATTAAAATGGTTTAATAATACAATTGAGCAACCTGCAGCAGCCAATCCAAAGAACAACGCTACTTTAGAAGCTAGTTTATCGCCTGAGAGAAATGTCACTAAGGCACCGACAAAAAGTATAATTAATATTAGAGATACATTCATAGTATATATTATTGAGCTAAAAATAAATAGGAAACAATGGCACAAAGCCCAATTACAAAGGCAAAAAGATACAGACCAATACTTCCGGTTTGTAGTTTCTTCCCTTGATAACTTATTTCGTTAGTAACTTTTCCAAATCCAAAAACTAAAGCAGATAAACTTGTTTCTACCTTGTCTCTAAAGAAAACCGATAAAACATTTATTGGCTTAACAATAATGGCATCGTAAATTTCGTCAATATAATACTTATTGTAAAGCACTTTAGAAAAACCAGTTATTGCAGCATCAGTTGATGGCACACTATTTTGTTTAATATATTTTGCATAAGCTAAACCTATACCTACTATACCACCAATAACTGCGATAGCCATTAACATATATTCCGTATTTCCTAAATGGTGTTCAGCATTAGCTAATTTTGGCAAAATAGGAGTTAAATATTCATTTAGCCAACTATTACCAGGTAAACTAATCAAACCACCTACAGTTGCAAAAATTGCTAAAACAATTAAAGGAATAGTGATTAAAGACGGACTTTCATGCAAATGATGTTTTTGCTCTACTGTACCTCTAAATTCTTTGAAGAAAGTTAAAAACATTAATCTGAACATATAGAAAGCAGTCATGATAGAGGCTACCGAACCAATAACCCAAAGAGGAATATTATGATGGAAAGCCACTAATAAAATTTCATCTTTAGAGAAAAAACCTGAAAATAATGGAACTCCAGAAATAGCTAAAGAAGCAATTAACATCGTCACGAAAGTAATAGGCATCGCTTTTTTCAAACCACCCATATTACGCATATCTTGTTCTCCTCCTAAAGCGTGAATTACAGAACCAGAACCCAAGAACAAACAAGCTTTAAAGAAAGCGTGTGTGATTACGTGAAAAACAGCCACTTCATAAGCACCTAAACCTAAAGCCAAGAACATCAATCCTAATTGAGAAACCGTAGAATAGGCTAAAACTTTTTTGATATCATTTTGAACAAGTCCTATAGTTGCAGCAAATAATGCGGTAACTGCACCAACTACAGCAATTATGGCTTGAACATCTGGAGTAATATCAAATAAGAAATTCATTCTAGTAATCATAAAGATACCAGCGGTTACCATTGTCGCAGCATGTATTAATGCTGAAACTGGTGTTGGACCAGCCATTGCATCCGGCAACCAAGTATATAATGGTATTTGAGCTGATTTACCACAAGCTCCAATAAATAAAGCAAAAGCCGCAACAGAAATCATGGTCACTTTATCTTCTATACCTCCCGTAAGAAAGATTGTTTTTAATGCGGTAAAATCTAACGTATTAAACAACATACCCACAATAAAAATACCAACCAACAATCCTAAATCTCCAATTCTGTTCATGATAAAAGCTTTCTTCGCCGCATCATTAAAGTCTTGGTTTTTATACCAAAACCCAATCAATAAGTAAGAACAAAGACCTACACCTTCCCAACCGATGAACATTACTAATAAGTTGCTTCCAATTACAAGGGTAATCATGAAGAAAACAAACAGATTTAAATAGGCAAAAAAACTATGCACCTTTTCATCATCGTGCATGTATCTGATCGAATATAAATGTATCAAAGATCCTATTCCTGTAACAAATAGCAACCATAAAACAGATAACTGGTCTAATAAAAAACCAAAATCAACTTTAAAATTACTGATTTGAATCCAATCAAATAATTGAATTTGGATTGCTTGCTTAGAAGCTGATATTTGACTGAAAAAATAAAGTGTTACCGCAAAAGAAACCGAAACAGCAAGTGTACCAATTATTCCAGATACCGTTTTTCCTAAACTTTTACCGAAGAAAACATTAATTAAAAACCCTAAAAAAGGAGCTAATAATAAGAGTAAAGCTAAATTCGTATTCATTATAGTTTATCCTTTTAAGTTTTTTAAATTATCAATTGTAATAGAACCTAAGTTCCTAAAAATAGAAACTAGAATAGCCAATCCCACCGCAACTTCTGCTGCTGCAACCGCCATAGAGAAGAAAACAAAAACTTGTCCCTCAGCATCTTGATGGTAGGTAGAAAAAGCGACGAACAAAAGATTCACTGCGTTCAACATAATTTCAATTGACATAAATACGATAATGGCATTTCGTCTATATAAAACTCCAAACACACCAATACTAAAAAGTATGACACTTAGGAAAATATAGTTTTCAATACCTATTTGATTTAAAATATTGTTCATATTACTTTTCTATTTTTTCTTTTTTAGACAATAACACAGCACCAATCATCGCAACTAAAAGTAAAATAGAAGCAAATTCAAAAGGAACCATATATTCATTCAACAGTATTTTTCCTAATACTTTAATAGATTGATAATCTTCACCAGTAGCAGTATATTCACCAACAATAGGTTTAGAATTAATAAAAATAGCTATCAAAACCAAGCATATCAAACAAAATGAAACAATCGCACCTAATCTTGTAATTCTAGGTTTGTGCACTTCTTTTTGCTCATTTAAATTCATTAACATTATCGTGAATAAAAACAAAATCATTATCGCACCGGAGTAAACAATAATGTGAACAATTGCTAAAAATTGAGCATTCAGCAATAAATAATGACCTGCAATAGAGAAAAAACAAATTACTAAATAGATAGCACTATGTATTGGATTTCTACTATAAATGGTCAGGAAAGCTGTTAATAATGTTATAAATGCTAAAATGCAGAATATAATTTGAACGGCAGTTGCATTCGCAAAATCGGGTATATGAATCATTACTTAACGTTTTTTAATTGAGCATTTTTCATTGCAATATCTAATGGCATGACCAATTTATCTTTTCCATAAATAAAATCTTCTCTTTCATAACTAGAAGGAACTAGTACTTTAGAAGTAGTCAAATAAATAGCATCTTTTGGACACGCTTCTTCACACAAACCACAAAAGATACAACGCAACATGTTTATTTCATAAATCTCTGCATATTTTTCTTCTCTGTACAAATGTTTTTCATCAGCGCGACGTTCAGCTGCCTTCATGGTGATCGCTTCTGCAGGACATGATAAAGCACATAATCCACAAGCTGTACAATTCTCACGACCTTGCTCATCTCTCTTTAATTGATGTTGTCCGCGATAAACAGGGCTCATAGTTCGCACTTGCTCTGGGTACTGAATCGTTACTTTTCTTCTGAATAAATGCTGAATTGTAATTATCAAACCTTTGACAATTGCAATAAGATACATTCTCTCCCAAAAATTCATCTCCTTGTTAGAGACTAGTTTTTTTCTTCCCGATAAGGATATACTTTCTATTGACATTTTTTATTTTTATTTGAAGCTTATTCCTGCTATTCGTTGCAATCTTTTTATTCGCTCCGCGAAAAAAAAGGATTTTCACTACTATCAGGGCTAGGGCTTTTCGGTACTACTTAAAATCCTAAATATGCAAAAATTTCTGCTCTCAAAATTACAACTCCAACAATCATAATATTAATGATAGACAACGGAATTAATATTCTCCAACCCAAATGCATTAGCTGATCGTATCTGAATCTTGGAATAGTCCAACGAACCCACATAAAGAAAAATATAAATCCGCATAATTTGATAAACAAAGCACCAAATCCTAAAACATTGGCAATATTTACACCCCAATTTTCAACTGCCCAACTCATTCCGGGATAATTATATCCTCCAAAAAATAAAACAGCTAAAATAGTGGATGAGATAAACATATTAGCATATTCAGCAAATAAATAAAATCCCATTTTCATAGAAGAATATTCTGTATGATACCCACCAATTAATTCACTTTCGCATTCCGCTAAGTCAAAAGGAGTTCTATTTGCCTCAGCAAAAGCACATATTAAAAAGATCACAAAAGATAATGGTTGATAAAAGACATTCCAATTCATCCCAGCTTGTTGTGCCGAAATTTCTCTTAAACTTAAGGTTCCTGTCATCATCAATAAAGCAATCATCGAAAGTCCCATAGCAACTTCATAAGAAACCATTTGCGATGCAGCACGAACTGCACCCATCAATGAGAACTTATTATTAGAAGCCCAACCTCCAATCATTATACCATATACTCCTACAGATACTACTCCGAAAAAATACAACAAACCAATATTCAAATCCGTAGCTTGTAATAAAATATCTCTTCCAAACAAATGCAATTTATCTCCCCATGGAATAACAGCACTGGTCATCAAAGCGGTACTCATAGCAATTGCTGGACCTACAAAAAACAAAAATCTGTTAGGTGTATTAGGTTCAAATTCTTCTTTTGAGAATAACTTTAAACCATCAGCAAGTGGCTGAAACAATCCAAAAGGGCCGGCTCTATTAGGACCAACACGATCCTGAAGCCAAGCAGCAACCTTACGTTCTGCCCATGTAGAATACATCGCCATTAACATTGTTAAAGCAAAAACCGCAACAATTATGACACTTTTTTCTATAATAATAGTACTATCCATTATTGCCTAAACTTTTCTGATTAATAATATCCTCTTCAGTCAATGGAATTTCGGCCATACTTATTTTCTTACGGTCTTCTTCTCTACCTAGTAATATATTTTCTTCAGTAGCAATCTCAACTTTCTCTAACTTTCTAGTATAGTTATTTTGATTGATAACCGAATCTTTTTCAAATTCTCTTGGTCCTTCTATAGTCCAATCTGCAACATCTTTATGATCAAAACGGCAACCGTTACAAATAAACTCTTCTACTTCATGAAACTCATCTTTTCTACCCGTTACACGTTGTATTTCGTCACCAAACATCCAAACAGTAGTTTTTCCACAACATTTATCACAATCTCTGTATGCGTTATAAGGTTTGTTGAACCAAACTCTAGATTTAAATCTAAAGGTTTTATCGGTCAACGCTCCTACCGGACACACATCAATCATGTTTCCAGAAAATTCATTGTCAATTGCTTTTGAAATACAAGTTGAAATATTAGAATGATCTCCTCTATCCATAACTCCGTGTACACGATCATCAGTCAGTTGATCTGCAACCATTACACAACGGTAACAAAGAATACAACGGTTCATGTGCAGTTGAATATTTTCACCAATATTTTCTGGTTCAAATGTTCTTTTTTCTTCAATGAAACGGCTTTCTGATTTCCCGTGTTCGAAGCTTAAATTTTGCAAATCACATTCACCAGCTTGGTCGCATACAGGACAATCTAATGGGTGATTTATTAATAAAAACTCTGTTACTGATTTTCTAGCTTCTTGAACTCTTTCAGAAGATTTGCTATTTACTTCCATACCGTCCATACAACCGGTAACACAAGAGGCCATTAATTTTGGCATTGGTCTTGGATCAGCTTCGCTTCCTTTAGCAACTTCTACCAAACAACAACGGCATTTACCACCGCTCCCTTTTAGTTTAGAATAATAGCACATTGCGGGCGGAACTACTTCTCCACCTATCATACGTGCCGCTTGCAGGATTGTTGTTCCTGGTTCTACTTCTATCGACTGTCCGTCTATTGTTACTTTCATTTCTTTTAAGTCTTAACGTCTTAATGTCAAAAGTCTTAAAGTTTTGTTGCTTTAATTTTTCCGACTATTCTCTAAATATTTAATAAATCCGCTCAATAATTTTGATACTTCTGTAACACTAAAATATAATTCATCAAATTCTAATTTTGAAATATATTCTAAATCTAATGCTAAATACAAATGAGATCTAACTTCTCCCGCTGAAGCTTTTGCAACATATAAAAAATAAACAAATTCTTTGTCTGTATTTCTTTCAAATCCTTCTGCTATATTTGAAGAAATTGAGATTGAAGCCCTCCTAATCTGTCTAACTAAATCAAAATCTTTTTTAAAAGAACAATTATCCGTTATTTCATAAATTCTTTTATTAAATAATCTAGATTTTTGCCAAGAATTAATTTCTTCGAAAGAGTTAAACTTCCCCATTCTCTTTTACTTTATGACTTTTGACTTTATGACATTATAACTTTAGAAAAAGGTTCCGCAACAAAGTGATCTCTATTTTTTATCTTTTCTGGGAAACGAATGTGATATTCGAACTCCTCTCTAAAATGACGAATCGCTGCCGCTACTGGCCAAGCCGCTGCATCACCTAAAGGACAAATTGTATTTCCTTCAATTTTACTTTGAATACTCAAAAGCAATTCGATATCTTCTTCACGTCCGTGACCGTTCTCAATTCTATGCAATACTTTTTCCATCCATCCTGTACCTTCACGGCAAGGAGAACATTGACCACAACTTTCATGGTGGTAAAAACGAGAAAAATTCCATGTATTACGCACAATGCAAGCAGTATCATTATAAACAATAAATCCACCTGAGCCTAACATAGAACCGGTTGCAAACCCTCCGTCACTCAACGACTCATAAGTCATCAAACGATCTTCACCGTTTGCTGTTTTATAAATAAGATTTGCAGGTAAAACAGGAACTGAACTTCCTCCTGGAACAAAAGCTTTTAGAGGTCTATCAGAACTCATTCCACCTAAATATTCATCAGAATTCATGAACTCATAAACACTTAAACCCAATTCAATTTCGTAAACACCAGGATTTTTAACATGTCCTGAAGCTGAAATTAATTTGGTTCCCGTAGAACGACCGATACCAATTTTAGCATAATCTGCACCTGAATTATTAATAATCCAAGGCACTGTAGCTATCGTTTCTACATTATTTACAACAGTAGGATTAGCCCAAAGACCTGAAATAGCAGGAAATGGTGGCTTGATACGAGGATTCCCTCTTTTTCCTTCTAATGATTCTATTAAGGCAGTTTCTTCACCACAAATATAGGCTCCAGCTCCACAATGAACATACAGTTCTAAATCGTATCCTGAGCCTAATATGTTTTTACCCAAGAATCCAGCAGCTTTAGCTTCGTTAATGGCTTTTTCTAGTATTTTATAAACCCACATGTACTCTCCACGAATGTAGATATACGATAGGTTTGCTCCTAATGCATAGCTCGAAGTAATCATACCTTCAATCAATAAATGAGGAATAAATTCCATCAAATAGCGATCCTTGAAAGTTCCTGGCTCAGATTCATCAGCATTACAAACTAAATGTCTTGGTTTTCCTGATTTTTTATCAATAAAACTCCATTTCATTCCAGCAGGAAATCCAGCACCACCACGGCCACGTAATCCAGAAGTTTTCACTTCTTCAACCACTTCGTCAGGTGTTAAGGTTTTTAACGCCTTTTCTACCGAAGCATACCCTCCGTTTGCACGGTAAACATCATAGGTTTTTATACCCGGAACGTTTATTTTATCTAATAATATTTTTTGTGACATATTATTTATCGTGTACTATTATTTTATCGTTTTTGCAATCAGCAATTAATTGGTCAATTTTTTCCTCGTTCAAATTCTCTTTATAAAAATCGCCTAACTGCATCATTGGAGCATAACCACATGCTCCTAAACATTGAACACCTACTACTGTAAAATTTCCATCAGCTGTTGTCTCACCAGGATTTACTCCAAGTTTTTCACAAGTGTAATCCATTAAATCCTCTGCTCCATTCAAACAACAAGGTGATGTTGTACAGAATTCGAACATATATTTCCCAACTGGTTTTTGATTGTACATCGTATAAAACGAAACTACCTCATAAACCTCAATTGGTTTAATTTGAATAATTTCGGCTACTTTGTTCATTAATTCAATACTCAACCAATTATCGTGTGCATCTTGAACTTCATGCAAAACCGGTAATAAAGCTGATTTTCTTTTATCTTCAGGATAATGACTGATTAATTCATTGATTCGATTCATCAATGTTTCGGTCATATTTATTTCCTGTTTGTAATGTGTTCTTTCCATTTTCTTTTTAAATCTGAATCAAAAATCGTTATTCAACACCCGAGCCTGAAAGGCGAACTGGCGAAGCAATCAAAAATCTTTTAAGCGTCTAATTCTCCTGCTATTACATTCAAACTTGACAAAATAACTATTGCATCAGAAAGCAAAGCACCTTTGATCATTTCAGGATAAGCTTGATAGTATATAAAGCAAGGTCTACGGAAATGTAACCTGTAAGCGGTACGACTTCCATCAGTTACTAAATAAAAACCTAATTCACCATTACCCCCTTCAACAGGATGGTATATTTCAGCAACCGGAACAGGAACTTCGCCCATTACAATTTTGAAGTGATAAATTAAAGATTCCATGCTTGTGTACACATCTTCTTTTGGAGGAAGATAATAATCTGGAACGTCAGCATGAAAATCATTTCCTTCTGGCATTTTATCTAATGCTTGACGGATAATACTTAAACTCTCCCAAACTTCTGCGTTACGAACACAAAAACGGTCATAAGTATCACCAGATTTCCCCACAGGAACTATGAAATCAAAATCTTCATAAGAAGAATAAGGTTGAGCTACACGAACATCATAATCAACACCAGAACCACGTAAATTAGGACCCGTAAATCCATAAGCCATTGCTTTTTCAGCACTAATGGCACCCACGTTTACAGTTCTGTCAATAAAAATTCTATTTCTAACAAATAAGTTTTCAAATTCTTGCCAAGCAGCAGGAAATTCTGCTAAAAAAATATCAAGTTTCTTAAATGCTTCTGGCGACCAATCTCTTTCGAAACCACCAATTCTTCCCATATTTGTGGTCAAACGCGCTCCACAAATTTCTTCGTAGATTTCGTAAATCTTTTCTCTAAATTGGAAAACATATAAAAATCCAGTGTACGCACCAGTATCGACACCCAGGATTGAATTACAAATAATATGATCTGCAATTCTTGCTAATTCCATTACAATTACCCTTAAATATTGTGCTCTTTTAGGAACTTCAATATCTAATAATTTTTCTAATGTCATCCACCATCCCATATTATTAATAGGAGAAGAACAATAGTTCATCCTATCGGTAAGAGGTGTTACTTGATAAAAAGGACGATTTTCAGCAATTTTCTCAAACGCTCTGTGAATGTAACCAATAGTTGGTTCAGCCTCAAGAATACGCTCACCATCCATCAACAAAATATTTTGGAAAATTCCGTGTGTTGCTGGGTGAGTTGGCCCCAAATTCAGAATCGAAAGCTCGCTTCCATCTTCATTTTGTTGCTCTTTTATTCTTTTAGCATAACGATGCTCTGGGGGTAATAATAGTTCTGACATTTATTTAATGTGAAAAATTATAATAGTTTGTTTAGTAATTGTCTGTTGTTCTTCCAAAGAAACGGTCATCTTTATCAGTTCTTCCGCTATCTTCCATTGGAAACTCTTTTCGCATCGGAAAAGAAATCATTTCATCCATATTCAAAATACGTTTCAATTGTGGATGTCCAATAAAATCAATACCGTAAAAATCAAATGTTTCTCTTTCCATCCAATTGGAGCTTAAGAAAATATTTGATATCGTGTTAATTTGAGGATTTTCTCCACTAATAAAAGCTTTGATTTTTATACGTTTGTTTTCATACCAGTTGTGCAAATGATATACAACAACAAATTGTCTGTTTACCTCGTTATCGGGATAATGAACACCACACAAATCGGTTAAGAAATGAAAACGAAGTTCTGGATCATTTTTCAAAAAAAGAATTACCGAAGTAATTGTATCTGCTGTTACTTCAAATGAAAAAATATCTTTTTCTTGATTGTAATTAGAAACATTTTCTCCAAATATTTGGTTTAGTTTCTCTTGAATTTGTATCGTTTCTAAAGCCATTATTTATTTAATATTATAAGAAGCCAACAATTGTTGATACTCAGGAGAGCTTCTTCTTCTTACAGATTCGCTTTTTACTAATTCTTGTAATTTCATCACACCATCTACAATTTGTTCTGGTCTTGGAGGACATCCTGAAACATACACATCTACAGGAATTACTTTGTCGATTCCTTGCAAAACAGAATAGGTATCAAAGATTCCGCCTGAACTAGCACAAGCTCCAACAGCAATAACCCATCTTGGCTCTGCCATTTGTTCATATACTTGTCGTAAAATTGGAGCCATTTTTTTTGAAATTGTCCCCATTACCATAAGCATATCGGCTTGACGTGGAGAAAAACTCACACGCTCAGAACCAAAACGTGCTAAATCGTAATGCGAAGCCATAGTTGCCATAAATTCGATTCCACAACATGAAGTTGCAAAAGGCAACGGCCATAATGAATTAGCGCGAGCCATACCAACCACATCATTTAGTTTTGTAGCGAAGAAACCTTCACCAACAACACCTTCTGGTGGCTCAACCATATTTACTTTAGAATTGCTCATTATATATTGGATTTCAGATATTAGACATCCGAATTTCATATTCGGAATTAATAATCAAATATTTCTCATTTTAAACACTTACTCAAGAAGTGCTAAATTATTCCCACTCGAGTGCTTTCTTTTTGATTATGTAGAAAAAACCAACCAAAAGCAACATCATAAAAATTATCATTTTTACCATACCTTCCATGCCTAACTCCTTGAAGTTGATTGCCCAAGGATAAAGAAAAATCACTTCGATATCAAACAAAACGAACAAAATAGCAACAAGAAAATATTTTACTGAGAATGGAATTCTAGCATTTCCAACGGATTCAATACCGCATTCGAAATTTTTGTCTTTAATTTCAGAAGAGCGCTTAGGCCCTAACTTCCCTGAAACCAATATAGTACCAACAACAAACCCTACAGCCAAAATAAACTGCATTAAAATTGGGATATAATTTATTTGATCCGATTGCATATTGTATGTTTTTTTGAATAAAAATAAGCAACAAAGATAGGTTTCAACTATTTAAAACACAAGCCAAAAACAAGTATTAGTTAAGGCCAAAATACAATAACCGACTAATTTTTATTGATTATAAATAAGAGGCAATGTTTTCTAATTTAAAAAAAAAGAAAATTTAAATTAAATGCAAAAAAAAACGCTTCGAAATAAATCGAAACGTTTTTATGTTTTATCAAAAAATAAATTTTTTGATTAGATAACTGCAACTTTCGCTGCAACTTTCCCTTTTCTTCCTTCTTCTTCTTCGTAGCTTACTCTATCACCTTCGCGCAATTCTTCCGCGTTGATTCCTGATGCATGAACAAAAATGTCTTTTCCTGTTTCTTCGTCTGTAATGAATCCGTAACCTTTAGATTCATTGAAAAATTTAACTGTACCTGTACGCATTGTAATTGTAATAATAATTTATAATGAGGCAAATGTAATATTTAATATAATACGAAATACCATATAGCCTTTTTATTTTGTAAAAATATTGATTTTCAATGCATTCTAACAAATTTTATCGACAAACAACAACTAAACTAATTTGATATGCAATTCTTTTAACTGTGACTCATCAATTTTTGAAGGAGCGTCAATCATTACATCTCTTCCTGAATTGTTTTTTGGAAAAGCTATAAAATCACGAATGGTTTCTTGACCACCTAAAATAGCAACCAAACGATCCAATCCGAATGCTAATCCCCCGTGTGGTGGCGCTCCAAACTGGAAAGCATCCATCAAAAATCCGAATTGTGCTTTGGCTTCCTCTTCGGTAAAACCTAAATATTTAAACATTAATTGTTGGGTAGCTTTATCATGGATACGAATAGAACCTCCTCCAATTTCGTTTCCATTTAAAACCATATCATAGGCATTAGCACGAACTTTTCCTGGGTCCGTTTCTAATAAATGCATATCCTCTGGTTTAGGAGAAGTAAATGGATGATGCATGGCATGATAACGACCACTTTCTTCATCAAATTCTAATAAAGGGAAATCAACAACCCATAATGGTGCAAATTCAGCTGGATTTCTTAAACCCAAACGAGTGGCAACTTCCATACGCAAAGCACTAAGTTGTGTTCTTGTTTTATCAGCTGGACCAGAAAGCACAAAAATCATATCGCCAGGTTTAGCTCCTGTTGTTTTTGCCCAATTTGTTAAATCATTTTGATCGTAAAATTTATCTACAGAAGATTTATACGTTCCATCTTCATTACATTTTACATAAACCATTCCCGATGCACCAACTTGCGGACGTTTTACCCAGTCGATTAAAGCGTCAATTTCTTTACGGGTATAACTTCCTGCTCCAGGAACTGCTATACCAACAACCAATTCTGCTGCGTTGAATACTGGAAATTCTTTGTGTTGTGCAAATTCATTCAATTCACCAAATTCCATTCCGAAACGAATGTCTGGCTTATCATTTCCATAGGTTTTCATGGCATAATCGTATGTCATTCTAGGAAACTTATCTACTTCTATTCCTTTTATTTCTTTCAATAAATGACGGGTTAAGCCTTCAAAAATATTTAAAATATCTTCTTGCTCAACGAATGCCATTTCACAATCAATTTGTGTAAACTCAGGCTGTCTGTCTGCTCTTAAATCTTCATCACGAAAACACTTTACGATTTGAAAATATTTATCCATTCCACCTACCATCAATAATTGCTTGAAGGTTTGTGGTGATTGTGGTAAAGCGTAAAACTGCCCTTCATTCATCCTTGATGGAACCACAAAATCCCTTGCCCCTTCTGGAGTAGATTTGATTAAATAAGGAGTTTCAACTTCGCAAAAATCTAAATCTGAAAGATACTTACGCACTTCCATTGCTACTTTATGACGAAAAAGAAGGCTGTTTTTTACAGGATTTCTTCTAATATCCAAGTAACGGTATTTCATTCTGATGTCTTCTCCTCCATCTGTTTCATCTTCAATAGTAAAAGGCGGTGTAAGAGAGGCATTAAGAATATTCAATTCAGTTACTAAAATTTCAATATCACCCGTAGTCATATTTTTGTTTTTGGCTTCCCGCTCAATAACAGTTCCTTTTACTTGGATAACGAACTCACGACCCAATGTTTTTGCCAATTCAAAAACCTCTTTATTAGAACGACCTTCGTCAAAAATTAATTGGGTAATTCCATAACGGTCACGCAAATCGACCCAATTCATAAATCCTTTATCACGCGATTTTTGAACCCAACCGGCAAGTGTAACCTCTTGAGATATGTTTTTGGCGGTAAGTTCTCCGCAGGAATGACTTCTATACATGGCTAAAAATTTTTGCAAAAATAGTGTTTTCTTTTAAATTAGTGTCTTTTAAACTATCAATTAAAACCTTGTTGATAAACCAATGAATAATCACAAATATAATTAAGATTACCAATTACAAATACTTTACTATTTATTGCAATATCATTTTAATAATTAAAGGTTTATAGTCTAAGTCAGAACGATTATTCAGCCAATTTAAAAAGAGGGATATCTGTAAATTTTCCTTTAATATTTACCGGAACAAGTTTCAAACTTTCTGGATCATCCATTTTAAGTCCTCTGCCAGAAAAATGACCTGATATAAAATCTTTATCACTTTTAGTAATCG
The DNA here is from genome assembly GCF_017948675.1 of Flavobacterium flabelliforme. Lineage (GTDB taxonomy): Bacteria > Bacteroidota > Bacteroidia > Flavobacteriales > Flavobacteriaceae > Flavobacterium > Flavobacterium pygoscelis. Next base: position 957,756 of record NZ_JAGFBU010000001.1, read on the forward strand.
TCATTGTTCCCACATTACTCGAAACTACCATCGCTTTTTTATTCCCCTCTGAAGATCTTGTATTTATATCGACGCTATACATGTCACCATCAATTCGAGAGAATTTGTAAACTCCAACTTTATTAGTGGTTAATGTCATACCTACAACTGCACCATCATCAGCAAAACCTCCAATTTGATAATTAACTCCATTATTATCTGGTACTGCAGTATGATCGTAATAAATCACGCCCATTTCACTATTCGTATTATTACAAACTATTTTTTCATTTTCCACAAAAACCTCAATAGCACCTTTACGAATTCCTTTTGCACTCGCTTCCTCAATTTCGGTCATAGTACTAATTTGCTTTTCAGCAGTATCCTGATTTTTACAAGAAAATGCAGCAAACAGTAAAATTCCAAAAAAAATATATTTGATATTCATAATTCATTAATTATTAGTGAGTTTCAAAACTAAATAAAAAAAATCTGACCCTTAAATTATAAGATTATTAATTTGTTAAAGTTAGTGCCAGAATTAATATTATCATCTATTTCCGATAATAAAACGCCAGAATTCATTGTTAAAAGAAATCCCATAATAAGACTCAAAAATTAATCTATTATTTAAGTTTTTAGCTTTACATTACAGTGATTACAGGTATTACAACATCAATTTATAGTGAAACTCTAGTAAGTATTAAATCCTTTTTACAAGTAAAAAAGAGCTCAACTAGACCTATACTTATGAATTTAAAATAAGCGATTTAAAATATTCCCCCACATGCTAAAATAAATTCCAATGTTAAGTTTTCACTCAATGTTACCAAATTGTTAAGTTAAAGTTTTTTTATTGTAAAATCTTTTATAGATTTGTTAAGCAATCATCAATTTAAAAACTATTTAATATGAAAAAATATATATTATTGACCGCATTACTCATTTCAGGAATTTCTTTTGCTCAAGACAACAATCCTAAATTAGAAGCAGTAGGTGATTTAGTAAAAACAACTTATTACTTTGAAAATGGCCAAGTAAAACAAGAAGGCTTTTTTAAGGATGGAAAATTAGACGGAACGTGGACTTCTTATTCTAAAAATGGTACAAAAACGGCTGTTGCCACTTACAAAAACGGAGAGAAAACAGGAAAATGGTTTTTCTGGAATAATGACATATTGCACGAAGTAGATTATTCAAACAGTAGAATTGCCGCTGTAAAAACATGGAAAAAAGACGCACTCGCAAACAACTAACACCATTTTATAAAACCAACCAAAAGTCTTCGTTAATTCGGAGACTTTTTTTTTGCTAAATCTATTTAAAAAAAACCATTTAACTACTAGATGCACTCACAACACATAAACTATCGATAGTAAAAACTCGTTTCTATTTTGATCAAACGCACACTATTTACAAATCCCTTTTGACTATTACTAATTGATAGCAAAATATCAAAAAAGACATGACTACTAATTAGAAATCTCGCTTATAAATAGAAATACAAAACACAAAGTATATTGGAGAAATTGCCTAATTCTACAGCGCTAATACTCTTGTTTTGTTTCAGTAATTTAGCTGCATTATCAAACTCAAAAAACACTTCGTATTGCTGATTAGGGACTTTTTTAGCAAAAAAAGCTGTCACATTATCAATTAATCGATCGATAATGACTTGGTTCTTTACTGGATCTGCAGTTGCATTTGCTTTGAGCGTTACTGCCGTGTTTAGATCTATTATATCTCTTGCTATTTGTTGGTTTTCGGGTTTTGTATGTGCAATAGTAGCCGTTATTGCAGTAGATAAGGCATCATCAAACACCGTAAACTCTTCTTTTTTATGAAGACTTAATAGGTGCAAACGTAATTTCTCCATATAAGAAGCAGCCTGATTTTTAAAATCATAAGTAGCATCAAATGCTTTTCTTTCTTTTGCTAGCTGCAAACAAAACGCATTATAACTCTTTAAGACTTCTTTTACCTCTTTTACCTGATCATAATTAACACCAGTTCGCTCATATTCTGCAATTTGCAGGAACAAAGACAAAATTGCATTAAAACTTGTAGAATTAACTTGTGATTTTCTAAATACTTCCGAAGCGGCTTTATATGTATTCATATCTCCCAATTTTCCTTCATACTTATCCGGCTGTAATCTGACAATTGCATTTATCTTCCCCGATTTTTTGTCTAAAAAACGTTTTACATCAGACCTGTCAAATCGCGCAGGAACAGGAGCAAATACAATTTCTTTTTGAGGCGGCTGCGGTAAAGCGGCATTTTTTTTATTTGAAATCAACGCATTGGCAATCTCATTATTAGAATCAATGGATTTGAGTTTGCTTGCCAATTCATCTGTATTTTGAAAATCTCTAATGACATTATAACCTTGTAAAATATTTTCTTGTAGTGCGATGTAATACTTTTTAGTTTTTTTATCGTCAAGATTAGTGATAGCATCCGCTTCAGTTTGCCAAATGCTAATTGCTTCCCGAACTTTAGATTCATTTACGGGATCAACCCCTGATTTAATTAATTGTAATGCTTTATCAAAATTGTCACTTTTAAAGTCTTTATCTTCCTTTAAATAATTAAAAGATCGCTGTTGATACCTGGCAGTAGGCAAAAATTTACCTCTAAGAATACTACCAACTTTCATTTTCAATTTGAATAACTGAATTTCATTGACACTCTTTTCTTCTCCACTTCTAGGTAACGAAGGATTGGTCTTGTTTTTATATTGATTCGCTTCAAATTCAGTCAAATCATCAATTACCAGAGTGGTATTCAAGTTATTTGGATAGTCTAAAAATCCTAAATTAGAATTAAACCCTTTTATATTAGCTGTCGGATGAACAAGATCAATGTCTCCTAAACGAACTTCTTGTTCATCAAAAAAACCTTTTGAACGGTCAATCAATATTAAATTGGCATACAAGTGGGAGACAACTGCTACCTTATACTTTAAGTCTTGTTTTACCAGGTGCAAAGTTGCAGGTGCAAATTTATATTCTAGAACAGCTACTATCTCTGGTAAGCCAAAATTATTATAGATAAAGTCGTTATATAATATTGCGTTTTCAAAAACCTGATAACGCATCGTAGGATCCGATGATAATCCCGAATCGAAAGTAGTGCAAATAAGTGCCACATTAAGAGGACTTTCTTTTAGAAATAAAGAGGGAGCCACTTCTCTTCTTACGTTTACATTGTCCCATCTTATTTTTTGAGCTTGTATAAATGCAGAACACAACAGTAACAACAATAAAAACTTGGCTTTCATCTGATTTTTTTGGTAAAACTAATTAAATAATATAGCTTGACAATACAATTAAAAAAAACGTTTTAGTCATAATTCACAAAAGTAGAAACCAAAAAATTATTTATTAATTAAAGGCGTTTTGTATGCTTTACAATTAGCATCCAAAACTTTAGGACGAAAATTTCAAGAAATCGTCACCTAATTATAAGTTGTTAAATAGAAACAAAATTCCCTGAAAAAACCTAATAATTACAATAGGAACATTATTGAAAAAAGTGTTTTATACTAGTAGGAGCTTTTCCCGTTTTATAGCTATTTAGTATAAACTAAATCATCTCAAAGGATTCTAACTCCTATATAATACATAAAACCTGTTTTATAAAAAGTTGAAAATAAAAATTGCTTTTTCCAAGCGTATGGTTAGTCAAAATTTGAAAACAGCTATATAGAGTTTCTATTTAAAAAAACTTGTCAATAATTTCCTTGTTCTCACAAATGGGGAGCACTTAGAACAAAGTAAAAGATCGATGGTTAATAAAATATTAAAATTAAAAAGGGATTGAAAAACCAGACCAAACTAAAAACACGCCTTCTCTTTTGATTACCACTAAAAAGCAAAAAACCTCTTAATCATACGATTAAGAGGTTTTTAAGTACCCGGAGCCGGAGTCGAACCGGCACGGTTTCCCACAGGTGTTTGAGACCAGCGCGTCTACCAATTCCGCCATCCGGGCTTAGCAGACATGAAATAACAACAGTTATCTCAACGCAATAAAATTATTATCCTGATCGAAATCAACAATAATTCCTTTAACACGGTGCAAATGTAAAAAATAATATCAAATCTTCAACTAAAAATACTTAAAATTTTCCTTTCACAGTCAAATAAATTTTCTAAATTTGCACCTCGTTAAAAACGCAACTCACAACTAACTACAAAACAACAAATTAAATGTCACACCTAGAACCAGAAGCTAAAATTTTTGCTTGTTCACAAAGTGTTTATCTAGCTGAAAAAATAGCGAAAGAGTACGGAATTCCTTTAGGAAAAATCACAATGTCAAAATACAGCGACGGTGAATTTCAACCTTCTTATGAGGAATCTATCAGAGGATTAAGGGTTTTTATCGTTTGTTCGACCTTCCCATCTGCAGATAATTTAATGGAATTGTTATTAATGATTGATGCTGCCAAACGCGCATCAGCTCGACATATAACAGCCGTTATCCCTTATTTTGGTTGGGCTAGACAAGACAGAAAAGACAAGCCTAGAGTTCCGATAGGAGCAAAATTAGTAGCTAATTTATTAGATGCTGCAGGCGCAACAAGAGTAATGACTATGGATCTGCATGCAGACCAAATTCAAGGTTTCTTTGAAAAACCAGTTGACCATCTTTTTGCCTCTACTATCTTTTTACCATATGTAAAAAGTTTAGGATTAGACAATCTTACGATTGCTTCTCCAGATATGGGTGGTTCTAAGAGAGCTTATGCCTACTCTAAATTTTTAGATTCAGACGTAGTTATTTGTTACAAACAAAGAAAAGAAGCCAACATCATCGACACCATGGAATTAATTGGTGAAGTAAAAGGTAAAAATGTGATTTTAGTAGATGACATGATTGATACCGGAGGAACTTTGGCGAAAGCCGCAGATTTAATGATCGAAAAAGGAGCCTTGAGCGTAAGAGCAATTTGTACTCATGCAATTTTATCAGGAGATGCTTACGAGAAAATTGAAAATTCTAAATTATTAGAATTAATTGTTACCGATTCTATCCCGTTAAAGAAAGAATCAAAAAAAATAAGAGTATTGAGCTGCGCACCTCTTTTTGCTGAAGTAATGCATATGGTACACCATAACAACTCTATCAGCGGAAAGTTTATAATGTAAAGCTACCTAATCCCTACTAGGGATTTAATCAAGAGTTTAATTAATAACTATAATAAATTTACAATGAAATCGATTACAATTAAAGGATCAGAAAGAGAAAGCGTAGGTAAAGTAGCAACTAAAGCCTTACGTAATGCTGGATTGGTTCCTTGCGTTTTATACGGAGGAAATCAGGCAGTTCACTTCTCAGCAGAAGTTATGGCTTTCAGAAGCTTGGTTTACACCCCAAACGCTCACACAGTTGAGATCGATCTTGGAAACGGAAAATCATTCAATGCAGTATTACAAGACATTCAGGTTCACCCAGTGTCTGACAAAATTTTACACATTGACTTTTTCCAATTATTTGACGACAAAGAAATCACTATGGAAGTTCCTGTGAAAATTGTTGGAAAATCAAAAGGAGTTATGGCAGGTGGAGATTTACGTTTAAACACACGTAAACTTAAAGTAAAAGCATTACCGAAAAATCTTCCTGATTTTATCGAAGCTGATATTACTCCATTAGACATGGGTAACAAATTATATGTTACTAAAGTAGCTTCTCCAGACTACAAAATCATGCACCCAGACAACACTGTTATCTGTCAAGTGAAGATTTCTCGTGCTGCTATGAAAGCGGCTCAAGAAGCAGCAAAAGCAGCAAAAGCTCCTGCAAAAGGAAAGAAAAAATAATACTTTTTCAATCATATTTAAAAGCATCAGTTGCAAAACTGGTGCTTTTTTTTTGTTTTAAAAACAAGGAGCAATCGTGCTTAGTTACTTTACAAAACCCTTCCCGCTTTTCGGTACAATCTTTTTGTTCGCTAAAAAGCTCATAAAAAGGATTTCCTCTACAATCGGGGCTATAATTGAACATTTTCTACTTTTTACTCGCCTACTAAATAAGTCCAAAAACTTATAAAATTTGAAAACCTTCAAAAAGAACAACAAACACAAAATTACAATCCCACAGTTTACCATAAATTATGTAATTAAGTTTACTTTTGCACTATGATAAAATGGATACAAGAACTGTTTTCATCAAAAAAAACAGAAGACAATACCCCAGATATGAAGAAATATTTAATAGTTGGACTCGGTAATATCGGTGCTGAGTATGTAAACACCCGCCACAATATCGGTTTTAAAGTTTTAGACTTTTTAGCCAAAAAAGAGAGTGTTTCTTTTGAAACCGTAAAATTAGGAAGCCTAGCAGAATATAAGTTCAAAGGACGAACCTTCTTACTTCTTAAACCAAACACGTATATGAACTTGAGTGGTAAAGCGGTGCAGTATTGGATGGAGAAAGAAAAGATTGCAATAGAAAACATATTAGTCATTACCGATGATTTAAATCTTTCTTTCGGAAGCATCCGCATTCGTCCAAAAGGAAGTGACGGTGGTCATAATGGATTAAAAAATATTAATCTAGTTCTAAACACTCAAAATTATGCGCGATTCCGTTTTGGCATAAGCGACGAATTCAAAAAAGGAAAGCAAGTCGATTACGTCCTTGGAGATTGGGATGATACAGAAAAGACAGCCTTACCCGAACGTTTAGAAATCGCTTCTGAAATCATAAAGTCTTTTGGAACTGCTGGTTTAGAAAACACGATGACTTCCTTTAATGGAAAATAAAAAAAGAAGTGTTTTGCAATAATAAATTCTTTTTTTTAAAGCATAATAACACAATAAACTCATTAAAAAGAGTATAAGAAAACTGATTTCAGAATACATTAGAAAATCAAAACGATGAAAAAAATTACTCTTATTTTTTTATTATCTCTTTTTTTTACCATTCATTGTGGTTTAGCACAAGGAAACATGAAGCACGAAATCGAGCTTTTTGGCAAAAAGCAACTTCTTACTGAAGGTGCAGTAATTCGATGTGTGAGTACCGAATACGAAGCATATTTAAAATCAAAAAACAACAAGAGACCTTCAACAAATGAGTTTGAAAAATGGATTTCACCTAGAATAATATCAGACAAAAAGAAAAAACAAACTTTTTCAAATGGTCTTAAATTAAATGCAACAATTCAAATTCCTGTGGTGGTTCATGTCATTCACAATGGCGACCTATTAGGTGCAGACGAAAATATTTATGATGAGCAAGTTATTTCTCAAATCAAGGTCTTAAACGAAGATTATCGAAAAAAAATCAATACTCCAGGCTACAATACCCATCCCGCTGGAGCTGATGTCGAAATTGAATTTGTACTTGCAAAAAGAGATCCTTCGGGAGTCTTGTCAAATGGTATAAATCACGTTAATTTAGAACGCGAAAGCTGGTCTTTAGAAGATATTGATGAAGTAGTAAAACCGCTGACTCAATGGAATCCAGAAAAATATCTTAATATTTGGGTCGTTAAACTCAAAAGCACAGATGTTTTGGGTTACGCACAATTTCCAAGCACTTCAGGTCTTGTGGGTTTAGATAATGATGCTGGAGACGCGGTAACCGATGGTGTCGTTATTGGCTACTCCTACTTTGGATCTTCGTCCTACTTTCCTGGAGGAACTTACACAGCTAACTATGACAAGGGAAGAACAACATCACACGAAATAGGACATTGGCTAGGATTAAGACACATTTGGGGAGACGGAGATTGTAGTGTGGATGATTATTGTGAAGACACTCCTAATGCAGGCCAATCTAACGAAGGTTGCCCAACAAATATTGATTCCTGCCCTAATTCTCCGGGATTAGATATGGTAGAAAACTATATGGATTATACTTATGATGCCTGCATGAATATTTTTACCAATGATCAAAAGACTAGAATAACCACTGTTATGAACAATTCGATCAGAAGAGCCTCGCTAAAAAATTCTGATGCGCTTTTACCAGGAACAATATTCACTAATGACGCTGCTGTAACTATTGTAGATTTAAACCTTGATCCTTGCGGTAATTCCTTTACACCTACAATCAAAATAGTTAATAAAGGAAGCGCTCCACTTACCGCTGCATCTATTACTTTCGGAATTGACAATACTAATTTACAAACCTTGGATTGGATTGGCAATTTATCAACTGACGAAGCAAAAGAAATTACGTTAAACAGTTTAAAGACCACTGGAGGCAATCACATCTTTTCTGTTTTGATCACAAAAGCAAATACAACCGTAGATCAAAACACCAATAATAATAGTGCAGCTGTAAATTTTGAAAGCACCAAAAGCTATTCATCTACAACTGTAAAATTAGCGCTTCAATTGGATGAATATGGTTCAGAAACAACTTGGAAACTAACTAACAGTGACGGTAAAACAGTATACCAAGGCGGACCTTATGTGGACACTGAAAACATTCCGCCAGTCATAAATACTACTTTTAACTTAACAAATAACGGCTGCTACACTTTTACAATATTCGACAGTGAGTCAGACGGTTTTTGTTGCAAATACGGAAATGGTTTTTACACATTAACAACCTCAACCGGTGAAATTATTGGGTCTGGCGCAGCCTTTAGAAATCAAAAAACAAATCACTTTATAATAGGCGCAATACCAACAGAGGAAACGAAGGAATCAAAAAGTGTTTTTGTATATCCAAATCCCGCCTCAAGTTTATTAAATATATTCATTGAGAATAGCACAATAAACCCAGATAATTACACCATTGTAAATAGTTTGGGTCAAATTATAAAATCGAAAAAAATTGTAACAAAGCAAGATTTACAAGTAAATGTATCTGATATTGCTCAAGGCATTTATTTTTTGAAATTAACAAAAAATGAATCCGAAATAAAGACCATTCGATTCATAAAGAAATAAACAAATTAGAATAGTTAAAAAAAGGATTGAAGTTTTCAATCCTTTTTTAGATTTATCAATTGTATGTCTTAAATTTGCCATTATAAAACACTTGCTTTGAAGATTTTTCATTCTATAAACGATTTCAGTTCTACAAAAAAAACAGTTATAACTTTAGGCACCTTTGACGGCGTTCATATTGGTCACAAAAAAATCCTTGAAAGAGTTATACAAAACACCGATAATGAAAAATACGAAAGTTTAGTACTTACTTTTTTTCCACATCCGAGAATGGTTTTACAAGAAGACTGTGACATTAAGTTACTCAATAGCATTGATGAAAAAATAGAATTATTAGAAAAAATTGGACTTGAAAACTTAGTCATTCACCCTTTTGATGAAACTTTTTCAAGACTTACAGCCGAAGATTTTGTAAAAACTATTTTAATAGATCGATTTCATATTCACAAAATAATTATTGGTTACGACCATCGTTTTGGCAGAAATCGTACTGCCAATATTGACGACCTTATTTCATTTGGGGAACAATATGGTTTTGAAGTAGAGCAAATTTCGGTTCAAGAAATCAATGAAATTTCAGTTAGTTCTACAAAAATTAGAACGGCACTTCTAGACGGCAACATGACTTTAGCTAATGATTATTTAGGTTATGATTATTTTTTAACTGGCACTGTAATCTTAGGAAAACAATTGGGAAGAACCATAAATTTTCCAACAGCGAACTTAAAAATTCTAGAAAACTATAAACTGATTCCTCAGAATGGCGTATATATTGTAAAAAGTTATATAGAGAACAAAATAGTTTACGGAATGATGAACATTGGTTTTAACCCAACAGTGGATGGTCAAAATCACTCTATAGAAATTCATTATTTTGACTTCGATGCTGATTTATACGATAAGAAACTCCAGGTTTCTGTCTTACAAAGAATTCGCTCCGAACAAAAATTCGCTTCTGTTACCTTGTTAAAAGAGCAACTGGAAAAAGACAAACAAATAGCAATCAGCTATTTGAATGATTTATAAATAAGCTATGTATTCTTTATTTTTTAAGAATAATTTTCTTTTTGTTGTAAATTTGAGTTTAAATCATTATTTATCAAGTAATTATAACCTTAAATCAGCAACATGAAAATACCTAAAGAATTAGTAAATGGATGGATTATAGTACTGGGAATTGGACTTTATTTCTTAGTAATGGAACTTTTGGGCTTAGCCGATATTTATCTTCTTCGTGTTTTTAATGTTTTGTTCATTTTTTACGGAACGAATAGAACACTAAAAGCTAATTTTATTGAAGGAAAAAAATCATTAGGCTCCAACGGAATGTCTGCATTATTGACAGCAATAATTGGTGTTTTTCTTAGTGTAGTTGCGCTTATTTCTTACAGTTATTTTAAAGGTGGAGACGAATATATTGCCACTTTATCTAAAACTTTTCTTTTTGGAGGAGAACCTTCCATAATGACCTATTCTATTTCACTTTTATTTGAAGGATTTAGTTCTGCAGTAATTGTCACCTTTATTTTAATGTTACTTTGGGACACTCGTTATAGATCTGACAAACATAGTGTTAAAGTATAAACGCATTGTAGTTGTAATTTATTCTTTATCTGAAATTAAAATAGTAATTAAGGTTTTATAAGTTTTATAAAATTTAATTTATAAGCGTATTTTATTTAAAAAATAGATTTTAAAAACGCAAATAAAGCTTTGTTAGTAGCGATTATTTCTACTGTTAAAAAAAGATCATGACTAATATTTTAGAAACGAATGCATTGATTCTTTAGAACAATTTAACTACTTTTGGAACATCAAAAAATCGTATCGATGAGTATTACAAAACACAATTGGACTAAAGACGAGATAATCGCAATATATAATAAACCTATGATGGATTTGCTTTTTGAAGCAGCTACTATTCATAGAGAGCATCATGATCCTAATGTGGTTCAGGTATCCACTTTACTATCTATAAAAACTGGGGGATGTCCGGAAGATTGTGGATATTGTCCACAAGCAGCTCGTTACCACACTGAAATTGAAGGAAACGATCTTATGTCTGTTAGTCAAGTAAAAGCACAAGCTTTGCGTGCAAAATCTACAGGATCTTCTCGTGTATGCATGGGAGCAGCCTGGAGAAATGTAAAAGATGGACCAGAGTTTGATCAAGTTTTAGAAATGGTTCGTACCATTAATAAACTAGACATGGAAGTATGTTGTACCTTGGGTATGATTACTGAAAATCAAGCACACCGTTTAGCCGAAGCAGGATTATATGCTTACAATCACAATTTAGATACTTCTGAGGAATATTATAAAGAAGTTATTTCAACTCGTGGTTTTGAAGACCGTTTGCAAACTATCGAAAACGTACGCAAAACGAATGTTACCGTATGTAGTGGTGGAATTATTGGAATGGGAGAAAGTATCGAAGATAGAGCCGGAATGTTAGTGGCGCTTTCTACATTAAATCCTCAACCGGAATCAGTGCCAATTAATGCATTAGTTGCCGTTGAAGGAACTCCTATGGAAGAAGAAAAACCTGTAGAAATTTGGGAAATGATACGAATGGTTGCTACAACTAGAATCATTATGCCAGAAACACAAGTTAGATTATCAGCAGGAAGAATGAACATGAGTCGCGAAGGTCAAGCCATGTGCTTTTTTGCTGGAGCCAATTCTATATTTGCAGGAGACAAATTGCTTACTACTCCTAATCCAGATGTAAACGAAGACATGAAAATGTTTGAAATGCTAGGTTTGAACCCACAAAAACCTTTTACAAAAGTTTCACAGCCACAAACCGTTGAAGCATTAGACTCGCAATTTGCTCCGTTAGGCGAAAAACCTAAATGGTCTAGACCAGGACATGAAATTGAAAGAAACCTAGAAGCATCTGCAAAAGGTAAAACAGTTTAACAACGGCTTTAAAATCAATCTATATTTTATAAATCATGCTCCTAGTATTTCTAGGAGCATTTTTTTTGCAATAGGAACCAAATCCTATTCACAATTTATATAAACAACTGTTTTTTTAATTTTTAAGGAACGATAACTTTCCTTGTACTACTTTTTCCATTGTCTAAAAGCACTTTAACTATTAGAATCTGTTGTTTTATAAAAGAATTGGCTATTTGAAAGTAGGCATCATTTATAGAATCTTTATGCCAGATTCTTTTTCCTGAAATATCATAAACAGTGATCTCATCGATTAAATTATCTAAAGAATTTATTTTTAAAAAATCATTTTGAAAACTAATAATCAATCTATTATCAGGTTTTACAACCTCATAAAGATCTAGTGTTTTATCTGTATATCGAATGACAAATCGATCATTAAAAGTTCCTATTGCCGTTTCGAAATTATAATTAGCTTTTTTTAAATCAAAAATAACATTAGTTAACTTATCTTCTAAGAAAACAGATTTGTGTAACAAAATACCATCTATCTGATCAATACTAATTGTAAACAAACCCGCAATAGTAGTTCGATATCCTATAAAAACCAAATCATCTTCATCAAAGGGCACAGCTCTTCCTTGAATTACTAAATTCTTATCTTGACTAATACTATAAAAATCTAGATATTGATTCCCATTGAAACTTTCTCCATCAAAGGAAGAGTCATATTCATTTGTAGCTCCAGAACTATATCCTATTAAAGCTTGCTTAAAGAGACCTTCTTTATTTGATAAATTCAACCAAATACGATGTTTTTCAAGTTGATTTATTTTAGATTTCTTATCCCCTTTGGATTTGAAAAAAGAGGCATTCTGATCAATCACACGCATACTATTATTAAAAATGACGTTTTTACCGCTACTAATACTTGTTGTAAAAAACGCTTGTCCAGAAGCAGTTTTGCCGTCAGGCTTAGTGTTATTTAACCCTAAATTGTTAGCGGCTCTGGTTGCTACACCACCCAATCTATTATAAACCGCATAATCACTAGAAGTATATTCATTATTAGTAATTGGTGTGTTATGAGTCCATAAATAAATAGTTCCATCCAGAACTTCAGAGTTGACCGCTAGGAATACATCAGCATCAATTGCAGAAGGGTAAGGATTTCCCAAGAGATTTGAAGTATTATTCGATCCAACTGATATTAAAAATTCTCCATTATTTGGAATACCTAAAAACTCAGCCTTGTAAATAGCCGGATCTATTGCAGAAAAATCTTCAGGACCTCGAATTATATATCCTTTACCCTGTTTCATTACTTGAGATGGCAACTCAGTCAACCAATCATTTGTCGCAGCATCAAAAGAGTAGAATTTATCCGAAAGCGTATTGGGAGATAGATCAATTAATTTTTGACTAAAAACGGGCGATGACCAATAACTATAATCCGTACTTACAACAGCAGTAGTTTCTCTTTCTAGATTCATAACTCCCGTATTTACAATCTCATCATCCGATTGATAAAGGGACGCATTATTTTCTAAATGCAAAATTCCAATACCCGAAAAATCAAAAGTAAGAGCTAAAGTATTACCCTTTTTAACGGTAACTTTATGTCCTGAAGCTATTGCGCATAAACAAGAATTAACCGTTGCTGTAATATTGTAATCAGAATTAAAATGCAATTCCTTTCCTACCGAAGGTGGTCCGTTACTCCATGACACTCCATCCCAAATAGAACTATTATTACACAATTTAAGTCTAGCGATGCGATGTTTGGTTACTCCAGAAACCGAATTAAAATTTCCTCCAATAATTACTTTTGCATCTGGCGTAAAACAAATACTGAATAATGTACTATTTAAGTCCGCTATAAAACTAGGATCATGACCTCCGTCTGACAGTAATCTTAATAGGCGTTTGACTGGTTTCCCATTGAAGGTGCCGGAAAATGTACCACCTATTAATAAGCGATTGTCTGGCTGAACTAAAATAGATCTAATTTCACCGTTACTAAAACCGGAACCGATTTGAAAACTACTATCTAACCCACCATTGTTATTTAATCTTACAATCCTTTTAACTGCATTCCCATTATAATTTAAAAAAGAGCCTCCAATAATAATTTTATTATCGGGAAGCATCGCCAATGAGAAAACATTTTTGTCAAAACCTAAACCAACAGAAAAACCCAAATCAACACTTCCATCAGTATTTAAACGAACCAACTTACTTTTAGAAAACCCATTGTAATTTGAAAATCGACCCCCTAAAAGTATTTTTCCATCAGGCTGTATTAAAACGGTTTCTACTATAGCATCAGCACCTAAACCAGTATTAAAAGTTGCATCAATAGCGCCATTAGCCAATAATCGAATAATCCTGTTGGCAGCACTACCGTTATAACTTGTAAAATTACCTCCGACAATAATTTTTCCATCACTTTGCAAGGACAATGCATACACTTGATTATTAAATCCAGTACCAATTGTAAAACTCTGATCAATAGAACCATCAGCTAAAACACGAGCAATTCGATTATTTAAAAAACCGTTATAGCTAAGAAAGCTTCCTGCAAAAAGAATTTTATTATCAGGTTGTATTACTGCAGCTCTAATACTATTACCAGCACCAATGCCGTTTGAATTAAAGGTTAAATCTATTGTGCCATCCTCTAATAATCGAGCAATCCTATTGGCGACAGCGCCATTAAACTTAGTAAAATTTCCAAAAATCATGGTTTTATTATCCGATAACGAAATAATTTTTAAAACAGAATTATCAAAACCAACTCCAGCTGTTAAATAGCCAATATCTAATGTGCCGTTATTATCAATCTTAGCCAATCTTCCTTGATTTTGAGAATCAAACACTAAAAAAGAACCACCAATATACCAATTACCGCTTGCATCTGATGCCAAAGTTAATATAGTAGCCGTAGCAGGACCAGAACTAATATCAAATGTTGGAACAATGCTACCATTAGAATCTAAGTACACTAACCTATTAACATCAGTTCCATTATAAAAAGAATGAAATGAACCGCCAACCATAATAGAGCCATTATTACCTAATTTTATAACGTAAACACCTCCGTCACTAAATCCTGTTCCTATATTGAAAGAAGCATCTACACTACCATCATTATTTAATCGAAGTATCTTATGGGCAGAAACAGCATTATAGTTTAGAAAATCACCTCCAACTAGAATTTTACCATCTGTTTGAAGGGCAAGAGTTCTGACAGTATCATCAAAACCCAAATCAGTACTAAAAGTAGAATCAAAAGAACCATTGCTATTTAATCTAATAATTCTGCCACAAGCAGTTCCATTAAAAACAGTAAAAGAACCCGCAATTAGTATTTTACCATCGGACTGAATTTGAATAGCATCCACTAAACCATTGGCACCAGTTCCCGTTGCAAATGAAGTGTCAAGAGTACCATTTAGCAAAATCCTAGCAATTTTATTTACAGCAACACCATTATATTTTGCAAAACTACCTACAACAACTATACTACCATCGGTTTGCATAGCAATTACATGAATTATTCCAGAGTTTGCTGCTACTGCTGTATCAAAAGTAAGATCTTGAGAACCATCAGAATTCAGCCGAACTAACTTTCCGATAACGGAACCATTATACAAAGTAAAAGAACCTCCAATTATTATTTTTCCATCAGACTGTATCAACGAAGAATATACATTTGCATTAAAACTACTTCCTAATAAGAACGAAGTATCTTTACTCCCGTCCGGAAATAAGCGGCATAAATAAGGCGTTGGAGCACCATTAAAGTTTAGAAATTCCCCTCCTACAATTAGTTTTCCATCAGATTGCAGCGAAACCGTTCGAACCACTCCATCAAATCCATCACCTAACAAGCCACTATCATAAGTATTAAAAGCTGCATCAGATTTTCCTTGTTGCGAATAACCAACTGTTGACATCAAAAAACCAAATGCAATGCCGAATAAAAGTAGTTTTGTTTTCAAATCTAGATGGTTTTAAGGTTTCTATTAAAAATAGCCAAACAGAAAATATTTCCTATTTTAAATAAAAATAATCAGAAAAGAAAAAATACACAATACCCACATTTAGTGATATTTACAAAAAATTAAATGCTACTTAGACTATTAAAAAAAACAAATAGCAACTCTATTCCTATAAAAAAAATCAGGATTTAAGTCAATCATTTAATATTAACCAAATTTGATTAACGGTTAAAAAAAAATCCCATTCTGTTTAGATCAGAATGGGATATATTTAATAATTTGGAGACTTGTATTAGTTTTAAAAGGCTATTTTTTTAGTGATTACTTTATCACTACTTAAAGTAACTTTGACAATTCCAACTTGTTTGCTTAAACCAATAGTTGAAGAACGGAATTCAGTCTCATTAAGCAGTTCTTTATCCAAGACTTTTTTACCTAATAAATCAAAAACAGTTACTCGTTTGATTGTTTCGATTTCCGATTTTATTTTTAATTCCTTTTTATCTTTAGAAATAATAACTTGCTCATTCAACAAATCAAAATCAACATTTCCTAAAATTTTATTGGTGTAACGTAACACAAACCGGTCATTAAAAACTCCAGCTTCTGTAGTAAATGTGTAAGCACCTTTTTTCAAATCATGAACTACGTTTAACATTTTATCTTCAATAAAGATATTTTGAGATTCGATAGCACCATCAACTTGATCGATATCAATACTCATAGTTACTTTATCTTTACTTCTATACCCTAGAGGAACAATATCACTTGCCTCAAATGGCAAAGCCCTACCCTGAATTGCAAAGTTTGTTTCTTGGTTTATACTATAGAAATCTGCAAGTTCATTTCCATCAAAAGTCTCTCCATCATAACCATTATCATATTCATTTGTAGCTCCAGTAATATAACCCACTAATAACTGCTTAAAAGCACCTTCATCACTATAAAGATTCAACCAAAGTCGATTCTTTTCGATAGAAGTAGTTTTTTTTGATTTTGTAGTGGCTGTCTTAAAAAACTGATTATTAGTACCTGTATTTCCTTTTACGCCCACTCGCATACTATTGGTAAATTTAATAATATTAGACTCAGGTGAAAGTTTAGTATTCGCAAAAAACCCTTGCCCTGCAGCAATTTTTCCGTTAGGTATAAAAGGATTATTAAGCGATTTATCTGGATCGCTAGGAGCAGCTTTCGCAGTTGCTGTACCACCAGTTAAGTTGTATGTAGCATAATCGTCCCCAGAGTAGGCATATAAACCAGAACCTGGCTTACTAACTCCTATACCAACTTGCGTTTTGTGTGTCCAGAAATAAAGAGTTCCATCTAACACATCTCTATTATCAATTAAAAATTGGTCTGCATCTAATGCCGAAGGATATGGATTTCCAACAAGATAGGACTTCCCTTCAAAAATATTAGGAATAGAGTACGCACCATTATTTGGAGTGCCTTCAAAAGTAACTTGTAAAAAACTAAGAGGATTTGCATTGATTGGTCCAGGACCCCTAATGCTATAACCACGTGCAGGAATCATTTCATTAGACATTGATTCACTTTGCCAATATTGGTTTACAGCATCTACATAAAATGAATCAAAATAAGTTCCTTCAAGATTAGCTGGTTGGTATTCCATTCCTCCAGTACCTCCTAATTTTGATTGCGCTACTGGCGAAGACCAATAGGTAAAATCAGTATTTCTAACCCCAGTGTTGGTTACTCTTACATATTTTATTTTACCATAATTGAGGGCTGCATCATTAATCTGCACTAGACTTCCTGTATTTTCTATCGTCAATGAAGCTCCTACCGTATTTAAACCGTTTGTAAGTGTTAAGGTATGACCTGAATTGATGGTGACATTTTTCCCTGTATTTACTTTACAGTCACACCCTACTATATTTCCTGAAGAAGAATAATTGGACGCAAAAACAATACTTTGCTCAATCGTTGGCGGACCATTAGTCCATCCATTGTTGTATGTTGCCACTAGAGGCAATGCTTTTATGAAAACACTAACTGATGGTGATGAACTACAACTTCCATTTGAAACGGTAAAAGTGTAATTTGTATTAGGATTTAAACCACTTACTGTAGTAGTTGCATTAGTCCCCGAAGTTCCTAGTAAATTTGCTGTGGCAGGAATTGTAGTTATGGTCCAAGAACCTGTTGGCAAACCAGTCAGCTCAACACTTCCTGTTTTAATTAGACAATCAGGATGTTTTATCGTTGTAGAAAAAGGAGCTGTAGGCTTTGGATTTATAGTAACTGAAAAAACATTCTTAAAACTGAAACATCCAACAGAATTTTTTACTACAAGCACGCCTGAATAAGTTCCGGCTGGAACACTTGATGGAATAGCGATTGTATTGATTGTTCCTCCTCCAGCTACAAAAGCGAATCCAGTATCAATTTGATTTACTAATCCTGCAGTAGTAGCTGCTGTATCCCAATTTATACTATACTTCGTAGGCGAACCCATTGTTGCTGTATAAATAAGAGAAGCGTTTTGAGCAGCCGTGCTGTAACAAATAGGATTAGTAGTTGCCGTAGCATTAATTGCAATAGTATTTGTAACCACTTTAGACAAGGAACTTGTGTCGCTACAACTATTTCTATATCTTACATAATAAGTTGTTCTACCTGTAGTTGGACTTACAGTAACACTAGCTGGTAAAACATTAGATGTTGCTACAACTGCCCCTCCATCTGTATAAAACTCAGCATATCCTCCTAAACCACCTAGAGAACCCCCATTAGCAGTTAATGTAATAGTGCCATTACATGCAACAGTAGTATTAGTAAATGATGTAGGTACAGTTGGCGGTCCTGCTACTACCTGTATAATTACAATGGTAGCATCAGAGTAAATACCCGAAGTAACTGTTCTTCTATACCAAGTAGTTCTATTAACAGTATTATTTGGAACAGTATAATTTATTTCATCATTTATACCACTAGCAACTGTATAACCAGTAGTAGCATTTGTTGTGCTTTTTTCCCACAAATAAGTATAAGCACCATTACCACCCGTTGGGGTCGAACCATTAATAACAAATGAGGGAACTGAAGTTGATGTACAAAAAGGTTGTGCATAAGTAGCAACAACATTATAAGATTTCACCACACCGTAACAAGGATCACCAAAAGTATTATTATAAGATCCAGCAGCAGGAATAGTTGCTATATTACTACCTAAAAGCTGTGTAGTTACGGTACGACTATTAAAAGCATGGCAGGAGCCAATGGTGAAATTAGGAATTACACCACCCGGTTTTCCATAACTCGCAAATTTTACGTTAATAAAAGCAGTTCCTGCTGGAGCAGATAACGTTACTGGTCCGTCATTTTCTCCGTTAGAACCCGCAATTTGACCTGTATTCCCATTAGAATAAGATGCAAAGTTATTATCAATAGCAGTACCAGGTGCACTACCATTTACATTAATCTTCCCAGTAACTTGAGCAAAAAAGGTATCGTTAGTATTAACTGCAATTGGATTTGAGGTTGTGCTACCCCAAGTGTCAGCAAGTGGCCCAGCACCACCAAGTGTAAGGATTTTAGCAGGATGCGTAAAAGCGCCTAAATTAGCGGAAACTCCTGTTTGAATAGCTAACAAGTTAGTTGTCGCAGTTATTCCTGTAAAAGTTTTAGTTCCTGATCCCGATAAAGTAAGATTATAGTAAGTTGTAGCTTTTACTGTTTGATTTGATCCATAATAATTAACTGTATTTTCTGTGATGCTTGTAGCGAGTGTAGTTGCTGCAGCAATACTTCCTCCAATATTTAAAACTCCATTAATATTATTGGTTAATTTTCCTGAACCAGATAATGCTGTAATAACAGTAAGATTATCATTATTTATTAGATTAATGTTATTAACCTGTAAATTTGGAATTACTATATCTCCAACTAATGACTGATTATTAGTGTCAAATAATTGAATTCCATTTCCGGCAGAAAAAGTACCATAATTAGTAATACCTCCTCTAAAAGTTATTCCCTCATTTATAACATTATTCCAAACTCCATTACTATCTATAGTTACAAGACCAATAAAAATTTCATTCCCATTAGTACTAGTAAAATTTAAAGTTCCTAAAACTGAAGTTAAGCCATTCACCAAAATACTTTTTTTATCAACAGTTAAAGTTGCACCATAATTAATGGTTAAAGAATTACATACAGCATCATTTGATGAAATTGTTGGTTGTCTACTAGTGTTAGGTATTACAACATCATTAACACCAATAGGAACTCCTACTGGTGTCCAGTTAGCAGGAGTACTCCAGTTATTATTAGAAGAACCATTCCATGTTTTTATTTGCCCAATAGCAAAAGAGGAAATTAATAATAGCAAAAAAATCCAGCAATATTTAATTAGAAAGTAATTTTTAATCATGAGCAAAATTTTATATATTGGGCTAAATAATCAATATTTGAGCCGTATTTTTTTGTTTAAAAACTGTAAAGACAGTCAATCGCGCAATATAGTCTGCCGTTTTAAATAAAAAGAAATCTAATCGACTAAGAGCTGATTTACCCGTTGAAATACATCTTTTGGATTTATTACTTTTAGTTAAAATCAGCAAACTATTCCAGTAAAAATAAGTGTTGAGAAAAAAATTAGTACCCGTTTACTCTTTGAAGTGATAAGGATTGAAGTGAATTGAAAAGAATTCTTATTATTACATTCTTTTTCCAGCTTTTTTATACTAAAAAATAATTTTATTAATCCCTATAGTGCATCGATAGGTTTATTTTTGAAATAGTATTTTTGTCCTCAATGCAGATTTCAAAAAATGGGGTCGACCTATAAAAACTTAGACATGAAAGATGTTTTTACCATAAAAGAAGCTTTATCCAAAATAGAACATTTTTGTGCCTATCAAGAACGGTGTCATGAGGAAGTGATTCAAAAACTTTACAGCATGAAAATGGATTCTGAAGAAATCGACACGATTTTAGTTCAACTCATCTCAGACAATTTCCTCAATGAAGAACGCTTTGCTTGCAGTTTTGCCAGAGGAAAACACCGTATCAAGCAATGGGGGAAAATTAGAATTACGAACGAATTAAAGTTTAAAAAGATAAATCAAACATTAATAAATACAGCACTTAAAGAAATAAGTGCAGAAGAATACCTAGCTACTTTTCACACATTAGCCGAAAAAAATTGGCAATCTATTCGAGAAACAAACACTCTTAAAAAGAAGAAAAAGTTCTGTGACTACTTACTTAGAAAAGGTTTTGAAAGCCATTTAATTTACGATAAAGTAAAAGAATTAGAAATAGATTCAAAAAAATAACATCCTAAATACTACAAGGACAACAAAATACTCACCGCATTTCCTCCAAAACCAACAGCATTGATCAATACTTTTTTTATGGGTTTAGTTTTTATTTGTTCGCTTAAGAAAGGAATTCCAATAAAAACGTCCTTCTGCATCATCATGATAGCAAGTTCTATACTCAATATTCCTGACGCCCCAAAAGTGTGACCAATTTTCCATTTGTTACTGGTTAAAAGCGGCAATTGTTCACCAAAAACTATTTCTATAGCTCGGTATTCTGTCAAATCGCCTTTTACGGTTCCTGGCGCATGCATCACTATTACATCTACATCTGATAAAGAGGTGTTTTGCAAAGCCATTTTCATCGATTTCTGAAAACAAGTTGCTTCTGCAGAAATTGAAATGTTATGCTCTAAGATTTCAGTAGCATACCCTATTCCTTCTATGTAAGCCAAAGCATTTTCCTTTTTGCCAATTTCAAGACAACACACTCCAGCTCCTTCACCAAGAATCATAGTACTCTGTTTCTTTTCTAAATCTAAGGCTCGATTTGGCCATTGAATAGTTTCATTAGCTGCATTTTCGTGATTTGAGTAAATCTTCAAAGCACGCATTTGAGCAATCGTAAAATCAGTTAATGGCGCTTCACTTCCACCTACCATAAACTTATCTGCCATACCAGCTCGAAGCCAGGCTATACCATTTAGAACGGAGTGCAAAGCAGTAGAACAAGTTATAGAATGAGATATTTCAGGTCCTACACTTTGCAAGTCGTGTGCTACCCATGAAGAAATGTTCCCCAAAGTGGTCGTAGGAGAAGCTAGCGTTTGAGCTTTTCCAGTTGCTACATATTCGCGATAATGTTTTTCAAATAAATCAGTGGCACCACGAGAAGAACCTATGTTAATACCAAAAGTATCTTCCTGCGTCCAACCTGCAGTAGCCATTGCTTTTCTAGAAACTAACATCGCATACAAAACAGATTTATCTAAAGATTTATATTTATTATCCGATTGTCTTAATGAATCTATCAACAAATTAGAATCATTATCTAAACCGGCAACTATCGTTTTTTTATGGTCTAAATTCTGAGCCGTAAAAAAATGCTGTTCTCGAAGGTAATTCTCCCATATCTTTATAGGTTCAGTACCTAATGCAGAAATAGAATTGATAGCAGTTATAGAAATAGTTTGTAACAAAATATTAAATTTATTTGCAGAAATTGCAATATTATTTTAAAAATAGCTTAATCATAAAACAGAATAATTCGTTCAAATTTCTAATGTTGTTTCCACTAAATTTTAAACGGAATAAATTGAATTAAACGGATTCTAAAGCATTTTGAATTACTTGATATATTCTATCCAATTGTTTTTCAGAAATAATGTAAGGTGGTAAAATGTAAACAATATTACCAACCGGTCTTAGAATTACGCCATTTTCGATAAAAAAATTATATAGTTTATTACGCAATGTTCCGTAATAACTTTCGCTGCTCTCTGTTTTTATTTCTAATGCAAAAATAACTCCCAAAACCCTTGTTGTCAAAACTCTAGGATGATTTGCTATCTTTTTTTGAAATGCCAAATGACTCTTGTTTACTCGCAATAGATTATCTTGCATTTCTGAAGTTTGCAACAGCTCCAAACTAGCCAAAGCAGCAGCGCAGCCGGTAGGATTTGCCGTGAAAGTATGGCCATGAAACAAAGCTTTATTGATATCCTCATCATAAAAAGCATCAAAAATATCCTGAGTAAAAGTGGTAATTGCCATAGGAATAGTACCTCCAGTAAGCGCTTTAGACAAGCACATCATATCTGGCATTTCAACTTGATAATCCATTGCAAATGTTTTACCTGTTTTACCAAAACCAGTCATTACTTCATCAGCAATTGTAAGTACATTGTTGACACGACATATTCGAATAAGCTCATCTAGAGCTTCTGGCTCATACATAACCATTCCAGCAGCTCCTTGCACAAGCGGTTCAAAGATAAAACCAGCACAATTATGGCTCTGAATCACATTTTTCAAGGTCTCAAAACTTTCTTGTTCTTGACCTTTTACAGGAACTGGAATTCGTATCACATCTATAAACATACCTTGAAAAGCCTGCGTGTAAAATGAAATTCCACTAGCAGCCATTGCTGCAAATGTATCTCCATGAAAAGCATTTTCAAAAGCAATAATGGTAGTTTTCTTTTCTCCTTTATTAAAAAAATATTGTAATGCAACTTTTATCGCTACTTCAACTGCTGTAGAACCGTTGTCTGAAAAAAATATTTTCTGTTGATTTTTAGGCAAAATTTTAATAAGCTTTTCAGCCAAAACTATAGCGGGTTCATGCGTAAATCCTCCAAAGAGAACATGTTCTAAAGTTGTAAGTTGTTTGTAAATCGCATCTGCAATGAACTTATTAGAGTGCCCAAAGGGATTCACCCACCACGATGCTATAGCATCTATATATTCTTTGTCATTTTCATCCCACAGCAAAGCTCCTTCTCCCTTTTTGATGGCGATTGGTAAAGCAGCTGTTTTGTGTTGGGTATATGGATGCCAAAGATGTTGACTATCTCTTTCTATTAAACTCATTCTATTAAAATTATAAGATTTTTAATTTCATTTGCGTTCAAATAAAATTAGTTGAGAATTCTATAACTACTATTCGAGTCTTAGTAAATTCTCTTTAAAAATAGCAGCATAATATTGAATGACATTTTGATCAAAATAAGGCTCTTCTTCAATTCTACCAATAAATGTTAGCCCTGTTTTAAACAAAATAACCGATTCTGATGCTTTATTTTCTTGACCATTAAAAATAATACCCGCTACTTTAATATTTCTATTTTGTAGAGCTTCAATAGTTAGTAAAGTGTGATTAATACTTCCCAGATAATGACGTGAAACAACTATGACTTTATAATCTGGCTGAATTAAATCAACTATAGTATCACGATTATTTATAGGAACAAAAATTCCTCCTGCACCTTCTATCACTAAATGATTTTGAGTCTCCGGTACAATTATATTATTTAAATCAATTGTAATTCCATCTAATTCTGCGGCTAAATGAGGACTAGCTGGTGTATTTAAAGCGTAACTATTTTCAAAAAAATGAGTTTTTTTGTTGGATACATAGCGCTTTATTTTGTGAGTGTCTGAATTTTCTAAATCTCCCGCTTGAATCGGTTTCCAATAATCAGCTTCTAATGCTTCCGTTATAATCGCCGAGGCAATCGTTTTGCCTACATCAGTTCCTATTCCAGTTATAAATAGTTTCATTTTTTATTTATTTGAGTACAAAAATAAAAAACCCATCGTTAAGATGGGCGATTTATTATTCTTCTTTTAGTTCGTCTAAAACTTGACGTATTTGTTTGGCGTATTTTCCATAAAATCTATTGACCCAAACCTCCAGTGCAATACCCATAGAAAGAAAACTAAAAACCACAATCGAAAAAACACCTATCATCTGAAAATTAGTGATTTCGGAAGTTAAAAAGCCTGGCGCTTTTGAAAACTTATAATATAAAAAACCTATTAGCGACAAAATTATAAAAGGTATTAAAGCAAATCCAAAGGTTTTATACAATTCCATATTCAACCTAATATCGAAATACGTTTCATACAAATTATCTTTAGTTTTCATTGTAATAGCATTAATTCTTACATAAAACAAGTATAATTTTACCAGATAATAAACGCATATTGCTAGAAACAGACTAAAAAAGAGATAAAACAAAGGAATTAATTCTTTAGGAAAATCATATATTAGGGGCACAAATCCTGTAAAAACAATTGATAGTATTTGATAAAAAAACTCCTTTTTTAAATTTTTTCTAATTTTATCCAAAGGGGTATTAGCGGCTTCTATTTTTTTTAAATTAGTTGGAAGAACGACATTATCTATCTTTTCGTTATTCCATTGTTTTTGTATATCATTAAAATCCATATCCTTGATTTTTTATAATTTCTTTTAATTTTTCTTTTGCTCTGTTTAATTTTACTCTGGCATTCCCTTCTGAAATTCCCATGTTCTCACCAATTTCTTTGTGTGAGAATCCTTCTAACTGATAGAAAATAATAGCTTTATCAATTTTTTCTAACTTTTGAACTGCTTTATAAAAATGATCTAATTGACTTTCCTTAATATCAGAATCCGTCTCTTCCTCTTTTATATTATCAGATGGAATTTCATATTTATCTACTTTTCTTTTTTCTTTCTTTAAAAAAACAATAGCGGTATTAATTGCCACACGATACATCCATGTTGAAAATTGGCTTTCATTACGGAACGAATCGTATGACTTCCAGAGCTGACAAACAATCTCCTGAAATAAATCTTGCTGATCATCAGGTTTATCCATGTACATCTTAGAAACTTTATACAAAATTCCTTTATGCTTTTCAATGCGGGTCAAAAACTCCTTCTCTTTTTCTTTCAAAACAAAACTATTTCATTATTGGATTCACAACATATCCAGCTTTTCTAAGCAAATTAATTACACCAAATTCACCTGCTAAATGTGCGGCACCAACCGCCACAAAAACTGCCTTTTTATCCATTAGTTTAGGCAAAATCTTCACCCAATTTTGATTTCTAATGTCAAGCATTTGTTCTTTGGTATGTTGATTCATTTGTTGTTTATCTACCATTTTATCATACATCAAACTTATGTTTTCGCTTTTATAGTCATCCACTAGTTTTGACATGTTATTTTGTGTTATTTCTCCAAGCATTGTAATCATCTCGTCATTTGTATAAGCACCATCAATGATGGCTAACTGAGACTTTACCGTTTCAAAACCTTTGATTTCTATATTATTCTTTTTAGCTAATTTCATAAATTCCATTTCATACAACTTGAAATCACTACAACCAAAGGCTTTCATGCTAACCAAACTCATTACTGCGGTTAAACTAAAACCATTCACTTGGTCAATGTTCATAGCTGCCGTATTTTTCAGTATTTGATCTAATTTAAATAATTGATCAGGATTTAATATTTTGTTTAACGACTCTTTGCCCATTGCCATTTTTTGCATGTCTTGAATCTCTTTAGCATCTGATAAGTTAATTTCTAAAATTAATTCCTCTGAATTTGCAAAAGCTTTTTTTACTTTTTCAGATAGAAAATAATCTTCTGCACATATCATATGAATCGTTCCATAGAGATAGGAAGGTTTCGTTAAGCCTTTTCCAGTAATTTCCCAAAGTAAAGAATTTTCAGAAGTAGAAGAAGAAGTTGTTTGCTGTGCATTACTTATTGCACTAATTAAAATTGTAAGAACTACAATAGTTGCTTTAAAAAAATTTTTCATGATTGTGATTGATTAAGTTGTTGATTGATTTTTTTGATGATTAAAACTCCTTAAAATTATTTACTCCATTTTTTACGTTGCCAAGAAGCTAATGAAATTACAAATAAACAACTCATTATAATGAGCAACGAGAAGTTCGCTTTTTGTAATATAAAATGGTTGACTAACGAAAAACAAAGTCCCATAGAGGTTAAGAAAATAAAAAAGGAACTAACTAAATTTTCTTTTGAAGTAATTGATTGTGGTTTCATAAAACTATTTATTTTTGATTACTACTCGTAAGTAATCAAACAATTGAAACGTTACAAAAAAAGAATAAATTATTTTAATAAAGGCGTAAACAAAGGGCTTAGCGAATATATTTTATAGAAAAAATCGCTAATAGATAAGTTCCAACATAGCTAAGAATCGTTTTAAAAAACAATCTTTGCTAGTAATTCTAAAAGTTGTTTGATCTCTTCTTTAGAATTAAAACTATGCAAACAAAAACGCAAACGCTCTTGTCCAGCAGGAACAGTTGGTGACAATATGGCTTTGACATCAAAACCATTTTTTTGCAATTCACCAGCAATCCTTTTTACGTTTTCATTCCCGGGAATAATGGCACTTTGAATCGCTGATTTACTGCGAACAAAGAGCTGTTTTAAACCCATCAAAACCAGCTGTTGATTAAAATAGATGATGTTTTGCTTTAAATCTAGAATGCTTTTTTTATCGCTTTCTAAAGACCTATATGCAACTAAAATTGCAGCAACAGCGTGCGGAGAAAGTCCGGTCGTGTAGATGAAACTTCGAGCGAAATTAACGAGATAACTTTTTAATTCTTCTGATCCTAAAATTGCTGCTCCATGACAACCCAAACCTTTACCAAAAGTCATAATCCTGGCAAAAATGTGGTTTTCCAATCCAAGCATCTGAACCAATCCTTCGCCATTTTCTCCAAAAACTCCTAATGCATGCGCTTCATCAATTACTAAAAAACAATTGTATTTATCCGACAGCGCTACTAATTCTTCCATGTTAGGACAATCGCCATCCATAGAGAATACGGATTCAGTAACAATATAAAGAGTAGCATTGGGATTTCGTACTATGATTTTCTCCAAATCTTCAAAATCATTATGATTGAATTTATAGGCTTTTGCGTTTGACATTAAAATACCATCCCGAATCGAAGCATGACAAAGCTCATCATATAAAATAATATCGTTGCGTTGCGGCACAGCGCTAAAAAAACCAACATTGGCATCGTAACCCGAATTAAAAATTAACGCTGCTTCTGACTGATTAAATTGAGCTATAAAATCCTCTGTCTCTAGATATAATTTATGATTTCCAGAAAGTAATCTAGAACCAGTAGCACCATTTTTTTTAAGATTACTTTGAATCAAATACTCATGGGTTTGATTAAAAACAATTTCTGAATTTGCTAAACCAAGGTAATCATTGGATGAAAAATCGATTAGATTATTAGGAATACCTAGTTTACGAAGAGAATTTGATTCAATTCGCTGCGTTAATCGATCAGATATTGATTTTGGAAATCTTTTCATAGTTTGTAAAAATAATAAATTTCTAACAAGTGAATTGCATTTATCACAAAGTAGTTTTAACACATTTTAATTTATTAAAGTTACTTTCAAATAAATAATTTCAGTTTGAAATGGAATGCAAAGTCAACTAAATATTCAATTATAATTATTTTAAAAAACCATTTTAAGCTGCTATCATTTCTTAAAACTAATAAATTATAAATGTAGAAATTATATAAAAAAAAAGCCAAACATTGCTGTTTGGCTTTTTTTTAAACTGAAATTGTCTTAGTCAACTAAAACGATAACTTTATTATCTTTCATTTCAATTGTACCTGAATTGATAGCTAATGTATAATTTTGATCATCCAGCTTCGTGAATTTACTTGCTACTTCTTTTGCAAAAGTAAAATTAGAAGCTGTAATTTTCACCACTCCTTGTTCTAAAATTGAAACTATAGGGGCGTGATTATTCAAAATTTGAAAGCTTCCGTCAATTCCAGGTAAGGTAACCGAAGTTACTTCTGCTGAAAATAATTTTGCTTCTGGTGATACTATTTCTAAAATCATTTTTATTGCTTTAGGCTTTAAGCTTTAGGCTTTAAGCATTTTTAATATTATGCTTCTGCTAACATTTTTTCTCCAGCTTCGATCGCTTCTTCAATAGTTCCTTTAAGGTTGAAAGCAGATTCTGGCAAGTGATCTAATTCACCATCAATAATCATGTTAAATCCTTTGATAGTATCTTTAATATCTACTAAAACACCTTTTAAACCTGTAAATTGCTCAGCAACGTGGAACGGTTGAGATAAGAAACGTTGAACACGACGTGCTCTAGAAACAGATAATTTATCTTCTTCAGATAATTCTTCCATACCAAGAATTGCGATAATATCTTGCAATTGTTTGTATTTTTGAAGGATTTCTTTTACTCTTTGTGCACAGTCATAATGCTCATCACCTAAAATTTGTGGAGTCAAAATTCTTGAAGTTGAATCTAATGGATCAACTGCAGGATAGATTCCTAATTCAGCAATTTTACGAGACAATACAGTTGTAGCATCAAGGTGAGCAAATGTAGTTGCTGGCGCCGGGTCAGTTAAATCATCCGCAGGAACGTAAACCGCTTGTACTGATGTAATAGATCCTTTGTTTGTAGAAGTAATACGCTCTTGCATCGCACCCATTTCTGTTGCTAATGTTGGTTGGTATCCTACTGCAGATGGCATACGACCTAAAAGTGCCGAAACCTCTGATCCTGCTTGTGTAAAACGGAAGATATTATCAACGAAGAACAAAACGTCTTTTCCTTGATCAGTTCCTGCTCCATCACGGAAATACTCAGCGATAGATAATCCAGAAAGTGCTACACGAGCACGAGCTCCAGGAGGCTCATTCATTTGACCGAAAACGAAAGTAGCTTTTGACTCTCTCATTCCTGGCATATCCACTTTAGATAAATCCCATCCTCCATTTTCCATAGAGTGCATGAATTCATCACCGTATTTTATAATTCCTGACTCTAACATCTCACGAAGCAAGTCATTTCCTTCACGTGTTCTTTCTCCTACTCCTGCGAATACAGAAAGTCCACCGTGACCTTTTGCAATATTGTTAATCAATTCCTGAATCAATACTGTTTTACCAACACCTGCACCACCAAACAATCCAATTTTCCCTCCTTTTGAGTAAGGCTCAATTAAATCGATTACTTTAATACCTGTGAATAAAACTTCAGATGAAGTTGATAAATCTTCGAAACGTGGCGCTTGACGGTGAATAGACATTCCGTTTTCACCTGTTTTTGGCAAGTTTCCTAAACCATCAATTGCATCACCAATCACATTGAATAGACGTCCGTAAACATCAGCACCAACTGGCATTTGGATAGGATTTCCTGTTCCAACTACTTCATAACCTCTACTCAAACCATCTGTTGAGTCCATCGAAATGGTACGTACGGTATTTTCACCGATGTGAGATTGTACTTCAAGTACCAATAAAGTACCATCTTTTTTTGTGATTTCTAACGAATCATAAATTTTTGGAAGTTCAACATCCTTACCGTTGAAAACTACGTCAACTACTGGTCCAATGATTTGGGCAACTTTTCCTATTACTTTTGACATTACTTATGTATTTATTAAATAGCTATTTAGGTTTATGAATTAGTATCAACCGAAACGTATCGATTACATGCTTTTTTCAGTTTGCAAAGATAATTTTTTAAAATAAAAAATCAACATCTTTTTGTTATAAAAAAAAGAAAATTTAAATCATTTCATAAAAACAGATTTTAAATAACAAAACAGTTCATTTCTATTTCTAAAATAAAAAAAACCACCACGTTACAAAAACGGGTGGTATAGGCAAAAATACTACAGATAACCTACTATAATGAAGCTGGATATAAAATTGGATACAATCCTAAATTAACCTTTGGCAATGTCGAACCGTATTTGGTGTTGATTGCTGCGCTAAAATAATTTGCGATCAAAGCATAACCTCTTGGACTTGGATGCACACCATCAAGAGAAAACGAACCTCCCGTTACGTAGGTTGAAGTCATTGTAAATCCATTACCAACTATTCCTACAGATGACAATTGATTCATAATTGTCTTCGTGTCCACAAAAGCCAACCCTTTTGCATCGGCAATTGTTTTTATCGTTACATTATAAGCATCTGTCGCTACTACGATTTCAGCAACTTCAGCTGGTATTAAAACATGTTTGTCTTGAAGAGGAAATGTAATTCCAAACTTATTCAATGGAGACGGAGGAGCTATACCTAATCCTGAATCTAAAGCTGTTGGAGCAGTTCCAATAACAGATTGTACAGGCAAAACTACTAAGTCTGCAGCTGTAGCTTGTCTTGCCTGACCAAAAATAGCTCCGTAAAATGCTGCTGTTTGAGGTCCTAGATCAACAGTTAAAACAGCAGTTAATTGAGCTGATAAATTAGGCAAAGACTCATCCTTAATCAATAAAGGATTAGAAACTGTTTTTGAAAGTAAATTAATCCTACTACCTGCATTCAAATATGTCAATGCATTTTTCAAAGGGCCGTATAGTTGTGCATTAAGCGCATCAATCGTTGCGTTACCAACCGGAACACTGCCTCCACCTAAAACACTTGCAGTTAAAGGATTAAAAGGAACAGTAGTAAAATAAGGAAGCGTACTAACATAAGGAAGATTAGCAACTACGCCTTTAGCGCCATTAGCTGTCAAACTATTAACCATACCCGAATAGACACTTGCAAACACAGAAGGATCTGTAATGTCATTCCCTCCATAAGTCCCTGGATTTAAATTACCTGTTTGGTTTACACCAACACCACCTGAGGTAGCATACCCCAAAACATCATTTCCTCCTATCCATAAAGAAAAGAAAGTAGGAGCTTGCACCATAGCATCACCAACTACCGTTGCACCAGAAGTAGTTGCAAATCTTGCAAAATAAGGATTTGCAGCCCCAGAGGCCACTCCAGCTACATTACCGTAACCTGGCGCAATTAAATGATAACTTTTAGCTCCTGGAACTCCTAAATTATTAAACGGACCAACAATACGAGTTGACACTTCTGTAGTAGGATTACCACTTACAGCAACCGGTCCTACACCATTAAAATACAAACGGGTTCCTGCTATAATATTTCCACCAAGAAGCAATCCTCCTTTATTGTCTGAAGTAAGCGGTGTCTTAAAATCTCCTCCACCCGCTAATTTAAACTGTTGAGCTAAAACGTTTACGTAAGAACCCTGCTGTCCCTTAATAAAAAGGGCACCATCACTATAACCTGCGGCAAAGGAATCTCCTAAGGCAACGTATTTTGCAAAATTAGCTGACCCTGGAACTACAGTTGCTTCAGCCGAAACCACATCATCATCATCATTATTATTACATGCTACAAAGCTTAAAGAAACTAATAGTAGCCATTTTAAATTTTTTATCATTTTTTTCTGTGTTTTTTATTAACGACTGATTTTTAAGGATTGATTGTCCAAGACGCAAAAAATTGCTGTCCTATTAATCCAGCTCCTAATACCTGAGTGTATTCTTTACCTCCAATATTCGAAGCACCCAACTTAATTGTTGATTTTAACTTGAGGATGTTATAATTAATTTGAGCATCAATTACAGTAGCAGCATCGATCATGCCGTCAACCATCGTAGATTGCCATAAATATTCACTATTCCATCTTCCACTTACATTAAAACCAAAATTATCGAATAATTTTTCGTTTCCAAATGATGCTTTTACTCTGTGTTTTGGTGTATTAAAACCCGCTTCAAAACTCGGATCTTTAGCTTGATCAAATTTGAATTCTGCATAATTATAGTTCACACCTACTTCAAAATCTTTATATACTTTTTTAGAAAGACCCACACCAAATCCCATTGATTTAATTTCAACGTCGGTATTAGTATAGAGTTGATAAGCTCTGAAATTGCCATTTTGAAGCGCATGTATAGATTGAGTTCCAGCATTTGTAGGTCCTGCTAAAGGATTTGGAGCGTCTTGTGCTGTTCCATAAAGTGGCGCTACTACATTTAAATTACCAATAAAATCATTGTAAATATTGTAATATCCGTTCAAATCAACAGAAACACCATTCAAGAAAGAACGATAACCCAATTCATAAGCCTTTACTTGTTCTGGTTTCACATAATTCACGTTTGTTTTTTTCAATACCGCAGGATTACCAGAAGCGCTCAAAGCAGCAACAGAAGAAGCAGTATAAGAATTGTTATAAGCATTTAGACCAGTAACAACTACATTAGCCGATCCAGCAAACGCCTGTCCTACAGCTGTTGAAACGGGTAATGTTTCACTGTACCTGGTTAAGTTATCAGGTGCAGATCCTAATAAAACTGCATTTCCTACATTAAAACCAATGTACTGATCTTGAGTTGATGGATTTCTAAAACCTGTTTGATAAGAAGCTCTAAAGTTATGCTTCTTGTTTTCACCACCCGAATAAACTAGTGATAATCTAGGAGAAATATTACCATCGAAATTTTTAGATTTATCGTAACGCACAGAACCCGTAAATTTTAATCTATCATCTAATAACTTTTTTGTCAATTGTGTGTATGCACCATAATCATTATAATGTATCGGGCCATTAGCATCGGTATAAATTCTTCCATGAGAGTTCAACTCATACTCTCTGTATGAACCACCAACTTGAATTTCTGCAAAATCAATTAGATCTTTAAAATTATAATTTACATCAGTGTGGTAAATTTTAGAATTGTCAACCAACTTAGAACCTGAAAGCACACTCGCTTCACTAATTACACTATTAAATGCACTTTTAAATGCAGCCGTTCCAGGAATCAACCTTCCGGTATCTGCTACACTTCTTGCTGCGATATGGGCTTGTTCTGGAGTTGCACCCCCTAA
The DNA here is from genome assembly GCF_017948675.1 of Flavobacterium flabelliforme. Lineage (GTDB taxonomy): Bacteria > Bacteroidota > Bacteroidia > Flavobacteriales > Flavobacteriaceae > Flavobacterium > Flavobacterium pygoscelis. The sequence goes on from NZ_JAGFBU010000001.1 coordinate 991,118, forward strand.
TGTAGATGTAACATACTGACCCGCATACTGACCAAACCATGTCTTATCATCTTTCCAAACTCTGTTTACATTAATACCTGTAAAAAGCATATCGTATGATTTTCCTCCATCTTCATTAGTAGTATACCCTCTTACAAAAAAGTTTTTCCCTTTTAATTCTAATTTATGTTGTTGCATAAAAAAATCATTTAGGTAATATCTATTAGCCCCTTGATAAACCGCGTTACCGTAACCAAATTTACTTTGCCAAATAATTTCGAAATCATTTTCAAAAGGTTTGTAATGAAGAGAAAAGTCAATTTTGGTATTACTCGCTTTATTATCTGTCAAGCTGGTTTCATCGTATCCTGTTCTGCTCACATTATAATCTGGCAAAAGATTTATAGCTCCAACAGGAATTAAACCTAACGCTGCCAATGATTGCCCCACTCCTTTTAAATTGGTACTCACTTCATCACCATACACATTTATCCCGTCATAATTAGGATTACTCCTATCTCTTCCTACAATTGTTTTATCTTTATAATTAGTAGCATACCAATCCGTACCTCTCATATAAGTAAAGTTCGCTTTAGCAGCGAATTTTGGACTAAAAGCATGTGCAATTCTAATTCCGTAATCAACATAGTCATTACTTCCTGCCGCATTTTGAACAGTCTGTCCATATTTCGCATAAGCGGTAATTCCTTGACTTGTAAAAGGACTTTTACTATTCATAAACAAAATACCATTAAAGGCATTTGCACCATACAAAGCAGAAGAAGCACCAGGCAACAACTCAACGCTCTGAACATCAATTTCAGAAACTCCTATCATATTACCTAAAACAAAATTTAATAAAGGAGAAGAGTTATCCATTCCGTCTACTAATTGCATAAAACGGGTATTAGCTACCGTTGCAAAACCTCTAGTGTTAATGGATTTAAAAGTCAAACTACTCGTATTCATTTGAACTTCTTTCAAGTTTTCCAGTCCTTCATAAAAAGTAGCAGAAGCTGATTTTTTTATATCTGCAATTCCCATTCTTTCGATAGTAACAGGCGACTCAATTACTCTTTCTGGAGTTCTCGAAGCAGACACTACAATTTCATCTAATTTGTTTTCCTCATCTAAAAGTTGTACAGAAACCTTTTGATTTGCCGAAGAAATAGTAACTTTTTTAGATCCAAAACCAACACTAGTTACCTCAATGACAAACGGAAGTTTTTTTGAGGATTGTAACTTAAAAGAACCATCAAAATCGGCGACAGTACCTGACGAATCACCAACGACTTTAATATTGGCTCCAGGAATAGGTTGGTTGTTACTATCGGTAACAAAACCTGTAATTGTATTTTGCGCAAAAGTTAGACTGCAAAAAAACAAAGACAAAAAAAGTAAATACACTCTCATTTGGTTATAATTTGTTGGTTTATCACGCCAAAGTACAAATATTTTTGATATTAATAAAAAAAGTGTTTAAATATCTCATTTTTCATACTTAATTCACACCATTTATACATATTATACAATTAAATTTAACCATCTATTTTAGAGAATACTATCAAAACGGCAAAATACCACTATGCGTGCATATAAAAAATACACATATATCAAAAAAATTATTAATTTCTAAAAATATGATAAAAGTGATATAACCAACATAATTAACGTTCCATTTACAAAGAAATCAAAGTTTTAATCAAAAAAAAGCCTTGAGAAAATCCTCAAGGCTTGATTATAAGTAGTATATAAAACGTGTTACTCTACAGTAACTGATTTAGCTAAATTTCTAGGCTGATCTACATTACAGCCTCTCATTACCGCTATGTGATAAGATAAAAGTTGCAAAGGTATAGTTGTAATCAAAGGAGACAAGGCATCCGAGGTTTCTGGAATTTCAATAATATAATCTGCCAATTCACGAACTTGAGTATCCCCTTTCGTTACCACAGCGATGATTTTTCCACTTCTAGATTTAATTTCCTGAATATTACTTACGATTTTATCATAGTGTCCTTGTTTAGGCGCTATTACAATAACAGGCATAAGCTCATCAATCAATGCAATTGGACCGTGTTTCATTTCTGCAGCAGGATAACCTTCCGCATGAATATAAGAGATCTCTTTTAATTTAAGTGCTCCTTCAAGAGCAACAGGGAAATTATAACCTCTTCCTAAATACAAACAATTAGGCGCATCTTTAAATACAGCAGCAATTTCTTTTGCTTTCTCATTAGTTTCTAAAGCTTCTTTAACTTTTTCGGGAATAATTTCAAGCTCATTTAAATAAGCATGAAAAACCGAAGTAGACAAAGTCCCTTTTGCTTTTGCTAAACGCAAAGCAATCATTGTTAAAACTGTAATTTGTGTGGTAAATGCTTTTGTTGATGCAACACCTATTTCTGGACCTGCATGCGTGTAAGCACCTGCATGAGTTTCTCTAGAAATAGAAGACCCTACTACATTACAAACTCCAAAAACAAAAGCTCCATTTTCTTTTGCTAGTTTAATTGCAGCCATAGTATCTGCCGTTTCTCCTGATTGAGAAATAGCAATCACAACGTCATTTCTATTTATGATTGGATTTCTATATCTAAACTCAGAAGCATACTCTACCTCTACAGGAATTCTAGTAAATTCTTCAAAAATATATTCGGCTACTAAGCCAGCATGCCATGAAGTACCACAAGCAACAATAATAATCCTTTCTGCGTTTAAGAATTTCTCTAAATTATCCTCAACACCTGCCATTTGAATTAAACCTTCGTTGGCATGAAGACGACCTCTATAAGTATCTTTAATAACACTAGGTTGCTCATAAATTTCTTTCAACATAAAATGGTCGTAACCTCCTTTTTCAATTTGCTCCAAATTCATTTGTAGCTCTTGTATTGTAGGATTAACCAAAGAATCATCTTGAATTTTACGCACTTTCATAGGTTTGTGTAACCTAATATTTGCCATTTCTCCGTCCTCAAGATATACCGCATTTGAAGTATATTCTATAAATGGCGAAGCATCAGAGGCGATAAAATACTCTCCTTCTCCAATACCAATTGCTAAAGGACTACCCAAACGTGCGGCAACAATCTCATTAGGTGTTTTTTTATCAAAAACAGCAATCGCATACGCTCCAACTACTTGGTTTAAAGCTACCTGAACTGCTTTTCCTAATTTCAAATTATCTTTTTTCTGAACTTCTTCAATAAGATTAACTAAAACTTCAGTGTCAGTATCAGAATGAAATACATAACCTCTTTTTATTAATTCTGCTTTAAGAGGTGCATAATTTTCAATAATTCCATTATGTATAATAGCTAAATCACCTGAATTTGAAATGTGAGGATGTGAATTAACATCATTGGGAACACCATGTGTAGCCCAACGTGTATGACCAATTCCAATAGTACCAGTAAGCGTGATTTCTTTTTCAGCTCTTTCTTCAAGATCTGAAACCTTTCCTTTCGCTTTAGCAACTTTCATTTCAAGACCATCATACAACATGACACCAGCACTATCATATCCTCTATACTCAAGTCTTTTCAATCCTTTTATTACAATAGGATAAGCTTCTCTATATCCAATATATCCAACGATTCCGCACATAAATTTCTTTTAATTTGGTTTTGTAAAATAAATCTCCAATTTTAATCTTTTATCATCTGGAACGGTAGATTTTCCGCTGTATAAAACGGTCCCTAAAGGGTTCATTACAGAAGCTTTTGGTGCTTGTGAAATAAAAGAATTAGCCGTTTTAAGTTTAGATGAAACAGTATTTGCAATATTTTCAGTAACTACTAAGCCTAATTTAACATTAGTAGAATCCTTATTGTTTATCAAATTTCTAATTTGATTTGTAATTCTAATTTTATAAGTAGAACCTCTTTTAGTAGTCGCATCCAATTTTAAAAGTCCTCCAAAAACTACTTTGGATTTTTTAGGAAAACTAACATTAGAAGTTGGATCAGAGTAATCAATTATTGGACGATTATTTTTAAAATCATACAAATAAACCCTCTGTGGTTCATCAGCACCAGTCATAGCACTAGCATCGATGTGAAAAACTAAATTAGCTTCATTAACTAAAACTTTTTTACCCTTACCAGGATTTCTCAAATCATCTAACTCATCTGGAACTCCGTTTGGACCAGAAGTTAGATTACCATTACTATCATATCCCTTTATATCTTTTTTGTCAAACAATTCTAAAACAGAAACGGAACCTTGTCCCCCTTTTAAGTACAAACGCTCATCTCCCGCAACGTTGTCACCAACACTAGGCAAACTATTATACGCAGATCCACTAACAGTATAATCATTTTTCAGTAAGCTTACTGTATTTCCAGACATATTAAGAACAATAGTTTTCTTTTCACGAGTTGGAGCACCTCCAGTAGTGGAAGCCAAATCTTGATTATAGGTAATTGTTATTTTACCTGCTTTAAAATTAAGCATGGCTAAATTTCCTGCGCTAGATCCTGATTTCTCAACTTTAAAATAAAGTCCTTTAAAATGATTTCTAAAAGCTTCATTAGAGGCCAATTTACCTGAACTGATAGCGTCTAAAATTTTAGTTTTAAAATAGGCTTTGTTTAAATTCAAATTCATTGCAGGTGCAATATATTTTGTAGTTTTTACACCTGTCAAAGAATCTTTGACGTCTACAACATCTTCGGAGGAATCAAAGAAAAATTCATTATTCTGAGAATCATCATCACTATCATTTAATACAGTTGGTTCTTTTTTAGTATCAAATAAATCATTTTGATCTGTAAAAAAAGTTTGTTCCTGATATCCTGTAATAGGTCCCGGATTAACCATAGAATATCCAGATTCATAGACACTTAATTTCATTTTAGCCATCTGTGGACCATAAATAGAATCTAGAACATAAACATGACTACCAGTAGCATTAGTTTTTGTTTTACTTTCATCAATATAATAAGGAACTGTCAAAACTACACTTTCTACATAAGGTCTAGCACCAATTGAGGTTACAAAAGAAGACAAAGCCAATTGCGTATTAAAATTTGCAGTTGTTTCTCCAAAAACAGGATTATTATAAATACCTAACGGATTTACATCAAGATTATTAGATTGAATCGGACCTGTTTTTAGATTATAACCTAAAACACTATATGTGGTACTTGCTAAATCAAAATTATTTCCACCAATTATATCGCCACCAACTTCATTGTAATCTTTATCACAGGAATACAAAACAAAAACAGTCGCTACTAAAAGAATTTTCTTAAAAAAAGAATTATTATACATATTTATCAAAAAAGTTTAATTTAAAGAACTTGGTCTCTATAGAAATTAGTGTACGCTTCGGCGAAAGCATCTTTCGAGCCGAAAGGTAAAAAAGGTTTTCCCGAAGATTCTATAAATTTTGTTAAACTTGAAGGCACGTTATCTGAGGCAATAATAACTGCGTCAGAATGACTAATAGAGGCTTTTAAGATGTTTTCGTAGTTTGGCACTTCTAGATCAGCTATTGCTTCTGCGGGAACTCCATCAAACTTTACTTTATTAATCATTCCCATATTCAAAGTCCCTTCAAAAGAGGGAGAATAAACAGAAGTAACAATTTTAGTTTCAGAAAACAGAGCTTCGTTTTTATAAAAATGCTTCATATAGATAGGCAACATAGCCGCCATCCATCCATGAACATGAATAATATCCGGAACCCAATTCAGTTTCTTAACTGTTTCAACCACACCTTTTGCAAAGAAAATAGCACGTTCGTCATTATCTGGGAACATTACACCTTCTTCATCTGTAAAAGTTGCTTTTCTTTTAAAATATTCATCATTATCAATAAAATAAACTTGAATTCTTTCCTTAGGAATAGAAGCTACTTTAATAATCAATGGCATATCCAAGTCATTTACAACCAAATTCATTCCCGAAAGTCTAATTACTTCGTGTAATTGGTGTCTTCTCTCGTTAATATTTCCATACCTAGGCATAAAAATTCGTATCTGTCCACCTTGGTCATTAATCATTTTAGGAACGTCATAAGACATTAAAGAGACCTCGTTTTCAGCGAGATAAGGTACCACTTCAGATGATACATATAATATCCTCTTATCTTTCATATTATAATTTGCTTAATTTATTGGCAATAAAAACCAAGCAAAATTACAAAAATTTATGCAGTTATTAACTAAAATAGTAAGTTTGCATTTAATTTTAATAATACTGCCATGCCTATTTTCTACGGAAAAGCAACTTTAATGGATCATTTGAAATCGATTAAAACACCTGATTCTACTATTGGATTTGTTCCAACCATGGGTGCTTTGCATCAAGGACATTTGGCTTTAATGCGGCAATCATTATTGGAAAACGACAATACAGTGGTAAGTATTTTTGTTAATCCAACGCAATTTAATAACCCTGAAGACTTAGCTAAATATCCTAGAACTTTAGAAGACGATATAAAAAAATTAGATAATTTAGATCCTTCAATTATATTATACGCTCCTTCTGTAGACGACATTTACGAAGGAAAAGTCGTTTCACAGAACTTTGATTTCGACGGTTTAGAAAACCAAATGGAAGGTAAATTTAGACCAGGACATTTTGACGGTGTTGGCACAATAGTAAAACGCCTTTTTGAAATTGTAGCACCCACAAAAGCGTATTTTGGAGAAAAAGATTTTCAGCAATTACAAATTGTAAAAAAAATGGTCGCTAAAAATGGTTTAAAAGTAGCAATCATTGGATGCCCAATTTTTAGAGAAGAGAATCACCTTGCTATGAGCTCAAGAAATGAGCGTTTATCCAATAAAGAAAGAGAAGATGCTGCTATTATCTATAAAATATTGAGTACTGTAAAAGAAAAGTTTAAAACAGAAACCACAAAGGAAATTTCTGAATGGGTAAGCGATTATTTAAAAAAAGATGCTCATTTTGAATTAGAATATTTTACAATAGCAGATGAAGAAACCCTTTTGTCTTGCACAGAAAAAATAGAAAATAAAAAATACAGAGCTTTTATTGCCGTATTAGTCAATAACATCCGCCTAATAGATACTATTTCATTAAATTAATTTACTTTTGTACCATGCAAATTCAAGTTTTAAAATCAAAAATTCATCGTGTTAAAGTAACCGGTGCCGATCTTAATTATATCGGTAGTATTACTATTGACGAAGCATTATTAGAGGCTTCTAATATGATAGAGGGAGAGAAAGTTTCTATTGTAAATATCAATAACGGCGAACGCTTTGAAACATACGCTATAAAAGGAGAGAAAAATTCAGGAACAATAACTCTGAATGGTCCAGCGGCTAGAAAAGTTCAAAAAGATGATGTAATCATTATCATCTCTTACGCAACTATGGAGTTTGAAGAAGCTAAAACATTCAAGCCATGGGTTATTTTTCCAAATGAAAAGGATAACTCGCTAACCTAATAGTCTTATAAAACTCTTTAGTCTTTTATAAGAGCAGTTTAAAATTCAAGCCACTGATTCTCTATTTTATACTTTAAAATAGAAATTCAGTGGCCTTTTATTTGCAAAACTAAAACCTAGAAATGACATTTTGTGAATACCCAATAAGTTTTATATTAAAATAAAATAATAGATTATATTGCTACCACTAATCTAGCAATCAAAAAAGATCAAAATCTTACAAACTATGAAAAAAACAATACTATTATTACTCTTTTCTGTTTCTCTATTTTCACAAAAATCCATAATTGAATTTGAGTCTAAAGTTTTAGAAACCAAACGAGAAATAACGATTGGTCTTCCCGCTTCTTTTGAGAAAAACCCAAATAAAAAATATCCATTAGTCATCTTACTCGATGGAGATTACTTGTTTGATCCTTTTTATGGCGATCTGAATTACGGAGCGTATTGGGATGATTTACCAGAAACTATAGTAATCGGTATTAGCCAAAATAAAAATGGCGAACGAACTAATGACTCCTTTTACGATCCAGTAGATGGCGTTCCTACTAGAGAAGGCGCACGTTTTTTTGAATTTCTAGGAGCAGAATTACTCCCTTTTATTGAAAAAAAATATCCAGTTGCACCTTTCCGTATCATTGCAGGTCATGATATAACAGCAGGTTTCTTAAACTTTTTCCTCTATAAAGACAATCCTATTTTTGATGCTTATATCTCTTTAAGCCCTGAATTAGCAACAGAAATGGAAATCAGAATTCCAGAGCAACTTAAAAAACTTAAGAGACCTATTTATTATTACCAATCGTATGGCGAAGGAGATTTAAAGAAAATACAAAAATCCGTACAAGAGTTAGACGCAAGTATAAAACTAGTTACTAATCCGCAATTAAATTATAAATTAGATGTAATAAAAGGAGCTTCTCATTATTCGATGGTTTTACCTTCAATTCCAAATGCGTTGTATCATATTTTTCAAAATTACAGACCCATCACATCTACCGATTATGCAGAAAAAATAGTAGTATTAGAAAGTGGATATGTAGATTATTTAGTTAATAAATATGACGTTTTGTATAAAAACACCGGTATAAAACTTCCTATTCGTTTAAATGATTTTAAAGCAATAGAAGCAGCGATTATAAAAAATAAAGCTTATTCTGAATTGGATAAATTAGCAGAAGTAGCCAACAAGTATTATCCTAAATCAATGCTAGGAGATTATGAATTAGCATTGATGTTCGAGAAAATGGAAGATCCAAAAAAAGCAGCAAAATATTATTTGAGTGCTTCACAATCTGAAGAAATCAGCGACTTAACTAAACAAATGATGCTTGACAATTATGACCTAATGAAAAGTCAAATACCCAAAAAATAATGTCTAAAGTAAAAACAACTTTTTTCTGCCAAAATTGTGGCGCTCAATATGCCAAATGGCAAGGACAATGCAATTCGTGTAAGGAGTGGAATACTATTGCCGAAGAAATTATTCAGAAGCAAGAAAAAACTGCTTGGAAAAGTGAGAGTTCTGCGAATAGTAAAGCTCCAAAACCATTACGAATTGATGAAATTGATTCTGCTCAAGAAATAAGAATGGACACTACCGACGCAGAACTAAATCGAGTTCTTGGTGGCGGGATTGTTCCGGGCTCGCTTATCCTTTTGGGCGGAGAACCTGGCATTGGAAAAAGTACCCTTTTACTTCAGATCTCCTTAAAACTACCTTATAAAACACTATATGTTTCTGGAGAAGAAAGTCAGAAACAAATAAAAATGCGTGCCGAAAGAATTACTCCAAGCAGCGCCAATTGCTATATTCTAACCGAAACTAAAACTCAAAATATCTTTAAGCAAATTGAAGCTATTCAGCCTGAAATAGTAATTATCGATTCCATTCAAACCTTACATACAGATTATATAGAATCTACTGCTGGAAGTATCTCTCAAATTAGAGAAACTACGGCAGAGTTAATAAAATTTGCAAAAGAGACTAACATTCCTGTGATACTTATTGGACATATCACTAAAGATGGAACGATCGCGGGCCCAAAAATATTGGAACATATGGTTGATACGGTTCTTCAGTTTGAAGGCGATAGAAACCATGTGTACCGAATACTCCGTTCCTTAAAAAACCGATTTGGATCGACGGCCGAAATAGGAATTTATGAGATGCTAGGAAGTGGTTTGCGTGAAGTTTCTAATCCATCAGAAATATTAATTTCTCACAAAGACGAGCAACTTTCTGGAACAGCAATTGCGTCAACACTTGAAGGAATGCGTCCTTTGATGATAGAAATTCAAGCTTTAGTAAGCACGGCAGTTTACGGAACACCGCAACGCAGCACCACTGGTTATAACGCCAAAAGACTAAACATGATTTTGGCCGTTTTGGAAAAAAGAGCCGGTTTTAGATTGGGTGCCAAAGATGTATTTTTGAATGTAACCGGCGGAATTTCTGTAGATGATCCTGCTATCGATTTGGCCGTTGTTGCTGCTATTTTATCCTCAAATGAAGATATTGCTGTTAATAAAGATTTCTGTTTTGCTGGAGAAGTGGGGCTTTCTGGTGAGATACGTCCGGTGAACCGAGTAGATCAACGCATTCAGGAAGCAGAGAAGTTAGGATTTTCGACCATTTTTGTTTCTAAATACAATAAAATAGCACTTAAAAATAGTGGGATTACAGTTCGATTAGTAGCAAAAATCGAGGATGTAGCCGCAGAATTATTTGGATAAAACTAATTCTAAAAAAATACCAAACAAACCCTAAATGCTGATTATAAGTTATTTACATGTTAAATAGCAAATAATACTTATTTTAATAGTTTACCTTTATGTAACGAATCTTTACTTGCAGCGCAACTTAAAAAAGTACATTCTCATAAACAAACGCTTGTTAGAAAGTTATAGATTCATAATTTCTTTAAAGAAAAAATTATCTAATTTCATAAAGCAATAAGTAATGAAAAAGCAAGCGGGTATTTGGATTGACTCCACAAAAGCAATCATTGTAATTCTAGAGGAAGGAATAGAAAAAACAACAACACTTCAGTCTGATTTAGAAAACCGTGTTTATCACGATAAAGAAGGAGATAAAGGTAGTTTTTTTGGTAACCAACATATGGATTCTCAAAACACATTTGACGAAAGAATAAAACATCAAACCAATGCGTATCTTAAGGAAGTTATCGCAACTATAAAAGATTGCGACGAAATTTATATTTTTGGTCCTGCAGAAACAAAAACTAAATTAGAAAAGAAAATCCAAGAAGAAAAGTCAATTTTTAGTGGTAAATTAAAAGCTGTTGAAGCAGCAGAGAACATGACTTTGAAACAAATTATTGCAAAAGTCAAGCACTTTTATACTCCATAAACCAATTGATTTCATCAAAAAGGCAAGCCACAATCAAACGTTGCGGCTTTTTTGTGTTAATAATTAAAATTTAAAAAAGTTTAAAACTTATTTATCTAAATTTGTTTTCTTGTCTTTAAATTGATAAAACACCAACTCTTTAAAAAGACAGTTTTTAAATTCCACCTAATTAATGAAAAACAGAAAAAAGAAAATATTTTTATTCATTACAATACCACTTTTAATTCTGATAGTTATAGGTAGTGCCTTTTTTGTTTTTAGAGATTCTATTTTAAAAAAAGTAATTACTAAAGCAACATCAAAAATAGAAAAAGACTATGATAGCAATTTTACAGTTAAAGCCGCTAATTTTGAAGGTTTTTCAGGAATAAGCTTAACGGATGTAACTTTGACCCCAAAAAATGCAGACACTTTATTCAACATTCATAAAATAAGAACTAGTGTTAATATTTGGCAATTATTGTTGGGTGAAGTTCAATTAGGCACTTTAGAAATTAAAACAGGCTTTGTACAACTAACACAAAAAGGAGACCGTAAAAACTTTGAGGCTTTTCTGAAAAAAGACAATAAAGAATCTAAAAACAACGATAAAAAAGATTACGCAGCTTTTGCCTATAGAATTATTTCAAAAGTACTCAATCTGGTGCCAACAGATATGGATGTTGAAAATCTGACTTTTAAACTTGACGATAATGGCAAAAGAGCAACTATAAAAATCAACAAACTAATATTGTTAAATAAAGAATTAGAAACAGCAATCCACGTACAAACAAATACTTTTGAACAGCAATGGAAAATTAAAGGATATGCTGATCCTAGAAATAAAAAAGCAGATATTCGATTTTTTAATATTGATACAGGTGCCATAAAAGTTCCTTACTTTGACGAACGTTACGGACTTATTTCAAGTTTTGATTCTATTCGTTTAAACATCGAAAATATCAATCATAGTCGCGGAGAATTGCATATAGACGGTTACGCTTCTATCGCTAATTTAAAAATAAACCATCCAAAAATTGCCCGAAAAGATGTACTAATCAAAAACGCACGATTTGACTATCGTTTTTTATTAGGATCCAATTTTATCTCTGTAGATAGTAGCTCTACTGTGCAATTGAATAGTATTAAATTCAATCCATATTTATCTTATGAAACTGCCAAAGACACCGTTTATAAACTAAAGATAGCACTACCAAAAATGAAAGCGCAGGATTTCATATCTTCTCTCCCGGAGGGACTTTTTACTCATTTTCAAGGTATGGAAGCCGAGGGAAGTATTGATTACAAACTCGATTTTAAATACAATAAAAACAAACCCAATGAACTGGTTTTTGATAGTAATTTGAAAAAAGAAAACTTGAAGATTACAAAATATGGAGAAGCAAATTTAAACAAACTCAATAGCGAATTTATTTATCGTGCAATTATACAGGATGTGCTACAAAGACCAATTTTAGTAGGAAATGCGAATCCGAATTATACACCGCTCGAACAAATTTCTCCCTATTTAAGAAAAAGTGTCCTAACGACCGAAGATCCTTCCTTCTTTTCACATCGAGGTTTTATAAATGAGGCGTTCAAGCAATCTATAATCAAGAATATAAAAACCAAGAAATTTTCTCGTGGTGCTAGTACCATCAGCATGCAGTTAGTGAAAAATGTTTTTTTGACTCGAGAAAAAACATTGTCACGAAAACTAGAAGAAATCTTACTCGTTTATATTTTAGAAAATAACCGAATTGTAAGTAAAGAACGAATGTTAGAGGTTTATTTCAACATCATCGAATGGGGACCAAACGTTTACGGAATAGGCGAAGCAAGTCGTTTTTATTTCCAAAAAAATCCTGCCGATTTAGATTTAAATGAATGCTTGTATTTAGCTCGAATTATTCCGAGTCCAAAAAAATTCATGTACCAATTTAATGATGAGGGGAATTTAAGGGAATTTGCAGTAAAACAAGAATCTTTTTTAACAAATATTATGATTCGAAGAGGTCTTTTGACTCTTGACGACACGATTTATAAACAGCAAAAACTACATATTTCTGGTGCTGCAAAATCATATTTGAGATTAAAAGTAAAAGATTCTACCGCATTAGACTCATTGCCGAGCATAGAAGAATTTGAACTTTAAAAAAACATAAAAGCCCAATAAGAACCTAGTTTTCATTGGGCTTTTATGTTTTTTTATTATATAGAATAAACTAAGGTGCTGGATCTGGAATGATAGCCTGAACTTTATTGATTTGTTCTATTATTTCTTCTGAAAGAGAAACCTGAATCGTGTCTATATTCTCTTTTAATTGCTCTATTGATGTAGCCCCGATAATAGAACTCGTTACAAAAGATTGATGCGCTACAAATGCCAATGATAATTGGGTTAGTGATAATCCGTTTTGTTTTGCAATTTCATTATACAAATGAGCGGCCTGTGTACATTGTTCGCTGTTGTATCTCGTATATTGTGGGAAAAGTTTAATTCTTGCGTTAGGATGACTTTCTCCAGTAAGGAACTTTCCTGTCAAAACTCCAAAAGCCAATGGCGAATAAGCCAATAAACCTACATTTTCTCTAGTACAAACTTCTGAAGTACCCACTTCAAAAAGTCTATTTAATAAAGAATAAGGGTTTTGAACTGTTTTAATTCTTGGTAAATTATGGTATTTACTTTCTTCAAGAAAACGCATTATTCCCCAAGGATTTTCATTAGAAACGCCAATATGCTTTATCTTTCCTTCTTTTACAAATCCGTCTAAAGTTTCTAAAACCTGATGAATATTATCTTGCCAAGAATCATCTTGAACTTTAAAACCTCGTTGTCCAAAGCAATTGTTTTTTCGCTCTGGCCAATGCAATTGATAAATGTCTAAATATTCGGTTTGTAAGCGCTGCAAACTATTATCTAAAGCATATTTTAAACTTGCTGGAGAGAAATCAATTGTATCGCGCATGTAAGTGAAGTTGGGATTGGGCCCTGCAATTTTAGAGGCCAAAACCACTTCTTCTCTTTTTCCAGATTTTTTAAACCAAGTTCCAATAATTTTCTCTGTACTTCCGTAAGTTTCTTTACTGGCTGGAACAGAATACATCTCTGCAGTATCAAAAAAATTAACTCCATTTTCAAATGCATAATCCATTTGTGCGTGACCTTCGGCTTCTGAGTTTTGTTGTCCAAAAGTCATTGTACCAAGACATATCTTACTCACTTTTATATCCGTATTGGGTAAAGTAGTGTATTTCATTTTTTGATAATTCTAAATTAAGTTACAAAAGTATAGGTTATAAAACTTTTCGGTTTCTCCTTTAACTATTTTTAAGAAACGTTTATGGTTATCCGTATAAAAAAAGGCTCAAAATTAAAACTTTGAGCCTTTTTTGTATTTATTTTAGAATTGAATTTTAGTTTAAGTCATTCAACATATCTGCGATTTCATCTAATCTAGGTGTTAGAATAATTTCTATTCTACGGTTTTTCGCTTTCCCTTCTGCGGTGGCATTACTCACTAATGGAGAATACTCACTTCTACCAGCAGCAGTAAGATTCTTTCTGTTTATTTTTTTGTTTTCACTTAAAATAGAAACAATTGCCGTTGCTCTTTTTGTTGATAAATCCCAGTTATCAGCAATAGGACCTGAAGCTGTAAAAGCGTCATTATCTGTGTGTCCTTCTATAAGAACTGAAATTTCTGGATTATCGCCCAACACTTTACCCACTTCCGTAACTGCTTTTTTCCCTTCAGTACCTACAGCATAACTTCCAGAATTAAAAAGAAGTTTATTCTCCATAGACACATACACTTTTCCGTTTTTTTGCTCGACTGTTAAGCCTTTGCCTTCAAAACTATTTAATGCTTTAGAAAGTGTTTCTTTTAGTTTTTTCATGCTTGCTTCCTTAGCAGCAATCAAATTTTCTAACTCTTGTAAGCGTTGTGCATTTTTATTTAATCGTTCTTGCTCTAGAGCCAATGCTTTTCCTTTTTCGTCTAATTGCCCTAACAAGTCACGATTTTTCTTCATGTTACTTTGCAAAGCATCGTCGCTATTTTTTTCTAAAGCAGTGTAAGAATCTTGCAATACTTTAAATTTATCTTGAGCGGCAGCATAATCTGCTTTTAGCTTATTGAGTTCGGCTTTAGATTTATTAAAATCTGATGTCATAGCCTCACGATCTAATTCTAATTGGCTTTTTGACTTAAGCAAATCGGCATTCTCATCAGCAATACTTCTATTTTCCTTCTTTAAATCAGCGAACTTATTTTCTAAGTCATTGTATATTTTTTTCGAGACACAAGACGTAGAAAGCGCTAATGCCAATACTCCAATGGAAATTTTTTTTATCATTTTGTTTAAATATTTAGTGGTATTATTAAAAATCAAAAATAGGAATTGTATTCTAATTCCCTAGCCCTGATAGTAGTGAAAATCCTTTTTGCTTTTAATTAAAAGCAAAAAGATTGCAACGTATAGCAGGAATAGCTCCTAATTGTTCTTTTTATTATAAATTACTCAATTTCTACTAAAATTGGACAATGATCAGAATGAATGGCATCTGATAAAATTACCGCTCTTTTAAGCCTGTGTTTTAGCGAATCACTAACTAAATTGTAATCTATTCGCCATCCTTTATTATTTCCTCTGGCACCTGCACGATAACTCCACCAAGAATATTGATGTGGTTCTTTATTAAAATGACGGAAACTGTCTACAAATCCGGATTTCATAAAAGTATCCAACCATTTTCTTTCTTCAGGTAGAAATCCAGAAACATTTTTATTGCGAACAGGATCGTGAATATCGATAGCCTCATGACAAATATTGTAGTCACCACCAATAATCAAATTCGGTATTTCTTTTTTTAAATCATTGATATACTGCTGAAAATCATCCATAAACATAAACTTATGATCCAAGCGTTCGATATTAGTTCCTGATGGCAAATACAAACTCATTACAGAGACGTCATCAAAATCTGCTCTAATATTCCTACCTTCAAAATCCATGTGGTGAATTCCTGTACCATAGACCACATTGTTAGGCTTAGTTTTAGATAAAATAGCCACTCCACTGTATCCTTTTTTGGTTGCAGAATAATAATATTGATAAGGATATCCTGCCTGAGATATCGCCTCTACAGGGATTTGATCTTCTGTAGCCTTAATTTCCTGAAGACAAATAACATCTGGATTTGCGTGTTGCAACCAGTCTATAAAACCTTTGGAAATGGCAGCCCTAATTCCGTTGACGTTGTATGAAATAATTTTCATGAAATAATTTTTAGAGTTTCAAAAGTAATAAAAAAGAAGAAGTTTGATTCAGAAAAATAGAGAAAATGGAGTTTTTTGCTATCTTTGTTTCTTGCTCTAAAAACAAGAAATAAATGGGTTTAGTAACCGCCAAAGAAGTTGCAAAGGCAATAAATGTAGATAAGTATGGTGTTCTTGGGACTTTTTCAGGATGGATGCTGATGAAGTTGCTGAAGATCTCTACGTTAAATAAAGTATACAATAGAAATAGACATCTTAAAGATGTTGCTTTTTTGAATGGAATATTAGATGATTTACAAATAAAATTCGAAATTCCTGAAGAAGATTTGAAGCGTTTGCCTAAAGAAGGCGCTTATATTACCATTTCAAACCATCCTTTAGGAGGAATTGACGGTGTTTTACTTTTGAAATTAATGCTCGAAAGAGAACCTAATTTCAAGATTATTGCTAATTTTTTATTGCATAGAATTCGACCTTTAAAAAAATACATCATGCCAGTAAATCCTTTTGAAAATCATAAGGATTCTAAATCTAGTGTGGTAGGAATTAAAGAAACACTACGCCATTTAAGTGACGGAAAACCATTAGGTATTTTCCCAGCTGGAGAAGTTTCGACTTATAAAGATGGCAAACTAGTTGTAGATAAACCTTGGGAAGAAGGTGCGATTAAAGTTATCCGAAAAGCTCAGGTTCCTGTTGTTCCTATCTATTTTCATGCTAAAAACAGCCGTTTGTTTTATTTACTTTCTAAAATTAGTGGCACTTTTAGAACTGCAAAATTACCTTCAGAAGTTTTTAGTCAAAAGAACCGTGTAATTAAAGTTCGTATTGGGAAAGCTATTTCTGTGAATGAACAAAATGAGTACAAGACTATAGAGGAATATTCTGAATTTTTAAGAAAGAAAACCTACATGTTGGCTAATCCTTTTGAGAAAGAAAGCCATTTTTTACCAACACCAACCTTAAAAATCGCAAAAAGTCCAAAGAAAATTGTTACAGCTGCTAATAGTTCGCAAATAATTTCTGAGGTAGAAATTGCCAGAGAAAATGGTTGCCGACTGTTGCAAAGTAAAAACTACGAAGTCTTTTTTACAGAAGCCAATAAAATACCAAACATACTACACGAAATTGGACGTTTGAGAGAGATTACCTTTAGAGAAGTGGGCGAAGGCACCAATGAATCTATTGATATTGACAAATTTGATAACTACTATCACCACATGTTTCTATGGGACGATGACGCAAAAAAAGTTGCTGGCGCCTATAGAATGGGATTGGGTTCTGAAATTTATCCAAAGTATGGTATGGAAGGTTTTTATCTAAATGATCTTTTTCGTTTTGAGCCAGAATTACATGATATGATGAACAAATCGATTGAAATGGGTCGTGCATTCATCATCAAAGAATACCAACAAAAACCAATGCCTCTTTTCTTACTTTGGAAAGGAATCATTCATACTACGTTGCGTTATCCAGAACATAAATTTTTATTAGGTGGTGTAAGTATTAGCAATCAATTTTCTGATTTCTCTAAATCTCTGATGATAGAATTTATGAAGTCTAACTATTATGACCCTTATATTGCACAATATATACATCCTAAAAAAGAGTATAAGGTAAAACTTAAAGATGCTGATAAGGATTTCATTTTTGATGAAGCTGAATCAGACTTAAATAAGTTCGATAAGATTATTGATGAACTTGAACCTGGTAGTTTACGATTGCCTGTTTTGATAAAAAAATACATTAAACAAAACGCAAAAGTGGTCGCTTTTAATGTAGATCCGCTCTTTAATAATGCCATTGATGGATTAATGTACATTCGTATTGCAGATATTCCAGAAAGCACAATGAAACCCGTGATGGAAGAGTTCCAAAAAGAACTTGAAAGAAAACTACACGAAAAAGAGGATTAATAAAATTCAATTTATAAAAAAATCCCATTGCAATTCTAAGCAATGGGATTTTTTTTGTTTTATCTCCAGATAGACTCTTTTAAAATAGCATCTAAAGAATTATTTCTTATAAATAAAATCAGTCGTATAATGTGATATGTAATAAGAAAAAAGCCCAAACTATAGGCTAGCTTTTTATTGTACATAATTCCGTTCAAATACTCCCTTTTAGTAATTATTTCTAGCGATAAAACTGCAACACTCAACAAGCAAAAAGCAATTACAAAAGGTCCTAAAACATGATAAGATATGCTCTTGTAAAAATCACCTTGATATAAATAAACCAGTGATTTTGTTATACCACAACCCGGACACGGGAAACCAGTTGCCATTTTAAAAGGACATAAAGATTGATCCGTTTCTAAATGATTATCAGCATTAAAAAGCATTAGCAAAAAAGGAATGACTAGTACCAGAATAGCACCTACAATACCGTAAATTTTACGTTTGTTCTTTGTACTATTTATATAATTTATTGATTTCATTTTGAACGATCATTGCAGCAACCATTGGAAATAAAAAACCTAAAACTAGCAATAAAACAGTATCGTCTTTTTGAGCTGAGCCCGATCTACGGTAAACATCTGGCAATCCATCTCTACCCGCTAGATAGAAAAAATAAATATTAACAGGATAACAACAACCAGCAAAGATGGCTATTGGCTGCGAGATAACTTCTCTTTCAGAAACAGCTTCAAAAACCTCGGCGATTTTAACATTCCAATAAATAAGATAGAGGCCACAAGTTAAAAAACCTAAAATTAATACTAAAATAGGATCTACATTAAATACCGGAATAGGTTTGTTGGGTGTGTTCCATGTTTCTTTTACGATTTCTGTCATTTTGGTTTGGTTTAGTTATTATTAAATTTAAAATGTTTAATGAGTTCCTTTATCAAAATAGTTCTGGTTGTATAAACCACAACAATATTTACTCATAAGTCTATTATAGAAGCAAAGTTGTTACACTTGCAAGTGTTTATTTCTTTAAAATGACTATCAATAAAGATTTAGATAAAATATTTCGCTTTAATTTTATCAGCAATAACCTGTGCTAATCGCTCGTGGCTTTCAAATGTCCAACCAGCAATATGTGGTGTTAAGATAGCATTTTTGGCTTTCAATAGATACTGAAAAGCTTCTGGAGTTTGTTTGTCTTGAAAAAGGGTTTCAAAAGATCCTTTTTCATATTCTAAAACATCCAAACCAGCACCTAGAATCTTACCCGATTGCATTGTTGCAACTAAATCGGCCGTTACAATATTATTGCCTCTAGAGGTATTTATAATCCAAAATGGTTTCTCGAAATCGTTAATAAATTCGGAATTAACCATTTTATCCGTTTCCTCCGTCCAAGGGATATGCAAACTCAATACATCTATATTTTTCTGTAATTCTTCTAATGTGACTTGTCTAGCATTAGTATCACCCACATTTTCCTTTATATCATAACACAGCACTTTTACATCAAAACCTTGGAGTTTTTTAGCAAAAGCTTTCCCCATATTTCCGTAACCAATAATCCCTACTGTTTTACCATCAAGCTCATAGCCTCGATTGCTTTCTCTATTCCAATGACCGGATTGAATCTCACTGTGCGCTTGATTCAATTTGTTAAAAAGAGAAAGGATCATTCCTAAAGCATGCTCTGCAACAGCATTTCGATTCCCTTCTGGCGCAGCTATAAGAGTTATATTTTTGCTTTTAGCATAATCACAATCGATACTTTCTAATCCTGCTCCTACTCGAGCGATAAATTGCAAATTAGTAGCTTTATCCAAAAAAGTTTGATCAATTTTGAAACGGCTGCGAATCACGATTCCTTGATAATCGTGAATTTTATTTTCAATTTCTTCTTTTGAAGAAGTGAAGTCGCTATGATTTATAAATCCAGCATCTTGAAGTTTATCCCATAAAACGGAATTATTACTATCTATGTGAAGCACTTTAATATCCATAAAAAATTATATTTTTTTGATACCTCAAATAAACAAAAAAATTACGGTTTATCATTTTTAGAAAGGTATTTTGAGTCTAAATTTGTAAATTAGCGCTCTCAATTTTTATTACCTTATAAACAAACGTAATAAATGAAAACTGAAAAATGAAATTAACAAAAACGTTCAAAGCTTTTTTTGAAAGCGAAAAATCGGGTGGTCTTTTATTGCTTTCTGTAACCATTCTTTCTCTTTTATTGGCTAATTCACCTATTCAAACAGATTACATTGCATTTTGGGAAACCAATCTTGGCAGTCATTCAATCACTCATTGGATAAATGACGGCTTAATGACTATTTTCTTTCTATTGATCGGGTTAGAATTAGAACGTGAGATGTATCAAGGAGAATTATCTAATATAAAAAATGCATCCTTACCAATTTTTGGCGCTTTAGGTGGAATGATTGTACCAGCGGGATTGTTTCTTCTTTTGAATTTTGGAACAATAACACAAAATGGCGCAGGTATTCCTATGGCGACTGATATTGCATTTGCCATTGGTATTTTATCCCTTTTGGGAAATCGTGTTCCTACTTCTCTAAAAGTTTTTTTAACGGCTCTTGCTGTTATAGATGACATCGGTGCCATTTTAGTAATTGCAGTATTCTATACCGACAATATTGCTTTTACCAACTTACTTATTGCGTTTGCCATAATGGGTTTCTTGTTTATTCTTAACAGAAGAAAAGTTCATAATTTGCTTCCTTATCTAATAGGTGGTGCTGCCATGTGGTATTTTATGCTAAATTCTGGTGTTCATGCAACAATAACAGGAGTTTTATTGGCGTTTGTAATCCCTTTTGGTGATGGTAGCAAGAAAACTTCTTCGTATAAATTACAGCACTTTTTACACAATCCTGTAGCTTTTATCATTCTTCCGTTATTCGCTATGGCCAATACAGGAATCGCAATAGGTTCTGATTGGCATGAAGGTTTAAATCATCCTAATACAATTGGTATTATCGTTGGTCTTGTTGTTGGGAAACCATTAGGAATATGGCTTTTCTCGTTTGCAGCAGTTAGTTTTGGCATTTGCACCTTACCTAAAGATTTAAAATGGACCAATATTTTAGGAGCCGGAATGCTTGGAGGAATAGGATTTACAATGTCTATATTTATAACATTGCTCGCTTTTAAGAATGACGGACAAGAAGTGATTACGTATTCTAAAATAGCCATTTTAATAGCTTCTTTTATTGCTGGAACAATTGGTTTTTTATGGTTGAAATACAACTTGAAACCAGACAGAAGAAGAAAGTAAATTACTTTATATAACACATAAAAAAAGCCCTAGTTTAATATTAAACTAGGGCTTTTTTGTATTCAATACAATAAAAATTGCTGAAAGAACAACTTACTTTTAGTACAATAGTTATCCTTTAATTTGCTTTAAAGAAGTTTTAATACCTCTAATCAATGACGAACTAAAACCATGCATCTCCATTTCATTTAATCCTGCAATAGTACAACCTTGAGGTGTAGTTACACGGTCTATTAATTGTTCTGGATGTACTTTTTCCTCTAAGAGCATTTCTGCAGCTCCTTTGACTGTTTGGGCAGAAATAGCTAATGCAGTTTGCCAATCAAAACCAATCTCTATTCCTGCTTGCATAGAAGCTCTTATGTAGCGCAAAGCAAAAGCAGTTCCACTAGCAGCAAGAACAGTAGCAGCATCCATCAATTTTTCGTCAATAATAGGAGCAGTTCCTAAACTTTGAAAAAGCGAAATCACACTCTGTGCTTTTACTGAGTTTTTTTCTTGAAAAGCAATACACGTAGCCGATGCACCAAACTGCGCTGCAATGTTTGGCATAATTCTGATGGCAGTATTAGAATCTCCTATTTTACTTTGCAAGTTTTCAATAGAAAGACCACTGACAGCAGAAGCAATAGTTTTATTTGAAATTACAGGTAGAATTTCATTCAAAACAACATCAACCTGATAGGGTTTTATGGTCAAAATAATAATATCAGCTTCTTGAATTTGATGTATGTTATTACTAGAAACAGTTGCCCCTAACTTCTCCAGATACAAAATACTTGAAGTATTTCTCCTGGTTATGGTTACTTGGTTATCCGATGAGAATTTAGACAATCCTAAGGCTATAGAAACACCTAGGTTGCCGCCGCCAATAATATGTACTTTCATGCTGGTTTTGGTTTGTCTATCATTTAGCACAAATCCCTTGAAGAAATTGTATTTAAAAGAAAGAATGGATTGGTTAGTTGTATTTTTTTGAAACTCTATTTAAAAACCTAATATCAGTTTTGCAATAGAGAAATAAATCAAAATTCCACATATATCATTACTTGTGGTTATAAAAGGCCCTGTTGCCAGCGCGGGATCTATTCCAAATTTATCTAATAATAGTGGGATAAAAGTTCCAATTAATGATGCAATAATAATTACAGAAATTAAGGCAATAGTGACAATTATACCAATAATAAATTCAACGTTCAATAAAAAATGACTTCCTAAAAACAAGATAATTGCTAGAATAACTCCATTTAGTAAGCTTAAAGAAACTTCTTTTACCAATCTATTAAATAACGATCCGCTAAGGGTATTATTTGCCAATCCTTGCACAATGATTGCCGAAGATTGTACGCCAACATTTCCTGCCATTGCAGCTATTAAAGGGGTAAAAAAGAACAATTTCCCATGCTCTTCCATTGCGCCTTCAAATAAACCTAGCACTCTAACAGAAACAAAACCTCCTAAAAGTGCTAATACAAGCCAAGGCAAACGCGCCTTTGTATGCTCAAGAATACTATCATCGGCTTCCACATCTTGAGAAATACCCGCAGCTAATTGGTAATCCTGATCGGCTTCTTCCTTGATTACGTCTAAAATATCATCAATTGTTATCCTTCCAACCAAACGACCCAATTCATCTACAACTGGAATGGCTTCTAAATCGTATTTTTGCATGATACGAGCGACCTCAACATCTTCAGTATCAACTTTTACAGAGTTTAATTTTCTAATGTAAACATCACTAATAGCTGTTCTTGATGAAGTTGTGAGCAAGTCTTTAAGTGACAAACGCCCTTTCAATCTATCCTCATCATCTACCACATAAATAGAATGCACTCGAGAAATGTTTTCGGCCTGCATACGCATTTCTTTTACACAAGTAAGCACATTCCAATTTTCATTGACTTTCACCAACTCTTTATGCATAATTCCACCAGCGGTTTCCTCATCATAACGAAGCAAGTCCACAATATCCTTGGCATGCTCAACATCCTGAAGTTCTGATATTACCTCCGCTTTCAAATCTTGTGAAAGCTCCCCAATAATATCAGCCGCATCATTAGTTTCTAACTCATCTAATTCTTCTGCAATCTCTTTTGCTGAAAGTCTACTTAATATATTTTCACGAAGATCATCCTCTAACTCTAGAAGAATTTCGGCTGTTTTATCACTATCTAGAACTTTAAAAATATAGGTTGCTTCATTAAAATCCAGCTCATCAAGAATTTCTGCAATATCAGCATGGTGCATATCATTCAATAAAACCTCCAATTGCTTGTCGTTCTTATTTTGAATAAGTAGCTCTAATTCCTGAATTAATTCTTTACTGATTTTAAACTCCATCGGCTTCTATTTTTTGAGTCAATTCTATAAATTGTTCTACATTAAGTTGTTCTGGTCTAAGATCAAAAACAATATCTTCACGTAATTTATCAGATAAGTTCATAGTTTTTAAACTATTGCGAAGTGTTTTTCTGCGTTGTTGAAAAGCCGTTTTGACTACCGTAAAAAATAATTTTTCTCCACAAGGCAAACTATAATCTTCTTTTCTGCGCAAGCGTAAAACACCCGATTTTACTTTTGGTGGTGGTATAAATACATTTTCGTCTACAGTAAATAAATATTCAGCATCATAAAAAGCTTGTACTAAAACTGATAGAATTCCGTAAGCTTTTGTTCCTTTTTTTTCACAAATGCGTTGTGCCACTTCTTTTTGGAACATTCCAGCAAACTCAGGAATCTGGTTGCGATATTCTAATGCTCTAAAAACAATTTGAGTCGAAATATTATAAGGGAAATTGCCAATAATTGCAAACTGTTTGCCTTCAAAAATTTCGTTGATATTGTATTTCAAGAAATCCTTAGAGATGATTTTATCTTTTAATTTAGGATAATTTTCATCTAAATAAGTAACTGATTCTGTATCGATTTCAATTACATAAGTATTGATAGGTTTATCCAATAAATATTTAGTCAAAACACCCATTCCAGGTCCAATTTCTAAAACATCATCATAACCAACTAAGTTCAGCGTATCTGCAATATCTTTTGCAATGCTTTCATCTTTTAAGAAATGCTGTCCCAGATGTTTTTTGGCTTTTACTTTTTCCATATTTTAATTGCGAGGCACAAGGCATTCTCGCTTAATTTTAGTGTTATATTCTCTCACAAGACTTTAAAAATAACCCTTGAGAATGATTTAGCAGATAAGTGCTAACTGTATTTATTTTTTAGCTAAGAACACAATTAGAAAGTGATTCTAGATTTGAAACACAAGAAATTTAATCTATATTTAATGATCAGAAATCAATTCTAATTCCGTTCTAAATGCTAGCATTTTATCACCAAATAATTTCTGTCCTTCTTCGCGAAAACCTGCTGCATCTTCTTGATAATATTTTTCGAGCGTTTCTTTGCTATCGGTGGTATATTGAACAGAATAGGTTGTTCCGCCCATTTCTTCTTCAATTAAAACACGAACCATTCTGGCTGAAGAAAATTTTCCTGTCGCTAGAACTTCTGGAATATGCTTGTGACGCATCCAAACCATCCATTGGTCGTGCACGCTTTCGTGTATGTTTGTGGTAACGTTGTATATGATCATTATTTTTATTTAGTGTTTTAATTTTGAATCAAGACTTATGTAAAATCTACTCTCAAAATGGTTAATCTTCAATGTAAAATCATTTTATAAATTCGTATCGCCTCGCAATTGTCTGAATTTTTTTCTAGCTTCAACAAAATAAATACTGTCTTGATGATTAAAAATTATCTTCTCGTACAAAGGTTTTGCTTTTTCAGGTTCTTTTAGTTCTTTGTTATAAATTTCGGCCGAAAAAAACAATGCTTCATCACTATAAATCCCTTCAGCGTGATGATCAATTATGCTTTGATACTGGCTTAAAGCCAAAGTAAAATCACCTAGTTTTTCGTAAACTTGTCCCAATCGCAATAATGTAACTGCTTCTATTTCTTGGCCTTTAAAACTTTTTAAAATAGATTGAAATTGTGCAATTGCTTCTTGGTTTCTATTTTGATATAAAAGATAATCTCCTTTTGCAAATTGTTTTAATGCCGTTTGAGTAGAATCTGCAGCGGTATTATCATTTATTAATAAAAAATATTCTAAAGCATCGTTAGCAATCAACTGTGTGTTGGCTGCTTTTAATTCTTTAAATTGCTTTAACGCCCAATCAAAATCTGTTTTAAAATAACTAGTTTTAGCCGCTTTTAAAGTAGCTTCATGTGCTAGAACATCATTTTTTAAGTCCAATTCAATCTGCGAATAATACAATAATGCTTGATTAAATTTTTCTTCATAGAGAAAAATATCTGCCAACTCCATTTTAGCTTTGGCCGCATCATATTCATTCAATCGCAATTCTAAAGCTTTCTTTACAATTGCCTTAGCTTCTTCTGGTTTTTTTAAATTAAACGCTACAAAATGTGCCTGAATCAATTGCAAAGATAAGGTAAATGGACTTATCTCATATTCTCGCAATAAATTAGACAGATCGGTATTTATAATGGGCAAATCTTTTTCAGTGGCTTTTTCGATTCTCATCTCCATCAAATAGGAATTCGCCTGAATTAACAATTCTAAATCTTTAGTATTTTGCAACACAAATACTAAAATTTCCTGTGCTGCTTCCTGATTGTCTTCCTCTATTGCCAATTGTGCTAGGTTTACAATACTGTTAAGCGATTCTGGATTGCGTTTATAAATCGCTTTTTCCTGTACAAATGCTTTTTCAAACTCTTTTTGTTGAACGTAAAACCAACTTAAATAGCGATTCCAAAAAATGTCTTGATTTTTTTGTGTTCTCAAAATCAGTGCTTTTCTGAGCATTTCATTAAAATTGGCATCTCCATCATCTGCCAGATAACGTACAAATTGATTTTGAATTCTAATTGCATTTTGAGGATTCTTGTAAGCATCATCTAAAAAAGTTCCAATCATCATTTCTGTATTACCCAACTGACCGTAAAGCAAACCTATTTGGAAATTAAAATTATCATTAGGTTCAATTGCTATGGCGGTTTGATATGCTTTTAAAGCATATTCTAAGAGCACTTTTCGCTCAAAAGAGGTAGAAATGCCATATACTTCCATTGGGTTTTTCTTGATGCGGTCTAAAGCTTGATCATAATAAGAAGTGGCTTTAGTTTCTTTTTTTTGCAACTGAAAATTATAACCCAATTCTACAAGAAGCGTACCTTGCTTGTATTTATCCAAACGTTGTTGAATGGCTTTCTCAGCAACATCAAATTGCTGTAATTGCTGATAACAATCAATAGTTCTTAAAAAATATTGTGTGTTTTGAGGCGTATTCTGTAATAATTCTTCAAAACCAATTTTAGCTTTTTCAAAATCTCCTTTTTCATAATAATACTGCGCTAATTGTTCGTTTTGAGCGAATCCAAATAGCGACACTAATAAAGTAATAAAGAGGAAAAAAAATCTCATATTTATTGTTATTGTTTCTAAATCGAGTGTTAAGTCGAAATTATTTTAAACGCGAATTCGCAAATTTTCATTATTTAAAAAAGAAAAAATTTGCGAATTTACGTTTATTTCAAAAAAGCTGTAATTTAATCTATAATATCAAATCCGCAGTACGGACGCAATACTTCTGGAATTACAATTCCTTCTGGCGTTTGATAATTTTCTAAAATCCCAGCTAAAACTCTTGGCAAGGCTAATGAACTTCCGTTTAAAGTATGTGCCAATTGGTTTTTTCCGTCTTTGTCTTTGAAACGCAATTTCAAACGATTTGCTTGAAAAGTTTCAAAGTTAGAAACAGAAGAAATTTCTAACCAACGATCTTGCGCGGTTGAAAAAACTTCAAAATCATAGGTCAAAGAAGCGGTAAAACTCATGTCTCCACCACAAAGACGTAAAATTCGGTAAGGTAATTTTAATTCTTGAAGTATCGATTTTACATGTTCTACCATTCCGTCTAAAGCTTCATACGATTTATCAGGATGCTCCACTCGTACAATCTCTACTTTATCAAATTGGTGCAAACGGTTTAATCCACGCACATGCGCTCCATAAGAACCCGCTTCTCTACGGAAACAAGGTGTATAAGCGGTGGTTAAAACAGGTAATTCATTTTCATTCAAAATCACATCACGAAACAAGTTAGTAACTGGAACCTCAGCAGTAGGAATCAAGTACAAATCATCTGTTTTATCATGATACATTTGTCCTTCTTTGTCTGGTAATTGTCCTGTTCCGTAAGCAGAAGCTTCATTTACCATGTGAGGAACTTGAACTTCACTGTAACCTGCAGCCGTATTTTTGTCTAGGAAATAATTGATTAGTGCGCGTTGCAATTTTGCTCCTTTTCCTTTATAAACTGGAAATCCTGCTCCAGTAATTTTTACACCCAATTCAAAATCGATGATGTCATATTTTTTTACTAATTCCCAATGTGGCTGAGCGCCTTCATGTAAAACGGGAATAGCACCTTCTTGAAAAACGTTTAAATTTTCCTCTGGAGTTTTTCCTACTGGAACAATATCAGCCGGAAGATTTGGCAACGTATATAATTTTTCTAAAAGTTCTGCAGCTAGAACATCAGCAGATTCTGCCAACTTCTTACTTTTTTCTTTTAATAAAATTGTTTTTTCTTTTAGAATTGCGGCTTTTGATTTCTCGCCACTTTTCATCAATTCCCCAATATCTTTGGATAATTTATTAGATTCTGATAAAATTCCGTCTAACTCTACTTGCGTAGCACGACGTTTTTCATCTAGTTGTACCACTTCTTCAACAATACTTTTGGCATCCATATTTTTTTTTGCCAAAGCATTGATTACTTTCTCTTGATTCTCTCTAATAAATGCAATTTGTAACATAATTGGGTTTTTATAACTATTATATTTCTATTAATGAAAGCAAATTTAAGGAAATGTTTGCTAGAAACGACTGAAAAATCAGTGATTTGTGTTTTGTAATTTCTAGGAAGAATTTCAAGAATGATTACAAATACAACAGTCTAGCTATTTCATGAATTAAATTTAAACTAATCTACCACCACTATTCTTAAATCCTATTCTCTCTTTATTTCATGACCTACAAACTCTTCAAGCGCCGCAAACATATCGTCTACAGAAAGTACTTCAAGATCGGGATGTGATTTTAAGAATTCTGCATTGCGTTGTACCAAATTTTCTTCAATTTCAAAAAAAGTATCATTATTCATCAAATCACGAACTGGATTTACACCTTCTAGCTTTCCTTTAAAAAATTTATCTCTTTTTACGCTGCTCATCAACTTGACTTTCTTGCATTGTTTCTGAAATAATTCTAGATGTTTTTCGGCACCAAGCAATTGCAATCCTTCTTCTATCAATTCATTCAATTCTGTGTTCCATTGAGAATTATAGACAAATTGTGCAAAATTACCTTCTGTATATTGAGACGTATAATAATCTAGATAATAACTCATCAAGGCATCTTCATGAATTAAATCATCATCGATTTTTTCCTCGCGCATTAAATTAATCACCAAAATATTCGAATTGATAACATCTTGTGGGTTTTCGCTACTTGCTGCTGTTTCTGAAATTATGATTCTACCGAATTCCATTGCTTATATTTTTAAAGAGTTTGCACGCAAATTTCGGATAAAAGAATAATACAAACACAAAAAATCATGCTTGTTTGCCTTTATATGGAATAAAAAAAAACGGAAACAACTTTAAAAGTCGTTTCCGTTTTAATACATCTCAAAAACTTACGATGTAAAAATAACTAAATTATCTGGTGTAAACTGATATTGCTGTACCATTTTTTAACTTTAATTCAGTAAGAGTAAGATTAACAATATCATAAGTAGTGGTTACACCATTTATAACAGTTGTTAATTTATTATCTGGTCTGCTATAAGTTCCTGAAACTGTTGTTAAAGCACATGGACTTAAAGTAGAATCATAATCTCCTGAAACTAATGTGTTATCAATTTTAAAACTAAGATAATCATGATCACATCCTGTTACATTTTGTGGCGGATCTACCAATGTCTCTACACCACCAATATTTGTACCCACTTTTACTACACCCCATTTTCCTGTAATAGGAATAATTGTTGCTCCTTCATTTTCATCATTACTGCTACAAGAAGTTGCAAATAATCCGATACTCAATGTTAATGCTAATAATATGCTTCTAATTTTCATGTTTGTTTGTTTATAATTAATAATGGCTAAATTAACTTGATAGCGTTTAAAAATTGTTACATAGTATTTGGTCATATTTACATAATTACTTCATTTTATTATTTAGTTCAAAAGCATTAATTTATCAAAGATTGTTTATTTGATTATACAAAGCGCTTTCACACATACAACTAGCAGTAAAAAAATATATTTTTGTAGGAAAAAAAACAATATATTTGAGAAACCATATAATTTCAATGTATGAAAAAACTACTTTTATTTTTGATTTTTACTTTTGCTCTGCCTATTTTTTCACAAGAAAAAGAAACAGGAGCAAAATCAATAATAGATCAAAAAGCACCTAACCTGGTAGTCGAAAAATGGCTTTCTGATCCACCGGAATTAAAAGGTAAATTTGTGATAATCGACTTTTGGGGAACTTGGTGCGAATCATACCAAACTTTGACTCCTAAATTAAATAGTATAAGCAAAGAGTTTAAGGAGGATTTAATTGTAATTGGTATAAGTGATGAAAGAGAACGTAAAGTAAAGAAAGTAATAACTCCTAAAATCGAGTACTACAGCGCAATTGATACTCGAAGAAAATCATATAAAGCCTTGAAAATAAGAGCTCTTCCGCATTGCATTTTAATAGATCCCACTGGAATTGTGCGTTGGGAAGGCAATCCTATACAAAATGGATTTGAACTAACCCCAAATGTCATTAAAACGATTATTGAGAAGTATAAAAAAAGCACACCAACAAATACAGCGATTTTGAACGAATAAAACTTACTCCTGTTCGCTATTTTTTTGTAAATTAATTTTGGCAACTAAAGCTTTCAATCGCATGACTTTTTCTTTCTTTTGTTCTTGAAGTTTAGCTTTTTTACGATTGAGCAATTTAGTATGCAACGCTTTGTTTTTAGTGTTTTTTTCAGGTCCTTTTGCCATTTTAAAAATCTAGATGAATTACGTTTACAAAGATAAATGAATTAAAGAAAACCTAAATTTAAAAAATTCTCTTCTAAAGCTTATTCCTTCTTTGCAATAAAAAGAAAACTACACCTCCTATAAAGTAAAGCAATACATCAATCCAGTCTGCTGTGTATCTAACATTTACTTTAGGAAGATAATATTCGAAATAAAAAGAGTAGAAAGAGGACAAAAAGAGAATAAACCCAAGTGGGAATTGAAACAAAGGATCTTTTTTTAATCTTCGGATTATAAATTGGATTGCACCCAGCGCTATGGGAACATAAAGCAAATCATTTAGATAATTATTAATAAGGCTAGGTAATGAAAAATGCAAGCGCTGCAAAGCATAAATAGTCAGAGCGATAAAAAATAGCAAACCATAAAGTATTTTTCTAAACATTATCTATTTTATTACTCCATTTAAAAATCTTACTTTTTGTTTTAACCCGCTGCAGCGGCGGTAACCGCAGCGATAATACCTCCTATAATTACAGCAAAGAAAAGCCAAATTGAGTAAATAGCTTGAAAAAGATATCGTATCAAAACATTAGAATGCTCTAAACCATTATTAAAATAGACTTCTATTTTGCTTGGTGGCTTTTTTGTTTTTTCTTTTTCGTCTAATTTTTCTTGAAGTTTTTTCTGGGTTTCAAGTCGGCGCTTAAGAACCAAATCTAATATAGCACCACAGTTCTCGCAATACTCCTTATTTATATTGACTGTATTGCAATCTGAACACTTGATGTAGGATTTGGTCATTATACTATTATTAGCTCTGAATTAATTTATACAAAGCTATGAAAATTGGACTGAAAGAAAAGTTTTAGAAAGTGTCTATAGTTAGAATTGTATCAAATAAGAAATAGCTAATGTTTGAAACTAAGATTACTAAAGAATAATAAAACAACCATGAAACCCTTAAATCCTAGCCCCGATAGCAGTGAAAATCCTTTTGTTTCTCTCGATAATTATCGAGAGAAACAAAAGATTGTAACGTATAACGGGAAATAGCTCCAAATAAAAATTCTATTGCTTATTTTTGCATCAAATTAAACTGAATTATGTTACAAAATCCAAAAAGATATACGATTACAGCGGCATTGCCTTATACGAACGGACCGATTCACATTGGTCATTTGGCGGGTGTTTATGTGCCTTCAGATATTTATTCTCGTTATTTACGTTTGCAAGGAAGAGACGTTTTGTTTGTTTGTGGAAGCGATGAACACGGAGTGGCTATTTCGATGAAAGCCAAGAAAGAAGGAATTACCCCTCAAGAAGTAATTGACAAATACGATGGAATAATCCGTAAATCGTTTTCTGATTTTGGAATTTCTTTTGACAATTATTCAAGGACTTCGGCGAAGATTCATCACGATACGGCTTCAGATTTTTTTACAACCTTATATAAAAAAGGTGATTTTATAGAGCAAGTAACCGAGCAATTGTATGACGCCAAAGCAGATCAGTTTTTGGCAGATCGTTTTGTAGTAGGAACTTGCCCAAAGTGTGGTAACGAAGAAGCTTACGGTGATCAATGCGAAAAATGCGGTTCTACTTTGAACGCAACTGATTTAATAAACCCAAAATCTACAATTACAGGAGAAACACCTATTATGAAATCGACGAAACACTGGTTTTTGCCTTTGGATCGTTATGAAGATTTCTTGAAAGAATGGATTCTTGTTGGACATAAAAATGACTGGAAACCCAATGTTTACGGTCAAGTAAAATCATGGATTGATGGCGGATTAGAACCTCGCGCCGTAACTCGTGATTTGGATTGGGGAATTGATGTTCCTGTGGAAGGTGCTGAAGGTAAAAAGCTATATGTGTGGTTTGATGCGCCTATTGGCTATATTTCTTCTACTAAAGAATGGGCTTTGCGCGAAGGAAAAGAATGGGAACCGTATTGGAAAGATCAAGACACCAAACTGGTTCATTTTATTGGTAAAGACAATATTGTTTTTCACTGTATCATTTTTCCAGCGATGCTTAAAGCCGAAGGAAGCTACATTTTGCCAGACAATGTTCCTGCAAATGAGTTCCTGAACTTAGAAGGAAATAAATTGTCGACTTCTAAAAACTGGGCCGTTTGGTTGCACGAATATTTAGAAGAATTCCCAAATCAGCAAGATGTTTTGCGTTACGCTTTGACATCTAATGCGCCGGAAACTAAAGACAATGATTTTACTTGGAAAGATTTTCAAGCTAGAAACAACAATGAGTTAGTGGCGATTTACGGAAATTTCATCAATCGTGTGGTAGTTTTAACTAACAAATACTATAATGGAATTGTACCTCAACCAAATGAATTATCAGAAGTTGACGAAGCAACTTTAACGGAATTGAAAGCCTATCCGGCAGTCATTTCGAGTTCATTAGAAAGATATAGATTTAGAGAAGCACTAGGTGAATTAATGAATGTAGCTCGTCTTGGAAATAAATACTTGGCGGATGAAGAACCTTGGAAAGTCATTAAAGACAATCCAGAGCGCGTACAAACACAAATGCATGTAGCCTTGCAAATCGCTGCCGCATTAAGTTCACTTTGCGAACCGTTTTTACCTTTTACAGCAACAAAATTATCAAGAATTTTAAAAATAGAATCTCCATTGTCTTGGAATACGATTTCAGAAAATTCAGATTTGATTGCTGCAGGACACCAAATTGGCGAAGCCGAATTGCTTTTTGCAAAAATTGAAGATGAAGAAATTCAGAAACAAATAGATAAACTAGAAGCGACTAAAACAGCAAATAAAGCCGAAAACAAAGTTATAGAATCTCAAAAAGACTTGATTCAATTTGATGATTTTGCCAAAATGGATTTACGTGTAGGAACCATTTTAGAAGCTACAAAAATGCCAAAAGCAAATAAGCTTTTGATTTTGAAAGTAGATACTGGAATTGATGTTCGTACCATTGTTTCTGGAATTGCCGAAAGTTTTAAACCCGAGGATATTATTGGTAAGAAAGTGACAGTTTTAGTAAACTTGGCTCCAAGAAATCTTCGCGGCGTAGAAAGTCAAGGAATGATCCTGATGACTACTAATGCAGAGGAAAAATTAGTTTTTATAAATCCAGATGCAGATGCTGACAATGGAGAGACTATAAATTAACAATACAACTAAATATAATCTTCACTATTTATCAGAAATTAGGTTTTCGATAATTAGTGAAGTTTGTATTTTTAAATAAAAAACAATGACAAATGCAAAACCGAGATTAGCTCTAGCGATTGGAATTTTATGCATTTCGGTTTTTCCAATACTGGTCAAGCTCAATCTTACCGGAGGATTAATTTCGGCTTTTTATCGAATGGCAATTGCTGCAATGCTATTACTGCCTTATGTTGTAATTACCCAAAAATTCAAATTACCAAGAACTAGTATTTTACTATTAGCCATTGTTTGTGGTCTTTTATTCGCCTCTGATGTTGCGGTTTGGAATATTTCTATTCAAGAATCAAGTGCTACTCAAGCTACTTTACTAACCAATCTTTCACCGGTTTGGGTTGGAGTGTTTTCTTTTTTATTCTTAAAGAATAAACCAGCAACTAATTTTTGGATTGGCACATTGATAGCAATTTTTGGTATGATTACTCTGGTTGGTTTCGAATTTTTCTTGAACTTAAATTTTAATACTGCTTTTTTACTAGCCATATTATCAGGAGTTTTATACGCTGTTTACATGCTGGTTAGTAAAAACATTCTTTCTGAGATGGACGTTGTTTCTTTTATGATGGTTACGCTACTAACTTCTACTTTATTTTTAGGAATTGTTTGCTTGATTTTA
This sequence comes from Flavobacterium flabelliforme, assembly GCF_017948675.1. Taxonomy (GTDB): domain Bacteria; phylum Bacteroidota; class Bacteroidia; order Flavobacteriales; family Flavobacteriaceae; genus Flavobacterium; species Flavobacterium pygoscelis. The sequence goes on from NZ_JAGFBU010000001.1 coordinate 1,025,310, forward strand.
AAAGAGCCTTTTAGTGGGTTTTCTAATTTAGGCTGGGTAGTTTTATTTATTCAAGGAATAGTTTGTCAACTGATTGCATGGTTATTAATTAGTTATGCGACTCAAAATATGCGAGCCACGCGAGTGTCCTTATCTTTGTTGGGACAAGCAGTTTTGGCAACTCTTTTAGCTTGGTTATTTTTAGACGAAAAAATCACATTTCAGATGATTATTGGCGGTTTGATTTTACTGTTTGGTATCCGAATCACCTTTTACAGCAAAACACTTTCACTAAAAAAGCTATTTAATAAAACACTTAATTAGAAACATATACAAGTATGAAAAATATAAAAGTAATTGCATTTGATGCTGACGATACTTTATTCGTAAACGAAACTTACTTTGCCGAAACGGAAGAGAAATTCTGTAATTTAATGAGTGATTACTTATCCAATCAAGGAATTGCAAAAGAACTTTTCAAGATTCAAATTGACAATTTAAAAATATACGGTTATGGAATAAAAGGATATATTCTTTCTATGATCGAAGCAGCTATGAAAATTTCGAACAATACTATTTCGGTACAAGCTATAGAGCGCATTATTCAATACGGAAAAGAATTGACTGAAAAGCCTATCGTACTATTAGAAGGTGTAGAAGAAACATTACAATCTTTGCATGGCAAATACAAATTGGTTGTTGCCACAAAAGGAGACTTATTAGACCAACGCAGAAAATTACACAATTCGGGATTAGGAAAGTATTTTCATCATATTGAAGTGATGTCTGATAAACAAGAAATTGACTATAAAGATTTGATAAAAAGATTAGAAATCGAACCTTCAGAATTCTTTATGATTGGAAATTCTTTAAAATCGGATGTTTTACCCGTTTTAGCTATTGGTGCACATGCGGCTCATATTCCTTTTCATACTACTTGGGAACATGAAAGAATTGATCATGAAATAGAGCATAAAAATTTTAATACATTCGATAAAATAAGTCAGGTTTTATCATTACTAAATCAATAGTTATTGGGTGTTTTTTAAAAGCAATAAAGTTAAATTAAACTTAATTTACCATAATTTAAGCCTAATTAGCTGTTTTTGGGAGCTTTTTTCTTAAAAATTATTCATAAATTATTTATATAAACGAAATTATTTGTTTAAAAAATACTTTATAACGCAACATTCTGATCAAAACAGTCCATTATTTGTATAATATTAGTTTTTTTTTATATAATTAACTGCTTGAAATTTCTTATCTAACTATAAGTTGTAATTTTGCATAAAACTTATAAAAATTACAATAATGAAAAAATTAATGTTTGCATTAGTTTTTGCTGCTGCAGCCTCGACTGCAAATGCTCAAACTGATATGGGAAAAAGCGCAGGGACAGATTATAATAAATGGTCTGTTGAATTAGCTGGTGGTGTTAACAAAACACAAAGACCAATGACTGCTGGTTATTTCACATCTACACCAAGTCCTTATGTAGTTGATCTTGGAGTTAGATACATGTTCAACAATAAATTTGGTTTAAAAGCAGACTTTGGTTACAACAGTTTTCAAGGTAAAAGTGAATCTAAAGATTTTGACACTAAGTACTACAGAGCAGATTTACAAGCAGTAGCTAACTTAGGTAGAATCATGAACTTCGAATCTTGGACTAATACTATTGGTTTATTAGGTCATGCTGGTTTTGGTTTAGCTCAATTAGAAGATCAAAATTCTTCTTTGAAAGACAGAATGGGTAACTTTATGGCTGGTGTAACTGGTCAAATTAGATTATCTAACAGACTTGCTTTAACAGGTGATTTTACTACTATTCTTAACGCTAGTCAAGATGCTGCTTTCGATGGTGCAAGCGCTTCTTCTACTAGAGGTTTTGGTGGAATCCTTTTTAACGGTACAGTTGGTTTGACAGTTTACTTAGGTAAAAGTGAAAAACATGCTGACTGGGCTACTGTTGTTGACAAAGATATGTTAGCATTAAGAAGCAGAGTTGAAAGTTTAGAAAATATGTTAGTTGATGCTGATCAAGATGGCGTTGCTGATTATTTAGACTTAGAAAAAAATACTCCAGCTGGAGCAATGGTTGATACTAAAGGTAGAGCTATTGACAAAAACAATAATAATGTTCCTGATGAAACAGAAGCTTATATATTGAAAAACTACGCTAGCAAAACTTCAGATGTAACTAAAATTGCTGATAGCGAATTGATCAAAAACTTAATCAATGATGGTTATGTTTGTACTTACTTTGATTTCAATCAAGCTAAACCTACAAACGTTTCTGTAGAAGGAATCGATTTTATCTTAACTTACTTAAGAAACAATCCTTCAGCTTCAGTTGAAATTATTGGTCATGCTGACGAATTAGGAAGATCTGCTTACAACGATAAATTATCTAATGCAAGAGCTACTAATGTTAAGAACACTTTATTAAAAGCTAACATCGATTCTTCAAGATTGATCATTGTTGCTGCTGGTGAAGATAAATCAGTTCAAAAAGATTCAGATGCTGCAAGAAAATTAGTTAGAAGAGTTACTTTCAGAGTAAAATAATCTAATTACTATATTATTTAAAAGCCCTAAAGGAAATTTCTTTAGGGCTTTTTTTATTTGAATAATTATTATTTATATCTCTAGATAATTATTATCAACAGCAAATAAAACTCCATTACTTTCCTAAAAGCAATACTTCATTAGCTATAATTTCTGTTATATAACGCTTTTCTCCATTTTTGTCATCATAGCTTCTATGAGTTAACTTCCCTTCAATACCTATTTCCCTTCCCTTAGTAACAAACTTTTCTATAATTTCTGCAACTTTTCCCCAAGCGGTCACACGATGCCATTCTGTCTGCTCTACTTTATCACCATTTTCTTTGTAATAAGCATCATTTGTTGCAATAGTTATTGTTGCAATTTTTTTCCCTCCCTCTAATGTTTTTACTTCAGGATCTTGACCTACTCTTCCGATTAATTGTACTTTGTTTTTCATGGCTTGTAAATTTAAATATTAGTGTATATAGTTTATTTGTTAAAACGTTTATTCGATTTCAACAAGGCAAAGATGCGATGCGTTTCAAAAATTATTCGGTTACTAACTACTTACTTTCGGTTGTAATTAATTGTAACCGTTTGTAAATGGAAATAAATTGTTATATTTGGTAAAAACAATCCAGTATGCAAACCCATATAAATAAAGTAGAATTAAGAAATTTAAAATACGATGACTATAAAGAGCTAAAAAAATCGATGGTCGAGTCCTATCCTGAAATGGAAGGATCGTATTGGAGAGAACACCAAATAGAAAAATTATTAAGCATCTTTCCAGAAGGGCAATTGGTAATTTTAGTAGACGGAAAAGTAGTTGGATCTGCTTTATCATTAATTGTTGATGAAAGTGTAGTTGATAAAAATCACAATTACTCAGATATCACAGGAAACTACTCGTTTTCGACACATAATTCAAACGGAGATGTTCTCTACGGAATTGACGTTTTCATTCATCCTAATTATAGAGGACTGCGTTTGGGCAGACGTTTATATGATGCAAGGAAGGAATTGTGCGAACAATTAAATCTAAAAGCTATAGTTTTTGCCGGAAGAATTCCTAATTATGGCCAACATTCCAAGGAAATGACTCCAAAGAATTACATAGAGAAAGTAAAAAAGAAAGAGTTACACGATCCGGTACTTTCGTTTCAATTGAGTAATGATTTTCACGTAATTCGAGTAATGAAAAATTACTTGGAAGGCGATTCAGATTCAAAAGAATTTGCTGTTCTATTAGAATGGAATAATATTTATTTTGACGAAAGTCCAAGACTTATTAACTTAGAGAAAAGTGTTATTCGATTAGGATTAGTACAATGGCAAATGCGCCAATTAAACAATTTAGAAGCTCTTTTTGAACAATGTGAATTTTTTGTAGACGTAGTTTCTGGTTACGGAAGTGATTTTGCATTATTTCCAGAACTGTTTATAGCTCCTTTGATGGCAGATTACAATCATTTATCAGAAGCAGAAGCAATACGCGAATTGGCCAAGCATTCTGATCCTATACGCAAACGTTTTCAAGAATTAGCAATATCTTATAACATCAACATCATAACGGGAAGTATGCCATACTTAGAAAATGGCACCTTGTACAATGTTGGTTTTTTATGCAAAAGAGATGGAACTTCTGAGATGTATTCTAAAATTCACGTAACGCCAAATGAAGTTCAACATTGGGGAATGACTGGCGGATCTACAATAAAAACCTTTGATACCGATTGTGGTAAAATAGGAATTATGATTTGTTATGATGTCGAATTTCCAGAACTCTCTAGATTAATGGCAGATGAAGGCATGAATATTCTATTTGTACCTTTTTTAACCGACACTCAAAATGCCTACACTAGAGTAAAGCATTGTGCGCAAGCCAGAGCTATCGAAAATGAATGCTATGTTGCTATAGCCGGTTGCGTAGGAAATTTACCTAAAGTAAATAACATGGATATTCAATACGCACAATCAGCCGTATTTACTCCTTCTGATTTTGCTTTTCCAAGCAACGGGATTAAAGCAGAAGCTACAACAAATACAGAGATGACACTTATTGTAGATGTAGATTTAAATTTATTAAAAGAACTTCACGAACATGGAAGTGTCCGAATTCTTAAAGATAGAAGAACTGACTTATACGACATTAAAAAAATCAAGTAATGAGCAAAGCCTGTTTAGAATGTGGAGAAAAAATTGTAGGTCGGGAAGATAAAAAGTTTTGCAGTGATGGCTGTCGCAACGCCTACAACAACAAAATAAACAAAGACAGTACTAATTTCATGCGCAACATTAATAACAAGTTGCGCAAGAATTACCGCATTTTAACCGAACTTAATCCCGATGGAAAATCTAAAGCAACCCGAGCAAAGCTGATCAGTAAAGGATTTGACTTTGATTTTTTTACTAATATTCTACAGACAAAAACAGGCAATACCTACTATTTCCTTTACGATCAAGGCTATATGATATTAGAGAATGATTTTTATATGTTAGTCAAAAAAGATATTTAGAACCCCAATTCTACCAAAAATGAAAAAAAGATATTTCTCTATTATTGCCATTCTATTCCTCTGTTTCACTTTAGCTTTTGTTTTCTTCACAATGATGCCGCAAGGAACTCATGATGACGAAGGAATGCTTACTGAATTTTCGACGCAAAGAGCCTTAACAAAAGTGGCGGAAATTGCAAAACAACCGCATTATGTTGGTTCTCAGAATCATGAAGTAGTAGCAAATTATCTTGTAAAAGAACTTGATGATTTAGGATTACAAACTTCTATTCAAGAAGGATACACATTGACGGAATGGGGAAATTTGGTAAAATCTAAAAATATTCTAGCTAAAATAAAAGGAACTAATAACTCAAAAGCTTTGTTATTGCTTACCCATTATGATAGTGCTCCACATTCCTATTCTCTAGGAGCGAGTGATGCAGGTTCGGGCGTGGCAACAATTCTAGAAAGTGTTCGTGCGTTTCTATACAACAAAACTCCACATAAAAACGATATCATCATTTTGTTTTCTGATGCAGAAGAATTAGGATTAAATGGTGCTGCTTTATTTGTTACTCAACATCAATGGGCAAAGGAGGTTGGTTTAGTTCTAAACTTTGAAGCTAGAGGAACGTCTGGACCAAGCTATATGCTGATGGAAACCAATAAAGGAAATGCTGGCTTAGTCAAAGAATTTGCAGCAGCAAAAACAAAATTTCCTGTATCAAATTCATTAATGTACAGCATTTACAAAATGCTACCTAACGATACAGATTTGACTGTATTTAGAGAAAAAGGGAATATTCAGGGTTACAATTTTGCCTTTATTGATGATCATTACAATTACCACACCGCACAAGATGATTTGAAACATTTAAACAAGAATAGCTTAAAACATCAAGGCTCTTATTTGATGCCATTATTAAATTATTTCTCTAATGTAGATCTAAAAAATACACAACAAACGGAAGATTATGTCTATTTTTCTGTCCCTTATTCCTTCATTAACTATCCTTTTAGCTGGGTAGTGCCAATGGCTATTATTGCTTTACTCCTCTTTGTAATATTGATATTTGTAGGCATCGCAAAAAGAGTACTCTATTTCGATGAAATTATAAAAGGATTTATCCCTTTATTACTTTCCCTTATTATATCAGGCATAACCTCTTTTGCAATCTGGAAATTATTGCTCGTTATTTATCCACAGTATAATGATCTGTTGAACGGATTTACCTATAATGGCCATGCTTACATAAGTGCTTTTACTTTATTAGCAATTGCGATTACCTTCTTAATTTACCATAGATTTTCTGCCAAAAAAACCACCTTAAATTATTATGCTGCTCCATTGTTACTATGGATAATAATTAATTGTGCTATCGCTTTTACTTTAAAAGGAGCTGGATTCTTAATTATCCCTGTTTATTTTGGACTTTTCATTTTTGGATTTTTTATTATAACTCAAAGATCAAATAGAAGTTTAAATTTAATTTTAAGCATTCCTGCCTTATTACTTATCGCACCGTTTATTCAGATGTTTCCAATTGGATTAGGACTTAAAGTTTTGTTTGGAAGCGCAATTCTAACCGTACTAACATTTGTTTTATTACTTCCTGTTTTTGGAGCTTTCTCTAAAAAAGGAATCTGGTCATTAGGATTTTTTATATTATCTATTGGCTTTTTTGCCAAAGCACATTATGAGTCGGGTTATGAAAATGGAAAAGCCAAATCAAACAGTCTATTATATCTTTACAATGCAGATACAAACAAAGCAAGTTGGCTAACATACGACACTAACTTGGATTTTTGGACAAAAAAATATTTAGGCACTACGCCGAACGAAGCGCAAGCTGCAGAAGCAATTCCGCTATTTAGCAAATACAATTCTGGATTTACGTATAGCGCAACTGCGCCTAAAAAAGAATTAAATAAACCCACGATAGAATTTCTTGAAGATAGAATTATAGGCACTCAAAGGTATTTGAAAATCTTAATCACTCCGAATAGAAGCGTGAACCGATATGATATTTTTGCTAATGAAAATATGAATATTCACAATTTTAAAGCAAATGGAGTAAAGTCACTAAGTCAGAAAAACTCATTATACAAACGTAAAGGCAAGAAAATAATTAGTTATTATGTCGTAGAAAACACACCATTAGAAATGCAATTTAGTATTGACTCTAAAGTTCTTTTTGACATGGAATTATTAGAAAGTTCTTTTGATTTGATGACCAATCCACTATTTAAAATGCAAAAAAGAGAAAATTGGATGATGCCAACTCCTTTTGTACTTAATGATGCCGTTATCATTAGACAGAAGATAAAACCAACTCCAGTTATAGCAACTCCAGTTGTGGTAACACCAATTGTGACGTATTCTAAACCAAAACGCAGTACGCATATAGTTATTGACACTTTAAAATTAAATCAATAAAAGCTGATTTTTGAAACTAAAAAACAATTACGACATATAAAAATGAAAAAAATAAGTATTCTAGGTTGTGGATGGTTGGGTTTCCCTTTGGCGAAAGCATTAATAAAAAAAGGATTTCTAGTAAATGGATCTACTACTTCTGTAGAAAAATTAGCTGTTTTACGACATGAAGGCATTACTCCTTTTTTGATAAACATTTCTTTACCGGTAGTTCTAGAAAATAATAATTGTGATACTTTCTCAGATTCTATGAGCGCGTTTTTGCAAGAAAGTGATACTTTAATAATTGATATTCCTCCTAAACTTCGTGGCGATGAAGCAGCAACTATCGAAAAAATATTTGTAAAAAAGATAGCTTCTTTGATTCCGTATATCGAAAAATCAACAATAAAAAACGTATTATTTGTGAGCTCTACTTCGGTTTATGGCGAACAACAGCTTAATGTAAGTGAGCACACAACACCGAAACCGGACACCGAAAGCGGCAAACAACTACTAGAAGTCGAGCAAATTTTACAAAAAAACATAAATTTTAAGACAACTCTACTTCGTTTTGGAGGTTTAATTGGAGAGGACAGACAACCCGGAAAATATTTAGCTGGCAGAGAAAATCTAGAAAATCCTGATGCTGTAGTCAATTTGATTCATCAAGAAGATTGCATTGGTATCATTATAAAAATCATTGAAACCAACAATTGGAATGAAACCTTCAACGCTGTTTCTCCGTTTCATCCTACTCGTGAGGAGTATTATACCCAAAAAGCAAGTGAATTAAATTTAGTTTTACCAAAATTTGATCATTCTAAACCTTCATCTGGAAAAATAATTGAAAATGACAAAATAGAACTCCTTTTAAAATATACTTTTACAAAACCAAATTTGTAATGTGAAAGCTAAAATAAAGAATGCTGTTTCGTCTCGTATCAATATAATTGGATTACCAATATTAGCGCTGTGTTTTGTAAGTTTCTTTTGGGGAACTACTTGGATAGCATCAAAAGAAGGCGTCAAACATATGCCTGCTTTGCAACTTGTAGCAATTAGACAATTTCTAGGTGGTTTTTTATATATTTCCTTCTTTCTGTTCAAAAAAGCACCTTGGCCCAAAGGAAAACAATGGAAAACGATTATTATCCTTAGCATACTTAATTTCGTTTTAAGCAACGGATTAAGCACTTGGGGTGTCAAGTACATTAGTAGTGGTTTAGGAGCAATAATTGGCGCGCTTGTACCATTATGGGTTGTTATAATCACATTTTTTAGAGGAGAGCGTTTGTCTCGCTTATCGGTAATTGGTATGATGATCAGTTTTAGCGGTATTTGTGTGATTTTTTACGACCATTTGACCGATTTTTTAATTCCAAGTTTCCGATTCGGAATACTAGTTTCTGTTGCATCTACATTAACCTGGGCTTTTGGAACATTATATACCAAGAAAAAAGCAGCCACTTTTAATCCCTATTTTAGTTTAGGATTACAAATGTTTCTTTCTAGCATTTTAATTTTTGCCTATACGGGAGCTACCGGAATATCAGTGCCATTAAGTCAAATTCCAGCTATTTCGTGGTGGTCTATTGCCTATTTAGTTGTTTTTGGATCCGTACTTACTTTTATTGCTTTTATTTATGCTCTTCAGAATCTGCCAGCAGAGATCAGTACGATTTACTCCTATATCAATCCTATTGTAGCAGTGCTCTTAGGAGCTATAATCTTTGGCGAAACGCTAAACGCGGCTATCGCAATAGGCGGAAGTGTTACCTTACTAGGATTGTATATGGTGAATCATTCTTTAAGAAAATCTAGAAAAAAGGCTATTAATAGTGTTTAAAAAAAAATCCCATTTGTTTTCACAAATGGGATTTTTTTTATTGAAATAGTATTTACCAGATTCTAACTCTCTTCTCTGGTGCGATGTACATTCCATCATTTGCTTTAATATCAAAAGCTTTATAGAAAGTATCTATGTTTTGCAAAGGAACATAAGCGCGGTACATTCCTGGTGAATGCGGATCCGTTTTCACTTGATTCTTTAGTGCTTCATCACGCATTTTTGAACGCCAGATGGTTGACCAAGAAATAAAGAAACGTTGTTCTGGAGTATACCCGTCAATTAATCCTGGATTTGGATTTTCTTTCAGATACAATTGTAAACCATCATAAGCAGCATTTACTCCACCTAAATCACCAATATTTTCTCCTAGTGTAAACTTACCATCTACAAAAGTTCCTGGCAATGGTTCTAATGCGCTGTATTGTGCTGCAAGAGCTCCTGTTAAAGCTGAAAATTGCTTTAAATCTTCGGCAGTCCACCAGTCAACAAGATTACCATCGGCATTGTAACGAGATCCTGAGTCATCAAAACCATGTGAAATTTCATGACCAATTACACCACCAATTCCACCATAATTAACCGCTTCATCTGCTTGATAATTATAAAATGGAGGTTGCAATATAGCCGCTGGGAAAACAATTTCATTATTAGAAGGATTGTAATACGCATTCACTGTTTGTGGTGACATTCCCCATTTGTCTTTATCAACTGGCTTGCTCAACTCAGCAATATTTTCATTAAATCTCCATTGCGCAATATTTTTAACATTGTCAAAATACGTTCCGCCTTCTTCTGGACTTTTAATGGTCAAGGCAGAGTAATCCTTCCATTTGTCTGGATACCCAATTTTGATTCTTGATTTGTGTAATTTTGCAAGAGCACTTACTTTGGTTTCTGCAGACATCCATGACAAATTGTTGATTCTGTTTTCGAAAGCCAAAAATATATTTTTGATCATTTTCTCTGCTTTCGCTTTCGCTTCAGCTGGGAATTTTTTCTCCACGTATAATTTCCCTAAAGCTTCACCCATAGTTCCATTAATAGTTTGCAATGCATTTTCATCACGTGGTCTTTGCTTTACAGCTCCAGTTAAGGTTTTCCCGTAAAAATCAAAGTTTGCATTTTCTATAGTTGTAGACAATTGACTTGAAGCTCTATTTAATAAACTCCAACGCATATAAGCTTTCCAGTCTGCTACTTTATTTTCTTTAAAAATAGTTTCTAAAGCGGTCATGTATTTTGGCTGAGAAACAATAACAGTATCTACTTTTGTCAATCCAATTTTAGTAAAATAAGTATTCCAATTGATAGATGGCGTCAATTTACTTAATTCTGCCAATGTCATCGGATTATAGGACTTACGACGATCTCTACGTTCTACTCTGTCTAATCTTGGCACTGACATTTCAGTTTCAAGCGCTAGTATTTTTTCTGCATTTAATTTTGCAACAGCAGGTTTATCACCAAGAAACTGTAGCATTTTAGCAACATGTAAAACGTATTTTGCACGTTTTTCTTTAGAATCAGCATCTTCAGAAACATAATAATCTCTATCAGGCAATCCTACACCGCCGGGACCTAAATTAATTACATTTCTATTACTATTTTTAGCATCTGTTCCTACTCCCGCACCAAAAAAACCGATACCACCAAAAGGTTCCAATTCTATAAGCAAAGCCTCTAAATCCTTAGTGTTTTTTACGGCATTAATTTTTGCTAAATAAGGTTTTAATGGAGCGATTCCGGCTTTGTTCCTTGCTACTGTGTCTAGAATAGTTCTGTATAAATTTACAGCTTTACCTTGATCAGTGTTTGATTTATAACTTGGATTTGTAGTTGCTTCTTTCAAAATTTCTAGAGCATCTGCATCGGTTCTTTGGCGTAGCTCATCAAAACTTCCCCAACGCGTTCTATCATTTGGAATAGCAGTATTGTCTAACCATGTTCCGTTTACATAGCGAAAAAAATCATTACTTGGTTTTACATTCTTGTCCATGTAATTTACATTAATTCCAGGCTCCTTGGAAGCGGGAGCATTTTGGGCTTGACTTACAGCAAAGCCTAAAACTGCAGGAATGACAAAAAGCAGTTGCTTATTTTTCATTGTTTTCATTTTTATTAGTTATTCAGTTATCTCACAAAGCTATTAATAAAACTTTAATTTATTTGTTAAATGTTAGAAATCAAAAAAATCCCATTCATTACTTGTTCAGTAGCGAATGGGATTTTTATTTGTTTTTTTTAATCTAAATACTATTACCAGATTTTAACACGTTTTTCTGGTTCAATATACATTCCTTCTCCTGGTTGAATGTTGAATGCATCATAAAAAGCATCTACATTTTGTACAGGGACATAAGCTCTATACATTCCTGGAGAATGCGGATCTGTTTTAACTTGATTTTTGATAGCTTCATCACGCATTTTTGTACGCCAAACTGTAGCCCAAGAAATAAAGAAACGTTGCTCTGGAGTATATCCATCAATTAATCCCGGATTACCATTGGCTTTTAAATACATTTGAAGACCATCATAAGCAGCGTTTACTCCACCTAAATCACCAATGTTTTCCCCTAAAGTAAATTTACCATCTACATAAATACCTGGCAACGGTTGTAAAGCACTGTATTGGTTGGCAAGATTAGTACCTAAAGCGGTAAATTGTTTTAAATCCTCTGCAGACCACCAATCAACTAAATTTCCATCGGCATTGTAACGCGCCCCAGAATCATCAAAACCATGAGAGATTTCATGTCCAATAACCGCTCCTATTCCACCATAATTTACGGCTTCATCTGCTTCATAATTATAAAAAGGAGGTTGTAAGATGGCTGCTGGAAAAACAATTTCGTTATAAGACGGATTGTAATAGGCATTAACGGTTTGAGGAGACATTCCCCATTCTGTTTTATCTACAGGTTTATACAATTTATCTACAGATTCTTTGAAAGCCCATCTCGAAAGATTTTCGACATTTTCAAAATAGCTTCCTCCTTCTTCTACGCTGCTAATCTTTAAAGCGGAATAATCTTTCCATTTGTCTGGATATCCAATTTTGATTGTAATCTTATTTAACTTTTCGATTGCTTTTACTTTTGTTGCAGCCGACATCCAAGTTAGATTGTTAATTCTGTTTTGGTAAGCTAAAACAACATTTTTAATCATGTTCTCTGCTTTAGCTTTAGCTGCAGCTGGAAACATTTTCTCAACATATAATTTTCCTAAAGCTTCTCCAATTGTACCATTTATAGTTTGTAAAGCACGCTCATCACGTGGTCTTTCCTTGATGGCTCCTGTTAAAGTTTTACCATAAAAATCAAAATTAGCCGATTCTATTTCTGTTGACAATTGTTTAGAAGAATCTCTCAACAAAGTCCATTTCATGTATTCTTTCCAGTCATCAACTTTATTTTCTGCCAAAATAATTTGCAAAGCCTTCATGTATTTTGGCTCAGAAACGATTACAGTACTTAGTTTAGTTAATCCTAATTTAGAAAAATAATTTTTCCAATCGATCTCCGGAACTATTTTTTCCAATTCTTTTAAAGTCATCGGATTGTATTGTAATCTTCCGTCTCTTTGCTCTACACGATCTAATCTTGGTCGTGACATCGCTGTTTCTAAAGCTAACACTTTGCGAGCGCTCACTACTGCTTTTGTTGGATTTTCACCTATAAACTGCAACATTCTAGCCACATGCAATTCATATTTTTTTCTTTTTTCTTTAGAATCTTTATCATTTGCAGAATAATAATCTTTATCTGCCATACCCAATGATCCTGTACCTAGAAAAACAGAATTTTTGTTGCTGTCTTTATCATCAGCACCTATATAAATGCCGAAAAAACCAGCACCACCAATAGGTTCCATTTCAATTAAGAATTTTTGTAAATCCTTAGCATTTTTAATCGCATCAATCTGAGCAAAATAAGGCTCAAGTGGAGTGATTCCTCTTTTATTTCTTCCTACTGTATCTAAAATAGTGTTGAAAAGATTGACCGCTTTTCCTTGGTCAGTACTTGAAGTATAAACTGGATTTTTGGAAGCTTCTTTCAAAATATCCATTGCATCTTTATCGGTTTTCTTCAACAATTCGTTAAAACTTCCCCAAGAAGTTCTATCACTTGGAATTTCAGTTTTATCCAACCACATTCCGTTTACATACCTAAAAAAGTCATCATTGGGCTTCACTTTTTTATCAATATTTGAGACATTAATTCCTGGTACTTTCGTAACAGGAACAGACTGCGCTTGCGTTCCAGTAAATCCTATTATTGCAGGAATCACAAAAAGAAACTTTTTATAAAGCTTTAATTTCATTTTTTATCGAGTTTAATTAGAAATACAAAGCTATCATTAATTATTTTATTTATTTACAAGATTGCGTTAATTTGAGAATTAACAATTGTATTAACAGTAAATTATAAATTAAATCCTCTTAAAAACTGTAGTAATCTTTACTCAAAATGCAGTGCAATCGTACTGAATAAGATTATGTTAATTTAGATCGTAACCGATTAGGTTTTTGTATTTTTGCATCAAAATAGCATTATGTTAGCAATTCTTAAAAAATACAGACTCTTTTTAGGTGTTTTTATTGTTTTTTCAGCAATCGTTTTATCGTTGTTTTATTCGGCTTTAAAGCCAAAAAAAACGCTTCCTATTTATAATCCTGCAGATGTAAACCCTGAATTAGTAGATAGCACTGTACAGTATAAAAGTAAATACCATACTATTGGTGATTTTTCATTCATCAATCAAAATGGAAAAACCATTACTCAAAAAGATTACGAAGGAAAAATATATGTTGCCGATTTCTTTTTTACCACTTGTGGATCGATTTGTCCAAAAATGACCTCTAATCTCTCTGAAATTCAAACAGCCTTTGCCAATAATCCAAAAGTAAAATTGCTTTCTCACACTGTTTTCCCAGAAACAGATAGTGTTCCCGTATTAAAAGCTTATGCCATAAAACACAACGTAAATGATTCAAAATGGAATTTAGTTACGGGTGACAAAAAAGAAATTTACACGATGGCCAGAAAATCCTATTTGGCTGTAAAATTGGGAAAACCAAGTGAATTATACGACATGGTTCACACCGAAAATTTTGTTTTAGTGGATACTAAAAAACGCGTTCGAGGATTTTATGACGGCACCAAAAAAGAAGATATCCAACGACTAATCGAAGATATTACTTTTTTAAGTAATGAATAAGCGAATCTAATTTCTATTGGTCTAAAAATTTCCTTACAAAATACACAATTACTTTATCACAGCCTTTATTTGTTTAGATTCAATTAGCATACAAATGTGATATTTATCATTTTTGTTTGTTTTAAAATGTGTACTTTTGCAATATTAATTCAATCTAAATAAGCTTTGCACACCACGATACATTCTCTCAAAAAAGGCGAACAAGCCATCATAAAAGACTTTGACATCGATGCCGTTCCTTTAAAATTATTGGAAATGGGTTGTTTGCCTGGTAATGTGGTTGAATTACTTCAGATTGCTCCTTTTGGAGATCCTTTATTTTTAAACATTAACGGTTCGCATGTTGCGATCAGAGTGGAAACAGCAAAAGAAATTGAAGTTGACATTATAAAACTCAACTTATGGTAAGCAAACAAGACATCAATATTGCCTTAATTGGCAATCCAAACGTTGGTAAAACTTCCGTTTTTAATCAACTCACAGGTTTAAATCAACAAGTTGGGAATTACCCTGGAATTACAGTTGAAAAAAAGATTGGTTTTTGCAAATTACCCAATAATATCAAAGCAAATATTCTTGATTTACCAGGAACTTATAGCCTAAATGCTAGTTCAATAGATGAGAATGTTGTTATTGAATTATTGCTTAACAAAAATGATAAGTTATATCCTGATGTTGCATTAGTGGTAACTGATGTAGAAAATTTAAAGCGAAACTTACTTCTCTTTACCCAAATTAAAGACCTTGAAATTCCTACGATTTTAGTCATTAATATGGCCGACCGAATGAAGTTCAAAGGAATTTCTTTAGATATTCCGTATCTGGAAGAACAGCTAAAAACCAAAATCGCACTTATCAGTTCAAGAAAAGGTTTTGGAATTCAGGAATTGAAAGAAATGATTATTACTTACAGAACGCTTTCGACAGAATCTTGTTTGAATGCTTCTGTGATTGATCCTGAATATTTTGATAGTTTACGCAAAGCATTTCCAAACCAGTTGTTGTATAAATTATGGTTGGTAATTACGCAAGATGTAAATTTCTTAAATCTAGAACGTAACGAAATTAGAAGTTCATTTACTAAATCTCACTCTGATTTAAAACGTTTACAACAAAAAGAAACCATCAAACGCTACCAATTCATCAACGATGTTCTGAAGGAAGGTTTGAAAATTGACACTTCGATTGCAAAAGATTATAGAAGCAAATTAGATCGCGTACTAACGCACAAAGTATGGGGATATGTAATATTCTTTTTGATCTTGTTTGTTATTTTTCAATCTATTTTTGAATGGTCAACTATTCCTATGGATTTTATTGATAGCACATTTGCTTCACTAAGCGCTTATTCCGCAGAAATAATGCCGGCAGGTGTTTTGACTAATTTAATTTCGCAAGGAATTATTCCAGGAATTGGAGGGATTTTAATATTCATACCACAAATCGCATTTCTTTTCATGTTTATTTCGATACTTGAAGAGAGTGGTTATATGAGCCGAGTTGTTTTCCTAATGGACAAAATTATGCGAAAATTTGGTTTGTCAGGAAAAAGTGTGGTTCCTCTTATATCAGGAACTGCTTGCGCTATTCCTGCTATTATGGCTACTCGTAACATCGAAAACTGGAAAGAAAGACTGATTACTATTTTAGTAACTCCATTTACGACTTGTTCGGCTAGGCTTCCCGTATATGCAATTATAATTGGACTGGTAATACCTGACATGCATATTTTTGGCTTTTTGAATATGCAAGGATTAACGTTAATGTTGTTATACTTAATTGGTTTTGGAACAGCCATTTTCTCCGCTTACATTTTAAATAAAATACTGAAAATAAAAGGGAAAACGTATTTTGTTGTAGAAATGCCAAATTACAAATTACCATTATTTAAAAATGTAGCTATAAATGTAATTGAAAAAACGAAGGCCTTTGTACTTGGAGCAGGAAAAATTATTCTAGCAATATCTATTATATTATGGTTTTTAGCTTCTTACGGTCCTGGGAAAAACTTTAATAATGCAGAAAAAATAGTAACCGAAAACAATAAAAATAATCCTTTACCTCATCAAGAGTTTGAAAACGCAGTGGCTTCTCAAAAACTCGAAAATTCCTATATTGGTTTAATGGGAAAAACTATTGAACCTGCTATTTCACCATTAGGTTATGACTGGAAAATAGGAATTGCCATCATCAGTTCGTTTGCAGCGAGAGAGGTTTTTGTGGGAACATTAGCAACTATTTATAGCGTTGGCGGAAGTGATAATGAAGTTACCATCAAAAATAGAATGGCAGCCGAGGTAAATCCTATAACTGGTGAAAAGGTTTTTAATTTTGCTTCTGGTATATCATTACTACTGTTTTATGCTTTTGCTATGCAATGTGCTGGTACATTAGCGATAACAAAAAAAGAAACTAATTCTTGGAAATGGCCATTAGGTCAACTGGTATTTATGTCTGGATTTGCTTATCTAGTGGCTTTATTAGCCTATCAAATTCTAAAATAACAAATTATGTATCAAGAAATAATAGCCTTCGTTGTACTTGGAATTGCTATTGCTTTTCTAATCAAAAAATTCTTTTTCAAAAGTAAGAAGTCAGATAAAGATTGTGGAAGCGGTTGTGGAAGTTGTGGTTAATTGTACTGCATATAACCTATTTCTAAATAATAATCCTCAGGCTTTATAACCTTCTTCACATTTGGATACGGACTAATTGTTAAACTATTAATTACTCTTTGACTTTGATTTAGATAGGAATTTATCCACTTTAAGTTTTCTGCATCAATAGTCTTCGTTAAAACCATGGTTTTTTCTTCAATAAATTTTGAATCTTTGTAAACGGCTACTATCGCAGAAACTTGGCCAGCCCAAATACAATCTACACCTGTAGGACAACGGGAATCTGTTAATACTTCTTTCAACAGTAAATGATACCCTTCTCCTTCAATACAACTGTTTAGTTTCACTTTAATGAATTTTTGCTTCGCTACAGTATTATTTTGAGCCATAGCGATGGAGCTAAGTATAATAAACAGAAATGTTATAACTTTTTTCATTGTCAGTTTTTTTAATTTTGTGATAAATGTACACTTTTCTAGCTTTAAAAGTAAATAAAAACTTACCCTAAGGCAACATCTAAAACCATCATTATAATAAATCCGCCCACAAATCCCATCGTGGCAATATCTGTATTTTTATCTTGTTGTGTCTCTGGAATTACTTCTTCAACGACTACAAATATCATCGCGCCAGCGGCAAAAGCTAAAGCATAAGGTAAAATTGGCGTAAAAAAAGTTACAGCAAAAGCGCCTAAAACAGCTGCAATAGGTTCTACCAATGCTGAAGATTGTCCGTACATAAAACTTTTCCATCTGCTCATTCCCATTCTTCTCAATGGCATCGCAACAGCAATTCCTTCTGGAAAATTCTGAATTCCAATTCCAATGGCTAAAGTAACTGCACCAGCAATAGAAGCTTCTGGAATTCCGGCGGCAACACCTCCAAAAAGTACTCCAACCGCTAAACCTTCAGGAATATTATGTAATGTAATTGCAGAAACTAGCAAAGTAGTTCGTTGCCAAGGCGATTTAATTCCTTCACTGACTTTAAAATTAATATGAAGATGCGGCAACACTTTGTCGATTCCAAAAATGAACAAAGCGCCCAGAAAAAAACCAATTGCCGCAGGTATCACTTTTGCAAAACCTTCGCCTCCTGTCATTTCTATGGCTGGAGCCAATAAACTCCAAAAACTAGCAGCAACCATAACGCCACCAGTAAAACCAAGCATTCCATCAAGAACGGTACGGTTCATGGTTTTAAACATAAATACAAAAGAGGCTCCTAAAGCAGTAAGAAACCAAGTAAACAAACTGGCGTATAAAGCTGCTAAAATAGGATCGATAGCAGTGAAATAATCAATTATAGATTGAAACATAATTATTTAACGTATATGTTACTAGCAATTTTATTGGATATCATGATCTCTTTGTTTCCCACACGAATTCGGTAAGAAGAATCAAAACTTTCTTTTTCTAAAATTTGAATTTGCGAACCCAAAGCAATTTCTTGCTTGTCTAAATATTGCAAAAAATCTGAAGATGTATCTTTGACACCCACACAAATTCCAGCTTGATTTTTTTCTAATTCAGAAAGCAGTCGTTTTTCTATTTTGATGATCATTCCATTAGCATCTGGAATAGGATCTCCATGCGGATCTTCAGTAGGATTACCAAGAAAATCATCCAATTTATTGATCAATTTCTCCGATTTAATATGCTCTAATTGCTCGGCAATATCATGAACCTCATCCCAAGAAAAATCTAATTTTTCCACTAAAAAACATTCCCAAAGTCGGTGTTTTCTAACAATCATTTTTGCAGCGAGTAATCCTTGCGTTGTTAAGGAAACCCCTTGGTATTTGATGTAATTAATCAAATTCTTTTCGGATAATTTCTTAAGCATATCAGTAACAGATGAAGCTTTAGTTTCCATTTTTTCAGCAATGGCATTGGTACTTATGGCATCTTCTGAAGCCGAAGTGAGATGGTATATTGTTTTGAGATAATTCTCTTCTGAATAAGTCATTTGATTTCTGATTAAGGATTACTATTTTTTTAGCCCAGATAGCAGTGGAAATCCTTTTAAAATTTGCGCCCTTTAGCAAATTTTAAAAGATTGTAACGGATAGCTGGATTAGCTCCAGGAAAACATTAATTTTTAACAATTAGCAACGGAATAGATATTTTATGTCTCAATTTATCCACAGTAGTTCCAAAAATTAAATCTTTAAATCCTGTGTGACCGTGTGTTCCCATTACTAAAATATCAAAATTTTCTTTGTTGATAATGATTGGAATTACTTTGGCTGGATCTCCAAATCCTAACTTTATGGCAACGCTAAAACCTTTAGCAGATAGCATTTCTTTATATTCATTTAGCAGTTTTTCGTCAATTAATGTTTCATGATCATCTACTTTTTCACCGTACACCATTGCTCCTACCGTTTCTACGATATGTATTAAAGTGTACTCTGCATTTTTGCCACCCAACTTAAAAGCAGTATTTAAAGCTACCTCATCAGAATCAGAAAAATCTACCGTTACAGCAATATTTTTATGAGTTAAAGTGCCCAATTCTTCAAATTTTAATTTCAAATTGTGTGGCGAATGATTTTGAATATTGATTTTTGATTTTGAAACGAAAGGTTTGAAAATGATATAGAAAAGCAATAGTAGAAAAGCGAACGCCAAAGGCACCACAGTCAACCATAAAATAAGTGGATTTTCAGCAGCTTCCAACCAACCTTTTATTTCGTCATATACCAATTTAACATTTAAGGAAACAATAATTAAAGCAACAGTCCAGCCCGCAATTTGAGTGATTCTGCTAATATGAAATCCTTTCATTTTTGTTTTATCGCTCACAAAATGGATTAAAGGAATAATAGCAAACCCTAACTGTAAACTTAAAATCACTTGACTAAAAATCAACAGTTTTCCGGTCACTCCGTCTCCAAAAATACTGATCACAACCACAGCCGGAACAATAGCGATTAATCTTGTAATAATTCTGCGCACCCAAGGTTGGATTCTTAAATTAAGATAACCTTCCATAATAATCTGACCGGCTAATGTTCCTGTAACGGTCGAACTTTGCCCAGCAGCAATAAGCGCAACTGCAAATAATATAGGAGCCCATTTAGTTCCTAACAGCGGTGCTAAAAATTTATGCGCATCTTGAATTTCGGCGACTTCGTGCATTCCACTTTTATAAAATGTGGCTGCTGCCAAAATTAAAATGGCGGCATTTACAAAAAAAGCTAAATTCAAAGCAATCGTCGAATCAATAAAATTATACTTTATCGCTTGTTTAATTCCAGAAGGTGTTCTGTCAAACTTTCTGGTTTGAACCAAAGAGGAATGCAAATATAAATTGTGAGGCATTACGGTTGCTCCAATAATTCCGATTGCAATATACAGCGCCGCTTCATTTGGCATAGAAGGAATTAAGCCATATAAAACTTTATCTAATTCGGGTTGTGCAAAAAACATTTCGAAAACGAAAGAAACTCCAATTATCACAACTAAAACGATAATAAAGGCTTCCATTTTCCTAATTCCTTTATTGATAAGAAACAAAAGTAAAAACGTATCTAAAACGGTAATAAGTACGCCTTCGATCAACGGAATATCAAATAGTAAATTGATACCAATGGCCATTCCTAAAACCTCAGCAAGATCACAAGCCGCGATAGCAATTTCGGCCAGAAAATAAAGAATGTAATTAATGAATTTTGAATAAGTAGCACGAGAAGCTTGAGCCAAATCGAGCTGTGTTACGATTCCTAACCGGGCACTAAAACTTTGTAATAACAAAGCCATAATATTACTCATCAATAAAACCCAAAGTAAGGAATAACCAAACTGGCTTCCTCCGGCAATATCTGTAGCCCAGTTTCCGGGATCCATATACCCCACACTAATTAAGTAAGCTGGTCCTAAAAAGGCTAGTATTTTTCTAAAAACTGATTTTTTATTTTCTGTCGAAACTGATCCGTGGACCTCTTCTAATGATTTACCCATCTTCAACTATTTGAAGCAAATATAATTATGTTTTTTTGCTTTATCAAATATAATTTTTAGATTTGGCTAAAAATTAATTAAGTCTATATGAAAAATACAATAACTTTAATCTGTTTGTTCACAGCAATACTTATTCAAGCGCAAAATGGTACTAAAATAAAAGGTACGGTAGTTTCAAAAAATGAGGTGGTTTCAGGTGTGGTTATTACACTTTATCCAACAAAGAAAACAACCACAACAGATGCAAATGGAAGATTTAGTTTTGAAGCAATAACCTCAGGAACCTACGAAGTTCAAGTTAGCGGAATGGGTTTTCAAACTGCTAAAAAAAGGATTAAAACAGAAGAAAATGAAGTGCAAATCGTTGATTTCGATTTGACTAATTTTCAAAATGACTTAGCAGAAGTTGTTGTAACAGGTACAAAAACATTCAAGAGACAAACCAAAAGTCCTGTGATTGTGAATGTTTTAGACAGTAAAACATTAAATAACTTACAAGTCTGTAATTTATCTGAAGGCTTAAAATTCCAGCCCGGACTTCGAGTAGAAACTGATTGTCAGACCTGTAATTACCAACAACTACGGATGAATGGTTTAGCTGGAGGTTATTCACAAATATTAATAAACGGGAGACCACTTTTTAGTCCGTTAATGGGATTGTATGGTATGGAGCAATTACCCGTAAATATGATTGAACGCATTGAAGTAATTCGCGGCGGTGGCTCTTCATTATACGGATCTAGCGCAATTGGAGGAACGGTAAACGTGATTACTAAAATTCCTAAAAAAGATGCTTTCGAAATCAATTCGACCTATTATAACATCGATGGTAAAAGCAATGACTACAATTTAAACGGTAATGCAACACTAGTAAATGAAGATAAAAATGCAGGAATTTCTTTGTTTATGACACATCGCGAAAGACAGCATTATGATGCTAATGGTGATAATTTTTCTGAAATCCCATTGATTGAGAATAATTCTATTGGTGCTAATTTCTTTTTACTTCCAACAGACAATCAAAAAATAGAGTTGAGTATTAGCAATTTGAACGAATATCGTTTTGGAGGTGAAATAGTTGATAAACCCGCCTATTTAACATTACAGTCCGAAGAAAGAAAACACAAAATATGGATGGGAAGTCTAGATTACCAAATTAATTTTGACAATCAAAAAAGTTCTTTAATCACTTATGGAGCATGGCAAAACACAGATAGAAAGCATTACACTGGTACATTTCCTGAAGACCCAATTGCCATTCAAAATCATTTAGAAAATCCTCCTTATGGAATTTCAAACACACAAACATTACAAGGCGGAATTCAATTTAATCATAAATTAGAGGATTTCTTAAAAGGAACCAATACATTAACCATTGGGACTGAATATATTTCTGATAAAGTTTTTGATGAAATTAAATCATACAACTACATAGTAGATCAGCACACAAAAGATTTTGGATCCTTTCTGCAAAGCGACTGGGAAATTTCACCTAGTTTAGATTTGCTTTCTGGTGTTCGTATGGATGCTCATAATTTAGTTGATAAAGTTATATTTAGTCCAAGAATCTCATTATTGTACAAATACAAAGACAATTCGCAATTCCGATTAAGTTATGGCACAGGATTCCGCGCTCCACAAGCTTTTGATACTGATTTGCATATTGCTTTTGCTGGTGGCGGTGTTTCAAGAGTAATTTATGATCCTAACTTAATCGAAGAACGATCTAAAAGCTGGAGCGCTTCTATAAATTATGACAAGGCAACAGAAAAATTTATAGCTGGTTTTACTTTAGAAGGTTTTTATACACATTTAAAAGATGCCTTTATACTTCAAAATATTGGCGAAGATCAATTTGGTCAAATCTTTGAAAAACAAAATGGAGACGAAGCCACCGTTCAAGGTATTACGATTGAATTGCGTGCTAATTACAATAAAATAGCACAGTTAGAATCCGGTTTTACTTTTCAAACTAGCCAGTTTTCTAAAGCTATAACGTATATAAATCGAATTACTCCAACACGAGATTTCCTGAGAACGCCAAACCAATACGGTTTTGCCAATCTTACTTTCAGCGCCACTGAACGACTAAAACTTAATCTAAACTATGTTTTTACAGGTTCTATGAAAATAGCTCACTTTGCAGGAGCAGAAAATCAAACTACAGATGAGTTTTTAAATACTAAAACCTTTTCAGAACTCAACAGCAAAATAGCCTATACTATTCCAAGCGAAAAATACAAGATGAACTTTGAAATTTATGGAGGAATAAAAAATATTTTTAATCAATATCAAGCCGATTTTGACATTGGTAAAAACCGTGATAGTAATTATGTTTACGGTCCCGGATTGCCTAGAACAACTTTTATTGGAATTAAAATTTCTAATTAAATTTCTAATTCTTACACTTTTTCATACTTTGGTTTTTCAAATTAGAAGACCTACTTTTACTTTTTAAACAAAGAAATGAAACATTACGATTACATTTTTACAGGCACTGGTTTAGCAGGTTTAATGACAATTTATAAAATGATTGAATCCGGAAAATTTGATGATCAATCTATTTTGTTAATCGATGAAAACACCAAAAAAGATAATGACAGAACTTGGTGTTTTTGGGAACAAAACGAATCAAAATGGGAAAAAAGTATTTCCAAGAAATGGGATTCGGCTTTGTTTACCAATGCTACATTTAGTCGGGATCTTGATTTAAAACCGTATCAATACAATATGGTTAAAGGACTGGATTTCTACAATCAAGTATTCGAATTGATTTCGAAACAAAAAAATATTACTTTTCTAAACGAAAAAGTGACTGACATCAATGAACTTGAAAATCATGTTTTTGTAGCAACACCTTTAGAAAACTTCACTTGTAGTAAAGTAATCAATAGTATTTACAGAAAATCAGAGGTCGAAAACCAAACTAATTATCCGCTTTTGCAACAGCATTTTATAGGTTGGTTTATAAAATCTAAAGAGCCTGTTTTTAATACTCAGCAAGCTACTTTTATGGATTTTTCGGTTGAACAAAGAGGAAATACTCGTTTTATGTATGTTTTGCCTACTTCGTCGACGGAAGCTTTGTTAGAATACACCTTATTTTCCGCTAATTTATTACCGAAAGAAGAATACGAAAACGAGATTATCAAGTACATTCAAAAACTTGGAATCACAGATTATGAAATAGTGGAAAAAGAACAAGGAAGTATCCCGATGAGTTGTTATCCTTTCTGGAAAAAGAACACTAAAAAAGTACTGAATATAGGAACAGCCGGCGGATGGACCAAAGCCAGCACAGGTTATACTTTTAAAAGTTCCGATAAAAAATCAACAGAATTAGTCGCTTTTTTACAAAAAGGAACCGATTTAAATAAATTTCATAAAACAACGAAATTCTGGTTTTATGATTTGTTGCTTTTGGATATTTTATATCGAAAGAACGAATTAGGAGCTTCGATATTTTCGTCTCTATTTAGAAAAGGAAGTCCGGCTTTGATTTTTAAATTTTTGGATGAAGAAACCACTTTCGCCGAAGATCTTCAAGTGATCTGGAAATGTCCTAAAATGCCTTTTATAGATGCTTTAGTCCGTTCAGGCAGGCATTTATTTCAATAAAAATAATGTCTATCAAACAATAACAAAACTTTATACTACACATAATGGAGTTCTTTTTAAACTTCGTAACTTTGCTTAATTAAAATTAATACTTAAAATACAACGATATGTATCCAGAAGAAATGGTAATGCCAATGCAAGCGGAATTAACGTCTGCAGGTTTTCAAGATTTACATAGTGCTGAGGCAGTAGATAGCGCAATAAAAGCAGAAGGAACAACTTTAGTGGTTGTGAATTCAGTTTGTGGATGTGCAGCAAGAAACGCTCGTCCAGGAGCTAAAATGAGTTTAGATGGTGCTAAAAAACCAGACCATTTAATTACTGTTTTTGCAGGAGTTGATAAAGATGCAGTTGATGCAGCGAGACAACATATGTTTCCTTTTCCTCCTTCTTCTCCAGCTATGGCATTGTTCAAAAACGGTGAATTAGTTCACATGTTAGAGCGTCACCACATTGAAGGTCGTCCAGCTGAAATGATTGCAGAAAACTTGAAAGATGCTTTCAACGAGTATTGCTAAACCAATAAAAAGTCAAACTAAAACCACGTTCATTCGTGGTTTTTTTATTTGGAGCCACATCCAGCTATTCGTTTCAATCTTTTTAAAAGCTTCCAGCCTTTATAAGGCTGGAAGCTTTTAAAAAGGATTTCCACTACTATCTGGGCTAGCAAGCATAGAAAATCTAATATAAATAATTCCATTATTTGTATATTTGTTTTAAATAACTGACAATATTCTATTTTAAAACAATAAGAAATAATATAAAATTTAGTGAAACTTTACAAAAAATACTCCCATTTGGTTATCTATTCCTTGTTATTTTAGGGATATTAAAAGAAAGTATTTATTACTATCAAGTTGGAATAAACATTTTAAAGTATTCTAACATAATGGATATATTAATCAGTCCAATTGCTGACTTAACATCAACTCCTTTAATACTTTCAGTATTCATTGTTTATCTAATAATTCTATACATAATTAATTTACTTATCACCAAAAACTCTAATAAAGATTGGTTGAAGAAAAGGATTAACTTAAAAAAGCCTATTTCAGAAATAACTGAAGAGGAAGTAAAAACATTTTGTAGCAAACTAATTATAGGCATATTTGCGGTTGGCCTACTATCGTTTTTCCTTGGAATTGGACTAGGCAGTGGCGTTAAAGTGGCGAAAAAAATATCTAAAAACACCCTCAATTACGATTATAAAATGAAATTTGGCGATGACGAAATAAGCGACATCTTCCTAATTGGATCAAATAGTTCCTATTATTTTTATGTTGAAAAAGGAAGCAGGAATGTCAAGATATCTCCCGTTTTGGCAATCAAATCAATAGAAATAATAAAAAACAAAAGACTTAATAAATAAGTAGTAATAAAAAAAACGAACTACTCTAGTTAAAAACTCAAGGTACTTTGAACAGGAATAATAGAACAAAAAAGTGATAATATCCACAAATTACACCAAAGGTAGGAATTTGGATAATTTAAAATGACACTAATCCTACTATTAATATATTGGTCTTTTTTCTATCAAATAAATTCCTATTACTGTCGATAAAACATTCAGATACTTCAATCATTTTCTTAGAAAATTGTCATTCTGACGAAGGAAGAATCATAGTTATTTGAGCAATTTACAAAGATTCTTCGTTCCTCAGAATGACAAAATAAGCGCAAAATATTCTTTCAACTTCAAGAATAATAGCCCAAATTACTTCACAGAAATATATTTCCACAGGAGTTCAGTAAACTTTGTTTGCAGCGGCATCCTCTTGTTGTAGCGCTAGCGAAAACAAGAGATATAGCAAAAAGCTGGAAGAAGCTCCTACAAATTAAACCTTTCATAAACTTTGCGAACTTTACGGTTAAATTATCTACTTTTGCAAAAATAATTTTTCACACTTAAACTGTTTATAGCATGCAACTGTATAACACCTTAAGCGCAGAAGAAAGAGCCATCATGATCGATGATGCCGGAAAACAAAGACTTACTTTGTCTTTCTATGCTTATGCGCAAATTCAAAATCCAACACAATTTCGTAATGATTTATTTCTGGCGTGGAATCCTTTAGGCGTTCTAGGTAGGATTTACGTAGCTCATGAAGGGATAAATGCCCAACTTTCGCTACCAGCCGACAATTTCTATGCGTTTAAAGATACGATAGAAGTTTATGACTTCATGAAAGGAATCCGTTTGAATATTGCCGTAGAACATGATGATCACTCCTTTTTAAAACTAACCGTAAAAGTTCGTGACAAGATTGTTGCCGATGGTTTAGTGGATGAAACTTTTGATGTAACCAACATTGGAATACATTTAAAAGCGAAGGAATTCAATGATTTATTAGAAGATCCCAATACTATTGTAGTCGATATGCGCAATCATTACGAGAGCGAAATCGGTCATTTTACAAAAGCCATAAAACCAGATGTGGATACTTTTCGCGAAAGTTTGCCTATCATCGAAGAACAATTAGCGGAGCACAAACAAGATAAAAAACTGTTGATGTATTGCACCGGAGGAATTCGTTGCGAGAAAGCCAGTGCCTACTTTAAACACAAAGGTTTTGAAAATGTGTACCAATTGGAAGGCGGAATTATTGAATACACGCGCCAAGTAAAAGAACAAGGTTTAGAAAGTAAATTCATCGGTAAAAACTTTGTATTTGATCACCGCTTGGGCGAAAGAATCACAGACGACATCGTGTCTCAATGCCACCAATGTGGCAAACCTTGTGATGTACATACGAATTGCGCGAATGAAGGTTGTCATTTACTTTTTATTCAATGTGAAGAATGTGCATCAGCTATGGAAGGCTGTTGTTCTTCCGCTTGTGTAGATATAATTCACTTGCCTGAAGAGGAACAAAAAGCAGTTCGACGAGGAATAAAAAATGGCAACATGATTTTCAAAAAAGGAAAATCAGAGGTGTTGACTTTTAAAAACAATCAAGATCCATTGGCTTTGGTTCCAAATCTCACGGAATTAGCCGAAACAAAAACAGCTCGCAGAGTGGCTACTGTTTTGAAAAAAGAAACAAAAATTAAAAAACAATACATAGGAAAAGGAACTCACTTTTTTCCAAAACCAAGCGTTGCTCAATTTCTAATTGAAGAAGGAGAAATAAAAATTGGTGATAAAGTCTTAATTAAAGGAACCACAACTGGGGAACAGCAAATGATCATCGAAGAAATGTTCGTGAACGACATTGATGCTACAATCGCGACTTCGGGAGACACTTGCACCTTTAAATTACCTTTTAGAATCCGTTTGTCTGATAAATTATATAAGGTTTTAGACTAATTTTTAAACAGATTCACTCATCACCTTTGTCAAAATTTAAAACTTGGCAAAGGTTTACTTCATACAATAATGACAACAACAAACAAAATAGAACTTATGGCTCCCGCCGGGAACTTTGAGTCACTTCAAGCTGCAATAGACAATAATGCAGACTCCGTTTACTTTGGCGTAGAGCAATTAAACATGCGCGCTCGTGCCACGGTAAATTTCACAATGGATGATTTACCAGAAATTGCGCGTCGTTGCGAAACAAAAAAAATAAGAACTTATTTGACTCTGAACACCATAATCTACGATCACGATTTATCTGTGGTTAAGACTTTATTAAACAAAGCCAAAGAAGCCAATATTACAGCCGTAATCGCGTCTGACCAAGCCGTGATTGCAATGGCAAGAGGAATTGGAATGGAAGTTCATATTTCGACGCAGTTGAATGTGACTAATATTGAAACCATAAAATTCTATAGCTTATTTGCCGATACGATGGTTTTAAGTCGGGAACTGAGTTTGCGACAGGTGAAAAGTATTACCGAGCAAATTAAGAAAGAAGAAATTAAAGGACCAAGCGGAAAATTGGTTGAAATTGAGATATTCGGTCACGGTGCTTTGTGCATGGCGGTTTCTGGAAAATGCTATTTGAGTTTACATTCCAATAATTCATCGGCCAATCGTGGTGCTTGCAAGCAAAATTGCCGCAAAAAATACACGGTTATCGATCAAGAAACGGGTTTTGAGATTGAACTCGATAACGAATACATGATGTCTCCAAAAGATTTATGTACCATTGATTTCTTGGATCAAGTAATTGATTCTGGCATTCAAGTTTTAAAAATTGAAGGTCGCGGTCGTGCTCCAGAATATGTGGCAACCGTAATAAAAACCTACCGTGAAGCGATAGACAGTTATTATGAAGGCAAATTTACAAAAGAAAAAGTGGCAGTTTGGATGGAAGCGTTGAACACTGTTTATAATCGAGGGTTTTGGTCAGGATATTATCTCGGACAAGAATTAGGCGAATGGAGCGATGTTTCGGGATCTTTGGCGACTCAGAAGAAAGTATATGTTGGAAAAGGAACGCATTATTTCCCAAAAGCAGCGGTTGGACAATTTGAAATTGAGGCTTACGATATAAAAGTTGGCGATAAAATTCTAGTGACAGGGCCAAGTACCGGCGCACAAGAAATGATTATCGAAGAAATGCAAGTAAATAACACTGCTGCACAAAAAGCAACAAAAGGAGACGATTGTACTTTAAAGTTGCCGTTCCGAATCAGAATGTCCGACAAATTATATAAAATTGTAGAAGCCTAATGGTTATCATAACGTTACAAAGAGACAAATGTATTGGGTGTAATTACTGTGTAGAAATGGATCCAGCGCATTTTCAGATGTCTAAGAAAGACGGCAAATCAGTGTTGATTCACTCCGTAAATGCCAAAGGTTTTTACACTTTAAAATCAGCTGATCACACCATTGTTGAAAGTTGTGAACTGGCTGCGAAAGCATGTCCGGTGAAAATTATTTCGGTTAAAGAAACTTAGTCCTACTTCTTTTTGAAAAGAATTTATAAAATGAAATTAAATAAAAAACAGCTGTAAGAATAACTCTTACAGCTGTTTTTATTTAAAAATTACTGGATAGCTATTACCACCAACCCACAACCGTGTAATATACATTTTCAGATTTAGCATACGCTAACGAAATATCTCTAGCCGCTTTCAAAGCTGCTTTTTCTGAGGCAACATCATCTTGGTAAACTTTCATTCTAAAATTCCATTCTCTTTTTTCATCCGAAAGAATTTTTGCTGCAATTTGATTTGAAAAAGCTTGTGCTTCTTTGTAACAACTTGCATTTGGATCAATCATCGCTAAATATTCACTCGCATTTGTAGCGCCATATTGGTCTTGATTTCCTACCCAGCTTGTTTTTGCATTAGCTAAATAGCTTTTACATTCTTTATCAATTTGCTGTTTGTAAATCACTTTTGTAATTGGAACTGCTTTGTTATAACACTCTTTGCAAGCAACAGGAATTGAAGATAATTTGTATAAACCTGCGTCATATTGCCCTTTCATAGCATAAGCTTTTGCTTCAGCAATAATAGCATCGCATTTTTTATTGTAAAATTCAACAATTTTTAACTTGCCTTTATTTACAAAAGTCTGATACTGCGGATCATTTGTTTTTAAGTTTCGCAATGCAGCCATGTAAGCTTTGGTTTCATTTTCGCCAACTCCTTTTAATGTCACAGAATGAGAAGAAAACTTAATTCCTTCCATACCGTCACCAATGTAAAGATTCACTTCTAGGGTATAAGCTTGCATCGGCGGTGCAGTGGGTGTAATATTTTTAGACAGAACTACAATATTGGCTGTAATAATAAATCTAGAATCACCACCACTAACGCCCATACCATTGGCAGTAACAATTTGTGAGAGTTTGTTTTCTAAATTATTTCTAGCTATTTCTGTTATTCCTTCCACTTGGTCAGAAACGTAAGGCGTAAGCTCAATTAATGAAGCAGCGTCTGATTGATTGCTTTGCGCATTTACAAATGCAACACAAAACAAGAATACAGTTGAGATTATTTTTTTCATCGTATTGATTTTATAATTTATTTCTCTCCTACTACAATAGAAGCTTGTCCTAGACCTTTAGTCATTAATTTAGCCTCAATTTTGTACGTATCTTTTAAGTGCTTTTGAAGTCCTTTAGCCCAAGCTCTAGCATCGATAGCTTTACCACTTGCATCAAAAAGTGGAATTCGAACTTGCTCAAATAACATCATATTTTCAGTAGCATCTGTCGTGCTAAAACGTCCTTTTACGGTATTTTTTTGAACCCAATTTTCTATTTGCGTTCCCAATTCTTCTCCTGCATATTCCGTTTCAAAGTCATTTGGAAAAGCATCAAACTTTTTAATTCTCAAAGATATTTCTCTACCATTGGCAAATAAATCATCAAAATGACTCATTAATTGCACGTTGAAATTATCAATGTGTGACAACACAGCTGTCTCTAACATTACTGGCAACGTAGAACCTATTAATTCTTGTCCCGTACCAGATGCTCCAGCAACTTGTTTGTCTGTGTAAGAATCTAATCCTTGAATATTAAATGTTACCGACTGTTTTGGTCCCATTTGATTTACATTCCAAAATATCTGCATTACGATATCCGCTTTTGCAACTTTTTTTAATTTATCAATTGGGCTTTCAACAATATTTGAACCTGTTTTTTTACTGGTAAGCATTGCGTCTTCAGCCGCTTCTCCGTCTAAAGATTTTAAAACTGATTCTAAGTTTTTTAAAGGAAATCCTCTCGACGCCATCAACTCATTGATTTTACTTATTACAATAAGTAATGCGGCATTTTCTTGTAATGCTCTCTTGTAATCTGGTACTTGTACATAAGTTCCTTGATTATCAAAATCGAGCATATATCCTCTTTGATTACACCAAACATCGCTAGGAACCACCATAATTGTTGGTTTTTTTGCTTGTGCGTTCACAGTTAGTACTGCGTTTAAAAATATTATTGTAATTAAAAGTATTTTTTTCATCATTATACGATTGTCATTATTATAAAATATAGATTGCTTTATTAAAGGGTATTAATTTTCAAACTAAAATCCACTAGATAGTGATTTAATAACACCGGCTTTCTCTAAATCTTTTCTCAGATTCGTAATATTTACCGCTACAATTACTCCAATTTTATATTCTTTACCCATTTTCATTCTGTCTTCAGCAGCAACAGCACCATCATTTGATAGAGAAACATATTTCATATAATCCCCACCATCTTTGAAAAACGGTTTAAAGAAATCTGCTTTTTCATCTTCTAAATTCAAACTATTCGCCAAAGGGCTTTGTCCTGGAACACCTGAAATTCCGGTAAAACCTTTAAAAATGATTCCATGAATTGCATTTTTTTTCGCTTGGTCAATAGCAACATCTGGTTTTTTAGAATACGACCAAACTTTAATTAGATAAGTACCTTGAACGCCAGTTTGCACAGCTTCAATTTCGTATCTCCAAGCAGCAGTATCTTTATCTGCTTTTCTTTGTTGCGCTACACTTAAAGTAGAAAAGGAAACTACTAAAAATAGAGTGATAATAAATTTGATATTTTTCATTAGAAATGATTTAAAATTAACATAATTGAAAAAATCAAATAGAACTGTTTGAAAACCTTTAAACAGTTCTATTTGAATTCTGATTTTTAATAAAACTTAATTAATTTGTCTGATTAGCATTCCAGAGTAGAATTTTCCTCCTCCTTCAAACAAAGTAGCTTCTAATTCTTTTTTAGCCCCTTTGTTGTCTTCGTCTAAAAGACCAGCATTATATCTATTATCCCAAATATTATTTTTATCAACTTTTATAGTACCTTTCTTTTTGTACTCAATAATTCCCGTTTTAGGATCCATATTAGCTTCAAGCACCTCAAATTTTTCACCACCTTCTAATCCTTCTTTCATTCCTATTTTTGCACTTAAAGGACTAGCAGCATACAACGGAACTTTAGTTTTAAAAACATCATATTTCTTCTGTAATTTGGCATAAACATTATCAACGTTTCTCGTCACTGCTA
The DNA here is from genome assembly GCF_017948675.1 of Flavobacterium flabelliforme. Classification (GTDB taxonomy): domain Bacteria; phylum Bacteroidota; class Bacteroidia; order Flavobacteriales; family Flavobacteriaceae; genus Flavobacterium; species Flavobacterium pygoscelis. The sequence goes on from NZ_JAGFBU010000001.1 coordinate 1,057,930, forward strand.
AATCAATAATTTGATTTTCAGTTCTTTTTTCTGAAAGAGAAAAAGTAACTAAACTTGTGGCACTTTCGGAACCGATAAACTCTAATTGAAACAAGTCTGTAGTATCAAAATTTTTCTTTTTTGCTGCAGCGTTTGGTTCTTTAGCATCACTTAACCAATAATCTTGATAAAAAGTATTACTCGTAACATCGTCCCATTTTAATTTATATAAAAAAGAAGTAGTCCAAACCGAATATCCTTCTTTTGCAACATCATACGCTTTATCTGCAACAGCAACTGCTTTGTTACGCAACATAGCAACGCTAATTTTATCTGCAGCTGCATAAGCAGCAACTTTTGCGGCTCTAGCTACTGGTTCATTTTCGTAAAATTTCATTTTTGAAACTACAACAAATGTGTTATTAAGTAATTCTAAACCTGCAGTTTGCAATAATGCTTTCCCCTCAGCCGAAGCAGCTGCCGTTTTAACATCTGTAAATGAAGCACTAAGAAGTCCTCTTTCGCTAATTAAATCGATATCAAAAGTACCATTGGCTTTTCTGTTAAACCATTTGGCAACCATTTTATTCGCAATTTTATTCGTTTTTAAATAATTTGCAACTACATCCATCATTTCTTTCTCAGAGGCATCGTCTTTTGCAGCACCAAATTTTTTAGGATCAAAAGATTTCTCTCCAATATTATGATTGTCATATTTATCAGGAAATGGTGCGCTGTAATATGCTTTTATAACTGCTTCTTTTTTTGGAAAATTCTCAGATTCTATTAAAATAGTATGCAAAGAACTTCTGCGATATTTAATATCTTTTAAATCTTTATTGGATTGGGCAAAATTGTTAAAACTGAACAATACCAAAACTAGTAAAACCACATTTTTAAGTTTCATAAAATTTATTTGATTCTTACTCTTTTGGATTTTCAGTTACTCCCCGTTTTTTCTGTGTTTTCTGGACTACACTTTTTAAAATATGAATTGTAAGAAATACCTATAATCAGTATAAAGCCTAATTAATTGATATTTGTTGTGTTAAATAAAATTATTAAGAATTTATTTAGAAAACAAAATTAGGAATTAGTTTGTTAAAAAAAAGAAAATGAACGAAAAATAATATAATTTGGGTATTTATGGATTGTTAAAAGTGCTGTTGATTAACAAATCAAAAATGTAAATACTTTTTAAATAGTGGTTTAAGATTGCACTTGAAAAATTATATGCAACAAATAGAGTCATCAAAATAAGTGATTCCACTTTTAATCAAAAAATACTATCTTTACACATTAATCGTTTTAAGAACTTAAGTTGTGCCAGTCACAACACTATATATAAAATTATGGCATGTACAAGTTGTTCAACTTCTGATGGTGGTGCACCAAAGGGTTGTAAAAATAATGGGACTTGCGGCACCGACAGCTGCAACAAATTAACTGTTTTCGATTGGCTTTCTAATATGAGTTTACCTAACGGAGAGGCTCCTTTTGACTGTGTTGAAGTACGTTTTAAAAATGGAAGAAAAGAGTTTTATCGCAATACAGAGAAATTAACGTTGAGTATTGGCGATATTGTTGCCACAGTTGCTTCGCCAGGACATGACATAGGAATTGTAACCTTGACAGGCGAATTAGTAAAAATTCAAATGAAGAAAAAAGGAGTTAATCATTTAAGTAATGATGTTCCTAAAATATACAGAAAAGCATCACAGAAAGACATTGACATTTGGTCCGTTGCGCGTGATAAAGAAGAACCGATGAAGGTGAGAGCTCGTGAATTGGCGATTGCTCAAAAATTAGAAATGAAAATCTCAGATATTGAATTTCAAGGAGATGGATCAAAAGCTACTTTTTACTACACCGCAAATGATCGAATTGATTTTAGAGCATTAATTAAAGATTTTGCTAAAGAATTCAGCACTAGAATAGAAATGAAACAAGTAGGTTTTCGTCAGGAAGCAGCTCGTTTAGGAGGAATTGGCTCTTGTGGAAGAGAATTGTGTTGCTCTACTTGGTTAACCGATTTTAGAAGTGTAAATACCTCTGCAGCGCGTTACCAACAATTATCGTTAAACCCACAAAAATTAGCGGGCCAATGCGGAAAATTAAAATGTTGTTTAAATTATGAGTTAGACACTTATATGGACGCATTGAAAGATTTTCCAGATTTTGAAACTAGACTTGTTACAGAAAAAGGCGATGCTATTTGTCAAAAACAAGATATTTTCAAGGGTTTAATGTGGTTTGCTTACACTAATAATTTTGCTAATTGGCATGTTTTAAAAATAGACCAAGTCAAAGAAATAGTTGCTGAAAACAAATTAAAAAATAAAGTTTCTTCATTAGAGGATTTTGCAATTGAAATAGTTGTTGAGGTGGAGAAAAATTTCAACAATGCTATGGGCCAAGAAAGTTTAACGCGTTTTGACCAACCTAAAGCAAAGAAAAAACCCAATAAAAAACGCAAAGTTGTAGGTGAAAATACTATTGTAGCTAATAACAAAAAACCGGCAAACAATACAAAACCAAACAATAATAAACCCGCAAACAATAACCGACCTGCTCCTGCTTCTGCAGAAAAAAAACCAGCAGAGCCAAGAAAACCTATAATTATTACTAAAAATGTGGATAAAAAATAGCGCTTTAATTCTTTTGGGTTCCATTCTTCTTTTTTCATGTGATAAAAAAAGAGTCTATGATGAATACAAATCTGTTGGAAATGCATGGGATAAGGACAGTATTGTAACTTTTAATTTACCAGAATTAGATTCAACAAAAAGATATAATTTATTTGTTAATTTAAGAGCAAACAATGACTATAAGTTCAACAATTTATTTCTAATTGTATCTCTAGAATTACCCAATGGTTTTACAAAAGTAGATACTTTAGAATACCAAATGGCTGATCCTGACGGAACATTATTGGGCAACGGTTTTTCGGATATTAAAGAAAGTAAACTTTTTTATAAAGAAAACGTAAGGTTTCGTTCCAAATACAAAGTACACATCAAACAAGCGGTTAGAGAGAACGGAAAAGTTCCAGGTGTTAAGGATTTAGATGGAATTACAGAAGTTGGTTTTAGAATTGAAAAAAAAGAATAATATAGTATTATGGCTATCAAAAAAAGCAGCAACTCAGCAAAAGGTAATGTAAAAGACATTGCGTATTATCAAAAGCAATTTTGGAAAATATTTTTAATAGGATTAGGAAGCGTCGCTTTGTTTTTCTTATTTGCTTCTTGGGGAATTTTTGGATCGATGCCTTCCTTTGAAGATTTAGAAAATCCAGACTCTAATTTGGCCACCGAGATAATCTCATCCGATGGCGTAGTAATTGGTAAATATTTTCAAAAAAACAGATCCCAGTTAAAATATTCTGACCTCCCTAAAAACCTAGTTCAAGCTCTAGTAGCAACTGAAGATGCTCGTTTTTATGACCATTCCGGAATTGACGGAAGAGGAACTTTGAGAGCTATTTCTAGTTTAGGAACAAGCGGTGGAGCGAGTACATTGACTCAACAACTTGCCAAACAATTGTTTCATGGAGAAGGTTCTAAATTTTTACCTTTTAGAATTGTCCAAAAAATAAAAGAGTGGATTATTGCCATCCGATTAGAGAGACAATACACAAAAAATGAAATTATTGCCATGTATTGTAACGTATATGATTTTGGAAACAATTCAGTAGGTGTTAGCTCCGCAGCCAAAACCTATTTTTCAAAAGAGCCTAAAGACTTAACAATTGACGAATCGGCTATATTGGTGGGAATGTTTAAAAATTCTGGTCTTTATAACCCAATACGCAATCCACAAGGTGTAAAAAATCGTAGAAACGTGGTGCTTTTGCAAATGGAAAAAGGAGATATCATTACTGAAGCTCAAAAAGAAAAATTACAAAGTTTACCCATTAAATTAAACTTTAAATTAGAAACACATAAAGAAGGGACCGCTACTTATTTTAGAGAATATCTAAGAGATTATATGAAGAAATGGACCGAAAAGAATAAAAAATCAGATGGTTCTGACTATGACATCTACAAAGATGGATTAAAAATATATACTACAATAGATTCTAGAATGCAATTGCATGCAGAAGAAGCTGTCTCTGCGCATATGGCAAACCTACAACAAGAATTTTTTAAACAATCAAAGGATAACAAAAACGCTCCTTTTGTTAATATCTCTGCTGCAGAGACACAAAAAATACTAAATCAAGCCATGAAATCATCCAATAGATGGGCAGTAATGAAGTCTATGGATAAAAGCGAGGAAGAAATAATAAAATCTTTTAGTGAAAAAACGAAAATGACGGTCTTTTCTTGGAAAGGGGAAAGAGATACAATAATGACACCATTAGATTCTATTCGTTATTACAAACATTTTCTTCAATCTGGACTAATGGCAATGGAACCTCAAACTGGTAATATAAAAGCTTGGGTGGGTGGTATTAATTATAAATATTTTCAATACGATCACGTAGGTCAAGGGGCAAGACAAGTAGGTTCTACTTTTAAACCCTTTGTTTACGCTACTGCAATTGAACAATTGAACATGTCCCCTTGCGACTCAATCATTGATGGTCCATTTATTATTCGCAAAGGACGCCATCATGTCACTGAGGATTGGGAACCAAGAAATTCAGACAACAGGTACCGCGGAATGGTAACTTTAAAAAGAGGTTTGGCCAACTCTATCAATACAGTATCAGCCAAATTAATGGACAAAGTAGGTCCAGAAGCAGTTGTAGATTTGACACACAAATTAGGAGTAAAATCTGAAATACCTTTACAACCATCCATTGCGCTTGGAGCCGTTGAGATAACAGTTGAAGATATGGTTGCTGCATACAGTACTTTTGCTAATCAAGGAGTGTATATGAAACCACAATTTATATCTAAAATTGAGGATAAAAGTGGCGTTATCATCTACGAGCCAATACCAGAATCACATGATGTTTTAAATAAAGATATTGCTTATGCAGTTATCAAATTATTAGAAGGTGTTACAGAAGGTGGCTCTGGAGATCGCTTGCGTACTACTGGTGGCGGAAGTGGTGACAATCGTTGGACAGGATATCCTTACCAATTTAAAAACCCTATTGCCGGGAAAACAGGAACCACGCAAAATCAATCTGATGGTTGGTTTATGGGAATGGTACCCAATCTAGTAACAGGAGTTTGGGTAGGTTGTGAAGATCGTTCTGCCCGTTTTAAAAGCATCACTTACGGACAAGGTGCAACAGCAGCATTACCCGTTTGGGGCTATTTTATGAAATTGTGTTATGCTGACCCTGAGCTAAAAGTTTCTAAAGCAGCTTTTGAAAGACCAGCAAATCTATCTATTAAAGTAGATTGCTATACCGCTAAAAAAGAAGTAGATTCAACTGATGTTGAACACGATACTAACGAATTTGAATTATAACGTTTTAGCTAAAAGCAAGTAGCTTATTTTTAATTAGAACAAAATATATAGCAATTTATCTTATGATCAATAAAAAAGTAAATAACGTTCAGGAAGCACTTCAAGGAATTGAAAACGGAATGACTATAATGTTAGGCGGTTTCGGATTGTGTGGTATTCCAGAAAATAGTATCGCTGAATTAGTAAAAAAAGAAACAAGCGAGTTAACGTGTATTTCAAACAATGCAGGTGTTGATGATTTTGGACTTGGATTGCTTTTGCACAAGCGTCAAATAAAAAAGATGATTTCTTCATATGTAGGAGAAAATGCTGAGTTTGAACGTCAGATGCTTTCTGGAGAATTGGATGTCGAATTAACTCCACAAGGAACCTTAGCCGAAAAATGTCGTGCTGCCCAAGCTGGAATCCCCGCTTTTTTTACTCCTGCAGGTTTTGGAACAGAAGTAGCCGAAGGGAAAGAAACACGCGAATTCAACGGAAAAATGCACGTAATGGAAATGGCTTTCAAAGCTGATTTTGCTATTGTAAAAGCTTGGAAAGGTGACGAAGCTGGAAATCTTATTTTTAAAGGAACAGCTAGAAATTTTAATTCTTGTATGGCTGGTGCGGGTAAGATTACTATTGCCGAAGTAGAAGAATTATTACCGGTTGGTTCATTAGATCCTAATGAAATACACATTCCTGGAATCTTAGTTCAACGCATCTTTAAAGGAGAAAAATTCGAAAAAAGAATTGAGCAACGTACCGTAAGAATTAGAAAATAAGAAAAGGAGTGAATTAGATAATAAAAATCAATTATCTAATTTTCAAATTCACTAATTACACATCAAAAACATGGCTTTAGATAAAATAGATATTGCAAAAAGAATAGCAAAAGAAGTTAAAGATCGTTATTACGTGAACTTAGGAATCGGAATTCCTACGCTTGTAGCTAATTATGTTCCTGAAGGAATAAACGTTGAGTTTCAAAGTGAAAATGGTGTTTTAGGAATGGGACCATTCCCTTTTGAAGGCGAAGAAGATGCTGACATTATCAATGCTGGGAAACAAACGATCACCACTTTGCCTGGAGCAAGTTTTTTTGATTCCGCTTTTAGTTTTGGAATGATTCGCAGCCAAAAAGTAGATTTAACTATTCTTGGTGCTATGGAAGTAGCTGAAAATGGAGATATAGCCAACTGGAAAATCCCAGGGAAAATGGTAAAAGGAATGGGTGGCGCAATGGATTTAGTAGCTTCTGCCGAAAATATCATTGTAGCTATGATGCACGTAAATAAAGCGGGCGAATCAAAAATACTTAAAAGATGTACTTTGCCATTAACCGGCGTAGGTTGCGTTAAAAAAGTAGTAACTGAGTTAGCAGTTCTAGAAGTTACTCCAAAAGGATTTAAGCTCTTAGAACGTGCGCCAGGTGTTTCTGTAGAACATATCATAGCTTCTACTGAAGCAGAATTAATTATTGAAGGTGAAATTCCGGAAATGATTATCGATTAAATAAAACTCATTAAAATTAAAAGAGTCGGAATTTCTTTATTAGAAATTCCGACTCTTTTTTTATATCAATAATTTAAAGTTAACTTAATTTTTTAAGCTAAGTGTTATAAAGATCAAAATAATGATAACTATAAAGCCTAAGGTAGAATTATCATCTTTGATCACCTCATCCATAGATTTACTACCCCTATAATAAATCCATTTAAAGCTATTACCAACAAAATGAGCTATCAGTTTACTAAACAATCGCATATTAAGATTTTAAAAAAACCAAGTAGCTACAAAAATGGCAGTAATCACACAAATCACATCTACAAGAAGCATTGTTCCTAAAGCATAACGTGTATTTTTGATGTTTACGGAACCAAAATAGACTGCAATTACATAAAAGGTACTTTCGGCACTACACTGAAAAATACTACTTAACCTAGCTGTTAAGGAATCTGCTCCAAATGTATTCATAGAATCGATCAAAAATCCTCTTGAACCAGCAGAACTAAACGGACGCAATAGAGCAACTGGCAAAGCATCTGTAATCTGCTTATTTACTCCCATATTCGAAAAGAAAAAAGCAATACCATCACTAATAATTTCAAACAAACCACTATTTCTAAATAACGAAATAGCAACTAACATCCCTAAAACATAAGGAAAAATAGTAACTCCAGTTTTCACACCATTATTAGCTCCTACTACAAAAGCGTCATAAACCGTAGTGTCTGCTTCAGCAAACTTTTTCTCATTGATAAATGAAAAAATTAAAGTAAAAGCAATAATACCCACTAAAATTAAAGCGGAAAGATTAGAAGTGAAATAATTTTTTCCAACTAAATCTAAGTGGCTTACATACATTAATAAACCAACGATTCCAGCGATCAAAGCCATTAAAACCGCAACCAAAGAAGCACTTTTGAAATTGATTTTTTGCTTAATTCCTACCAGTAAAAAAGCAGCAATTGTACCAATAAAAGAAGTAATAATACAAGGTAACATAACATCAGCAGGATTACTAGCATTTGCAGCAGCACGGTATCCAATAATTGAAGTTGCTATCAAAGTAAGTCCAGAGGCATGCAAACACATGAACATAATTTGGGCATCACTCGCTTTGTCTTTATCAGGGTTTATCTCTTGCAAACTTTCCATTGCCTTTAATCCAAATGGAGTTGCAGCAGAATCTAAGCCTAAGAAATTGGCAGCAAAGTTCAGCGTCATATACGATATTGAAGGGTGATTTTTAGGAATACTCGGAAATACTTTTACAAAAACGGGACTCAAAGCTTTGGCTAATTTTCCGGAGGCACCAGAAATAATTAATAGTTCCATCAATCCGCAGAAAAACGCTAAATAAGCAATCAATGGAATAATTAAATCGAGTAAAGTACTTTTACACGTAGGCAATAATCCATCGGATTTCTGAACGCCGCTATAAATTTTTACGGTTTTATTTTTAAAAACATAAGTGGTATCTGCGTTGTTCGTATCGACATCTACGATCAAGGTTTGATCTGGAGCCTTCATGATACTGTCTTTGATGAAAGCAGGAAGTTGTTCTATGTACTTTTCCGACACTAGAATTGGATCATCTTTTTTGCCATTCAAAACATAATCAATAGTATAAGTATTTCCGATAAATAAACTAAAAACAACAAAAATAATTGATGAAATAAATATAACCAACCAAAATCTACTTAATACCATAATCTATAATTTTTGTAAATGTAATCAATCAATAACAATTGGCTGCATAGCTTTTAAACATGAATAATTTCTTCGTCGATAAGCAAATCCTCGCGTCGTAATCTTAAGAAAACTTGTGCTACCGCAATAGTGTCTTTTTCGCAATAGGTTACAATTCTATCAATATCTTTATCCACATAGAAAACATGACCTACTTGACTCCCATCGATATCCCCTTTTGGAGATGGAATTCCTAGAATTTTAGTTAGCAATTTAAGGGAAGTATAATGTTTATAATCACCAAATTTCCACAATTCTAAGGTGTCTAAATGTGGAATTTCCCAAGGTTTTTTCCCAAATAGATTCAGTTTACTCGGAATGGCAATTTGATTGATGATCATGCGACGTGCCAAAAAAGGAATATCAAACTCTTTGGCATTATGACCGCATAAAACGTGTTGGGGTTGATTGAAGTGATTGTTAAGTAAATTGTTAAAATCTAATAATAATTTCTTTTCATCACCAAAGAAAGAAGTCACTCTAAAATTACGAATATCTCCTTTGATGGTAAAATAACCCACCGAAATACAAACAATTTTACCAAACTCAGCCCAAATTCCAGCTCGGTTATAAAAATCTTCGGCTGTAAACTCATCTTTTCTCTGGTATTGCGTTTTCTGTTCCCACAGCTCTTTCATTTCAAAATCCAAACCATTAAAATCTTCGGCTTCGGGAACCGTTTCGATGTCAAGAAATAGAATATTATTGAGGTTTATTTTTTCAATCATCTTTTCATATTTGACCACAAATTACACAAATTTTCATAAACTAAAACAAGTAAAAATACTGATAAGTGAATAAAATATTACATTTGATCGAAAAGGCTTTGTTGATTAGTTGGGTTTTCGTGTTCTAACAACCATTTTTTGCGCCACAAACCACCGGCATATCCCGTTAAGGAACCATCTGATCCAATAACTCGGTGACAGGGAACGACAATCCAAAGCGGATTTTTTCCATTGGCAGAAGCCACAGCGCGAATAGCTTTAACATCACCCAAAATTTTTGACTGTTCTAAATAGCTTCTCGTTATACCATAAGGAATCTGCAATAATCCTTTCCAGACTTTTTGTTGAAAATCGGTTCCTTTTGGATTTAATTTAAAATCAAAATCAGTTCTAATTCCCTCAAAATATTCGTTTAATTGATTTACAGCATTTTGCAATTCAGTTGGAATCGTAACTGAAATCGTTCCTTGATCTTGAACAGAAATAGAGGAAACTCCATTTTCATCTCCTATTATTTCTGCAATTCCCAACGGAGTTTTTATATAGGTGGTTTGATTCATAAAAAAACAATATTAATACATTACAACATTCTTACCATCCACCGCCTCCGCCGCCTCCGCCTCCGCCGCCAGAACTTCCACCTCCAGAACTTCCACTGCTTGAACTTGTAGCTGTTGCATTATAAGTGTGATGAAAATTAACTAATAAACTGGTAGAATACATGCCATTAGCATTTGAATTCTTTAACCAATTACAATTGTATTTTAATTCTTTTAGAACGAGATTAAATTTTTGATTCCATTCTTCTTGTATCCCTAAAGCAAATGCATAAGGAAGGTTTTCTTCATAACTATTTATAACGTCTAAAGTTGAAGTTACGTCGAAATTTAAAAGTTCATTTTTTAAATTTTCTGTCTCATGTTGCATTTTAATTCCCCAAGGGGTGTACCTAGTAATTAAACGTAAATAAATACTAAAACCCGTTATGATCAAAAAAAGAACCAAGGCGTTTAAAATTGAATAATCTTTGTCTACATTGTAAGCAAAGAATGAGGCATAGCAAAATACGGTTGGAAAAATAGCAAAAAAAGCAACAACTAAAGCAGTTCTAAATTCCTTTTTTGTTATTAATTTTAGAAATTCCTTTATAGATATAAAACTTAAAACCAAACAAATAAATCCAAAAATTGGCCAACCCAAAATTGTATTCTTTACATAATAACAATATCCAAAAAGAGTGATTGTTGTAATGATAAAACCCAATACAATTTGTTCTCCGTTAAATTGAAAGTAATTCTTTAAATTAATTTGGCTCTTTAATGACTCTTCCAACTCTTTTTCCGCAACTTCAAAAGTCAAATAACTTTTAGAATTTATAACGAAAGTCTCATTTTCTATAAAAATATTTTCGAGAACACTATTTTCCTCTGGTGTGATAGCAGCTAAGGCTGTTTTTTTCTTTAAAAAATATTCAAATCCATCTTGCCAGTTTTCTTTTCCATTAGTCTGAATTTGAATTGCTCCTTTGATAGAAAGACTAATTATTGTTGTTAAAAGCGTTGTACTATTTGAGGATCTTTCTTTAATGTATTGTAAAATTGTAGCAGAATATTTGCTCTTCAAATCAATTTCTTCATTCTTATCAGTATATAAAGCGTCTTGACCATAGGTTTTCCAAGAAAAATAATAAAACAAGAAACAAATTACAACAGCAAATAGGCCTGTAGCTATTTTTTGTGGCGATAAAAACTCTTCCATTTTAAAATGCGGCAAAAATGCGGATTGATGAACAATTCCTTTTGGAAATCCAACTGCAATAGTAAAACCTTCTCCCTCTTTTAAGTCTTTAGATTTAAAATAAACCGAGTTATTCTTTATCTCTGAATTACAATCACTATCGGTAGAACCAAGAATTCCTGTATAACAATGCGTTTGAAGAACAGTAGCAGTTTTAGGCAAAATTACTGTTGCAGAAATAGCACTTATGCTAAAATGCCAAAAGTTTCCAGTAACATTCCAATAAACCTCATCAAAATCAGTATAGGAATGAATTTGTGCCTCTACCGCATACGTTATTGTGTAGGTATATATTCCTTCCTTTAGTGAAACATCCTTATCACCTATATAAATAATGAATTTTTCATCATTTACAAGGGTATGAAAAGGCTCTTTTGAACCATTTTTGGAGATATTTATAACTGTATAAAAATTATTTCTAGAAACTTTAGAGGAGTAGTTCTTCATAGGAAGTTCTCTAAATATACCATGATCAACCTGCAGGTTTGCAGCAACTACCTTTATGGTCTCAGTTACTATTAAATTCCCATTTTCTTGAACTACAATATCTGCGTGAAATTGACTTATTTTTTCGATTTCATTTTCCACTTCTAAGTTTAAAGATTCTTCTTGCCCATAGGTTTTGTAAAAAGAACAGAAAAAAAAAACTAATGAAAAATATAATTTGGAATGGCTTCATTATAAAAAGTAATTTAGAACTCAATGGTTAGAATAGTTTTAAAAAACTTCTAAAACAGAAAGATTGATTGTAAAGAAAACAAAAAAAACCACAAGAATTTCTAGTTCTTGTGGTTTGCTTTTATTTCTAAATTTTTATTAGCAACTAAAATTACTTTAAACTTGAATACACATAAGCTTCCAGTCCAGCTAATTCTTCATCAGACATCGCTTTTGTAATGGTAAAATTAGCTTTCATCACTTCGTATTGACTAGGATCTACAATTGGCTCTCCTTCTCCTTTTAAAAAGGTTACCATATTTGCATTTTTATCTTTGTAAATCTGTGCTATATCTTTAAGACTTGGTCCAACTAATTTCTTATCCATTAAATGACAAGTAACGCAATTCCCTTTTCCTTTAAAAATTTCTGCTCCTAAATCCTCTGGAGTTTGAACAACTTCTTCGGTTTTAACGGGATACAAAGGTTCTTTTTTTTCTTCTTCTTTTTTGCAAGAGGCGAAAGCTAAAACAGCAAATAACAATAAGGTATTTTTCATAATGATTTATTTAATTACAGTTATTTAAAATTCAAGTAGGTACCAATCAATAAAAGATTGGCTGTATTTGACTCTATATCAAATATACTAAAAATATTCACAAATACCTTAATTTGAAATCTTTGACCTTATTCCTTTTTTAAAAGTATAGCAGCTTCTTTAGCAAAATAAGTCGAAATTAAACTTGCTCCAGCTCTTTTAATACACATTAATTGCTCCATCATAATTTTGTCATGATCCAACCAACCTCTTTCAGCTGCTGCTTTGATCATCGCATATTCACCCGAAACATGAAAAACAGTAACTGGTACATTTACGGCATTCTTAACTTCTCTCACGATATCTAAATAAGCAATTCCTGGTTTTACCATAACCATATCAGCACCTTCCTCAACGTCCCACAGAGCTTCTTTTATCGCTTCTAAACGGTTTGAATAGTCCATTTGATACGTTTTTTTATCTTTTGGAACAACTACGTCAGATTCTCGTGGCGCACTGTCTAAAGCGTCTCTAAATGGTCCGTAAAAAGCCGAAGCATATTTAGCGGAATAACTCATAATACCTACATTTTGAAATCCTGCAGCATCCAATCCTTGACGCAAACGCAATACACGTCCGTCCATCATATCTGATGGAGCCACAAAATCAGCTCCAGCTTGTGCATGAGAAACAGCCATTTTTACTAATGCTTCATTAGTGGAGTCATTTTCAATATCACCATTGGCAATGATTCCATCATGTCCATAAATAGAATAGGGATCTAATGCCACATCGGGCATCACAATCATTTCCGGACAAGCGGCTTTAATTTCTTTGATGGCACGTTGCATTAATCCATCCGGATTCCATGCTTCTTTACCAGTATTGTCTTTTAAGCTTTCATCCACTTTTACGTAGATGTTTACCGCACGAATTCCTAAATCGAATAATTCTTTAACTTCTAACACAGTTAAATCTACGGAACGACGAAAAATTCCAGGCATTGACGAAATTTCTACTTTGTAATTTTCACCTTCTGCGATGAACATTGGAAACATAAAATCGCTTGGACTTAATGTGGTTTCGCGCACTAAAGAACGAATGGATTCGTTGACGCGTAATCTTCTACCTCTTTGTAATGGGAACATAATTATTTATGATTTAGCTCCATAGGAGCGATATATTTATAGTTATATTGGTGTTTCTTATGAGCTCCATAGGAGCGGCATCTTTTCAGTAATTTTTTATTATTTAAAAATATATTCGTCTCTGTATTCTATTTCAAATGCTTTTAAAAAATCAATATATTCTTCTTTAAATGTTTTTGTCTTGTGATGTTGTTCTTGATTTTGAATATAATTGATAACGTTAATTAATTGCGAATGGCTGTATGAAAATGCTCCAAACCCAGTTTGCCAATCAAATTTACCATTTATCCATTTTTTTTCGTTAATAAATCGTGATGAATTAGCTTTTATATCTCTAACCAAATCAGACAAAGCTTTGTTAGGCTTTAATCCAATTAAAATATGAATATGGTCGGGCATTCCATTAATAACAATTAACTTTTGACCTTCATTAGTAACAATTCCTGTTATATATTTAAACAACTCGTCTTTCCATTTGTTGGAGATCAAATTTTGTCTGCCTTTGACAGCAAATACAATTTGAATATATAATTGCGAATATGTATTTACCATTATTACTATAAATTCAATTATTATAAATATAACGCTCCTATGGAGCTTCCTGAATTCAAATCACTTTCTTCTATAGTTATGTCGCTCTTACAGAGCTATCCACTCTTTTGGATTTTCTAATACTTGTATTAATTTTTCTTCTTCGCTTCCTGGTTCTGGATGATGATCGTAAACCCATTGCACCTGCGGTGGCAAACTCATCAAGATACTCTCGATTCTTCCGTTGGTTTTCAAACCAAATAAAGTGCCTTTATCGTGTACTAAATTGAACTCTACATAACGACCACGACGAATTTCTTGCCAAGTTTTCTGAGTTGCTGAATACGGCAAATTTTTTCTTTTTTCTACAATTGGAACATAAGCTTCTAGAAAACTATTCCCCACTTCTGAAACAAATTGGAACCAATTTTCCATTTTCATTTCCTCTGTCTCTTTGCAGTAATCAAAAAATAAGCCTCCAATTCCGCGCGCTTCAAAACGGTGTGCATTCCAGAAATAAGCATCACATTGCTTTTTATATTTTGGATAAAAATCTTGATTGTGTTTATCACAAGCCGTTTTACAAGTCTGATGAAAATGCGTTGCATCTTCTTCAAATAAGTAATAAGGCGTAAGATCTTGTCCGCCACCAAACCAACTGTTGATTACATTTCCAGCATCATCGTACATTTCGAAATAGCGCCAGTTTGCGTGAACTGTTGGTACCATTGGACTTTTAGGATGAATCACTAAGCTTAATCCGCAAGCAAAAAAATCGGCTTCACCTACATTAAAAAGTTTTTGCATACTATCCGGTAATTTTCCATGAACCGCAGAAATATTAACTCCGCCTTTTTCAAAAACTTTTCCGTTTTCTATTACACGAGTTCTTCCTCCACCGCCTTCTGGTCGTTCCCAAACATCTTCTCTAAATTTAGCTTCACCATCCACTGCTTCTATACCTGCTACGATTTGATCTTGCAAGTTTTGTATGTATGCGTAAAATTTATTTTTCATTTGTCAATTCGTATAATTCCATGTCTAATGGAGTTTCATTGATTGGAGTAAACTCATTTTTTAATATTTTCTGCCAAATAAAACCATTGTTTAAAGCCACTTTTACACTTCCTAAATTTGTTTTATGCGCGATAATCTGAAGTGTTTTCAAGTTTAATTCCTCAAAAGCGTAATTAGAAATTACTTGAACCGCTTTAGTTGTCAATCGTTTTCCTGCCAGATTACCTCCAATACAGTAGGCTAATTCGCCCACTCTGTTTATCCAATCTATCTTTTTAATAATAATCAAACCTACGATCATTCCAGTATCTGCTGCTCTAATAGCAAAAGTGAAATTAGTTCTCGCTTGAATTTCACAATTTTTTATTTCAATGTATTGTTTTGTCTTTTCAAGTGTTGCATTACTCGAAAGCGTAACCGGAAAGAAAACTTCCAGTCTTTCTTTATTTTCAATCATAAACTGATGCAGTTGAACGGCATCAACTTGTTTTAAGGTATCAAGTAAGAAGTTTTCTGTAATTATCATTGGTTACAAATTGGCTTTTGCCAAAGCTATTTTATTAAAAATTCCAAACGAAAAGGTTTTACTCTCCGATTGAACTTGCTCGTAAATGGCAATTGCTTTTGCTGTTAATTCAAACGGATTGTCTTTTGAAAAAGCAATTAAAAAATCGGCAAATTGTTCTTGCTGAATAAAATCTAAATGCAATTTGCGCAACAATTCGATTAATTCATTTTGATCCATGTCAATCAAAACCTGCGTGGATAATCCGAAATCCTTTAAATTTTCATCCATAAGACTCGTGTCATCAAGATTCCAAAACTTTGGTACAAAAACAAAAGAAAGCAAAGTCTTTAGTACATTGTCTATTCGTTGGCTTTCCTTATCTCTTAATCCTTTGTTTAGCATTTCTACACTATTTTACTCTTATGCAATGTTTTAGAACCTTATTAGAATAATTTGCAAACTTCAATCCTCTCTTAAATACCTACAAGGTTAAAAAAAACCTTGTAGGATATCCAACATTCTTATATTCTAGATTTGTTACCTTTTAAAAAACTTAAAGAAAATCAGAATCTATTCAAAAGTATATTTTTCAGTCAACAAATCATTTTTTTGATTGTGAAAAAAAATGAAATTCTCTATTTCTCCAAACAAATTCAAAACCTCTTCTCTTTCTAATTTCGTTTCTTTTTGAGATAAAAAGGATTGATATGAAGAGTATTTATACTCTTCAAACTTTAAATCCAAATGATGCTTTGGGTTTAAATGTACGTAAACAATTAATTGCTTTAAATACTGTTCATCTTCCAGTCTAATTCTCTTGAAATGTTTTTCAAAAAGACTTCCTGTCCTATCATTTTCTTTGTTAATTGATTTAGCATAAGAATTAAAAAAATTAGAAAAAGCCTGCGTTACCTCTTTTCCATTATCATTTAATCTAACTATCAAATGATAATGATTATCCATTAAACAATAGCCAAATATTGAAATCTTGTCCTCGAGATACTTACCCAATTGTCTTAGAAAGAAATTTTTATTTTCTTCATTAAAAAAAATAATTCCCCCATTTATACCTCTGTTATAAATGTGATAATAATTATCTTTTTCTAAAACTTCTAGCTCCACTATTCACATTATTTTAAGTTTCCTGCAAAGTTTCCAAAACCTTATAGGTATGATTTATAAATGATAGTATTCAAGTATACCTACAAGGTTAAAAAAAACCTTGCAGGATTGAAAACTTAATTAACTTACTACAACTTTTAATTTCCTGCAAGGTTTACAAAACCTTGTAGGTATGATTTATAAATAATAGTATTCAAAAGACACCTATAAGGTTAAAAAAAACCTTGCAGGATTTCAAACTCAAATCATTATGCATAAGCAGAATCAAATTGTTTAACTTATTTCCATTTTAATTTCCTGCAAGGTTTCCAAAACCTTGTAGGTATGATTTATAAATAATAATATTCAAAAGACACCTACAAGGTTAAAAAAAACCTTGCAGGATTGAAAACTTAATTAACTTACTTCAACTTTTAATTTCCTGCAAGGTTTACAAAACCTTGTAGGTATGATTTATAAATAATAGTATTCAAATATACCTACAAGGTTAAAAAAAACCTTGTAGGATAAATGGATTTACTGGTTGTATTCTTTTACTGCATCGATAAACGCTTTTGCGTTATCAACAGGAATATTTGGTAAAATTCCGTGACCTAAGTTCACGATATATTTATCTTTACCGAATTCGTCAATCATTTCGTGTACCATTTTCTTGATCACTGGAATTGGAGACAATAATCGTGATGGATCAAAATTACCTTGTAAAGTGATGTTTCCACCGGATAAATAACGTGCGTTTCTTGGAGAACAAGTCCAGTCTACTCCTAATGCAGAAGCTCTACTTTTTCCCATTTCGCCAAGAGCGAACCAACATCCTTTTCCGAAAACAATCACCGGTGCGTCATCAGCTAAAGCTTCAACAATTTGGTTGATGTATTTCCATGAAAATTCTTGGTAGTCAACAGGAGATAACATTCCACCCCAAGAGTCAAAAACTTGAACGGCATTTACTCCCGCTTTTACTTTTTCTTTTAGGTATAAAATAGTGGTATCGGTGATTTTTTGTAATAAAACATGCGCTGCTTCTGGATACTGAAAACAAAATCCTTTTGCTTTATCAAAACTTTTAGAACCTTGTCCTTCAACCGCATAACACATAATAGTCCACGGTGAACCTGCAAAACCGATCAATGGAACCTCATCATTCAACATTTCCTTAGTCAATTTGATCGCATCCATTACATATCCTAACGTTTCTTGAATATCCGGAACGATAACGCGTTCTACATCTTGAATCGTACGAATTGGATTTGGTACAAAAGGACCAAAATTTTCTTTCATAATCACTTCAAGTCCCATTGCTTGAGGCACAACCAAAATATCTGAAAATAAAATAGCAGCATCTGGAGCTATTCTACGAATAGGTTGCACGGTAATTTCGGCAGCGATTTCTGGAGTTCTACAACGAGTAAAGAAATCGTATTTATCACGCAGTGCAATAAATTCTGGCAAATACCTTCCTGCCTGGCGCATCATCCAAACTGGCGGACGTTGTACTGTTTCTCCTTTTAGTGCTCTTAAAAATAGGTCGTTCTTAATCATAATTTTATTGTCTTAAAGCGTTTTCATTATTTTGTGTTGTTCCTAAGCTAATCTTACGAACAGAATTTATCTATATTCTGCTATTACTTCTTCAATCACATCCTCAATTGTGGGTTGAGGCGCAACAATTACATTTTTTGTAATTCCTTCTAATGCGCTGGAAGTTGTTGTTCCAATGCAAAAACAAGTTTCATTTTTAATAGTATTCTCTTTTAAATAACTTTCAATTCCAGAAGGGCTAAAGAATAAAATGGCTTCTACCGGTGTTTTTATTTTTTCAGGTGTCAATGTAGTTTCGTAAACTTGAATTTCATTGAACTTAATTTTGGCCTCTTTCAAAGCTTTTGGCAAAGTCTCTCTTCTTAAGTTTCCACTAAAAAAAGTATAGCTTTCACTTGAATAAATCAAAGTGATTATTTCGGCAAGATCTTCGGCATAACCAGTATAGGCTATTACATTGAAACCGCTTTCGGAAAGCATAATTTTTGTCTTTAATCCCACACAAAAGACATTCTTTGTTTTTAAATCCTCAGATTTTGGATCTAATAAGAAACTTTGAACCGCATTTTGACTAGTGAAAATTAAATTATCATTTATCTCACTTAGTTGAAAAGGCTGACTCTGGGTTTTAATAAAATCAACTTCAATAACATTGAAATTAGCCTTTATTAATGCTTGTTTTTGCTCGTGCAAAAGTATTTTTGTAGATAGTATCTGAATCATTATTAACTTCTTATTTGGTATTCTTCTTGTCCTAAACAGTAGGTTTCTATATCTTTATTATAACCATAAACGACTAAAATATCATTTTCTAATATTACGGTTTGTGGCGATGGGCGACCGATTGACTCTTTTATGATCGATTTTTTTCCTATTAGATTTTTCTTTTCACGTTTGCGAATAATCGTAATCAAAGTTAAGCGATATTTATCGATACTATCTAAAGCAGCCAATGTTTTACCATAGAATTCGGGTTTGGCTTTTACTTCAGAAATAGTATAATTATCATCTAATTGATAATTTTCTAAAGTGGATTTAAAATTAATTTGCTTGGTTAGTCTATCGGCAGATTCTTGTTCTGGATGCACAATGCTATGAATTCCCATTGCTTCAAGAACCGTATCGTGAATCGGTGACAACGCTCTACTGATAATCTTTACATCACTTAATTTTTTAATAATAGCCGTAGTAATAATGGCCGCTCCTTCATTTTCTCCAATGGCAACTACTACTTTGTCAGCATCTTTTAAGGGCAATGCTTCATAGGATAATTCATTGGTAGAATCCATAGCAATGGCATGCGAAATTTTATCCTTTACTAAATTGACTTTTTCTATATTTTTGTCAACACCAATGACTTCATTTCCAGTTTCTGTCAGGCTAATTGCCAGCGACATCCCGAAGTTTCCTAAACCAAATACGATTATTTTCATCTGAGTAAGTTTAGTTAATTAATATATTTTCTCTTGGATATTCGTAGAACTGATGGTTCAATCTACGCAATAATCCCACCATAAGGTTGAGCATTCCAATACGACCAATAAACATCGTTAATATCAAAACATATTTACTGGGTTCGGTAATTGTTGGCGTAAAATTGATACTTGATCCTACTGTGCTATAAGCCGAAAAACATTCAAAAGCAACTGTTAATATCGATGTCCCTTCTGGCTCAAAAATTAATACCGCCATTATGGATAGTCCAATTGTTAATAATGAAATGGATAGAATGGCAAAAGCACGTGAGGTAGAATCGGCTGATATCCTACGACCAAACAATTGAATTCTACTTTTTCCTCTAGCAACGGCAACAATATTTAATGTGGCTAAGGCAAAGGTACTTGTTTTAATTCCACCTGCTGTTGAAGCTGGCGAACCACCAATCCACATTAAAAAAATAATAAAAAGCAACGATGGAACACCCATTTCGGCATAATCAGTTGCACTAAAACCAGCTGTTCTAGGAGAAACAGCATTAAAAGCTGCTGCTGTTATTTTTCCAAAAATAGTATTGTGTTGTAATAAAGTATGGTTGTATTCTGAAATGAACAGAAAAACAGAACCTCCTATTAGTAAAAGCAAGGTGGTATAAATTACGATTCTGGTGTTTAGCGTGATGATTCTCACTTTTTTGTGAATAATCTTTTTATTAAACAATTCAAAAATGTAAGTTTTAAAATAATGAAAAGAATTGAACACGATATTATGACCTAATCCTCCTAGAATAATCATTAACATCAATATCCACTGCAAGTAATAATTAAAACGAACAGTCGAATTTAAAATTCCACCGGGTAAAGTAGAAAATCCAGCATTACAAAAAGCGGAGATAGAGTGAAATAATGAAAAATATATTTTATTGGTAATAATAACATTATCGATAACCGAAAAATAAATAAATACAGCTCCTGCCAACTCTACTGCCAAAGTAAAAATCACCACATTTAGCGCCGCTCTAAAAACATCTTTTAAGCCTTCATTTGCAATAAAATCTCTGGTATTTAAGCCTTCCTTAAAAGAAGAACTTCCTCTAAAAAAAAAAGCAAAAAAAGAAGTGAATGTAAGAATGCCAATTCCACCTAATTGAATGAGAACAATAATTATAGATTGTCCTACTAAAGTAAAATCTACGGCTGTGTCTACTACGGTTAATCCCGTTACACAAACTGCAGATGTTGCTGTAAAAAGTGCATTGGTAAAGGTAATTCCGCTGTTGGTAGCACTAGGAAGTATTAATAAAAAAGCCCCTATTAAAACTAATATCATAAAACTACCCACAAAAACGATAGCAGGATTAAAGTAGATATCATAAATATGACGCACAAAAACCATTAACCGGAGTAAGAAGTAAAAAATCAAACCTCCTTCTAAAACTGGTTTGACTTTTTGTAAAATATAAGGAGTAGAAAAATTACTGTTCAACAACCAAATTACACCACAGACAAAGAAAAGAACAGTGAGTAAAATCATATTGATTAAAACTACTCTCTTATTACTTTTGAACGTATAATTAAAGTATTTAAAAGCATTAAATCCTAATAAACCAATCGAAAGAATAATTAATCCTACAACATGAGGGGTGTTATAGTTATCCTGAAAATCATACCCGAAATCGAATACAATAAAAAGCAATACAATTATATCAAAAAAGCGATATAAGTAATTGAGTAAGGATTCTTTCTTCATATTGAAATAAAATTACTTTTTTAAATCGTTACGAATACTTTGCATTAAACTAATTCCTCCGTTCTCTAAAACTTCTTTAGCGGCTTTGTATCCTAATTTTTTCCATTCTTCTAATGGAACTGTTTTATTTACTTCGATTTTTTGTTTTCCGTCAAGAGAGAATAATACTCCTTTAAAGATTATGTCATCTTCTTGCATTACTGCTAAAGCTCCTATTGGCGCTGTACAACCACCTTCTAAAGTTTTAAGAAATTGTCTTTCAATGTGCGTACACACTTCGGTTTCGATATCATTTAATTCAGCCGCTGCATCTCTACAAAACGCATCATTTGCCATGGCAACAATAACCATAGCTCCTTGTGCTGGTGCGGGAATCATCCAATCAAGATTTATAAAATTTGAAGGTTTCAAGTTGATGCGTTCTAATCCTGCTGCGGCAAAAACGGCTCCATTCCAATTATTATCTTCTAGTTTTTTCATCCTAGTATTTACGTTTCCACGCAAATCTACTACTGTATGATTGGGATATCTATTGAACCATTGCGCTTGACGACGCAAACTACCTGTTGCAATTGTTCCTGCTGTATCAAGAAAATCAAGATTACCTTTATGAACCAAGATATCGAGTGTATTGGCTCTCTCTAAAACGGCTGCTTGCACAATACCTATTGGCAATGCCGTAGGAACATCTTTCATAGAATGCACCGCAATATCAACTTGACCGTTGATCATAGCAATGTCTAATGTTTTGGTAAAAATTCCTGTGATTCCTAATTCGTAGAGCGGTTTGTCAAGAAGAATGTCTCCTTGAGATTTTACTGCAGTAATTTCAGTTTTATACCCTAAATCATTTAGTTTTTTTTCAACTGTGTGGGCTTGCCAAAGTGCGAGTTCACTATCTCGGGTTCCTATGCGTATTGTTTTTTCGACCACTTTTATTTTATTTTTACACCAATCTGTATTCGTACTTCAAAGCATTTTCAATGTGTTAAACTACGAAAAATATTTATCTTGTTCTAACTGAAATACTTTTTCTATCCATTCAATACCCTCATCCATTGATTCTCCATCCTTTAGATGATTCACAAAATGCTTGGTGATCTTTTGAATGATTCTATTGCTGATCATTTCAGCCTGTTCTTCATGAAAATTAGGTGTTTTTTTTCTTTGAAAGTTAAGTTCCCCATCTTTAATAGCGTTTAATTTTTCCTTTAAAGCCTGAATTGTAGGAGCAAATTTTCGGTTTTTATTCCAAGAGATAAAGTCTTCCTTAATTTCTTCGATTATAGCTTCCGCTTGCGGAATATGTTGCTTTCTGTTTTCTAAGGTTTCATCTGTAATCTTAGCCAACTGATCCATGTGTATTAAAGTTACTCCTTCAATATCATTCACATTTTCGTTTACATTTTTAGGAATAGATAAATCTAAAATAAGCAAAGGCTTTTTTAAATTCAAAATAGTTTTGTCGATAGTAGGATTTTGTGCTCCGGTAGCCACAACCACTACATCTGCTTTTTGCAATTCAAGTTGCAAATCAGCATAATCTTTTACTACAACATTCAGTTTTCTAGCTAATTTTTCCGCTTTATCTTTGGTACGATTAATTAATGTAATCTGACTGTGTTTGGTATGTTTTACTAAATTCTCGCAGGTATTTCTTCCTATTTTTCCTGTTCCAAAAAGTAATATATTTTTATTAGCAATGTCTTCTACATTTTTAAAAATATATTGAACAGAAGCAAACGACACCGAAGTTGCTCCAGAGGAAATATCAGTTTGAGTTTTTATTCTTTTACTGGCTTGTATCACCGAGTTTACTAAACGATCCATAAAGGTGTTTATTAAACCGTTGGATTTACTTAAATTAAAAGCATTTTTTATTTGACTGATAATTTCAAAATCGCCTAAAATCTGACTATCTAATCCAGTTCCTACACGAAACATATGATTAATGGCTTCTTGATTTTTATAAATGTAAGCGACCTCTTGAAATTCCTCTACAGAACCGTTACTGTTTTCACAAAGTAATTTTATTAATTCGTAAGGATGTTTAGCAAAACCATAAATTTCGGTTCTATTACAGGTTGAAGTAACGATCAAAGATTCTATTCCCTCAGCCTCTGCTTGAATCAATAAGATAGCCTGTGCTTTGGCATCTAAACTAAATTTACCTCTAATTGTTGCGTCAGCTTTTTTGTAACTTAAACCTAAAGCATAAAAAGTGCTGTTTCTGGACATATTGAATTTTTCCATATTATACTTTTCTTAAAAAAGTTCTACAAAATTATTGTTAACTATTTTATAAAAACAACGCTGTAAGTGCTTTTTGTATCGCTAAGGGAAATTTTGATTCAAAATAGTAATTACAAAACAGATTTTATCTGAAAATAGAGTGAATTCAAGGTTATTATGGCTTATTATATAGATTAGTTCTAAATAAGCCTTTGCGTTTTTTTATTAATTTTTAAATAAAAACATCGCTTAGAGTTCTTCAAAATAATGTTAACATCTTTTTTAAGCATTATTTTGAAAGTAGATGATCTGTCTGGTAAAAAATTAAAGTAGCTTATATAAATCCGTTTGATTTTTTTTCAACAGTTGCGTTTATAAAACATCGAGAAAAATTTACTGATTTAAAAATCTAACGAATTAATAACTCGCTAATAAAACATAAGCCTAAAATACTTAGTAATAAAAACGCTATCCAAGCGGAATAGCGTTTTTAATCAAAGAAAAATATTATTTCTGAACGGTTGGTTTTCTGATAGACTCTAATACAACAACGATGTCTTTGTACAACTCTGTATCCGATTTAACTCCGTTAGCAACTGCTGCTGCACCAACATAACCTTCAAATTTAGTAAAATCAGCATCACTTGCTTTTGTTCCCATACGTGGGTTTTTAGCGGGGTCATGCGTAGCGACCATATTCATACCTGAATAGGTATTTACTGCATTTGTTCCTCCTGTATTAAAAGAGAAAAAATCAGTTAAATTATCAACCAATACAGCTAATTTAGTAGTGTTTCCTGCTCCTACTTCTGTTAATAATGGCGCAAAGTGAGCTCCTAAATTTCCAGTAGCGTTACTCTGAACATCTGCTACTATAAGTCCAACTGTTGAATTTACCACTTTACGGAAAGACATTCGACCACCTTCAATCATTTGTCCTGGCATGTCTGGATCAGCTACCATTTTTGATCCACCAAGGCGCTCATAAATAGTTGCTTTAACCATTGGTGTTGCCGGAACATCGTCATCATTACTACAAGAAGTAAAAGCTGCAGAGGCTACGAATAATACACTAAGTGTAATTTTTGAATAATTTTTCATAAGAATTGTGTTTAAAGGGTTAATTAAAAAATCTATTTATCTTTTGTGATATTTTGTAAGTCATACTATTTTGGTCAATAGGACATACTTCTTTATTAGCCAAACCAGCGGGTAATACAAATTGGTTTGCTTCATAAGGCCTTTTAGTCATGAGTTCATCATAAACCTTTTGAGAATTCGTAATTTTGTTATTGTGAAAATAAACGACCACATTTCTTTTTACAATAATAGAATCAGAAGTCAAACCTTTTATCGTTCTTAAATCAGCACAAATTTCTTTTGCTCTAACCGAATCGATATTCGATTTAAAATCAATTCTGCTTATTTGTAAATTTGGAGAATCATATACTGCTGGTTTAGCGGTAACAATGTGAAAAACAAGAATGGCTACAAATAATACTGCAATTATTGCAATACCTTGAAGTACTCTTTTAATTAATTTGTTTGTGGATTTCATAATAATGGGTTTTGCAATTATTTACGGGCAATTAGAAGTCTTGGTTTGATTTAAGATGAAATTCAAGCTATTTAGATTAAATTTAAATAGTTTTAATATCTTAAAAAGCAGTATTTACTGCGGTTCAATAAGAATAATATGTCACTGTACAACAGTACTATGATCCATTTTAAACTCTTCTAAAGTTTCGTCATAACTTAACAGCCGCCCTTTAATTATAAAAACTTTTCCCGACTCCAGATTGGCAGGCAAGTTTTTAGTAAAGAAGGCATACAATTTATTATCAAGCACAGCTACATTATTCGCTTGATCTATATTCGTAACCACAGCAACTAATTCAATGGTTTGACCTAAATACTTAGTTCGAGCAAGGCTATCATTAGCAATAAACTCTAGTTGAAGTACAGATATATCTAAAGAATAAATAGCTTCCGCATTTTTAAAACTCTTATCCTTTTTATAGATGAAGTAATAAGCAGAAAACGAGATTATTAAGAAAATAAAAAATGCGAACAGTGATTTTTTGAACATGTTATAGTTTTTGTTTAACGTTTAGTTTATCTACGTTAAAAACGAAACATTGGATTTATAGTCTTGAACCTAACATTCCTAAAACTAAAGCAAGAGTTTAATCGTAAGTGCATGGGAAGCTTGTTGCTTATTTATAGCAATTAATTGAATCAATTGCGAGTAGTATAATGATAAATAAAGTCATACTGAGATGAACTGAGTTTTAAAATAACATCCTCAAAAATTAAAGATTTTATAAATTTAGAGTGAAGTAAAGGTTTAACCATGAAAAAGATTTAATTTTGAAGGTCGATATGGTATCAGTTAACAATAATTGACGCTATTACATTGAATTAAAAAAATCAAAAAGATGGAAGAAGAAATAAAGATTGACGATGATTTCATTTTAATTCGTTTTCAAAACAACTCAGATGAGGTTGCAGTATTTCAACGACCAGTACAATTGGGCTTGATTCAATTTCATTTTGGATTAAAAGGAAATGCTAACTTTAATTTTAATCAAGGAAATTACAGTTTAAAACTCAAAGAAGAAAAAGCATTATTGTTTTATAACACCGAGAAAGAATTGCCTTTACATGTTGAAATTGCTCCAAAAACTTGGTTGATTTCTATATTTGTTTCAATCAAAAAATTTCACGGGCTTTTTACTAGTGATGCCGAAAACATTCCTTTTTTAAGCAAAGAAAATAAAGAAAAAAAATATTATAACGAGACTGATATTAGTCCGTCAATGGCAATTGTATTGAATCAAATGTTTCATTATAATTTAAATCCTTCGATAAAAAACCTGTATTATAAAGGCAAAGGATATGAATTATTAAGCTTATACTTTAATAGAACTGAAGATCCAAATGCAGAGCAATGCCCTTTTTTGATTGATGAGGAAAATGTATTAAAAATTCGAAAAGCCAAAGAAATCATTATCGCAAATATGGCCGAACCACCCGGATTACAAGAATTAGCAGATGAAATTGGTTTGAATTTGAAAAAACTAAAAATGGGTTTTAAGCAAATTTATGGCGATACCGTTTACGGATTTCTATTTGATTATAAAATGGATTACGCCCGTAAATTATTAGATAGCGGCTCTTACAATGTAAACGAAGTAGGACTAAAAATAGGATACAGTACCGGAAGTCACTTTATTGCAGCTTTTAAAAAGAAATTTGCCACTACACCAAAAAAATATTTAATGTCTATAAACACCAATGTGTAAAAATACGATTGGTTTTAAGCATAATAGAATAAGTAAAAACTAACATTTATCATACTTCTAAGAAGGTTCTTGAAGTACTTTTGAAGAAAATAAAACAGAAACAATGAAAGGCGTATTATTAGTAAATCTAGGATCTCCAGAAAGTCCAACTCCAAAAGATGTAAAACCGTATTTAGACGAATTTTTAATGGATAAATACGTTATTGATGTTCCGTTTTTATTAAGAGCATTATTAGTTCGTGGAATCATACTTCAAACCAGACCTAAAAAATCTGCTGCAGCTTATGCAAAAATATGGTGGGACGAGGGTTCGCCTTTAGTCGTTATTTCTAAAAGAATGCACGAGAAAGTAAAACAATTAGTTGATGTGCCAGTTGCATTATCGATGCGTTACGGAAATCCTTCTTTGCTGTCTGGCTTACAAGAATTGCATGACAAAGGTGTAAATGAAGTACTGCTTTTTCCGTTGTACCCGCAACACGCAATGGCTTCTACGACAACGATTTTAGAACTTGCTGAAGATTTACGTAAAAAACATTTCCCGGAAATGAAATTTACTATTGTTCCTGCATTTTACAACAAACCAGATTACATCAAGAATCTTGCTGATTCGATCAAAGGCCACTTACAAGGTTTTGATTATGATCATTTGTTATTTTCGTATCACGGAATTCCAGAACGTCACATTCGCAAAACAGATATTACTAAATCACACTGTAAAATAGATGGTTCTTGCTGCAACACGCCTTCACCAGCCCATGAGTTTTGCTACCGTCATCAATGTTACGAAACTACTAAACAAGTCGTAAAATTATTGGGTATTCCTGAGGGAAAATATAGTCAAACTTTTCAATCGCGTTTAGCGGGTGACAAATGGCTTACGCCTTATACTGACGTAGAAGTGAATAAAATGCCCGAAAAAGGAATTAAAAAACTTGCTGTTGTTACTCCTGCTTTCGTATCGGATTGCTTAGAAACTTTAGAAGAAATTGCGATGGAAGCCAATCATGAATTTAAAGTTCATGGTGGAGAAGAGTTTCTAGCGATTCCTTGTTTAAATGATAGTGATGAATGGTGCGCCACTGTAGGTAATTGGATCACAACTTGGTCAAACACCCCTGTTGCTGTCACTGCTAACACTGAAAAAACAAACGCATAAATGGCTGTTACCGCCGATGATTTAGGAACTCAAGACATTAAAAAACTGCTTATAAAACAAGCAGTTCCATCGTCTATTGGTGTTTTGTTTATGTCAGTCAATATTTTGATTGACACCATTTTCGTTGGACAATGGATTGGATCTTTGGCCATTGCGGCGGTAACAATAGTTTTACCCATCACCTTTTTGATTTCTTCCTTAGGAATGGCGATTGGCGTAGGTGGCGGCTCGGTACTTTCGAGAGCATTAGGCGCCAATCATAAAGAAAAGGCTAAAAATACTTTTGCAAATCAAATAATGATGACGCTTTTATTGTCGTCAATTTTTGTTTTTTTAGGTCTTTTTTTTAGCGACGAAATGTTAGCCCTTTTTGGAGCAAAAGGAGCAATTATTCAACCTGCACGAGAATTCTTTTTCCCTATTATTATATCAGTGCCTTTTTTAGCGCTTTGCATGATGGGAAACAACATTATTCGCGCCGAAGGGAAAGCTAAATTTGCAATGGTAGCCATGATTGTACCAGCATTTGTTAATATAGGTTTAGACATACTTTTTATTAAATATTTAAACTTAGGCATGTTTGGCGCTGCAATGGCAACAGCCATTTCTTATTTTAGTTGTTTTTTATTTGTGCTTTGGTTCTTTATTTTTAAAAGTGAATTAAAGCTAAAAATGAAGCATTTTAAATTTAAGATGCCAATTGTAAAAGAAATCTCAGAGTTAAGTTTCGTCACTTTTTCAAGACAAGGTGTTGTCAGTGTTTTATCTATATTATTAAACCATACTTTATATTCCTATGGAGGAGAACATTCTGTTGCTATTTACGGAATTATAAGCAGAATGTTGATGTTTGCTTTGTTTCCTATATTAGGCATTACACAAGGTTTTTTGCCTATTGCAGGATATAACTATGGTGCCGGATATTATGAAAGAGTCAAGGAGAGTGTATCCCTTTCTATAAAATATGCGGCTATTTTAGCCACTCTTATTTTTGTAGTTATTTTAATTTTTGCAAAACCCATCACTGCAGTTTTCACTACAGACGCCCTTGTCATTGCTCAAACGCCAAATGCCTTGCGATGGGTATTTGCAGCTTCGCCCATAATTGCGATTCAATTGATAGGCGCTGCATATTTTCAAGCTGCGGGGAAAGCCAAAAAGGCATTGCTTTTAACATTGAGCAAACAAGGATTTTTCTTAATTCCTTTGGTGCTGATACTACCAAATTTTTTAGGTATTTTTGGAGTCTGGATTGCATTCCCAATAGCCGATATACTTTCCACTTTATTGACCGGTTATTTTCTAAAAAAAGAAATGAACACCAAATTAATTCACACCAACGATGGAATATTATAATTACCTCAAATCCTTACACCTTATCTTTGTAATTACCTGGTTTGCTGGTTTATTTTATATCGTTCGCCTATTTGTTTACCAAATCGAAGCCGATCAAAAACCATCACCTGAAAAAGAAATATTACAAAAACAATACAAAATAATGACCTATAGATTGTGGTATATTATCACTTGGCCATCGGCTGTTTTAGCGAGTATTTTTGCTTTTTGGATGTTAATATTTACAGATTTAGGTCAAGCTTGGTTAAAAATGCCTTGGATGCATGTCAAATTATGCTTCGTCTTTTTATTGTATTTGTACCACTGGAAATGTCATTTAATATTCAAAGATTTACAAAATAACAAAGTAAAATATAGCAATACTTTTATGCGTTTGTGGAATGAAGGTGCTACAATAATTCTATTTGCAGTCGTTTTTTTGGTAGTTTTAAAAAATGCTGTAAACTGGATTTATGGTGTGATAGGTATTTTTGCCTTTTCAGTTTTAATTATGCTTGGATTTAAATTTTACAAAAAAATAAGGGAAAGAAATCAATCTTAATATGATTAAAAGTTTTAAAATAGCAACATTTTCATTACGTATAAGGATTTTCCTTTCGATGATTGTATTGATATTAATGGCTTCTGTTATCTTGGCTTCTATTTCGATCATTCAGTTCAAGAATGAAGCAAAAGTTTACCACCAACAACGATTAGAAAGAAATGAAAATGCAGTAAAACAGCACATCAATTTTATCCTTTCGACTACTACTTATCCTCTTACTACTGGCAATTTAGACTTGATCTTCAAAGATAAAATTCATGAATTAGCCCACATTCACAACGTCGAAATTAATATTTACAGTTTAGACGGAAAGCTATTAAAGTCATCCAAAGAATCATTTTCTGTTGATAAAGTAGCTCCTCCAATACCCAAATATATTTTAAAACTAGTTCGCTCCTCCATTGAAAAAAGATATGTAGACATTAAAACCATTGACGGAAAAAAGAATCGTTCTGCTTTTAGCCAAATAAAAGATGATAAATTCAAACCATTGGGAATTTTAAATTTACCCTATGTAGAGGATGACGGTTACTATGAAAACGAATTAAATAGTTTTCTAATTCGGTTGGGTCAAGTCTATTCCTTCATGCTAATTATGGCTTTTGCATTAGCCTATTTCCTTTCTTCCTACATCACAAAATCACTAAAAACCATTTCCGACAAATTAAGTGAAACGAGTTTAAGTCAAAAAAATGAGAAAATCGTTTTAGAAGCCAGCAGCAAAGAGATAAACCTTTTGATAAACTCATATAACGGTATGGTAGATGAGTTAGAGAAAAGTGCCTTAAAACTTGCACAAAGCGAACGCGAAGAAGCTTGGCGCGAAATGGCCAAACAAGTGGCACATGAAATCAAGAATCCGCTTACGCCAATGCGACTCACGGTACAGAGTTTTCAGAGAAAATTTGATCCCAATGATCCAAGTGTCAAACAAAAAATGAATGATTACTCCGAGACTCTAATTCAACAAATTGATACAATGACTGCTGTAGCTTCGGCATTCTCGAACTTTGCCTCGATGCCAGCACAGCAAAATGAGACCTTGAATGTTGTTGAGGTTGTCGAGCTTGCCATGGATATTTTTAATGAAGAGTACATAGAAGTCATTAGTGAAGTACCCAAAATTATATCCGTAATTGATCGTACCCAACTGATCCGAATTATAACCAATTTGGCTAAAAATGCCATACAATCCATTCCAGAACAACAAGATGAAAAATCGGTTATTGTTCGCATTAAAAAAGAAAACAATAATGTATTAATCACTTTTACAGACAACGGAATTGGAATTCAACCCAAAGATATTGCTCGCATATTCGAGCCAAAATTTACCACTAAAAGCAGTGGAATGGGTCTTGGTTTGGGAATTATAAAAAACATTATCGAAAATTATAAAGGAACAATTACCTTTGAAACTCAATTTGGAAAAGGAACTACATTTACGGTTTCCTTACCTATTATTAACACCTAAAACTAGCGGCATGAACTACGAAAACATCTTAATTACTATTGAAAATAATATTGCTACCATTACAATTAATCGTCCAACAAAGCTAAATGCTCTAAATGTTGCTACGATAAATGATTTGCACAAAGCTTTTAAAAAGTTAGACAAAAACATTGAAATTCAAGTTATTATTTTGACAGGAAGTGGCGAAAAAGCTTTCGTTGCTGGAGCAGACATCTCTGAATTTGCCCACTATTCGATCGAGGAAGGAACAAAATTGGCAGCTGAAGGACAAGAAAAATTATTTGACTTTGTTGAAAATTTAAAAACACCTGTAATCGCAGCAGTAAATGGTTTTGCCTTAGGTGGCGGATTAGAATTGGCTATGGCCTGTCATTTTAGAATAGCATCAGATAATGCAAAAATGGGATTGCCAGAAGTTTCATTAGGTGTCATTCCAGGATATGGAGGAACACAGCGTTTGCCTCAATTAATAGGAAAAGGTCGTGCCATGGAAATGATTATGACTGCAGGAATGCTTACTGCAGATGATGCCTACCGTACAGGTCTTGTAAATCACGTAGTACCTCAAGCAGAACTTTTAACTTTTTGCAACGATATAGCAAGTAAAATATTAAAAAATTCTCCTTATGCTATTGGCAAAGCAATAAAAGCAATTAATGCTAATTTCAAAGAAGGCAAAAATGGTTATGAAACCGAAATTAAAGCCTTTGGAAAATGTTTTGGAACTCAAGATTTCAAAGAAGGTACCACCGCATTTCTAGAGAAAAGAAAAGCCGTATTTACTGGGAAGTAAGAACTAAAAGAGAGCCAAATAGGCTCTCTTTTTATTTAAATTAAGTTTCTTTAAAATAATCTCACTCCAAAAACATATTGTTTGATCTACAAAACCTAATTTTGTGATCCCGTTTTGTAATTTTACACCACATACTAAATACAATAATATGTCCTACCAACCTATATTTGCCCAATTTTGGGAAAAAGTTAAAGAAAGTATTCAAAATAAAACCTATGCTAAATTAACATTAGCCAAAACAATTGGTGATACTGATTTGAAAAATATCTATGTTCGTCCGGTTTTATTAGAGAATGATGTTTTTGCACTTTCGCTTACCGCAAAATACAAAACCGAAGAAATAGAATCGACGCACACTATAGACGAAGCCTTTATGGTATTGGCTCCGTACATGAATAATCCGTTTTTGACCGCCTTATTATTTACCACTGAAAATGATATTACTTTTAAGCTAAATAAGAAAAGAGTAGGAACTATTGTAGAACAAGCACCAACTTTTAAAAATGCTTCAGATGTAATTCTTGAAATGAAGGAAAAAGGGATTCAGATTTAAGATTCTGGATTAACGATTGCTGATTTTTGATTTTAAAATCAGCAATCCAAAAAATCTGAAATCTAAAATCGTTATTCCACGATCTCAAATCTTACTTCTCTCCTTCCCACTCTGCATAAAACTCA
Organism: Flavobacterium flabelliforme; assembly: GCF_017948675.1. Lineage (GTDB taxonomy): Bacteria > Bacteroidota > Bacteroidia > Flavobacteriales > Flavobacteriaceae > Flavobacterium > Flavobacterium pygoscelis. Next base: position 1,090,885 of record NZ_JAGFBU010000001.1, read on the forward strand.
GACAAAAAACCTTCCATATAACGGTGTCTTGCTTTTGCAATTTCCTTACCCGTTTCCGTATTCATTTTATCTTTCAAAAGGAATAATTTTTCATAAAAATGATTAATGGTCGGTGAATCATTCTTTTTGTATTCTTCTTTAGTCATTTTTGTATTTGGAGCAATCTTAGGATCATAGATCGTTCTGTTTTTAAATCCACCGTAATTAAACATCCTAGCGATTCCTATAGCGCCTATGGCATCTAGACGGTCTGCATCTTGAACGATATCTAATTCTTTTGAAGTAAACTGCTTTTCGAAATTTCCTCCTTTAAAAGAGATGTTTTCGATAATATGGATCACATGAGTTATTATTTCTTGATCCACTTCTTGCGACTCTAAAAATTCACGCGCTATCTTTGGACCTATAGTCTCATCGCCATCATGAAATTTACTATCCGCAATATCATGAAGCAACGCTCCTAATTGAACTATCGTAGCATTGCAAACTTCATTTTTAGAAATTAATATTGCATTTCTGTAAACTCTTTCTATGTGAAACCAATCGTGTCCGCCTTCGGCATTTTCTAGTTTTGCTTTGACGAAAGAAATGGTTTTACTTATCAAATCAGACTTTATCATTATTTATTTATAATTAAAAAAAATGTTGAACTTTAAAGTCAGTACTTCAAAATCCAACATTTTGTTTTTATTTAGAACTTCAAAATTTATCTTAAAACAGCAGGTTCAACCCATTTAAAAATATGAGATTCCTGCGGAATTACTAATCTTTCAGAAATTTTAGCCATTCTACCTGGTAATTTCATCAGATAATCTCTTGCTTTTTCTGCTTCATCTGTAAGACCACCTATTTTATCAATTTCCCATTTATCGATTAATTTTTGCATAATATCAACATAATCAGAAGCAGTATAAACACCAATTCGTTGAGCGGAATCAGAAAATTGTTCAAAAGCAGTGCTTATTTTTTCCCCTGATTCTCTTAAGAAATGCGCAGGCATGACGATTTTAGCTTTCATCATATATTGAAAAGCAAGCATCATTTCGCTAGGATCTACCTGAAAAATACGGTTTACAAATTCACTATATGCGTGATGATGACGCATTTCGTCACCTGCAATCATTTTACACATTTTTGACAATTTATTATCACCATATTTTTTAGCCATTTGTGCTACTCTGTTGTGAGAAACATAGGTTGCTAATTCTTGAAAACTAGTGTAAACAAAATTTTTGTAAGGATCTCTACCGGTTCCAATATCGAAACCATCGTTAATCAGATGTTGGGTAGTCATTTCTACTTCGCGCATGTTTACACGACCAGACAAGTATAAATATTTGTTCAGTACATCTCCATGACGATTTTCCTCTCCTGTCCATTGTCTGATCCATTTAGACCAACCATTTCTTTCGACATTATCAACCCCTTCTACATCCATCAACCAAGATTCGTAAGTTGGTAATGCTTCTTCGGTAATGGTATCACCAACTAAAGTTACCCAAAAATCGTATGGTAAATCTTTTGCAATTTCACGTAGTTCTGTCACCTCATCAAAAAAAGTATCGCTTTGAGAATTAGGCAAAAAATCGGTTGGTTGCCATATTTTTTCTACTGGAATAAGATACTGATCGACAAAGCTCTCTACGTTTTTTTCTAAAAACTGCATTACTTCTAATCGAATGTTTTTTATTGACATTATATATAAATTTATATTAATTAAATTTTATTCCTTGCACAACTGCTTTCTCTGTTTTCTCCATTAACTCAGCAAAATCATACGCTGCAACTGCTAATGGCTCGTGTACCACAAAGGTAAGTCGATTTCCTAAACCTAACGGAAAAAACCCGTATTTAACGACTTTCCAAGAATTGTTTATACTTACTGGCACTACGTAAGCAGAGGGCGCATACTTACACAAAATTTTTAAACCACTTTGTGCAAATTCTTTTGGCTTACCCGTTTTACTTCTAGTACCTTCTGGAAAAATTACTGCCGAACGATGGTTTGTTTCAATATATTCTCCTAATCCTTTGATCGCAGGAATGGCTTGTTTGGGATCTTTTCGATCAATAAGCACAGAACCTCCATGACGCAAATTATAAGATACACTAGGAATTCCTTTGCCCAATTCCTTTTTACTGACAAATTTACAATGAAAACGACGGAAAAACCAAATCATTGCAATGATATCATACATACTTTGATGATTAGACACAAAAATAAGTGGAACATCTTTAGGAATACTTTCTATATTTTCAAATTTATAAGTTGTTCCTAAAATATTGGTACATCTTAATAAGAAAAAATTTAAATAATCTACACTTATTTTATGTGCTTGATATCCAAAGACATTAAAACAAATCCACTGAATTGGGTGAAATACGAGCAATGTTAGACCAAAAAATAAATAATAAATAACAGAAATGGGATACGAAACTATTTTTTGCATGCTTTAAAAATTAGCTACAAAAGTACTAAATAATTTTTTAGGGTTATTTAAATACAAAACAATATATCACCTCATCGTTTAATTGTAACTTTGCCCTTCTAAATTTACGCCTTTTTATATTAAAATGAATTTCAAATACCCAAAAAACGAAAAGCTAAAAAGTAAAATCACTATTGGATTATTGTTTACTGAAGGAAAATCAGTTTCAAAATATCCGTTGCGTTTAGTCTATAAATCAGGTACTTTTGGCGAAGGGGAGAAAATCAAAATGGGTGTTTCTGTTTCTAAGAAAAATTTTAAAAAAGCAGTAGATAGAAATTATTTCAAACGCATCCTTCGCGAAACCTATCGACTCAACAAACATTTACTAATTGATAATTTAGACCAACCGTACTCCTTCATGTTCTTTTATCAAACTAAAGATCGTCTTACTTACGAAGAAATCAATACTAAAACGATTCAGTTATTCGAGAAGTTTTTACTACAAATAAAAAAAGAAATCTAAGCTGTTCTATTTTTTGTATTTTTATCATTCAAATCCCTAATGAATGAAATACAAAATAATTCTACCGTTACTTTTAATGGCTCTTTTTTCCAATTGTAAAAAAGCAGAAAACAATTTATCCGTCAATGAGGATACAAATGCATTATCGGTATTAGATAAAAAAAATGAGAAGGTAAAATTTGTAAAAAATGATACCGCAACTCCTGACTCGGAAACTCTAGAAACCGAGCAAAAAATAATTAAAGAGGGAAACATTCGTTTTGAAACTAATGATTTACAAGCGACATATACTCAAATACAAAAGGCTGTAAAAAATCAAAACGCAACCATTCAAAATGATACAGAAGGCAAGGATTATAACTCTATATTTAGAAAACTAATCATTCGCATTCCCAATCAAAAATTCGATGTTTTTCTTACTGAAGTTTCTAAAGGAATTACCTATTTTGATAATAAAGAAATAACTTCTCAGGATGTAACTGCAGAATTTATTGATATGAGTGCCCGACTGAAAGCTAAAAAAGTTCTAGAAAATCGCTATCTTGATCTTTTAAAAAAAGCAAATAAAGTTTCTGAAATACTTGAAATTGAAGCACAGCTTTCTACTATTCGCGAAGAAATAGAGTCTAAACAAGGACAATTAAATTATTTGCAAAATCGCGTTTCCTTTAGCACCTTAACTATTGAATTTTACAAACCCGTTGCAGGTGAGAGTGGCGTTACAAGTTCTTACGGAATGAAAATCTGGACCGCAATAAAATCTGGATTCAACAGTATTTCTAGTGTGTTTATTGTTTTGATTAGCATTTGGCCTTTTCTAATTATTCTAACTGTTTTAGTTTATTTTATTAAAAATAGACGTAATACAAAAAATAAAAAATAATGTATTCTTTCCTTAAAAAAAAATTCATAATTCCCGTTGTAGCAGCTACTTTTCTATTTATAGGCAGCAGTTTTAAAGACGATTTTTTTGAAATTGCCAAGCAAATAGAGATCTTCACTACGCTTTTCAAAGAACTTAATAAAAATTATGTAGACGAAACCAATCCTGGAGATTTAATGGATAAAGCAATTAAAGGAATGCTTGCCAGCTTGGATCCTTATACAGTCTATTTTAACGAGCAAGATGTACTTCGTTTTAAGATAAATAATACTGGAGAATATACAGGAATTGGTGCTTTATTGACCAGAAAAAAAGAGCAGTTAATCATCAAGGAAATTTATAAAAATTTTCCCGCTGATAAAGCAGGATTAAAAGCGGGAGACGAGATCATTCAGATTGGAGACGTCATTTTAGCGGATTACAAAGAAGAAGCTTCTAATCTTTTTAAAGGAACCAAGAATACCAAAATTGACATTAAATTCTTGCGTCAAGGAAAACCAAATACTACACAAATCATTCTGGATGAAGTCGAAATAAAATCAGTACCATTTTATGCTAAAATTGATGACAAAACAGGATATATTGTATTGGCACGTTTTAGCAAAAAAGCATCTCAGGAAACTAAAGAAGCTTTAGAACAACTAAAAAAACAAGGTGCAGAGCGCATTATATTAGATGTTAGAGACAATCCCGGAGGACTTTTGAATGAAGCAGTCAATATTTGCAATCTTTTTGTAGCAAAAAATGAAATTATTGTTACCACAAAATCAAAAATTGAAAAACACAATAGTACTTATAAAACGACCCAAGATCCGGTAGACACACAAATTCCGTTGATTATATTGGTGAATGACAGAAGCGCTTCTGCCTCAGAAATTGTAGCAGGCGCTTTACAAGACTTAGATCGTGCGGTTGTAGTAGGAAGTCGCAGTTTTGGAAAAGGATTGGTTCAGAGACCCGTTGATCTTACTTTTGGAACGCAACTAAAAGTGACTATTTCACGCTATTATACGCCTTCCGGAAGATGCATTCAAGCTTTAGATTATTCTAAGAAAGATCAAAACGGAATGGCTATCAAAACAGAGGAGAAAAATTATACGGCCTTTAAAACCAGAAAAGGGAGAACTGTTTATGACGGCGGAGGAATTCAACCCGATATTGAGATGGAAGAAGCAAAATCAAGTCCGATTACAAATGCTTTGATTCGCAACGACGGAATTTTTAATTATGTTACTTCTTACTATTATAAAAACCCTAATTTAGGATCCAAGATTCCTGTGATTTCCGATACCGATTATGCGGACTTTAAACAATTTTTGAAAACTCAAAATATCTCGTTTGATACAGAAACGGAATTGGCTTTGAAAAACACTTTGGCTATAGCCAAAAAAGAAAAACTAGACGAATCGATACAATTAGAATACCAACAATTATTATCGGCACTTCAAAAGAGCGAAAATAATTTATTAGATAAAAATCAAAAAGAAATAAAAAGTTTGATTGTTAATGAGATTATAAAAAGATTTCAATATCAAGAAGGTTTGTACCAATATTACATTCAAAACAATGCAGAAATCAAAAGAGCAACAACCGTTCTTAATACTCCTGCAACCTATAATTCGATTTTAAAAACATGATAAAAAAGTCAATCAAAATATTGGCTCTACTGTTCTTTAGCTGCTTGTCAGCTCAGGATAAACCTGTGGAAACCGTATATTTCGAATTTGACAAATTCAATCTTTATGAAGATCAAGTAAAAGGGATTTTAAATTTTTTGAAAAACACCGACACTACGAAAGTAGAATCGATTCAGATTTATGGCTATTGCGATGATCGAGGTGCCAATGATTACAATTACGAACTTTCTAGAAAAAGAGTCAACACCGTTCAAAACATCCTAACTGAAGCAGGATTTAATAAAAATAAAATCATGATTTTTGAAGGTAAAGGGCGCGTTATTTTAAAAAAAGAAGAAGAATCTAACCTCTCCGAAAGCCGTTCCAAAAACAGAAGAGTCGATTTATTTCTTGTTAAGAAAAATAGTTTTGGAAAAGGGATTTACAATTCCTTTCAAGAGAACCATAAAACAGGAGATCGTATTTATCTTGAAAAAATTTTATTTAGAATGGGAAGTAGTAAATTAACGGAACAGTCTAAAAAAGAATTGGACAAAATTGTAACTTTATTACAACAACAAAAGACAATGGAATTTAAAATTATTGGTCACGTCTGTTGTACTCCATCTTATTTCAATGATGCTATTGATAAAGAAACATTGCAACGCAAACTTTCATTAAATCGCGCCAAAAATGTTTATAAATACTTATTAGACAAAGGTATTAATAGCTTAAGAATGCGTTATGCAGGATATGGCAATAAATTTCCTTTAGGCCAAGGAGAAGAATTGGACCGCCGTGTTGAATTTTTAATATTAAAAATTTAGTTAGCCTTTGATCATTTCAATATGCGGAATATCATCTTCTAAATACATTTCGCTGGTTTGTACAAAGCCGTGACTTTCATAAAACCTTTTAAGATACAGTTGTGCTCCTATAGTTATTTTTTGTTCGTTAAAATGATCTTGAATTCCATTGATAGCGTTGCGCATTAACTCATGTCCCCATTTTCTATCTCTGTACTTTATTGCAACGGTTACTCGCCCAATAGAAGCATTATCAAAACTAATACCTGGTTTAAAAAGTCTGGCATGTGCAACAATATTATCATCATATTTACCTATTAAATGTAAAGCCACTTTATCTTTACCGTCAAGATCTAAGTAAACACAATTTTGTTCAACAACGAATATCTCGCTTCTTAATTGTAATAAATCGTACAGTTCATGAACAGAAAGCGCATCAAATGTTTTTATTGTCCACTGTATTTCCATAGGTTTATTTAATTTTAAATTACAAATAAAAGCAATTACTAACTATCTTTTGATGATTACAACTGATTTTATAATCGCTTCTAGTTCATGCATTAAGTCCCTTTTGTCTTTTGATGGGGCATAGCAAAATCCTTCTAAAACTAATATCCGGTTGTAGTCGGGATCTACAATGGCGTAATTGATAAAAGGGCCAGACATAAAATCATTATTTAATTGCCAAGTTCCTTTAGTTTCGTAGGTTTCTTTACCGTCGTGATTACTCTTAAAAAGATAAGGCGCATACGCTTCTTCAGTCAGCATATTGGTATTGGGCTCTTTTCCACTAATGTATAATTTACCAATAGAATCGCGCATTTTTACAATACAACTTACAAAATCACCATGCTTTTTTATGGTACTAAGTGGGACTTGGTATAGTAAAACACTATTGTTACCACCTATAATTTCTTTTTTGAGCCACATAAAATTACTTTTTTGTAGTACATAAGCATAACCTGAAGGAATTTTTATATCAATATGAAATTTATTAGCAATCACTTTAGGATCAATTAAGGAAAGGCTATTGATTCTTTGATTCTCTTCTATTTCCGCTTGTTTAATGATTTGAATCATTTGAGGCGCATGCTTTTCTATGCAATCAATAATATCAGTACTTGTTTTTCCAGAAATATGAAATACGTTTTGCGGAGCGGCATATTGATTTTTACGAATTTCAAACTTATTTTGTATATCTTTTTTCACAACGATAATCGCGCGCGTATCAGTCATAAATCCTTCTAAAAGTTTTGTGGGATATTGATTGATATTAAACAAAGGCTCTTCTTGAGGCAAGCCAATTACAGGTGCGGCAAACTTATTTCGAATGCTATCGCCCACATCGCCATTCCATAATTGATCATCAATAATTACGGAGATAGTATTTATTTTCCCATTGGTTTTACGAGGTAAACCATCATTCTCTTTTTTACAAGAAAATAACAAAAGAGAAATACAGATAATTAGAAAATGGGACTTATTCATTACTACTTTATTAAGAAATAAAACCCAAATTTATAGAAGTTTATTGTATTATCCGTTTATTTTTAGCTTCATTCCAGGTTTAATATCTTCATTGCTAATATCATTCCATTTTTTTAAATCAGCGATAGTTGTTCCAGGATACTTTCTTGCGATACTAAAAAGGGAGTCTCCTTTTTTAACGTAATAATCCGTTGTGGCTTGTTTTGTAGTTTTGTTTTTAAAAGAATCAACAGTTGCTTTGTCTGTAACAATTACCACCTCATCTTTGGCAACAATTAATGTTTTTCCAATAGTAAGCGTGTTATCTGCAAGTTTGTTCCAGTGTTTCAATTCCGTTAATGAAGCTCCAAATTTAGTAGCAATTGTACCTAAATTATCTCCTTTTTGAACGATGTATTCGATATCCTTACGTTCTTGCTTAGCCACTACTTCTTCATTAGTTTCCATTTCCTTTGGAGAGACTTGTAAAGCAACGCCATACTGCAAATTATTATTTATTAGTCCGTTCCATTCCTGAAGTTGGGCTACTGTTACGTTATACTTTTGGGCTATAGCACCTAAATTATCTCCTTTTTGAACGATATATTGTGAAACTGCATCTGTGGGACTCGCATCACTATTTTTATTTGACTTAGCAGCTAAAGCTTGATTTTTTGAAGTAGTAATTTCAGAAATAATATCATTTTTAACTTCTTTCTTAACGGCTTGCACTTCATTCTGGTTGGTTATTATCTTTAAACTTCTTCCATAAGCAACTGCATTTCCTTTTAGATTATTCCATTTTTTTAATTGAGCAATAGAAACATCATACTTATTGGCTACAGCACCAAGGTTGTCTCCTCGTTTTACCTTGTAATAAGTGGTTTTTGATAGTTTAGAAGTCTTAAAGTTAGAATTATTACTATTGTTACTAGCTAGCGCTTTTATGGCTTGATATGGCTTTTCTCTTTGGTCTAGTTGATACTCCGTGTAAGCGTAGACTTTATCTTCATTAGAAGCAAAAATAGCTACTTTATCTTGAGGAAGTCTCAAATAGTGATTTTCATCATTATAAAAAGGGACAATGTTAAGTTTATACGATGGATTTAAAAGTTGCAATTGTGCGATTGGAACGTCTAACAAATCCCCTAATTGTTTAAAGGTGATTTGTTGTTTAATTCTAATGGTATCGGTAGCAAAATGTTTAACAGCTGCTCTTTGTGGTACAATACCATGTTCTTTGTGGTATTCATAAAGATACATTGTAGCAAGGAAAGCGGGAACATAGCCTTGCGTTTCTTTGGGTAAATTTTTTCTAATGTTCCAGTAATTTTTTTGTCCACCAGAACGTCGAATCGCTTTGGCAACATTTCCAGGTCCTGAATTATAGGAGGCTAAAACCAAATCCCAATCGCCAAACATTTTGTACATATTTGTCATGTATTGTGTGGCGGCTGCACTAGATTTTAAAGGATCGCTGCGTTCATCGATATAAGAATCGATTTTTAAACCGTACTGCTTTCCAGTATGATACATAAATTGCCATAATCCGGTGGCGCCCATTTTAGAAATTGCTCTTGGATTTAATGCAGATTCTACAACAGCTAAGTATTTTATCTCAAGTGGAACATTTTGTTTGGCCAAAGCTTCTTCAAAAATTGGAAAATAATATTCTGAAAAACCCATTAATCGCTCAAAAGATTTTTTCCTATTTTTCAAAAACGATTTGATAATATTTTCTAAACCTTGATTGTACTCAATATTGAAAGGAGATTTGGCATCCATTGCCGCTAATCTTTCCTTTAAAAGATCCTTTGGCAATTCGTAATCCACATCGGCGTCTATATTAATAGTCTCAATGTCATCTGATATTGTTTTATAAAGGTCTAAACTTGTCAGTTCCTGCATCCATAAGCTATCTACTCGGGCAGCTAATTCATTTTTAACAAATGTTTTCTTTATAGAATCAAGATAGGATAATTTAGGTTCAAATTTATCAATTACGCTGTTTTCATAACTCTGCTGTGAAAATATCTGTACTGAAAATAATAGAAAAAAAGATAAGGTGGTATTTTTTATAGTCATAACGTTGTGATCAAATAGCTATATTTCAAATGATTAGAAAAAGCATAATTTACAAACATAATAGCTAAAATCTAAAATCCCGCGCAAAAAATGTTAAAAATGCAATATTTAGCTTAATTGTGCGTATTTTTTGACTAATTCTGCATGAAAATAGTTTATAGGATACTATTCGTAATTTTATCAAACAAAAAAACCTTAACAATACAGTATCGTTAAGGTTTTAAGAATTGTTTAACAGTTTTTTAAGACTATATTATGGTGCTTTATAATACTAAAAAGAATTTATATTGTTTATTAATTAGTCAAGGATTGCAGCAATACCAGGCAATACTCTGCCTTCAAGCATTTCTAACATCGCTCCTCCACCTGTAGAAACATAACTCACTTTATTTTCTAAACCAAATTGTTTTACGGCTGCTACAGAATCCCCTCCGCCAACTAGAGAAAAAGCTCCTTTTGCAGTTGCTTCAGCAATAAAATTACCTAAGGCAATCGTTCCATTTGCAAAATTTTCAAGTTCAAACACGCCTAACGGACCGTTCCATAAAATAGTTTTAGAGGCTAGTATTACTTCTTTAATTTTTTCTAATGATTTTGGCCCAGCGTCTAATCCTTGCCATCCGTCCGGAATTTTATCAACAGCTACAATTTGTGTTGCTGCATCATTAGAAAAAGCATCCGCAGCCACAACATCAACTGGAAGATGAATTTGAACCCCTTTTTCCTTGGCTAGTTTTAAGATCTCTAGTGCCAACTCCATTTTGTCATCTTCGCAAATTGAATTGCCAATTTTACCTCCTAGTGCTTTTACAAAAGTAAAAGTCATTCCCCCACCAATAATCATGTGATCCACCTTATCCAAAATATTTTCGATAACGGTAATTTTAGACGAAACTTTAGATCCTCCTAAAACTGCTGTAACTGGTTTTTCGCTATTTTTTAAAACTTTATTCAAGCTTTCAATTTCTTTGGCTAACAGCAAACCAAAACATTTATCTTTTGGAAAAAACTGAGCAATTATAGTCGTTGAAGCGTGTGCTCTATGAGCAGTTCCAAAGGCATCATTTACATAAATATCACCCAGACTAGCCAGCTCTTTTGCAAAAGCAGCATCTCCAGCTTCTTCTTCACTATGGAAACGTAGGTTTTCTAACAATAGTACTTCACCAGGTTTCAAATTGGCTGCAGCAGTATTAGCTTCTGTTCCCACACAGTTGGATACAAACTGAACCGGCACTCCTAAAATTTCAGAAGTTTTTGCCAAAATATGTTGCAAAGAATATTTCTCTTCAATTCCTTTAGGTCTCCCCAAATGAGACATCAAAATAACACTTCCACCTTGGGCAAGAATAGCATCAATGGTTGGTTTTGCAGCTTCAATACGCGTGGCATCAGTCACTTTGAAATTTTCATCCAAAGGGACATTAAAATCAACACGAATTATTGCTTTTTTATTTTTGAAATCAAAATCATTTAAAGTTCTCATTGTTTATTTTTTAGTTTATTTTCATTGATAGCTCAACAAATATAAAATTTTTAAAAGAGTTTGTTTTTGAAAATTGATGAATTACACCTTATAATTGAAAATTGAATGCTTAATTATTTTAAAAATTTATTAAAAAATTAAAAAAGGAATTCATTAATCATGGACTGGACTTTGCGTACAAGGACAATTACTAACTCCTTGTAAGAAATCAAATCCTAGGGTTACCACGTGAGTTCCTGAATTATAAGCCGCTAGTTGATTTAATGTCAGTTGGTAGGAATATCCAAAATAAAAACTTGACTTTTTAAGACCCAACATGGGACCAACATTTAAAGGTTTAGCTACTTGATCGTTTAAGAAACGATATGAAATTCCAGCCCAATAATAATCATCGTATCGATTGTACTTACGGTACTTGACATTTAAATCGGTACTAGAACGCTTATCACTTGCAAAATACTGAATGTAGGTTGAAGGTTCAATCTCGGCTCTTCCATCACCTGGAACTTTAAAAACATATCCAGAATAGATCTGATAGTTTAAAAGTAAAGTTGGCTCTACTCCAACAAAACGATCTGCATTTTTGCTTAAAACATTACTAGCATTAACACTGATGTAATACCCTTTATTACGGTACAAAAGTCCCACATCAAAGTTATTGTTGGCTACATATCTGTTATTGGTTATCGCAGCATCTGGAATTGGACGTTCATAAGTGGTATTGAACTTATCAATATCAATTTTAAATGTGTTGATGTTATACGAAAGACCAAAAGACAAATATTGCTTGGAATAATAATCTAATATCAAGTGGTGGGCAAAGGAAACCTTTGCTCCGGTTTGTCTGGTATATCCGTTGCTGTCATTGTATAAAGAGACACCAACACCCGATTGATCAGCAATTCTAAAGTCAGCATAAACTGATTGATTATCGGGAGCATCTTTTATCCCAACCCATTGCGTCAATCCATTTGCTCTAATTCTAAAATTATCACCTATACCCGCAAAAGTAGGAGAAACGACAAAGTTATTATCAGCCAAATACTGAGTAAAAACCGGTAAATTTAACTCTTGACCGTAGCTGTAGGTTACAGTCAAGAGTAGTAATGAGGCAATTATTTTTTTCATTCTATTTTTTTTCAATTAAGAGAATACAATCATCAGTTTTGGTAAATCTATCTGTACAACGTAAAGTGACCCACAAATTCTCTATCGTCTTTTTTATCATTCAATTTTAGAATGTACCAGTAATCTCCTGATGGAAGCTCTTCTCCGTTGTATTTTCCATCCCATTCTTGTCCTACACGATATGTTCCTATTTTACGACCGTATCTGTCAAAGATAGAGAAAACTAAGTCTTTATAGTTTACAGTACATCCAGGAGCCCAAGTATCATTTATATTATCTCCGTTTGGAGTAAAATTATTTGGAATACAAACGTCGATGTACGTAAAGTATCTAGTAGCCGTTGCAGTACAACCATTTGCATCTGTAACGGTAACGGTATAATCTCCTGATTTGTAAATTATAAAACTAGAAGTACTACCGTAGTTCTCGCCGTTGAAAGTATAAGTGTAGTTTCCTCCACCGCCTGTTGCAACAGCAACGATCTCATTTAGGCCACCATCATTTAACACTAATGTCAACGGATTTACTTGAATCACTTCAAAATTTACGGTTGGTTGTTCGCAACCATTTAAATTTCTTGCTATTACGGTATGGAAACCAGGAGCCACATTAGTAAATATACTAGAGCTTTGGAAAGTTCCGCCGTCTATAGCGTAATCTACTTCAGAAGGATCCGTGATACTATCATCAATAGTTATTGTAACAGTATTAGCAGCAGCATTGTTTACACAATCGTATTGTACAACTGCTTTTGGATTCATCGTTACTGATTCTTTTAACGGCGCTGTTACAACTGTAGTACAACCATTAGCGTCACGAATGTACACCGTATGATCTCCACCAGCTAATCCGTTAAAGTCAAAGAACGTTTGCGTAAGTGATCCTGTGGTATAGGTTCCGTTTCTATCATCTAAACTCACACTGTAAGGAAGCGTTCCTCCTTCTATGTCAATACTAAATGCACCATCTTTATCACCAGCACAGAACTCTTCATTGATTGATCCAGGTACTATGTCGCTTAGTAATTCTAAAGGTTCTTTAATTTCAAAATCATAAACTTCAAAACAACCATTAGCATCTTGAATTACTACTTGATAAACATCTGGAACCAAATTTTCAAACACACCTGTATCAAAGAATTGATCCATACGCGGAGAAATAGCATACTTGATTTCACCAGTTCCTCCAGAAGCAATTATTTCTATTCTTCCGTTTTTAGCTCCATTACAAGTGATGTTACTCACTTTAGGAGTATAAGATAATGAAGTTGATGGCTCTTTAATTTCAACAATTTGTGATGTTGAACTACAATCTCCGCTCACTACAATTACTTGATAGAAACCAGCAAGCAAGTTGTCAAAACGACCTGGAGTAGTTTGCACAGCGGTTGGAATAGCATTTCCTGCTCCATCTAAAAGTGTATACACATAGTTTCCTAATCCTCCGCTAGCATTTGCAACTATTACTCCTGTTGCACTTCCTTTACAACTTACCATTGCGTTAAGAACATCTAGATTTGGCAATAAAGGTTCTAAATTATCAATTTTAATATCATTAGAAGCAAAACTAATACAACCGTTAGCATCTTTAACATAATAGTTATAAGTGCCTACTATTACTGGGAAAGTAATAGAAGATCCTGTCATATTAATACTCGTTGCAAAATTTGGATCTGCACTATAAGTATAAGGTGCTTTTCCGCCTACTACACTCAAAGTAAGAGTCGCATCTGTTTTACAAGTAATTCCTGTAGCTTTTACTAAACTTGCAACTACTTTAGTAGGCTCGCTTATTACAATAGGAGTTGTAGAAACAGAAGAACAATTCCAAGTATCCGACACTTGAACTTGATAACTACCTACGCCTAAATTGGTGAAAATATTATCCAATTGTGGACCGTTGCTCGTAATAGTTCCATCAGTTAATGTGGTAATCAAAGTATATAAATAACTTCCAGATCCACCTGTTGGTGTACTTACGGTAATCGTTGCAGTAGTATCGCCAAAACAACTTAATAGTGTTGCACTTGCCGCAGCTGTAAAAGTAATTGGTGTAGGATTTGCTAATTGAACAATTATAGTATCTACACAACCTTTACTATCTTTTACATTAATGGTATAAGTTCCTGCTGTTAAATTTAAGAAGTCACTTACTGCACTATAGCTTACGTTGAGTGCAGGATTTGTAGCGATTAATTCGAATTCATAATCACCCGGCCATCCACCTGTAGCAGTAACAGAAATTGTTCCATCATTGTTACCTGCAATACAAGTAATTTCAGTATGCGTTTCTGCAATAGTCAATTTTGCATTTGGTTGACTAATGGTAAAATTAGTACTTGCCGTACAGAAAGGAGTATTTACTAATGTGGCATCAATTGAATAGGTACCCGCTTTTAGAGATGGTATAGTTACTGTTACTCCTGTTGATCTTGTCAAAGAAACAACTGTATTTCCTGCAGCATCCTTAACAATATAATCAAAGATACCTGCTTGATCTAAATCAGTAGCATTAATTACTCTATCAATAAAAGTAACTTGTGCACTTCCGTTAGCATCACCAAAACAAATTGCGTCTACTACTGAATCTAGTTTTAACTCAAAAGTATTTGGAGTATTCACATAATGATCCGTTCTAATTGTACAACCTGTTAATGGATTAGTAGCCGTAATAATATAATTTCCTATTGGTAAACCTGTGAAAATTCCAGTCGTATTGGTTTGCAAGATTACATTAGCATCTGTTTTTAAAACATAATCAATACCAGCAATTGCATTCCCTAAAGCATCAACTGCAGTAACAGTAATACTCTCTGGATTATTACATGTAATTGCCGTTGTTACTACTACATTAATTTGCTCTAATTTTGTGTAGGCAGGTATAGAAATAGCTACTGTGGTGCTTCCTACACAGTTTTTGTCATCATAAACATCTACAGTATAACTTCCACCTGCATAGTCTACTTCGATATAACTGTTACTAGGACCACGTTGTACTGACACGTTATTTTTAAAGAATTCATAGATGGTATAATTACTAGAACCACCTGCAACTCCGTTTACTGTAATAGTAGCAAAATTAGTTCCGTTAGTTCCTGCAGCACATGCAAATGGAGTGACTACTGGCGCAGGAACAGTTATTAATGCTGGCTCATCAACCGAGATTATAGCTGTTTCTTTACAACCTCTACCAGAAGTGATTTCGACAGTATATGTTCCTTTAGTTAAACCATTGAAAACATTATCAGTTTGTATCGCCCCTATTGTTGGTGCAATAATTTGATAGGTATAAATTGGATTATCGTTGATACCAACTGCTGCATTTGTCATCGTTGCAGTAATTGTACCGTCGTTTCCACCATTACAACTTACATCTGTACTTGCGAGTGCAAATCCAGTAATAGGCGTTGCAACCACTAAATCTACAGTAACAGAGAACGTACAATTTGTTGACTTATCTCTTACTTCAAAAGTGTTTAAACCAGAACTTACTCCTGTAAATTGACTTGTAGGTACATAAACACCAGTCCCTTTACGGTACTCATAATTTGTTGAACCACCCAAAGCAACTAAATCAACCACTCCATCGCCATCTGTACAACTCGGCAATGCCGTAATCGTTGCGTCAAGTCCTAATGCTGGCAAGATAGTAACTGCAGCAGGGAAAGTGAATTCGCAACCAAATCTATCTTTTACAATAAGATCATACGCTTTAGCCACATTTACTGTGAATGTTGTACTCGTTTGGAAACCGCTACCAATACTATATTCATAAGGAGCCATTCCTGTACCTATTGTTACCACTATATCATAAGTACCTGTTGCACTTGGACATTGTGAAACCACAGCTGCTGTAAATCCTGCTGGTAATGGATCAGTAACAACATTTATTGTTAATGGTGCAGAAATACAATTGTTACTGTCTTTTGCATACACATACCAAGTGGTGCTAATGGCAGGATCTAATGCTTCCGAATCACTTGGACCAAAAGTTCCTGGTCCTGCAGTAGTTGGTACAAATGAATACGTATATCCAGGTGTTCCACCATTACCGACTACAGTAGCTTGTGCCGCTGTTTTACAATTTGCATTATCCATATTTACTAGTGCAACAGTAACAATAGAAGGCTGTTTTACAACAGCAGTTGCTACCGCTTGACACAAAGTAGTATTGTCTAAAACTGTAATTTCATATGTTCCGTGACCTAGACCAGTTAGTGGAATTGTGCTAAGTGTACTATTGGCAACTAAAGTTCCAAAAGCAACACCGTCTTTAGTAATCGAATAGTTATAATTTCCTGAAAAACGAGATATGTTGAATTCTACTTTACCATCATCACCAGTATTACAACTCATATCTGCAACAGGTTGCCCCGTTACTACAATGTTTACAACTGCATCAACTGTAATTAATTCTTGGTAAGAACATCCATTAGCATCTGTTACTTTGAACGTGTATTCTCCTGGAAGTAAACCTGCAAAAACAGCTGGATCTGCAAATCCTGGTGTAGTAACTACAATAGGAGTTGCTGGAGCTACACCATTAAATTCGATTATTTCAAAAGTTAGTGCACCTACACCATTTGTTGCTTTTACTGAAATGGTAGACGTTGGTGTTGGGCAAATTGGTGCTACCGTAACTGTAAAATCTAAATCTGTTGGTTTATTCAACGGATTAATAGTTATTGTTTTTGGTGCTGTCTCACAACCATTAGCATCTTTTACCGTATAAGTAACCGTTTGGATTGCTCCATTATCATTGACAGTAAATGTATTATCACTATCATACCCATTTGAGTTGAAGTTGTAATAATAACCTGTTAAAACTCCCGTTTGTGTACCATTACTCGCTGCAACTGTAATTAATGTTGCAACACTACACGTATTGTTTGCAGGATATGAATCAGTTGCTGTTAATATTCCTGGTTCTGTAATAACAATTGCACCCGTTGCAACTGAACTACAACCTTTAGCATCGGTTACAACAATCGTGTAAGATCCTGCAGCTAAGCCTGTATAAATTCCAGATGAATCACCTGTGTTATTAATTGCTCCTGATAATACAAATGTATATGGTGCTACTCCATTTGCTGGAATTACCGTAATACTTCCGTTGCTTTCGCCATTACATTTCACATTCACTTGAGAGGTTGTGAAAGTTGGTGTACTTGGATTCGTTACCTCTACAGTATCCGTTGTAACAGTACAACTTGCAGCATTACTATCTGTAATCTCAAAAGTATAAATACCTGGTGTTGTTACATTCTCTGTAAAAGTTGAAACAACACCTCCTGTTACTGTTCCAACGGCTGTACCATTTAAATACATTTGGTAAGTATATGGTGCAACTCCTTCTTTAATATCAACTGTGATCTCAGCAGCTACTACTCCTGTACAGAACAAGTCTTTTGTTAAACTTGCAGTTGCTAGTAATTGTTTTTCAATTGTATAAGGCACTGTTTCTTCGCAACCATTGTCATCTTTTACCCCTAAAAGGTAGGTTCCTGGTGCGTTAAATGTTGCCATTTTATCTGCAATTGCCAAACCATCAACAGTGTATGATTTAACACCATTGTAAGTATTAGATAAAGCATCTAAATCAACTGTTAATGTACTTCCAACAAAACATAATGGAGCTGCTGGATCAATTGTAGGTGCTGCATTATAAATTATTGGAGTAGTTACTGGTGCAGAAACGCAACCATTAGCATCTTTTACATACACATCCCATGACAAATCAGTAAGGTTTGTACTTACTTCTAATACTGGATTGTCAGTATAAACTGTTGCAATTGGTGCCAAAGCACCTGTTTTTACAACTGCATAGGTGTACACTCCTGTACCACCAACTACGTTACTTACTGTTATTGTCGATTTTTGTCTTGAACAGAAAACTTTAGTAGCAGCTGTTGTGAATGTAATTGCAACTGGTTCTACTAAAGTAACCGAATCGTCTTTCTGACAACCAGTCGTATTATCAGTAACTGTAACTGTATACGTTCCTACTGAAAGACCTGTTAAGGTAATAACATCACCAACATTTGAAATTTGTGATGGGGCAAGTGGTGGTGAAGTTACCACTGAATAATTACCTGTTGCGCTAAATCCTGTTACCGTAAAGGTAGCAGAACCATTATTGTTAATTCCATTAGCTGCATTACAAGAAATGGCAGCTTTCAATGCTCCAACTATTGCAATTTTTGTTACCGCTTTAACTGGATATAATTCTTGATATGCACAACCATTAGCATCTGTAACTCGGAATAAGTAATCTCCTGGAAGTAAACCTGCAAAAACAGCTGGATCTGCAAATCCTGTTGTAGGAACTACAAAAGAAGTTGCTGGAGCTACACCATTAAATTCGATTATTTCAAAAGTTAATGAGCCTACGCCATTAGTTGCTTTTACTGAAATGGTAGATGA
This sequence comes from Flavobacterium flabelliforme, assembly GCF_017948675.1. Taxonomy (GTDB): domain Bacteria; phylum Bacteroidota; class Bacteroidia; order Flavobacteriales; family Flavobacteriaceae; genus Flavobacterium; species Flavobacterium pygoscelis. Next base: position 1,109,733 of record NZ_JAGFBU010000001.1, read on the forward strand.
AGGTATTGGGCAAGTTGGTGCTACCGTAACTATAAAATCTAAATCGGTTGGTTTATTCAAAGGATTCACAACTATAGGCTGTGGTACTGTTGTACAACCATTAGCATCTTTTACAGAATATAGAATTGTTTGGATTGCTCCATTATCATTTACGGTTTTCGTATTTAATGTATCGTAAGAAAAACCATTATCAAAACTGTAAGAATATCCTGTACCTGTAGCTGTTGGTGTACCACCAGATCCAACAACAGTAATTACTGTCGCTGTACTACAAGTAGTATTAATTGACTGTGTTGCTGATGCAATTAATAATGGTGGATTATTAATTACTTGTGTTGCCACCGCAGAACTACATCCTTTAGCATCGGTAACAACCACACTATAAGTACCTGCTACTAAACCAGTATAAATTCCTGATGAATCACCGGTGTTATTAGTTGCTCCTGATAATACAAAAGTATAAGGTGCCACTCCTTTTGACAAGTCAACATTTACTGTCAATGTTGCCGTTCCACCAAAACATTCTATTGGTGAACTGATAACAGTTGAAGCAATTGCTGGATCTATTGGAGCAGTAACTTTAAATGGGTCACTTTGTACCGTACAATTGTTTGCATCTGTAACTTGGAAGACATAAGTTCCAACAGTGCTATTCGCATAAGGCGAAGTAATTGTTGCAAACGGTGCACTATCAATACTTACTGCAAAGGTATAACTTGCATTATTCCCATCAGTAGCACTAAAAGTAAATGTAGCAGCAGTTGTTGCTGCAGGAGCGCAAGTAAGATCCTTAACTTGAGTAACCGCTAATTGTAACGGTTTGTATACAGTAACTGCGGTAGCGCTAGTTGCAATACAACCATTGCCATCCTTTACAGTAACCGTATAAGCTTGTGTTGCTGCCGTTGGTGCAGGAACTGTAAACGTATACGTCGTACCGGTACTAGTAAAGAAATCAGTTCCGTTGATGCTAAAACTTAGTGGTAATACACCCGTTCCTGTAGCTACAAAAGTATAATTTCCTGCTGCAGTACATTGGTTTGAGGCCAATGTTGGAACTGAAACTGTTGGTGTGTCATCTTTAGTAATCGTAATAGGTATCATTGCTGTACATAGATTTGCATCTTGTACGTATACCTCAACAGCCCAAGTCATTCCTAAAGGTGTTGCTACCCCATTCGTTAATGTTGACGTATCTATAGTCGTGACATCAGAGAAAATTATAGCTCCAGAAAATCCTGGTGGAACAATAGCATACTTATAATTTGGAGTGCCTCCTGCCGGTGACATCGTAATTTGAGAAATAGGTTTATCACAACTCACATTACTTGGTACAGCACCTATAGATAAATCTAAAGCTGGTTCTGTGATAGTAACCGATTTAGTGATTTCACAATTGGTTGTAATATCTTTAATAGTAACATCATAAGTACCAATTGCTAAATCCTCTAAAGTAATTACATCACCTAATCTACTTGATATCACTGGTAATCCAAATGGAGTTGTTGCTACACTAAAAGTAAAAGCACCTGGAGCGGTTGTTGAACTTGCCGTAAAAGTAGCTTTTCCTGTAGCTCCGCCTTTGCATTTTACATTATAAACAACATTTGGTACTAATTGAAGTGCTGGCAATTTTTGTACTGTATATAATTTTTCATCAGTACATCCTTTGCTGTCGGTAACTCTAAACATATAATCACCTGCTAACAATCCTATATAAGTTCCAGACGTATCTCCCGAGTTATTAGGGAAAGATGGACCAGAAACCAAAGTATAAGTAACGGTACCAATACCTTTAGAATAATTGATTTTGACATCACTTGTTAATGCAGGACAAGTCATTTGAGTAGGCACAAATCCAGTAATTTTTGGAGGATCTAATGCATCAATAACTATAGGAATCATAACTGTTGTACAGCCATTACTATCTTTTACAATGATGTTGTACGTTCCTGCTGTTGTTGTTTTACGAATATTATTAGAGGAGTAACTAAATCCATTATCAAAACTATAAACGAAATTATTTGTACCACCTGATGTAGTAACCGTAATTGTTGCATCTATAGGATCATTTCCTCCACCACATCTCATTTGATCTACCACAATTGTTGGTATCGCAATTGGCGTTGGATCTGTTACAGTAACCTTAATTGTTTCAACACAATCATTAGCATCTTTTATATAATAGGTTACTTCACCTTCTGCTACTGTCTGATTAAATTCATTATTAGTTTCAGTTGGTAATGTAGGAGCAGCTCCTTTTTGATAGGTATAAGTTCCTGTTCCTCCTGTCGCATTAATTATTACAGTTGTGGCTTGACCCACACATAAAGGAATACCTGCTGCTGCTGTAGGAACAATTGGCACTAATGCATCAATTGTAGCGGTAGTTGTAGCAGTACACGTACCATCAGATACTTCAAAAGTATAATTTCCATCTGCTAAATCAGTAAAGATTCCAGTTGCAGCTCCAGTTGAATTTATAGTAGGACCAGCTGTAATAGAATAAGTATAAGTCGCGGGAAGAACGGTATTACCGCCATCCGCTTTCACAGTGATTCCACCATTAGGAACTGCAGTCTTACAATCTACTTTCTTAATTGCAATAGGATTAAGTGTTAATTGCTCTTTAACCGTAAATGGCGCCGAAGCAATACAACCATATCCGTCTTTGATATTCAGTGTGTAAGTACCTGGTGTCAGATTAAATACATTATTATTTGAATACCCACCTATAATCGCACCTTGATTTACGCTGTACGTAACTGGTAAAATTGTTGTAGCATCTGCTGTAACAGTTACAGCGATTGCTGTTCCTGTATAACATAATGAAGCCGGTGTAATAGTTCCAATTGCAGGCGCTATTTCTGGATCAACAGTCACTGGAGTACTTTGAATACATCCATAAGCATCTTTAGCATATACAATATAATTACCTGTTACACTTGTTTTATAAGTAGTGCTATCAATCCATAATAAACTTGAAGCTGTAGGAGGAGTTGCTGTAGCCAATAAATACTGGTACTTATAAGGACCAGTACCTTTTTGTGCACTAGCCGTAATCACTCCTGAATTAGCATTACAGTTAACTTTTTTAGTGTTAGAAGCTGTAACGGTTAGTAATTCTAAAGATTCTGTGATGTTAAAGTTAGCTGTTGCAACACTACAACCTGCATTTGTTCCGCCTACATCCTCTTTAATTAATATATAATAAGCACCAATTGGCAAAGGACCAATATTTACAAACGATATATTTCCGTTTGCAGGTACAGTTCCAACTCCAGTTATTGAAGTTGATGTTTTTGTTGTAGCCTCAAATATTTCGTAGGTAATTGGTGTGCTAACCGCATATAAACTAGTTACACTAAAAGCAACTTTCCCGTTTGAATCTCCTTTACAAGCCACATTACTAACTGCAGAAACTGCTGCAACTAGTGTAGAATTAGATGGTATAGCTGTTGCTGCAGGGCTTGTAAAATAACATCCCGTTAGACTATCAAAAATTACAAATGAATAGGAAACTCCAGGTGTTAAATTGGTAAACGTAGCTTTTTTACTTCCGGTGCTCGATTCTGCCAACCAAGTTCCCGCAGGATAAATTTGTGGTTGACCCGTATAAATTTGGAAAAAGAATGGTCCATTACCCGTAATATTAGTAGAAAGTGCTCCCACTGCAACAGTGGCTGAACCACCAGTTGTACAATTAGCTGGAGGCAATACTACCGATATATCAAGATCTTTTACATCCGAAGCCACTTTTAAATCTGCCACAATTGCCGTACAACCATTTGCATCCTTAACGATAACTTGGTAAATCCCTGGATCTACAACATTAAATACGACAGTTCCTCCCGTTTCACCTAATGCAGAATTAGTATAAAATTTACCTGTAACAAAATAATCATAAGGAGCTTTTCCTCCAGTTACACCATTGATTGTAACAGAACCTTTAGAAACCCCAAATGCATCACAAGTGATTGGAGCCGCTACAGCATCTATTACAATAGCAGGAGGATCAGTAATAGTGATTGTACTAGTAGTTGCACATCCTCTAGCATCAGTAAGGGTTATCGTATAAACACCTGCTTTTAAACCAGTTGTTTGTTCCCCATAATCTTTACCAGTTGTATTATTTTTTACATTTATAATAAAAGGAGCTGTTCCGATAGTATTATCGTACGTAACTACAATTTCTGCCGTTTCCTCATCGTGACATAAGATCATTTTGTTGATTGGCTGAACAACAGAAGTTATTACAGGAATAACCGTAGGAGTAACCAATTGCTTATTCGTTTGTACTGTACATCCTTTGCTATCTGTAACAAGGAAACTATAATTTCCAGGAGTTGCAAAAGTATTTGTAAAAGTAGTAGTCGCTATTCCCGTTACCACTGATCCAACAGTTGTTACACCATCATAAATTTGGTACGAATACGGTCCTGTTCCGTTTGTTATATTTACTGTAATAGAGGCATCAATTGGTGCCACACAAGTGATATCTTTATCTAGGAATGAAGTAGCTAAAATTTGTTTGTCAACCGTATAGTTTACAAAATCGTCACAATTATTAGCGTCTACAACTCCCAATTTATAGGTACCCGCTGCAGTAATACTGTAGGTATTTCCTGTTATAGGTATCCCATTTACAGAATATTTTAATGTTCCAGTACCAGTGCCTGTAAGTGTAATCGTAAAAGGACTACCATTAAAACATTGTTGTGCAGGAAGATTAATTTTAGCCGCAGGATCTTTTACGATTGTAACTGGCGTTGCTAATTGCTTTTCGCATCCGTTAGCGTCTTTTACCCATACATACCAAGTAGCGGTTGCTGGATTTAAATTTGCTGTATTTTTATTTAAGATATAATCTCCCGCAGCAGGATTTCCTGTAGTGCTTATAAAAGCATAACTGTAAGGTGATCTACCACCAGCAGCGGTTACGGTTACAGTCGCTAAAGGAGTATTACAATTCGCATTTTTATTAGATGTTAATGTCAATGTTACAGCAGTTGGCTCAGCAATGGTAAATGTAACATCTTTACTACAACCCGTAACATTATCAAGTACTCTTAAAGTATACGCTCCTTGTACTAATCCCGTTACATCAATGGTCGTATTAGTTGTAGCACCTACCGGAGTTATTGTTCCTGTTCCCGAAACTAAACTAGCCGTATAAGTTCCTGTAAATCCAGAAACCGTGATTTTTACGGAACCTGTAGCGTCTCCATAGCATTTAACATCTATTTGCGATGCTACAACTGCATTAATAGTAACGAGTGATTTTACGGTGTAAGATTGTGTATCTGTACAACCGTTGTCATCCGTAACTTTAAACACATAAGTTCCCGCAATAAGATTCTTAAATTCACCTGGCGTTGCCGTAGTGGTTCCAGCTGATGGACCAGAAACTAACGTATAAGAAAGTGGTGCTACTCCAGTACCTGCTATTGTGCTAACCTGAACGGTACTTGTGGTACTAGGAAGAGGTGCACAGTAAAGCGTCGTTCCAGTAATTAGTGCTAACTTAGGGATGTTAAGAGCAGCAACAGGAACAGTGATTACAGCAGCCAAAGTACACATATTACTATCTTGCACTTGTACCGTAACATTCCCAGCAACTCCAATAGCATACGTATTTGAGGTATCGAATGCTCCTCCGTTAAAACTATATTTATAAGGAGCAGTTCCTGTAGTAGGAACGTCAACTGTAATAATTGCATCTTGAGTTGCATTGAGAGCACCACAAGAAAGCGGTGTAGTGACTGTAGCAGTTGTTACTAATTGAGTTGGTTCAGATAAAGTAATTGACTCACTAAAAGTACAATTTTTACTGTCTTTCATTACAACATCATAAGTTCCTGCCGTTAAGCCAGTAGCCGTTATACCATTAGCAATAGTAGAAAAAGCAACTACACTTACCCCTTTTTTGATGGAATAAGTAAATGGTGCTAATCCTGTTGGATTCGTGATAGTAATCACTCCATTAGAACCTCCAAAACAACTAATATTAGTTTTGTTACTTAAAAAAGTAGGTGTTGTTTTTTGTGTTATTTCTATAATATTGGAAACCGCAGTACATCCTGCGTTATCCGTAACTCTAATTTGGTAATTACCTGCAACGGCAACATCAAACGGTGAGTTTACTGGTGTCCAAGCACCTGCTCCGTTAAGTTGTACTTCATAAGAAGTATAAGTTTTAGAACCTTCTGATGCTACAAAACTAATTCTTGCATCACTAATACAATCTAAATCTTTAACACGAGTAGCTAAAATAGTTAACTCTGGTTTTACGATATAGGTTGCCGTTGCCGAACAATTGTTAGCATCTGTTGCTATTATGGTATAAGTTCCACTTGCTTTAATATTATAGTTAGTTCCTGTAATGGCTGTACCATTTACAGTGTACTTATGCGTTCCTGTACCTAAATTAAATAATGTAGACACATCTAGTGATGGTGTTGATCCTGCAACAAAACATAGTGCCGCTGGAGCTGGTGTTTTTGTTGATGGTGACGCATCTCGGGTAATTACTCTATAAAAAGGTCCAGCAATACAACCATTCTGATCCATAACATATACATCCCAATCTAAATTAGTTTGATTTACACCTGTATTAATAGTAGTATTTGTAGTTGCAAAAGCTCCTGCTGAAGGTTGTGAAGCTCCTTTTACAACATATGCATATTTGTAATTCTTTATTCCACCAGTGGCATTAACCACAATAGTAGACTCCGACTTATTACAATTTACATTTGTTGCAGTAACGGTGTCAATGAGAATTTGTGTTGCAGCAGCAACCACTACTGCATTTGAAGTTTGAGAACAGCCTGTTGTTTTATCCGTAACTGTTAAGGTATAGCTACCAGTTCCCAATCCTGTAACTTTAACTTCATTACCTGTCTGGACAATTGTTCCTAAATTCGGACTCAATACATAAGTAAAATTAGTTGAACTACTAGGTTCCGTAATGGTAAAAGTAGCAGTACCATCTTTAGCATTAAAACATTTTTCGTCTGTTTTTACTCCTGAAACTTTAATTTTAATTCCATCTGCAATAGATTGTGATACTTGTTTAGTACATCCGTTGGCATCTTTAACTTCAAATGTATAAGCTCCTGCAATAAGACCAGAAAATGTTCCACTAGAAGTAGTTCCTACTAAAGTAGGACCAGAAATTACTGTATACGTATAAGGTGCAAGTCCTCCTACTGATGTTAATGTTAGGCTAGTAGTAGTAAAACCAGGATTACATGTTATAGCTGCTGGTGTAGAGAAATTAATTCCTGTTGGCGGAGTTAATTTTTTAACCGTAATGTCTTTAGAAACGGTAATACAACCATTTACATCTTTTACTTGGTAAGAGATAATTTGATCTGAAATACCATTGTCAACAACATCATAGAAATTATCTGCTATATAAGCCTGTCCTTTAAAACTATATTGAAAAGGTGCTGTTCCTCCTACTGCCGTAACAGTAACTCTAGTAGTCGTACTACAAGTTGTTGTGGGCGGCGCAGCTGCTGAAGCTGATAAAACATCAGTAGGTTCCGTTATAGTAACTGATGCAGGTGTAGATGTACAACCCAATGCATCGGTAACTACAATTTCATAATTACCAGCAATTAATCCAGTAATACTACTAGTAGTAAAAGTAGCCGTTGGAGCTGTGGTTCTTTTTATACTATACGTAAATGGCGCTTTTCCAGAAGGATTTGTAATCGTAATACTTCCTGTAGCATCCCCTTTACATTTTACATTTTCATGATTAAAAGAGTAAGTAATAACAGTAGGTTTGGTATTTACAACAACGTCTGTTGAAAAAGCTTCACAAGCAGGTGTAGCAGAATCTGTAACTTTAAATTTATAGGTTCCAGCAATAGCCGTTACATATGGACTTGTAGTTGAGGTATAAGTCGTACTTCCATTAAAAGAAACAGCAAACGTATAAGCTCCCTTTCCTCCTTTTGGTGTTAAATCAATAGTGGTATTTGGCGTACACGTTACATCTACTTTTGGTGTTGCTATTAGTGTTAACTGTTCTGCAATTACGTAAGGAGTAGTAGCTACACAACCAAAACCGTCTTTTATCGCTAGCGTATAACTTCCAGGTGTTAAACTAAAATTTGAACTTGCTTGAAAATTAATACCATCTTTACTGTAAGTTGGAGTTCCTACAGTAGTTCCTGTGATATTCACCGGTATTGGTGTTCCCACATAACAAGGTGGAGTTAATGGATTAATTTTTGGAGCGTCTTCTGAAGCAATTGTGATTGTTTTTTTCACAAAACAATCATTACTATCTTTTACATAAACATCAATAAGAGTTGTTAAATCAGCAGTATCAACAATTAAGTTTGCATTGTAAGCAGTAGTTGGAGCCGTTGATGGACTTATTGCGTAGGCATAACTGTACCCTGGAGCACCTCCTAATAATCCTGAAATGGTTAATGTAGATTTTGTAGTTTTACAATTAATTTTTGTTCCTACAGCAGTAAAGTTAATTTGTGTGGCTGCTAAAACGGTCACTGTAGCAGTATTTGAGGTACAACCCGTGGTAACATCTTTTACTGTTAACGTATAAGTTCCTGCTGCCAATCCTGTTACTTTAATTTCATTCAAATTCTTAGTGATTTGAGTAGGAAGTACCGCAGGGGCTGCAGGTGTTAAAACATAAGTGTAATTTCCAGGCGTACTTGCGCCAGTAATATTAAAAGTTGCAGTACCGTCTTTAGCACCAAAACATTTTTCGTCTGATTTTGATCCTGAAACCGCTATTGTTGCCGCTGCATCTATTGTTTTTCCACCAGTTGCAACGCATCCATTGGCATCTTTTACTTGAAAACTATATACACCTGAAGTTAATCCTGTAAAGATTCCGGAGGAAACACCAGAAACATTTGACGTAGCACTTGCCGGTGCCGTTATTGTATATGTAAATGGAGCAATACCTGCATTTGAAGTCAAAGTAAGACTAGTTGTTGTAGCGGTACATGTAATTGTTGTTGGATTTGAAATTGTTATTCCTGTTGGCGGATTGTAAGCTGGGATAACAATGGTTTTAGTATCAAAACAACCCTTATCATCTTTTACTGAATAAGTAATAGTTTGTGCAGTTGCTGTATTGGTAAAAGTTTTCGTTAATACATCAGAATAATTGGTGCTTCCGTCAAAATTATAACTATATACTCCTGATCCACCTATTCCCGAAAGTGTAATTACAGTTTGAGTATTACAAGTTGTATTAGGTGCAAAGGTAGCCGAAGCGACTACTTTACTTGGATTATTTAGAGTAATGGTATACACTGGAGAAACACAACCATTATTATCTTTTACCTGATAAGTGTAATCTCTTTTGTTAACTGATCCTACAAAAGCGTTTAATCCTTTTGTTGTATCAGGTGCAGTAAAACCACCACCATTAAAACTAAATGTATAGCCTGCTGAACCACCCGCTGGAATAATTTGTATTTCGCCAGTAGCATCATTATTACAGCTTGGATCTGTCAATTTAAAAGTAGCCGTAGGATTTGAAATTGCGCTAACGGTTGCATCTGTTGTAGTGGTACATTTGTTAGCATCAGTAATTTCAAAAACATATTTGCCTGATGCAGTAGCGGTATAATTAAAAGGATTGGTATTGATGTTTACAACGCCAGAATAAACGCCTGCATCTTTTTTCACTCTATATGTGTAAGGAGCCGTACCATCTTTTACAGTAACTTGTATTGTAGCATCTTTAGGATTATTACATGTTAGTGTTTTTGTTACTTTGGCTTCAGCATTAACTTGTGCATTGATGATTTGTGTAATTGGCGTAGCTGTACAACCTTTGCTGTCTGTTACTATAATGGTATGATTACCAACGACCACATTGCTGAAAGTATGAATAGAAGTATCTGTACTGTTATTGGAAGTTACAGCACTACTAGTATCTAATTTAAAGGTATAAGGCGCTGTGCCTCCTGATGCTTTAATTACTAAAGTTGCACCTGATCCAGAAAAACATAAGTTTGAAGAAACATCAATTACTGCTGTTGGCGCTACTGGTGCAGCAATAACAAGATCAGTATCCCTATCATCTGTACAGCTATTCGCATCTGTACCTCTAACTTTATAAGTCCCTGGTAAAACACCTGTTAAAATTCCGTTTGAAGGGAAATTTACTACTGCAAAAGGAGTTTTTGTATCAATTAATTGATAAGTATAGGCTGGAGTTCCTCCTACTGCCGTTGCGGTTACAGTTGCACCTGCAGGAGTACATTTGGCATCTGTTGCTGAAGCATTAACTTCTAAAGCAAGTGGAGATGTGATTGTTTTTGGAATTGCTACAAGACATGTTCCTGTAGAAGTCGCATCATAACGAATTTGTACGTTGTATGTTTTATTAGTTAAACCAGTAATTTTATAAGTAGCGGCCGTTTGAGTAATCCAATTTACACCATCTATTGAATATTGGTACCCATAAGTTGTATTAAAATTTTCTGCATTAATAGTAATTGTACCGTCAGATTTTCCAGCACAAGTAACATTCGTAGTATTGGTTACACTTGCTTTAAAAGCTTTATCGGTAGCCACAGAGAATTTAAATTCTTTAAGAGTAATACAAGATTTTGGAAGCTGATAAACAGCAATATCATCTATAGCTACATCATTACCGTCCGTTTGTTTAACATTAGATCGTATTACAAAATTTAAATTGGTGTTATTTCCTGGATTTAAAACCAAACCATATTTCTGCCAATCATTATTACCAACAGATTTAGGAATGTTCCCTGTAGCAATACCATCTACAACATTACCACCAGCATCTACTAATTCTATTCTGATATCTGGATCAAATCCGCTAGTTCCTGTTCTTAATAAGTTAATCGCATACAATTCAACATTTATCCCTTGATTAGGAATAATATCTTTAATACTTTTCTGGTATAAAATAGCTGTTACTGGTATTTTATCACCAATATTAACTGCTAAATACCTTCCTTTTGTAATGGCAGGAACTTTAGCTGGAGTATGGTCTACTGGATTTATCCAACTACCAAATGGAGAGACAACTTTTGCAGTAACCGAATAATCACCATCGTTAATAGCAATATTTCCGTTGCATTTTGTAGCTTCTACTTGTCTTTCAAAACAATAATAAGTTGTATTAATTCCTGGTGAAGTGGTATCATCTCCATAACCGAAATCTTCTCTTAACAAATTACTGTAGGTAGAGACAGAAAGCAATTTATATTTGACACTCACAGTATGTTCACCAGAAGGGACATTCAAAAACACTTTAGGATTGGCTGTATTAGGATTTACTGCACCATCTAATAAATATTCATAAGCAAAATTAGAACCTCCATTATTGGTAACGGTAACTGTACTTGTTGCAGTACCGGTACAATTAAACAAAGGAGAGTCTATATCAATAGAAGGTGGTATTGGTTGTGGATCTATAATAACCTTCATAGGATACACACACTCATTAGCATCTTTTATATAAACGGTATAAGATCCTGGAGCTAAATATTTTTCTTTGATGATGTCATATGTCGAACCATCAAAACTATACAAATAAGGATTTGCACCCGCTATAGGAGTTCCGCCTTGAGGATTAGTGATTCTAACTTTACCTTCCCCACCTGGTCCACAACCAGCTAATTCAGAAACTCCTGCTGAAGCCGTAAGTTCAGCTGAAGGTTGCCCTAAAGTTACGTCTGGTTTAGTATCAAAACATTCATAAACAGTTCCGTCAGTTGCTGTTATACTATATTTTATTTTAGGACTATAAGTACCTATTGGAAGACCAGAAAAATTAGGATTAGAAAAATAATTTGCGCCATTGTTGATACTATAAGTAATAGTATACCCATTGTCATTCGTTACATTAAAGGCTATACTTCCTTTATCACCATAACATTTAACGTTTGAGGGTACTACAGTATATACCGGAGTATTATTACGACTCACTGTGATTTTATCTATTTTATACTCACAACCCGCTTTATCGATCGCAGTTATAGTATAATCACCAGGAACAGTAACTTGAAAAAACTTACTAGATTGATCAAAACTACCATTTGGTCCAACAATATTATAAGTGTAATTTGGAGTTCCACCTTGAGTAGTAATAGTAATTTCTCCATTTGAGCATGCTGTTAAAGGCTTTGAAATTGCAGCGGAAGCTTTAAAATTAGATTTAAAAATTTCAACTGTTTTAGTATTTTCACAACCATCATCGGTTACTGTTTTTACATCATACTTACCTGGACTTAAATTATTAAATGTGTAACGATCATCATTAATAAGTGCGGATGAACTAACTAAATCTGTTGTACCTGCTTTATAAACAAAATATTGATATTGTGCTCTTACATCTTTTGCTTGTACCTCAATTTTTCCATTTGTACCAGGACAATTCTCACCAATCACATTCACAGTGGTAGAGAAAATCTTTTTTAAGATAGTTGTTTTAACCGTAAAATCACATGGTGTACCATTCACAATTTGTCTTATTGTAATGGTATAGTCGCCTTCAGCTACATTATCAAAAATATTTGAAGTTTGAAAATTCACACCATCCTTACTGAATGAATAACCTGCTGGTCCCACATTCTCGACAATAATCTGTCCTTTAGTAGTACATATTATATCTTGCTTTTTAATTTTAGGATCTAGATCATTTTTATAAATATTAAAATAATGTCTAGCTACACAACCACCTGCGTATGTTATTGTAACTCTATATTGACCTGCATTTTCTGCTTTAAAATTTGGTCCATTAGCACCCGCAGAGCTCCAAACACAACTTAAGCTTTCATTAGCACAAGTATCAGCTAAAAGAGGATCAACACAAGTTGTTTTTTCCCAAACAACGACTGCTCCAGTTATACCCGTTTTTATATCTTTAAAATCTTTTTTACCACATAAAAATATTTTTGGTAAAAACTTATTATTATTTACACATCTTTCTGTCACATCATTATCCGCGTATGGAATAACAGGATTGACATAAGTACTTGTCGCATCATTAACTATTATTTCCTCAATAATAGGTTTATAACAAGCATTCGAGGAAGTGTTCTTTACATAATAGGTTCCTGGTGCTAAAGCTTTATAAATCTGGCCCGTTGCAATTGTTGGACCATTTTTAGTTTTAGACCATACATAAGTATCATAACCGTCCGCCGCTTTTAAATCTACCGAGACTCCACAAAACTGATATTCCTGTACATATTTACAATCTTCAATTCCTACTAAAAAATTAGTTGGTGCTGGTGATCCAAGCTCACAAACACTATATTTTGCGTAACTTTCTGTATCAACTTGTACTTTATTCTCGTCTCCGTTATATTTAGCAAATGCCTGATTTTTAATTTCGCTATTACAAATTTTACTCAAAGCATAACAGTCCTCAATAACGTTAACTTTAAACCATATGTCATAATGAAAATAAGGAGCAGTTCCTGCATCATTCGTTTTCTTAACTAAACTATTATTTACTGTAAAAGTTAGAGTTTTGTTTCCGGGTGTGTAAACATGACTAACTCCAGCTGGAAGAACTAAAGAAGACTCATCAAAAATAATATTGTCTGGTAAGACATCTTTAATTACCAAATTTTTAGCATTGTCATTACCTTGATTTTCGAATCCTATTTTGTACCAAAGTGGATCACCTTTATGTACATTATTTCCGCCAATTTCTGTAGTTGAATTATATTTATCCAAAACACTTTTGGTCAAAATAATCTTTGGCTCTATAATGTCTAATGCAATAGCATTAAAATAATAAAAATAAACATCTTGACTACTTCTTAAACCAATTGTGGCTTTAGTATCGCCATTTTTAATTACTTTATTACTATTATTTATAATGTCAAGAATTCCAGCATCATAACCTAAAGTATTTTCACTTGCTGGATTACGATTCAGAAAATTTTCAGTTTTTGAATTAGTAGGATCAATATAAGTTACCGTGCTGTTAAAAAAATTATTTGGTGTTCTAATTACGGTACCAACACCATTTGTTGCACTTACTACTGAATTATTTATCATTAAATAATCTCCTGGAATATTTAGATCACCCTCTAAAGCAGAAAAAGCAAATTTTGCTCTAACGGGACCGTTTGGAATTGTTCTAAAACCAGAGACTTGGATATCTAAATTTACAGTTGAACTTATTGCACTAAATCCATCAAATGAAGTAATTGATTTTGCCGGTAATTGGGGGTCCTCATAAACTACAAAAAGTGACCATCCTGCCGATAATCCAGTACCTCCATTACTTCCCACTGCTGAGGATACGTTTGCAATAGTATAATTACCTTGTGGATTTGGATTTCCGCTTCCTGTTACTAAACTTGTAACATCGGCATAACAGGCATACGGAAAACTTGTACCTACGGCGGTATTTCCCGAATTATGAATTACTGTACCAACAATGTCATTATAACCACCAGTAGGCATTTTAAACTTAATATTTTTTATATCAGTTGTTCCTTTAGTCACTGCACCCCAATATAATCCTGCATAAACAATTTTGTAACAGCGAGGGTTACTAGGATTTGGGTCTGAATTTGGCACCACTAATTTGGCACTACTTGAATTAAAAATACCTGATACGCCATTATCTATATTGATAAATTGCATATCAAAACTAGAGTTTACATCTGTTCCATTATAGGCATCATTTGGTTTATTATTTTTACCATCATTCCTATTAAGAATACTATTACCGATTAATAACATATCCCCTTTTATATCCTTATTATATCTAGGAGTAAAAGGCACATAGTTTTGCGAATAGGAAAGAAAACTTTGTAAAAAAATAATAGTAAACAAACTTATTTTAAAAAAAGTAGTTTTATGCATGGTATTTATTGTATTAAAGATTTGGGAGGATTTGGGAGCCCAAAACTTGGTTTTTTTCAATCAAAATAATTTGATTGTGGTTGTACTTAAACTTTTTTTTTCTAACAAAAGTTAGATTTTTTTTCATTTTTAATTTAATAAAAATGTATATATAAAATTCTAGAATTGATTTTTACACCAATTCTAGAATTATTGTATTGTATTAAACTTTACTGCTCATGATACTAATTTTCGACTCTTACCATTACCATTTTTCCGTTATAAGGTTTATTCCCTTTTGAATCTTGTACTTGTTTTGCTTCTTCAATAGAGTCAAACTTAGTAAAGTAAATAAAATATTTACTTGTATTTACATCGTAAAAGAAATTAATATTTTTCTCTCCTGCAGCAACCACTTTTCGTAAGAATTCATCTCTTTTGGCAACATCACTGTGTACTGCTAGTACTAAATAATATCCACCTTCAACATTCTTAATACTCTTAATGATCTGCATATTAGATTGTTCTTCACCATAATTAAAATCCTGCGGTTTAAATACTTCTTTACTGAGTGGCGTTGTTTCTTTAATACGTTTTAGGGTTGCCATGTCATTAGCGTAGCGACCTTGATCATTTTCAAAAGAAGCACGTTTGATTCTTCTTTTCTTTTCGATTTCAGTTTCCACTTTAATTTTTTCTAATGATGCTAATAAATTAGTATTAGTCTGTAAAACTTTAGCTTGATCTGCTTTTAAGGCTTCAATAGTTTTTAAATAATACAGCGTAGTTGGATCATTTTTATTTCCTTTTTTAAGTCTCTCATTATACAAATTTTCTAATGAAACAATTTTATTATTTTGACTTTTGTTCAACTCAGCAATACTAGCTTGTAAAGCAGCTAGAGCATTGTTTTGTGCAGAAATACTTTTGAAAGGTTTAGGCTCTTTAAAGATTCCTTTATCACTTAAATCGTTTTCCTCTTTTAAGTCATTAAGTTCTTTATCTCTTTCAGCAACTGTTGCATCTAATTTACTTAACAAATCTTTTTGACCACTTTCAGATTCCGTTATAAATTGACTCAAATCTTTCATGGCTCTGGCATTATCGTCCTTGCCTTCTAAAATATTTTTTTCTTGAGCTAATGCTATTGCTTTCGCTTTGGCATCGGCAGCCAATTTTGCTTCCGCATCTAATTTTTCCTGAACTAAAGCAGCTGCTTTGGCCTGAGCTTCAAGTGCTAGTCTTGATTTATTCTCTATATCTGCTTTTGCTTGAGCCTCTGCAGCTAGTTTAGCATTCGCTTCCGCTGCTAATTTTGCTTTGGCTTCTGCTTCGACTTTTTCTTTTGCTAATGCTGTAGCTCTGGCTTGAGCCTCTGCAGCCAATTTAGCATCTACTATTGCTTTAGCTTTAGCTTCTGCTTCTAATTTTTCTTTCGCTTGTGCTGCTGCTTTTGCTTGAGCGTCTGCAACCAATTTAGCGTCTGCTATTGCTTTGGCTTTAGCTTCTGCTTCTAATTTTTGTTGCGCTAATGCTGCAGCTTTCGCTTGAGCTTCTGTCGCTAATTTAGCATCAGTATCCGCTTTAATCTTAACGGCAGCTTCTTGTTTCTCTTTAGCTAGTGCTGCAGCTTTAGCTTGAGCTTCTGCAGCTAATTTTGCATCGGCTTCCGCTTTAATTTTCGCTTCTGCATCTAATTTTTCTTTTGCAAGGATTGCCGCTGCTTTTGCTTGCGCATCTGCTTCTTGTTTCTCTTTTGCTAATGCTGCTGCTTTAAGTTGGGCTTCCGCAGCTAGTTTAGCATCGGCTTCCGCTTTAATTTTAGCTGCTGCATCTAATTTTTCTTTTGCAAGGATTGCCGCTGCTTTGGCTTGCGCATCTGCTTCTTGTTTCTCTTTTGCTAATGCTGCTGCTTTGGCTTGCGCTTCAGCTGATAGTTTAGCATCGGCTTCTTGTTTCTCTTTTGCTAGTGCTGCTGCTTTTAGTTGTGCTTCCGCAGCTAGTTTAGCATCAGATTCCGCTTTAATTTTAGCTGCTGCATCTAATTTTTCTTTGGCTAAGGCTGCCGCTGCTTTCCCTTGAGCATCTGTTTCTTGTTTCTCTTTAGCTAATGCTGCAGCTTTGGCTTGCGCTTCAGCTGATAGTTTAGCATCGGCATCCGCTTTAACTTTAGCTGCTGCATCTAATTTTTCTTTGGCTAAAGCTGCCGCTGCTTTCGCTTGAGCATCTGATTCTTGTTTTTCTTTAGCTAATGCCGCTGCTTTGGCTTGCGCTTCAGCTGATAGTTTGGCATCTGATTCGGCTTTAATCCTAGCTGCAGCATCCAATTTTTCTTTGGCTAGTGTTGCTGCTTTGGCTTGAGCTAGAGCCTTTGCTCTTGCGTCTGCATCTGCTTTGACTTTTGCTTCAGCATCCAATTTAGCTTGAGCTAGTGCTGCTGCTTTTGCTTGCGCTTCTTTGATTCTATCGTTTTCCGTTTGTTTTGGCTGTGCTAATGCCGCTGCTTTTGCTGCTGCGTCTGCTTTAATTTTGGCATCTGCGTCTGCTTTAGCTTGTGCTACTGCCGCTAGTTTTGCTTGAGCCTCTGCTGCTAATTTAGCTTTTGCATCTTCATTTGCTTTAAGTTTAGCGGCTGCATCTGCTCTAGCTTGAGCTAGTACAGCTGCTTTGGCTTTATTCTCCGCTTCTAACTTAGCTTTTGCATCAGCAACTGCATTGTTTTTTGGTGCTACAGCAGGTTTTGGTTTACTAGCAATGTTTTTTGGTGCTTGAGTCGTGTTGATTATAGCGCCTTCAATCTCATCATCATCTTGATAGTATTTGTTACTTTTAAATTTATAGGCAAGGGAAATTTCATGTGAAGAACCAAAATTAGAAAGACTACCAGTAGCCTTTTCATAATTATATTCGATAGAAATTTTTGGAGTTAAGTTTAAACCCAAACCTCCAGACATTCCGTACAAAGTATTGTATCCACCTTGTGCCCAAACACCACTAGGAATAGCAAACATGACCAATCCTGCGATAACTGTTTTTTCTTTTTTAAGCTCTGTTCTTACCAAAGCAGAAAACTTACTTCTATCAAAAAAACCATTGGTTTCTAAATATCCTGTATGCATTGCATGTAACTCAATACTTTTCTCAGGATCATCCTGAACCATTTTTGAAGTCTTAATATTGTACAAGAATACATTATTAATAGAGGCTCCAAAATCTAGAAAGGCAGTACCATAATTAATTCCTGGATTAATAGATAATAAAAAATTAGAAGGAATATTATCTAATGAAGGATCTGGATAATTCGTAATAACTTTCGCAGTATTCAAACCACTCTTATAAAAGGCTAAATTTAATCCAAAAGTTAAGTTACTATCTTGATCTAATTCTACGTTTTGAGCAAAATTTAGGACACCTCCAAAGGTGGTTAAAACTCCGTAATTTTGTTGAAATACACCCACAGAAACCCCTTGATTTTCTCTAAAACGACCTGAATAACCAAACAAATAAGTTTGAGGAGCATTATCGAATTGAACCCATTGTCTTTTGTTGTAAAAGCTAATAGTACTCCCTTGTTCCCGAACAAAACTAAAAGTTGGATTGATTAAAAAGCGATTAAATTTTAATGAATTTCTGATTGGTAATGTAAACGAAACAACTCCATCCTCTTTGACTATGTCTTGAGAATAGAGTATTTGATTTGAAACGTAAAAAAAGATAATGAATAGTAAAAGTTTCTTCATATTATTTAATCAAAGTTATAGAACCTTTTTTTACTTTTTTATCTTTTGTTGTAATAATGTAATAAAAGACTGGGTTTATATTTTTGAAATCCATAGAGCTTTCGGGCCAATTATTTTGATAATTATCAGTTTTTAAAACTTGTTTCCCTGAAGCGCTTATTATCTGAACTTCAGTATTAGTTCCTCCTAAATATTCTTGCGGAATAACCCAAGTATCATTTATATCATCTCCATTAGGACTAATAAGATTTGGTATTGAAGTTACACTTGCGTCTATAATAGGATACTTAAATGTAAAATTAAATGTTTTAGTAGATGCACAACCCGTAGCTTGATTTATTACCAGACTATAATCTCCTGCATTTGTAATATCATAACTATTTGTTGTAGCTGCAGGCACTATTATTCCATTTTTAAACCATTGAAAAGTAGGATTTATAGCTGTAGTAGTGGCAATAACAGTTTTTGACTCTCCCTCTTGTAGTGTAACTACATCTGGGATATTTATACTGCTGTTAAATTGGATTTCTTGTAAATTTATTATTGAAGTATTAACACAGCCACCCAAATCAACTTTAACAGAATAGGAACCCGCTTTATTGGCATCATAAGTGATTGCAGTTGCTCCATTTATTGCCACATCATCAAGATACCATTGATAACTATTTGCTACTTGACTTGTTAAAGTTGTTGCTCCTTGTGAAGCACAAAAAGGATTTCCTTTACTTGAGGTAATATTTGAAATTTGAACAGATGCAGACTCAACTCTTACACGATTGGAATAAGAATTAGAAGTACAAGAACCATAATTGGTTTCTACATAATAAGTACCCGGTTGATTTACCGACAGACTGGTTGTAGTTCCCACTAAAATAGGATTAGGTAAAGCTTCCTTGAACCACTTATAAGTTAAAGAGGGATATTTAAGAGGAGAATCATTTGTACCAGTACCTGGATTATCAATTTTTAAAACATAACTACCCCCTGAACAATAACTGGCTGTAGCCACAAAATTATTGATTGAAAAAGGACTGTTTTGAATTTGATAGTAGGCTGAGAAAGAAACAGATTCTGCGCTTGTTTTTGCAGGGTTAGTACTTCTTACTCTGATTTTATAATTTTCTCCACCCGTATTTTGAGGAAAAGAAAATTTTAAACTTCCTTTAGAAGTAGTTATTGCACCTGGATTACTGCTAACAAGAATAACAGCACTAGAGAATGAGCCATTAGCATCCGACAATTCTACAATAAATTGATTACTGGGATTTAATGCCGATTGTGGCGAAAAGCTAAATTCAACTTTAAATGGAGCAGTTGAATTATAAGACTCATCTGCACAAACTTGTGTAAAGTTAAGTACAGGTGAGCCTATAGATATTTGAGAATATGTAGTGCTAATTGATAAAAACAGCACTAAAAGTAATAAACACGAAAAATATTTTTTTACCATGGGAGCAATAGCTGAACTCTTCTTAATATAGTATAACTAACAAATATAACTTAGTGAAAAAAAAGGAATCCCTACATAAGTTAAAATTCACACTATTTTCAATTGAAAACTATTTATCTACATTAGAAGCAACAATTTTTCCAATTTTCAATCTGAAGTCTGGTCTTTTGTTATTTAAGAAGTCAATAAAGGTTTCGTTGTTATCGCTTTTAGAATAAAAATTAGCGAATGAACTATTACCATACCAACCTTCTAAATCTTCGTTATTAGTATTAAACTCTGTAAATATATTTCCGTTACAGAAATTAAAATACATGTGTTCAAATTTAATTCTTTTTAGATTTTTGTCATTAATTTCAATTTTACTATCTAACAAAACAGCTGGATTAAAACCTGATATTACTGTTTTTCTACATTCTAAAGATGAATTTTCCGAAACATAAATAGCCTCTTTAATCAAACCTGAAGCGATATCAACAGCAATGTTTTCACTACCATTTACTAAAGTAAGGTTTGTAGCTACAACTAATGTTTGTTTTTTTGCAAAATCTACTTCATCTTTAGTAGTGTAAGAAGCAACATCTAAACATCTTGAACCATTTTGATTAGATAAAAACGAAGAACGAATCGCTAATGAATTATCAATTTGGCATTGTGTACCATAATTAAATTTGTAGTCATTACTGCTAGATTTAAAAGAAACTAGTTTATTCAATTTCACTTCTCCTCCTAAAACTTCAAAAGAATCACCTCCTGAAAAACTAACCATAACATTTTCAACTACAGTTTTATTTCCTACTCCACATAACAATAAAGAATTAAAATTCTCTGTACCTTTTAATTTTGCACCTGCAAATTCTATTCTTACAAATCTTAAAATTCCTGAATTACTTGCAGCGTTAGTTCCACCGAAAGCAGTTAACGCAGGATTAAGTTCAAAATTGGCTGCTGAAACACCACCAAATCTATTTATAGGTGCATCTCCTAATAAAATTATTCCTCCCCAATCTCCAGCTTTTTTCAAGCTTTTGTTAGAAGTAAAAACAATAGGATCTGTATCTAAACCATCTGCTATTAAAGTAGCTCCTTTAGTAATTACTAAAGATGCTTTTGATTCAGAATCACAAATAATTACTGTTCCCGGATCAATTGTAAGTGTAGCATTATTTGTTACGTATACATTTCCTTGTAATAAGTAAATATTTTTCTTTTCTAATTTTGTATTTACAGAAATATTACCAGCTAAAATTCTGTTGGCTTCTCCGTATTCTTGTTTATTAGGCTTAAAATCTGTCCAATTGTTTAACCAATTATTAGATCCTATTATTCCTTTTTCCTGTTGTGCAGTAACACTTCCAGCTATCAAAAGAAACACGCCAATAAGTTTAGTAATGTTTTTCATAATATTATTAATAAAGGGTTATTTTTTTTACTGATTTTAATTTTAATCTTAATCTAAAACGGATTATATGAACTACAACTCGTTAAATTCATGAAGCGATTTCATTGTATTTTCATAGAACAAAATAGCCGCAATTAAATTATCCTTATCCGAATAAGGCAACATTCGTCTTTGAAAATCTACAGTCAATGCTAGAAATGCAGTAGTACCTTCTACTTGCGCTTCCATCGATTTTTTGTTTTCTGCATTATTAGGTATACCTATGTCTGTAATAGTAACTCCTGGTTTAGTAGCTAATGCAATATAAGGTAATATTTTAACAAGAACTTGTATTCGTTCAACATATAATTCCAAAAGCTCTCCTTTTTGCATACCTCTCAATTCATCCAAACCGTGATATTTTTTAATGGATGCGCTTGAACTAATAATACTTCTTGGAGCATTTTTATTTTGTGAAAAACCCAAACTGGCAGTGAATAAAAAAACACTTAAAAAAATAATTTTAGTCTTCATACTTAATATAAAATAGTTAATATTATCAAAACAAAAGTAACAAATTAAAATTAATTTACAACATTTATTAACAATCGTTGGTTAAAAAAGTATTATCAAAACGCTCGTATCACAAGCCATACGTATTAAACAAACGAAACTTACAGTATGTTAAAATTTTTAACAATTAAAAAATGTAAGAATAATAAACACAAAAAAACAGAAAAGAGGATTAGTTACCTTATAATAATCTCAAAACCAAATTGATTTCTGGTTATAAAAATAGTATTATTTAATTGCAAAAAAAAGATAGTTTAAACTTAAACAAGCATTTACATGCTTAAAAACTAAATGATTTTTAACAACCAAATTAAGAACGCTAACTCTACACATTCAATTTCATTACTTAATATTGCAATACTAAGGTTTTATATAGAATGATGCAATTTTTTTTATTGTTAATTAATTAAATTTAAGCAAAAAAAGGTAAATAAACTAAATATGACATTCCAAAAACATCATAAATATTTTAATTTATGATAGGTAAATGCATTAAAATTTTAACGACAAAACATCTATTAATTGTTGGGGGAAACAAAAATAATTTAAATAAAACCAGGACAAATAATCCAATTGGCTAAAAAAACAATCAAATTAAAATATTAACTCTTAATAGATTGAAGTTTTTAAATACATCACAATTAAAACTATAAAAACTAGCGTAGTAATAAAAATTCAATGCTTTTTTGATAACAAAAGAGAAAATACTTTAAAGCAGTCAAAAAAATATTTATAGCAGGAATTTTGAACCTGTAAACTTTGCCTTATATAATTTTAGCCTATACCATTTTCTATTATCTTTGCTTTATGCAATTTTCAGAAATTTTAGGGCAAGATCATATTAAAAACCATTTAACAAAAAGTGCCGATTTAGGCCGAATTCCGCACGCACAATTATTTGTTGGTCCAGAAGGAAGTGGAACATTAGCTATGGCAATTGCTTATGCTCAGTACATTATCTGCAACAATATCAATAGCCAAAATGAGGGAGAAAACTTGGCTTGTAATCTAAAATTCCAAAAAATTTCACATCCTGATTTACATTTTATCTATCCAACAGTCAGCACAGAAGATGTAAAAACTAAGCCAAAAAGTATTGACTTTATAGCGGAATGGAGACTGTTTTTAGAACAAAACATATATGGAAGTCTTTTTGATTGGTACCAAGTTTTAGGGGTAAAAAATAAGCAAGGAGAAATTAGAGTCGATGATGCGCAAGAAATTCTTAAATTATTGGCGCTAAAATCTTTTGAAGGTGGACACAAAATCGTTATTATTTGGATGGCCGATAAGCTAAACATTGCTGCATCTAATAAATTATTAAAACTACTTGAAGAGCCAACAGATAAGACTGTTTTTATATTGATATCCGAAAATGAAGAAGATATTATACAAACCATTCGCTCACGATGTCAAGTATTACATTTTAATGGCTTACCCGAAAACATAATTTCAGAAGCTTTAATTTCTAATGAAAATGCAGATCCCAAAACGGCTTTAAAAATAGCTCATCAAGCACAAGGAAACTATAACAAAGCGATTCAGTTATTACAACCCGATAGCGAGACCACTTTTTTCGAAAAATGGTTTGTAGATTGGGTCCGTGCAGCTTTTAGAGCCAAAGGAAATGCTGCTGCAATACAAGATCTTATTCAATGGAGTGAACAAATCGCTGCTTTAGGAAGAGAAACACAGAAAAAATTTCTTCATTTTTGTATTGATATGTTTCGCCAAGCTTTGTTACTGAATTATCAAACACCTAAATTAGTCTATATAGAACCTCAAGTCGAAAAGTTCAAATTAGAAAATTTTGCGCCTTTTGTAAATGGCAACAACATTAATGACATTTTTAAAGAACTTTCAGATGCTATGTATCATATCGAGCGCAATGGAAACGCAAAAATTATTTTAACCGATTTATCAATCAAACTAACCCGTTTAATTCACAAAAAATAAAAAAATGAACAACATTACTTCTATTTTAATTTTAATTTTTTTAGCTATAACATTTCTACAGTCAGGCTACGATAAACTTTTTAACTGGAAAGACAACGTAGATTGGCTAAAAGGTCATTTTGCAAAAACACCCTTAAAAAATAATGTTCCTTTAGCATTAGCGAACATTTTAGTATTAGAACTCATCGCCGGAATTTTATGCGTCGTAGGATGCGTTCAACTAGTGGTGAATAACGGAAGGCTTTTTGGTTTTTATGGAGCCGTTTTTTCATGTATTACCTTATTAATGCTGCTTTTTGGTCAGCGCTTGGCTAAAGATTACGATGGAGCAAGAACAATAGTTATCTATTTTATACCCGCTATATTAGCTGTTTATTGGTTAAACTAAAAATAAATTACAAAAAATTACATTGACAATACAAATGACACCAAAACATCCTTCAGAGTCTTTGACTATACTAACAGATTTAGTTTTACCAAGTGAAACAAATCCTTTAAACAATCTTTTTGGCGGTGAATTATTAGCACGTATGGATCGTGCAGCAAGTATTGCAGCAGGAAGACATTCTCGCAGAATTACCGTTACAGCCTCCGTAAATCACGTAGCTTTTAACAGAGCAATTCCTTTGGGAAGTGTAGTAAATGTGGAAGCAAAAGTTTCCCGATCTTTCAAGAGTTCAATGGAAATTTATATTGATGTTTGGGTAGAAGACAGACAATCAGGAAATCGTGCAAAAGCTAATGAAGCAATATACACTTTTGTGGCCGTAGATGATACAGGAAGACCGGTTGAAGTTCCCCAGATAATACCCGAAACTGAACTCGAAAAAGAACGTTTTGATGCAGCGCTGCGACGCAAACAACTGAGTTTAGTTTTGGCAGGAAAAATGAATCCACAAGATGCTACAGAGTTAAAAGCATTATTCGTTTAAATATTAGCCTTATTTTTAATTAAAACTTAAGGTTTTAAAATATTTGATAAAGAGAATATTCACATTAAAAAAAGAAGTATTTTTACGAAAATATATATTCTTGCAAAATTAGAATTTTCAGGATAATTACACATCCTGTCAGTTTCTTACAGTTATAAAATAATACAAATAGATGAAAGAAAAGGTAAAAGAGAAGATGAGCACAGAAAAAGAAAACAAATTAAAAGCGTTACAACTTACGCTGGACAAACTAGATAAGACTTACGGAAAAGGAACTGTAATGAAAATGGGGGACAAAGCCATTGAGGAAGTAGAAACTATTTCATCAGGATCTTTGGGAATCGATTTAGCATTAGGAGTTGGTGGTTATCCAAGAGGAAGAATTATAGAAATTTACGGTCCAGAATCATCTGGAAAAACAACGCTAACACTTCATGCGATTGCAGAGGCGCAAAAAGCGGGAGGAATTGCTGCTTTTATTGATGCTGAACATGCATTTGATAGAAATTATGCTGAAAAATTAGGAGTAGATATTGAAAACTTAATCATTTCGCAACCAGACAATGGGGAACAAGCATTAGAAATTGCTGAAAACCTAATTCGTTCAGGAGCAATTGATATTGTAGTTATTGACTCGGTTGCTGCTTTGACTCCAAAAAGTGAAATTGAAGGAGAAATGGGAGATTCTAAAATGGGTCTTCACGCTCGTTTGATGTCTCAAGCTTTAAGAAAGTTAACAGGAACAATTAGCAAAACAAACTGTACAGTTTTCTTTATCAACCAATTGAGAGAGAAAATTGGAGTAATGTTTGGAAATCCAGAAACAACAACTGGAGGAAATGCATTGAAGTTTTACGCTTCGGTACGTTTAGATATTCGTCGTTCAACACAAATAAAAGATGGTGACAACGTAATTGGAAACAGAACCAAAGTTAAAATTGTAAAAAATAAAGTGGCTCCTCCTTTTAAAGTAGCCGAATTTGATATCATGTATGGTGAAGGGGTTTCTAAAACTGGTGAGATTTTAGATCTAGCGGTTGAATTTGAAATTATCAAAAAATCTGGTTCTTGGTTCAGTTATGGAGAAACTAAATTAGGACAAGGTCGTGATGCTGTAAAATCTTTAATTAAAGATAATCCAGAATTAGCAGACGAATTAGAAATTAAAATAAAAGCAAGAATTAAAGAAATTGCAGAAGCATAATTAAATTCATTGTACTCATAAAAATGCTCGGAAAACTTCCGAGCATTTTTTTTTGAAAAAACTCCATAAAATTTTTTAAAGTACTTTGAAATAAAAGATAATAAATCTGTTGTTTATCCAAACTGAAAAAATATAAAGTATGACTAATTCAATATATGACAGATTGTTACACTATTTTTTTTATTTAATTTAGTAAATTTTAAGTACAATTCTATCCTTTCCATTTTTAATAAGGTTCATTAATTTTGATAAAAAAATAATGTTTCAAGCAACCTTTTTTATAATCTACACTCTTAAGATAGTAATGCATAAATTATTAACTAAAAAATGAAAAAAATGAAAAAAATTGCACTGCTTTTAGTAGTCATTAGCACCTTAATAGGATGTACGCTTGACAATGAAAATAAAGATACATACTCGTATTCTATATTACCAATTGATAGTTATACCCTTCCTGCTACTTTTAAATTAGGAGAAACCTATGCTATAAAATTAAAATACCAAAGACCTACAGCTTGTTATCTTTTTGAAGGTATTTACTATAATAAAAATTTAAATACTAGAACAATTGCGATACAAGCTGCAGTTAAAGACAATCAAGCCTGCACCACTGAATTACCGCCATTATCAGAGGCATCCTTCAATTTTCAAGTAACGGCTACAGGATCTTATATTTTTAAATTTTACAAAGGAAAAGACGCTGAAAATAAAGACTTGTATGAAGAAGTAGTTGTACAAGTAACTCCATAATATAAATTCTTTGTCATTAGAAGAAATTATAGCAGAATGTAAAAAGAACCACCCCAAAGCTCAAGAACAATTGTATCAATTGTTTGCTAAAAAGTTTTTTGGGGTGTGTCTTAAATATTCGCGTAATTATGATGATGCTCAAGACAATTTACAAGATGGTTTTATAATTATCTTTAAAAAAATACATCAATATAGTGGCAAAGGGTCTTTTGAAGGCTGGGCCAAAAGAATACTAATAAATAATGCCTTACTCCGCTTTAAGGATATTCGGTTTCTAGAAATAATTGACGATAGCATAGCTGAAGTAGCCCTAGAAATAGAAGACGAAAATATCTCACTAGAGTATCTTTTGCAAATCATACAAGAATTACCGGATCAATACCGAATTGTATTTAGTTTATATGTTCTTGATGGTTATTCTCATAAAGAGATTAGTGAAATGCTAAAGATATCGACTGGAACAACAAAATCTAATCTTTATAGAGCACGACTAATTTTGAAAGAAAAAATTGAAAAAATAACCCCTTTTAAATTCGAATCATCGGCAAAATGAAAAATAAAAAAAATATAGACCGATTGTTTCAAGAACGCTTTAAGGATTTTGAGAGTGCTCCTAATGATCAAACCTGGTCAAAAATACAAACTGGTTTAAAAGAAGAAAAAAAAGAACGAAAAATTATTCCGTTATGGTTTAAATATTCAGGAATAGCTGTTGCATTTTTTGTTGGGTTTTTTAGTCTTAACACGCTTTATAAATCCCAAAACAGTACTAAATATAGGCTTGAAAATAATATAGTTATACCCAAAGAATCTTTAGATTCAAACAATAATACTACGGTTATTATAGACAGTACTTCAAGAGGAATTAAAAAAAAGATGGAGGAAATAAAAAGTTTATCAATCGCTGTTGGTGATTCCTCAACAAACACAATACAACACGAATCATCTGCCAAAACAACGAATAATACAACAAGTAAACAAAAAAATGCTATAGTGAATAGCCAACAAAATAATTCAAAATCGGTAGTAAAAAATCTTAAAAATTCAAGAACAGAGTCACTGATTGCAAATCAATACTTACTTAAAAAAGAAACCAATTCAAGTGAATTGCAATTCCCAGGAATAATAACTGAAGCAATAAATAAAAACGATAATTTAGTTGTTAATCAAGATCAATCAGAATCTAAAAGGAGTAATGAAATTATAGTTCCAAACGAATTAGAAGTCATTTTAGCGCAAAAAAAAGATCTTAAGGATAAAGTCGTATCAAATAATGTAAAGAGATGGGAAATCGCACCAAATGTATCTGCAATGTATCCCAATTCTAAAGTGGCAAACATTGATCCTGAATTTAATCAAAATTCAAAAAGTAGTGATAAAAGCGTTGGTTTTGGTATTGGTATTAAATATGCGGTTAGCAAAAAAATGGTTTTGAGAACAGGAATTAATAAATTTGATTTAGGTTTTAACACCAATAATGTCATTTATTCTTCTGGATTAAATACTACTGCCTTAGCAAATGTAAGCTATACTGAAAATGCCATGATTGAGATAAGAAATAATAATGACGGAAATCCTCTAATGTCATTCGAAAAAGATTTACAGAAAACAAACAGCGGAACTGTAAATCAAAAAATGGGATATTATGAAATTCCATTAGAAGTTTCTTATGCTATTTTAGATCGAAAAATGGGCATTAGCGTAATAGCTGGAGTTAGTACGTTATTTTTAGACGAGAATAAAATTTCATTAATCTCATCAGATAATACCATACAATTGGGAGAAGCGAACAACTTAAATTCGGTCAATTTTAGCACTAATATTGGTTTGGGATTTCAATATAAATTTATAAAATCTTTTCAGTTGAATCTAGAACCCATGTTTAAATATCAACTCAATACTTTTAATACAAATTCTGGAACTAAACCTTTGATTTTTGGATTATATAGCGGAATTAGTTACCATTTTTGATAGTATCAGACTCAAATTGTAGTAATTGAGAATAAATTATTTCACGTACTTCCTCACGAATTACTTTTCGATCTACATTTGTGCCAGAAGTCGCGACATGATGATGCATTTTGACACGCATTAAACCGGGGCTTCCGCTAAAAAAAGTATAAGAAAATCTTTTTTTATTATCAGCAAAAGTGATTGGTGCAATTGGAATACCATGATCTACAGCCAAACGAAAAGCTCCATCTTTAAAAGTGTCTAATAAAATAGATTCATCGTCAGGAACTCCACCTTCAGGGAAAATACAAATACTCAACCCTTGATTGATCCTTTTTTGAGCAAGGTCAAAAACTTCCATTTTACTTTTAGAAGAATTTCTATCTACAAGAATACAGGATCTTTTATAGAAAAAACCAAACAAAGGAATTTTAGAAAGCTCTTTTTTTCCAACAAAAACAAATGGATTTTTAGTTAATGCAAGCATTAGCATAATGTCTGCCATTGAGGTATGATTAGCAACAATCATGTAGCTTTTTCGATATTCCATCTCTTGTTCCTTATCAACTTTATAACGGAATCCCATTCCGAATAAAATAAATTTAGCCCAAATTCTAGCCATTTTAAAAAAGTAAGGATAACCACTTTCTGTTAAAATAGACAAAACCAAAAAGGGAAACATAATCAGTATAGGAATGGCCATTAAAACATAAAACCAAATGCGCCAAAGTGTCCAAAAAATAATCTTTACTCCTCTCATAACGCCAAAAGTAACAAATCAGAAGTTATAATTGTTAAAAAAATTTACTACATTTTTTTACAATTACTGTGAATATTTAAATTTTTGATACAAATTAATCTTTCAATTATGCAGGAATTATTAAAAAACAATTTAATTAAGAATCAGGAACTACTATTTTTAAAATTTGCGAATTTGCGGTAAAAAATAAAAAACTTCACGAACTTTGCGAATTAGAAAAAAATTACAATGGCAAAAATACTTACAGGCGTACAAAGTACAGGAACTCCTCATTTAGGAAACCTACTTGGCGCAATCATTCCAGCAATAGCATTATCAAATAAACCGGAAAATGAATCCTTCCTTTTTATCGCTGATTTGCATTCGATTACTCAAATAAAAAATGGCGAAACGTTGCGCACAAACACCTACAGTACAGCAGCAGCTTGGCTTGCTTGTGGTCTTGATGTAAACAAAGTAGTTTTTTATAGACAGTCTGACGTACCACAAACGGCAGAATTGTCATGGTATTTAAGTTGTTTTTTTCCGTTTCAACGTTTAACATTAGCACATTCGTTTAAAGACAAAGCAGACCGATTGGATGATGTAAATGCAGGTTTATTTAGTTATCCGATGTTGATGGCTGCCGATATTTTGCTTTACGATGCAGAGTTTGTTCCGGTTGGAAAAGACCAATTGCAGCACCTTGAAATCACGCGTGATGTCGCTTCTCGTTTCAATCATCAAATGGGTGAAACATTTGTAATTCCTGAAGCTATTGTACAACAAGACGGTTTACTAATTCCAGGAACCAACGGCGGAAAAATGAGTAAATCAGCTAATAATATTATCAATATATTTCTGGATGACAAAGCATTACGCAAGCAAGTGATGAGTATAGAAACGGATAGCACACCGCTAGAAGATCCTAAAAATCCTGAAACTTGTAATGCTTTTGGAATTTATAAATTATTAGCCACTGAGGAACAATTAGCCATTATGACTTCTAATTATCTTGGTGGAAATTACGGTTATGGTCACGCCAAACAAGCTTTGTTTGAGTTAATTTGCGAAAAATTTAAAACCGAAAGAGAAAAATACAATTACTACATCAATAACCGCTCTGAAGTAGATGCCCTATTAAAAATTGGTGCTGAAAAAGCAACAAGTATTGCTAATGGAGTTTTAGCAAAAGTTAGAGAAAAGTTAGGCTACGAAAATTAACTTTAATAAACAGATCAAAATCCCTTTTTAGTATAAAAACTAGAAAGGGATTTTTTTTGTAAAATAACACCAGAAATAGAAATACAAAAGAATACTTTAAGCACTATTGCAAAAAAAGAACGATATAAATACTAGTCTTTTTTAAATAAAGTAAGGCTAATTAAGTTTTTATTTAAATACTTTTTAAAATACAATTGGCGGTTAATAATTTGAAATACTACACTAAAAATTGATGGTAAAATATCGATAGAATGTCTTTACAGAGTAATAGTAAGATTTGTTGGCTTAACAAATTGTAAATAATTGAAATTTATTAAGTTAAAAAACTTACAATTTAAAAGTGTTTTGTCCACAAATCAATTCATAAATGGAACTATAATTTAAAAGCGAAAAAATAAAATTAAACTTCTTTAAAATGTATTGGAAAATATTAAAGTTTAATCTTTTTTTAATGTTAAAATCCTAACAAAAATTGCCAATTAAACCCTTATTCTAATTATAGAAATTTGATTAACATTAATTTAATAACTGTTACAATAAATCACTGTAATTAATATATAGTTTTGCAATTCATTTAATTTTTTGTAAAAAAATAGCTAAAATTAAAATACAATAATGAATAAAAGTAAAAATATATATTTTTTAAGAATTACCCTCATAGTACTATCTATAGTACTTTTTTCTTTTGATGGGTACGCACAAAAAGATTTGTATGCCGGAATTGAAATTGGAAGTAAAGGAATTAAAATTTCTGTAATTGATGTAAAAAACATTAAAAAAGGGAAATATGAAATTCAAGCGTATTGGAGTGAAAACATTGGTATCGCAAAGGGAATAAAAATAGATGGAAATTTAGCAGAAGAGGATATGCAAAATGCCGCTTTTACCGTATTATCCAATCTTAATAAATTAAAGGACACTTATAAAGTCCCAGAAGAAAACATTTATATTGTTGGATCTTCGGGTGTTGCAATGGCTAACAATACATTAGCTGTTGTTGAAAAAATTAAAAATTTAACTCAAAAAACTATTGAATTTATAGACGCTGAAACGGAAGGCAAAATGCTACTTAAAGGATGTATTCCTCCTTCAGAATATATTGATTCGATCATACTTGACATCGGCGGAGGAAACACTAAAGGAGGTTATGTCAATGACTTGAAAGGGTTTGAGTTTGAGTTTTTTCCTTTAGAACTAGACTTTGGAACGATAACCTTAACGGAAGAAATTAATAAAACCATTTTCAATAAAAAAGACGTAGATGATATTGAAGTTTTTAAAACAAAGTCTTTCGAATATTTACCTGTTTTAAGAAAAAAAGCCTATGCAATGTTAGAGTCTAAACCCATAGCGTTACGACGTTCTAACATTTATCTTTCTGGAGGTGCCATATGGGCATTCAACAATTTGTACTACAATCAGGAGAACAAAAATGATCATTTTATTCCATTAAAATTCAAAGATATAATTGAATATGATGCCATCTTAAAAAACAATTTTATTAAATACGAAAGATTAGCCAAAACGGATGCAAACATCAGTTCGGTTTTAAAAGTGTATGATCACAAACATTTAATTTCTGCCAACAACCTATTACTGGCCTGTTTAGAGAGTATTCCGGATATTAAAAACAAGAAAATATATTTTGCTAAACAAGGACAAATTGCATGGTTGGTTTCTTATGTGGTTGACCGAAGCAAAAAGGTTAAAAAAATAAATTAAAACAAATAAAAATAACAATTTAAAACAATAATAATGTCAGATTTTTTAAAACAATTTGGAGAAGATATTAAAAACAATCTTCCTGGATATATTGCAGTTGCAGTTACAGAAATTAAAAGTGGTATCTCTTTTTACAGTGATACTGCGGTTCCTAGTTTTGATCCAGAATTAGCAGCCGCTTTTAACCTAGAAGTGGTTAAGGCAAAACTAAACGCAATTAGCGCATTAGATTTAAAGAATGAAAGTATTCAAGATATCTTAATTACCTTATCTACTCAAATTCACATCATCGATATTTCAGAAAATAATGAATATTTTATCTATCTAGCCGTAGATTCTACTAAAGCTAGCTTAGGAATGACAAAATCATTATTGAGCAAGTATAAAAAAGAAATAGCCAACAAACTTTAAGGCTTAAAACTACTTTTTTACAATAAAAAAACTGTCTGCATAATTATTATGAGACAGTTTTTTTATTTTATACAATTATTCTTCAACTAGAACTACTACTAAAACTTCAAAATAAGCGATTAGAACGATTATTCAATCAAAAACTTAATTGATGTCCCGAGCGCTACTTTATTTGATTATTTCCGCTAACTAACCCCTTAATTAAACTAAAATATCTTTCGGGTTAGAATAAAAAAATTGCTGGGATATTATATTCTTTAAAAAAAGTTACACACATACATTACTTTTTATTTGTAAAGCGTTTTGGTTTATTAAAACAGGTACAGATAAAATTTTAAATCATAAGTGTGCTTAAAACAAATGATGAATCTCTAGCAAATACTGCTTTTATCAGTTCTTACCTTTGATAAAAAAGGATTGAATAATTTTTTCTTTAATCTCTTCTCTTTCTCTGTTTACAATGTTTATCAAGCGATACGCAAGGAAAAAACCAAAAAAGCCTAACAAAGTCAGTGCAATCCAGTTGGTACGGTATCCGTAAGCAGCAATAATTTCCATACCCGTTTTGGTGCTAATTATTTGAGCAACACTGTAACTCATTGTAAAAACAGCCATAAACTTACCTTCTTGTTTTTTTAGAGATCGCTCTTTTACAAAATTATTGGCAAAGGGGAAAGTTAACATTACACCCAAGGTCATAAAAATCATCATCAGAACTAACAAAAACACATTATTACCAATAACAATCATTAAGTAACTTATTGCCATTGCCAAAACACCATAGGAAATTACTAAGAGTCGGTTAATTTTATTTTTCTCGACATAATTTACTATCGGCAACTCAAAAAGTAAAACCAAAATACCGTTTAGAGCTAAAAACATCCCTGTACCTAAGCTTGAAAATTGGTACTCCTCTTTGTAATATAAAGATAAAGTAGTGAATATTTGAAAAAATAGTATTCCGGTTATCAAAGTTATAACAAGGTGCATCAGAAAAGGTTTGTCCGACAAAATAGATTCCTCTTCTTTGAGATGTTCAAACTTTTTTAGTTTAAAAGGTGACTTTTTTTCTTTTACAAAATAAGTAAATAAAAATATGCTCGATATACAGGTTAATCCATCAATATAAAAAAGATTACTATACCCAAATACATTAATTATAATTCCGCCAATCAAGGGACCAAACATAAATCCTAAATTGACAGAGGAGCGTACTAATGACAAGGCTCGGGTACGTTCTTCTCTTTTAGAATAAGTATCTATAGAAACTAACATGGCGGGTCTGTAGAGATCCGAAATAGTTGTCAATATTAAAACTCCAATGCAAAAACTAGTAAAAGTAGTCAGGAATTGTAGCACAATAAACAATGCTCCCGTGCCAAACAAACTAAACATCATTATTTTATAAAAACCAACGCTGTCTACTAATTTGCCACTGAACCAAGTTCCTAAAAAAGAACCTATACCAAAAAAAACCATTACCCAACCTATTTGGCTGTAAGTAAAATGCAACTCTTCGAGCATGTATTTAGATAGAAAAGGGACAACCATAGCTCCTGCTCTATTTATAAATGTTGCAAGTGCCAAAACTTTAATTTCAGTTGAAAAACCTCTAAAGTTATTGATGTATTTTATAAATACTGTTTTAATCATAAATCGAATATCTTAGGTATTTTATTTTAATTGAAATTCATAATAAAAGTAATTCGCTATAAATACCTTTTTTTTAAAACCCAAACTCTCATAAAGTGAATGAGCTGCAAAATTTTGTGTGTCTGTATTTAGCGATATATGACCTACTTTAGTTTCCATAGCATAATCGATGCATTTTTGCAAAATAGCCTTTGCAATATGTTTTCTTCTAAAAGTAGGTTTGACATATAAATAGGAAATATGCCAGTTGTAACTAGTCACACACAAAGGATTTACTTTATAAAACAATAAAATAAAACCAACTACTTGGTCATTATCAAATTTTACAAAAATCTTTGTCTTGTTGCGATTCATTTTATCCTTTATAAATTCAATGGCATTTTGGGAATCAAAAAGTTGATCTTGCATTAATTTAGACTCAATCATTATTTCATTTACCAGGTGAAAATCTTTGCATTTAATCTCGACTATTTCCTCAATGTCAACCATAAAAAATAATTTTAAACCGCTATAGAATTTAGATTAGAAAATTTTAAAAAAATGCAAAATTATGCTATTTATATCTTAAAAAACTATGATTCACATTTAAATAAAAAGTAGTCAAACCAATACATAATCTTTAAAAAATAGCTATAATGTATTGATAGATAATGATATGTGTTTTAGACTCAAAACCTTTTCTAAAATAATTTTAGAAAAATAAAAAATAACAGAAGCTCTTGCGTCATAAAAAGAGTTACAAAGAATGAATTATTGTAAAAAGGCCAATCAAAATTACTGTTGTAATTACTCTTTAAAAAAAATCAAATAACTTAGGCTTAATATTGAAGTATTGGCATTTAAGCCATTTTTTTAGTATTTTTGTGAAAGAATTTTTAGTCTTCTTCATAAAGAAATTTATTTTAAAGTCTATCTCAATTCTTTCTTTAATTTGCATTTTTTAATTTATTAAATAATCTAAAATGCTTTTGATTTTACAATAGTAAAACGATTTACCAACAGCTATATATGAATTATCACTCTATTTTAATTCATCAAAAAAACACATGGAAAATAATCATATCGAAATAATAAACAAACCGACACCTATCGATAAAGAAGTACTTTGGGATAAAACAAAAACTATTATTACCAAAACCGACGCATCAGGAATTATCGAAACTACCAACGATGTTTTTACGACGGTTTCCGGTTATACCCAAAAAGAAATAATATCACAACCGCATTCTATAATTAGGCATCCGGATATGCCAAAGATTATCTATAAATTACTTTGGGATCAATTAGAAAAGGAGGAGCCTTTTTTTGGTATTGTCAAAAACTTAGCTAAGTCCGGCGAATATTATTGGTTACAGATTCATATTGAAACCATAAAAAATAAATCTGGAAAAGTAACCCATTACAGTGCTAAAAAGATTGCTGTTTCACAGGAAGTAATTACAAACGAAATAGAACCTTTGTATAAAAGATTAGCCAAATTAGAAGAATTCTACGGTATAGAAAACAGTGAAAATTATTTGAATGGATTTTTACAAAAAGAGAATAAAAGTTATGCCGAATATATTGATTCTTGTATAGAAAAATATCCAAATAATTATAGTTTTAATCAAAACCAAGAATTACCTGAAGAGGAAACCAGAGGCTTTTTTAAACGATTGTTTAGATAATGGTTTATCTTTTCTGGATCCTTTTTTATCTTTAAAATTTAATTATATAAAAAAATTGAACTTCATTAATGTTCAGAAAATTTTGATTTATAAAATTTTTTACTAAAACACAAAGCATATCCCTTTTTAGTGTAAAACTGAAAAGGGATTTTTTTAAATATCACTAAAACTGGGTATATTAAAGTAATATAAATTTCTTACTTTTGAAAAGTAAAAACAAAATAAATTAACATTAATAAAATGAAACACAAAAACTACGTTAGTAGACTCACCTTACTTTTTTTATCTCTTTAATACTGACCAATTGTCAAATAGAAGAAGATATCAAAAATGAAAAGTATATACAGACTGTAAAAGAAAGCGAAGCTATTGCATTCCTTAAAGAAGTAAATAACAAAAGTCATTCAAAAAAAGGCACGGTGAATAATTTATTTCCTGATTTTAATGGACTAAAACAAGAAAAATTAACGAACACAGACCAGCTATTAACAGTTATACCATTACTTAAAAATAACAAACAGGAAAATAGCAGGATTTTATTACTGAAAATTCACAACAAAATAAGAAGTGCCATTTTTACGATTTACCCAGAAAAAGACAATAGTGGAAGTGAATTTTCGGGAAGGGTAATAATTAGTAATTTGAATGGAGAATTTGTAAATGGTTTTAGAGTAGACAACGGTTATATAATTTCTAATTTCACTAAGAAAAACAACAATAATAGTACTTATAAAACTATAGACTTAGAGGAGGTAATAATTCCTGTACGTCTCAAAGCATCAAAGGCAAATACAGCCTTTATATTTCCTGGAGATAGTCCTGGATCTAGCCTAGATGATTACACATGGAATCCCGACTATTTAAATGGTGGTGGAGGGAATGGTGGTGACACAAAGCCGAATGATATAGCAAAAGATCCGTGTTCAGCAGCTAAAACAACCAGTGTAGATGCAAAAAGCATTAGCTATTCATCAGCTAAAACTAGCATTATTAAAGCAAGTAACGATGGTCTAGAGCACAGTATCACACTAGGAAAAGACAACAATGGACAAATTACCCAAGCCCCTATGAATGATGGTGGTGCTTATAATGTACCAGTAAACTCAACTTGGCCTGGAGCTTTTGCTGCCCTGCACAATCATCCAAACAAAACCCCTCTTTCCGCTGGAGACATCTACACCAGCGTAAAATTGAACATAAAAAGCGGTACTTTCACAACAACTTATATTTTAACAGATGGAGAGGTTTATGGAATAGTTGTTACCGACTTGGCAGCAGCGAAAGAATTTGTGGCAACTTATCCCGCAGATCAATTACCTGGTCAGAGCCCAGAATTTCCAGATTATATTTTAGATCAAATGCTGGATCTCGTAAATAAAATGGGATCTAGTAATGAAGGTCGTACAACTGCAATCGCTTTTGTTTTGGATAAACATAATTCGGGCATAACTTTGCTGAAACAAGACAGTTCTGGAAATTTCCAGTCTATTAAAACCCAAGAAACTACACAAGCCAATGGCACTAAAACCTATACCTCAATACCTTGTAATTAACACTAAAACAAAAAACATGAAAAACACACTGAAAATTTTCGTAATGATGGTCTTTTTAATGAACTATAG
Organism: Flavobacterium flabelliforme; assembly: GCF_017948675.1. Classification (GTDB taxonomy): domain Bacteria; phylum Bacteroidota; class Bacteroidia; order Flavobacteriales; family Flavobacteriaceae; genus Flavobacterium; species Flavobacterium pygoscelis. Next base: position 1,147,548 of record NZ_JAGFBU010000001.1, read on the forward strand.
CTGTAAAGCACAACAAATGGTTCAAACAACTAAAGATGTTTATGCATTAAAAACAAATGAACAGCAATTTATCAACAAACCCCTAAAAGACCTACTTAAAGAAATAAAACCAGAGATAAAAACAGCTACTGGCATCAATGATAACCCCTTCTTTTTCAGTTTTAGATTTACACCTTTGGAACAACAGAAAAAAGATGAGGGAAGTAAGGAAGATCGTATATCATTATATGTATATTTAAAAGAATCTTTTGATTGGCACTACGAAAAAAGACCTAAAGGAAAGGAATTAGTTTGGACAAAAGAAGATGCTGAGAAATATGGTAATCTTACTGTAATTCGCATCAAAGTAATTGGTAAAGATTAGGGAATTAGTAAACATGAAAAATACACTAAAAATTTTCGCAATGTTGTTCATTTTAATGAGCTCTAGCTGCAAAGCACAACAAATGGTACAAACACCTAACGATGCCCATAAATTAAAGGCAAACGAACTACAGTTCATCAACAAGCCATTAAAAAATTTACTAAAAGAAATAAAACCTGAAATAAAAAATGCATTCGGAACTTTAGGTGATCCATCCTACTTTTCTTTTAGGTTTATAAATGCCGAAGAAATACAACATAGACCTATAGAAAACAATTCATTAGGTTTATATATATATGTAAAAGAACCTATAGATTGGAATTTTAATAAAAGACCAAAGGGAAAAGAATATATATGGACAAAAGAAGATGTGGAGAAATATGGTAATCTTACTGTAATACGAATCAAGGTAATTGGCAAAGATTAAAAAAACAGTTTCACAAAATATTTATAAAAAATATAATCAGCAATTACACTCACAATAAAAGTAACTATGATGTCAATTTTCAATGAGGTGCTGGCAAGAGTAAACAACAAATTGAGATAAGAAATTTAATTTTTAATCCAACTAATTTACAGCCCTTTCCTTCAAAAGGGAAAGGGATTTTTTATGTGAAATATCACTAAAACTGGGTGTATTAAAGTAATATAAATTACTTACTTTTGAAAAAGCAAAACAAAATAAGAAGTGCCATTTTTACGATTTACCTAGAAAAAGACAATAGTGGAGATGAATTTTCTGGAAGGGTAAAAATTAGTAATTTGAATGGAGAATTTATAAATGGTTTTAGAGTAGATAACGGTTATATAATTTTTAATTTCACTAAGAAAAACAACAATAATAGTACTTATCAAACTATATACTTAAAAGAGCTAATACTTCCTAAACGAATCAAAGCATCTAACGTATATACAGCCTATATATTTCCAAGAGATAGTCCTCTGGATCTAGTCTAGATGATTATAAATGGAATGCCGACTATTTAAATGGTGGTGGAGGAAATAATGGAAATGAAATAGAAAATCTTATCAATCATGCGATGATATTAAAAACTTACTGAATTCCAACTATTAACAAACAAATAGATTAAAATTAAACTTAAAATGGCTTAAAGAAAAAGTGGATTCTCCAATAAATAATAAAGAAGCAGGAGTTGAGGTAAAAAGAATGATGAATCCAGATGAGAACTTTAGATATGAGTATAATCAAGTTTTGTCTAATGAAGAGTTTTCAGTAGCATTGTCTATAGGTTCAAGTTATGTAGGAGGTTTTCATTCTCATCCATCAGAGGGTTACGCTATGTTTTCTTTCCAAGATATTCGTTTCTTGCTGAACGTTTATGATAAAGCCAGTTCTACTAGAAAAGATGAAGCTTTCAATGGTTTAGTTTGGAAAGATAGTAAAGGAATTACTAATACTAATATGATAAAAATTAACAATGTTGAAGCCTTGAGAACTCAATTACAATGTGTGGAATAATTCAAAATTTTTAAGCGAAAAATTAAGAATCGAAGCAATACATGAAAACCAAGCAATAAAATATTCTGAAAGTAACGGAGAATTAGAAAAAAGTTTTCTTGAACAATTTAAAGACTTTGGAATTTCTATTTAAAAAGCAGACGCAATAGTAAATACTTTCAATAAAATTACATTAATTAATTAAAAAATAACTGAAACTCCTTGTAATAATTAAAAAAAATGAAAATAAAAAAAATTATAAATTATTGTACATTTTTCTTAATTCTAACTGCTTGTAAAGCACAAAATCCTGTATACGATATTTCAGTATCACAAGAAGGTCCGAAGGGAACTTACTACAAAGACATAAATAACTTACTTGACGGGTATGATGGCACATACTTATATAAAAGTGGTAATACGTCATTAAAATTTATTTTAAAGAAAAAAGTCAAATCTCAAGGATATTATTATGAAGATCTTATCGTTGGGGAGTTTCAATTTATTAAAGATGGAATAGAAAAAGGCAATACCTTAGCTAACATAAATGTAAATTATAATGATGAATCTGTCAATCATATCATTACAGGAAAAAGAATTATAATAGGAACTGAGCTTGGATGTCCAGATTGCTTATCTACAGAAAAACGTTTAAGGCTAAGCTTTATAGATAATAAATCTCCTAATATTGCAGGAATTGATATACGCAAAACAAGTTTAAATGGTGTATCTGCTCTTAAAGTAAAGATTTTCTGGAATGGATTTATTACCCGTAAAGAGGGAGATGCTGCCACACCCTCAGCTAGTATTAATACAGGTGAATATATAATGATCCGACAATAAAATAAATTATTTCTAAAAGATTAGCCAAATTAGAAGAATTCTACGGTATAGAAAACAGTGAAAATTATTTGAATGGATTTTTACAAAAAGAGAATAAAAGTTTTGCAGAATACATTGATTCTTGTGTAGAAAAATATCCAAATAATTATAGTTTTAATCAAAACCAAGAATTACCTGAAGAGGAAACAAGAGGCTTTTTTAAACGATTGTTTAGATAATGATATATGTTTTCTGGATCCTTTTTTATCTTTAAAATTTAATTATATAAAAAAATTGAACTTCATTAATGTTCAGAAAATTTAGATTTATAAAAATTTTTACTAAAACACAAAGCATATCTCTTTTTGGTGTAATTACTGTAAAGAGATTTTTTAAATATCATTAAAAATGGGTATTTACTGGGCGATATAGATTGTATACATTTGAGATAAGCATATTTAAGAAATAACATTAAATTTAACAATGTAACAAATAATTAGAAATGAAAATACAGCTAATTTTTTAGGCAATTTATTCTTTTTTATGGTTGATTGTGTCTCGATTAATTATAAAAGTAGAATAACAGATGATAAACCAATCATCATTGTAAATGATTCCATAAGTGATAAACTGGAAGTGATTAAAGAATTTTTAGACAAAAAAATTAAAAATTTAATCGTAAATTATGATAATGAGTCAGAAAATAAATACTGAAATGACTTTACAAATATTGAGAATTAATGATCTTTATTCTTTGGATTCCTTAGCTAGAATAATTGAAGATGATAAAACATTCTATAAAGAAGAAGAATGGGAAAAAGCAAGAAAAAAATACAGTAAGAACATTACTGCAAATATAGAAGATGCTAAAGGCAGAAGTAATGAATGTTGCTAGACAGCGAGTAATTTCAATGATAAAAAATAGTTTTTGAAGGATTGAATATAGGTTCTACGGAATTTTGGAAGTATAGATTACATAGAATAATAGGAAGGTATAACGGGGAGAGTGTAAACGCAACTATTAATGGTCAAACCCCTATAGGAAAACCCTGTTTAATTAATTAAAAAATCATTTATGAAAAATAAAATATTTTGTCTCTTTGGGTCATTATTTCTAATTTGTAGTTGTTCCTCTTTTAAAAAGGTTCAAAGTCCAATTACTGCTTATCTTTTGACAAAAACTAATAAAAATGATACAATTATGGTTATTGAAGAAATGATCAATAATAATTTTACAATAGACTTTCTTCAAGCGCAATCAAAGATTGGAGTAAATAAAAATACCATAGACGATAGCACTCCTCACGAAGATATTTATAATGAGAAAGATTGGTTAATAATGCAAAAAAAATATCAAAATAAAACAAAAACTGCAAACTGGCTAAATAATGATTTATGGCATCAAAAAGATTTTAATAAATTAAATATAAAATTAATTAAAGAAGATTTATTTCCAAAACCATGGGTTATCAATGAATATTTAAAAGAAGAAAATAAGGAAATAAAAGTGTTCGCATTTTCAAAACCCATATTTTATAAAAATAATAGATTCATACTATTTGCAAAATCAGAAACTACAACTAAAAAGCAGTTTATTACACCTAATAGCATTGTAATAATGCAAAAAAGAAATGGAGTATGGATTATAAAACAAGAGCTAATAAGTAATATTTACTATTAAATAGCATCAAACAATTTCCCTGGTAATGGTCTAATCACTCCTTTCAATTCCATATTCAACAGCATTCCAGAGATTTTATAAATTGGGAAATCGCAGCGCAAGGATATGTTATGACTCAAAAAATTTCACCAAACAACTATTTAATTACTGTTGCAAATGATAGATATGCAAATAGCACACAATTATTTAGAGCTGCAGCCATGATACATGAAGTAATTCACGCCTACTATCATAGTGTAGTTGATGATAATAATTCTCCGACTACTAATTTATCTTTAAATAATTTTCCTGCACTTTACCAGGCCTATGCACAAAAAACATATCCTTACGGTGTTACTGTAGCTCAACACGACCAAATGGCCACAGATTACGTCGTTTCTATGGCAATGGCTCTGCAAGAATATTATTATAACAACAACCCTACTCCTTATCCTTTTCTTTCTTATGAAGTTTTTACAGATTTGGCATAGGTGATATTGCAAGAAGCTTCAATATTTCAAGAGAAATTAAAAGATGGTGATTCAGCAAAAGAAAGAATTCTTAATCGATATAAATGTGAATCAATTGGAGTTACCGTTGAAACAGGAACTCCTAAACAACAAACAGCAATAAGCAAACCCTGTAATTAAAATCTATATCATGAAAAACATAATAATATACTTATCGCTATGCATCGCCTATACTAATTATTCGCAAACTAAAAGTACTTTAAAAAAGGATGAAAAAGAAAAGCTTGAAGCCATCAATGATTATTTTAAAACAATTGTAAAAGATAGTAATAGAGTAGTATTCATTGCCCAAGAAAAACTCAATTCTAATTTAACATTAGACATTTTCAAACAAAATTTCATTCAAGCTATTGATCTTAAAGGAAATATAGTACCCTATACACACTTATTTAACGAAAAAGACTGGAAAAAGTTTAAAAAACAAAATCAGGATCCACCTATCCAAGAGAATAGAATTTGGGATACCCATAAATATTGGGGCAAAAATGATTTTAGCCACAGTCAAACTATTTTTGAAAGTATGAACACAAAAACAGGGATAGAATTAATAATTGAGAAGTACGATAAATCAGATATTTGTATATATAGCTTTTCTGAACCTATGTATTATCAAAACAAAAAATATCTAATTTTCACAAATTTAAAAATTTGCATATCAGGCGGAAGTAAATTTGTTGTTGTTATGAAAAAAATTAAAGGCAAATGGATCCGAACCCATGAAGCTTTCAATCAAAATGAGACTTATTAGAAAAATGAGTATTAAGAAGACTGCTAATTCGCAGATTATTATAAATAGTAGTAATCTGCGAATCTGCCGTTCTTAAAATCAAATTGCCTCAAACAATTTCCCAGGCAATGGTCTAATCACTCCTTTCAATTCCATATTCAACAGCATTCCCGAGATTTTATAAATTGGAAAATCGCATCGCAAAGCAATAATATCCATTAGTTCTTTCCCTGTTTTCAACAAATAATCATATACTTTTTGCTCATCGTCTTCTAAAGTAACAAACAATTGTTTTTGTACTGGTTTTGTTTTCTGTTCAATATCCCAATTTAAAATATAAACCAAATCAGCCGCACTGGTAAGCACATTTGCTTTTTGGGTTTTAATTAAATTATTACAACCTTGACTGTACTTATCGGTAACTCGACCTGGAACGGCAAATACGTCACGGTTGTAATCATTTGCCATAGTTGCAGTAATCAAGGAACCTCCTCTATCCGCCGATTCGATTACAATAGTTGCTTCGCTCATTCCCGCTACAATCCGGTTTCTTTTCACAAAATTCTCTTTCTCAGGATTTGAGGAACTCCAAAACTCCGTCATAAAACCACCATTTTCCTCGATCTTTGCCACGTATTTTTTATGCGTTTTGGGATATATTTGGTTCAGTCCATGTGCCACTACTCCTATAGTTTGTAAATTATACTCCATTGCTAGTTGATGCGCAACAATATCAACACCGTAAGCAAATCCGCTGACGATTATAGGATCTAATGGAGCTAAATCTTCAATTAATTTTCTACAAAAATCGGTTCCGTATGAAGTGATTTGTCGCGTTCCTACAATGCTAATTATTTTTCTGTTTTTTAGATCAATATTTCCAGATATAAATAATAAAAGAGGTCCATCGATACAATGTTTCAACCGTTCTGGATAATTCTCGTCTTGAAAATGGGAATCACTAATATTATTTTCTTTGATGAATTCAATTTCTTGATTAGCTTTTTCAAATACCGATTTGTCTTTTAAATTTCTCAACAGCACTGCTCCTACTCCATCAATTCCAGCAAGTTGTGATGACTTTGCTTTAAAAACAGCTTCGGCACTTCCTAGATAAGTCACGAGTTTTTTGGCCATAATATCACCAACTCCCTCTATTTTTTGCAAAGCCAGTAAATAAAATAAATCTTGTTCGTTCATGCTAATTATTTGAGTGTGAAATGTATAAATTTTTATGCGAATTGTTAATAAAAATTGTGAATAAAATTTTGATAACTATTTTGCTTGACTAACTTTGTATCTATGAAAATTGAACTATACATCGCACAACTTCTATACCGTTATCAATGTGTAACTGTTCCTGGTTTTGGAGCTTTTTTGACCGAAATACAATCGGCTCAATTAAATCAGAACTCGAATTCTTTTTCTCCGCCTAAAAAGAGAATTGCTTTTAATGCTAATTTAAAAAATAATGATGGTTTGTTAGCGAGTCATATCGCACTAGCAGAGAAAACCTCTTATGATTATGTGTTGAGTGCTATTCAGCGCGAGGTTTTTAATTGGAAGATGACTTTAGAGAAAAATGAAATCCTTGCAATTAAAAATGTAGGCTCAATTCGTTTGAATGCCGATAGAAACATGATTTTCACTCCCTACGATCAAGCGAATTATCTAACGAGTTCTTTTGGTTTAGCTCCTTTTATTTCTCCACTTGTTAAGAGAGAAAATTTTGAAAAAGAAATACAAAAAACAGACAACTCTACAACAATCTCTTTGAGAACAGTAGATTCTAAAACAGATCCATCATATTTAAAATATGCCGCTATTTTTGTTTTAGGTATAGGCATTGCTGCTAGCCTAGCTTATCCTATGTATCAAAACCAAATCGCATCAGAAACGATAGTGGTTAAAACAGCTGTACAAAAACAAGTTCAAAATAAAATTCAAGAAGCTACTTTCTTTATAGAAACTCCAGTTCCTGCCGTTACTCTTTCTGTAAAATCAGATAAAGAAGTAAAAATGCCTTATCACATCATGGCTGGTGTGTACCGTGAGGAAAAAAATGCCGACAAAACTTTGCGAAATCTGACTCGTTTGGGATACAACGCCAAACGTATTGCTGCAAATAAAAATGGTTATTATCCTGTTTTATACGGAAGTTACGCGACTTTTGCAGAAGCAGAAAAAGCGAAAAAAGAAATCAACGAAAAGCATAATCCTGATGCTTGGATTTTGATAGAATCGCTATAAAAAATTCAAGTTAAAAAAACACCTTCAAAAATCTTTTACTTTTGAAGGTGTTTTTTTTGCTCAAACTATTTTAAAACGTGAATAAAATTAGAAACATGATTTAAAATTCAAAATAAAGCATTTTTAATCCCGCAGGGGGCAAAAAACCAACATCTTTATTACTTAGTGGCTTTTAATAAATTTTACCCTTAAAACAGCTGTTTTGAAGCTTATCGTATACCTAAAGGACTGCTTTGTTAGACTCAGCAGTTATTTAAAAAAACACTACCGAAATTTACTTTGTAATTGTAGCTTACAGCGTCTCATATTTCAATTGAAAAAAAAGTAAATTAACTTTATTAGTATTCATTAGTTGCAATAAAATATTATTTTAAAAAAAACCAAGTAATTCTTTTTGGATCTACTTTAAAATTTAATTCAAACTCGCTTTGTACATTCTGGCTTCGTTCCAGGTAAATTTTTCACTATTATTTTCCATTAAAGTATTAAGCGATTCTTCTTTATAACCTTTGAAAGCGGCGGCTAATGTTTGAATTTTATCAGCAGGCAAAACCTCAGAAATCGATACCGCTTTAGTTTGTATCAATTGTACAAAGTGAGAATAGATCGTTTGTTTAGTCAGCACTCTAATTGTCGCAATATCATCTATAGATTTCTTCTCTACCCATAATTCATAGGTTTCTTGAACCGTTGACTTTTTAGGCACTTTTGTTTTAGATTTTTTCGACGTATAACGCTCTAAATCTTTGTCATCATCAATCAAAGTAATATTCAATTTTTTGAATTGCTCCTGAATAGCAGTTGTTTTATGGCTTATGTATTTTTTTATTTCTTCTGAGGTCAATTTCTCTTTAGAAATCGTTTCACCTGCAACTACAGTTTCTATCAATAATTTAGCTTTCATTAACTGCAAAACGGCTTTGGTTTGCCATTCTTCCAAAATGATAAGTTCCTCGTAATACGTTTTTGCTTTTTTAGTTCGCTTTACTTCTTCAATTTTCCATAAAATTTCAAAAACCAAATCATCCATAGGTTTCATAAAATAGCTTAACGCTGCTTGAATGCGTTCTGAAATATGATTCATATCGACTGTTTCCTGACTAAAAAGTTTATTTAATTGAGAAACAAATTTTCTAGAAGGATCCAAAAGTTGTTCTATAACTTCTAACTGCTTGGCTGCCCAAGACGCTTGTTTAGATTTAACGGAACTTTCACCGTTTTCGTTATAACTAAATTTGTGATTGCGCCATTCCTGGGCTAAATCGATCCAATTAAAACTATTAATCAAGTAATTATGAATAAAATTTTTGGTTTCAAAGTGCAGTGCATTCTTTAAAAAATCATCAGAAGCTTTGTTTAGCGAATAGTCCATTACATCTTGATCGTTTGAAATACCATTCATTTGCAAAGGAGAGAGCAAAATAAGCCCTTCTAAGGAACGCAAACGCGATAATGCCACGTATGCCTGTCCTGGAAGAAAAACCTGCGAAACATCGAGCGCAGCTTTGTCAAATGTTAAGCCTTGACTTTTATGCACTGTAATGGCCCAAGCTAATTTTATTGGATAATGTACAAAAGTACCTAAAACTTCTTCTTCGATTTCCTTTGTGGCTTCATCTACTTTGTAGCGAATATTTTTCCACTCGTATTTTCCAACCTCAATTGTTTTATTTTCTTCTGGAAAATGAACTAATATTTCTTCATTAGAAAGTGACTTGATAACACCCATCTTTCCGTTGAAATAGTCTTTTTCTGCTGAAAGATCATTTTTGACAAACATTACTTGTGCTCCCACTTTTAATTGTAATTGTTGTTCCACGGGGAAAATTTTATCAGGAAAATCACCAACAATATCAGGATTATAAACGACTAACTTTCCCTCTAAATCAGCTAAAGCCTGCGCATTCATCGTGTCAGCTTTATTATTATGGGTTGTCAAAGTAATATAGCCTTTATTAGCTTTTAAGTCAAAATCGGGTTTTACATATTTGTTTAATGTTAAAATATCCTGTTGCGAAATTTGATTGTTTCGCAAATTGTTTAAAACCGAAATAAAAGTATCGTCTGTCTGACGGAAAATTTTAGACAATTCGATATACAACGGTGGATTTTGTTGAATTACGTGGGAATGGAAAAAGAATTTTCCGCGGTAATAAGTTTTCAGAGTGCGCCATTCCTCGTCTCGAATTACAGGCGGTAATTGTAACAAATCACCAATAAACAAAACCTGAACACCACCAAAGGGCGTCGATTTTTTGCGAACGGTTTGCATCATAAAATCCATGGCATCCAGCAAATCGGATCGCAACATACTTACTTCATCAATAATCAATAATTCCATGTTTCGAATTACCGATTTCTTTAAGCCACTCATTTTAAAATGCCTGCGCAAAGTGGCTTTGGTTTCAAATTTGGTGCTATCCGAAAATTGCGGTGCCGAATTATCTGGAATAAATCCACCGAAAGGCAACTGAAACATCGAGTGAATGGTTACTCCACCAGCATTTAATGCGGCTATCCCAGTTGGCGCTACCACAACAGTATTCTTGTGTGTAGTCTGGATAATTTCGCGTAAAAGTGTTGTTTTACCAGTTCCTGCTTTTCCGGTTAGAAAAACAGAGCGATGGGTTTGATTGATAAATTGTAAGGTGTAAGCTGCGGCTTCTGAAATGGTTTGCATTAGGCGTATATATAATTAGCTAAAGTATTGAAAATAAGGAATTAAATTAGCATTCTATGTAAAATATTTGTGTTTTGTATTCGAGTTTTTAGCCCCGATAGTAACGTAAATCCTCGAAATTTAGAAATTTATTTTTTCTAGACAGAAAAGAGCACTTATAGAAGCTCCTTTTATGGCTAAGAAAAAAAATTTCTAAAAGAGAGATTGAAGTGAATAGCGGGAAATAGCTTCAAAAAAAAACCTTCAATCTAACTATAGATGAAGGCTTTTTTACGAATTAATATAAAAACTTATTTTTTAACTTCTTCCTTTTTTTCTTCTGACTTGTATTTGTCATTCAAGGACTTAATCACTTCTTTGGTAATGTTAAATTTATCCTCTGCGTATAAAATTGAAGCCGCATCGCCCGTACCATAGATGTAAGCATATCCTTTTTCTTTTCCGTATGCTTTGATGAATTTCTTCACGCCACTTACTAGAGAATCCATTTCTTTACCACTTTCTTGTTGCAACTCTTGAGATAATGCTTGTTGTGCATATCCTAATTGTTGCTCTCTTTTTTGTAATTCAGCACCTTTCTTTTGTGCCCATTCTTGACCGTTAGCTTGTGCTTGTGATTGAAAATTGGCTGCTTCTTGTTTGAATCTTTTTATTTCAGCGTCTAACTGTCTTCCTTTTTCTTCTGCTTTGGTTTTATATTTTGCTTCAAGGTCTTTTGCCTCTGTATATTCTTTCATTAATTCAGAAGTATCTACGTAAGCCGTTTTTACTTCTTTAGCTGCTTCTGCAGGTTTGTTACAAGCAACAACTGAAATTGCTAATGCGATAAGGATTAATGCTTTTTTATTCATGTCTTTATTATTTGTATTTTGGTATTTGTGATTAATCAATTTCATTTTTGATGAATTTCTGGTTTTTTATGTATCGTTGACAAAAATATAAAAAAATAGATAGTATTAACAAAAACTTTCTAAAATGGTGTTTATTTATACTATAAGATTTTATTATTATAAATCAGAAAAACATAATTTTTTATTATTAAAAACGGCTTTTTTAGCGCTTAATTAAACGATTTATTTAAAAAAAACATATCTAATACTGACCAGTGAGCCGAAAAGCCCTTAAATGGTCTTAAAATCATTTTAAGTCGTTTTTTAAGACATAAATATGCGATGAATATTCAAAATTCTTCTTTGCTTTCCAATTAGACTGTAATCCGATGATAAATGCTTTTATAAAATTCATTTTACCATTTTTATACTTTTCCGAAAGTAGACTCACATAATAGGAATCAAATTTCATAGGAAGTGTTTTTACTAATTTCATTTCCTCCTGTTCGAACAATAATTTTATTGCTGTTTTAGAGAAATGCCAAAAGTGAATTGGTACATCAAAAGCGGCCCAAAACTTTCCGTAATGTTTTGCGTCGAAAGATTTAAAATTAGGTACAGCAATTATTAAAGTTCCATTGGGTTTTAATAATCGTTTTAATTCTTTGATTTGAGAATCTAAATCTGGTACGTGTTCTAAAACGTGCCACATCGAAATTACATCAAAAGAATTATTTTCTAATTCGCTAGTATTACCAACAAATGAAACCCCTTTCTTTTTTGCAATTGCTTTTGCCTTTTCACTTGGCTCTACTCCTATTGCTTGCCAACCCTCTTGTTGAACGAATGATAAAAAATCTCCAGTTCCTGCACCAATATCCAAAATACTTCCTTTGGCAGGTTGTACTGAATTGATCAAATTTAATTTATTTTTTAAAGCAATACTCTTAATGAAATGATAACATTTTTCAAATAAAGATCTTTTGCTATCGGTGTGCGAAATATAGTCGACACTCTCATAATACTTACCTAAATTTTCTAAACTAGGTTGCGGATGTGTAATTAACATATCCAACTTCTCATCGTAATATAAATCAAAATCTTCTTGAGATACTGAATAATCTTTGACCGATAAGAAATGCTTTTTACCTGAAATGTCCATTAATTGCTACGGATTTTAAAATTTGTTTTTAAAGTAAATCCCGAAAGCATATTAATGCTTTCGGGAAAAAATTATTTATTTATTATGCTTTTATTTTTAAAGTTTTTGAAGATAGTTTCACGTGGAACAAAATGATTAGAGATATAAAAAAATTAAAATCGGAATGAAGAAAAAAAATCATAATTATTAATTATATTATTTTAAATCTGATATTAAATCAAGAATCCAAAATCAAAAATCCAAAATCAAAAATCTGCAATCTACAATTCCTATCTTCCCATATAAATCAACAGCACCGAAACATCACTAGGCGACACTCCACTTATTCTTGAAGCTTGTGAAATAGTAACCGGTCTAATTTTACTTAATTTTTGTTTGGCCTCTATAGACATAGATTTGATTTTATCATAGTCAAAATTCTCAGGAATTTTTACATCTTCCAATCGGAGGAGCTTATCGGCATTATTTCTTTCTTTTTCAATATAACCCGAATATTTCACTTGAATTTCTGCCTGCTCAATTATCTCTTGATCCAAATCATTTTCGGCAATATAGGTTCTTACTTTATCAAACTTCAACATATCGTCTATGTCAATTTGTGGACGCGAGAAAACTTTAAACATCTTATCACCTTGCGTGATCAATGCGGTTTCTTTGGCTTCTAAAATTGGATTGGCTTCGGCAACCGTTACACTGGTATCTTTAAAAAAGGCAACCATTTTTTCGGACTCCTTTAATTTATGCTCCATACGACGCAAACGCTTTTCTGAAGCTAAACCAATTTCATAAGACATTGGCGTTAATCTAAAATCAGCATTATCTTGTCGAAGTAACGTTCTATATTCTGCACGTGACGTAAACATTCTATAAGGCTCTTCAGTTCCTTTGGTAATTAAATCATCAATCAAAACTCCAATATAAGCTTCATCTCTTTTTAAAATCAAAGGTGCTTTTTCATGTAATTTTAAATGCGCATTTATACCTGCCATCAAACCTTGAGATGCAGCTTCTTCATATCCCGTAGTCCCATTAATTTGTCCAGCAAAATATAAACCCTCAACCAATTTAGTTTCTAAAGTATGTTTCAATTGTGTTGGTGGAAAATAATCGTATTCAATCGCATAACCAGGACGAAAGAATTTGACATTCTCAAAACCTACAACTGTACGAAGCGCTTTGAATTGAATATCTTCAGGAAGTGAAGTCGAAAATCCATTTACATAAACTTCGCAAGTTTTCCATCCTTCTGGTTCTACAAACAATTGATGTCTTTCTTTATCTGCAAAACGATTAATTTTATCTTCAATAGAAGGGCAATATCTCGGACCAAGACTTTTTATTCTACCATTAAACATTGGCGATCGATCAAAACCTTCTCTTAAAACATCATGAACTGCTTGTGACGTATAAGTCATATGACACGATCTTTGATGAATCAACGGAGAGGTTACATCCGAATAAGAAAATTTATCTGGCTTAGCATCTCCCTTTTCTTCATTCATTTTAGAATAATCTAAAGATCGTCCATCAACTCGTGGAGGCGTTCCTGTTTTCATTCGTCCAGATTCAAAACCTACAGCAACCAAATCTTCGGTAATTCCGTAAGCAGCACTTTCCCCTGCTCTACCACCCCCAAATTGCTTTTCACCAATATGAATCAATCCATTCAAAAAAGTTCCATTAGTTAACACAACTGACTTTGATCGGATTTCCAATCCTAATGAAGTTTTTATACCTTTTACTTTACCATTTTCGATAATCAAACCTTTGACCATCTCTTGGTAAAAATCCAAATTAGGCGTTCCTTCTAACATCATTCTCCATTCTTCAGCAAAACGCATGCGATCACTTTGAACTCTTGGAGACCACATTGCTGGACCTTTTGACTTGTTTAACATCTTAAACTGAATAGCCGTTCTGTCTGAGACAATTCCAGAATACCCACCTAAAGCATCAATCTCTCTTACTATTTGTCCTTTTGCGATACCACCCATTGCAGGATTACAAGACATCTGTGCAATGTTTTGCAAACTCATCGTAACCAACAAAGTCTTTGAACCTAAATTTGCGGCTGCCGCCGCAGCCTCTGAGCCAGCGTGACCAGCGCCAACAACTATCACATCATATTCCTCTAAAAACATCTGTTATGGATTTTAACCTTATTAAACCAAGGTTGTAATTTTGAAATTATTATCATTGTTCCACGTGAAACATAAAGCATTTAAAAAGGTAGAAATTCATTACATGTTCCACGTGAAACAAAGAATAACTATCTATGAAATTATGTTCCACGTGAAACATAATTAAAAAAAGATTTGATTTCTATTTACTGTTTCACGTGGAACAGCGCGATTGTATCATCTTCCTTTTGTCGCATTATTGCTTCGTCAGATTCTGTTTTGTCTTTATATCCGCAATAATGTAAAATACCGTGGGCTAAAACTCTCTTGATTTCTTCGTCGAAAGTAACGTTAAAATCTAGAGCATTGTCTTTAACTCTTTCTACAGAAATAAAACAATCACCGTTTATTTCATTTCCTACTGAATAGTCAAAACTTATAACATCTGTAAGCGTATCGTGGTTTAGATATTCAACATTGATTTTGTGAAGGTATTCATCATCACAAAAAATATAATTTATCTCTCCTTCTTTTTTGCTTTCAGATGCAATAACACGTGACAACCACAAAGCAATAGCTTCTTCATTGTCTAAACTAAATTCTGTTTCGTAATTAAAATTGATCATTTTTTATTAAAATATTCTTGAACCTTTTGATTAAAATTCGAGCGCAAAGGTAATGATTGTCTGTTTAATATCTCTATACTGTTTAAATATTCTAAAAGCGCAGGTGGCAAAGCATTAGATTGATTATAAAACTCTTTTTTATTGGTTTCCGATTGCCTTTTGTTTTCTTCTCCTTGTTGTTGTACAGCCGTATTTAATTTTAATAAATCTTGCTTTAGATTAATTATTTTTTGAAGGGTTTCGTTTTTAAAACCTTTGTTTAAAAGTTCTTTTTCAATTTGCTTCATCTTATCAATGCTGTTTTGTCCAGCACCATTTAAACCTTGTTTGTTTAATTCCTTTTCTAAAGCTTCACGCAATTGCTTTTGCTCTTTATAGATTTGCATGATTGCTTCTGCATCTCCTTCGCCATTTTCTCCCTCTTTTCCTTTATTGCCATTATTACCTTTATTAGAATCTGACGGATTATTTGATTTATTTAATCCATCTTTTATTTTATCACCTAACCCTTCTTGCTTTTTAATAATATCTGATAATTGCATTCCTTGTCCTTGCCCCGGTTTTGGAGATCCTGAACCAGGCATTTGCATTTGCATAGAACTTAATAAATCACTTAAAAAATCAGCAAGTTTATTGGCTGCAGCAATACTATATTGTTGGTGTGATAATCCTTTTGGAAGTTGCGCATCCGTAAAACTCGTTAGCGCCTTGTCAACATTATAAATCACATTACCTATTTCCTTGGTAATATCATCCGCTATTTTGGGATTACGCAAAGACATGGCAAATAAACTATCATCAACATGTTTAAACTGCATTTTTAAATCTTGTTGAATCTTTATGTTTTTGTTAAAAGAAGGTGATCCCGATTTATATTTTTTAAATTGGTTCATTAAACTTTCCTGCGATAAAGAATAAGCTAATAAATTATCTAATACTTGACGCAACATTACAATATCTTCCTGTAATTGTTCTTGTTTAGAATCGGCTAAACCCTCAGCCATTTTTTGCGCCATTTCTTTCATCTTTTGAGCAGCATTTTTTTGGTTTGATTTGGCTTTGTCTTTCCTCTCATTCTTTAATTGATCAAGTGCTTTTGACAACTCTTGTTCTATACTCTTTTCTTTATTTGTATCATTAGGCAATTCAATTGGTGCTTTCAAATCCTTGTTGTCTTTAGTTAAGTCTTTAAGATTTTCAAGGATTTTATCGAAATCATTATTAATTCCTTTTTGTTGATCCAGATTGTTTTCCTTGTCATTATTAAGCATCTGCTCCTGTTTCTTAGCAAGCGTATCTAACTTCTTTGCTAATTGTTCCGCTTTCTTTTCGACATAAAACTTCTTGGTTAACTCGACCAATTGCTCTAAATTCTTGTTTTGATTTTTGGTGTTTTGTTTGAACTTATCCAATTTAGATAAAAATTCTTCGTTTTGGATTTTATCATTTAAGTCTTTTAATTCATCCAGGAGTTTTTTATTTTTTTCTAATTCCTTTTCTGTTTGATCCATTCTTGATTTCAATTCTTCCTTAAATTCATCTTTAGGATTTGTTTTGAAATTATCTAAATTCTCATTTAATTTTTTGGTAAAGTCTTTCATCATTTCATCTTGTTTCATTTGACGTTTGATGAAATCATTAATTTTTTGTTGTTCATTAAAATCAAGATTTACTTTTTCTTTACCAGATTTTTGCAATTTGTCCATTTCTAAAATCTGCTTATCTTGATTTTTTAAAGACTTTTCTAAACTGTTTATATTATCATTTTGCTGTTGCAAAACTTGATCTTCCTTTTCTTCTTCTGTAGCAATTCGGTTAGAAAATACTGTTGATTTAGAACTTTTGAAATTATGTAAAACATCATTATCAAAAACTTCAAAATAATAATCATAAGACACTCCTTGTTCCACTGGTAAATTACTTGGGAAAGAAAAAACAAATTGATCAAAATTTGTTTTCTTGGTTGGCAAAGTTCCCCGTTTTATAGTTTGCGGTTTATCTCTTTGATAATACACTACCTGAAGTTTAGAAAAACCATAATCATCTGAAATTTTTCCCAATACATAATTCTTAGAAACCTTTAAACTGTCTGGAGCATTGCTAACATTGATCATAGGAAATTGATCTTTTACTATAGAAAGCTGATAATTTAGCTTTTCATAGTTTTTTACATTGCTATTCGATGTAATAATTTGATAATCTGTATTTTGAATAATATTTTTAGATAAAACAAACCGATTCTCTAGATTAGAAAAAGAAATCTTAGTATTGTTACTAATCCAATCGGCATTTTGGGTAGCAACAGTATTAATTTTCCATGTAACACGAGTTCCCTCGGGAATAATAGCATTACCAGTTCCTTTAATAATTTCCGATTTCTTATTTAAATAAGCTGGAAAAGTAAGAAGCATTTCAAAATTAGCAATAGCCGGAACAGTGATTACTTTTAAAAGATAATCAGGGCTTTCGACTGTATTCGCTTTTAAATAAAAAGAAGTATTTTTTATTGGTTTGTTAATTTTAAATTCAAAAATACCTGACTTATTAGATTCCATAAAATAACTTTCATCATCGATAAAAATCATTACATTTTCTGGAACAATCTTTCCTAGGGTTTCTACACGAATAGTAAAGTCTTTTCCTTCTTGCATTGATAAACTAGAATTAAGTAGAACAAATTGGAAAGGAGCTGGTGGCAAAAACACAGAATTAAAATGCACCACCCTATTTAAACTTTGAGAAATTATAGTCGTGTTTCCAGAAAAATAGAAAAAGGATAAAAGAAGAATTGGAAGAATAGCTAAAGGAAAAAATTTCTTGTTGTTATTAAAATTAATAGCGTTACCAAAAGGGATTGGTTGTAGCAGATTTGCTTTTTGTTCTATAGAAGCTAATAACAATTCAGATTGCTCTTGCTTTGGAGATGCATTTGAAAGTTGCAAAAAATTAGTCAACTTATCATTCACTTCTGAGAAATGATTTCCAATTATAGAAGAAGCTTGTTTATAGTCTATACCCTTTTGAAGTTTAAATAATTTAAAAACTGGGAACAATATAAAACGAAAAAGAAGATAAAGTTCAACTAACACAAAAGTCCAAAATAAAACAGTCCTTCCTACTGGTTGTAACCAAAGAAAATACTCAATAAAAAGAGTGAAAAGGAAATACAACAATCCTAAACCAACAAACAAAATAGTTCCTCGAATTAATTCGTTGGTATAAAACTTCCTAATGAAAGCTTCTAATTTTTGATAAATAATATGCTGTTGTTCCAAAATAGTTGATAATTATATATAACCAATAAAAGTAATAATTTTAATTAGATATTGAACAAATAAGAAAAACTGTAAAATTTAAAAAATACAACAAATTAGTATTCTATTAGAAATGAATTCATTTTACAATTTTATACTTAGAATCGTATCTTTACACCAAAATTATCAAAGATGTCTCAACAAGTTCGTGTGCGTTTTGCACCTAGTCCAACTGGACCTTTACATATTGGCGGAGTTCGTACCGCATTATTCAACTATTTATTTGCCAAAAAAAACAATGGTGTTTTCTTCTTGCGAATAGAAGATACAGATCAAAACCGTTATGTTCCAGGAGCAGAAGAATATATATTGGAAGCCTTAAAATGGCTTGGAATTTCTCCAGACGAAACCATGGGTGTAAATGAAAAATTTGGTCCCTACCGTCAAAGCGAAAGAAAAGATTTATACCAACAATATGCTAAGGATTTAATTAATTCTGGAAATGCGTATTATGCTTTTGATACAGCTGAAGCGCTTGATGCTATTAGAAAAGAAGAAGAAGAACAAGGAAAAACTTTTATATACAATCATCATAATCGTGAAAAACTAGATACTTCATTAATAATTTCTAAAGAGGAAACAGCTCAAAGAATTGCTAATGGAGAACATTATGTAATTCGTTTTAAAACTCCAGTAAATGAAACATTGCATTTACATGACATTATTCGTGGAGATATAAAATTTGAAACGAATCTTTTAGATGATAAAGTATTGTTTAAAAGTGACGGAATGCCAACATACCATTTGGCTAATATTGTAGATGATCATTTAATGGAAACTTCACATGTAATTCGTGGAGAAGAATGGTTACCGTCAATGCCTTTACATGTTTTATTGTACAGAGCTTTTGGATGGGATGCTCCCATATTCGCTCATTTACCATTAATAATGAAACCAATTGGTAACGGAAAATTATCGAAACGAGATGGTGATAAATTAGGTTTTCCTGTATTTCCATTAGATTGGAAAACCGAAGAAGGAATTTCTTCTGGTTACAGAGAAAAAGGATTTTTCCCTGAAGCAGTGCTTAACTTTTTAGCTTTATTAGGTTGGAACGACGGAACCGAAAAAGAATTGTACAGTCTAGAAGAATTAGTAAATTCTTTTGATTTGAATAGAGTTCATAAAGCGGGTGCAAAATTTGATCCAGAAAAAAACAAATGGTTCAATCATCAATATTTAATGAAGCAAAAACATTCTGATCTAGCAAAAGCCTTCGCTCCTATTTTAGCAGAAAAAAATATCCAGGTTACAGATGATAGTTTGATTAGAATAGTTTCTTTGATAAAAGAACGTGCACATTTCGTATCGGAATTTTGGGAAATGAGTGATTTCTTTTTTGAGGCTCCAACAAACTATGAGGAGAAAGCAACTAAAAATTGGAAGTCAGACACTCCAGCTTTAATGCAAGAGTTAATTTCAGTTCTTGGAGAAATCACAGATTTTACATCTACTAATATTGAAACGATAGTAAAAGACTGGATGACAAAAAATGAAATTGCAATGGGTAAAATAATGCAACCTTTCCGATTGAGTTTGGTAGGTGCTCTCAAAGGTCCTCACCTATTTGATATTGTAGAAATCATAGGAAAACAAGAAACCATTAAAAGAATAGAAAAAGCAATTACTACATTATAACAATATTAGCCCTGAAATTCAGGGCTTTTTTTTGGATTTAAAATGGATAAAATCGAGCTAATTTTTTAAATAATTATTAACATCAGAAACCTAGTTTTAATTTTGTAAATTGTCAGTTAATTTTTAACTAAAATAAAAACAATATGAATGTCGCATTAATTATCCTATTTGTGTTTGGGTTGTTTATTCTGTTATCTTCTTTTTTCACAGTAAGACAACAAACAGCTGTTGTTATAGAACGTTTTGGTAAGTTTTTAAGTATCCGACAATCTGGTTTACAATTAAAAATTCCCGTAATAGATAGAATTGCAGGACGTGTGAATCTTAAAATTCAACAATTAGATGTGATCATCGAAACTAAAACTAAAGACAACGTTTTTGTGAAACTTAAAGTTTCCGTTCAATTTATGGTTGTAAAGGAAACGGTTTATGATGCATTTTATAAATTAGAATATCCACACGACCAAATTACCTCTTACGTATTTGATGTTGTTCGTGCAGAAGTTCCAAAATTAATCTTAGATGATGTTTTTGAAAGAAAAGATGATATTGCAGTAGCAGTAAAAAGAGAATTAAATGAAGCAATGACTACTTATGGTTATACAATCATCAATACTTTGGTAACTGATATTGATCCCGATATTCAAGTAAAAAATGCGATGAACAGAATAAATGCAGCCGATAGAGAGAAAACAGTTGCTGAGTTTGAAGCAGAAGCTTCGAGAATTAGAATTGTGGCTAAAGCGGAAGCAGAAGCAGAAAGTAAACGTTTGCAAGGTCAAGGTATTGCAAATCAAAGAAGAGAGATTGCAAAAGGATTAGTAGAAAGTGTTGATGTATTAAACCGAGTAGGAATTAATTCTCAGGAAGCTTCTGCTTTAATTGTTGTTACTCAGCATTATGATACACTACAAGCTATTGGTGCTGATGCTAATTCTAACTTGATTTTACTACCTAATTCCCCACAAGCTGGTAGTGACATGCTAAATAATATGATCGCGTCATTTAGTGCTTCTAATCAAGTGGGCGAAATGATGAAAATTAGAAATGACAAATCTAATCCTAAAAAACAAAATAGAACTGATTACAAGTTGCCAGAAGCTCCTAGTAACCCTGAAACAGAAGAATAAATTAAAATAGTATTTAAAAAGAAAATAGAGGCTTATAAGCCTCTTTTTCTTTTGGTAAACCAATTCTTTATAAACGGAATTGCTTTATTAAGTACAAACGGAACACTTGCAGAAACAAGAGCTCCATAAGGAATAGCTGAACTGTAAGTACTAATTAAATCACTTACAATATTTTGAGGTGTTAAGTTTTCCTTTGTTTTCTTTACACCAAAAACCAATTTTTCATAACTAATTTCCTTTTCAATCTTTAAAATTTCGAGTTCTCTATCTATTTGAGAATAAGACGTATATTTTTTGATTCCCATAATTTAGTCGTTAAAAAATATTTCTGAAAATTTCTCTAAAATAGGTCCTTCAACAATTTTGTCTTTTATTAAAAATAACAAACTAGTAATTAAAAGATATATACCACCAATAATTAAAAAACCTAGAGGATAATTATCTAAAGATTTTCCAATTGCCAATGCTCCTGCTATCGAACAAAATAATAATACCATACTCAAACACAATAAAATCAAGGAGAATTTAAGAATCATTGTAGTTGATTTCATCGCTACTTTAAAACCCCATAACTTATAGTAGGAAACATTAGTTTTAATATAAGCATGAATTTGTTCCTGAATTTCCTCTGTATTTTCTTTTAATTCTTCAAAAGCCATATAGTTTGTATTGGGTATATTAAAATAGTTAAATTAAATTATTTTTGAAGTTTTGCATTTTGCTTTTTCAAATCCGATAATTTATTTTCAAGAAAAGAAATTACATCTTCTGTTTTATGACTCATGTTTGAAACTAAATCTTGATATGTATCTTCAAGATCAAATTTGGCAGCATTTAATTTTTTACTAAACTCTGACGTTACCGAATCTAATTTGTGATGCAAATCACTTTTAGCATCATCAAAACCATCTTTAACTTTTTTTCTAGTTTTAGATCCTTTATCTGGAGCATATAAAATTCCTAAGCCTGCTCCAACGGCTACTCCTACTAAAATTGCTGCTAATGTATTTCCTGAATTTTTAGACATAATTATATATTTTAAAAGTTTGTTCTATAAAGTTACAAAATTATTAACAAGTTCCCGTTAACAAGTCGTTAAAGTATATATATACAAACTATAAAGCCAATACAAACCGTTTAATAAACGCAATTTACAACACGATATTCTTTGCTAATTATTTTAAAATAATGCTTTAAATTTAATCTATGAAGGTCGTTTTTAATCAAAACTACTTATTAAAAATAAAATAGTAATAATAAATTACAATAATAAAAAAAAGCTTTCTTAAAGAAAGCTTTTTATAAATAAAATCTATTTAATAGATAAACATTATATTTTAAGATGTGTTAATAATTGTAACACTTTTTCATTTTTTTCAATCTTTTTTAATTCCGAAAGTTGGTTTTCAAAAAGATTAAAATTAGTAAGATCAACTTGTAAATTTTCAATCGCTAAAATTCGAACAGCAGCCAATTGACTTTTTAAAGACATCGTATATAACTTAGTCAACGTTTCCGCATCAATATCTTTTACTTTTACTTTATCAGAATGTTGTAAAATCAAATTAGAAAATAATAAAGCGTTGTTATCATTCTTAATATTTTTGACAACAGTTTGAATAATTAAACTGTAATTATCGATACTTTTGATGTTAGCAATAATAGAATTTAAAATCAAAAGTGCATTATTCTCCTCTTTTTCTTTAACGTATTTATTGATTTCTTTTTGGGTATTCATCAATAAATTTTCTTCTTTCTTACCTTTTTCCTCCCAAGCATCCTTTAAGCCAACCGTTTTATTAAAGATAATTTTATCTTCGGTCGAATCTTTATCCACATTAAAATATCCTAAACGTTGAAACTGGAATTTTTCTCCTGCTTGTACAGTAGCTAAACTTGGCTCTACAAAACCTTTTATAACTTCCAGAGAATTTGGATTCATAAATTCTAAGAAATTTTTCTCTTTATGACTGTCTGGTGCTTCATCAATAAACAAACGATCATACAAACGAACTTCAGCTTCAATAGCATGTTTTATAGTCACCCAATGCAAGGTTCCTGCAACTTTTCTTTGGCTTGCTTCGCTCCCACTTCCACTTCTACTATCTTCATCGTAAGTAACATGAATTTCTGTAATAGTACCTGATGCGTCTTTTACAACATGTTCACCTTTAATAATATAAGCATTTTTAAGACGGACTTCTTTACCCAAACTCAAACGGAAAAATTTAGCTGGAGCTTCTTCTAAAAAGTCTTCTCTCTCAATATATAACTCTCTTGAAAAAGGAACTTTTCTAAAACCAGCACTTTCATCTTCTTGATTATTTTCTGCTTCAAGCCATTCTTCTTTATCTTCAGGATAATTAGTAATTACAAGTTTAATTGGATCTAAAACAGCCATTACTCTTGGAGCCGTTTTGTTTAAATCTTCACGCAAACAAAATTCTAATAGGGAAAAATCGATTACATTTTCTCTTTTGGCCACGCCTATAATTTCACAAAATTTACGAATAGAAGCTGCAGTGTACCCTCTTCTTCTTAATCCAGAAATAGTTGGCATTCTTGGATCATCCCAACCATTTACTATATTTTCTTGAACTAACTGCAAAAGTTTACGTTTGCTCATTACCGTGTAATTCAAGTTCAAACGGGCAAATTCGTATTGATGGGGACGCACTTTATTTGCATCATAAATTTGGTCTAAAAACCAATTGTATAGTTCCCTGTGCATTACAAATTCTAATGTACAAATAGAATGTGAAATTTGCTCTATATAATCACTTTCGCCATGCGCATAATCGTACATAGGATAAATATTCCAATCATTACCAGTTCTATGATGATGACGATGTAATATTCTGTACATCAAAGGATCTCGCATCAACATATTGGTTGATTTCATATCAATTTTAGCACGTAAAACGTGACTTCCTTCTGGATGATCACCGTTTTTCATGGCTTCAAATAAAGCTAGATTTTCTGCTATAGTGCGATTTCTATAAGGACCATCAACACCAGGTTGTGTAGGCGTTCCTTTTTGAATCGCCATATCTTCAGAAGATTGACTGTCTACATACGCTTTACCATTTTTGATCATTGCAACAGCCCATTCATACAACTGCTGAAAATAATCGGAAGAATATAATTCTTCTGTCCAATCAAATCCCAACCATTTCAAATCTTCCTTAATAGCGTCAACATATTCCTGCTCCTCTTTGGCTGGATTGGTGTCATCAAAACGTAAATTAACTGGCGCATTGTACTTTAAACCTAAACCAAAGTTCAAACAAATGGATTTGGCATGACCAATATGTAAATATCCATTAGGTTCTGGTGGAAAACGGAAACGTAATTTATCTTTTGGAAAACCATTGGACAAACTATCCTCAATGATTTGTTCTATAAAATGGAGTGATTTTTCTTCGGTTGACATATTTTTTTCTTAATTTTAGCAAAGATAAAAAAGTTTACAGTTATCACTTTACACTTTGCAGTTTTCTTTCAGAACTGAATTTTTCAACAAACAATATATTAAATAAAAAATGGGAATTATTAAACTAAAAAATATTAGAACCTACTCCTACCACGGTTGTCTAATCGAAGAAGGAAAAATTGGATCTGATTATATAGTCAATCTAGAGGTCAAAACGGATCTAAGAAAATCAAGCATATCAGATGATTTGAAAGATACCGTAGATTATGTGCTTTTAAACAGCATTGTGGTAGAAGAAATGGCAATTCGTTCTGATTTATTAGAACATGTAGCGCATCGAATTATCAACCGTGTTTTTAATGAAATTCCAGAAGTTTCTAGAATAATTGTTGGAGTTTCTAAATTGAATCCTCCTATTGGTGGTGATGTTGAAGCGGTTACGATTGAAATGGAAGAATACAGAAGTTAATATTAATTATTGTTGAGTAGCTATTTTAGATTTCATATTTTAAAGGAAAATAATTATCTGTTTTATTTAGAATTTGAAATTTGGAATTTGATTTTTTTATAGTACATTTGCAAACCAATAAATAATTGGCGTCGTGGCCGAGTGGCTAGGCTGGGCTCTGCAAAAGCTCCTACTCCGGTTCGAATCCGGACGATGCCTCTAAAACCTTCAAGGAAACTTGGAGGTTTTTTTTATGTCTAATTTTTAAGAAAAATTAATTAAAAATAGTGTTCGAATCCGAACGATCCCTCTGAAACCTTCAAGGAAACTTGGAGGTTTTTTTATGTCTAATTTTTAAGAAAAATTAATTAAATATAGTGTTCGAATCCCGACGATGCCTCTAAAACCTTCAAGGAAACTTGGAGGTTTTTTTTATGTCTAATTTTTAAGAAAAATTAATGAAAGATAGTGTTCGAATCCCGACGATGCCTCTGAAACGTTCAAGAAAACTTAGAGTTTTTTTATGTCTAATTTTTAAGAAAAATTAATTAAAGAAAGTGTTCTAATCCCGACGATGCCTCTGAAACCTTCAAAGAAACTTGGAGGTTTTTTTAGGTCTAATTTTTAATAAAAATTAATGAAAGATAGTGTTCGAATCCGGACAAAGCCTCTGAAACCTTCAACGAAACTTGGAGGTTTTTTTAGGTCTAATTTTTAAGAAAAATTAATGAAAGATAGTGTTCGAATCCGGACAAAGCCTCTGAAATCTTCTATTAAACTTGGAGGTTTTTTTAGGTCTAATTTTTAAGAAAAATTAATTAAAGATAGTGTTCTAATCCCGACGATGCCTCTGAAACCTTCAACGAAACTTGGAGGTTTTTTTTATGTCTAATTTTTAAGAAAAATTAATTAAAGATAGTGTTCGAATCCGGACGATGCCTCTGAAACCTTCAAGGAAACTTGGAGGTTTTTTTTATGTCTAATTTTTAAGAAAAATTAATTAAAGATAGTGTTCGAATCCCGACGATGCCTCTAAAACCTTCAAGGAAACTTGGAGGTTTTTTTTATGTCTAATTTTTAAGAAAAATTAATGAAAGATAGTGTTCGAATCCCGACGATGCCTCTGAAACGTTCAAGAAAACTTGGAGGTTTTTTATGTCTTATTTTTAATAAAAATTAATTAAAGATAGTGTTCGAATCCCGACGATGCCTCTAAAACCTTCAAGGAAACGTGGAGGTTTATTACTATATTTTAGATAATTTGAAATAAAACTTTTTTAAGTATTTTTCACCTTACAAGCTTATTAAAAAGAGTATATAAATTGTTAGTAAGTTCCAATATTTCGATTATAATTAATTAAGTATCTAATATTCAACTATTAAATAGTGAGTATAAAAAAATCCTAATTCTGAATAATTATTCAGAATTAGGATATAGTGTTATTAATAAAACTTTTAAAAGCTTATTTATCAATTTTTTCTAAGGCATGTTTTACCATTTCTTTTTCTTTTGGAAACCAACCTTGTGTGATTAAAACTGTTCCAAAAACCATTAAAACAATACTGATTCCTTTTTTAATTTTTAAAATATTTACTGGTGTCAATTTATTCTTTAACTGTTTTGCCAAGATTATTTTGATACAATCAACAATTAAATAAGACAAAATTACGGTTACAAAAAAAGTTATCATTCTTGAGTTTTGCATTTCTAGTTTTGGTCCTACCGAGATAATTACTGCCAACCAAAAACCAAGAACTCCTATGTTTATAATATTCAAAAAGAAACCTTTTACGAATAAACTTCCATAGTTCTTTTTTATAATCTCTTTATCAATCAAATCGGTATTGATTTTCTGTTCATTTTTTAATTTAATAAAAGATATCAAACCATAAACTAACATTAATATTCCTCCAAAAATAAAAAGAGCAGGCTTGTCTTTTAAGTTTTGAATTAATCTGAAACTACCTAAATAAGCAATTCCGATAAAAACAATATCTCCTAAAATTACACCTAAATCAAAAACTAAAGCGGCTCTAAATCCTTTTAAAATACTAGTTTCTAGCAAAATAAAGAATACAGGACCTATCATAAAACTTAAGAAAATTCCCCAAGGAATACCTGCTAAAATATCGTTTACCATCAAAAATGTACATTTATTACCAACAAATCTAATGTAATTTACTAATTTTTCTCCAAAATTGTTCCACCAATAAAAATTTCTTGGTTAATTTGTTTTGGTTTTCCATAGATAAAAATAGAGCCTCCAGCTTTTACTTTAGCCTCAACCAAAGTACTAGCATTAATTTCAGCTTGTCCTCCTGCAGAAACTGTAATAGTAGTTTGAGAAGTATTTAAATCTTTAGCATTTAGAATACCTCCAGAAGTAATAGCTACATTTTGATTGGTAGATTTACCTGAAAGAGAAATAATTCCGCCTGAATTTACTTTTACACTTACCTTTTCAACATCAACATTTAAGCTTAATTCACCACCCGATTTTGCATTCAACTCTAAACTAGTTTGTTTAAAATCATTCGCACTAGTTATAGAACTTCCCTCACTTACTGCAATACTTTCTAGATTTTTATAATATAATTTCACCACAATATCATTCCCAGATAATAGCTTTGGAAAAGGCATTCTTATTTTTAAATCTCCATTTTTATTGACCGTTTCAACTTCTGCAGCACGTGATCCAGTAATTTCTAATTTGTTTTCGTTTGCAGCTATCAACTGAACTGAAATTTTATCAAAAACTTTGACTTGATCAAAATCACCTAGGTTTCTACTTACTTGTGCATGTGTAAATTGTGCTAAAAGCACCAATGCAATAATTACTACTTTTTTCATTTTTTTATTTTAATGGTTCTTCCACTCTTCTTAAAAAATTAAAGTCCAATTGTTTTTTTACTAAATCGGCATTTTTTACTTTAACGTAAATTTCGTCTCCTAATTGTAATAATTTACCAGAAGTTTCACCTTTTAGCGCATATTGTTTTTCATCAAAGGTGTAATAATCATCTTTAATATCTCTAATTCTACACATTCCTTCACATTTATTTTCGATAATTTCGACATAAATACCCCATTCCGTAACACCAGAAATAACACCCAGGAATTCTTCATCTTTATGATCTTGCATGTATTTAACCTGCATGTATTTGATAGAATCGCGTTCTGCATTGGTTGCCAAACCTTCCATGGTTGAAGAATGCAAACATTTAGTTTCATAGGTTTCTTCATCTACAGATTTTCCTCCATCAAGATAATGCTGTAACAATCTATGCACCATAATATCTGGATAACGACGAATAGGCGACGTAAAATGAGAATAATAATCAAATGCTAAACCATAATGACCAATATTATCTGTAGAGTATTTGGCTTTACTCATACTTCTAATAGCTAATGTATCAATAAGATTTTGCTCTTTTTTACCATTTACTTGCTCCATTAAGCTATTCAATGATTTAGAAATATCGCCTTTATTACGGAAATCTATTTTATAACCAAACTTTGCAATTACCGTTTGCATGGCAATTAACTTGTCTTCGTTGGGCTCATCGTGAATTCTATAAATAAAAGTTTTCTTTTGTTTTCCTATATATTCAGCTACTTTTCTGTTGGCCAATAACATAAACTCTTCAATTAGATGATTGGCATCTTTAGAAACTTTAAAATAAACACCTTGAGGTTCTCCGTTTTCATCTAAATTAAACTTCACTTCTACTTTATCAAAAGTGATCGCTCCTTCGGCCATTCTCTTTTTTCTAAGAATTTTAGCGAGCGCATCTAATTTTAGCGTCGCTTCTACAATATCTTCAGAAACTTTATAAGAACTACCTGTAATAGAAATTTCTTCTGGAATTGTATCGTCTTTAGTCTCTATGATGTATTGTGCTTCCTCATAAGCAAAACGTTGATCAGAAAAAATAACTGTTCTTCCAAACCATTGATTCATTACTTGCGAATCTTCATTGATTTCAAACACTGCAGAAAAGGTATATTTCTCTTCATTTGGACGCAATGAACAAGCAAAGTTTGATAATACTTCGGGTAACATGGGCACTACTCTATCTACTAAATATACAGAAGTTGCTCTTTGATACGCTTCATCATCTAGGATTGTTCCTTCTTGAAGATAATACGAAACATCGGCAATGTGAATACCAATTTCATAATTCCCATTTTCTAATTTTTTGAAAGATAAGGCATCATCAAAATCTTTCGCATCTTTTGGGTCGATAGTAAAAGTCAACGTATCGCGCATGTCACGACGTTTGGCAATTTCACTTTCGGTTATAGAGGTATCTATTTTTTGTGCAAAGGTCTCTACTTCAATAGGAAATTCTGATGGCAAACCATATTCGGCAAGAATAGCATGAATCTCAGTATCATGTTCTCCTGGTTTTCCTAACACTTTTATAACAGATCCAAAAGGACTGTCTGCTTTGGCTGGCCAATCTTCAATATGAACTAAAACTACATCTCCTTGCTCTGCCTCACCTATTTTATCTTTTGGAATAAAAATATCAGTATACATTTTTGGATTTGCAGTAGAAACAAAAGCAAAATTGGCTTGTATATCAATTACACCTACAAAATCAGTTTTGTGTCTTTCTATAACCTCAATAACTTCACCTTCTGGTTTTTTACCTTGTCTTTTATTGTAAACATAAACTTTGACAATATCTTTATCTAAAGCATGATTCAGATTATTGGTCGGGATAAATACATCTTCGTCAAGATCAGCACAAACAAAATAGGCTGTTTTACGACCAGTCATATCAATTTTACCTTCGTAATAATCTTTACTAACTGCTTTAATTAAATATTTTCCTGGTTCTGATTCAATAATTTTATTTTGTGAAGCTAAAATCTTTAAATCTTTTATAATTTGATTTCTACTTTCGGTATCATCAAGCTCTAGCTTTGCTCCTATTTGTTTATAATTGAATGCTTTATTAGCACTTTGCGATAATATTTTTATTATTTTATCGGAGAAATCTTTCCCTTTTTTTATCGGCTTTCTTAATCTTTTACTCATAAATTCTTTTCTTAAAAGTCTAAAATTACAAAATAGTAAACTGTTATCGATAAAGATAAGCCATATTTAAAGAAAATATAACTTTACAGAATAGTTGTATCTTTATAAAAAGTATAAATATGGAAGAATTCAAAACAGTGGCAATTTTCAATTATTCACATGAAATCGTTGTCCTGAAACATTTATTAGATCAAGAAGAAATTCATTATTTTTTTGAAAATGAAATTATGTCCTCTTTTGCACCAATGTATTCAAATGCTTTGGGCGGAATTAAACTTAAAATTCATCCAAACGATTTTGAAAAAGTGCAAGAGTTATTGGATAACCTAAATAACAATTTGACCATCGTTTAAAGTAGTGCTCATTCTCAAATAATTTTTTTGAAAGTTTATTTTTTTTGAAAGTTGTCAACATATATTAATATAAACAAAAAGAAAATTTAAATTTAAAATCTTTCTTGGTTGTTATTATAGCTTGTTAATAGTTGCAATAAATTTATTTTAAAAAGCATTGAAATCAAGTTTCAAGAGGTTATATTGAGTTATCAACATACTTATATTTTTATAAAGTATTCGTTTCTAAGCTTTTTTCAATAGTAATTAACAATCGTTGATAACCCTTTTTATATTGAATTTGTAAATAACTTCAACTATCATTTTTTGTTGATAACCTACTTTTTAATATTGATAACTATTCTAAAAAATAAGCTAACTAAATTAGGATTTCTAATGTCGGTTTTGGATTAGGTATTTTTTATTGATATCCAAAAAAAACTTCTAATATTCTATCCTAAGTTATGAACAATAAATGTTAATTTAAGGTTAACTGAATATCAAGTAGTTAGCTTTCACTATTAACAATGCAAAATTTTAACATATTTATTTTATAATTAACATTGATTATCAACTATTTATAGAACCGATATAATTGTTGATAACTCATAATCTAATGGTTTACTGCTGCTTAAGTTGTTTATTATAACTAAATAATATTATTGTACATATAATTAAAGTCTTGCTTAAAATAACCCTCATTTTTATTGAATAGTATAGACTTACTTTATTTAAATTTGCAGCACACAACTTAAAAAATAGAGTATGAAAATCTCAATAGGAAATGATCACGCAGGACCAGATTACAAAAAAGCAATTGTAGATATGCTTCAAGCAAAAGGATATGAGGTAACTAATTACGGAACCGATACTACAGCAAGTGTTGATTATCCTGATTTTGGTCATCCCGTTGCAACAGATGTTGCCGAAGGAAAAGCTGATTTTGGAATTATTATTTGCGGAAGCGGTAACGGAATTGCGATGACGGCTAACAAACATCAAAAAGTTCGTGCTGCTTTGTGTTGGATGAAAGAAATTGCAGCTTTAGCGCGTCAGCATAACGATGCCAATATTATTAGTATTCCTGCACGTTATACTTCTATTGCACAAGCAGTAGAAATGGTTGAAACTTTCTTAAATACTGATTTTGAAGGCGGAAGACATCAAACTAGAGTGGATAAAATTTCTTGCTAAAAAAATTGCGGTGCTTCGCACCAAATAAATAGGAGCTCAGTTGATAAAACTGGGCTTTTTTTATGCTCTTTCAATGAATTAAAAATATAAGTAAAACCAATAAACCCTTTTGTTTACAATTATTTGGATAATAGATAATTATAGACAAAATATGTTAAAAGCAACTGCATTAAAACAATAAACCAAAACTTTAGTAAGTAACTTTTTTTAGAAGTTTTATGTCTAAAAATAAGCATTGCTAATCCAGAACCAATTGTTCCTCCAAGAAAAACAAATGAGAGTAGTGCTTTTTCAGAAATGCGGCTTTTGTTTTTTTTAGCTAAATTTTTATCGTAGCCAATTTGTATAAATGATAAAGTACTAATTACTAATAGATATAGAATAAATACAAACATTTTTGTTCTTTTTATAAAGTTTAGAATATTTTAAAAATAGCTTTAATTTAAGAATAGTAGATGGTTTATTTTAAATATCCCATAAAACTTATTGTTACAGGAATCTTAATTTAAATAATAAGCATTTTTTAAATTAAGGAACGCTCTTAATTTAAAAACAGTGTAAAAATTAAATTAAGAACTATATTTGTTTTAAAAAAGTTTTAGAAATGAAGAATTACAAATCAGGCAATTTTGAAAATCAAGGCTATTATAAAAGTTTTCAACCCTCCTTTATTGATAAAATTTGGTTGCTTGAAGATATGGAAATTCAACAATTACTCTCAAAAGCTGATAGACAATTAGGAAGATTGGATATGTATTCAGAATATATTCCAAATATTGATATGTTTATCAGCATGCACGTCCTTAAAGAAGCTACACAAAGTAGTAAAATTGAAGGAACACAGACCAATATTGAAGAAGCGTTATTAGATATAGAAGATATAGTTTTAGATAAAAGAGACGACTGGGAAGAAGTTCAAAATTATATTGAAGCTATGAATACTGCGATCAAACAGCTGGAGACTTTACCGTTTTCTACTCGCTTGATTAAGGAAACTCATAAAACATTGCTTCAAGGAGTTAGAGGTCATAATAAACAACCTGGTGAATTTCGAACAAGTCAAAATTGGATTGGTGGTGCTTCTATAAATGATGCTACTTTTATTCCGCCAGTTCATAATTCGGTGTCAGAACTAATGAGTGATTTAGAAAAATTTGCACACAATGAAGATTTTTATTTTCCTGATTTACTTAAAATTGCTTTAATTCACTATCAATTTGAAACTATTCATCCTTTTTTGGATGGTAACGGAAGAGTTGGACGGTTGTTGATAACACTTTATTTGGTTGATAAAACTATTCTAAAAAAGCCAATTTTATATTTATCTGATTTTTTTGAAAGAAACCGACAGTTTTATTATGATAATTTGATGAATGTAAGAACCAAAAATGATTTAAAACAATGGTTTAAATTTTTCTTGGTTGGTGTTATTGAAACGGCTAAAAGTGGAATTGAAACCTTTGATGCTGTTTTAAAATTGAAAAAAGAAATAGAAGATAAAATTAAAAAAACTGGGAATAGAAGCCATCACTTACTGAGTATTATGGAAGTTCTCTATCAAAAACCAACAGTTAATGTATTTAAAATTGTAGATATTACAGGTGTTTCACAAGCTACAGCTTATAAAATTTTAGAAGAATTAGTAAGTATGGATATTCTAAAAGAAATAACTGGTGGCAAAAGAGGCAAAGTATATGTATTTAAAAATTATATAAAATTATTCAATTAAAATTCTAATGACTAACATACAATTTATAGCAAAGTTTGTAGCTACCACAGCTATTAACATCCAAAATACGGTTCAATTATTACAAGAAGATTGTACAATTCCCTTTATTTCTCGCTATCGAAAAGATACAACAGGAAATCTAGATGAAGTTCAAATTGAAAATATAGCTAAGTTTCAAAAGGAATATGAAGTTATTGTAAAACGTAAAGAGGCTATTTTAAAATCTATTGAAGAGCAAAAAGCACTTTCCCCTGAATTAAAATCTAAAATTGAAACAAGTTTTGATTTACAGGAATTAGAAGATTTTTATTTGCCTTTTAAAAAGAAGAAAAAAACAAAAGCTGATGTGGCTCGTGAAAACGGATTAGAACCTTTAGCTAAAATTATTATGGCTCAACGAAATGACGATATCGATTTCTTGGCAACAAAATATTTGAATGACAATGTAATTAATGAAGAATTGGCTTTGCAAGGAGCTAGAGATATTATTGCAGAATGGATTAACGAAAACATTTATGTGCGTAAGCAATTGCGTAGATTGTATCAAAGGAAAGCTAATATTACCACAAAAGTTGTAAAATCTAAAAAAGAGGACGAAAATGCTCAAAAATTCAATCAGTATTTTGATTGGTCAGAGCCTTTAAGTAAAACACCTTCCCATCGATTATTAGCGATGCTTCGAGCTGAAAACGAAGGTTTTGTAAAAATGAAAATCGAAGTAGATACGGAGGAAGTTTACGATTTAATTGATGAAATAATTTTAAAAAAACAAAGCAATTCAACTTCTCATGTGCAGCTTGCTATTGAGGATAGTTTTAAACGTCTTTTAAATCCTGCTATTTCAAATGAAAGTTTGCAAGAAGCAAAGGTTAAGGCTGATGCCAATTCTATTCAGGTTTTTGCTAATAATTTAGGACAGTTATTATTGGCACCGCCCTTAGGAGAAAAACGAATTTTAGCGATTGATCCAGGATTTAGAAGTGGTTGTAAAATTGTTTGTTTAGACGAAAAAGGAGATTTGTTATACAATGAAACAATTTATCCGCACGCACCACAAAAAGAGGAAGCGATGGCGATG
This sequence comes from Flavobacterium flabelliforme, assembly GCF_017948675.1. Lineage (GTDB taxonomy): Bacteria > Bacteroidota > Bacteroidia > Flavobacteriales > Flavobacteriaceae > Flavobacterium > Flavobacterium pygoscelis. The sequence goes on from NZ_JAGFBU010000001.1 coordinate 1,182,122, forward strand.
AAAAAAATTCGTTCGATGGTGAATTCCTATAAAATTGATGCTATTTCTATAGGAAACGGAACCGCATCTCGTGAAACAGAATTTTTTATTAAGAAAATTGCTTTTGATAAACCCGTACAAGTTTTTATTGTCAGTGAAGCTGGTGCTTCAGTATATTCAGCCTCTAAAATTGCCAGAGACGAATTTCCTAATTATGATGTTACGGTTCGAGGTTCGGTTTCTATAGGTAGACGACTTTCGGATCCGTTGGCTGAATTGGTAAAAATTGACCCAAAAGCGATTGGTGTTGGACAATACCAACATGATGTAGATCAAAATAAATTAAAAGAAGAATTGGATAATACCGTAATTCGTTGCGTGAACTCGGTTGGAATTAATATCAATACTGCCAGTAAACACTTATTGAGTTATGTGAGTGGAATAGGAGAGAAGTTGGCCGAGAATATCGTTCAATATCGATCGGAAAATGGCCCATTTACAGACAGAAAGCAACTTAAAAAAGTGCCTAGATTAGGAGAAAAAGCATACCAACAAGGTGTTGCATTTATCCGAATTTCGAATGCTAAAAATCCGCTAGATAACTCGGCAGTCCATCCTGAGGCTTACGGAATTGTTGAAAAAATGGCTAAGGATTTAAAATTGACAGTCAATGATTTAATTGCTAATCCTGAAAAAACAGCTTTAATAAAACCAGAAAATTACAGTACACCAGAAATAGGGTTACTAGGGTTAAAAGATATTATTAAAGAACTCGAAAAACCAGGATTAGATCCTAGAAAGTCGGCTAAGGTTTTTGAATTTGATCCCAATGTGAAATCAATAAAAGATATAAAAACAGGAATGATTTTGCCAGGAATTGTCAATAATATTACCAATTTTGGATGTTTTGTTGATATTGGTGTGAAAGAAAGTGGCTTAGTTCACATTTCACAACTCAAAGCGGGTTTTGTAAGCGATGTAAATGAAGTAGTAAAATTACACCAACACGTTCAGGTAAAAGTTACTGAGGTTGATGAGGATAGAAAAAGGATTCAGCTAACGATGATACTATAACCAACAAAAAAATCCAAATTACATAAGTTTATCTTATGTAATTTGGATTTTTTAAGTATTGAAATTAAAGAAATTTATTCTTTTGTTTCGTCTTCTTTTTTATTTGCTGGTTGGTCATCCTTAGCGGCATTCTTGAATTCTTTAATTCCGCTTCCTAAACCTTTCATTAATTCTGGAATTTTTTTACCTCCAAAAAGTAATAAAACAACAGCTAATATAACCAGGATTTCTGTAACACCTAATCTTCCCATGATTGAATAATTTATTGCCGCAGCAAATTTGTACTAAAACGTTGGGCAAAGGTATATAGAATTCCTTAATGGAAAAGTATTTTAATGCATTTATTTGGTTTCAAAAGCGTTAAAAATTTATTAAAAATAAATTTAGGTAAGAGCATTGTGACAAACACTTACGAATACAATCAACAACAATAATTGTTATATTTGTTCAATAATAAAATACGATGCCTAAAAAGAAGCTCAAGAGACGTAAAATCAAAGAAAATTTATTCAATAAAAGACGTTTAATTATTTTAAACGAAGATACTTTTGAAGAAACATTTTCTTTTAAACTTACCTTGATGAATGTGTTTATATTTGCCACTTTAGGAGCGGTAATTATTATTACGGTGACTACTTTTATTATTGCTTTTACACCTCTTAGAGAATTTATACCCGGTTATTCCTCTTCTAAACTAAAAAAAGATGCTACTGAATTGGCTTTAAAATCGGATTCTTTGACTACCGCATTAAAGAAAAATGAAGCCTATATTTTATCGATTAAAAAAGTACTTACAGGTCAATTAGAATATGCCAAATTTAATAAAGATTCAATACTAGCCTCTACTGATGAATTGGTTGAACCCGAATTATTAAAAGCCTCTAAGGAAGAATTAGAATTAAGAAAAGAGGTTTCTGAAGAAGAAAAAACTAGTTTATTAACTAAAAAGCCAGTTTCTAAGAAAGAAAAGAATAAGAAATAAAACAAGCAATATCCTCTGCCTTTGTGCCTTTTTGGCAAAACTAAAATAACTATGTCTATAAAATCTATCGCAGCAAAATTGTTTGCACAAAAAATATACAATAAAACACAAGTTTGGGTTAATAATCCTGTGGAAACACAAAAAAAAGTTTTTTTGCATTTAATCAAAGAGGCTAAAAACACACAGTTTGGTAAAGATCATGATTTTGAAAAAATAAAAACTACAACTGATTTTGCTCAACAAGTTCCCGTTCGGGATTACGAAGCATTAAAACCTTATGTAGATCAAGTGGTTAACGGAGCTGAAAATATTCTTTGGAAAGGCAAGCCGTTATATTTTGCCAAAACTTCAGGAACTACTTCTGGTGCCAAATACATTCCGTTAACAAAGGAATCCATGCCATATCATATTGAAGCGGCTAGAAATGCCATTCTGCACTATATTCATGAAACGGGAAAATCTGATTTTGTTGATGGAAAAATGATTTTTTTACAAGGAAGTCCAATTTTAGAAGAGAAAAATGGAGTGAAACTAGGTCGTTTATCTGGAATTGTAGCTCATTTTGTTCCCAAATACCTTCAAAAAAATAGAATGCCTTCATGGGAAACCAACTGTATTGAAGATTGGGAAACCAAAGTAAATGCAATTGTAGAGGAAACTTTTGACAAGGATATGTCTGTGATTTCAGGAATTCCTTCTTGGGTTCAAATGTATTTTGAAAAATTGCAGGAAAAAGGAGGGATGCCTGTTGGTGAAATTTTCAAAAACTTTAATTTATTCATTTATGGCGGTGTCAATTATGAACCCTATCGCGCTAAATTTGAAAATTTAATTGGAAGAAAAGTAGATAGCATCGAGTTATTTCCAGCTTCTGAAGGTTTCTTTGCTTATCAAGATTCGCAGAAAGAAAAAGGAATGTTATTGCTTTTAAATGCTGGTATTTTTTATGAATTTATAAAAAGTGATGAATTTCATTTAGATAATCCTAAACGGTATACGATTGGCGAAGTAGCATTAAATGTGAATTATGTTTTAATTATTTCAACCAATGCCGGACTTTGGGGTTATAATATTGGTGACACCGTTCAATTTGTATCTTTAAAACCGTATCGAATCATCGTTTCAGGTAGGATTAAGCATTATATTTCGGCTTTTGGAGAGCACGTTATTGGTAAAGAAGTAGAAAGTGCTTTGCAAGAAGCTATTTTAGGAACTACAATTCGTATTAATGAATTTACGGTTGCTCCTCAAATTACACCAACAACTGGTTTGCCTTATCATGAGTGGTTTATTGAGTATGAGAACGAACCAGAAGACAGCGTAACTTTTGCGCAAGCGATTGATAATGCGATGCGCAAGCAAAATATGTATTACGATGATTTGATCGTTGGTAAAGTGTTGCAAAAATTAGTGGTCACTCCAGTGGTTAAAAATGGTTTTCAAGACTATATGAAATCCATCGGTAAATTAGGTGGCCAGAATAAAATTCCTCGTCTTTCAAACGATAGGAAGATTGTCGATTTATTAAAAAGAAAATAAATGTCTTACCTTTGAAGGTTAGAAAATAATTAGAAAATGAAAGAAACAAAAAATATATCTCGTTCGAGAGCACAAGAATCATCAGCAGCTATTGAAAAAATGTACATTACGATGCGTCATCTTTTTAATAGAGGATTTTACAAACCTATGGGAGTTTCTGGAGATACGTTGCGTGAAGCTTTACTGGCATTGCGTCCAGAAATTTACGGAAACATTGGAGAAGAAAAGGTAGAGTTAAATGGTCTTTTATATGTAATTGAGCGTCTTCCGGTAGGAATAGAGGAATGCCGATTTATTAATTTAACTTCGGATGAAGGCTATTCTAAATCCCATTTTCAGGCTATTGTACCGCCTAAAAGACGTCGCAATTGTTACCGTATCGATGAGGAACAAATGAATGTTGAAATTACAAGAGGTCGATCTGATATTTATGATATTCTAACGCATTTGACATTTATTTTTATTGAATCTCATAAAATCAGAAATAGAGTTTTACTAGATGATGCAGGCGAAGTTTCTCGTGATTGGTTTAAATTAGAGCAAGCTGTTTCGCAAAAGAAAAAACTGACTCTTGTAGAAAAAGAAAAAGCAATTTCGCATGCGGCAAACATTTTAGGTAGAACTTTCGAGGAAGTTTTAAATATTTATGATGCTTTTGGTTCAACCGCTTCGCCAGACCGATTTTTGCACGTTATTTTTTGGTTGGGAAAATTAGCAATAGAGGAAATTGTTGATGATAATAAACGAACAATCACCTTTAGTCCTATTCTAAGAGAACGCTTAGGACATCACATTCACGGTGAAGTTTGGGCTACAAATATTAAGAAGGTTTTAGAAGAAAATAAACTTTTAGACCGTCCTATTCATGTTATTAGTGCTAACATGCACTCGGTTATGAACTCCATTTTTGCAACAGAGGTTTTAAAAACGAAGTTCAAAGACAAATCAGATTTCTTTATTTATGAGGAATTGAGTAAATCTGGAGCAGATGTTCTAAGAAATGAAGTTTCGGATGTAGCCTTAAAGCACGGAATGATCTCTTTGCCAGATACTTCTGGAACTAATATTGACGTTCAAATTTTTGATACAGCAAAATTAAACTGGTCTAAAACATCATTTGCAAACGCAACTATTGGTGATAAAAAACCCGTACTTATTGTTATGGATTATGCCTTTGGTGAACAAGCCTATGAAACGATTGACGAATTATTAAAGCCTTATAAAAAAGACATTCTTTTGAACGTGGAGTCGGTTTCTATAATGGGGAAAGCAGGAATTCTAGAAGGTGGAAAAGGAGATATAATGATTCCGAATGCCCACATTAACGAAGGTACTGCAGACAATTATTTTTTCGAAAATGAATTATCAGCAGAAATGTTTGAAGGAAATGACATTGCCGTTTTTGCTGGACCAATGGTTACAGTACTTGGAACCTCATTACAAAATAGAGATTTACTAAAATTTTTCCATGAATCTACTTGGGGAATTATTGGTCTTGAGATGGAAGGTTCTTACTATCAAAAAGCCATACAATCGGCATCTAAAATCAGAAAAAGTGTTCCTCATGACGTCAAGGTAAGATACGCGTATTACGCCTCAGATAATCCATTAGAAACCGGAAGTACATTGGCTTCGGGTGGTTTAGGGACAACAGGAGTAAAACCAACCTATTTGATTACTATTAAAATATTGGAACAAATTTTCCAGGTTAAATAGTAACATTCAAGTCGCTGTATTAAAGAAGTAAAATAACAGAATATCGCAAACTTACCCTAGTTTGTAAAACCTTTATTGGAGAATCAAATCCTAGTAAATTAAGGAAGAAATCCAACATAATAATCAATATATGAAAAGAATACTTATTACTGGAGCTGCAGGATTTTTAGGCTCTCATCTTTGTGACCGTTTCATAAAAGAAGGTTATTTTGTAATGGGCATGGATAACCTTATTACAGGAGATTTAAAAAACATAGAACATCTTTTTAAATTAGAAAACTTCGAGTTTTATCATCACGATATTACGAAGTTTGTTCATGTTCCTGGAAATTTAGATTATATTCTTCATTTTGCATCGCCCGCAAGTCCGATAGATTACTTAAAAATACCGATTCAAACCTTAAAAGTGGGTTCTTTAGGCACACATAATCTTTTAGGATTGGCTAGAGTAAAGCAAGCAAGAATTCTTATTGCATCGACCTCTGAAGTTTATGGTGATCCACTAGTTCATCCTCAGACCGAAGAATATTATGGAAATGTAAATACGATTGGTCCAAGAGGTGTTTATGATGAAGCCAAGCGATTTCAGGAATCTATTACAATGGCCTACCATACTTTTCATGGTGTAGAAACTAGAATTGTTCGCATTTTTAATACCTATGGTCCAAGAATGCGACTCAATGATGGTCGTGTTATTCCGGCATTTATAGGGCAAGCCATACGAGGTGAAGATTTAACCATTTTTGGTGACGGAATGCAAACGCGTTCTTTTTGTTATGTAGATGATCAAGTAGAAGGAATTTTTAGATTGTTACATTCAGATTATGTATATCCTGTAAATATTGGAAATCCAGATGAAATTACGATTAAAGATTTTGCCGAAGAAATTATAAAATTAACCGGAACCAATCAAAAAGTAGTCTATCATGAACTTCCTGTAAATGATCCTTTGCAACGCCGTCCAGACACCACTAAGGCTAAAGAGTTACTAGGATGGGAAGCTAAAGTTGGTCGTGAAGAAGGAATGAAAATAACGTATGATTACTTTAGATCTTTGTCAAAAGAAGAATTATCTAAGGAAGAGCATAAAGATTTTTCAAGCTATATCAAGTAGTGAAAACAAAAGTAGGAAGATATTCAGTTTACATTCGCCCTTTTTCATATTGGATTGATTTAATAATCATTAATGTTTTGAGTATTTATTTAATACCTCACGACAATCAGTTTTGGTATGTTATTTTGATAAGCGCAGCATGGATACTTACTGCCATTTATCTCGGTTTTTATGAAATATATCGCTATACAAAGAGCATTGCAATTGCAAATAAAACCATAAAACAGGCTGCTTTGTTTGGTTTATTTTGTTTGATTCTGGAGTTGTTTGATTCAGAATCTAATCCTCCAAAAAGAGTTGTTTTTTACATAGTTGTAGCGGTTAGTCTTGTTTTTTTTGTCAAAGTATCTATTTATTATTTTTTAAGAAAATATAGAGTATGGTACGGCGGAAATTTTAGAACTGTTGTATTGTTGGGGAATGAGGAAAGGATTAATCCTTTGAAACATTTCTTTACCGATAACCCAGATTATGGCTATAACTTAACCCAAGTTTTTTTATTGAAAGAAGCAAATGAAGAAAGTATAAAGAGATGTCTTTCTTTTGTAACTGAAGAAAATATTGATGAAATTTATTGTTCTATCGCCGATTTATCGCCAGAGCAAATTGCTGATGTTATTGATTTTGCTGATAATAATTTTAAAACATTAAAATTTATTCCCGACGAAAAGCAAATCCTATCCTCCAATGTAAAGTTCGAATTTTACGATTACATTCCTGTCATGTCCTTGAGGAATATCTTGCAGGAAGAAGATTTTAATAAAGTAATAAAACGAATTTTTGATCTTGTTTTTTCTTGCTTTATAATAATAACCGTATTGTCATGGTTGCTACCTATAATGGCTGTTTTAATAAAATTAGAATCGAAAGGACCATTATTTTTTGTTCAAAAAAGAAGCGGAATCAATTCTAAGAATTTCAATTGTTATAAATTCCGATCAATGGAATTAAACGATGCAGCCGATATGAAATTGTCATCTAAAAATGATGTTAGAATCACTAAGGTGGGAAAATTTATTCGTAAAACAAGTATCGATGAATTGCCACAATTTTTTAATGTTTTCTTGGGAGAAATGTCTGTTGTTGGTCCAAGACCACATATGATCAGTGTTACTGATTTATATGCTACCAAAATCGATAAATTCATGGTTCGACATTTTGTAAAACCAGGAATCACAGGATTAGCACAAACCAAAGGATATAGAGGCGAAGTAGAAACCGATACTGATATAATTAATAGAGTAAAATATGATATTTTTTATATTGAAAATTGGTCTATTTTGTTAGATATAAAAATCATTTTCATCACGATATTCCATATTTTGCGTGGCGACGATAAAGCTTATTAAACATGAAAAATCCATTGGTTTCTATAATTACGCCTGCTTTTAATTCTGAAAAATACATTACAGAATCAATTCAATCTGTTTTAAATCAAACCTATCAAAACTGGGAAATGATTATTGTAGATGACGCTTCTAGTGATGCTACAATCTCAATTATAGAAGAATTTATAAAAAAAGACAATCGGATAAAAATTTGTAAACATCATGAGAATGCAGGAACCGGAATTGCTAGAAATACAGCTTTGAATGAAACTTCTGGAAAATACATTGCTTTTTTAGATGCGGATGATGTATGGAAACCAACAAAATTAGAAAAGCAAGTACATTTTCTCCAAATAAATAAAATCCCTTTCACTTTTTCTTTTTACGAAATTATAGATGAAAACGGAAAAGCATTGAATAAAAGAATCGAATCACCTTTAATCTTGAGTTACCAACAATTGTTTTTTTGTAATTATGTTGGAAATCTCACGGGAATTTATGATGTTGATTATTTTGGAAAAATAAGTATTTCGTCTATCAGAAAGCGTCAAGATTGGATGTTGTGGCTCAGGATTTTACAAAAAATTAAATCAGCTCCAGTAATTCCTGAAAGTTTGGCCTATTATCGCATTCGAAAAAATTCGATCTCTGCTTCAAAATTTGATTTAGTGTACCATAATTTTAAGGTTTATAGAACCTTTCATGGGTATAATTTATTCGTTTCATTATTGTGTATGACTGGATTTTTATTTACACAATTGCTGATAAAACCACGATATATTAAAGCAATGATTTAAATTGTTTTAATTTTCCTCTATTGCTTCGATCTAGAGTTCGTTTTCTGGTAAATTTAAATTTTAAATCAGGCTCCAGATACAAATCAATAGCTTGTTTAATTTTATTTATTTGTTCCAAATTCAATTCTTTTTCGCTAACATATTCAATTTCGAATAAATCTAATTTGGTTTGTTTAATCACGAATTCCTTTACGTTTCCATCATCTTCAATAATACTTTTTGTAATGTAATAGAAAGTTAAACCAGGCGTTTTTTTGCCGCTAGGTAAAACGGCAAAGTCATTGGTACGACCCAATAATTTCTTTAAAATAGGTTTTTGTAAGGTGCTTTTTTCATCTAGTATTCCAATATCACCAATATCATAACGAATAAACGGATGTGCTTTATTAAATAAGGAAGTAATTACGATTCGGCCCGACACACCATAGGGAACGGGTTGATCATTTTTGTCTATTATTTCTACAAAAAGTGTTTCTGCATTTACTTGCCATTGCTGTTCCGTATTTTGAAAAGCTATTAAATCCAGTTCTGAAGCTCCATATTCATTGACGATAGGAATGCCAAATTGCTTTTCTAATAGGATTTTATCCTCTTCAAAAAGCATCTCAGATGTTACAATACAAACTTTTAAAGTGGGACAAATATCCGATAAAATTATATTTTTTTTCTGAAGGAATTTTGCAAATAAAACGATAGAACTCGTATAGCCATTAATATAATCAAATTTCTTTTTTTCAAACTCTTTCAACATCACTTCTAATGCTCGATCTGATAAATCAAAAATAGAGAAACGATAGCGATTGCTTAAAAAGTCTTTGACTCTTTCCTTTTTGTTGCCTAAAAAATCCAGCGGAATTCCATAAAAACGCGCTTGAAAGGAAGTGTTAAAATCAATTCCGTACCAACTAAAACGGTATATATTTGAAGCCCAAGTCAAAGCGTGGCTGTATTTATCTTTTGCAAAAACAAAAGGCTCGCCACTAGAACCTGAAGTTTTATTGATGTAACTATTTTTTGAAGAATATCCTTTAGAAAACCTTTCTAATAATGGTTTTTGTAAATTTTTTTTATTTAAAATGGGTAAATCATTCCAATTTTTAAAAGTTTTTATACCCACTAATTCCTGATAAAAAGAATTGTTTTCTAAATGAAAAGTGACAATTTCTTGTTTTTTATTTTCTATAAAAAGGGCATGTTCTTGTTCAGACAATGCTAGAATTTCTCGCAATTCCTTTTTAGCTTTCTGTATAGGAAAACCATTTAATAAAAGCGATAAGTCAAAAATTCGAAACATTTTACAAGGATATTTTATCAAAAATAATATATACCACCAACTAATAATCAGGAAGTGGCAAATTTTTGAAAATTAATTATTTTTTACGTCCAAAAGCAATTATTTTTGCACCTCCTTGAAAAAGGGAAACACACAACTAAAAAACACACAAAATGAGAATTTTACTATTGGGTTCAGGAGGTAGAGAACATGCCTTTGCATGGAAAATGATTCAAAGTCCACTTTGCGAGACTCTTTTTGTAGCACCCGGAAATGCTGGAACTGCTACAATAGCCACAAATGTTGCTTTGAGTCCTACAGATTTTGATGCTATTAAATCATTTGTGATCCAAGAAAAGGTAACTATGGTAGTAGTAGGTCCTGAAGATCCTTTAGTAAAAGGGATTTATGATTTCTTTTTGAATGATACTGCCTTAAAACACATTCCAGTAATTGGTCCCTCTAAATTAGGTGCGCAATTAGAAGGAAGTAAAGAATTTGCAAAGGAATTTTTAATCCGACATAATATTCCAACAGCTGCTTACGATAGTTTTACTGCTGAAACGGTAGAAAAAGGATGTGAATTTCTAGAAACATTGCAACCGCCTTATGTATTAAAAGCAGATGGATTAGCAGCAGGAAAAGGAGTTTTGATCATTCAAGATTTAGCTGAAGCCAAAGAGGAATTAAGAAATATGCTCGTGCACCAAAAATTTGGTAATGCGAGTTCAAAAGTGGTAATTGAAGAATTTCTAGACGGAATAGAACTGAGCTGTTTTGTTTTGACAGACGGAAAAAATTATAAAATTCTACCTACTGCAAAAGATTACAAGCGCATAGGCGAAGGCGATACAGGATTGAATACAGGCGGAATGGGAGCCGTTTCTCCAGTTCCTTATGTTGATGCTGTTTTGATGGAAAAGATTGAAACACGCATCGTAAAACCAACAATTGATGGTTTTAAAAAAGATGGTATTCCGTATAAAGGTTTTGTTTTTATCGGATTAATCAATGTCAATGACGAACCTATTGTGATCGAGTATAACGTGAGAATGGGTGATCCAGAAACAGAAGTAGTGATTCCGAGATTGAAAACCGATTTAGTCGAGTTATTTTTGGCTGTAGCCAATGAAAAGCTGGATGAGATTACACTAGAAGTAGACGAAAGAAGTGCCACTACAATTATGGTTGTTTCTGGAGGTTATCCGGAAGATTTTGAAAAAGGAAAAGTAATTTCGGGATTAGAAACCATCCAAGATTCAATTGTTTTTCACGCAGGAACCAAATTAGATAACGGAAATGTTGTTTCTAATGGAGGAAGAGTTTTAGCAATTACATCTTACGGAAATAATTTTGAAGAGGCCATAAAAAAATCTTACCAAAATATAGATAAACTAAATTTTGATAAGATGTATTTTAGAAAAGATATTGGAAACGATTTAAAATAGTTTCGAGCTATCGTTCACTTTTTGTTTAAATCTTATTTAAAGAAAGAGTGAGCGGTAGTATCTTGCTTTTCAGTACCTGCATCTTCAAACATTTTTAATTGTTTGATCCAATATACCATTGCAGCCGCACAAATAATCATGAAAATCCAGTTAATTGTATTTGCTGCAAACCAAGATCTTAACTCTAATGAGCGTAAAAAATCTTGAGGAGCAAATAAGATGTCTACAAATAAGTATTGTATTGCTTCGAAAAATGCTTTCATAATGTATAAAATTAATTTTAGTAGTTGTTTTTTGTGGTAGGACGAGTTAAAAAGGGACTTTTTAGGAATCTTTTCAAACTAGCAGGGCTTACTTTTTAAACAAGTCTTATATTTACCGACACAAAAGTATAAAATATCCGTATGATAACAAGTGTTTTTAGAAAATCTACACCATTAAATTTTTTATTTGTTGGAATTTTAATGTTGTTCTTCTTTTTAATATTTCAATTTCAAGATTTGTCATGGACAAAATCCATTTTTTCAATACTAACAAAGATAGGATTGTTTTGTCTTTTGTTGGCTTCTTTATTCGTATCCAATTTTATAGCAAAGCGAAATGTACTGACCAAGGACAGTACCTTTACGATCTTTTTTTCCTTTCTGTTTCTGCTTTTCTTTCCATCCGTATTTAGCAATACGAATCTAATTATTGCTAATTTTTTTATTCTGCTTGCCTTACGAAGATTACTTTCTTTACAATCGCTAAAAGCCTCTAAGGAAAAAATATTTGATGCCTCTTTTTGGATCTTTATGGCCTCCTTATTCTATTTTTGGAGTGTTCTATTTATAATTTTAGTTTTTATATCGATCATTTTTCATGTTTCCAGAGATTATAGAAACTGGATACTGCCATTTATTGCTTTTTTTATAGTCGGAACATTATACTCCCTCTATGTTACTCTTTTTAATCTAAGCGGATTTGATTATTTTATTAAAACCGTACATACCAATTTTGAAATCTCCTATTTTACTAATAATTACCAAAACGCGGCATTTTCTATATACGCTACAATTGCGCTGTTTTTCTTAGTATCAATGTTTTCAACAATGTCTAATAAACCTCAAGTTTCTCATACCTCTTTCAAAAAAATAATAGCATCCTTTTTCATTGGAGTTATAATTTTTTTGGTTGCACCAGAGAAAAGCAATGACTTGTTAATTTTCACGATTGCTCCTTTGGCCATTATGACCACCAGTCATATAGAAATGCCACAACTTAGATTGAATCAGGAAATAGTGTTATATGTACTTATTATTTGTAGTGTTTTTGCTTTCTTTAGCCAGTTATAATTTCGGACCGTAGGCTAAATCACCAGCATCTCCTAACCCAGGAACGATGTAATTTTTAGCATCTAGACTATCGTCTAAAGTAGCAATCCAAAGATGACAATTTTCTGGTAAATGATCTTCTAAATGGGCAATACCTTCGGGGGTTGCAATCACAACAGCAATATGAATTTCCTTTGGATTTCCTCTTTCCATTAATTTATTATAAACAGCAATTATAGATTGACCAGTTGCTAACATTGGGTCAAGTAATAATACATTCTTTTTATTGATGTCTGCTACGGCTTGATAATCGACTTTAATTTCAAAATAATCATCGTTGTTTGGATGATGTCTGAAAGCCGAAATAAAACCATTTTCGGCACTGTCAAAATAATTTAGAAAACCTTGGTGCAAAGGCAAACCAGCCCGTAGTATAGAACATAAAACTATTGGGTCATTAATTTCGGTAGTCTTTTTTATACCAAGTGGGGTTTGGATTTCCACGTTTTTATAAATCAATTCTTTGCTTAATTCATACGACATGATTTCACCAATTCGCTCAATATTTCTTCGAAAACGCATGCTGTCCTTATGAACATCAACATTTCTAATTTGTCCTAAAAAATGGTTCAGGATACTATTGTTTTCTGATAAAATATGAATTTGCATGATTTATTTTTTGATATTAAACTTCTACAGTTTTTGTTAAACCATAAAAGTATAAAAAGTATCTTTGTAATTATTAAATATAAAAATATGTTTTCAAAATTAGCTTATTCCGTATTCGAACAAAGTATTAAGGATTATCATCAATTTGATAATGTAGATCAACCCATCAACAATCCGTTTCCAAAAGATAAATTTGAACATTTGTTGTATCATAAAAACTGGATTGATACCGTACAATGGCATTTTGAAGATATTATTAGAGATCCAAACATTGATCCTGTTGCAGCTTTGACTCTAAAAAGAAGAATTGATGCTTCTAATCAAGAACGTACCGATATGGTAGAATATATTGATAGTTATTTTTTGCAAAAATACAGCACGGTAGTCATCAAAGACAATGCAAAAATTAACTCTGAAAGTCCGGCTTGGGCTTTTGATAGATTGTCTATTTTAGCGCTTAAAATTTATCATATGAATGAAGAGGCGACTCGCGCAGAAGCTTCTCAAGACCACAGAGACAAATGTCAAGTAAAACTGAATATTTTGTTAGAGCAAAGAACTGATTTATCAACAGCTATCGATGATTTATTGACTGATATCGAAAAAGGTGATAAATTCATGAAAGTGTACAAGCAAATGAAAATGTACAATGACGACGACTTAAATCCCGTTTTGTACCAAAATAAGAAGTAATTTCAGGAGCTTTTTCCAGCTTTCCATTACAATTCCTCACAAAAAAAGTACCGTTTCTATGGTCCTAAAAAGAGCTTCCGCTAGTCGCTTTTTTAGAACCAGAAACGTTACTTTTTTTGTTCCGGGATTTTCATTTCAATCTGGGCTAAGATCCTAAGAATAAATATTTATACTTGTCAAAAAACACCAAACATATCGCTGTCATGAGACTTTCCGCAATGGGAGATGTGGCTATGACGGTTCCTGTTTTACGCGCTTTTGTAAAACAATATCCATCGGTTCAAGTCACCGTAATTTCGCGACCTTTCTTTAAGCCTTTTTTTGAAGGAATTCCTAATGTTTCCTTTTTTGCTTTCGACGAAAAAGAAAGGCACAAAGGTTTTTTGGGATTACTTCGATTATTTCAAGATGTAAGAGCGCTTCACGTTGACGCTTTTGCTGATTTGCACAATGTATTGCGTTCTCAAATTATCCGAAATCTTTTTCTAGTAACAGGAAAAAAAGTAGCTGCGGTAGATAAAGGTCGTGCTGGTAAAAAAGAATTAACGCGCGCCGACAACAAAGTATTCCAGCAATTACCAACGATGTTCGAAAGGCATGCTGAGGTTTTTAAAACACTTGGTTATCCAATAGATTTATCTCTTGAGCTAGAATTTCCCCAAAAAACGGTCTTAAGTGCAGAAATTACAGACTTAATTGGCGAAAATTATCAAAAATTAATCGGAATAGCTCCTTTTGCACAATACGATTCTAAAGTGTATCCTTTGGATTTAATGAAAGAAGTCCTCGCAAAATTGTCCGAAAATAAAGAGCATACTATTTTGCTTTTTGGTGGTGGAAAAAAAGAAATCGAAATTTTAGATTCACTTGCCACTCCTTTTAAAAATGTAATAAATGTAGCGGGAAAAATTAAATTTCAACAGGAATTAAAACTGATCAGTAATCTAGATGTAATGCTTTCTATGGATTCTGGTAATGCTCATATTGCAGCAATGCTTGGTGTAAAAGTAGTAACACTTTGGGGTGCAACTCATCCTTTTGCTGGTTTTTCCCCTTTTAATCAACCCATAGAAAATGCTTTGGTTTCAGATAGAGAAAAGTATCCTATGTTACCAACATCAGTTTATGGCAATAAAAAAGTAGAAGGATATGATGAGGTAATGCGAACTATTTTACCAGAGAGTGTAGTTTTTCGTATTCAGTCGTTACTGTAGTTTTTAAATTATTATGAAGGCAATTTTATTTGGCTTACAGCCAAATCCCATTTTCTCTACATCTAACCTGCAAATATCGTTTTAAATTAGAAATAGATACTTCAAAATCAGGAGATTCTAAACCAAAGCGTATCGATTCTTTTTGTTGTTTTTCGGTTTCTTCACACGCTTTTACAATTTCTTTGAGCATGTCCAGCATGATTAATTGCTTGTTTTCGTTTTGATGAAATTTTAAATCGACTAATTCGTCTTGCAACTTTTCACAGTAGTCCAAAAGTTGTTCGACTTCTGTTTCTTCCAGAAGATTAGGTTTGTTTTTAAAAATTTCCCGTGGTTTTTTCATTTGGTTTGAAATAAAAAATTCCAAATTCCTATTTTTAAGTAGGAGTTTGGAATTTTAAATTAGTAGTTATTTATTGATTAAACATCATCATAATCAATATAAATGCTTTCTGATGTGGGATGCGCTTGACAGGTAAGGATCAATCCGCTAGCAATTTCTTTATCAGTAAGAATGGAGTTTTTACTCATTTCGGCAGTTCCAGAGGTAACACGAGCCAGACAGCTGCTACAAATTCCGCCTTGGCAAGAATAAGGTGCGTCGATTCCTTGTTTTAATGCCGCATCCAAAACGGTTTGTTTCTGAGACATTTCAAAAGTCGTTTCCTCATCATCAACCATAATGGTGATTTTGGAGTGTCCGCTTAAGGATTTTTCTATAGTGTTTTCTACGATAGAAGCTGCGAATAATTCAAATTTTATAGCAGTATCCTTCACGTTGTGTTCTTTTAAAACATCAGAAACTAGGTTGATCATTGGCTCAGGACCACACAAGTAGAACTTATCAAATTCGAGTTCCTTGTGCTTGTTTTTCAAAACAAAGTTTACTGCTGCTTTCTCAATTCTACCAAATAATGCATTGTCTGTTTTGGCTTGACTGAATACATAATGTACAAAAAGACGACCTACATATTGCAATTGCAAATCGTGTAATTCTTGATGAAAAATCGTTTCCTCGGGAGATTTGTTGCCATAAACCAGTACAAAAGAGCTTTTAGATTCGTTTTTCAATACTGATTTCAATATCGACATTACGGGTGTTATTCCGCTTCCTGCAACAAAAGCAACATAATTTTTTTGTCTGTCTGCTTGTGGTTCAAAAGTAAATTTTCCTTCAGGAGCTCCTACTTC
The DNA here is from genome assembly GCF_017948675.1 of Flavobacterium flabelliforme. GTDB lineage: Bacteria > Bacteroidota > Bacteroidia > Flavobacteriales > Flavobacteriaceae > Flavobacterium > Flavobacterium pygoscelis. The sequence goes on from NZ_JAGFBU010000001.1 coordinate 1,198,452, forward strand.
AATGGCGTCACCGGCTTTTAGTTTTGTATTGGCAAATTGAGAAAATGCACCATCTTTTACCGCTTTGACTGCAATGCGAAGTTCACCACTTTCGGGTGATGAACAAATAGAATAGGCACGGCGAATTTCTTGACCATCTAGCGTTAGTTTCAAATTTAGGTATTGACCTGCAATGAATTTATAATTTGCTTTTAGCTCTTCCGGTACGTTAAAAAGTATAGAAACGGCATCTTTAGTTTCGCGTTTTACTTCTTTTATAATTAGTTTTAAAAAGGATGACATGGGATTTTTTTTTTGACAAAGATAATAAACAGATTAGGTTTCTTAAATCAAAGTGTTTGAAAATTTATAATAGAGGAAAACTAGTGGATATTTTTTGACACGAATGACACGAATCATATTTTTTTTAAAAATTTAATGTCCCCAATTTTAGCTTTCTAAAAAGTATTAAAATGAGAAATAGTTTTCATAAGTGTTAATTAGGCTATTTTTTGTTTTAATTTTTAGTTAAATGATCCGTTTACTTTAAAAATTACATACCTAATAGTATTATGTATAAGATTCTTATGTATATTTGTTTTTAGAAATTATAAAAAAATGAAAAACTCACAATTATATAAGGGAAGTTTAAATACGATCATCATGAAGTTGCTGGAGGAAAACGGCAAGATGTATGGTTATGAAATTACTCAAAAAGTAAAAGCAATTACATCCGGTGAACTTAATATTACCGAAGGCGCTTTATATCCAGCTTTACATAAATTGGAAGCAGAAGGAATTCTAGATGTAGAGATGGAAAAAGTAGACAATAGAATGCGCAAATATTATAAACTTACTGAAAAAGGAACTACCGAAACCGTAAACCGACTTTCAGAACTGGAAGATTTTATTAGAAACATGCAGAGTTTAGTAAACCCAAGTCCAAAATTAGAATTTTAATCTTAAGGAGATGCAGTTAACCGCCGAACAAATAGAGTGTATAGACCAGACTTTAAATGAAAAAGGGATAAAATTTGACGATATAAAACTTGAAGTTTTAGATCATATTGCTAGTGAAATTGAAAATGAAATGGAAGTTACTAACAATGAATTTCCTGTAGTTTACAATCAGGTTCTTAATAAATGGGGTGAGGATTTCAAATTGACAAGAGATTTTTTTTCATTGCAATCAACATATCCTAAACTAGTTCATAGTAAATTAAAAAATCAGTTTAAAAGGGAAGTTATTATATCAGTAGTATTGTCTATAATATTAATTATTATTTTTCAATTGGTCGATAACACAAAGGAAAAATTAGAATTTATTCGTCTAATGAAAGATTTCTTGTTTTACGCCTTTTGCACAACGGGAGCTTTAGCACTTTTGACCAAATTTTGGAATTTGAAGTCTAAAGCCACTACTACATACAAGCATTTGTTTGATAGTCGTTTTACCGTTCTTATTATTTGCTTATCATTTATTATCAATCCAAATATTCCTCATGATTTAAGGAATCAAAACTTATTTGTAGCAACAATAGGTTGTTTTTTTGTGTTTTTGTTTTCGATATTATATTTGGGAGTGAAGCATTTACAATTTCAAAGAAAATTACCAATTCAATAAATTATGCAATTAACAAACGAACAAATAAAATACGTCTCAGATTACATTGAATCCAAAGATATCAAATGGTATGAGTTACAAGTAGAATTAACGGATCACATGGTTTCTAGCATGGAGGAAATTTGGGAGAAAGATCCTGAACTCACTTTTCATCAAGTAAAACAATATGCTGAGAATAAGTTTACTGGAGATTCTAGTTTTAAATCTATTGAAAAGGAACAAACAAAGGTTCTTAGAAAAGAATATAACAGAGAGCAATGGAAAATGATTGCAGCGTATTTAAAATTCCCTAAAATCATAAGTAGTATTTTATTGCTTGCTTTGACATTTAAAATTTCTTTGTATTTTGAAGAGCCAAGAAAGTTTGTAGCAGTATTATTTCTTTTTTTACTTTTTGCAGCTATACCCATGTTATATACTTATTTGAAGAGTAGAAAAATAGATGGTAATCGCTTTTTGGAAATTGAGATGATTAATCCAATTCCAATAATTTTTGGTGGTTTTATTAATTTAGGACTTAATTTAGCGAATGTTTTTAAAGAAGAAATTGATGAATATCCTTTAGTACTTTTTCTCTTTTGTTGTTTGTGGGCATTAACTGTTTTATGTGTAATAACTGGAATCCAATTGCAAAATAAAACAATCAAAAGGATTAAAAAACAATATCAATTAAGCTAGAATTATCAATTCATTACTTTGTCATGCTGAGGAACGAAGCATCATCACAATTATGAAATCATGTTTAAAACAAAAAACATGATAGGGTTTTATTACTCATACCATATTCTTTGTCATGCTGAGGAACGAAGCATCTCCACTAATTTTGAAATCATCTTTAAAGCAAAAAACATGATAGAATTTCAGGAAGGGTACCATACTTATTATGTTTATATTCTGACCAATAAAGCGAAAACAGTTTTGTACACTGGAGTTACTAATAATTTAAAAATTAGACTACAACAGCACAACGATGCCTTAAATCCGAATTCATTTACTGCTAAATATAACGTTCATCATTTATTGTATTTCGAAAAATTTACATGGATACAAATAGCAATTGCTAAAGAAAACGAAATTAAAGGATGGAAAAAAGACAAGAAAATCACACTAATAAAAACAATTGATCCTGACTTGAATTTTCTTAATTACTTGTTTGAATAGTAGGAAGAGATGCTTCGTTCCTCAGCATGACAAATAACGTAGAAAATTGTATTTACTGAAATGTAAGTTCAAAAGAATATTTTAAAAAATTAAAAAACATCATCACTTAATTTAAATTTTCCACCGTGAAACTAACCAAAGACCAAATCCAATTAATAAATGAATCCTTAATTTCAAAGGATGTCATTTATGAAGATGTAAAATTAGAATTGATTGATCATATTGCTTCAGAGATTGAATTAGAACAAGAATCTACTTTTGAAGAAGCCTTTGCAAAGAGTTTAAAAAAGTGGGAATCACTGTTGAAACAAACAAAAAGTTTTGGATGGGGAATTATTGGACCAAAAATAATTGTCGACAGATATGTTATTGCGGCATCAAAAATTTATAAATCGAGTTTATTTTCAACTCTTTTTTTTAGCATTTTGATGACAACGATCACAATAATGTATCCACAAGAATACGTTTATACTATTTTGAAATCCTTTTTAACGTCAGTATATATTTTATCTTGTGCGGTCATACTAACCATTATGTTTTTTGTTTGGAAATTAAAATCTAAAACGGTTTATGGATTCTTTTTTCTAAAAAGTTCCTGTTTGCTACCGTATAATTTTTATATGATTTACACACTTTTAAATGGAAATTATCGTCACTATCAGAGAGGCAGTTTGTTTAGCAATTTTATGGAGTGGTCTATTACTAGTTTTTTCTTTTTTATAAGTGTCTATTTAATTGCGCTTGCAGCAGAGCATTTCAGAATAGTAAAAAAATACAAACTAATTTAAAACATGAACTTAACCAACCAACAAATAACCCAAATAAATGAAATTTTAGTTTTGAATGGTCTTGATTACGAAGATTTAAAACTAGAAGTTACGGATCATATTGCTTCAGAAATTGAAGTTTTGATGGAGGAAAATACACTTTCATTTGAGGATAATTTAAAGACTATTTTTGAGAAATGGAAGCCAGAATTACAGCCGTCGTTTTCTGGATTAGTTGGCTTTACCAATCCCAGAATAATGACAAATAAATGCCATAAATTATTAAGAAAACAACTTTTAAATTTTATTTCAATATCTTTTTTGATGGCAATAATATCAGTACTATTTTTTAGAAATTCAAACAATACTAGTTTATTAATAAATATTCAAGCAGTTTTAAAACCGTTTATTCTAATAGAGCTTTGCTTGGTACTTTCAGCTTTATTTTTTGTCTGGAAATCAAGACATCAAACGACTTACAGTTATTTAATGAAGAAAAAAAGTATAAATCTCATCATTTTTCTTTTTTTGCTTGGCATTGGTGTATTTCCAGTACGGTTAAATCATGCTGATATTAAAATTGCTTTTATATCTATTTTTTTTGCAATTAGCTACACGGTGTATACGGGAATTTATCTGCAACTTGCCTATAAACATTTTCAATTCGAGAAAAAACTATCAATTTCTAATTCATGAAACTAACCATTTCACAAATAGACCAACTTTTCATTTTTACTCAACAACATTATGTGGAATATTATGATTTGCAATCAGAACTAGTCGATCATTTGGCCAATGCTATTGAAACCCAATGGCAGGAAAATCCCAATCGTTCTTTTGAAGAAGCTTTACATATTGAGTTCAGCAAATTTGGGGTTTTTGGATTTATGGATGTGGTTGAAAAAAGACAAGTAGCACTTGGAAAAAAATACGACGGTTTGGTTTGGCAACATTTTAAAGATTTTTTTGGTATCCCAAAGATTGTCTTAACTATTGCAATGACTTTATTGCTTTTTAATTTCATAAAATTAAGTTTATATAAAGTATGGATTCTAGTTGGTTTTTATATCCTCTTATTAGGCTTTACATTTTATGAAATGTTTAAAAACCGAAAAACAAGAAAGGAAAAAAAGAAATTAAATGAGAAAAAGTGGCTGTTCGAAGAGATTATCAATCAATATGGCACTTTTTCTGCAACAATAATACTGCCTCTTAATTTGTTGTTTCAATTAATCAATCTTGGTGATAACTTTTTAACGAACGACTATTGGATATTAGGAATTAGTTTTCTTTTTGTATTATTTAGTTTGGTACTTTTTATCGTATTCAAAATTATTCCTGCTAAAGCGTCTTTTTATTTACAACAAACCTATCCTGAATATAAATTAGAAAAACTGTAACGTTTTCTTACTTTATCTTACCTACTAAAAAAACTAAACAACCAAAATATGATTCAAAAATTCCTTTATCTCGAATGGAAAGCATTTTTTAGATCGGCTTCCTTCGCTACCAACTTAGCTTTGAAAATCCTCATTGGTTTTCTTGCCGCCTATTTTATTATAGTCTTTTTAGCATTAGGAATTGGTGTTTTCTATTTCTTAAAGAAAATGAACATGGACCCAATCACAACAGTGAATAAATTCATGATTTATTACTTAGCAATGGATTTACTCGTTCGAATATTGTTGCAGAAAATTCCAGTAATGAACATTCGTCCGATGCTAATTTTTCCTATAAAAAAAGCTACGATTGTTCATTTCTCAATAGGAAAAACAATTTTATCTTTCTTTAACTTAGTTCATGTATTTTTCTTACTTCCATTCAGTATTGTTTTAATGATCGAAGGATATGATGTTGTGCATGTACTATTATGGTTTACTGGTATTTATTCTTTATTGTACATCAACAACTTTATTAATATTATACTAAGCAATAAGGATAATTTATTTGGAATTTTCCTTCTATTCAAGACTGTATTAGCGGGTTTACAGTATTATGGATTATTTAATATTACTGATTATACAGCACCTCTATTTAATGCTATTTTCAACACGTATTGGGCTATTGCAATTCCAGTTATCGCTTTAATAGTTTTGTATTACTTCACATTTATCTATTTTAAAAATAACTTATATCTAGATGCAGGACTTACAAATAAGCATGATGTTGCTAAAACAGAAAATTTAAATTGGTTAAATCAATTTGGAACTATTGGTACCTTCTTGAAAAATGACATTAAATTAATAAAAAGGAACAAAAGATCGAAGACTACTGTCGGGTTAAGTGTTATGTTTCTTTTTTATGGACTTCTGTTTTTCTCAACAACTGCTTTTTACGGACCAGTAATGCACATATTTGCAGGAATCTTTGTTTCAGGAGGATTTCTAATCACTTTTGGTCAATTTGTACCCAGTTGGGATAGTGCCTATTACCAATTAATGATGACACAAAATATTCCGTATAAAGAATATTTGAGTTCTAAATGGTGGTTGATGGTTATTGCTACTATACTAACCACTATTGTTGCGTCATTTTATCTTTATTTTGGTTGGGAAACGTATTTAGTGATTATCGTAGGTGCTATTTATAACATTGGCGTTAATTCGCATTTAGTTTTATTAGGTGGAGCTTATACTAAAACGCCAATTGATTTGAGTTCTGGAAAAGGCGCTTTTGGAGATAAAAAAGCGTTTAATATTAAAACCATGCTAATCTCCGTTCCACAATTAGGTTTGCCTGTTTTACTCTATTGGTTAGGTTTAAAATATGCCACTCCTAACGTAGCATTAGCTTTAGTGGCTAGCGCAGGAGTAATTGGTTTTGCTCTTAAAAATAAAGCTTTTTCTTTGATTGAAAGAGTCTATAAATCAGAGAAATATGCAACAATAGCCGCTTACAAACAAAAAGGATAACGGTACTATTCATCAAACTATTCATCAAATTAATTTTTTATAAAATGATACAAGTAAACAATCTTTCAAAAACATATAACGGAACAACCGTACTTAAAATAGATTCTTTAGAAATTAAAAAAGGCGAAAGCTTTGGTCTTGTGGGAAATAATGGAGCAGGAAAAACTACTTTTTTTAGCCTTTTATTGGATTTAATCCAACCTTCAACAGGTCATGTAATAAACAACGGAGTTGAGGTAAATACTAGTGAAGCTTGGAAACCTTTTACGGCTTCTTTTCTAGACGAGAGTTTCTTGATTGGTTATTTAACTCCAGAGGAATATTTTTATTTCATAGGCGATTTACGCGGACAAAATAAAGCGGATGTTGATGCTTTACTAGCAAAACATGAGGAATTTTTTAATGGAGAAATTCTTAAAAACAAAAAATATTTACGTGACTTGTCAAAAGGGAATCAGAAGAAAGTGGGAATCATTGCTACATTAATTGGAAATCCAGAGGTAATTATTCTTGATGAGCCTTTTGCTAATTTAGATCCAACAACGCAATTTCGATTAAAAAAAATCATCAAAGATCTCGCTGATAATCCTAATGTGACGGTATTGGTTTCCAGCCACGACTTACTGCATACCGTTGAGGTTAGTAACCGAATCGTTGCGATGCACAAAGGCGAAGTAGTCAAAGACATTCAAACTTCTGAAGAAACATTGAAGGAGCTTGAACTGTTCTTTGCTGTATAATAAAAAATTAGAGAACCGCTACTTTATAGATTGCAAATGCTTAATAAGCAACAGTAATTTATAAAGTAGCGGTTTTTCCTTTTAATGAAACCACTCATTTATAGCGCTATAATTACCACGATATCAAAAAGAAATGTATTTTTACCAGTCATTATACTAAATTCTATATTTAATAGTTAATTGATAAAAACGTTTTCCATTGAAAATCAATATATTTAAATCTTCATTTTTCTTACTGTTATTCGCTTTTTTAGTAGCCTGTTCTACTAAAAAAGACACTTTTATGTCTAGAAATTCGCACGCACTCAGCACTAAATATAACATTTTGTATAATGGAGGTGTTGGTTATGATAAAGGAGTAAAGACAATAAAGTCTAATAATGAAGATGATTTTTGGCAGTTGCTTCCGATTGAAAAAATGCTTATCAAAGACGAAATCAACACCAGCAAAAAGTCAAGCAATCCCGATTTTGAATTGGCCGAAAACAAAGCGACAAAAGCCATTCAGAAACATTCAATGAATATTGAAGGAAGAGAGAAAAACACCCAAATTGATGAAGCTTATTTGATGCTCGGAAAAGCGAGGTATTACGATCAACGTTTTATTCCTGCGCTTGATGCTTTTAATTACATATTGTATAAATATCCCAATAGCAGCAATATTTACGAAGCAAAAATATGGCGCGAAAAAACTAATATGCGTTTAGGAAACGATGCTTTAGTAATAAAAAATATTAGCAAGTTAATCGAGGATTACAAAATGAGTCATCAGGTTTTTGCTGATGCAAATGCACTATTAACAGCTTCATTTTTAAATTTAGAAGAAAAGGATAGCGCTATTGCAAAAATAAAATTAGCTATCGATTTTACCAAAATTAATCAAGAGAAAGCGCGTTATCGTTTTATTTTGGGACAATTATACCAACAGTTGGGATATAAAGATAGTGCGGTTGCTATGTATCAGTCTGTCATAAAAATGAATAGGAAGGCAGATCGGAAATTTGTGATCCATGCACAGGCAAAAAAAGCAGACCTATTTGATTACAATAATGGAGATTTTGTTGCGTTTCAAAAAACATTTGATAAACTTATAAAAGACAGAGAAAACCGTCCTTACAAAGACCTTATTTATTACCATTATGGACTTTTCTTTGATAAACAAAATAAGCAGAAAGAAACCTTACATTTATATAATGCCTCTTTACGGTCAAACTCTAAAGACACTTACTTAGTAGCTTCAAATTACAGAAATATAGGTAATATGTATTTTAGAGAGGCACTATATACTAAAGCTGCAAAGTACTACGATAGTACCTTAGTAAAACTGGATAGAAAGTCAAGAGAGTTTTTAAAAATAAAAAAAATTAGAGGAGATCTTAATGACGTAATTTTATACGAAGCGATAGCTCAAAGAAACGATAGTATATTAAATGTAGTTGCTTTAAATCCCGCTGATAAAATTGCTTATTATGAAAATTATATTACGCAACTAAAACAAAAAGACAATCAAAAACGTATTTTAGAAGAGAAAAATCAAACGATTCAAGATAATATTAAACGAAATAATACAACTGGCGCTAATGATATTGTTTCACAACAAAATCCTTCAATAGGCAAGACAAAATCTATAATGATGCCGCCATCAATGCCAGGAAATCCTAACGCTACGGTAACAAGTGCTTTTTATTTTTATAATCCAACTACGGTTGCTTTTGGTAAATTAGAATTTAAAAAAATATGGGGTGATCGAGCTGCAGAGGGAAATTGGAGAATTTCATCTGTTAGTACTACCAATATAAATGCTGATTCCTCAGAAGATGGGAATACAAATCTTGAAGAAAAGCCATCTGAAGTTGCTAAAATAGTGCCCGAATATACGGCCGAATTTTATTTGAAAAAACTGCCACAAAAAGATACAGCAATTGATAGTATTCAAAAAGAACGTAATTTTGCTAATTACCAACTTGGAATTATCTATAAAGAAAAATTCAAAGAAAATCAGTTGGCTATTGCAAAATTAGAGCATTTATTAAACAATAATCCAGAATCCAAATTAGTACTTCCTGCCTTGTATAATTTATATAAATTATATGAAATTACGGATAGTAGTAAAGCAGTTGCTTTAAAACAAAAAATAACGGCCGAATATCCAGAATCGCGTTATACTCAAATTTTGAATAATAATGATTTAAATGTTTCTCACGAAAATTTATCTCCAGAAGGCATTTATACCAAATGGTACAAGCTTTATGAGCAACAGCAATATGTATTAGTTTTAGAAAACATAGATCAATTGATTACCCAATTTTCTGGAGAAACGATTGTTTCTAAATTTGAATTGCTCAAAGCGAATACGATTGCCAAACTGCGAGGAGTAACTGCTTACAAAGAAGCATTGCAATTTGTAGCGGACAATTATCCAAATACAGAAGAAGGTAAAAATGCACAAGTTATAATTACGGAGCAGATTCCGCTTATTGACAAAATGGAATTGGTTGAACAAAACTCTAAAAGTTGGAAGATTTTGTTTAAAGTAGGTTCACGTGACGATGCAAACACAAAAGAAATTGAAGATAAAATTAAAATTTTTAACACAGAAGAAAACTACCAACAATTGCGTTATTCTTATGATGTTTATACAGAAAAAGAAAATTTTATTACCATTCATGGTATCACATCAAAAGCTTATGCAGAAGATATTTTATATGTTTTGCGTGAAAAACCTAAGTTTAAAATTGCAAACCCAGCAATCATAATTTCTGGAGAAAATTACAAAGTAATTCAAATCAAGAAAAATCTAGAAACCTATTTAGCACTCGAAAAGAAATAATTATGTTTGATAAAAAAAAGAAGCCCTACACTGATTTACTTGGTAAAACCAACAGAATTGTTGGTGGAACAACAATAAAAGGCGATATTATTTCAGAAGCCGATTTTAGATTAGATGGAAATTTAATTGGGAATTTTCAATCTACAGGTAAACTAGTTATTGGCGCTTCAGGAAGTGTATCGGGCGATATCATTTGCAATAACGCGGATATTGAAGGTAAGTTTAATGGAAGTATCAAAGTAGCTGAGGTTTTGAATGTAAAAGCTACAGCAAGTATTCAGGGAGAAGTTAGCGTGGGTAAGTTATCTGTAGAACCAGGTGCTGATTTTAGCGCTTCTTGTGTTATGAACACAACTGTTGTAAAAAATCAAATCGCTACCAATGAGCAAAAATAACAATCTTAAACAAACCAATAAATGGTTGGTGATGATGAACATCCCTTTTCAGATGGGCGTAATTATTTTTTGTTTTACCTATCTCGGAATGTGGCTGGATGAAAAATATACTAATTCCTCCGTTTTTACAATTATACTATCACTTTTAGCTGTTTTCATTGCATTGTATAATGTAATTAGGCAAGTTAAAAATTTAAACAAAGAAGAATAATGCAGCAATTTTATAAATTTTTAAAGATAATAATTCCTTTTTCAATCGTATTATTTATCTTACAATACTATCTAATAGAGACTTTTTTTAAAAATATTTCTTTTTATTATTCAACTTGGAGTATTTATGTTTTTCATCTTGTAGTTACGCTATTAAGCTATAGTTTCTTACTCTTTGTTAATAAAACATTTGCTGATAAAACGGGATTTGCCTTTATGGGATTTAGCTTAATTAAAATGATGGCTTCTATCGTTTTTCTAATTCCTTTGCTTCAATCAGACCTTAAGAGCCAAATTCCTGATGTTAGTGCATTTTTTATTCCCTATTTTCTGTTCTTATTCTTCGAAACTTTTTTTGCTGTTCGTTTAATAAGTAAACAATAAATGTTTTTTTTATGAAAATCATAATTAATTACAATATGACTGCTAAAAACAAAATGATATATTTTCAGTTGTAAATAAATTATGTACCTTTGCAAAAAATTTTGAAACGTAAAATTAGACACACAATTTAATAATGGTATTTTCAAATAAACCTGTTCAGTTCTTATTAGTTGCCTTAGTAGCCAGTATTCCTTATTTCGGATTTGCAAATCCTGCGGTTGATAGTCTTTCTATTGCTAATGTAGCAGTAACAGAGCATCATGCAGAAGCGACTCCTGAAAAGAAGCCATTCGACGCTACAGAATTAATTAATACACACATTGGGGATTCTCATGAATTTCATATTGCAGACTGGGGCGGACATCCCATTTCTTTTTATTTGCCTGTAATTTTATGGACCAACACTGGTTTAGAAATTTTCTCTTCTGAGAGATTTCATCATGACAATGAAGCGAAACATGTTATTGATGTAAATGGTCAAAAATTAGTTCGTTCAAATGAAGTGATTTATTACGCTGATAAATTTGAAAAACTAACTGTAGAGGAAAGAAAAAATGGTGCATTTGAATTTGATGCAAGACCATTAAACTTTTCGATTACTAAGAATGTTTTTTCAATGTTCATCTCTGCTATAATAATTTTTTTATTATTTTTAGCGGTAGCGAGATCATACAAGAAAAATCAATTAGCACCAAAAGGGATCGCTGGTTTTCTAGAACCATTAGTAACATTTGTTAGAGATGATATTGCTAGACCAAATATTGGAGAGAAAAAATATGAAAAATACATGCCGTATTTATTAACTATCTTTTTCTTTATTTGGATTAACAACCTTATTGGTTTGATTCCGTTTTTCCCATTTAGCTCGAACTTAACTGGAAATATATATTTTACTTTTGTAATGGCGTTGATTACATTCATCATTACAACATTAAGTGGAAATAAAGATTATTGGGGACATATTTTTAATACACCTGGAGTTCCGTTTTGGTTAGCGCCAATTATGATTCCTGTTGAATTAATAGGAATGTTGACTAAACCTTTTGCCTTGATGATTCGTTTATTTGCTAACATTACAGCAGGACACATCATTATTTTAAGTTTAGTTTCGTTAATCTTTATATTTGAAACGGTAGCGGTTTCTCCTATTTCTGGAGCGTTTGTTTTATTTATGAGTGTATTAGAAATGTTAGTAGCTGCCTTACAAGCGTATGTGTTTACGTTGTTATCAGCATTGTTTATTGGTCAGGCCGTTGCAGAGCACGATCATCATTAATTAGAGTTTTAATAATTATTAACTATATAAATTTATCATTATGGTATTAGCTGGAATCGGAGCTGGATTAGCAGTAATTGGAGCAGGTCTTGGAATTGGAAAAATTGGTGGATCTGCTATGGATGCAATTGCTCGTCAGCCAGAAGCTGCTGGAAAAATCCAAACTGCTATGATTATCGCTGCTGCACTTATTGAAGGTGTTGCACTTTTCGCAGTAGTTGTTGCTTTAATTGCAAAGTAATTAAAAGTTAAAATTTCCTGTAGCGGTTGGCTGCAGGAAGTTTTTCTTTCTAAAACAAAAAAAACTATTTTAAATATATACCTATGAATTTAACAGCACCGGAGAGTTTAATTTTTTGGACAACGATAATTTTCTTTGTTTTCTTTCTACTTTTGAGAAAATTTGCTTGGAAACCAATTTTGGGAGCCGTAAAAGGTCGTGAGGAATCTATAAACAATGCTTTGGCTTCAGCCGAATCAGCACGTAGAGAAATGCAGAATTTAACTGCAGACAATGAACGCATTTTACAAGAAGCTAGAATTGAGCGTGACAACATGCTTAAAGAAGCGCGTGAAATGAAAGAGAAGATGGTTGCTGATTCTAAAAAAGAAGCACAAATTCAAGGAGAAAGAATGATTTCTCAAGCAAAAATTGCTATTGAAGCAGAGAAAAATGCAGCTATGGCTGAATTAAAAACGCAAGTTTCTACTTTGTCATTGAGTATCGCAGAAAAATTATTGAAAGACGAATTATCTAATAAAGAAGCTCAAGCTAAATTGATTGAGAATATGTTAGGTGACGTAAAATTAAACTAAAATTATGTCAGGAACTAGAGCAGCAATTCGTTATGCAAAAGCATTCTTAGATTTAGCTATTTCTGCAGGAAATGAGCAAGAAGTCTATAAAGACATGGCTTTGATTTCTTCAACAATAAATGGAAATGAGGAACTGAATAGTTTTATTCAAAACCCTACTATTGCTGTTGGTGTTAAAGAAAGTGCTTTAACTGAAGTTTTCGCAAGTACAACTAAATTGACTAAAAGTCTTTTCCATTTGTTATTCGAAAACAAAAGATTTGAAATTTTAGAAGATATTGTTTCGCAATACGTTCTTTTATCAGATGAAATGAATGGCTTTGAAGTAGTAAAAGTAACTACTGCAATTGCAATGGATTCTGCATTAGAAGCGAAAGTTTCTGAAAAAATAAAAGAATTTTCAAATAAGAAAATTACAATAGTAAATACGATAGATCCTGCTATTATTGGAGGATTTATTTTAAGAATTGGTGACAAGGAGTATAATGCTTCTATTGCTAATAGATTACAAGTATTAAAAAGAGAGTTAAGTAACTAGTTTTATTGCACTTTAAAGTGTCTAAATTATAAATTAAGATGGCGGAAATTAAACCTGCTGAAATATCAGCAATATTAAGAAAGCAAGTAGAAGGTTTTGAATCTGGCGCTACGCTAGAGGAAGTAGGAACAGTACTTCAAGTTGGAGATGGTATTGCTCGTATTTACGGGCTTTCAAATGTTCAATACGGTGAGTTAGTAGAATTCGAAAATGGTCTTGAGGCTATTGTTTTGAATCTTGAAGAAGACAATGTTGGTGTGGTACTTTTAGGACCATCTACAGGAATCAAAGAAGGATCGACTGCAAAAAGAACACAACGTATTGCTTCTCTTAAAGTAGGAGAACAAATGGTAGGACGTGTAGTAAACACACTTGGTTTTCCTATTGATGGAAAAGGACCAATTGGTGGAGACTTATACGAAATGCCATTAGAAAGAAAAGCTCCTGGAGTTATCTTCCGTCAACCAGTTACTGAGCCATTACAAACAGGTATCAAAGCAGTAGATGCTATGATTCCAGTAGGTAGAGGTCAACGTGAGCTAGTTATTGGTGACCGTCAAACAGGTAAATCAACTGTTTGTATCGATACCATCTTAAATCAAAAAGAATTTTACGATGCTGGTAAACCAGTATTTTGTATATATGTTGCAATTGGGCAAAAAGCGTCAACTGTAGCAGGAATTGCAAAAATGTTAGAAGAAAAAGGAGCAATGGCGTATACCATTATTGTTGCTGCTAATGCTTCTGATCCAGCTCCAATGCAAGTTTATGCTCCTATGGCAGGTGCTGCAATTGGTGAGTATTTTAGAGATTCAGGTCGTCCAGCTTTAATTGTTTATGATGATTTATCTAAACAAGCTGTTGCTTACCGTGAGGTTTCTCTTTTGTTAAGAAGACCACCGGGACGTGAGGCATATCCTGGAGACGTTTTTTACTTACACAGTCGTTTATTAGAGCGTGCTTGTAAAGTAATTGCTGATGACGGAATTGCTAAAAATATGAATGACTTACCAGATTCATTGAAATCAATTGTAAAAGGTGGTGGTTCATTGACTGCATTACCAATTATTGAAACTCAAGCTGGTGACGTATCTGCATATATTCCAACAAACGTAATTTCGATTACGGATGGTCAAATTTTCTTGGATGGAGATTTGTTTAATTCAGGAGTTCGTCCAGCAATTAACGTAGGTATTTCTGTATCTCGTGTTGGAGGAAATGCTCAAATTAAATCAATGAAAAAAGTAGCAGGTACATTAAAACTAGATCAAGCACAATTCCGTGAATTGGAAGCGTTTGCTAAGTTTGGTTCTGATCTTGATGCGGTTACATTGAACGTAATTGAAAAAGGAAAAAGAAACGTTGAAATCTTAAAACAAGGTTTAAACGATCCTTATACTGTTGAAGATCAAGTTGCAATTATCTATGCTGGTTCAAAAAACTTGTTGAAAAATGTTCCTGTGAATAAAGTAAGAGAATTTGAGAAAGATTTCTTAGAATTCTTAAACAACAAACACAGAGCAACTCTTGACGCTTTGAAAGCAGGAAAATTGACAGACGAAATTACAGATGTAATCGAATCTGTTGCAAAAGAATTATCAGCAAAATATAACTAAAAATAGTCCAAAGTTATAAAGTCCAAAGTCTTAAAGTCAGTAATTCGGCTTTTCAAGGACTTTAGACTTTATCACTTTAAGGCATTAGACTAAAATAAAATGGCAAATTTAAAGGAAATCCGTAATAGAATTACTTCCGTTTCATCTACGATGCAAATTACATCTGCGATGAAAATGGTTTCTGCAGCAAAGCTAAAGAAAGCACAAGATGCAATCACAGCGATGCGCCCTTATGCCGAAAAATTAACGGAGTTGTTGCAAAATCTTTCTGCTACTCTTGAAGGTGATGCTGGTGAAGAATATACGACACAGCGTGAAATCAAGAAAGTATTACTAGTTGTTGTTACTTCTAATAGAGGTTTAGCAGGAGCTTTTAATACCAATGCAATTAAGGAAGCTAAAAGTCGTGCATTATATTATGCAGGAAAACAAGTGGATATCTTTGCTATAGGAAAAAAAGGAAATGATGTTTTAGGTAAAACGCTTAATGTTGTTGCGAATGAAAGTCCAGTTTTTGATGCATTAACTTTTGATAATGTCGCTAAAATTGCTGATACTTTAACAGAGAAATTCGTTTCTGGTGAGTATGATAAAATTGAATTGATTTACAATCAATTTAAAAATGCAGCTACACAAATCGTTCAAACAGAACAATTTTTACCTTTAGCACCAATTAAATCTGATTTAAACGTTACTCCTGGTGATTATATCTTTGAACCTTCAAAAGAAGAAATTGTTTTGACATTGATTCCAAAATCATTGAAAACACAATTATATAAAGGAATACGCGATTCATTTGCTTCAGAACATGGTGCTCGTATGACCGCAATGCACAAAGCAACTGATAATGCAACCGAGTTAAGAGATCAATTAAAATTAACTTATAACAAAGCACGTCAAGCAGCAATTACGAACGAGATTTTAGAAATCGTTGGTGGTGCTGAAGCGTTGAAAGGATAAGGAAGTTTATATTATAAAAAAAGGCGATTGAATTTAGTTTCAATCGCCTTTTTTAGTTTTCTTCAACTTTTGTTTTTTGGACATTATAACAACGCTTTTATGTGTAATAGAATAACTAATATTGAATACATATTTCTATAAAACTGATTCTTATTAGATAATTTTTTTCTATAATTTACTTCAGTTTAGCTTTTCTAGCTATCAACTTTCTAATCAGAATTTGGATTCCAATTGTTATTAAAAGAGTGATTAAGAATATAATTCCCAAAATAATAATTGCTACTTGAGGCATTCCACATTTTACATTTTGATTTTCTATTGCAATCCTATTTACAGTTAGAAATATCAAACCAATTTGACTAAACATAGTGATGATGCAAATTAAATCAAAGTTCCATTTAAGGACTTTTATAATAGCCATCGAGCCTACTATAATTTGTAATAATAGGGGAGTAATTAAGATTAAAAAAGCAATAAAATACATATTCATCTATCTATTATTTTGAGTGATTGAGTATTTTCTATTGATAACAATGTAATTATAGGATTTAAATAGAAGTAAAAGCGAGCTAAGTATTTTTGATCTGCTGATGATTAATAATAAATCTGTATTTATTCCTCACTATAAAACTATTTTTAAGTATTTAAAAGCAACTCTATTATCCTGTTTCAATTAATTAAAAATTTTTTATTGTTCAAAAGCATATTCGTTTAACATAGCAGCTACTAACTATTGGTCTTGTAAAAAAGTTCTTTTTATGATTTAAAAAAAGTATAAAAAACAAAAAAGAGCCAATAGGCTCTTTTTTTTGCTTTGTTTAAGGAACAAGTAGCTTTATAGTCCTGTAGCTCTGTGTTGTAAGGCATTCTTAGCTTTTACCTGTGGCTTTGTTTGTTAGGGTCAAATAGCTTTATACTCCCGATGCTCTGTTTTTAATGGGTTATACTTAGCTTTACCCGTGCTTTGTTTTAAAGGGACAATTAGCTTTATTTACCCATGCTCCTTTTTTGTAGGTGAAAATAGCTTTACCCTGCTTTGTTTTTTTGAGGGTCAATTAGCTTTATTTGCCCGATGCTCTTTTTTTATGGGTGAAAATAGCTTTACCCTGCTTGTTTCTTTTAAGGGTCAATTAGCTTTATTACCCAATGCTCCTTTTTTGTGGGTGAAATTTAGCTTTACCCTGCTTTGTTTTTTTTACGAGGTTCAATAGCTTTATACACCTCTTTTTTTTGATTTTCTCTTCGACAAATTTCAATTAATTAAAACATATCTGCAATACCCACTTTTAGTGATATTTCATTTTTTTTTCACTTTTAATGATAAAAAATGCTTTATCTACTTTTTTTAAAGTCATAAAGGCTTTAAGCTAGTTATACTGCATTAATTTGACCATTTAAAAAGAATGCTAATAATACATTTTATACATCATAACTCTCGATCGGCTAAAAATATTAGATAAATGAAACAATATCACTTCTTACCATTTGAATCTTAATAAATAGGATACTTGAACTTTTTCTTTCTAATTTTTAAAAGTGATTTTATTCTCTAGCAGCTATTTCGCGTTTAAAATCTGAGGGTCTGTAATTGGTCATTTGATAAAACGTATTGCTAAAAGAAGATAAACTATCATATCCTACCGCATATCCAATTTCACTAATTGATATATCACTTTGCAACATCAGTTCTATCGACCTTACCATTCGTAATAATTTTAAATATTGTAGGAAGGAGGTTTTTAAAGTAATTTGAAATAATCTAGACAAGGATCGTTCACCTATTCCAAAATGAGTACTCAAACTGGCCAAGGTATGATTAGCCGTTATGTTATTTGCAATAAATTCTAAAATGGGTTGCATGCGTTCGTGGTCAGTAAAAGGTAAACTTATAGGTAGTTTCTTGTTGCTGATTTCGGGGAGGATATTTTTGATTACCGATAAGAATTGATACCTGCTATCATCGGATTTTATGGGACCATCCCAAAGCTCCGTGTATTTGATCATTTGTAGCAAAAGAGCATTGATTGGATATATTCCTACTTCAGAAAAAAATAAACTTTTATTATCATCATAGGTATAAAAAAAAATGGAACGCAAAATAGTCCCTGAATGTCCAATTTTTAAAATATGTTCTAATCCTGATGGAACCCAAAAATAATGTCGAGCTGGAATAACATAATTTTTATCGTTTAATTGTAAATAGGCTAATCCTCCTTCAACATAGGAAAGTTGCCCTTTTTCATGACTGTGATAAGGTATAAATTTTTCAGAGCGTTCGTGCATTACAAAGACAGAATCAGCTATTTTATCAATGTTTGGTAAAGAGGCTATCAGACTCATGAAGTAAAGGTTTTAGAAACTAACTAATCCTAAACAATAGTATGGAGTTAGGGTTCGCTATTTTATTTTTCAAAGTTACCGATTTCCTGTTTTAAAATGTCTGGTTTCATCAAATTTTAGACTATTTTTTACAAATCGATCCTAGCATCTCGACTTTATATTTGTACCCACAAATTATAAAAAAATGATCCGCTTTACTTTTCGAAATCTGTTACAAATTTTACTCATTACCTTCTCTAGTTTTATTTACTCACAAAACAATACAAACTCAAAAATCCCTTTAAACCTTAATGAGACTTGGTCTAAAGCGATAGAAAACAGCAAAAAAATTCAACTTAGCACATTAGAATATCGCATCAATAAGGAAGAAGTTATTGAAAGTAAATTGGAGCGACTTCCAGAGTTAGAGATCAAAGGAAATTATGAATACGCTACAAATATTCCCGTTTATGAAGACGGTTTGTTTCATAAACCTACACAACACGAAGTCATTCATCTTTTGTACAAAGTGAGCACTGGGTATTATCTGAATGTTTATGATGGTAATAAGCTGAATTTAAAAATTGACAAAAAAGAAATACTCGCTTCGATTGCTTTAGAACAGCAAAAAATGACTACTTCTGAGATTAAGTTACAAGCGGCTATTTATTATCTCAATTTACAAAGAAGTACTGTTTTTAGAGATTTAATGATTACAGATATAGCAAATCAAGAAAAGCAACTTGCAGAAATTAAATCTTTATTTAAAAATGGGGTCATTTTAAGAAGTGATGTTTTACGAGTTGAACTGAAATTATCCAATCAGAAAATGATGCTTGTAAAAATCGAAAATGATATTGCAATTGCGAACCAGAGATTAAATATTTTAATAGGCCTTCCGGATGAAGAACTCATAAATCCTCATGAAATTTTAGAACCTGAAAGTTTTATTTTAGAACCCTACAATCAGTATTTAGAAATAGCCAAACACAATTCTTACGAATATAACATTTCTGAAAGTAAAACGGAACTCTCTAAAATAGAATTAAATAACAGCAAAGCCAATGTTCGACCTAAAATTGGTTTGTATGGCGAATTTTATCTCGCTAATCCTCAAATATTTTTATATCCGTATTCCCCAAGCAATTATACTTTAGGAATTTTTGGAGTAAAAGCTTCTTTTCCTTTATCAGAATTGTACCTGAATAAGCCAAAAGTGAGAGCTGCCAAATTAAGTCTTGAAAAAGAAGAATTAGAACATCACGATACAGATGATAAAATAAGACAGCAAGTCTATGAATCGTATTTGCGTTTTAAAGAAGGACTTGTTAGAATTGATGTAGCCAAAACAGATGTACATCAGTCTAAAGAAAATGCGCGAATTGTAAATGAAAACTATTTTAATCAGGCCTCGTTAATCACTGATCTTCTTGATGCTAACGTACAATTGTTACAAAGTCAATTTGATTACGCATCCTCTAAAATAAATGCTCAAATAAATTATTATCAACTTCAAAATATCTTAGGAACCCTTTAAAATGAGACACAAAAATAATTATACAGTAACAGATAAACTCATCACAAAAATTACAGCCTGGATTGCTGGAAGTATAGCAATCGTTTTATCAATATGGGGCGTGATTACGATGGTTGACATTTACTTTAATCAAAACACTAATGACGCTCAAGTACAAGAATATATAAATCCCGTAATATCTAGAGCAGGAGGTTTTATTGTAGCCATTAAATTTGAAGAAAATGAAGCAGTCAAAAAAGGGGATACCTTATTAGTAATTGACAATCAGGAATACGTAATTCAGGAAGAACAAACAGAAGCGGCTTTGTCTAATGCTAGAGCATTACTGGAAGTGTGGAAAAGTAAAGTGGCCACATTAAGTAAAACTGCACAAGTAAATCAGTCTAAAATTTTGGTTACCAAAGCGGCATTGTGGAAAGAAAACCTCGAATATTCGCGATATAAAAAATTAGTCGCTTCAGAGTCTGCTACCAACCAACAATTTGAAGCTAAAGAAGCTTCGTATAAAATAGCCGAAGCAGAACAACGATCTGCAAATGATAAATACAGTGCTTCGCTTTCAGAAATTAATGATGCAAAAGCGCAAGAAGAAGTTGTAAAAGCCGAGATAAAGCGATTGAGCGCCTTATTAGATCGTCATAAGCTTGATGTTTCTTATACTATTATTAGAGCTGCTTATGATGGCGTTATGGGGCGAAGAACCGTTGAAAAAGGGCAAATGATCAATGCTGGAGAAGTGCTGGCTTATATTGTTAATTCGGAAACAGACAAATGGGTTGTCGCCAATTACAAAGAAACTCAAATAGAAACCATGAAAATTGGTGATACGGCACGCTTTACAGCCGATGCGTATTCTAAAAAGGAATTCAAAGGTGTTGTTATTTCACTTTCACCTGCTACTGGATCTAGTTTTTCTTTATTACCACCAGACAACTCTACTGGAAACTATGTAAAAATTGTTCAGCGAATTCCAGTAAGAATTAGAGTAACAGGATCTACAAAGGATATTGAATTACTAAAAGCAGGAATGAACGTAAATGTTTCGATTGCTAAAAATCAGAATTGATGCTTCCTAAAATTTTCTTATTTAAAGATTGGGTGCCCAACTGGCTCATAAAAATAGTACTCTTTATAGTACTCTTGCCTAGTCTTGTGCTTTTCTTTCTTCCGATGACAAATGTAGCTGCCGCAGCAGGAAATACTGGAATTGAGACGTATGATGTTATTTATTCGGTTGCCTTGTTTTATGCAGGCTATGTGAGTTTCTTTTCTTTAGAAAGGCGTTTTTTTAGATTTTTAGCTGCAAAAGAATACTTTATCATCATTACAATAATCCAAATTGTGACTTCCTATATCTGTTACAGCACACAGCAAGTTGCTATCCTTTTTGTTTTTAGATTCATACAAGGAATGGCGTTTACAATGACTGTAAATCTTTCTTTATCCTTAATCTATTCGCAGCTTCGAACTGAAAGGGCTAGAATTATAGGATATTCTATTTTTTTTGGAATGCTAGTTTGTATGATTCCACTCAATAATTTCCTAACCGCCAATATTGTAGATTCATTCAACTTCAACTTTTTATACAAATGCGCTATATTTTCGTATTTCCCAAGTTTAGTATTTATCTATTTATTTATGAACAATGTTCACTTAGACGTAAAATTTCCTTTATATCAATTGGATTGGGCAAGTTTTATTCTCTATGCATGTTTTGTTTGCTTAATAGGTTACATTATGGTTTACGGACAAGAATATTATTGGCTAGAAGATCCTAGAATTTTCTGGAGTATTGTATCAATATTCGTTTTATTGGTTTTATTCTTGCTCAGACAATCCAGCCTCAAACGTCCTTATTTTGATCTTGCCGTTTTTAGATATAGAAACTTTTATATTGGAGGTGCGGTCATTCTTATTTTTTATATCTGCAGGTTTGCTTTAGGTGTTACAACCACTTATTTTCAAACGGTTTTAAAACTAGACCCGCTGCATATCGGCGATATTACATTACTGAATATTCTAGGAATTGTAGTTGGTGTAATCAGTGCTGGGGTTTATATTCTGCAACATCGTCCCATTAGGCTATTATGGCTTTATGGATTCTCACTATTGTTAATTTACCATGCAGGGATGATTTTTCTATTTACAACACAGGCTAACGAAGGTTATTTTTATTTGCCTTTATTCCTTCAAGGACTTGGTGTAGGAACTTTAATGACTCCGTCTATCATTTTTATGGTTTCGTCAGTTCCAGAGCGCTTTGGTGTTACTTCAGCAGGAATTTGTTTACTAATGCGTTGTTTGGGTTTTTATCTGAGCGCAGGCCTGATGAATTATTATGAACTGTTTTCAAAAAGCAAACATTTTAATACATTTCAGAATCAAATTAGTGTTTTGAATCCTATAGCAAAACAACAATTAGTAAAGTATAGCAATTCCTTAATAGTACATGGTTCTGCATTAGGAAAATCTACTAAACTCTCTAACAAAATAGTTGTAAACGCAGTAAATGTGCAAAACCACATCCGATTTGGGATTGATTATTATGAAATGATTTGTACGTTACTTGTAGTGACTCTATTACTAGTTGCTTTATTTCCCTACATCAATCGAACTATTGTAACTATTTCTAAAAACCAACCCTCTCCTTTTTAATATATCGAAGGATTGATAGGCTATTTTATTTTTAAATTAAGCATTATGTGGATATTTTATTTGGCTGGAGGAGCCATTATTTTTGGACTATTATTTTACAATTCCCAACAGAGTAAAAAGAAAAATATTAAATACATCTATTCAGAATTAATAGTATTATGCCAACATATTGATAAGAATATTCGACTTGAGCATGAAAGTGCAGATTCATTAACCTTTGAAATTTCAAATCATAGAGGTTCATTACTACTAGTTTTAACCCAATTTGATGGAATTTTATGCGTTGAAATTGAACGAATCAATTCTGAAAATATTATTGATAATCAAGAATGGTATTTTTTAGAAAATGAAAATCAAAAAAAAATGTTTCATCAAATGGTATCCGATATTATTGCTACAAAATCAGGTGTATTAAAAGAGATAACACTCTTAAAACTAGAAGGAATTTCTAGTGATTTTGTAAACGATTCAAAAAATCATTTAGGAGTTAAAAATAAAAGGGCACAAATTTTATTTTGTAAAGCCTATGATGGTGTCAAGAAATTTCCGAGGTATAAATATGCAAATAGTGAAGGAAGATTTGAAATGCTTTTGTTTAATTGTGTGTTACTAATCAGTAAAACACCTGTTGGTTATAAACAACAAGAGCAAACTACTGAAATTATTTCTCTGTTATTATTTTATTTAGAAAAACATCAAATAATAAATCATATCAAAGATATCGATCTTTTTTTTGAATCTCGATTTACTGCTTACCAGCAACAATTTTTAGAAAATAGAGATAGAACAGATCAGGAATGGCGTCAGTTGTTTTATTTGTTTTTTATCAAACCTTTAAACTGTAAGGAAAAGGTCAAGTACAAAGAAATTGAAGATGTTCATTTTAAAAATGCAGTTACCAAAATGATTAAAAATCTAGAGAGCGATTATAATCTTATTTTATAAATTAATTAAAACATTACAATATGTTTAGTCTAAAAAACAATACTTTGAGTGAATTAGTAACAGAGGATTACCGATTGGCTCCAGTTTTTAAAAAGTACGGAATTGATTATTATTGCCGAGGAGAAAGAACCCTTCAAGAAGTGTGTGAAAGTAAGAACATCTCAAGTAAAATACTGGTTCAAGATCTGCAAAATGCGATAGCTGAAACCGATCCAAAACAATTGGATTTTCATAGTTGGTCGATAAGTGAGTTGGCTTGCTACATAGAGGAAAAACACCATTCTTATATCAAAAACAGGGCGCCAAAGATTATTGAAAACTTGTTTGTTCTTTGCAAGGAATACGGAGATTTAAGACCAGAACTTACTTGTATTATGGAACTCTTTACTAAGGTTTTTAAGAAAATTGAAAACCACAATAACAAAGAGCGTTTTGTCTTATTTCCTTACGTAAGAAAAATGGGAAACTTGATCGAAAACAAAGAAACTATTGATTGTAAATACCTAGGAATCATTAAAATTCATAGCCAGAATATTATTCAAGAGAATAATTTTGAGGGCCAACATTTTCTAGAAATTAGAGAATTATGTAATAATTATGCAGTGCAAAACAAAGAATGTAATGCTTACAAGGTTGTAATGGAATTGCTTAATGATTTTGAAACTAAGTTAGAATTACAACTTCATTTAGAGAACAACTTATTGTATCCAAAAGCACTTGAAGTTGAAGCTCTTTTATTAAAAAATCGCTGTTTTTGATATAATTGAATTTAAAAAAATAACACATAAGTATTGAATCAAAATTTAAAAATTGGATTCGAACTAATTGGTGCTTTTCTGTTATAAGATAATGTTAAAGTAAAATTATGCACTAAATTATAGCGTAAATTTGACAGGCTAAATTGTTAATTAATGTACTCATATTTAATGGATTATCGCTTTATTTTTTCGCCTCAATTTTTACAGTACACTCAGACTAGGACAACACTAATTTAGTCTTTTTATAATGTAAAAGAGTAGAATTAATCACATTAGCAACGCATCAGGATTGGTAAATTTATCTATAAGCTAAATTGGATACTATTTTAATAATTGCGCGACTTTATAATTTTTTAAACCAATTTTAATTATGGAAAGCTTTTTAAGAATACAGTTTAGTAGAATTTTTTAATTGTTATTTCATTATTTCTAATACAACTGATTTATAAATTAAACTCACTTTTACCAATCGATTTGCAATAATACATAACCAATTTTTACAGCCCTAAAATCAATTTTAATAAAGAATTACAAACCATTTAAATTTAAAAAATCATGAAAAAAGTAATTTTATTAGTTGGCGCTGTTATGTTAACGTTTGCAGTATCTCAAGCGCAAACAGTTCAGGAACAAAAATTAAAAAGCGAAATAAAATCGTTAGACAAAAAAGACACCAACGAAAAACAAGAGAAAAAGGTTCTTAGAAAAGAACTTCATAAACTAAAATCGCAAGAGGTTAGCGAGCAATCAAAAAGTCAGTTTATCAAAGATTTTAAAGGTATAACTAATGCAAAATGGAAAAAATCTGATAGTTTTGACCAAGCAAGTTTTATGAAAAAAGGAGATGCAATGGCTGCTTTTTATGACCAAGATTCAAAATTAATAGGAACCACTACAATTAAAAAATACAGTGATTTACCTGTAAATGCTCAAAATAAAATTAATGAAAAGTATAAAGAATACAGTAAAGGAAGTGTAATTTATTATGATGATAATGAAGAGAATGTAACAAATATGCTTTTTTACGGAAAACCTTTTGATAAAGATAATTATTTCCTCGAAATTTTGAAAAACGGAAAAAAAAGTGTGTTACAAATAACAACCCAAGGAGAGGTGATTTATTTTGAATCCATGAAGTAATAGTTTAATAATTTATGTAGAAAAGGATCGGTACTGCCGATCCTTTTTAGTATTTCTAAGTATTGTTTTTCAACGAACTAGATTTAATTTTGATATCAGTAAATAAATTTAAGGAGAACTATAATTTATACCAATTTCTAAAACGCTAATTCTACAACTAGCTTTATTCCTTGAGTACTTTTTTATCGTACCGATTTTTTGGTTAATTTTATCTTTTTTAAATTACACATGAAAATAGAAATTAAAGAACTTACCACAAAGCAAGAAATGTTAGCTCAATTTGAAGTCATGCAACATTTATATTCTAAATTTACGATAGAAAAATACGATTCGTATCTTACAGAAATGATCCCTCACAATTACAGGCAAGTAGCTGTTTTTGAAGGTAGTGTTTGTGTAGGAATTTCAGGATTATGGTCTGGAACAAAACTTTGGTCGGGTAAATATTTAGAAATAGATAACTTTATTGTACATCCTGATCATCGATCCAAAGGCATCGGAAAAATGATGACAGATTATATTGATGCTAAAGCAAAAGAGACGGGTTGCACCATGATTGTTCTCGATGCTTTTACCGGAAATTATACCGCACATCGGTTTTATTACAATCAAGGATATGTGCCAAAGGGATTTCATTTTCTTAAAATCTTAAACGAAGAAGGACTAAGCTAACGTTTATGCTAATGAAAAAAATATTACCCATTATTTCCCTCTTTATTCTTTGTTTTGTTCTAACATTTTGTGCTATTAAACAAGAACTTCAAATGGAATTTCCTCAAGAAATACAATCTGTTTCCTATCAAAAAAATATAGAGAAAAGTACAATTCAATTTTGCATAGAGTTCAAAATACCACTAGCCAAAACGATCCACTTAAAAAAAGTTTATTTTCACAATCAGCAGGCTATTATTGAGGCCATAACTACTAATAAATTTGTAGCTCATTTTACTGCGAACTCTAAAAAAGTAGATTTGATTTTAGATTCAGATAGTACCAAGGAATATGCAAACAAACCTCCGGTTATAGCAAAATCAAAATTTGAATTAAAATCTAATGAAGCGGTGCTAGAATATCAAATTAACAAAAAAACAAACTATTTCAAAATTACAAATGTAATTGAAAGAGTAGTCCGATAGTTTTATGTTATTATTTCGACTAGAGCTCTTCTAAAACAATTAGACACATCGGAGGATTAAATCAAAGAAATAGTTATTTTTGTTCCTTTAATTTAATTTACACACCATTTTGGGATTATATAAAAATCTTTTTAAACAAACTGCTATTTACGGATTGGCAACGGTAATTCCGCGAATGTTTAGTTTCCTATTAGTTCCTTTATACACCGATTTACTGCCAAAAGAGGAATACGGAAAAATCTCCATCATTTTTGCTGGTATGATTTTCTTCAATGTAATTCTCGCATACGGAATGGAAACTGCCTTTTTTAGATTTTACAATAAAGAAAAAAATAAAAATGCTGTAGTAGAGACGTCCTCGGTTTCTATATTCTGGACCTCTTTTATATTTTTAGTTTTTTCCTTATTAACCCAAAATACTATTGCAAGATGGTCAGGAATAGATGTGCAATTTATTACTTACACCATCTGGATTCTCGTGCTCGATGCTTTGGTAATTGTTCCTTTCTCTAAGTTAAGGGTCAATCAACAACCGATACGTTATGCCATAATAAAAATAGGAAATGTAGCAGTCAATCTATTTCTAAATCTTTTCTTTTTGATTTCGTTACCCGCGATTGCAAAATCAAATCCAGACCATTTCCTAAGTACTTTTTATATCGAGAATTTCCAGATTGGCTATATTTTCGTATCTAATATTGTTGCTAGTTTATTGACATTTCTAGTGCTTTCACCCAATTATTTCAAACTAAAATGGCAGTTTGATTATAATTTGTGGAAACAAATGATGAAATACGGAATGCCTATCATGATTGCTGGAATTGCATTTGCCATCAATGAACAATTTGACAAAATTTTACTGGGCTATTTGTTACCACAAAACATTGCAGCCTCAGAGGTCGGAGTATATTCGGCTTGTTACAAACTAGGTTTATTTATGGTTTTGTATCGCACTGCTTATACCTTAGGAATAGAACCCTTCTTTTTTAGCCATGCATCCAATGAAAATGCACCACAAACTTACGCGACCATTACCAAATATTTTGTCATTTTTGGCTCTTTTATCTTACTCTCGGTCATCGTTTTTGCAGATATTCTAAAAATAATAATGATTCAAAACTCTTCTTATTGGGAAGCCATGAAAGTGGTGCCGCTTATCATTTTGGCAAATTTCTTTCTCGGAATTTACACCAATCTTTCGGTTTGGTACAAACTCATCGACAAGACACATTATGGCGCTTATATTTCAATTGTGGGAGCTATCATAACATTAGCGCTCAACTATTTATTAATTCCAACGATGAGTTATTACGGATCCGCAATTGCCACTATTGCAGCGTACGGCAGTATGATGGGAATCTCCTATTATTTTGGAAATAAGTATTATCCAATCCCTTACGACATCAATAAAATAGCGATATATCTATTGGTTTCCATCGGTTTTTCTGCGATTTCATTTTACGGATTTAGAGAGAATTATTTCGTCGGAATCCCGTTATTACTCTTATTCATGTATTTTATATACCACAACGAAAAAGAATTATTAACTAAAATTTTAAAACGAAAACCAAATAAAATTTAAATTTCTGGGAGCTAATCGCGCTGTACGTTTCAAGCTTTTTCCTAAAATCATTTTTTTCTAGGCACCAAAAAGGAGCTTCTTCCAGTCGCTCTTTTTGTACCAGAAAAAATATAATTTTATAAAAAAAGGATTTCCACTTCCATCACGGCTAGGACTTAGAATACAACAGTACTATTCTTTTAAAAACACATTTCAATTTCAAAAAAATAATAGAATGACAATAAATATCATTAACAAATCAGGACATGCCTTACCAAACTATGAAACCATAGCTTCAGCAGGAATGGACTTAAGAGCTACTATAACCGAACCGATAACGTTAAAACCTTTAGAAAGAGCCATCATAAAAACGGGTCTTTTTATTGCTCTGCCAATTGGTTACGAAGCGCAAGTGCGTCCCAGAAGCGGTCTCGCTGCCAAAAACGGAATCACTGTTCTCAATTCGCCTGGAACGATTGATGCGGATTATCGTGGAGAAATTGGAGTGATTTTAGTAAATTTATCCAATCAAGATTTCGTAATTCAAAACGGAGAGCGTATCGCGCAACTAATTATTGCCAAACACGAACGCGCAGAATGGATTGAAGTACAAGAACTAACAGAGACTTCTCGCGGAGAAGGCGGTTTTGGTAGTACTGGAGTAAAGTAGTTTTCAGAATTCAGTAAACAGTTGTCACATCGAGCGCATTCTAGATGTTATGTAAATATAAATTATTAATTAGAGGTTGAGATTACTTTGCTTCGTGCCTCGCAATAACATAAAACTCCTCGGAAATCAGTTTAATCTGAGGCTAAAAATAATAATTAAAACCTTCGTAAACTTTGCGAAAAACCTTCGTGAACTTTGCGGTTAAAAAAATAATATGAAAATAATCGTTCCTATGGCAGGTCGTGGATCACGCCTTCGCCCACATACATTAACTATTCCTAAACCATTAATTCCTATTGCCGGAAAACCAATTGTACATCGTTTAGTCGAAGATATTGCAGGTGTTTTACAACAAGAAATAGAGGAAGTTGCCTTTATTATTCACGAAAGTTTTGGCAAAAAAGTTGAAGAAGAATTAATTGCTATTGCTACTAAATTAGGCGCTAAAGGAACTATTTATTACCAAAACGAAGCCTTAGGAACCGGTCACGCAATTATGTGCGCGAAAGATTCTTTGAGCGGACCAGCAGTTATAGCTTACGCCGATACACTAATTCGAGCTGATTTTGATTTAGACCAAGAGGCTGATAGTGTAATTTGGGTAAAACAAGTTGATCAACCAGAAGCATTTGGTGTAGTAAAACTAAATGCCGCTAATGAAATAGTAGAGTTGGTCGAAAAACCAGCCGAATTTGTATCCGATCTGGCTGTAATTGGAATTTATTATTTCAAAGATATTGCCGTTTTAAAAAACGAATTGCAACTAGTATTAGACAACAACATTATTCATGGTGGTGAATACCAGATCAATGATGGTATCAAGCAAATGATGGCCAAAGGGATGAAGTTTGTTCCGGGAAAAGTAGCGGAATGGATGGACTGTGGAAACAAAAATGTAACTGTAGAAACCAATTCTAGAATGTTAGGATTCTTGCACAATGATGGAGAACATTTAGTTGACTATGATGTAAAACAGGAAAATTCAACTATTATTGCACCTTGCTATATTGGTAAAAATGTAGTTTTAATTAATGCAACGGTAGGTCCTAATGTTTCTTTAGGAGACGGTTGCCATGTGCAAAATAGCACAATAAAAAATTCTTTGATTCAAACACATTCCCATGTAAAAAATGCCAATTTAGACAATGCAATGATTGGAAATCACGCCAGTTTTGATGGTAACTTTACAAACATTAGCATAGGAGATTATTCTGTTTTAGAATAATCGATACACTGCCTGATTAAAGGGTAGGATAAAAAAGAAATTATGAAAAGACCGTTTTACATAATTTTATTATTCGTTTTGCAATGCAATTCAGCTTTGCTGTGGGCACAAACGGAACCCGAGGAAATCAAGTCAGATGCAGATCAATTTCAAGATTATTTTTACGAATCCTTGCTTCAAAAAGGAATTGAAAATTATGATAAAGCAATAGTCGTTTTAGACAAAGCCAATAAAATTAAACCCAATGAAGCATCAATTTATTTTGAATTAGGGAAAAATTATTTAGCCTTAAAGGACTATAAAAATGCCTATAATTATTTTGAAAGTGCTGCTAAAATTGATCCAAAAAATAAATGGTTTTGGGTAGGAATGTATGATGTTTGTTACGAAACTAAAAATTTTAATCAAGGAATTATTGTCATCCAAAAACTAATTGAATTTGATCCGAAGTACAAGGAAGATTTAACGTCTTTGTATATGGCAACCAATCAATTTGAAAAAGCATTAGTTTTAATTCAGGAGTTGGAGGAAAATATCGGCAAAACGGAGCGAAGAGAATTATACAAAAGCCAGATTCTTTCTCAAGGAAAGTTTCAAAACATAGAGATTACCAACTTAATTGCTCAAATTGAAAAGTATCCAAAAGAAGAATCGAATTATTTGAGTTTGATTTTTTTGTATTCTAAAAACAAAGAGGAAACTAAAGCTTTTGAAATTGTAAAAAAGCTTGAAAAAGCAATTCCGAATTCAGAGTGGGCGCAAGTCACTTTATTCAAAGATTATTTAGAAGCAAATGATGCTCCAAAAGCAATTAATGCGATGAATGTTGTTTTGGCTAGTTCTAAAATTGATTCTAAAATTAAACATAGAATACTCAATGAGTTTTTGATTTTTAGCTTCAAAAACCCACAATATGCTACTGATTTAGAGAAAGCGGTAAATTATTTTGACACGGATAAATCTGTTGATGTTGCAAAAGAGATCGGGAGATTTTTTCATGCAAAAAAAGAATGGGCTACCGCTATAAAATATTATGAGAAATCGGCAGTTAGTCGGCCAGAGGAAGCTTTAGAGACTAATTTACTTTTGTTGCAAGCCTTTACCGAAATGACACAATTTGATGTTGTTGCCAAAAAATCAACAGAAATGATCGAGAGTTTTCCCACACAGCCGGAGTTTTATTATTACGCAGGTTTGGCTAAAAATCAGTTGCAAGACTATAAAAAAGCAAAGGACTTACTAGAAATGGGCATGGATTATGTAGTGGAGAATAAGGAATTAGAAATAAATTTCAACATTCAATTGGGAGAATCCTATAATGGTTTAGGAGATTTTAAGAAAAAAGAATTGTATTTTTCTAAAGCCAATCAATTATTAAAAGAAAAAAAATAATGAAAAATACAACAGTAACAAGAATGCGATCGGCAATACTAATTTGCTTAGTAAGTTCATTGGCATTAGTTTCTTGTAAATCAAAAGCGATTGCAGTTGCGGCAAGTAATGAACCCGTAAAAGAAGCAAATTATATGACGGCCAAAAAAATAATTGAAAATTATTACAACAATAAAATTCAATTTTCTACATTATATATTAAGTCTAATGTGCGTTATGCTGATGACAAGCAAACCCAAAATGTAACAGCCGAAATCAGAATAAAAAAAGACGAACAGATTTTAGTAAGCATTCGATTTTTGGGAATAACAATGGCTAAAGCTTTGATTACTCCTACGTCTGTTAATTATTATGAAAAGATAAATAGCAAGTATTTTGAAGGAGATTTTAGTAGTTTAAGCGAATGGTTGGGTACGGATTTGGACTATAGTAAAATTCAAAATATGTTGTTAGGACAGGCTATTGATGATTTAACAAAAGGTAAATATTTAGAATCATTATTGGAGCAGACTTACCGATTAGAGGATGCATCCAATAAAAATACAAAAAAATCATTCTTTTTGGATGCTACAAAATTCTTGATTGAGAAACAAGAAATCACACAAACGGCAGAAGAGCGTACTATAAAAGTAGCTTATGCAGACAATAAAGTCTATAACGAGGGAACATTGCCTACCGCTGTACAGATTAATACATTTCAGAAGAAAGGAAATATCGAAATTAATCTAGATTACAACTCGATTACTTTTAATGAAGAACTTTCTTTTCCTTATAGTGTTCCAAAAGGCTACAAAAGAATTATAATTAAGTAAATTTGCAAAAATATTTTTTAATATGCCAAAATTTCTCCTTACCCTAATTTTTATCTGTATGACTTCATTGCTATGGAGTCAGGAATCCCAACAAGAAAAATTAGAACAACGTAAAGCTCAAATTCAACAAGAAATTCGAGACAATGAAAAGCTATTGCAGAGCGTAAAGAAAAAAGAAAAGTCTGCTTTTAATGTGGTTATTATTCAAAACACAAAGATACAACTGAAAGAGAAATTAATAAATACTACTGAAAAGCAAACTAAATTGTTGAGTAATGATATGTATATTAATCAAGTTCAGATTAATAAACTCAAAAAAGAGCTAGAGATTCTTAAAGAGGATTATGCTAAAATGATTGTGAAATCATATAAAAGTAGATCGGAGCAAAGTAGAGCTATGTTTTTATTGTCTTCTGAAAACTTTTTGCAAGCTTACAAAAGAGCGCAGTACATGAAGCAATATACTGGGTATAGAAAAATGCAAGGAGAAGAAATTAAATCAAAATCTACAAAACTAGTTGATTTTAATGATAAACTTAACATTCAAAAAACAGCCAAACAAAAGTTGATTGCTGAAAATGAAAGAGAAAGAATATCATTAGAAAAAGAGAAACAAGAGCAAGTAAAGTTGGTTAATGTTATCAAAAAAGATAAAAATAAGATCTCTAAAGAAATTAGTAAAAAGCAACAAGAATATAGACTTGTTGATAGACAAATTAATAAATTAATTAGAGAGGCTATTGCAGCTGCCAATAGAAAAGCCGCTTTAGAAAAAGCAAAAGCGAACCCGAGTAAACCAGTTTCTACAGCAGCAGTTTCATCATCTGTTATAGAACTAACTCCAGAAGCAAAAATAATAGCAGACAATTTTAGAGCCAATAGAGGTAGATTACCTTATCCTGTCGAAAAGGGATACATATCTTTAGGCTACGGAAATCAAACCCATCCACTTTTTAATACTATTACAGTTCACAATAGTGGTGTTGAGATCACAACGGATAAAGGAGCGAATGCTAGAGCCGTTTTTGGTGGTGAGGTCACAAGTGTAATTGTGTTGTCTCCGGTAAATAAAGCGGTAATGATACAACATGGTGATTATTTTACGGTGTATCAAAACTTAAGTTCTGTGAGCGTAAGCAAAGGAGATAAGGTAAGCATTAAGCAAAGTATTGGAACAGTTAGAACCAATGGAGAGACTGGGAAAACAGTTCTTAAATTCTTGATTCTTCAAAATACGACTTACAATGACCCTGATAATTGGTTATCCGGAAGATAAGCAATCCGACAACATACAAAAAAGCACTATCAAATTATTAAGAATTTGATAGTGCTTTTTTTATGGGTTTACTTTTAGTGATTACGTATTCCTGAAATTAGAGCTTTTTAAAACACCAAGAGTAATAAATCTTCAATCATCTAGAATCTTATTACATAAAATGTGATTGAAAGTTCTAAAATTCGTTGAGTAGAAATGGAGATTTTCATTGATCAAAATTTTAAATAAATCACATTACAACCGTATTAAAAAGCTAAAATTTTAGTCGTTTATTAAAGTGCGATTAATCAGTAATTACTCTTTATTGACATTATTAAATTCCTTGAATAACTCTAATAAATTCATTAATGATTTAACGAGATCATTAGATTCAAGTAATAGCGCAAAATACAATTTACTATTTTTAGGACTTGTTTCTGTTGTTCTAATCCTTTTGATCTGTTTTGTTATCAAATCTGAAACAGTGTCTAATAATGCTTGTTTATCATTTAAAATTGTATCAATTTGATGAAAGTCTTCATTCTTAAAACTTTCTTCTAATAATTGTAGCAAATGCTGCAATTGGGTATCAATATTTTTAAGCCCTTTTATCTGATTGAATTTTAATTTTTTGTGATTGTTATTAACGTGCAAATAACTATTGGTGGTAATAAAATCGATGGATTGAACCATATCTTGCAAATATCCTAAAATTAAAATATAAAATTTACTTGCTTCAACGGAGTTATCATCTAGGTTTTTTATTAAATAAAACACATTACTTTTTAGCTCATCAATTTCTTTTTCTAACTTTTTTTGATCTTTCTTATTTTCTTTTAATTTTGCTAAATCTTGCATACTTAAATTATCAATTAAGTTTGAATATAAAGCACTGGTTTTGCGAAATACTTTTGAAATTTGTGCAGAACTCTCGGTAATCATTTCTTTTACAGTTCCGATATCTTCCTTACGCAAACTTTTGATTTCCTCTTCATTTTTAATCTTTTGTTTGTGTTTTCTAGAACTGTTGTACAACATAATTCCTAACATAAGTAACAAACCAACAAAAGCGAATATTTCACCTACTTTTAAAATATAAGCCATTATAAAGGCCAATACAAAGGCAATAATTGCTGTAAAAAACCAACCACCAATTACTTTGAATACACCTGCAATTCTATATACAGCACTTTCTCTGTCCCAAGCTCTGTCAGCAAAGGAAGTTCCCATTGCAACCATAAAAGTTACATAAGTAGTAGAAAGCGGTAATTTCATAGAAGTACCTATTGAAATTAATATACTGGCAACCATTAAGTTTACCGAAGCTCTAACCATATCAAAAGCGGGCTCGTCATCAGTTTTTTTGGTTGTTTTCTTTACACTTTCAAATCGTTTGTCAATTTTAATCTGTAATTTTTTAGGAAGAAAAACATTTATAGCTTGACCAATATACACTCCGAATCGTACAATAAATC
The DNA here is from genome assembly GCF_017948675.1 of Flavobacterium flabelliforme. Lineage (GTDB taxonomy): Bacteria > Bacteroidota > Bacteroidia > Flavobacteriales > Flavobacteriaceae > Flavobacterium > Flavobacterium pygoscelis. Next base: position 1,233,540 of record NZ_JAGFBU010000001.1, read on the forward strand.
GAGAAGCTGTGTTGGGTGTAAATTTCTCATCACCTTCGCCTTGTCGGGATAAATTTACACCTGTTTCTATTACACTTTTCGCTTTTTTCGAAGTCCACAAAGTCACAACCATTACCACTCCAGCTAATAATAGGAAATAAAATGGAGCAACAATATCGTCATTAGCCAAAGCGCCCATCATAAAGGAATCGCCAGAAACGCCACTTCCCTGAAAAATTTGATAGGAATTAAAAGCCGCAATTGGTACTCCGATAAAGTTGACTAAGTCATTTCCTGCAAAGGCCAAAGCCAAAGCAAATGTTCCGATGAGAATGATAACACGTAAAATATTGACTTTGAAATAACTTATTAGTATTTGGGAAAGTATAAGAAATACAGCAAAATTTACGGCAAGAATTAAAAACTGATGTTTATCAATCCATTCAAATTGTTCCGAAGAGATGAATGAAACACCTTTAAGTCCTTTGATTAAAATAAAAAAGGTTATCGCTGTAATGGCTACTCCGCCAAAGATTGCGCCAAAATATTTTAGCTTTTTCTCATAATGAAAAGTAAAAATAAGACGCGAAATGTATTGTATAAAACTTCCCAAAGAGAACGACAGAATTACGGAGAGTAAAATACTGTAAACAATTGTAGAGGCTTTTTTGGTATTGATGTACATTCCTAAATGATCTAATGTCTCGTCGGAAGTGTAAATTTTGTAAAGAGCCAAACAAACAGCTGCGCCTAATAATTCAAAAATAATTGAAACAGTGGTAGAAGTTGGTAATCCCAAAGAGTTAAAAACATCTAACAATAAAATATCGGATATCATAACGGCCAAGAAAATAATCATGACATCATTAAAACTAAACATACTAGGGACAAAAATACCGCTTCGAGCAATTTCCATCATTCCGCTAGAAAACATGGCGCCCACTAATACACCAAGACTAGCCACAATCATGGTGGTTTTAAAAGAAACTGCTTTAGAACCTACAGCGGAGTTTAAGAAGTTTACGGCATCATTACTGACTCCAACTACTAGATCTATAATAGCTAAAACGCCTAATACGATTAACATTATAACATATATCTGCTCCATAGTACTTTGCGTTTTTAATTTTTACAAAAGTCCTTTAAGAATTTTGTTTGCATGTTAACTTAATGTTATTAAAAAGTTATGCCAGCTATAAGTGTCTAAAGTACAAATTTGAAGTAAAAGGAACATGAAAAATAGACATATAATAAAAAAGCAGCCTAGATAGCTGCTTTTTATTTTATGTTTTAGGACGAGTAATTTGACTGCTTTATTTGAAAGAAGATTCAATAGACTTCAGCATTCCTTGTGGAGAGGAGGTTCCGGAGATAATAATTCTTCTTATGGTGTAAAGAGGATCTATAGAATCTCTTTTGGTAGATAAGATATAAGCCATTTTATGACCACTCTTTTTTAATTCTGGAATTGCTGCCGTATTCCATAGACCAAAAGGATAAGCAAAGTCAGTAACAGGTTTACCAATTATTGCTTCTAATTTTGCTTTTGGTTTTACAAATTGGGTATTCCAATCTTCATCAGCATATTTTGTTACCATGTGGTGATCCCAAGTGTGTGATGCAATGACATGTCCTTCATCCGACAAAGTTTTTATTTCTTCTTTAGTCATATAACCAGGACGGTTTATAGCTACTGTCATAACAAAAAAGACTCCTTTAAAACCATATTTTTTCATTTCTACCGCACCAATATTATACTGATCCACTCTTGTATCGTCAAAAGTAATCATGATTGGTTTTTCTGGAAGCTTTCCATCAAATACTAAATAGTCGTATAATTGTTCTGGTAAAATAGTATGATAACCAGCCTCAGACAAAGTTTTCATTTGTTCAGCAAATGCGGCAGGTTTTACCGTATTGGTCTTCATCACATCGCTAGCAGTACTTTTAAACTCCCTTATATTGTGATAACATAATATTGGCACTTCTTTTTTAGAGAGAATCGTTGCGGCGTCTGCTATGACTTTTTTATCAGTAGTTTTTTTTACCGAAAGAGTGTCACTTGTTGCTTCTGGCTTTACCTCAGATGTTTCTTTTTTGCAACTTATAAATAAAAAAAGGCCTAAAAAAATAGAAATAATAATTTTTTTCATAATCTAAAACTAAATTATTGGTACTGAATATAAACTGGTTTTGGAGTAAATTTTACTAATTCTTCTGGAGTATACATTTCCCAATCGTTCTTGTTGTCATTTTTATAGAATAATTTAAAACCAGTGAATTGAACAGGTTCTTTATAAATATAACGCAAATAAGTTGACCTTTTTAATACTTTACTGCCAAAACCATCCATGTGCATCACGATTTGAACTTCAGGAACTGTTTTGATATCCTTATAGTTTTTAATCATTCCTTGTGTAAAACGGTGTACCACTAGCACTTTTGGAGGCAAGTTGTTTTTGCGAACTAAGTCTACTAAAATGTCAATAGCATCATTGATATCTTGAGCTGTGAAATTTCCAATTTTAGAACCCGGACGTTCTCCATTTTTCATAGAAAATTCTGGGTCAATACCAAGATGTACATTAGGCATTGAAAGATATTGAGCCAGTTGCTGCACTTCCTCTTTTACAGTACTATGTCCTACTTGAATGTCTAAAAAAACAAGCGCATTAATTGGTTTTGCCCAGCTAATAATGGTATCAATTTGTTTAAAAGGCATTCTCATGCGGTGTTTATTGTCCTTACCTGGAGCACCTTGAGCGGTAACTGCAATATAGTGTAAAGCTGGAATTGCTTTTATAGTTGGGTCTGCAGCTTGCCATCTAGCGACTTCCCCTTTTAATTTTTCTAACATTTCTTGACGAGGAAATTCTCCTAAAACTCCCATTCGGGTTGAATATAAATTCCCATAATATGCAATGATTCTATTGTAAGGCAAAATAGCACCTGGTAAAGGATAAGGAGCTTTTACTGGCCATTTACCGGTTGTGTCATTTACACTTAAGGCAGCATTTCTTTTATCAAAATCAATTGTGTCAATAGTCAGCGCTTTTGTTTTTTGTACAGAATCTGCTTTTATCGTTTCGGTTTTATCTAAACTGTCTTTAGGATCTGCTGCTTTACTGCGGTCGCAAGCCATCATACTTAATAGTACTACAGGAAGAGTGATACATGCAATAATTGATTTTTTCATAGGTAGTACTGTTGAGTATTAAGTAAAAGTAAAAAGTAAGTTTTTATTATTAAATAGCGTACAAAGATATGATTTTAAAAGAATGCCTAATGGTATAAATTTGTTTCTGAATGTCGTATTTTTTATATAATTTACGGTTTTTGATACAATTACATTTCATTACAATAACCCTTGGAATTTTTGATAAAAAAAAGAGACCATCCATAAGGGTGGTCTCTCAAAAAACTTCTCTCAGGATAAAGAGAAGTAAAAAAAAACAAAAACAAACTTCGGTTTAGACTTTGATGTCTTATACTATCTATTCTACGTATTTATCATCTGTTAAGGTCTCCATAAAAGCAACTAACGCTTTTATCTCTTTGTCATTAAGATTTAATTTGTCAGGAGCTAAACTTTGATTTTCAACTTTTAAACCAACACCAATTCCTCCACCTTTATTATAAAAATCAATTACTTGTTCTAAACTCGAAAATACGCCATTGTGCATATACGGTGCAGTTATAGCAACATTTCTTAAAGTAGGCGTTTTGAATGCATTTTTTAATTGTTCCATTTGATGTTGTTTATATCTTCCTAAATCGGGACTTATTTTCAAATTGTTTTGATTTTCAGGTGTGCCAATAACTTCATGCTCCGTTTTATTGAATTTTGGCGGAACTGTTCCGTTGAAAAGCGGAATGAAATGACAAGTGGCACATTTTGCCTTGCCTGCGAATAAATTAAAACCTAGTTTTTCTTGGTTGCTATAAACATTAGATTCTCCTCGCATGTACTTATCAAATTTACTATCAAATGCATTTAAGGAACGTACATAACTGGCCAAAGCATTTTGAACTTGCCATTCTTGTATTTGTTTTGATTTTGGAAATGCCTGTTGGAATAATTTGAAATAGGCTTTGTCCTTATTTAGAAATCCAATAATATTGGACACATTTCCGTGCATTTCCTCTTTATTTTGAATAACATCTGAACTTTGTTTTTCTAAATCTAATTGTCGCATGTCCCAAAATTGTGCATTTTGTAAAGAAGCATAAGTCAGAGTAGGTGTGTTGCGAGCTAATTTTCCGCCTTGCAACGAAACATTGTTTTTTAAATTATTTGTGAAAGCTAATTTAGGGTTATGACAAGAGGTACAACTTCTAGTATTGTCTTTTGAGAACCTATTTTCTGAAAACAACTTTTTGCCTAATGCCACTTTCTCAGCGGTATATTGATATTCTTTTGAAGGAATAAAAGCATTTACATCAAACGCATTTTTATCAAAAATAGTTGTTGCCTTAGGATTGACTACACTATTCTGATCTATATTTTTTATTGCGTTTGTTTTTTGAAAAGCAATCAAATTTTTATAGATAGGATTTAAGAAATTGGTAATAAAGTAAATTCTATCAAAAGTGATGAAATCATTATTTGTTTGGCAATACTTGGATGCTTCATTACAGCTATTTACTATTTCTTTTACTAGTTTAGTAGATTCGCCTCCATGATAATCCATTTTGCTAATCAAATTGCTAATAGAATTCAAACCTATTTTGGCTTCCGGAATTGATAATTGTGCAAGCGGAGAATCAAATCCTGTAATTCCAAGTGCGAGAATGCGATTTACTTGCATTTTTATAGCGTCCAAAACAAAATCATCAGAAATGGTTATCACACTAATACTTTGTTTAACCTGATTCAAATTTGCTTTTATCATTTTTATCTCTCGAACTAAAGTAGTTTTGTTTTTAGAATCATATTCTGGATAGAGAATTTCTTCAATTACTTGAAAACCATTTGGCGGTAAAAACTTATTTTCGGCAACTTCTAGTTCATCTAATGCAGGACCATTTATAAAACGTGCTGGATCAGGAGTAAAATATTCTACCGCCCATTCTATTTTTTTATAAGCTAGGCGTGTATGTGCAAAAGCCTGTTTTAATTTATTTAGATCCGTTTCTTTTTCAGCCAGTTTCTGAAAATGGTTCGTTTTTAACTCTAGATTTTCAATATCAGCTAATAACTCTTTTTGAACTTTCAAAGTAGTGTATTCTTTTTTGCAGCTTTGTAAAATCATTACCAGACTGCAACACAGAATAAGACTAATTTTTAGAATACAATTTTGATTGAATTTCATTTTGAGGTAATTATATATACCAAAACAACCTAGTAAAGGTTGTCTTGGTATAATTGATAATCAAATATTATCGTTGTACATTTCTTATTATAACAGTTTGTCCACCTTCTTTATTGGTATTAACACCGCTTCCGTCAGGGTTTAGGAAAGCATCTTTTTGCCAAGTATGTGGATGAATGTTTAGGATAAATGTATTAGGTACTCCAATTACATCAGATATATCTTCCATTGCACCATATTCCCAACTTCCTAATTTAGTAGTGTTGGTTTGATTGTAAGTGGCATTCCAAACTGCATCATCTCTTTTGTGATTCATAGTCATCCAAGGCTTATTTGCCTTGGTTGCGATATTGTATTGCCAGATGTACGAATCGTGTTTTGCATCTGCATAATAGGAATCGCCATCTTCTTGGATGTAAACATAGTTTTCTGTTACACAAATGTTATCTGGATTTATAATTCCAGTTCCAGGAGTAGAGTCGCCCTCAACTACTAATTCTAATTTTCCTATTAATGGGTTAGTATCGTTCAGTACCAACCTATAAACTCTTCCCCACATGGTATATCCTTCTACTGGAGCATTATTACTAGCTTGTCCTGTAGCAGTAAAGTAAATTTCTCTATTATTTTTAGCAGATCCTTTTCTATAATCGATATCTTCAACTCTAGAAAAGCGAATGGCTCCTAAGTTGTTTACTGTTTTGTTTATAGCAGCTCCCGTTAAGTTTTTTGCATTTGGAATTTCTACAAATGATACTTCAAAGGAACTTCCTACTTTCATTGTAGTTTCTACTTGAACCCCATCATTTCTTTTTAAGGCATATAATTTACCGTTATTAAGATCACCAACAACATCACTTACATACATGATAACTTGTCCTGCGCTTGTGTGTCCTGTAGCATATCCTTGATCTTCTCCTATTAGAATTACTGTTTTGCCAGAGTAGGCTGCTTTTGTAAGCGGAACAGCGTTTTCCATGCTTGCTTTTCCTAAAGCAGGTAATACGCGGTCGGTTCTACTTTTCTGGCTACTTAAACTAAATGGATCAATCCCGTGCACCATACTTTCTTCTCCACTTTCTCCAGCTGTTAAAAACATTGGTCCAAACCCGTGAATGGCTGGAGTAGCTAATGTTGCTGAACACAATCGGGTCATTCCTCCAATTCCGTCAACGATGTATTCTCCTTTTACAGGCTTTAGTGTTTTATCAAAATAGACTCTTGAAACTGATTTTAAAATCTCATGATTGGTGATCATCATATATCCTTCTCCATTTGGATCTTTCATGAATCCAGCTCCGTCGGGTTGCGCGCCATAGACAAATGAAGGTGATTGCGATAAAACATCAGTACTACTGATCAGCGAATTAATTTTTAAGTTTTCAAAACCTTCTTTTGGTACTACTAGAGCAGGCATTGAAGACGTATTAAAATCTATTAATGAATTCGGTTTCTCTTCATTTGAGTCATTTTGACAACTTACAACTGATAAGCTGACTGCAGATAAAATTCCGAGTTGTTTCAGGTAATTAAATTTCATGATTCTTTATTTAAATTATTTTTGACAAAGAAACACGGAACAAATTGTAATGAGGTTAAAGTAGTTTAGGTAAATAATGACCATTTTGTTAAGAGTAAGTAATGGCAATGTTAGTACGTTAATTTTAAGTAAAGAAAAGACAGTGAATAATAGAACTTAGTAGATAATGAGTTCAAAGGGAAATATTTTATTTGTCTTTTAGCAAAAAAAAAAGACCATCTGTTTGAGATAGTCTTTTTTTATAATGATTTGAAAGCTTTTTGAATTTTCAAAAATTTCACAAAAATTATATGTCTTGGTTTGATTTAGACTTTTACTTGGCTCCAATTTTCACCAGTTTTAATTCTTCTAATTTGCATTTCACTTACACCAAACTGTTTGGCAATCATTTTTATTCTAGTCGTTTGATTGGGTTTTGCCAAAAGTTTTTTTATCAGCATCACTTTTGTAACAGTCAATTTTTTTCCGTCCGACTGTAAATTATGTTCTATCAGATTTATTTGTGCTTGTTTTACAAAAGGGCTTTTTCTTCTATGTTCTTCCATTTCTTCTTTGGTTGCCCATTTTAGATTTCTGTAGTCGTCGTTATCGCGTTTTCTGTCTAAGTGTAAAACGTAAGTTTGATCTTCGGATGTTTTAGGAATGAAATATTCTGCTACAAGTTTATAAATAAATTTGTGTTTGTTTTTAATTTTTTCTTCGCCGTAAATTTTATACCTAAACATTCTATAGCCGTCGGTAATACTTCCTTTTAATTCTCTTCCTATTTTTATATTGTCAACAAAACTAATTAATCGTCCTTTGTTTGACACTGCATAACGTAATTTGAGTTTATCCTCGATTTCTATTTCTTTGAACTCTTCGTTTGGGTAAACGATTATCTTTTTCATTTCTTCAAGTTTCATAATAAGTCTATTATAAATTTAAATTTTTCTTTGTTATTCAGGAGTTCCGTCAAAAGCCGGATATAATTTAAGTACAATTATAAAATTAAACGCTAGATCTACTATTTTATGTATTATCTGCTGTATTTATTATACTATGTAAAATAGTATTTCTAAATAATAATTTTTTAAAATGGAAAACGAGTTTAATTTTTGATGTAAATAAGATATACACTTTAGCAACTGATTCAAATCTAATAAAAAAAGCTTGACATTTATAATGAATCACACTAAAAGCTACTGAATTGGGTGTTTCAAGCTAGTTTTGAACGATATTACTCGCATTAGAAAATAAGGGTATTCACTTTATTCCAAAAAAAAAGACTTTACATTGCTGTAAAGTCTTTTTGTAAAAGCTCCCTCTCTTGGGCTCGAACCAAGGACCCTCTGATTAACAGTCAGATGCTCTAACCAACTGAGCTAAGAAGGAAACTGAGCAGTAAAAATCAACTTGCGTTACATCTTTAAAGCGGTGCAAAGATAGGCTATCATTTGGTTTGTGCAAATAAAAAACCAACTTTTTTTTATTTTTTTTATCTGCCGACGATTGCTTTATAAATATCGTTTCCGTTTGCGAATAGTAATAGAGTTATAAGTAAAACAAAACCAACTAATTGCGCATTCTCTAAGAATTTGTCACTCGGTTTTTTACCGCTAACAATTTCGTATAATAAAAACATAACATGACCACCATCTAGGGCCGGAATAGGTAATAAGTTCATTACACCAAGCATTATTGATAATAAAGCGGTGATATTCCAGAACGTTTCCCAGCTCCAAGTATTAGGAAAAATATCAAATATGGCTTTAAAACCACCTACTTGTTTGTATGCACCGGTACTTGGACTAAAAATCATTTTTAATTGTTTTCCGTAACCTACTAATTGATCTTTCCCTTTTGTAATTCCAACAGGAATTGCCTCTAAAAGACCAAATTCTTGTTTGCTAACTTTATAGTAACCTAGTTTTTCAAGATTACTCATACTTAATCCTCCAACACCAATTCCTAATTTACCATCATTAGATACAATAACAGGAACTTCAACTTCTTTTTGATCTCTTAATACAGTCGCTGGAATTGTTTTGTTTTTATTGCTCTCCAGTATTGCTTTTGCTTGATCATAATATTTTGCTTGTTGTCCGTTTAAGGTTAATACAACATCTTTTGGTTGTAAAGCGGTGTTTTTTGAATCTTCAGAAATGGCCGCTACCACAAATGGCATTCTGATGCTCATCAACGGACCTTTTTCATGTTTTGACAATTGATCTACAAAATCACTTGGTATTTTTATAGTTTGTTCTACTCCATTTCTTTCTATTAAGACTTGTTTTGCCATAATAACTTTCATGGTGATGTCATTGTCAAATTTTGGTATTTTCACGCCATCAGCTGCCAAGATTTTATCGCCAGTTTTAAAACCAATATTCATCATAGCTTTATTTTCAATCAACAAGCCATCTTTCATATCCGAAGTAGCGATATAAGTATCGCCATAAGCAAATGCCATTCCGATATAAATGATGAATGCTAAAATAAAGTTTACCGTAACTCCACCTAACATAATTATCAAACGTTGCCAAGCTGGTTTAGAGCGAAATTCCCAAGGTTGAGGTGGCAATGCCATTTGCTCCTTGTCCATACTTTCGTCTATCATTCCAGATATTTTTACATAACCACCAAGAGGCAACCAACCGATTCCGTATTCGGTTTCGCCAATTTTCTTTTTTAGAAGGGAATATTTAACATCAAAAAACAAGTAAAATTTTTCGACTCTGGTTTTGAATAATTTTGCAGGAATGAAGTGTCCTAATTCGTGAAGTATAATCAGTAATGATAAGCTCAATAAAAATTGAGAAAGCTTTATAAATATGTCCATTTTTTAATTTTAGTTCTTTTTTAACTCACAAAAGTAAGGTTTTCTATTTGTTTAATTTACAATAATTATTCCATAACGTTTTAAAACTTTGTTAATTATTATAAAATGAATATAGTGTTTCAGGGTAGTCGCGTAACTTTACTTTTCTAAACAAATTTTTCGTCTTAACTTCATTTTAAAAACATCATGATGTCCTCAAAATTATTTTCTCCTCTTTCGATAAAAAGTATCACACTCAAAAATAGAATCGCCATTTCTCCGATGTGCCAATATTCAGCAACTGATGGTTTTGCCAATGATTGGCATTTGGTTCATTTAGGCAGTCGTGCCAGTGGTGGTGCAGGCTTAATCATTCAAGAAGCCACTTCTATTTCTCCAGAAGGTAGAATTTCACCTGAAGATTTAGGGCTTTGGAAAAACGAACAAATTGAAAAACTAAAACAAATCACCCAATTTATTATAAGTCAGAATTCAGTTCCCGGAATTCAATTGGCACATGCCGGACGAAAAGCAAGTGCTGCTTCCCCATGGAACGGTGGTAGAAAAGTAGCTAATGATAATGGTGGTTGGGAAACCGTTGCGCCAAGTGCTATTGCTTACCATGACAATGAAACAGCACCTATAGCATTGGATAAAAATGGAATTCAAAAAGTGATTTCAGATTTTAAATCAGCGACTAAAAGAGCTCTTGAAGCAGGTTATCAAGTACTCGAAATTCATGGAGCTCACGGTTATTTGTTACATCAGTTTATGTCGCCTTTATCTAATCTTCGCACCGATGAATATGGTGGAAGTTTTGAAAATAGAATAAGATTAACCCTTGAAGTAGTTGCGGCAGTACAATCAGAATGGCCGGAAAACTTGCCTTTGTTCATTAGAATATCAGCAACAGATTGGGCTGAAGGCGGATGGAATCTTGAAGAATCAATTCAGCTTTCTAAAATATTAAAAGAAAAAGGTGTCGATTTAATTGACGTTTCTTCAGGAGGAGCAGTTTCACACCAACAAATCAAATTGTGTGCAGGTTACCAAGTTCCTTTTGCCGAAAGTATAAAAAAGGAATCTGGAATATTAACAGGAGCAGTAGGTTTAATTACCGATGCTACTCAAGCAGAGGAAATCGTGGCTTCTGGAAAAGCAGATTTAGTTTTGTTTGCTAGAGAATCGCTTAGAAATCCTAATTTAGGATTGACATTCGCTGATGATTTAGAGGCTGATGTGCAATGGCCAAAACAATACGAAAGAGCTAAAATATAACTTGGCTACATAAACACGAATTTCACGAATTTGCACTAATTAATTTAGTCCAAGCTTGTTAAATTCGTGTTTTACTTTTTTCAAATAAATATTCTACTATTTTATTATGCAAAAAATAAAAACAGCCTTACTTTCTTACGGAATGTCTGGAAAAGTATTTCATGCTCCTTTTCTAAGTTTCCATGCTAGTTTTGAACTTATTGGTTCTTGGGAAAGAAGTAAAAAATTAATAAATCACGATTTTCCTGAAGTAAAAAGCTATGCTACAATAGAAGAACTTCTGGAAGATGATGTTGATTTAGTTGTCGTGAACACGCCCGTTGAAACGCATTACGAGTATGCTAAAAAAGTTTTACTCGCAGGCAAACACGCGATTGTCGAAAAAGCATTTACTACAACCGTTGCTCAAGCTCGGGAATTATCGGCTTTAGCCAAAGAAAAAGGACTGAAATTAGCCGTTTTTCAAAATAGAAGATGGGATAGCGATTTTAAAACCGTACAGAAAATTATTTCTGATGAGGTTCTTGGCGAAATTGTAGAAGCTGAATTTCATTTTGACAGATACAATCCGTCGCTGAGTCCGAAACGGCATAAAGAAACTGTTAATTCTGGATCGGGAATCTTGAAGGATTTGGGTCCTCATATTATAGATCAAGCTTTGTGCTTGTTTGGTTTACCAAATTCCGTTTTTGCTGATATTCGTATTACTCGGGAACATTCCTTAGTAGATGATTATATTGATATTGTACTGTATTATGCTACTTTTCGGGTCCGTTTAAAAGCAGGATTTTTTGTTCGAGAAGCAAATCCAGCGTATGTTATTCACGGAAAAAAGGGTTCATTCTTAAAACATCGGGGCGATATTCAAGAAGACGAATTAAAATTAGGAAAAAAACCAAATCTAACTACTTGGGGAATTGAACCACTTGAAAAAGAAGGGTTATTACACACGGAGATCAATGGTGAAATTGTAAAAAAAAGTATCTCTACACTTCAAGGAAATTATTATACTTTTTTTGATGGTGTTTATAATTCGATCATAAATAATAGTTTAGAGCCAGTAACTGCAAAAGATGGCGTTCATGTAATGCAAATTATCGAAGCTTCAATTGAAAGTAGTTCTCAGAAAAAAGTGGTTGATTTATAGTGTTTTACACGAAATAAATTTTTGTCTATGACTATTATCGTGCAAGGTTTTCAAAACCTTGTAGGTGTATTTAATCAAATATTATTTCTCCAGTTTTAAAGTTTTAAAAATCTTTAGTTATGCATTAATCAAGATCAAGCCTTTAATTTTATAAACAATAACGTTGTAAATTTTTTAGGCTCGTTAGTTTTCATTGAATTGCCAATTGCTTGTCGTATTTTTGCCAATTAAAATTTAAAAAAAAATCAGTTTGATAGATTTAAACTTCTTAGAAAAGTCAAAAACAAAAGCAAAGTTCAAAAAGCAATATAGAGACATTAAGATTTCGTACTTAAACCGAATTCGTTGGGCAGTTTCTATGTTTTATTTTGGAATGGGTTTGTGCTTTGCTACTTGGGCGAGTAGAATTCCAGATATCAAAACAACTTTGCAACTCAGTGAAGGAGATTTAGGCACCATTTTATTTGCGCTTCCATTTGGACAATTAATAATTATGCCATTTTCTGGAAAATTAGTGAGTCGTTTTGGGAGTCATCGCATGTTAGTGTTTTCATTGTTATTTTACGTTTTTAGCTTAACAAATATAGGTTTGGCAAACAACGCTTGGCAATTATCAGCGGCATTATTCGTATTTGGGATTTTCGGGAATCTCTCTAATATTGCTGTAAACACTCAAGGTGTTTATACCGAAGTACTTTTCAAAAAAACTATTATGTCCTCTTTTCACGGTATGTGGAGCTTTGCAGGATTCATGGGTGCGTTAGTAGGATTAGTAATGCTTGCCTTCGATTTAACTCCATACATTCACTTTCTCATTGTGGGTGGAGTAGTATTTTTAATGATGGCTTTCAATTTTAAATTTTTAATAAAGGCTAAAGAAACCATCAAAGTCAAAAAGAAAAAAATGTTTTCAAAACCAGATTCTGCTTTAATTTGGTTGGGAATAATTGGGTTTTGTAGCATGGCCAGCGAAGGAGTTATGTTTGACTGGAGTGGCGTTTATTTCAAAGATGTCGTCAAGGCGCCGGGACCATTAGTAATTTTAGGGTACATTTCATTTATGATTATGATGGCTGGAGGACGATTCCTTGGAGACAGCTTAATTCGTAAATTTGGAAGGAAGAATGTGCTAAAAATCAGCGGAATAATGATTTCAACTGGACTTTTTATAGCGGTGTTTTTTCCGTTTATCATTCCTGCAACTCTTGCCTTTATGTTAGTCGGACTCGGAGTTTCTACGATTGTGCCGACTGTTTATAGCCTTGCCGGTAAGAATCCAAATGTTTCTCCAAGTATTGCTTTAACTACGGTTTCGAGCGTTAGTTTCCTAGGTTTTTTACTAGGACCACCTATTATTGGCTACATAGCTGAATTATCTAACCTGCGATTTTCATTCGCATTCATCGGTGTTTTTGGAGTTCTAATCGCATTTATGGTTTCTAAAATCGAAGCAATAGAATAATTTTATTGAACGAACATGATTCTATTTTAGAAAATCCATATTGTCTCGCTCCAAAACTATTGTGGGATTGTATTTCTTTTTGTTTTAAAATCAAATGTAAAAACATCATATTAGATATTTGTAAAAAATAATTTTATTGTAAATCAATAAGTTATAGTTTTTATTATTATATTTAACCTTATTATTCTTTCAATTGAATCTATTAAGTGCTGAATTTAAATACCACATTTTTCAGCAATAGTATATAGAAGGCTTTTGCCACTTTTCCAAATCACATTTTTAATTATTTAGTGTTGTTTTCTTTCAAAAAAAAATACCACTAAACTTTTAGTTCAACCTGTAATTTTATTTTATGGGTTGAACTTTTTGTTGCAAATATTGTAATCTTTTTTATTGGCATTTTTCTAAACGTACTCATTAATACCATTTTGATACTATGAATAAATTTTACTTTACGATTGTCTTTATAATGCAATTTTGGTTTTCAAGTGCACAAAATAGCAATAGTTTTTTTGGAAAAGTTATCGAATCTAAAACTCAAAAACCATTGAGTTTCGTAGTAGTTAGTATCCAGAATACGAATTTGATGCAACTTACTAAGACGGATGGCCAATTTAGTTTTGATGACGTTCCTTCGGGTCATTTATTGATCCTTGTTCGCAGTCAAGGATTCAAAGATGCTTTGTATCCAATAGAAATGAACCAAGGAGATAAGTTAGATTTAGGAATTATAGCATTAGAAGAAGATCAGACCTTAGAACAACAAAGCAGTATCATTACACTTTTAGAAAGTGATTTCAGTGATGAAAATAGTAGTTCTGAGAGTACATCGGGACTTTTGCAATCCTCAAGAGATGCTTTTTTGCAAGCAGCCGCTTTCAATTGGGGACAAGCTCGTTTTAGAGTTCGGGGATTAGATAGTGAATATTCTACATTGATGATCAATGGCGTTTCCATGAATAAAATGTATGATGGCAGACCACAATGGGGAGAATGGGGCGGATTAAATGACGCCTTGCGTAATCAAGAATTTACATTAGGAACGGCTCCTTCTGATTATGCTTTTGGAGGAATTTTAGGAACACAACAAATAAATACTCGCGCTTCAATATACAGACCTGGCTCCCGAATCACTTTTTCAGGAACTAATACCAATTACAGTTGGCGTACTATGGCCACTTATGCTTCTGGAATGTATGCTAATGGTTGGGCTTTTGTTATTTCGGCAGGAAAACGTTGGGCACAAGAAGGTTATTTCGAAGGGACGAATTATGATGCTAATTCCTTTTTTATAAGCATTGAAAAGAAATTGGGGCAGAATCATTCTTTGAATTTAACTGCAATCTACACGCCCAACACAAGAGCTAAAAACTCTCCTAATACTGCAGAAGTGACAGCGTTAACTAATGTGAAATACAATTCCTATTGGGGTTTTCAAGACGGTAAAAAACGAAATGCTCGTGTAAAAACCATTGAAATGCCCACAATTATGCTCAATCATTATTTTAAAATTAATGATAAAACGAACTTAAATTCTAGTGCAACCTACCAGTTTGGAAAAATAGGAAATAGTAACATTGATTATCAAAATGCGGATAGTCCAGATCCATCTTATTACAGAAAAATGCCTAGTTATTTTAGTTCTTTATATGCAAAAGATAACGGAGAATTTTCTGGTGCTTTTATACCAGATTATGAAAATGCCGAGAAAAGTAAATCATTATTTTTAGCTCATTCACAAATAGATTGGAATGCAATATATAAAGCCAATCAAAATCCTATTCTAGATTCTAATGGCATTATATCAGGGTATGAACCAAAAAAAAGTAAATATGTTTTATACGAAGATCGAGTAGAAGACCAAACCCTTGCATTAAACACTAATTTGAGTTCGCAACTCTCTGACAATATATTTCTGAATGCTGGGGCTTCATTCAAAAAATTAAAATCGCATTATTCTCAGCATTTATTAGACTTACTGGGTGGATTGTATTTTGATGACATAGATCCTTTTTATAAAGGCACACAATCTCAATCGGATCTTAATAATCCTGACAGGCAAGTAGTAGTTGGTGATACTTACGGATACAATTTTAATTATTTGGCTACTGTAATCGAAGCTTTTACTCAATTTAAATTTACCTATAACAAAGTCGATTTTTATCTAGCCCAACAATTTTCTGTTAGAGATTATCAAAGAGAAGGTTTGTATAAAAACGGAATTTATGAAACTAATTCTTTTGGGAAAAGTGAAAAAGTAACCTTTGAAGATTTTGGTTTTAAAGGCGGATTGAACTTTAAAATTTCTGGCAAACAATTGCTTGCTTTCAATACGGCACATATGACCAAAGCACCTTCATTACGAAATACTTTTGCAAATTCTCGTTTGAATAATTCACTAGTCAATGACTTAGAAAGTGAGAATATAAATAGTGCTGATATAAGTTATGTATATCGATCACCAAAATTAAAAGGGAGATTAACAACCTACTATTCTTTAATAAAAAATAGTACTCAAATTTCCTTTTTTTATGCCGAAGGAATTTTTGATAATGGTGCGGGATATTTAAACACGGATGCTTTTGTAAGCCAAACATTAACTCAATTAAGCAAGAAAAATATTGGTGCCGAATTGAGTTTAGAATACCAATTAAGCGCTACTTTCAAGACTACTTTTTCTGCCGGTTTTGGAGAGTATACTTATGCGAGTAATCCCAATGTTACTTTGATTAATGACGCCAAAGCCTCTTTAGAAAATACAAATCCGCTTTTTGATTTTGGAACAGCTTCCCTTAGAAATTACAAACAAGCCGGAATGCCACAGCGAGCTTATTCATTTGGTTTAGAATATAGAGATCCAAAATATTGGTGGCTGAGTGCAAACATAAATTATCTCACTAATACGTATATTGATATAGCAGCGATTTCTAGAACTAAAATATTCTACAAAAATCCAGCTTCTGGTTTCAACTTTCCAGAAGCAACAGAGGAGAGAGCAAAAGAGTTATTGAAACAAGAAAAATTTGATCCATTAATGCTTTTGAACCTAGTTGGTGGAAAATCTTGGCGCGTATACGGAAAGAATTTAGGGGTTTTTGCTAGTATTAATAATGTGCTTGATGTTACTTATAAATCAGGCGGTTATGAGCAATCTCGAAATGCTAATTTTAGAGGAATGAACCAAGATTTTTCTAGTGGCACTCCTTCATTTGGTAATAAATACTTCTATGGATACGGTAGAACCTATTTTGTGAATCTATACATTAATTTATAAATAAAAAAAGATGAAAGCTACATTTCAAAAAACCTATTTTTTTTTACTGCTACTTCTTATACTTTACAGTTGTGCGAGTGATACTCTTGACGCTCCAAAAATCACTTGTACCCAACCAGATTTGCGTACCAATATGCAGGTGAGTCAAGTACGCACCAATGCTAATGCAATCGTAGCTCAATACAAATATGATGATGTCATTGAGGCGTACGTAGTTTCGAGTGATGAAGCGGGAAATTTTTTCAAAACTATTTCTTTTCAAACTTTGGCTACCGCCCCAAATCCTGCTATTGGTTTTAGCGTTCCGGTAGATGCTACGAATCTCTATGTAGACTATAGGCCAGGAAATAAAGTATTTGTAAAGCTAAAAAATCAATACACTGATATTTCATTTGGTGCTTTGCGAATTGGTGGGATCACGGTAAATTCCTATAATGATGGTGGAGTTGGACGAATTTCGCAGAATGATTACAAGGCAGTTTTGAATGCTTCTTGTACCAATCTTAAAGAAGACGAATTAGTCAATAAGGTTACGATGAAAGATTTGCTAAATGATGCTTATCTAAATACATTAGTAGAAGTTTTGGATGTTCAGTTTGCTGCATCTGCGGTAGGACGCCATTACTTTGAAGAAGGGAAAAATGTAGGTGGTGCGACCAATTGGGATTTACAAGATAAATCGGGTAACCAAGTCTATTTTAGAACAAGTAGTTTTGCAAATTTCGCTACAAAATTAGTTCCTGAAGGAAGTGGGAAAGTGAGAGGAGTTTTAACAAAATATGGTAATGACTATCAATTGTTAGCACGTTCCGAAAAAGACATTGTAATGACTGCTCCTAGAACAGTATCGTTTTTCTCTGAAGATTTTGAAACTGTTGTAGACAAGTCCAATTTAAGTCTTCCAGGTTGGGCAAATATTGTTCAAAATGGTAAAATTGTATGGAAAGGTGGCGTTTACGCAGGAAATGGTTGCGCTGAGTTTACTATTTCTGGTACTAAAGTAATTTCTAATGTTGCTTGGCTCATTTCTCCAAAAATTGACATGGATCTATACAATAATGAAACCTTAACTTTTAGAACAGCACAACATCATTTAGATGTCGATTCCCCTTTAAATACAATAGAAGTTTATATTTCTAACAATTTTGATGGTTTAAATGTGGCAAAAGCAACATGGATTCCATTAGTAGTTAATTTACCAAAACAAGCAACACCGTGGTATCAATTTGTAGGGAGTGGTGCGGTAGACATATCTTCGTATAAAGGCAAAATCAATATTGCATTTAAGTACATTGGTTCAGGAAAAGACTTGGCTTTAGATGGTTCTTTTAGACTTGACGATATTCATATTTATGGTCAGAAGTAATTTTAAGATGAATTAAATTTACATCTCTCGGAAAATTTTTTATCTTATTGGAACAGTGTGTAGTTTTACTATATTTGCGGCTTGAATAAATAAAAAAATCATGAAATATACTCTGTTTGCCTTAATTTTTATGCTTTTTATCTCTTGTTCAAAAGAGAAAGAAGTCGATTATACTGCTAAAAATGAAAAAGAAATAGTAGCATATATAGCCAAGAACAAGTTGAACGCTCAAAGAAGTGCTTCTGGATTGTACTATGTTATAAATGAGCCTGGTACCGGTGTTCAGCCTAATGCAAATTCGACAGTAACGGTTGCATACAAAGGTTATTTTACTGACGGATCTCCATTTGATGAAAGCAAACCGGAAGGAATTTCTTTTGGATTGCAACAAGTTATCAAAGGATGGACTGAAGGGATTGCTTATTTTAAAGAAGGTGGTAGCGGGGTACTTTTAGTGCCTTCAAATCTTGGTTATGGTAGTGAAGGAAGATCAGGAATACCTGGAGGTTCAGTACTTATTTTTGATGTCAAGCTAATTTCTGTACAATAATCTAAAATAGTTTTTTAACCTAAAATAACTACTTTAATAAACATCTATTTGTTTTACTGCTTGTTAATTAATGAGACAACAAGCAGTAAAACCTATAAATCTTCGACAATTTCGCTCAACAATTTCCCCAAATTTAAATTAGTACTGTTATTGAAAAAATTGGTCTTAGGATTAGTCCAATATAAATTGAAATAAATACCACATGAAAACCTACATTATTGCTCTATTTTTAATGGTATATCCTTGCTTGACGCACAGTCAGGTTTCGGATAATTCCGTGAAGTTAAAACAAATTAATATTATTAAAACCAATTTTCGCAATTTAAAAAGTGGTGAAATTGTAAACAAAACAATTTTGTTTAATGATGGTAAAATTCAATCCATAAAAACATCAGATGTTATTCAAAGTTTTTTTTATAATCCAAAAGGATTATTAGACATGACAGTAAAGGAGAGACAAGCAAGTAACTGGAAAGAGGTTGTAAATTACACTTATAACAATGAAGATCAGTTAGTAAAGTTTGTAAAAAAATATGAAGAAGGCGGCGAACTCGTTACTAAAACAGTTGCAGTAACTTATGAAGGTTCAAGAGTAAAAGCAATAACTAAAAAAAGCAATAGCCATCAAACTTTAATAGATGATATTGAATATGTTGTCGAAAATGGACTTGTGGCTAGACGCTCTTCGAGAGATAGAAACAAACAAATTTTTAATAAAATAGAGTATGTATATTTCAAAGATAATATCATTAGACACAAAGTAATGATTGGTGATAAATCAATGAATAATTATACTTTTGATGATAAAAATTCAGCAGATTTATTAATAGTTCAAAATTTGTTTGGAAAAAATTATAAAGTTATTGTTCCTCTGATCTCGTTTCATGAAGATGAGTTTGCTTTAGGTTCTATATCCGTTAATAACGAATTAAGTTTTGCTTCGACAGCATTAAATGCTATTGGTAAAACCAAAAAATACAAATACAATACGCTGAATTATCCTAGTGCTTGTTCTATAATTGAAGAAAATGGAATAGTAAAAACAGAGGTTAATTATTTATACGAATAGAGTGTAGTAATCATCAAAAAACGATTTTAAATAGAGCATTTATTCTAAAAAATAAAATACTGATAAGTCTTTAGAATGCAAAAATAGTGTTCAATATTCATTTCATTTATTGGTATTTAAAATTCGGTTTTAAAATTTTTTTAAAAGCTTGTGATTTTTTTATTATTTCAGAATCTCATAAGTCCCTTACAAATCATTAAATTTGTAACTTATTCAAAGACATGTTAGAAAAAGAAGTAATAAATTTCGAAAAAACGGCTATTGTTGGTATTGTAACTCAAAATCAAAGCGAAGAGAAACTAAATGAGTATCTTGATGAGTTAGAATTTTTGACTTTTACCGCGGGAGGCCAAGTAGTGAAACGTTTTTCTCAGAAAATGGAACGCCCTAATCCCAAAACTTTTGTGGGTACTGGAAAAATTGAAGAGATTCATCAATTTGTAAAAGAGAATGATATTTCGACTTTAGTTTTTGATGATGAATTATCACCTTCACAACAAAAAAATATATCTAAAATAATTGAGGAATGTAAAATTCTAGATAGAACGCACCTTATTCTTGATATTTTTGCTCAACGTGCAGAGACTTCTTATGCGAGAACCCAAGTAGAATTAGCACAATGTCAATATTTATTACCAAGACTTTCCGGAATGTGGACGCACTTAGAGCGTCAAAAAGGAGGAATTGGAATGCGTGGACCTGGAGAAACGGAGATCGAAACCGATAGACGTATTGTACGGGATCGTATTGCCTTATTGAAGGAGAAAATAAAAACAATAGATAAGCAAATGGGTGTGCAACGCGGCAATCGTGGTGCAATGGTTCGTGTGGCTTTAGTAGGTTATACGAATGTAGGTAAGTCAACTTTAATGAATGCTGTAGGTAAAAGTGACGTTTTTGTAGAGAACAAACTTTTTGCCACTTTAGACACTACCGTTCGCAAAGTGGTTATTAAAAACCTACCTTTTCTATTATCCGATACCGTTGGATTTATCAGAAAATTGCCAACACAATTAGTAGATTCTTTCAAAAGCACATTAGATGAGGTTCGGGAAGCCGACTTGCTATTACATGTAGTTGATATTTCGCATCCAGAATTTGAAGACCATATTGCATCAGTAAATCAAACCCTTTTAGATATCAAAGCCAATGATAAACCAGTAATTATGGTTTTCAATAAAATTGATGCTTACAAACATTTGACTATTGACGAAGATGATTTGATGACTGAAAAAACAACCAGACATTACACGCTGGAAGAGTGGAAATCAACTTGGATGAGTAGAGTAGGAGAACAAAATGCTTTGTTTATATCGGCTACTAATAAAGAAAATTTTGAAGAATTCAGAGAACGTGTGTACGAAGCTGTGAGACAAATTCACATTACGCGTTTTCCTTATAATAAATTCTTATATCCAGATTATAAAGATGCTGTGGAGAAAGATGAAAAAGAAGATAATGAAGAGGAATAATAAAAGTTTTTCTATACACCAGATTCATATTTTTTTGCCAGCAATTAAATATTATCTTGAAATACCTATAAAAAAAATGCCCTTAAGAAATTTTCTTAAGGGCATTTTTAATGTTTTTTTTCTAGAAACCGTAATTTACTCCTAATCCAAAAACCTCTCTAACTTGTACTGCTTGTATTGAGTTATCATCATAAATAGCTTGAACAGCAACATTGGCAGATAAGTATTTATTAATTTTCATTACTACATTCATCTGGTAATCAACATCTACATTCTGAGGTTTATCAAGATAATTAGCATATAAATTTAATCTGTTTTCAATACTTACGTTAGTCATTAAATTGAGCTTATAGTATCCTGAAACACTAGCACCAAATTCAAATCTTGAAGAATCCCCTTGTAAGACGCCAAATGAAGGTCCTAATTCTGTAAAATGAGGATGTACAACGATTAGTTTTGCAGTTGCAGGTGAAAAATTGACACTTAAATTATCATTTTTCTTCCATAAAATTCCGGGACCGAACTGAAAATAAGCAGGAGAAAAGAAATGAGAAATTTTCACACCTTCTTTATCTAAACCAGTATCCATCTGAGTTTTAAAATTAAAAAACATAGAGTAATACCATTCACCACTTGCTTTTTTACCCCAAAGTGAATTTAGTTCTAAGCGATCATCTGTCTTAGCTGTTTTAGCATCTCCTTTTATTTTGCTTAAACCATAAGCTAAAATAAATTTGTTGTCCCATACAACGTCTCCATTTTTATAATTGAAGTCATAGTTGATACCTAAATTTCCAGCTATGTTTGAAGTTCCACCACCTAACCATTGTTTGTTATAAGCTGATTGATTAAAAAGTATAGAAATATTTCCTTTTTTAGTCCAAAGTTTGATGGTGTCTTTCTCAGTTTCCTGAGCCTGAAGGGACATAAAACCAGAAACAAAGAGTAAAGCAAATGCTATTTTT
Organism: Flavobacterium flabelliforme; assembly: GCF_017948675.1. GTDB lineage: Bacteria > Bacteroidota > Bacteroidia > Flavobacteriales > Flavobacteriaceae > Flavobacterium > Flavobacterium pygoscelis. The sequence continues at coordinate 1,255,754 of NZ_JAGFBU010000001.1, forward strand.
TTCATGAAAGTGCTATTTAAAAGTTTTACCAAAATTAAATAATTTTATGGGAACACTATATTTTTTGAAATTAAACTTTACTATTAGTCTTATATAAAGGAACAGCCGAACACGCTTCTCCGTACATAATACTTCTGGCAAAGGGTTGTAAATAATGAGCCGCTAATACATAAGCGCGCATAGGTACTGGCTTTCTAGAGCATCCTTTAATTATAATGGGTTTATTTGTATATACTGAATAATCGATTTTAGAGAGCAGTTCCTCATAAAGAGAAGCTTCTAAATCTTCAATAGTTCCATTAATTATTTTTTTTGCAAATGGTGCCAATTGTATCGCAACTAAAATAGAAGCCCATGCGGGAACAATTGCATCCGTACTGCAATTAATAGCCACAAATTGGTCTTTATACTGTGCCCAATCGTAATTTTTAAGCTCTTCTCTGAAATCTTTTTCTTTGAGCAAAAAGCCTTCTATAAGCCATTGAGAAATATCTATTTGTGCACGAATTCCTTTGGGATAATAATCTTCGAGATCAAAAATTTCTAAAACACTATTGGCTACTTTATTTATTATCTCTTCCATATTTAAGTCTTAAACACAAAAGTCATAAAGTAAATTTTGTAGACTTTATGACTTTTTATTTTTTAAATAATTATAGCATTCCTAATTCAAGCTTTGCTTCTTCACTCATTAAATCTTTGCTCCAAGGCGGATCAAATGTAATTTCTACTTCAGCGTCTTTCACATTTTCTATCGATCTTACTTTCTCTTCGACTTCTCTAGGTAAACTTTCCGCTACAGGACAGTTTGGAGAAGTAAGTGTCATCAGGATTTTAACTTCGAAATCAGTATTTACCATTACGTCGTAAATCAATCCTAATTCATAAATATCTACAGGGATTTCAGGATCGTAAATTGTTTTTAATATTTTTACGATTGATTCTCCTAACTCGGTGGTGTCTATTTCTTGTTCCATTATTGTTGTTGTTATTATTGTTTTGTTGTTTTTTAAAAATATACCAATATGTTTAATGACTAATAGATTTTAGAACATATTAATATCGTATTTATTTTTTATATTATTTAAACCATGTAAGAGATGTAAGAACATTTAAGTTTTATGATTTTAAATCACTTATTTATTTTTGCGCACTTATTATAGTAATTTTTATTCGTCATCTAAGACACTATATCTATAATTAACATAAGTTTTTTGACCATGCTCGTAAATATTAGTAACGTTAAAATTAATAATTAAACTAATAGGAGATTCTAAAAGATTCATATATGACATTACTTTAGCTACATGAATTGGTATTATTTTATCTGTGGCTTTTAATTCTACTACTAAAATATCTTCAATAAATAAATCACATCTTAAATCGGATTCTAAAGATATTCCTTTGTATTCTATTGGAATTACTAATTCAGATTTGAAATTTATACTTCTTAATGTCAATTCTTGTATTAAGCATTTGTGATAAATGCTTTCCAATAAACCTGGCCCCATTTGTTTATGAACTTCAATTGCAGCACCAATTACTTTATAAATTAAGTCTTTTAATTCTTTCTTTGTCATCATAAGTAGATATTTTACAACAATAAGATATGGTTTTTTAAGATTTAAAGAAATTTACATAAATTAATATGACTCTCCTTCGAAAATATAATTTGGTATTACTTAAATGAGCTTAAACATCTTATATGGTTTAAAAGAAAATAATTTTTAGAGTTGTTTTATTTCTGAGTATTAAATGCCAAAGCATACATTTTAATGTTTTTTATCATCGAAACCAATCCATTGGCTCTTGTTGGAGACAAATGCTCTTTTAAGCCTATTTCGTCAATAAAATTCATGTCTGCGTCTAAAATATCTTTAGCACTTTGATTGGAGAACGTACGAATTAAAATAGCGATAATTCCTTTTGTCAAAATAGCATCGCTATCTGCTGTAAAAACTATTTTATCATCATTTTGTTCCCCTTGCAACCATACTTTAGATTGGCAACCTTTGATTAAATTAGTATCTGTTTTGAATTCTTCTTTGATTAAAGGAAGTTTTTTTCCAAGTTCGATGATGTATTCATAACGCTCCATCCAGTCATCAAACATCGAAAATTCATCAACGATTTCTTCTTGTATTTCTTTAATTTTCATAGTAATCTGAATTTATTTCAGTATTATTCTTTTTTAACAAATGAGTTTATTTTATCGACTAATTTCTTAATTTCTTTGGGTGGAAAACCATGATCAAAACTTGTTGATTCGTAGGTTTTGTCTTTATAACTGATTTTTAAATTAGCAATTGCAGCACCATCATAAAAACGTTTTTCAGTGGGAGCTTTGTACTGAGCCAATTCCTCTAATTTAGTTTCCTTAAAATAAAGCCCTAACTCATTCCAGTCAGCATCTGTTATTTTCTTAGGAACAAGTTTTTTGTTATTATCTCTATCATTAGAAACCGTAATTTCTTGATTTTTAATGCTTATTTGTTGGTAAAAACCTCTAGTGTTTGCGGTATATTCTAAAACTACTGCATCCATGTTTTGATTTTTTGGGCTATCGCAACCTTTACCAAATACAACGGTCAAAATTAATAAGGAAAGTAATTTCATAATTTTATTTTTTTTAAGAGAACATGAGTTTTGCTTTTTTAACTGCTTCCACCATACTATCAATTTCTTCTTTGGTGTTATAAAAAGCAAACGAAGCTCTAATGGTTCCTGGAATATTAAAAAACTGCATAATTGGTTGTGCACAATGATGCCCAGTTCTAACTGCTATTCCTAGTTTGTCAATTATGGTGCCAATATCATACGGATGTATTCCTTCTATATTAAAAGAAATTACGGAAGTTTTTTCTTTCGCTGTACCAAAGATTTTCAAACCTTCAATTTCTAATAATCGTTTGGTTCCGTATTCTAATAATTCTAATTCTTGTTTCTGAATATTTTCAAAACCAACTTCATTCATATAATCAACAGCTGTTCCTAAAACAATTCCGCCCGCTATGTTTGGTGTTCCGGCTTCAAATTTATGAGGAAGATCAGCATAAGTAGTTTTTTCGAAAGTTACATCTTTGATCATTTCACCACCACCTTGATAGGGCGGTAATTTATTTAACCAAGCTTCTTTTCCGTATAAAATTCCGGTTCCGGTAGGTCCACATATTTTATGACCTGAGAAGACGTAGAAATCACAATCTAATTCTTGAACATCTGGTTTTAAATGCGGGACCGCTTGAGCGCCATCAATTAAAACAGCAGCACCGTATTTATGTGCTTCATCAATCATATATTTAATAGGATTGACCGTTCCTAAAGCATTCGAAATATGATTTACTGTAACGATTTTGGTTTTGTCCGAAAGTAATTTATCGTATTCAGCCATGATCAATTCGCCATTTTCATTCATAGGAATCACTCGCAAGATAGCTCCAGTTTTCTCGCATAACATTTGCCAAGGCACAATATTACTATGATGTTCCAATGCTGAAACTAAAATTTCATCACCTGCTTTCAGTAACGAAGCAAATCCATTAGCAACTAAATTGATTCCGTGCGTTGTTCCCGAAGTGAAAAGTACTTCATGTGAGAATATTGCATTGATATGGTTTTGAATTTTACCACGGGATATTTCATAGGCATCGGTTGCCAACTGGCTTAGAGTGTGTACGCCACGATGAATGTTTGCATTAATTTCTTGATAGTATTTGGATATCGCATCAATCACTACTTGTGGCTTTTGCGAAGTGGCTCCGTTATCAAAATAAACCAATGGTTTACCATTTACCTTTTGAGAAAGAATAGGAAAATCTGCTCTAATTTTATTTATATCTAGCATAATTATTTAGAAAAGTTCTAAATACAAAAGTAATGAAAAACCGTACCGTTTAAGCTATGAATTAATTAATTTTTATGATTGTTTCTTATACTTTAATAGAAATATTTTATTGAATTTTAGTTTGATTATTTTATTAAATTGCATTAAATTAATTGTTTACCAATATGAAAAAATTATTTAAGTTCCTTGGTCTTGCCTTAGTTATAGCGATAGTATATTTAGGATTTACTACTTATCCTAAATTAGATTTAATTTCAGGCTTCTCCGCCAAAAGTATTGCTTCGGGACATTTTATTGATGGTCGTTCTCAACAAATGATTGAGAAAGGAGATAATGATATCAAATTGATTGATTTGGCAAAGAATACTATTAATGAAGCAGGGAAATTTGCAATAGCTTCTGTTTATGGTTTAAAAGAACGAAAAGCAATTTATCGCGAAGGTTTAGGCGCAACATTAATTACAGCTGATTTTGATGAAAGTAGGCCTTATGAAGTTCCAAAAAGAACTAAAACAAGTAGCAATTTACCATTTCCTTATGGGAATTTGGAACCGAAAGACACTATTTTTGATAATGTAGATTATACTAAATTGAATGCTGCTGTTGCCAATGCTTTTGATAAAAAAGGCGAAATCAATAAAAGAACACGTTCTGTTTTAGTAATTTATAAAGACAAAATCATTGCTGAAAAATATGATACAGGATTTACAAAAGATAGTAAAATTTTAGGTTGGTCCATGACAAAAAGTATTACGGCTACGATGTTTGGAATTCTTCAAAAACAAGGAAAATATGATATTTACAAACCAGCTCCTATAAATGAATGGCAAAATGATGATCGTAAAATAATCACCACTAATGATTTATTGCATATGAATTCCGGTCTGGAATGGGAGGAAAATTATAGCACAATTTGCGATGCTACTAATATGCTTTTTCAAGAGAAAGATATGTCAAGATCGCAACTAGTGAAAACAGCGGCTTTTAAACCGAACACACATTGGAATTATTCTTCAGGAACTACCAATTTGTTATCAGGAATTTTGAGAAAGCAATTTAAAACCCAACAAGAATATCTTGATTTTTGGTACACAGATTTAATTGACAGAATAGGAATGAACTCGATGGTAATCGAGACGGATATGAAAGGGAATTTTGTGGGTTCGTCTTATGGCTGGGCAACAACAAGAGATTGGGCTAAGTTTGGCTTATTGTATTTACATAAAGGAAACTGGAATGGCGATCAAGTCTTTGATGAAAGTTGGGCAAAATATGTAGCAACTCCTACAAATGGATCTAAAGGTGATTATGGTGGACATTTCTGGCTAAACGCTGGCGGCAGATATCCTGATGCACCTCGAGATTTGTATTCTTGTAACGGTTTTCAAGGACAGAAAGTATTTATTATTCCGTCACTCGATTTAGTAATCGTGAGAATGGGATTGACGGAAGATGCGAAATTTGATGTAAACGGAATGTTGAAAGGAATAATAGGGAGTTTGAATTTAACCACAAAGAGCACAAAGTAAAAAAACAAAAAGGTCACAAAGTTCAGTTATAAACTTTGTGACCTTTGCTTAATCTTTGTGGTTAAAACTACAAATCAAATCCCATTTTAACGCCTAGTTTGGTAGCGATAATTTTGGTGATTCTTTGTTTTAATTCGGGTATTTTTATGTTTTCGATAACCGCATTCGAGAAGGCATACATCAATAATGCTTTAGCTTCTTTCTGAGGAATTCCACGTTGTTGCATATAGAATAAAGCAGTTTCATCTAATTGGCCAACCGTACAGCCGTGAGAACATTTTACATCATCTGCAAATATCTCTAATTGTGGTTTAGCATTTATAGTTGCTTTATCGCTCAATAATATGTTATTGCTTTTTTGGAAAGCATTTGTTTTTTGAGCTTCTTTTTCTACATATACTTTACCATTGAAAACTCCCGTTGCACGATCTGAGTAAATTCCTTTGTAATCTTGGAAACTTTCACAATTAGGAGTGGCATGATTTACTAAAGTATAATGATCCACATGTTGCTTTTCGCCAATAATGGTAATTCCGTTTAACGTACTTGTCAATCTTTCACCAAAGTGATAAAAATTCAAATTGTTTCTAGTTAAGTTTCCTCCAAAAGAAAAAGTATGTACATAAACATGACTTTCTTGTTGCTGAGAAACGAAAGTATTATCAATCAAGTTCGCTTCATGAGTATCATTTTGAATTTTGTAATAATCCACAATAGCACGTTTTTCGGCGAAAATTTCAGTAACAGAATTCGTAAGTACTGGATTTTCATTTAAACTTTGATGACGTTCAATAATTTGAACATGCGAGTTTTCGCCTACAATCACTAAATTTCTGGGTTGAACCATAAGTGCTGCTTCATTTCCTGTCGAGAAATACATGATTTCAATAGGTTTTGGCGCTACTTTACCTTTCGGAATATTGATGTAAGCACCTTCATTGGCGAAAGCCGTATTTAATGAAGTTAAGCTATCGTCTTTATTCGCGATTTGATTAAAATATTTGTCAATAACCATTTTGTATTTTGGTTTGTTCAATGCCGAAGCCATCAAACAAACGTCAATTCCTTCATGAGTTGTTGACGATAAATGCGAACTAAAAACACCATCAACAAAAACCACTTTATAAGTGTCTACTTCGTTTAAAAAGTACTTACTAACTTGGCTAAATTCGATTGAATTTTCATGCTTTGGAAAAACAGTAAAGTCATTTTTTAAAATGGCATTTAGTGAAGTGTATTTCCAAGCTTCTTCTTTTTTGGATGGGAATCCTTTATTTTCAAAGTTTTTTATAGCAGCAGTTCGAAGATCATGAAGTTCAGAGTGAACATCAATTTGCTCTTCAAAAGCCATAAAAGACGATAGTAATTTTTCTTTTAATTCCATTTTTAATTAAGTCTTAAAGTTGAAAGTCAAAAGCCAAAAGACTTAAGATAGTCAACGAAATGTTATTTTGAGTGTTCTAAATTATAAATTAGAGAGGAATTCCCTTTTCTAATTTAGATTTAAAACTTTTAGAGTTTTGATAAATATTTAATAAAACCACTTAACCACTTTGATATTTCAGTTAGGCATTCTAATAAAATTTCAAACTCTTCTTTTGTAATATATTCTAAATCGTAGGCCAAATATAATTGAGAACGGACTTCTCCAGCTGATGCTTTCACTACATATAAAAAGTAAATAAACTCTTTATCTGTATTTCGTTCAAAGCCTTCAGTAATATTTGAGTATATAGAGATTCATGCACGTCTAATCTGTCTAACTAAGTCAAAGTCTTTTCTAAAATTAAAGCTATCGGTATTTGAATATATTCTTCTATTAAAAAACTCTTGATTTTTGCCAAGAATTAATTTCTTCGAAAGAATTAAATTTACCTATTCTCTTTTTCTTTTGACTTTATGACCTTAGACTTTAGACTAAATTTTCAGCTTTGATCCAATCGTATCCTTTTTCCTCTAATTCTAGCGCTAAACTAGCATCACCAGATTTTACAATTTTTCCATCCATAAGAACGTGAACAAAATCAGGAACGATATAATCTAATAAACGTTGGTAGTGTGTAATTACAACCACAGCGTTTTTATCACTTTTCAATTTGTTTACACCATTAGCAACAATACGCAAGGCATCAATGTCAAGCCCAGAATCAGTTTCATCAAGAATCGCTAATTTTGGTTCTAACATTGCCATCTGGAAAATCTCGTTACGTTTTTTCTCACCACCAGAGAAACCTTCGTTAAGAGAACGAGACAAAAATTTTCTGTCAATTTCTAATAATTCTGATTTTTCACGAATTACTTTTAGCATTTGGTTTGCTGGCATTTCTTCCAATCCTTGTGCTTTACGAGTTTCGTTAATAGCTGTTCTCATGAAGTTTGTTACTGAAACACCTGGAATTTCTACTGGATATTGGAACGAAAGAAACACCCCTTTGTGCGCTCTTTCTTCTGGTGCCAAGTCAGCAAGATCTTCTCCATCTAATGAAATTTCTCCACCTGTTACTTCGTAGTTTTCGTTTCCTGCAATGATAGAAGCTAAAGTACTTTTACCAGCACCGTTTGGTCCCATTATCGCATGAACTTCTCCTGCTTTTACTTCAAGATTAATTCCTTTTAATATTTCTTTGTCGCCAATTGTGGCATGTAAATTTTTTATTGATAACATGTTGTCTTTATTTATTCGTAATGACCTTTAACTGAAAGGATATTTAATATTTCTATTGTTTTTTCGTCTATAATCTCATAAACTAATCTATGTTCTTTATCAATTCTTCGAGACCATACTCCAGATAAATTATGTTTCAACTGTTCTGGTTTTCCAATGCCTTCATAAGGACTTCTTTGAATGTCTCGTAATAATTCAGATATTTTCTTTAGAATTTTCTTCTTCCCTGATTTGTTCCAAAGTAATATGTCATTTTGCGCTTTTTTAGAAAAAACTATTTCCATAGTTTGTCTATTTCTTCCAATGACATTTTTATTCCTTTTCCTTGCTTTAATTCTTCTCTTGCTTCTAAAATTTCTTTTACAAACTCAGGGTTGTAGGGCTTTTCAATTTTTTCAATAATTTCAAATCCAAGCGACTTTGACAATGATTTTAACACTGGAAAATCTTTCTTCTTTACATTTTTTAAAACAATATCCATAGCTATTTAAATTTAAATAAATTTTCTAACCTACTGAACCTTCTAAACTAATCTCTAGCAATTTTTGAGCTTCTACTGCAAATTCCATTGGAAGCTTGTTCAAAACATCTTTACTAAAACCATTTACGATTAAAGCGATTGCTTTTTCAGTTGGAATCCCACGTTGGTTACAATAGAAAACTTGGTCTTCACCAATTTTTGAAGTCGTAGCCTCGTGCTCAATTTTAGCCGTTGGATTTTTAGTTTCTATATATGGGAAAGTATGCGCTCCACAATTGTTACCCATAAGTAACGAGTCACATTGTGAAAAGTTTCTCGCATTATCTGCATTAGGTCCAATTTTCACTAAACCACGGTAACTGTTTTGCGATTTTCCTGCTGAAATACCTTTAGATATAATAGTCGATTTAGTATTTTTACCTAAATGGATCATTTTTGTTCCCGTATCTGCTTGTTGGTAATTATTAGTGACAGCAATCGAATAAAATTCACCTACTGAATTATCTCCTTTTAAGATAACTGATGGGTATTTCCAAGTCACAGCAGAACCAGTTTCTACTTGTGTCCAAGAAATTTTAGCGTTTTTCTCGCAGATTCCTCTTTTTGTTACAAAATTGAAAACTCCACCGATTCCTTCTTTGTTTCCTGGGAACCAGTTTTGAACGGTTGAGTATTTAATTTCAGCATCTTCCATTGCGATTAATTCAACAACAGCTGCGTGTAATTGATTTTCATCACGACTTGGAGCAGTACAACCTTCAAGGTAACTTACATAACTTCCTTCGTCAGCGATTAAAAGTGTTCTTTCAAACTGTCCTGTTCCTGCTTGATTGATTCTAAAATAAGTTGAAAGTTCCATTGGACAACGTACTCCTTTTGGAATATAACAGAAAGATCCATCAGAGAAAACAGCTGAATTTAGCGCCGCGTAGAAATTGTCTTTTTGTGGTACAACAGTTCCTAAATGCTTACGAACTAATTCTGGATGTTCTTTAATAGCTTCAGAAATACTCATAAAGATAATTCCTTTTTCGCCTAATGTTTTCTTGAATGTTGTCGCTACAGAAACGGAATCTACAACAATATCCATTGCAACATTATTCATCATTTTTTGCTCATCAACAGAGATTCCTAACTTTTTATACATTTCTAAAAGTTCCGGATCTACATCATCTAATGTTTTATTAGGGTCAATAGTTTTTGGAGCTGAATAATAAGAAATAGCTTGAAAGTCGGGTTTGGTGTAATGCACATTTGCCCATTCTGGCTCAGTCATTAATTCCCAAGCACGAAAAGCTTCTAAACGCCAATCCGTCATCCATTGCGGTTCTCCTTTTTTTTGTGATATAGCGCGAACAATATCTTCATTTAAACCAATAGGAAATGTTTCAGATTCTAAATCCGTGTAAAATCCGTACTCGTATTCTTTAGTTTCGAGTTCGATTTTTAAATCGTCTTCGGTATATTTTGACATATTTTTTTGTTTAATGTTTTACAAAGAGAAACTCTCTCCGCATCCACAAGTTCTGTTGGCATTCGGATTGTTAAAAACGAATCCTTTGCCATTTATTCCTCCTGAAAATTCTAAAATTGTTCCAGCCAAGTATAGAAAAGATTTTTTTTCTACAGCTATGGTTATGTCGTTGTCAATGAAAATCTTATCATCTTCATTTTTGGTTTTATCAAATTTCAAATCATAAGACAATCCAGAACATCCGCCGCTTTTTACACCAACTCTCACGTAGTCTGTTGCAGCATCAAAACCATCATCTGACATTAGATCGATGATTTTTTTTCTTGCAGTGTCAGAAACTTTTATCATAAGTTCGTTTTTATTTGTTTTTATAAGTTCTGTAGCTCAAAAAATCAATTTAGTTCGATTTTTTAATTTACTATCGCACCTTATATTGATTTTGTCTAAATTAAGCACAAAGATAGTATATAAAATGCTTTTTCCATAATGGATAACATTTTTATAACTAATCCTAAAATAGAGAAAAGCTATTCCTACATTATAATCTAAAAACATATATATTTACACACTTTAACTTATAAATACTTACAAAAAATTAATCTTTTATGGAAGAAAAATTACCTACAAAAATGAATTATAAACTCGATTTTAAAGGAAATGGAGAAGCTTTTTTTGGAATTGTTATCGTCAACTGGCTTTTAACAATTATCACTTTAGGAATTTATTATCCTTGGGCTAAGGCCAAGCAATTGCAATTTATTTTCGGAAAATCTACTTTAAATGATGATCCATTTGCTTTTCACGGAACAGGAAAAGAAATGTTCAAAGGATTTGTCAAGGTTATTGGATTATTTATTCTTTTAATGGTAATTATGGGCCTATTTATGTTTATGAAAATGCCTTTAATAGGTTTGTTGCTGTTTTATTTAGGAATTTTTGCTGTTCTTCCTTTAGCGATTCACGGATCATATCGTTATAGAATGTCTCGAACGTCATGGAGAGGGATTCGTTTTGGTTACAGAGGAGATAAAAAAGAATTTATTCAACTTTTCTTTAAATGGTTTTTCTTTACCATAATCTCACTTGGTATTTACGGATCTTGGTTCAAAATTAATTTGCGTAATTATGTATTAAGTAATGTTCGTTTTGGTGATGCTCAATTGAATTATGATGGTGACGGAGGAGATTATTTTCTTTTAAATTTAAAAGGTTATTTCTTGACAATATTTACATTAGGTATTTATTCGTTTTGGTGGCAAAAAGATATTTTTGAATATTACATCGATAATTTATCATTACATAAAGAAGATAAGAAAATCGAGTTTACTTCAACAGCAACAGGAAGTGATTTTTTAGGATTGGTAATCATCAATCTTTTGATGATTGTTTTTACGCTTGGTCTTGGTTATGCTTGGGTAGCTACCAGAACTATCAAATTTATTTTTGACCATATAGCGTTAGAGGGTACAATTGATCTAGATACCTTGCAACAAACAGAAGAAAACTTTAAGGATGCAACGGGTGATGATATTAGTGATTTTTTAGATATCGATTTTATTGTATAAAACATGAATGAAGAAGCTATTGCGATTTTTTACGATGGAAATTCATCTGTGCCTCAAAACATCATTATTTATTTAAATAAAAGTAAAGGGACTTTTTTATTTGAAACAGCAACAGGAATCAAAAAAGAATGGTTCGTAAAAGACGTTGTTATTGAAAATCAGAAAATAGGAATCCAGATGCATTATCAAAGTAAGGAAGCTCTAGAAATTGTAAAAATAACAGATGCTACTTTTATTCATTTAATAAAGGATTATAGAAAACAAAAAGGACACATAGGTTGGTATGAACAATTAATTAATTCAGGTTTTAAAACCCATGCTCTCTTTGCGCTAATTATATTCGGACTCATAGGTCTAACGTATTTTTATGCCATTCCTTGGGTAGGAGAAAAAGCCGTTGCTATTGTACCGGAAAGTTATGACAATACCTTGGGAGAAAGTTTCCGAGAGAATAATATGCTTTTTTCTCAAGTTGATACTACTAAAACAAAATCTCTGAATGCTTTCGCAAAAGAGTTACAACTTAATAATTCTAAGCCTTTGCGATTCATTTTTGTTAAAGAAGATATTGTAAATGCATTTGCACTTCCTGATGGTACGATTGTAGTTTACTCTGGAATTGTTGATAAAATGAAAGATTATGATGAACTAGTAGCGCTTTTAGGTCATGAATCCTCTCACGTTAATAACAGACATGGTATGAAAATGTTGTGTAGAAATTTATCTGGATATTTATTTATTTCGGCAATATTAGGTGATGCTAATGGTGTAATGGCAATTATAGGAGGCAATGTTAATAGTTTGCAATCACTTTCCTTTTCTAGAAAGTTTGAGCAAGAAGCAGATTTGGAGGGTTTTAAAATTATGACTCAAAATCAAGTGAATCCAAAGGGGATGTCGGCTCTTTTTGATCGTTTAAAATCTAAAAATAATTTATCGCTACCTCAGTTTTTAAGTTCACATCCAATTACAGAAGAACGAATAAAATTTAGTAATAAGCTAATCGCTGAAAAGAAATATGCAGTAAGAGAAAATGAAAAATTAGCGATATTGTTTGATCAACTCAAACAATAATAGCCTAATCGAATACTATTTTGAGCCACATTTTTTAGTTTTATAGACTAGAAAGTGTGGCTTTTTTGATTGTAGATAAAAGTTAAAATCAAAAATTGTTAAGCCAGAATCGGCTATATTTGGGCAATCAAGTTTGTAAAATAAGAAAACATGAAATTATATCCTATAGAAACCGGAAATTTTAAATTGGATGGTGGCGCTATGTTTGGAGTGGTGCCTAAAACGATTTGGAATAAAACAAATCCAGCAGATGAAAACAATTTAATTGATATTGCCGCTCGCTGTTTGTTAATTGAAGATGGTAATAAACTGATTCTGATAGATACTGGAATGGGTAACAAACAATCGGAAAAGTTCTTTGGTTATTATTCTCTTTGGGGAAGCCATTCGATGGATAAGTCTTTAGCAAAATACGGTTTTCACCGAGATGATATTACCGATGTTTTTATGACGCATTTGCATTTTGACCACTGTGGAGGAAGCGTACAATGGAACTCAGCTAAGACAGGTTATGAACCTGCTTTTAAAAACGCTAAATTCTGGAGCAATAAAAGCCATTGGGAATGGGCTACAAAACCAAACCCGAGAGAGAAAGCCTCTTTTTTGTCTGAGAATATTTTGCCAATGCAAGAAAGTGGACAGTTGCATTTTATTGAGAAACCAGAAGGAGATTTTCTAGCGGAATCAGAACTTGGTTTTGGTATCTTCTTTGCCGACGGACATACTGAAAAACAGATGATTCCGCACATAAAATATAAAGATAAAACTATCGCTTTTTGTGCTGATTTATTGGCTACAGCAGGGCATATTCCTATACCTTATGTAATGGGTTATGATACGCGACCTTTATTAACCATGCCAGAGAAAACAAAATTTCTTACTGCGGCTGCAGATAATAATTATTTTTTATTCTTAGAACATGACGCACACAATGAAATTATAACAGTTCAGCACACCGAAAAAGGCGTTCGATTAAACGAGGTTTTTAGCTGTGAAGAAGTCTTAATGTAGTGTTAATAAGAGTTGACGTTGTAACAAAAAAAATTATTTTAGACAAATATTTCAAAAATTAAATAGAAACGAAATGAATACCATTAAACCCATTTACATATCTGCCTTCGCTTTATTAATTTTGGCAGGATGTGGTACAACAAAACAGGTTGTAAAAACTACTGATCATGTTGCTATAACTGCTCCTTTAAATGTTCATAAAAAGGCACCATTAACCGAAATGGAACTAAAACGATGGAGTCATTTAGATATCGTAAACGATACCATTCCGGGGATGAGTGTAGATAGAGCTTATGCTGAATTATTAAAAGATAAAAAAGGAGTGCCTGTAATTGTTGGAATTGTAGATTCAGGAGTAGATATTGAGCACGAAGATCTTAAATCAGTACTTTGGACTAATACTAAAGAAATTCCTGGTAACGGAATAGACGATGATAATAATGGTTATATAGATGACATTCACGGTTGGAATTTTCTGGGTGACATCACTAAGGAAAATTTAGAATACGAAAGGATTATAAAAGATAAAAGCATAGCAGATGATGCAACTTATCAAGCAGCAAAAGCAACGAATGATAAAAAAGTTGCTGAAGCAGTTATGGGTAAATCTCGTTTAGAAGAAATGCTAGCTGCTATAAAAGAAGGTGATGCCGTTTTGGTAAAACATTTTGGTAAACCTGTATATACTATTGAAGATGTTAAAGCAATAACTTCAAAAGATGCTGCAGTAGAAAAAAGTAAAACAGTCATGCAAAGAATGCTTTCTTTTGGTTTGCCTGTGGCTGAATTAAAAGAGGCAATCGAAAAAGATCTTGAGGATTCTAAAGCACTAGTTAGTGGAGAAAATCTTAAAACAGATTACCGTAAAGTGTTAGTAGATAATCCAAACGATATTAAAGATGTGAAATACGGAAACAATAATGTAATGGGTCCAGACAAGAAAGAAATTCTTCATGGTACGCACGTTGCAGGTATTGTAGCTCAAAGTAGACACAATGATTTAGGTGGAGATGGTGTTGCTAATAATGTTCAAATTCTTACTGTTCGTGCAGTGCCAGACGGTGATGAGTACGATAAAGATATTGCTTTAGGGATTCGTTATGCAGTAGATAATGGAGCTAAAGTAATTAATGGAAGTTTTGGAAAAAGTTTTTCTCCGCACAAACAATGGGTTTATGACGCTATAAAATATGCAGAATCAAAAGATGTATTGTTTGTTCATGCAGCTGGTAATGACGCAAAAGATATTGATTATGCAGATAATTATCCAACAGACGCAGATGATAAAAAAACGGAATATGCAGATAATGTAATCACTATTGGAGCCTTAAATTATGAATACGGAGATAAAGTAGTGGCTCGTTTTTCTAATATCGGAAAAATAAATGTAGACGTTTTTGCACCAGGAGTACAAATTTATGCTACTACGCCAAACAATACTTACCAGTATTTACAAGGAACTTCAATGGCTGCACCTAATGTTGCTGGTGTTGCTGCATTGATCCGTTCTTATTATCCAAAATTATCAGCAAAACAAGTAAAACAAATTTTGATGGATTCTGGAGTGGCCATTACAACTAATGTAATTGTAGGAGGAAAAGCTAATGACACTCGTCCTTTTACGGTTTTATCTAAATCAGGAAAAATAGTAAATGCCTATAATGCTTTATTGATGGCAGAAAAAATGTCTAAATAATACGAATAGTTAAATCATTCACTTAATGGAAGGGCAATTTGTCCTTCCATTTATATTTTAATTTAATATGAAAAAAATAATAGTATTCGCATTTCTTACTCTAAGTTTTGGAACTGCATTCGCTCAGAATAATGCCTATTGGCAGCAACACGTTGATTACAAAATGGACGTGACGATGGATGTTAAAAATTATAAATACAACGGGAAACAAGAGTTAGTCTACACAAATAACTCATCGGATACTTTAAAGAAAGTTTATTATCACTTGTACAATAATGCTTTTCAACCCGGAAGCGAAATGGATGCCAGGGTGCAAACCATAAAAGATCCAGATGCAAGAATGGTAAATAAAATAAAAGTAGATGGAAAAGACGTTAAAGAAAGCCGAATCAAAACTTTAAAACCAAATGAAATAGGGTATTTGAACATTACTAATTTCAAACAAGATGGTGTAACAGCTGCAACAAAAACGGCAGGGACAATTCTTGAAGTTACTTTGGCTAAACCAATTTTACCTAATACAAAAACTACTTTTACATTAGATTTTGCTGGTCAAGTTCCCGTTCAAATTCGTCGTTCTGGAAGAAACAATGTTGAAGGTGTCGAGTTGTCAATGGCGCAATGGTATCCAAAAATGGCCGAATTTGATTTTGAAGGTTGGCACGCAGATCCTTATATAGCGAGAGAATTTCATGGGGTTTGGGGAAATTTTGATGTAAATATTACCATTGACAAAGATTATGTTTTAGGCGGAACAGGATATTTACAAAACAAAAACGAAATAGGACACGGATATCAAGACGCTGGAGTTGTAGTATCTATTCCTAAGAAAACAAAGACTTTAACTTGGCATTTTAATGCACCAATGGTTCATGACTTTACTTGGGCTGCAGATAAAGAGTATATTCACGATGTAGTCAAAGGACCAAATAATGTTGATTTGCATTTTCTTTACAAGAACAACCCGAAATACATTCAAAATTGGAAAAATTTGCAACCAAAAACGGTTGAGTTAATGAATGTTTACAATCAAACAGTTGGAGATTATCCATACAAACAATATTCAGTGATTCAAGGTGGCGATGGCGGAATGGAATATGCCATGTGTACTTTGATCTTAGGACAAGGTACTTTTGAAGGTTTACTTGGAGTAACTGCTCATGAAATGGCACACTCTTGGTTTCAGCACGTTTTAGCTTCTAACGAATTAAAGCACGGATGGATGGATGAAGGATTTACTTCATTCCTTGAAGATTTTGGATCTAATGAAATAGCAGATAAAAAAGTAGAAAATCCATTTGCAGGAGCGTATAAAAATTATTATTCGATGGCAAATTCAGGTAAGGAATTACCACAGACTACTCATGCTGATCGCTTTGATGAAAATCGAGTTTATAGTATTACCTCTTATAGTAAAGGAGAAGTTTTCTTAGCGCAATTAATTTATTTGGTTGGGAAAGAAAATCTCATGAAAACTTTAAAGAAATATTATAGTGATTTCAAATTTAAGCATCCTACTCCAAATGATATTAAAAGATCTGCAGAAAGAGTCTCTGGTGCAACTTTAGATTGGTATTTGACAGATTGGACAAAAACGACCAATACTATTGATTACGGTATAAAATCAGTTGAAGAAAACGGAGATCAAACGAAAATTAGTCTGGAAAGAATCGGTAGAATGGCTATGCCAATAGATCTTTTAGTAGAATATACAGATGGAACAATGGAGAGTTTTTATATTCCCTTGCGAATGATGAATTTTGAAAAAGAAAATCCAACTCCAGCAATTAAGAGAACGATTCTTTCTGATTGGGCTTGGGCGTTTCCTACCAAAGAATTTACCATTCCAAAAGCAAAGAGTTCAATTAAGAAAATTACTATAGACCCAAGTGGTTTAATGGCGGATGTAAAACAAGAAAATAATGTTTACAAACAATAAAAATTTTCTAAAAATTCAAGATTGATTTATGGACATTAAATTTAATGAAGCAGACAAAGCTCTCGAAATAAAAGATGGACTAAGAAAAAATGTATTTTTAATCAAGTTTCTAATGATTTTAAATTTGATTAATTCTGTCTTAAATTTATCTGATTTGAATAGTGGTAACTTTGGATTTATAAAAATAATCTGGGCCATTTTAGGAGCTATATCAATTGTAATTCTGTATAAGTTTATTGTAAAAAAATCCTCTTTAGAGAAAGTACCTATCGATCAAATAAAAGGATTAAAGGAACGAATTTTCATGGGTCGAAAGAAATACTTTTTAGAATTGACTAACGGTAAAAACCGCGATCTTTTAGAAGTGAAATCAGAATCAGATTTTAAGCAATTGAAAAAGATGCTTCAAAAAAATGATATACAAGTTTAAATGTAAAAGGGTGCAAATATTTATTTGCACCCTTTTACATTTATTATAAATACCAGAGCTATCTTCTAAATTTAAAATAATCAGAAAGAGCATGTTTCTTGTTTTTTAGCATTTCAGAGACTAACTCCATTCCAATTACGGAGAAAGTAATTCCATTTCCGCCAAAACCTAAAACAAAATAGGTGCTTTTAAAATTTGGATGTTCTCCTATATAAGGCAATCCATCTTTGGTCTCGCCAAATGTTCCTGCCCAAACAAAATCCATGCGAAAGTCATAATTTGGTAAAATTTTGTTCAAATACTTCGTCAATTTTGTTGCCTTATCAGTAAGTAGTGAATCCCTTTTATGTGCATCTACAAATTCTTCGTCTTCACCGCCAATCAGCAACCGGTTGTCATCGGTAGTTCGCATATAAATATAGGGTTCTGCAGTATTCCAAAAAAGAGTATTATTAAGATGAGATTGATCATCTTCGAATCTCTCACCTACCATTGCATAGGTAGATAAAAGCTTCACAAAATCATCTTTAATGATCTCGGTACTTTCAAAACCATTGCAATAAATTAGTTTCTTAGCCTTAATTGTAGTGCCATGTTCTGTTAAAACTTCAACTCCAGTTTCAAGATAAGTTACTTTTTTGATGTCTGTTTTATCAAATATATTTAATCCTTTTTTATGATTAAAGGCTAAAATATCATGAGCTAATTTAAACGCATCAATACTTCCTCCTTGTTCAGAAAGGATGCCTCCATATGAATTTTTAATTTGAAATTGACTATCAATCTCATCAGCTTCAAGCCACTTAACGGGCATTCCAATGTTTTTTCGGGCCTCAAATTCTTTTTTTAATCCAGCAACATCTTTTTTGAAAGCCGCAAAATAAAGGGATTCTTTTTTCTTAAAACCACAGTCAGATTTTATGTCTTTAACAATTTGCTCTAAGGCATCAATAGATTTATAACAAGCCCAATAACTTTCTTCGGCAGCTTTTTTGCCAATTTGATCTGTAAGTTGATAAAGCGGAATGTCAATCTCATATTGAAGCATTGATGTTGTAGCTGATGTACTACCATGCCCAATTTCTCTGCGATCTATTAAAGTAGTTTTATAGCCGTCTTTTATGCATTGATGGGCAATTAGACTTCCTGTAATTCCGCCACCTACAATTAAAACTTCAGTTTCTAAATCTTCTCTCAAGGAAGGATAGGAATTGATTATTCCATTTTTTACTAACCAAAAAGGTTCACTAGATTTTAGTTTCATAAAGCTTCTTTTTTATCAAATTTAGTAAAAAAAATCTTTTTAATAAATTACATAATGATAGAATAAGAGATTGAATTAAAAAAAATGAGCTTATAAAAATCAGATTTTTGTCTAATTTTTATAAGCTCAACTGCCAAAATATTATAAATATTATTTTTTAGGTTCACTAAGGTTTTCCAACATATCCGTTGTCATGGTTTCCAAATCAAATTTGTGTTTCTAGTTTCAATCTTTTCTAGCTTCAGCATCATCAATACTGGCAGGCCAGCTGTCCGCAATTTTTTGACGGAAGGAAGTTTTTTATCTTTTGAATTAACTAAATAATTGTAAAACATAACTTACTTTAAATTATTATTTAGTATTTTCGTTAAAACATAAACTAAATACTATTGACTTATAACCAAGATATTAAGCATGAAAAAGAAAATTATCCCCTTCCCCCTTCTTTAATTTAAGAAATATCTTAAAAAAGTGAATTATATATTTTAAAGCTTCTATTTTAAAATTTATGCTAGCGGTAGGCAAATTTGGGATTATATGTACACCACTTGTTCTTGTGAAAAAAATATCTATAGAGTAAGCACTTGCGGAATAGAAGGTGGAGGAGCAGGTGGAAATGGAGAAACACCAAGTTTTCCTCAATTTCCCACTGAGAATCAAATTATTGATTTTTTATCGCCTGAAGGTAAATTCATTAGATACCAATTTATAAATAATATTTGGAAAATAGTGCTCATAAATCTTGCTGATGTTATTGTTAAATCAAAACCGGCAAAATATTCGTTTTTAATTTTTAATTATCCTGTTAATCAGCAAAAAGTTTATAACGATGGAATGGTTTATACATTTGATTCTGAAATAAATACATGGAGTGGGGTTATAGCTACAGATGAGTTAACAGCACAAGCTATTGAAGACCAAATTGATGATAGCAAACTCGATCCTTGTACGAAAGCAGTTTTAGATAAATTGAAAAAACTAACACAAAGTGATATTGCAGATATATTTAAAAAGCTTGGAAAAACTTCAACTGTTTATAATCTAACTTACGAAATAAAACCTAACAATGGTAATCCAGGTTCAACTAAACAAACCGCTCCAAATAATTATTCTACTACATTGGATAGTGATTTTTTATATGGTATAGATGGAACAGGTATAAATAAGCCTCCCACAAATCTTGCAATTGCAGCAGTAATGATTCATGAGATGGTTCATACTTATTTTTTTAGTCTATTTGATGATAACAAAAATAATGGAGTTCCCAAAGCACTTGACAATTTTGATATTTTATACAGTAAATATGTGTCAAACCAATATGTAGGGGCAGATGATGCTCAACACGCCCAAATCTGGAAAAGTTTTATTAAAATTATGGCATCTTCATTACAAGAATTTAACACTGGAATACCGACCGATTCTCCTACTCAGTTTTATCAAGATATTATGATGGGGACTTTGATGACTACTAATATTTTTAAAAGTAAATACAATGAAGGTAGTGCTGAGTATAATAGAATTAAAAACAATTATATCACTGAAAAAAATAATGGTAGTAATGACCCTAGTTATTCTCCAAAAGGAAAACCTTGTCAATAAATCGAAATCATGAAAAAAACGATAATCGCAGTTTTTATAACGTTATTTATTTCGTGCTCCTCTACAAAAGTTGAAAAAGAAATTATAAACGATTTTATAAAAAATCAATTTATAAATGATAAATATAGTAACATTTTAGTTGAAGAGGCTTTGCCCAGAACAATGGCCCTACAGTACTATGAAAATGCTTATAATCAAAGAAATCTTTATGACGGGGTAAAGAGTTTTATGCCCAATGGAGCTCCTCCATATTCGTGGGAGATTGATTCAGTTGAAATCGCTACATTAAAACAGAAATATAAGAATGACAAATTATCCTATAAGTGGAAAAAATCTGATTTTATTAACCATAAGTTTAAAATTTTCCCCTACGAAACTTTACGTAAGCGCGGAAGTAGTGAATTAGGAGGGTACGGTTTTTATATGTCGCAACCGTTAATTACTTTAGACCAAAAACATGCCTTTCTATTTTATCGATCTTTTGCTATTGAAATAGGATTTAGCACAGAAAAAGCTATATTATTAAAAAAGGTAAACGGTATTTGGGTAGAATCCTATCATTATAATAATGTCAGTGAAATTAATTAATTCTTTATAACTTCTTTGATGACGACTTTATTGACAAAAAATGACCAAAATCTATACAAAGAATCACAAACAACAACAGTATTCATACAATACCACTCTGTTTGTCAAGAGGTTAATTGTAATGATTTCTCCGTGAGAGGACAGTGTTTTAAAGCACAAGGAAACAGGATAATAGAAATTAATCATAATCTTCAAAAACTTAAAACCAAAGCAAGAGAAAATTTAAAAATTGAATTAGGAAAGGAAGTTTATTCTAAAAGATGTATTTAACCAGAACCTGTTTTTGGAAGTATTGAGCAAAACAAAGGATTTAAAAGATTTACCTTAACCAAAATAACCAAAGTAAACATTGAATTTGGATTGATTGCCATTGCTCACAATTTTTCTAAATGGATAGCAAAAGTATGGTCACAGAATTTTAAACCATTTTTTAACTTTACTAACCAACTCACTAATCTTTTAAGACAATTTTTGATACCAAATTTAGAATATTCTAAAAATTATTTAGAAATCAAAACTTATAAATAAAAAAAAGAGGCTGTTTTTTCGGACAGCCTCTTTTTTGTGACACTTAAGTTTTTACTTTAAATGTTCTAGCATATCTGTTGTCATGGTTTCCAAATCAAATTTGTGTTTCCAGTTCCAGTCTTTTCTAGATTCAGCGTCATCAATACTGGCAGGCCAGCTGTCCGCAATTTTTTGACGGAAATCCGGTTCGTATGTGATAGTGAACTCAGGTATATGTTTTTTTATTTTAGCAGCAATTTCTGTTGGCGTAAAGCTCATTGCAGCTAAGTTATAGGAAGAACGAATTTTTATTTCTTCCACTGGCGCTTGCATGATTTGAATCGTTGCAGCAATTGCATCGTCCATATACATCATTGGCATTTTAGTTTCAGATGATAAAAAACATTCATATGTTTTATCAGAAAGTGCTTTATGGAAAATATCCACCGCATAATCAGTAGTTCCACCACCAGGAGGCGATGACCAACTAATTAAGCCAGGATATCGAATGCTTCGCACATCGACACCAAAAATATTATGATAGTATTCACACCATCTTTCACCAGCTTGTTTACTGATTCCGTAAACTGTAGAAGGTTCCATAACGGTATATTGAGGCGTATTTTCTTTTGGAGTAGTTGGACCAAAAACGGCAATACTAGAAGGCCAGAATATTTTTTTAATTTTTCCAGCTTTGGCTAAATTTAAAACATGAAATAAAGAATTCATATTCAAATCCCACGCAAATGCAGGATTTTTTTCGGCTGTAGCCGATAATAAGGCAGCCATTAGATAAATTTCATCTATTTGATGCAATTCTACAAGGTGCTCAATTTGATTGAAATCTAATGCGTTTACTACTTCAAAAGGACCGGAATTAACAACATCGGTATTCAGTTTCCTGATATCTGATGCAATTACATTTTCGGTACCATATATCTCACGTAATTTATGGGTAAGTTCTGTCCCAATTTGTCCGCAAGCGCCTATAATCAATATTTTAGTGCTCATTTTGTCTATTTTGAAATACAAATATAATGTTTTCGTAGATATCTTTATTTTCAAGAAAAGATTTATAAATTCACAAATCGAATAGTAATCACGAACTTTCTCTCTTAATTTTCACTCGTTTAGTCATAAAAAAAGCGATAATAATATTAGATTGTTATTCCTAGATGTGAATTCGTAATTGTAAATTTACTTTGTAACTTTGTGTTTTAATTCAAATCGAAATGATAAATAAAATAGCAATCTTCTTTTTTTTGGTTTTCATTTTTTCTTCTTGTCAAAATGACGATCAAAAACGAATTGCAGAAAATAATAAAGAGATTCAGAGAAAGGAAGTTCAATTTAAAAACATTGAAAAAAGTTGGGTTTTTTATGATACTCCGATAACCGAAGCTTCTGAAAAAAGCATGGCTAATTGGAACGAATGGCGCCTTTTTTTGAATGAATTAGCTCAAAAGCCCAAAAAAACGCTCGGTGCTTTTCAACAAAAATCAAAAGTGCTAACTACAAAAGTCATGGCTTTAAACGATAATATTCCTGCTGAATTTAATATCCCTCCCATAAAAAGTAGAATTTCTACTGTATTAGCTAAAGTACAAATGCTGAATCTATATATTAATTTAGACGTGATACCAGAAAAAAAAGTGGCTAGTATTATTGCAGAAATCAATACAGAACTAGTTTCCTTGCAGAGACAAATGGAAAAAACGATTGATAAAAGTAAGATTCCAGTCGAAATAGGCGAATCTGATTTATTAAAAATGATGGATGCTTCGCGAGCTATTCCAAACACACCAATTACAGATCCAAACACACCTAGAGTTGAGTAAAACAGTCTTATATAATACCTACGATAATTCTCCAAAAACACAGCAAATAGCTGCTAGTTTGCTAGAAAATAATCAAGTAAAAATGCATCTTTCTGGTTTGATAGGATCAGCATTTTCATTTGTAATTCGCTCTATTTTTAAAAAAGCAGAACTTCCTTTTCTAATAGTTTTAAACAATAAGGAGGAAGCTGCCTATTATCTGAACGATTTAGAACAAATGATTGGCGATCAGGATGTGCTTTTTTATCCGGGATCCTTTCGCCGTCCGTACCAAATCGAGGAAACGGACAATGCGAATGTTTTGCTTCGTGCCGAAGTTTTAAATCGTATTAATTCTCGTAAAAAGCCAGCTATTATTGTTACTTATCCTGAAGCACTTTTTGAAAAAGTTGTGACTCGAAAAGAATTGGATAAAAACACCTTGAAAGTAGCTGTTGGCGATAAAATTTCTATCGATTTTATCAATGAAGTTTTATTTGAATATGAATTTAAGAGAGTCGATTTTATTACAGAACCCGGCGAATTCTCCGTTCGTGGAGGAATTGTAGATGTTTTTTCTTTTTCAAATGATAATCCGTACCGAATAGAATTTTTTGGCGATGAAGTAGAAAGTATTCGTAGTTTTGATGTTGCCACACAATTATCCATTGAAACGCAAAAGAAAATTACTATAATTCCCAATGTTGAAAACAAAATTTTTCAGGAAAATAGAGAGAGTTTCTTAGATTACATTTCGGAGAAAACAGTAATTTTTATCCAAAACACCGAAGATTTTTTATCGCAATTAGACAAACAATTTGCAAAGGCAGAAGAAGCTTTTTCTAAATTATCTCAAGAAATAAAACGTTCTACACCAGACCAATTGTTCTTGAATCAAGCTTCTTTTATAAAACGAGCATTGGATTTTTCTGTTGTTGAGGTGAGTTCTAAACCTATTTTTAGAACTACTAAAAAATTCGAATACCACATTCAGCCGCAACCCTCCTTCAACAAACAATTTGATTTATTATTGAATAATTTGAGTGAAAACCATTTCAATGGCTATAAGAATTATTTGTTCTCTTCGAATGAAGCGCAAGCAAAGCGATTTCACGATATTTTCGAAACTTTTGACGAAGCCAATTCTGAGAACATCCGCAAGCAATATCATACCGTTGTTCTGCCTTTGTACCAAGGATTTGTTGATGAAGAAAACCAAATTACTTGTTATACGGATCATCAAATTTTTGAACGCTATCATAAATTTAATATCAAAAGTGGCTATTCAAAAAAACAAAATATCACTTTAAAAGATCTTACGACTTTATCCGTTGGTGATTATGTAACGCATATTGATCATGGAATAGGGCGTTTTGGTGGTTTGCAAAAAATACAAGTGGAAGGTAAAACGCAAGAAGCCATCAAATTGGTTTATGCTGATAATGATATTGTGTATGTGAGTATTCATTCGCTTCACAAAATTTCGAAATACAACGGAAAAGATGGAGCGCCACCTAAAATATATAAGTTAGGTTCGAATGCTTGGAAGATTTTAAAACAAAAAACCAAAGCTCGTGTTAAGCACGTGGCGTTTAATTTGATTCAACTCTATGCTAAAAGACGCTTGGATAAAGGATTTCAGTTTGCACCAGACAGTTATTTGCAAAACGAATTAGAAAGTTCGTTTATCTATGAAGATACGCCAGATCAAACCAAATCAACTCAAGAAGTTAAAGCGGATATGGAAAGTGATCGCCCGATGGATCGCTTAGTTTGTGGTGATGTAGGATTTGGTAAAACCGAAGTGGCAATTCGCGCTGCCTTCAAAGCAGTTGATAATAGCAAACAAGTGGCCATTTTAGTTCCAACGACTATTTTGGCGTATCAACATTACAGAACTTTTACCGAAAGGTTGAAAGATATGCCGGTTTCAATTGGTTACTTAAACCGATTTAGGACCGCCAAACAAAAAGCTGAAACCTTAAAAGATTTAGCTGACGGAAAACTAGACATCGTTATTGGAACACACCAATTAGTGAACAAAAATGTAGTTTTTAAAGACTTGGGATTGTTGATTGTGGATGAGGAGCAAAAATTTGGTGTAAATGTTAAAGATAAATTAAAAACGATTGCTGCTAATGTTGATACGTTGACA
The DNA here is from genome assembly GCF_017948675.1 of Flavobacterium flabelliforme. Classification (GTDB taxonomy): domain Bacteria; phylum Bacteroidota; class Bacteroidia; order Flavobacteriales; family Flavobacteriaceae; genus Flavobacterium; species Flavobacterium pygoscelis. The sequence goes on from NZ_JAGFBU010000001.1 coordinate 1,281,392, forward strand.
TTGACTGCTACGCCAATTCCGAGAACTTTACAGTTTTCATTAATGGCGGCTCGTGATTTGTCAGTAATTACAACTCCGCCACCCAATAGATATCCTATTGAAACCAATGTGGTAGGTTTTAGTGAAGAGCTGATTCGCGACGCGATTTCGTATGAAATTCAGCGTAACGGTCAAGTTTTCTTCATTAATAACAGAATAGAAAACATAAAAGAAGTTGCTGGAATGATTCAACGTTTGGTACCTAATGCCCGAGTGGGAATTGGTCACGGACAAATGGATGGAAAAAAACTGGAAGAGTTGATGTTGGCTTTCATGAACGGTGAATTTGATGTTTTAGTGGCTACCACAATAATTGAAAGTGGATTGGACGTTCCTAATGCAAACACGATTTTTATTAATAATGCCAATAACTTTGGATTGTCTGATTTACATCAAATGCGTGGTCGAGTAGGACGTAGTAATAAGAAAGCATTTTGCTATTTTATTTGTCCTCCATATTCTGCGATGACCGATGATGCTAGAAAGAGAATTCAAGCATTAGAACAATTCAGTGAATTGGGAAGTGGTTTTAATATTGCCATGAAAGATCTAGAGATTCGAGGTGCTGGAGATTTATTAGGTGGTGAACAAAGTGGATTTATTAATGAAATAGGTTTTGATACCTATCAGAAAATTCTAAACGAAGCCATTGATGAATTGAAGGAAAATGAATTCAAGGATTTATATCCAGAAGAAAATGATATTGAAACCAAAGAATATGTAAAAGACTTGCAAATCGATACCGATTTCGAGTTGTTGTTTTCTGATGAATACATCAATAATGTATCGGAACGATTGAGTTTATATAATGAATTAGGAGCGGTAAAAAACGAAGAAGATTTGATTGTTTTTCAAAATAAATTGATTGACCGTTTTGGTCCGATGCCTCCACGAGCAAAAGCTTTGATGAATAGTATTCGCATCAAATGGATCGCAACTCGATTAGGAATTGAGAAATTAGTAATGAAGAAAGGAAAAATGATTGGTTATTTTGTATCCGATCAGCAATCCGATTATTACCAATCGAAGCGATTTACTAATATGTTACAATTCGTTCAAAAGAATAGTGCAATTTGTAAAATAAAAGAAAAAGAAACCCCAACAGGTTTAAAGCTTTTGTTAACTTTTGAAAATGTTAAGAATACAAGGACTGCTTTAGAATATATGGAAATGTTGGGAGGGAAATAATAATTTAGTGTTTAAAGCTTCCAGCCTTTCTAAGGCTGGAAGCTTTAAATTTATTTATTCTATAATCAAATCTTCGATTTCACCTAAATCCTGATCAATACTATGACAATAAATAAAGTTTTCCAAATCATGAAAAGTTTCAATTACTTTTTCTCTTTGTAATTTGGTTGTTTTTTTTGATATAACAGTACCGTACGAAGTCCAAGGATATTCAATTATCGTTTCTGTAAACTTATGATGCACAGGATTATTATGAATATAAAAAATAAGTTTTTGGAAATAAGCATCAGAACTAACTAATTTTCTCCTAAAATTTTTCTCAAATAAACTACCAGTTCTTTTATATCGTTTATTCATTGCCAAGGTATAAGCATTAAATAAGTTCGAAAACTGTTTTGAAGCGCTTATGGCTTTCGGTTTATCAGTAGAGGAATATTCTAATGTTGAAACATCAATTTCGTCGATTTCTTTTATATAAACCAGAATATGGAAATGATTCCTCATTAAACACCAAGCATAAGTTTCTGCTATTGGATCAATGTATTTTGTGTACAATCTTAAAAAATGATTGTAATTTTCGGTTTCAAAAAACAAATCAATACCATTATTGCCTCTATTATAAATGTGATAATATCTACCGTTTTCTAGAGGAATTGGATTCATAAGAGTTTATTTTTCGAAAGCTTCCAGCCTTTCAAAGGCTGGAAGCTTTATAATTAAATGTCATTAATTCTTCAAATCCTTTATCACTTTAAATGCCACATCAACTTGCTCTTCACTCACTAAAATCGTAAACTCATTAGAAGTGGAAATAACCTCGTTTATTATAATTCCTTCCCAAGCCAAACGCTGAAAAATGAAGTAATAAATACCAGGGACAACAATATTTTCTTTAGGTAATTTTACCGTTATCGAGGCTAGATTGTCCAGTTTTTGAATCAATTTTTCACCAGCAAAGTGTTTGTCAACCAAATGATTAACGCTATTGCTTACGACAATGTTGGTTTCATTTACTCCTCTTGAAGAAGTGTAAAAAATGTCAGGAAAAGAGTTAATATCTGTAATTAAATCGGCTTGTTTGTTCAAAACAGTATCGGATGCGGCAAAGGTATAATCAGTCAAGGCAGAACGAACGGTTATTTCTCCGATGTTTTTGATGACTTTATTAATTTTATGATTTAATCGAAAATCTAGTTCTTCTGTAAGTCTTTTTAAAGCCATTACAACAGCGCCTTGTTTTACTTCTTTGCCAAAATCATTTTCCAATTCGGTCATTATATTTCTTGATAATGAGGTCAAATTGATAATACCAAGTGATAAGGCATTCAATAAAAAAGGCTTGGTTTTAATGTAGTTTTCTACAATGGAAGATACCGTTTTCATAAGGAACTATTTTTTTATTTAAAGTAAAAATGCTTTTGCTCCGAAGTGAAACAAAATGCAAATGTAAATAAAAAAACAATTTGTTACAAATATAACATTAGCAAAAGCCTTTAAAAGTAATAAAAAGCATCGATAAGATGCTCAATAACAAAAGATTTGTCTTCTTTGTGAATGGCAATGATATCGAAACGAACTTCGAGGTCGATATTTTTTTGGTTTACAAAAGCATCAACAGCTTTAACGAGAAGTTGTATTTTTTTGGGTTTAACAAAGTCTTGTGGGAGACCAAAATCTAAGGATGATCTCGTTTTAACTTCGACTATGGCAAGTATATTTTCTTTTTGTGCAATAATATCAATCTCTGCTTTTTGAAAAGTCCAATTGGTTTCTAAAATTGTGTAGCCTTCTTTGGTTAAAAATTCAACAGCCATTTCTTCCCCTAATTTACCAAGTTCGTTGTGTTCAGCCATTTATTTCAGTTTACAGTTTCAGTTGTTAGTGTTCAATCAAAAATTAATTAAAGAAATCATTCGTAATTAATCTAAAATACGCAATCTAAAAATCAATTAATGATGTTTCTATTATAAAATCTGAAATCGTTAATCAGCAATCTGAAATGTAAATCGTAGCTATTCAAATACCACAGTACTCAATTTATTATTTACTTCAAGACTCACTTTATTCCCTAAAATCAAGGCTCTATTGTCTTGAATGTGTCCTGCAGGAAAATTATATAACACTGGAATATTGTATTTTTTGGTAACATCATCAATAATTTCAACAGCATTTTTCCCCCAAGGAATGTCGTTATCTTTCATTTTTGTCATCGATCCTACAATAATTCCTTTGATACTTTCTAAACAACCATTGCGCTTTAAGTTCATCATCATTCGATCTATATGATATAAATATTCATCTAAATCTTCTATAAATAAAATTTTATCAGAACAATCAATGGCTGATGGAGAGCCAAAAAGGCTGTATAAAATAGATAAATTTCCGCCAACTAATTCTCCTGAAGCTTTGCCAAGTCTGTTCATGGCAAAAGGTTGTACCTCATAACTTAGCTTTCCTCCAAATAAAGCAGTTCGTAAAGTTTCGATGGCTGCGGGTGTTGCTCTCGCAACAGTTACTGGCATAATACCATGAATAGATTTAAATCCCATCGTATTCAAATGATTGTGTAAAGCTGTAACATCGCTAAAACCTATAAGCCATTTTGGCTGCTGTTTAAACTTTGTAAAATCTAGTAAATCAATGATTCTAACTGTGCCATAACCCCCTTTTACACACCAAATTGCTTTTATATTTGGATCGTCCATCTGTTGCTGAAAATCAGCAGCTCGTTCTGCATCCGTCCCTGCCAATTGTTTATTGTCTAAGCCAATTGTACTACCAATTACTACATTAAGTCCCCAGCTTTTTAATAAATCAATTGCGGGTTTTAAATTATCATCTATATTTTTTCTGGCTGTTGCCAAAATAGCTACCGTATCTCCTTTTTGTAATTTTGGTGGTGTAATCATCTGTTTTTGGGCTTGACTATTAAAAGATTGTAAAATAAAAAGAATAAAAATTAATTGATATATAAAAGGGTTGCGTATTGTAATGTGAGTTTTTTTATGAAGCATGCTTTGTGTTTTATTGAAAAAATAGAATAATAAAGCGGTTTTATTGTAGAAACAAAGATAGACAATTCCAAAATAATTTTAAGTTCCAATTCCAATTGACTATTTTTACTCGTAACTGATTCATTTGAAATCGAATTAATGATTGTAATAATTAAATTTATGAGAATACTATTTTGGATTCCTTTTCTTATTTTATGTTTTGCATTCACAAATAGTCATGCGCAACCCAAGAAATACATCATTCACACAGTAGCATTCTACAACTTTGAAAATCTTTTTGATACTATTGATGATCCAGAAACTTTTGATGAAGAGTGGACACCAACGGGTTTACAACGTTGGAGTGTTGATAAATACCAAAAGAAATTAAGTAATTTAGCTCGTGTTTTAGCTGAAATCGGCTCTTCTGAAAATACAGATGCTCCCACTTTTATTGGTGGATGCGAAATCGAAAATAGAAACGTTCTTGAAGACTTGGTAAAACAACCCCAACTGATCGAGAAAGACTACGGAATTATTCATTTTGACTCACCAGACAAACGCGGAATTGATGTGGCGTTATTGTATCGAAAAAATAAATTCAAGCCTACAAGTTCCATAAACATTCCATTGTACATTTATAAGAAAGAGATTTCCAGAAAGGAAGAAATCAAAATTAATCCACAAGATATTACGGATGATGAGTTGCAAGTGAGTCCAAAGAATTATAGGGTGTATACTCGGGATCAATTATTAGTAACAGGGTTTTTAGATGGTGAAGAAATTAACATTATTGTCAATCACTGGCCGTCTCGTTCTGGAGGTGAAAAAAAGTCAAGTCCGTTTAGAGAAGCTGCAGGTGCATTAAATAGAAAAATAATCGATTCACTGCAACGTATAAATCCAAAAGCAAAAGTGATTACCATGGGTGATCTTAATGATGGGCCGTATAACAAAAGCGTCAAAATTGCTCTTGGAGCCAAAGCAAAAAAAGCAGAAGTTAAGGAATTTGGAATCTACAATCCATTTGAAGAAATGGCTAAAAACGGAATGGGAACTATTGCGTACCGCGATGCATGGGATATTTTTGATCAAATAATGGTTTCCGAGACTCTAATTCAAACCGATTATTCTAGTTTTAGGTATTGGAAAGCAGGAATTTACAATAAACCCTTTTTGATTCAAAATAGTGGTCAATACAAAGGATATCCGTTGCGACATTCAACCACCGAAATTGGTTTTAGCGACCATTTCCCAGTCTATATTTATTTGATCAAAGAAAAAAAATAGTTTTATTATTTCATAACTTTACGTTTAAAACAAAAAAAATGGCAATAGCAAAACCCTTCAACCTCAGTAAATGGATTGAAGAAAACCGGGAACTACTAAAACCTCCTGTTGGAAATAAAAACTTATATACGGATTCTGGAGACTATATCATTATGGTAGTTGCGGGGCCAAATGCCCGTAAAGATTATCATTATAATGAAACCGAAGAGTTGTTTTATCAGCTAGAAGGCTCTATAAAAGTAATTGTTCAAGATAACGGAGAACGCCGAGAAATGGAACTTCATGCGGGAGATATGTACTTGCATCCAGCCAAAACTCCACATTCGCCTGTCCGTTCCGAAGGTTCAATTGGTTTGGTAATTGAGCGCAAAAGAGCAGGTTTAGGATATACAGATGGATTATTATGGTTTTGCGATAATTGCAATCATAAATTACACGAAGTTTATTTTGAGTTGCACGATATCGAAAAAGATTTCTTACCACATTTCAAGCATTTTTATAGCTCAGAAAAGTTGAGAACGTGCTCCAAATGTGAAACTATCATGGAAACAGATCCTAAGTTTGTTTAATTAAGTTCTAATTTTTTTTATAGCTATTCCTGCTATCCGCTGTATCTTTTATCTCTAAAGAACGAGATAAAAGGATGCCGCTACTATCAGGGCTAGAAATCATCCATAGAAAAACAGTAAATTCTAATTCCAGAACAGAACAATGGTAAGCTAAATTCCATGGGCAATTGAAGTATAATTTAAAAAAAAAGCATTTTAAATTTCCTTTACTTATAGAGGAAAATAAAAATAATACTGATTATTATTTCACCTTAAATCGGTATGTTTGTATAAAAATATAACAATTTTTAATAAAAAAGTTACAATGATAACAATAGCAGATCAATTCGGAATCAAAGAAGCCCTTAAGCAATTAGGGATTGAAGCCATAAATGAAGGAACATCTACAGGTGAATCTAATTTTGCCAACGGAAAAATCATCGAAAGTTATTCGCCAGCAGACGGCGCTTTAATTGGAAAAGTAAAAACTTCTTCAAAAGAAGATTATGAAAAAGCAATGCAAAAAGCATCAGAAGCTTTTTTAGAATGGCGTATGATTCCAGCTCCAAAAAGAGGGGATATCGTTCGTCAGATGGGGGATGAATTAAGAAAATTTAAAGAACCTCTTGGAAAACTTGTTTCTTATGAAATGGGAAAAAGTCTTCAAGAAGGATACGGAGAAGTTCAGGAAATGATTGATATCTGCGATTTTGCAGTAGGATTATCTCGTCAACTTTACGGATTAACGATGCACTCTGAAAGACCTTTACACAGAATGTACGAACAATACCATCCAATAGGAACCGTTGGAATTATCTCTGCCTTCAACTTTCCAGTAGCGGTTTGGAGTTGGAACGCTATGATTGCTTGGGTTTGTGGTGATGTTGCTATTTGGAAACCAAGTTCAAAAGTGCCTTTATGTGGTATTGCTTGTCAAAACATAATCAAAACTGTTCTTAAAAGAAATAATGTACCAGAAGGAGTTAGCTGTTTAGTAACAGGAAATGAGTCAGGTGATTTAATCAATAATGACAAAAGAATTTCTTTAGTTTCTTTTACTGGATCAACTAGAATTGGTCGTCACGTATCAAAAACTGTGGCGGAACGTTTTGGAAACACCATTCTTGAATTAGGAGGAAACAATGCAATTATAGTTTCAGAACATGCAGATATTAGTATGGTTTTAGTAGGTGCTGTTTTTGGTGCAGTTGGAACTGCCGGACAACGTTGTACCTCTACGAGACGTTTAATTATTCACGAAAGTGTGTATGACAAAACGATTAGTGTTTTGAAAAATGCTTACGGTCAGTTACAAATTGGAAATCCATTAGACGAAAATAATCACGTTGGACCGCTAATTGACAAAGGTGCTGTGAAAGATTATTTAGAAGCTATTGAAGCGGCTAAAAAAGAAGGTGGAAAAATTATTGTAGAAGGTGGTTTAGTAGAAGGTGAAGGTTACGAAAGTGGTTGTTATGTAAGACCATGTATCATTGAAGCGGCCAATCATTTTGACATTGTTCAAACTGAAACCTTTGCACCTATTTTATATGTAATGAAATACAGCACAATCGAAGAAGCAATTGCAATGCAAAATGGAGTTCCACAAGGACTTTCTTCTTCTATCTTTACCAATAGCATGAGAGAAATGGAATTGTTCCTATCTCAATCGGGTTCTGATTGCGGAATTGCCAATGTAAATATTGGAACTTCTGGAGCAGAAATTGGTGGTGCATTTGGTGGAGAAAAAGAAACTGGTGGTGGCCGCGAGTCTGGATCGGATGCTTGGAAAGCGTATATGAGAAGACAAACCAATACAATCAATTACGGTACACAGTTGCCATTGGCACAAGGAATCAAATTTGATTTGTAGTCTAAAATAAAATACTAAAAAAGGCAATTTGAAATTTTCAAATTGCCTTTTTTTATACTTACTACTTTGTGAAATTTATGTTGTAATAAAACTATAAATTAAAAGAAGCACCAATGTTAAATACAAATTGGTTGTTTAATCGATCAAACCCAACAGGATTTGTTTTGTAACTTGCAATTGGAATTCCTGCTTCTGTAAAAATACCAAAACCTTCTGTAAAGAAATAACGGAAACCTAAATGTGCTCCAAAATTTCTTAACCCTAAATCTAATCCTGGATAAATATCCATTTTTGGATCTAATTGAAATACATTCCCTAAGTTCGCATTAAAACGACCTTTAACATCTACTCTATCTCCAAAAGACGGCGTGTTGTCTAATTCATCTTTAGAAACAGATAATAAATAAGAAGTAACGAATCCAAAAGACATGTTTTCTCCAAGACCAAAATCTGTAGAGACTCTAATTCCAGATCCTCCGTTTTGAATGTTTGCTCCAATATCAAATTTCACATCTCCATTTCCTTTAAATGCTTGTGCATTTATAAGACCGATAGTGAATAGTAACGCTAATGTAATAGTCTTTTTCATACTCTTCAATTTTAAATTTGACGTAAAATTAGTTCAATTAATCTAATTTCTTCCTTTCTCATCAAAATATAATTGATGTAAGGGTTCACTCTGCCAAAATTCTTTAGTATCAACATCCATAATGGTCAACGGACCTTTAAAAGCTGCTCCAGTATCTACATTCCATATATTTGCTTTTTGAACAGGAGTTGTTTCTCCAATTCGGGTAACAGGAGTATGACCAATATAAATCTCATTATAAAGTGTAAAACGTTTTGGGTAGAATGGGTGGTCTAAATTCATTCTATTATCAAGTGACAAAGCCGTTTCCCATAAAGTTCTATCCCAATAAAATTGGTTCGGAAAATACTCATATTCAATACCATTCATATTAGTAAAGCCAGCATGAACAAACAAACGACCTTGCTCATCTAAGAAAAAATTATGAAGTGATTTTAAGAATTCGATATGCTTTTTTTTGGTTATTAAACTAACAGATTCATAAGCAGTTACGGTGGCTTCTCCACCATGTTTATACCATAACAAATTATCTTTACTTTCATCAAGCCACTCCAATAATAAATCGTCATGATTCCCACGAATGCAGATGCAGTTTTGCTTTGTTTTTAATGCAATAAGGAAATCGATGACTTGTGGAGATTGACTCCAGCCATCAACATAATCCCCCAAAAAAATCAAAGTGTCATTTTTAGTAACTTTAGCTCTTTCCATAATTTGGTGAAGCGCTCTCAAGCCACCGTGGATATCGCCTATAACAAGTGTTCTCATGTCCTATTTTGTCTTTTTAATAATGTAAAAATAGCATAAAGGAAATGCTATTTTTCAATTTATAAAAATAAGTAAAACAGTCCTGAAACAGTGTGTTTTTAATATATATTTTAAAAATTAATTACAATAAGGTGAACATAAAATACAATCTAGTTAAACTCAAATTCCAATTGTAAATTATTTTTTAATTAGGGTTAAATATCACTAATTTAGGGGATTGTTTTTGAGTATTTTTAAAATTAACTTTACAAAAAATAATTTAAATTTGTTCAAGATGAGTACGTTTCTTTCTCTATCCTTACTTTTAGCTAAAATGATTTCTTTGGTTTTAAAAGCAGTAATTTCTTTATTTTAGAATTTATAAAACCAAAAATTATTTATTATTTTAAATGTTCATTCTTTCTAAAATAGGAGGAGTTTCTATCTATTGTACATCATACTTCATTTTTCTTAAAATACGTAACGCTTCTTTAAACGATAGGTATACGGATAAGAATGGCTTCAATAATGCTTTTGCATCTATCAGTTTTTGTTTTGCATCATCAAAACCGTTAAGGTAACAAATCATAAAGGTTGAGGGTAAGTTCTCTAAATCTTTTTGTTCTTGATTGGATAATGAATGCCCTTTTTGTAATTTGTTCAACAAAGCAATGTTTGAATTGTAAATATGAAACAGCATTTTTTTATTGAATTTCGGTGGTTCAAAAAGCATTACTCTATCAATTTTGTAATACCCATTATCTTGAAAATGAATCGTCTGTTTTTCTAACGGATAATAACTTGTTTTGTCATTTAATCCCAAAGGAACATATTCTATAATAGTAAAGCTATCCTCATCATAAGTAATTTCAACCACATCTTGAGCGGAGTAAAATAACTTAATCTGTTCATTAATGAGTTCAATATCTACGCGCGATAAATAGGTTTTGTCGCGCGATCTTTTAGGAATCCCTGCCCAACAAATTACAAATAATTCTTTAAATACTTTATATTTCGGCGCCATGTCTTTGTGCCGAAAATTCAAGAAATCAATTACACCATCAAGCGTATAAGCAATACTATTTCTAGAATTATTCTCGATACCTAAAACAGTTTCTGTATTTTGGTAATTTTTTTCAATTTTACCAATAACTGGCATGGTATTGCTGCCTTGACGCATATAAACACTGTAAATTGGAATGGTATAAATCCCTTTTTTAAAATGTGACGTATTGCTTTTTGGACTTATAGTAACCAATCCAATTACTTTATCCTTGGGTAAATTTGGAAAAGGGATATTCTCATATTGTATTTTCGGAGGATTTTCTAGATACGCATTTACTAAATTCTGAATTCGGCTGTCGTCAAAAAAATCATCTCCTACAATTGTATTATCTTGATCCTCGACGCCAACAATTATATAGGAATTGTTTGTGGGATTCGAATTTGATAAGGCGCAAATATGTTTCAAAAACTTAGCTTTTCCTTCTTGCGAATGTAAATTCAACTGCCGCTTTTTATCAAAAAAACTGCTCTCGTCATTATGAGCGAGAAGATTTTTTATAAGAATGCGTTTGTTGATCATTGAATTCTTTTTTTAAAACACGTTATAAAAATTACCGCAGATTCGCAGATTTATTTTCACTTTATAATCTGCGGTTCACTTTTATTAAGATTTATTCATCACCGTCGCCGAGGCTTGCGCAGTAGGAAGTACAATCAAATCAGCAATATTTACATGATACGGTCTAGAAACTACAAAATGAATAATATCAGCAATATCTTCAGCTCGCAACGGCTCAAAACCTTTGTAAACATTGGACGCTCTTTCCGAATCTCCTTTAAAACGCACTTCGCTAAACTCTGTTTCAACTGCTCCCGGATGAATTCCACCAACGCGAATTCCAAAAGGATTCAAGTCAATTCGCATCGCCTGATTTAATGCGTCAACAGCATGTTTAGAGGCGCAGTAAACGTTGCCATTTGGGTACACTTCTTTTCCAGCAATCGAACCAATGTTAATAATATGACCTGATTTTTGCGCAATCATTTTCGGGATTATAGCTTTCGAAACATATAAAAGTCCTTTTACATTAATGTCGATCATTGCATCCCAATCGTCTAAATCTCCATTCTGAATTGAATCCAAACCATGTGCATTTCCGGCATTATTAATCAAAACATCAATTTTAGAAAATGCTTCTGGCAAGGAATTAATGCTGTCAAAAACTGCTTTTTTATCTCGAACATCAAAGGATAAAGTGTAGACTTCTGTAAACGCGGACAATTCCTTTTTCAATTCTAATAAACGATCTTCACGGCGACCACACAGAATAATTTTGTAGTTATTTTTGGCTAATATTTGCGCAGTTGCTTTCCCAATTCCGCTGCTAGCACCAGTTACTAAAGCTATTTTACTCATTTTTTTATTTTTTATTTCATGCTAAAATTAGTCCTACTTTTATTTGGGCGTGACCTAAAATTTCGTCGTCATTCCTCCTCGTAACTTTAGGTCGGGCTTTCCGTTCCCGCTTTTATTTATTTTTTCTCGTCCAAAAACGAGAAAAAATAAATAAAGAGCTCCACTGCAATCCCTCACGCAAACCTTTATTCATTAACACTAATTCGTTAAAAATAGAGCTGTGAAACTCCGAGAAATCCGTGTCAATTGTAAAAAAAAATTACGCTACATCTTCGCCCATGCTTGCAGTCCAAATCGCAAACCAGTCTTCTTTGTCTAATTTTAATTCTACTGCTTTTTTTAACGATTGAATACGTGCCACATTTACTGTTCCTGCAATAGGAATTATTTTTGCCGGATGTTGTAAAATCCAAGCGATCAAGATGGAATCTGAACCTAAATGGTATTTTTCCATTAAGGTAACCAATAGTTTTTTTAATCTACGAGTTTGTGAATTATCCTCTCTAAATACAGAACCTAAAGGATTTCCGGAAAGCGGACGAATGTTATTCATCTGCATATAATCAAAACTTCCGTCAACCATCGGTTTAAAGTTAGTTGCCGAAAATTGAACTTGATTGTAACTAATTTCCGTTTTTTGACGAATCAATTCTGTTTGCGAAGCAGTAAAACTTGCCAATCCAAAATCGATTATTTTCCCATCTGATTTTAATTTCAAAACAGCTTCTGCAATTTCATCCGCTTCCATCAAAGGACTTGGTCGGTGTAGTAAAAGAACGTCTAGATAATCGGTTTGTAAATTTTTTAATGAATTCTCAGCCGAAGAAATGATATATTCTTTAGAATAGTCATAATGTCTAATCGTATTTTGGCGACTTTCTGTTACTAATTGCACGCCGCATTTAGAGATTAGTTGCATTTTTTCTCTTGCAATTTTGCTGGAAGCAAGTGCTTTTCCAAAATCAGATTCGGTTGTATAATCGCCATAAGTATCTGCATGATCAAAAGTGGTTACTTTATTTTCTAAACACACATGAATCATATTCTCCATTTCTTTGGTATTTAGTTTTTTATCCCAAATTCCCCAATTCATGACACCAGCTATAACGGGTGATAAATTTGTTTTGCTCATTGTTTTTATTTTTTGTTGAATACGTAAATTCTCTAATTCAAAGTTTATTTTTCAAAGTTCTTAAAAATATAAAAATTGTATCATAATTCATCCTTAAAATTAAGGTATTTACTGAAGTTTTAACCATTTTTTAACATCTTACCTCTAAAAAAAAATTCAATTTGCACCTTCAAAACAAAGGCATTAAATTCAAGGTTTTAAAAATAATAAAATGGAACAAAATACGGCTACTTTAGACATCAGAGCAATCAATGAAAAAATTGAAAGAGAAAGTGCTTTTATAGACCTTCTCACCATGGAAATGAACAAAGTCATTGTGGGTCAAAAGCACATGGTGGAGCGTTTGTTAATCGGACTTTTAGGTCAAGGACATATTTTATTAGAAGGAGTTCCGGGATTGGCAAAAACATTGGCGATTAATACGCTTTCGCAAGCCGTGCAAGGATCGTTCAGTAGAATCCAATTTACACCAGATTTATTGCCAGCAGATGTTGTAGGAACTATGATTTACAATATCAAGTCAAATGAATTTTCTATAAAAAAAGGACCTATTTTTGCCAACTTTGTACTTGCCGATGAGATTAACCGTGCGCCTGCTAAAGTGCAATCAGCTTTATTAGAGGCGATGCAGGAAAAACAAGTGACTATTGGTGATACGACATTCAAGTTAGACCGACCATTTTTAGTTCTTGCTACTCAAAACCCTGTGGAGCAAGAAGGAACCTATCAACTTCCGGAGGCACAAGTCGATCGTTTTATGCTAAAAACAGTGATTGACTATCCAAAAATGGAAGACGAGCGTTTAGTAATTCGCCAAAACTTAAAAGGAAGTTACGAAAAAGTAAATGCTGTAGTTTCTGTAGAGCAAATTTTACGAGCTCAAGAAGCGGTTCGTGAAGTGTATATGGATGAAAAAATAGAAAAATACATATTAGATATTGTTTTTGCAACACGTTATCCAGAGCAATATAAGTTAGCCGAATTAAAACCATTAATCAGTTTTGGAGCTTCACCTCGTGGAAGTATCAACTTAGCCAACGCGGCAAAATGTTATGCATTTATCAAGCGTCGTGGTTATGTAATCCCGGAAGATGTTCGCGCTGTAGTGCATGATGTATTGCGTCACAGAATTGGAATCACTTATGAAGCAGAGGCTGAAAACATAACGTCTGTAGACATCATAAACAAAATCGTAAACGAAGTTGAAGTTCCCTAAGATTTCAGATTTATGATGCAAGATTTTTAGATCTGAAATCATCAGTTGTTAATCACCAATCAAATGGATATAAAAGAGCTTTGAAAAAAACTTAGCGCCTTGACGCCTTTGTGGCAATAAAAAACATGGATACAAAAGAGCTTTTAAAAAAAGTACGTAAAATAGAAATCAAAACCCGAAGATTGAGCGATCACATCTTTTCTGGGGAATATCATACTTCGTTTAAAGGACGAGGAATGACCTTCAGCGAAGTACGACAATATCAATATGGAGATGATATTCGTGCAATTGATTGGAATGTTACTGCGCGTTACAATGAAGCTCATGTAAAAGTTTTTGAAGAAGAGCGAGAATTAACCATGATGTTGATGGTCGATATTTCAGGATCTGAAAGTTTTGGTTCTAAAAATCAGTTTAAAAAAGATATTGTTACAGAAATTGCAGCAACAATGGCATTTTCTGCCACTCAAAATAATGATAAAATAGGTTTGATTTTGTTTTCAGATGAAATCGAGTTGTACATTCCGCCAAAAAAAGGAAGATCTCACGTACTTCGTATTATTAGGGAATTAATTGAATTTCAACCTAAAAGTCACAAAACCGATATTGCACAAGCACTAAAATTCTTATCGGGAACTCAAAAAAAGAAAGCGATTGTATTTGTAATTTCAGATTTTATGTCCGAGAATTACGAAAATACTTTAAAGATTGCTGCGAAGAAACACGATATAACTGGAATTCGAGTATACGATATTCGAGAAGAAAAAATGCCAGATTTAGGAATGGTTTCTATGCTTGACGCTGAAACGGGCGAAATTCAATTGGTAAATACAGGTTCGAAATCAGTTCGAATGAATTACGAAAAATTATATCATGAAAAGCTGAACTATTTTAAGGACACTTTTAGTAAATCAGGATCAGGTGTTGTAAACACAAGAGTTGACGAAAGTTATGTGACGAAATTATTAAGCTATTTTAAATCGAGATAAATCCCCTCCCGACCTCCCCGAAGGGGAGGAGTTTGGAGTAGAATATGAGACAGAAATACATTTCGCATTCGCCTCCCTTTTCTTCGGAAAGTCCTGAAGCGTTGGGAGTGGATAGGAAAAAATAAGAAGATGAAAAAACAAATATATTTATTATTTCTACTGCTTTCCACGGCTGTTTTTGCGCAACAAAAACAAGTGGTTACAAGTATTGATACGCTTAAAAATAAAATTGGTGCGGAGTTTAAACTTTCAATAAAAACAACGGTTGATCCATCGTCTAAAGTTATTTTTCCAAAATTAAAAAATGTGGGTGCTTTAGAGGTTATTCGTTCGTATCCTGTTGATACCGCTAAGATTGATGGGCGTTATGAATTAATCAAAAAATACGGACTGACTCAGTTTGATTCTGGGCGCTATGTTGTTCCAAGCATCAAAATCTTTATCGATAGCAAACCGTTTATGACGGATTCGCTTTTGGTTGAGGTTGCTAATGTTCAAGTGGATACTCTAAAACAAAAAATGTTTGACATCAAGGATATCGCTCCTGCTGAAAATCCTATTGGAAACTGGTGGAAATACCTTTTAATCATTGCGTTAATTATTGGAATTGGTGCTTTTATTTATTGGTTCCTTAAAAAACGCCAAGAGAAAAAATTACAAGAAGCCATCATAAAAACACCAATAGAGAAAGCCACTACTTTGCTAGATACTTTGGAGAAAAAAGAATTGTGGCAAAAAGGAGAAGTCAAAGCCTATTATAGTGAGTTAACCGATATTGCCAGGAATTACATCGAAGAGGCGATTGAAATTCCAGCAATGGAAAGTACGACTTCCGAATTGATTCAAGGACTTAGAGCTGCTTCTGTCAAAAAGAAAATGACGCTTTCGCAGGAAATTATTGAAAACTTAGAGCGCGTCTTAAAACAAGCCGATTTAGTAAAGTTTGCCAAATCAAAACCATTGGATTTTGAAATCACTGAGGATCGAAATAAAATTCAAAAAGTAATTTTAACTTTAGATAAATCGATTCCAGTAGCGGTAGAAGTTGAGGAAGATACCTTATTGAATGAAGCTCAAAGACAAAAACAGATCCAAATTCAATTACAAAAGCAGCGTAAAAAGCGAATTATTACGGCAGTGGCTTCAGTGCTGTTTTTGCTATTGGCTACAACGATTTTTTTAATTGCTACCAAGGGATTTGATTATGTCAAAGATAATTTACTGGGACATCCTACAAAAGAGTTATTAGAAGCAGAATGGGTTAAAAGTGAATACGGAAATCCAGGAGTTGTAATTGAAACTCCAAAAGTGTTAAAAAGAGTAGACTTGACCAAAACTTTGCCAAAAGAAGGTATGGCTTTGATCAAAGAAATGCAATCTTTTGCTTACGGAAGTGTTTTAGATCATTTTTATTTAATGGTTTCGACCTTAAAATTCAAGCAAGAAACAGAAATCGATTTGACTAAATCAATGGATGGAATTTTACAATCATTAGAATCGCAAGGTGCTCAAAACATGATTGTGAAGCAGGAAGAATTTGAAACCAAAGAAGGTGTAAAAGGTGTAAAAGCCTATGGGACTTTTTCGCAAATGGATGCTTTGACAAAATCGAGTGCTAAATTATATTATGAAGCTTTGTTGTTTAGTCAAGAAGGTGGATTACAGCAAATAATATTAATGCATGAAGAAGGAGATAAATACGGTAATGAAATTTCAGAAAGAGTTTTGAACTCGGTTGAATTAAAACAAGTAACTAAATAATGGATAAAATAACTTTTTTGAACCCAGAATTTTTTTGGTTATTTCTACTCATTCCTGTAGCCGTTTTTTGGTTGTTTTGGAAAAAGAACGAGCAAACAGCAACTTTAAAAATAAGTTCTTTGCAGGGTTTTAAAGGATCAGAATCTACTTTAACGAAATTAAAACCAATTTTAAACGGCTTTAGAATTGTTGCATTGTGTTCTTTAATTATTGCCTTAGCAAGACCAAGAACGGTGGATGTGAGTAACAAAACTAAAACCACAAAAGGAATTGATATTGTAATGGCAATTGACGTGTCAGGAAGTATGCTGGCTAAAGATTTAAAGCCAAACCGACTCGAAGCGCTTAAAAAAGTGGCAGCCGACTTTGTAGAAGAACGACCAAATGATAGAATAGGATTAGTTATTTATGCATCAGAAGCTTACACAAAAACACCAGTAACCAGCGATAAACCAATTATTCTGGAGGCTATCAAAACCATCAAGTACGATAATGTTTTGCAAGATGGAACAGGAATTGGAATGGGATTAGCCACTGCTGTGAACCGATTGAAAGATAGTAAGGCAAAAAGTAAAGTGATAATTCTGTTGACAGACGGTGTCAATAACGCTGGATTTATTGAGCCAGAAACAGCGGCAGATATTGCAAAACAATACGGGATTAAAGTATATACCATCGGAATTGGAACTAACGGTATGGCAATGTCTCCTTATGCTGTTGCGCCGAATGGACAGTTTTTATTTCAAAACATGAAGGTTGAAATTGACGAACAATTGATGAAAAATATTGCGGCCAAAACCGATGGAAAATATTTTAGAGCAACGAGTAATTCTAAGTTAGCAGAGATTTATGCTTCTATCAATAAACTGGAAACTACTGAAATAGAAGAATTAAAATTTTATGATTATGATGAAAAATACAGAGCTTTTGTTTGGCTTGCTGGTTTTTTATTATTGGCTGAATTTGGGTTGAGAAAAACAGTTTTTAGAAGTTTTATTTAACTTTTAAACACAAGGTTTACAAGGAAGGCACTGTGGTCACTAAGTTTAAAATAAATTATATTTAATATGGATGAAAATGAGATATCAAAAATTGTTTTTGAAAGTGCATTAAAAATTCATAAAGTTTTAGGCCCTGGTTTATTAGAGAGTGCATATGAGGAATGTTTATTTTACGAACTTAAGAAGTCAGGTTTAAAAGTTGAAAAACAAAAACAATTACCGCTGGTCTATGAAGAAGTTAGATTAGATGTTGGTTATAGAATTGATATTATTATTGAAGATAAATTTATTGTTGAAATAAAATCTGTCGAGGCGCTCACTGATGTGCATTTAGCTCAGTTGTTGACTTATTTAAAATTATCAAATTGTAAATTAGGATTGTTGATCAATTTTAATGTCAGTTTATTAAAGAATGGTGTTAGAAGAGTAATTAATGGAACTTTATAAATGCACATAAATTTGGTGCACTTTGTGAAAAACTTTGTGACCATTGTGGTTAAAGAATATGGAATTAGACGAAAAAAAATATTTGTATCTCCTTTTTATACTACCGCTTATCGTGTTAGTTTTTCTTGCTAATTTATATTGGAAAAGAAAAAAGAAACGAGAGTTTGGAGATTTAGAAATGGTGAAAAAATTGAGTCCGGAGAGTTCGGTTTTTAAGCCCGTATTGAAATTAGTAGTTTTTGTTGTGGCTTTATTAGCACTAATTATTGCTTTGGTTAATCCAAAGATTGGTACTAAAATGGAAACGGTAAAGCGAGAAGGAATCGACATTGTTTTTGCAATGGACGTTTCTAAGAGTATGCTTGCTGAAGATGTTGCGCCCAATAGATTAGACAAGAGTAAACAAATTGTTTCCCAAATTATCAATCAATTAGGAAGTGATAGAATAGGGATAGTCGCCTATGCAGGAAGTGCTTTCCCAGTGTTGCCTATTACAAGTGATTATAGTGTGGCTAAAATGTTTTTGCAAAGTATGAATACCGAAATGGTTTCGTCGCAAGGAACATCTCTAGATGATGCCATACGACTGGCGATCACTTATTTTGATGAAAAAAGTAAAACAAGTAAATTATTAGTTTTGATTTCGGATGGAGAAGATCATTCTGACGATGCGCAAGCGGCAGCCGAAGAAGCCAACAAAGCAGGATTAAAAATTATTACAATAAGTATAGGAACTGAAAAAGGGGCTACGATTCCGTTGAAGAGTAATGGTGTAGTTCAAGGTTTCCAAAAAGACAACAATAATGAAGTGGTCATTACCAAGATGAACAGAGCGAGTTTAGAAGCCATTGCAAAAGCGACTAAAGGAGGTTATGTAAACGGGAATAATACTAAAGAGGTTTTAGAATACATCAAAGCTACTTTAGATAAAATTCAAAAGACAGAATTTGAAGCTACTGAAATGGCTGATTTTCAATCGCAATTTCAATGGTTTCTGGGTTTTGCATTTTTGCTGTTATTTGCTGATGTTTTTCTGTTGGAAAGAAAAACCAAGTGGGTTAAAAAGTTAGATTTATTTAACGAGAATAAATAATTATTTCTAAAAGGTTTACCTCCTTTTAGGCATATAGACACAATAAATGAAAAGATTTAAAACTATCATACTGACTTTTTTTATGTTCGCAAGTTTGGCAACTGCTGGATTGTATGCGCAAGAGAAAGATCGAGTTTTGCCTAAAGCAAATAAGGAATACGCAGAGAGTAATTTTGCAGACGCTGAGGCAGATTATAGGATTTCAGATTCTAAGTTTCCTAATAAAGCAACTGCGCCTTACAATCTTGGAAACAGTATTTATAAGCAAAAACAATCCTCAGAAGCAAAATTTGCTTATGCAAAAGCATTAAAAAACTCAAAAACTAGGGAAGAGAAGCATCGCGCCTTTCATAATTTAGGAAATGTTTTTATGAATGAGAAAGATTATACGCAGGCAGTGGAAGCTTATAAAAATGCATTGCGAAATGATCCTACTGACGAGCAAACCCGATATAATTATGCTCTAGCAAAAAAAATGTTGAAAGACAATCCTCCAAAGGATGATAAGAAAAAAGACGACAAGAAGGATAAAGACAAAGACAAGAAGCAGGATAAAAAAGACGGCGAAAAAGACAAAAAAGACCAAGATAAGGATAAGAAGGACGACAAAGGTGATCAGGATAAAAAGAAAAATGATCCTAAACAAGATGATAAAGGAGAGCCTAAGCCAACTCCAGGTGGGATTTCTAAAGAGCGCTTAGAAAATCTTTTGAATGCCGTGAATAAAGAAGAAAAGAAAGTTCAAGATAAAGTGAACGCTCAGAAAGTAAAAGGAAAACCGGTTAAAACAGAAAAGGATTGGTAATTCAATCTCATACTTTGAAAATGAAAAAATATTTAGTAGCAATTGTCTTATTGGTATGCGGTTCTCTTAGTGCGCAAGTTCAATTTGAAGCTCGAGTTAGTAAAACTACAGTAGCCTTAAACGAAAGATTGCGTATTGACTTTATGATGAATGTTGATGGCGATAATTTTGTACAACCTTCATTCGAGGGATTTAGAATTATTGCCGGACCTAGTCAGCAAGTGAGCCAATCATGGGTAAACGGAAGAAGCTCTTTTGAAAAAGCATATTCCTATTTTTTAGTGCCAAATCAAAAAGGAACATTTATTATTAAGCCTGCAGCCATAGAATATAATGGTCAAATTTATAGAACAGCGCCTATAAAAATTATCGTTACTGCTGCTCAAGAACAGCCAAGAGATCCTAATGATACGCAACAAATAACTGCTGATGAAAATCTATATTTGGTTGCAGATGTATCCAAAGATAATTTGTATGTAAACGAACCTACAACGGTAATTTACAAACTGTATTTTGCAAATGTTGGAATTTCTAATTTTAGAGAGTTAAGCAAGCCAAAATACAATGACTTTTGGAGTCAAAATATTGAAATTAAACAACTTGAAGCGGAGGAAGGATTGTTTAGAGGACAAAACTATCGCTACGTGGTACTCAAGAAAGTAGTTTTATATCCACAGAAATCAGGAAAACTTAAAATTGAGCCTTTATCATTAGAGATTGATGTGCAATTACCTTCCAATCGTAGGGATATGTTTGGTAGAATGGTGCTGACTGAAACGAGCAAAAGAGTATCGGCCGGAACTAAGGTTATTAATGTAAAACCATTACCTGAAGCTGGAAAACCTGATAATTTTAGTGGTGCTGTAGGGAACTTTGATTTTAAAGTAACGCCTTCTAAAAACAACTTAAAAAATGGCGAAAGTCTAGATTTAGTGGTAAGTGTAACCGGAAAAGGAAACTTAAAATTATTTAGTTTACCAAAACCAGAAGTGCCTAATGCGCTAGAAATGTATGATGCTGTGCATAGCGAAGATATTAGTACTCCACTTTCTGGTATGAACGGAAAATCATCCGATAGTTATACGATAGTTCCACAGTATAAAGGGAATTATCCCGTAAAACCATTGCAGTTTTCATATTTCGATTTGAGTTCAAAAACGTATAAAACCATTACTTCTCCTGAGATAATGATTAATGTTCTAGAAGGTGCTGTTCCTGTTGATTCGACATCAAATAAAGGTAATAAAAATAAAATTGCTGACATTGAACATTTCTCTTCTATTAAGAAAAAGACGCAATTGATTGCGATAGAAAAAAATGATTTCTTTGGTTCAAATTTATTCTTATTATTACTGTTTATACCGTTTTTACTTTTACCATTAATTGTTTTATACAAGAATAAAAAAGAGGCCTTGGCTGGCGATATTAGTGGCAATAGAATTCGTATGAATAATAAATTGGCTAAAAAATATTTATCAGAAGCCAAAAAACAAATTAAGAACAAAGAATTATTCTATATCGCATTAGAGAAAGCAATGCACAATTTTCTAAAGGCAAAATTACATATTGAAACCTCAGAAATGAGTAAAGATAATATTCAAGAGTTACTATTGTCTCGAAATGCGAATCAAGAAACCGTAAATGCGTTTATTGTATTGACAGAAAACTGCGAGGTTGCTCGTTATGCGCCTTCCTCAAGTGCTACAATACAACATGATTTTGATCAAGCAGTTTTAATAATCTCTGAATTAGAAAAACAGATATAAAGAATTAGCTATTAAGTCTTAACATTTTAGTAAATACAAGTTATTTTTTAAAATTGAATATTTAAATAAATAGAGAAATAAAGTCTTTGTGGCAAAAAGAAATAAAATGAAAAACATATTATACCTATTTTTACTTTCAACCCAATTTTTCTTTGCTCAAAATGGCTTCGAAAAAGGGAATACTCTTTATGAAAAAGGGAGTTATGCGGATGCCGCTGTTGCGTATGAAAGTGTTTTAAACAGCAATCAACATTCTGCTGAGCTTTATTTTAATTTAGCCAATACCTATTACAAATTAAATAAAGTGGCTCCAGCTATTTATTACTACGAAAAAGCATTAGTGCTGAATCCAAAGGATCAGGAAAGCCAAAATAATTTAAAATTTGCGAATAAAAGAACCATCGATGAAATCAAAGTTATTCCTAAAGTTGGCTTTGCTAAATTAGTTCGTGACTTTACAGGAATTTATCATTACAACACTTGGGCATGGGCAACCATAGGATTAGCAACATTATTTTTATTATTTTTTATAGGTTATTATTTTTTACAAATCACAGTATGGAAACGCCTATTTTTTATAGGAATGTTTCTAGCAATTTTACTCATGCTCATAACAGTATCCTCAGCGATTTTTGAAAAAAAATATTTTGATACGGAGAAACCGGCAATTATTTTTGCAGAAATGGCTAATGTAAAAAGCGAACCTCGAGACGGTGGGAAACCATTGTTTTTGTTACATGAAGGAACAAAAGTTTATGTAGAGGAAGTTATTGGGAAATGGAAAAAAATTCAACTTACAGATGGATCAGAGGGTTGGATAGAAAGTAGCTCCATCAAAGAAGTAAAGTAAAAGTCCAAAGCTTCCAGCCTTTCAAAGCTTCCAGCCTTTGAAAGGCTGGAAGCTTTAATTTAATACCTAAGCTTTCTTCTTCATTTCCTCATATCCTTTTTTAATGGAAGGGAAAAAGTAACCTGCAATTTTTTGTATAGGATTGTAAAACACAGAATTGTCAAGCGTTTCTTTTTTGGCTAAATAATTATTATAATTTATTTTTTCAAAAACAGAAAAAACAATACTTACAATCAGAATAGTTTTTAGTACTCTAAAAAAGCCTCCACCAAGTTTATTTAACCATCCTAAAAATGCAAAATTAGCTATGCCTGTTAAGAATTTTGCTAAAAGATGAATGACTAGAACCACTACAATAAACGTAAGTATAAAAGCAACAATCTGAATAGTATTGGGATTCCATTTTACAAAACCAATTAAGATATTCTTCATGAAAGAAGAAAATTTAATAGCAAAATATATCCCAAGGATTAATGAAATCAGCGAAGCCAATTCGACAAAAAGACCGTTAACAACGCCTTTATAGAAAGCAAATACCAGTAAAGCACACAAAATAATATCTAAAAATCCCATTGTAATTTATAATTTATTGCGAGCACAAATATAAAAGAATACTTCAACATCAAATGCCAATTTTCAAGTTCTTATCTTTGCGCAAATAATAGATTGTTTTTTGGAAAATCAAACTCAAAAAATATTAATCTGCAATCACAAATCAACATGTCAAGAGACACACAACTTAAAGAACGCTGGGAACAGCTTGTACATATACTTTCGGAACAATTTTCACAAGGAGAGGATTTAGATTTAGACGCCATTATTTATTTAATTGGAGTACAAGAACTCGGTAAAGTGCATAGAGAATACAAAAAAGATGAAAAATTAAACCTAATGCACATCGCTATTTGTCGCTTATTAGAACCATATGGTTTTTATGAATTCGAATATTTTGATGAGGAAGGCTGGCCACATTACAAAGTAAAAGAGGAGTTGCCGCCACTAAAAGCGGGAGAACAATCAGTTTTGATGAAAGAAGCCATTGTGAATTATTTTCTTGAAAGAGAAGTAATTGAGTAATTTTTTTTGAATAACGATTATAGATTACTGTTTTACTTTAAAAACTAGAAATTTTAAAGAGTAAACTCAGAACAAATTACTTATTTTTGCACTCTCAATTATTGAATGAAAATGATAGACAAGATAAAAGAATATATTGGTGAAGCACAAGCTTTCTCAACTCAAAACACAGCCGAATTAGAAGCTTTTCGTATCAAATTCTTAGGAAGTAAAGGACTTTTAAAAGAACTTTTTGCTGAATTTAAGAATGTTCCTAATGACCAGAAAAAAGAGTTTGGACAAGTAATTAATTTGCTAAAAACTTCTGCTGAAGAAAAGGTAAAATCCATACAAGAATCTTTAGAAAGTAAAGAGGAAAGTAAGGGGTTTTATGGTGACTTAACGCGTTCTCCTGAATCAAGTATTATTGGTTCTCGTCACCCAATTTCATTGGTAAAAAATCAAATTGTAGATATCTTTTCTAACATCGGTTTCAACGTTTCTGAAGGACCAGAAATCGAAGACGATTGGCACAATTTTACTGCTTTAAACTTGCCAGAATACCATCCGGCACGTGATATGCAGGATACCTTTTTTATACAAACAAATCCAGATATTTTGCTTCGTACGCACACTTCATCCGTGCAAGTGCGTTACATGGAAAACAATAAACCGCCTATTAGAACCATTTCTCCAGGAAGAGTTTTCCGTAATGAAGCCGTTTCTTCGCGTTCGCACTGTATTTTCCACCAGGTGGAAGGTTTGTACATCGATAAAGACGTTTCATTTGCTGATTTAAAGCAAACACTTTTATATTTCACTAAGGAAATGTTCGGGAAATCTAAAATCCGTTTACGTCCTTCTTATTTCCCATTTACAGAACCTAGTGCTGAGGTTGATATTTATTGGGGTCTGAAAACAGAAACTGATTATAGAATTACCAAAGGAACAGGTTGGTTAGAAATCATGGGTTGCGGAATGGTCGATCCTAATGTGCTGAAAAACTGCGGTATCAATCCTGATGAATACAACGGTTTTGCCTTTGGAATGGGAATCGAAAGAATTGCCATGTTACTGTATCAAATTGGTGACATTCGTATGTTTTACGAGAACGATGTTCGTTTCTTAGAGCAATTTAAATCTAGTATTTAATTAGAAGCTATTTCCAGCTGTACACTATATCTTTTTATAAGGCGATAAAAATCGACTTATAAAAAGGATGTCGCTTCCATCTGGGCTAGGGAACCTCGGTTTCAAGAAAATTTTACTTTTCAAAACCTCACATTATTAATTAAAGAATCAATTTTTTTATTGCTTCCTTTTACTCAAACAATATGAAAAAAGACATCATTATTCCCGAAGTAGAAAATGTTTTCGTTGCTGTAGTTCAAGAATGGAGTGATGATTTTATGGAAAAAGTGTGGTATGCCTATTTGGTAAACGACAGTGATTTTCTTATAGAAAGCGTTATGGTTGTTTCTAAAGCTTTTGGAACTATTGACGGTGAAATGAAAAAAACATCGCTCTTGCGTCATGCTTTTGTTGAAGTTCCCGCTGTCTCAGTAGTCAAAATAGAAATGATAGAGAAAAGCGTTTTAGTACTTAATAATGAGTTTATGGTAACTTTCTTTATGGACAATAAATTATACGACAAAAAGTTCATCTTTAAGGCAAATTCTATAAACGAGACCGATGTTGAAGAAGTGCCTATTTTATTTATTGATGGTGTTATTGTAAGATAGACTATTTCGAATAAAATATGCTCTACAATTTTGTAACTTGAAAGCGTCTCTTACTTTAAATGAATAAAATCTTGTTTGGTTTTATTTTCTGCAGTAATAAAAAAAAATATCTAGCGATTTTGCTGTTTGGTTTTAGATTTCCAAGTAATATAGCCCAATACAAAAATCCCTAGGATAATGAAAGTTGCAGCGCGAATATAAAAACTAGTTTGAGATAGTTGCTCAGAAACCGAAATTGTTTTTAGGTCAAATAAGAGCATGAATAAGGACATGAATACGCCCCAGATACCGCCCATTTTAATCTGATATTTCCATCTTTCAGTCATCCTATTTTTTTTACTATTTAGTTTCTTAAAGATTTAATCTAGTTTATCCGTTAATTTCTTAAAAACAGTTTTAGCTTCTTTTCCTTCGTACAGAATGGAATATACAGCATCAATAATAGGAGTATTTGCACCATAAGCTTGATTGAGTTTATAAGCACTTTTTACGGCATAATATCCTTCGGCAACCATGCTCATCTCCATCATAGCAGATTTTACCGTATATCCTTTTCCAATCATGTTTCCAAACATTCTATTTCTAGAAAATATAGAATAACCGGTTACTAATAAATCACCTAAATAAGCTGAATCATTAATGTTTCGTTTCATTTTGTGCACTTTTTTGATGAATTTTTTCATCTCACGAATCCCATTACTCATCAACACGGATTGAAAGTTGTCTCCATACCCTAAACCATGTGCAATTCCTGCCGCTATTGCGTAAATGTTTTTTAGCATTGCAGCATATTCAGTTCCTATAATATCATCAGTAATTTTAGTCTTGATGTAGTTGCCAGATAAATTTTTAGCAACCACTTTTGCTTTGTCAGGATCACCACAAGCGATAGTCAAGTAAGAAAGACGTTCTAAAGCAACCTCTTCTGCGTGGCAAGGTCCTGTTATTACTCCGATATTGTAATACGGAATATCATATTTTACATGAAAATGTTCTCCAACGATTAAGCTTGTTTCTGGAACGATTCCTTTAATTGCAGAAAAAATAATTTTATCTTGTAGGGAAACAGTTAGATTTTTTAATTCATCATTCAAAAAAGCAGAAGGAATAGCAAAGATGATATAGTCAGCATAAGCTACAGCTTCATTGATGTCATGAGTCAGTTTTAATTTTTTAATATCAAATTCAACTGAACTTAAATAATTTGGATTATGCTTGTGAGTTCTAATATGCTCTATTGCAGTTTCATTTCGCATGTACCACGAAATTTCAGAAAGATTTACGCACAACATTTTTGCAATCGCAGTTGCCCAACTACCACCACCAATTACTGCAAATTTTTTATTCTCAGTCATTTTTTTATTGAATTTAATCAAAAGTAATTAAAAAAGTACTAATTAAACAAATTAAATTGAAAGGGATACTCTAGATATCATAAGGGTTTAAGGTGTAATTTCACAATATTTTAAATTTAAAACACTAATTTTCAATTTTTTAAGCAATATAGTTAGTGATATTTCGTTATCTTTATATATTGTTATTTAATTTAACAAAAAAATCCGAATTGAATTAGTTAGTTAGTATATTTTGAATTTTAAAAGGCGCCTCCCATTAAAATTGGAAGACGCCTTTTTATTTTGCACTGAAATTTACAGTCAAGATTTAAGCGAGTTAATAACTCATTTCGACAATAGATTTAACTTTATCTAAAGTGATATTTTGTTTTTCACCCAATCCTAACCATCCTCTCTCTTCAAAACGTTTTACGATAAAATCAGCTGTTTTATCGTATTCCTTTGTGTAATCAGAAAGGTTTGTATCCATTCCCATCGTATGGAAGAATGCAACTGTTTTCTCAATAGCTTGAGTAGCAATTTCATCTTCTGTACCCGTCAAATTAAATATGCGTTTTCCGTATTGTGCTAGCTTACCTTTTTTAGTTTCAAACATTACTCGATATAAGTTTGGTCCTACTACTGCAAGAGTTCTAGCGTGATCAATACCGTATAAAGCGGTTAACTCATGACCAATCATGTGAGTTGCCCAATCTGAAGGAACTCCTTTTTGAATTAAACCGTTTAGCGCCATAGTACAGCTCCACATAAAATTAGATGCCAACGCATAATCTTTAGGGTTCTCTACTACTTTTGGTCCAACCTCAAGTAGAGTTTGCAAAATACCTTCTGCAATACGATCTTGAAGGAAACCTTCATGCACATAAGTTAGATATTGTTCTAATACATGCGTGTAAGCATCTACAACTCCGTTTTGCAATTGTCTTTTTGGCAAAGATTCAATTACAGTTGGATCACATATAGAGAATTTTGGAAATAATGCTGAACCACCAAAAGCTAATTTTTCTTGTGTAGCCTCAATTGTTACCACAGATCCAGAATTCATTTCACTTCCAGTTGCAGGCAAAGTTAAAATGGTTCCAAAAGGAATTACTTTAGATAAATCTTTGATCAATAAGCGTTTTTGAAGAATGTCCATTGGATTTCCATCAAATTGTGCTGCAGCCGAAATGAATTTAGTTCCATCAATTACAGATCCACCACCAACAGCAAGAATAAAATCAATCTTTTGCTCCTTAACTACAGCTACTGCTTTCATTAAAGTTTCAAAACGAGGATTTGCTTCGATGCCACCAAATTCAACTATTTCAAAACCTTTTAAGTTTTCTATAACTTGTGCATGGATTCCATTTTTAAAAATACTTCCACCACCATAAGTCATTAATATTTTTGCTCCTTGTGGAACTAAGGTCGCTAATTTTTCAATTTGTCCTTTACCAAAAATTAGATTGGTTGGGTTGTATAATTCGAAATTTAACATAGTTATTATTTTTTTGAATTCAATTGAGCTAATAATTTTTCTGCAACCAATTTAGATGAAGCTGGGTTTTGCCCTGTGATAAGCAATCCGTCTTCTACTGCGTAAGGTTGCCAGTCTCCAACTTTTGAATAACTTGCGCCATTAGCTTGTAAAGCGTCTTCTAATAAAAAAGGAACTACTTTAGTTAATCCTACTGCTTCTTCTTCAGCATTTGAAAAACCAGTTACTTTTTTTCCTTTTACTAAATATTCACCGTTTACTTTTACATTTTTCAATGCACCAGGAGAGTGACATACAAAAGCTACTGGTTTTTTATTGGTATAAAATGATTCAATTAATGCAATTGAAGTTTTATCTTCTGCTAAATCCCAAAGTGGTCCATGACCTCCAGGATAAAAAACTGCATCATAATCTGCTTGATTCACATCAGATAATTTATAAGTGTTTTTTAGTTTTGCAAGAACAGCAGTGTCTTGGTCTAATCTTTTAGTGTCTTCTGTTGCTGCAGTTGGATCTTCACTTTTTGGATCAATTGGTGGTTGACCTCCAAGCGGTGTTGCAATATCTATAACAACTCCTTTATCAGCTAATTCATAATAAGGTGCTGCAAATTCTTCTGTCCAATATCCTGTTTTTTCTCCAGTGTCTCCTAGTTTATCGTGACTAGTAAGTACAAATAATACTTTTTTCATATCTTTTTTATTTTTTTTCTGTGCAGTTGCGTTTAGACAACTTACGGTTAATGCTACAATGGTAAATAAGGCAATTTTTTTCATGTTATATTTTCTAAGTACAAATTTACAGCGAATATGTTATTAGTAAAAATAATTTAAATTATGTTTGTGATAAATATATTTATATCATGGTCAATCTAGAATGGTACAGAACTTTTAAATCAGTTTATAAAAACGGTAATTTTTCATTGGCAGCCAAAGAACTTTTTATCAGTCAGCCAGCGGTTAGTCAGCAAATAGGAATGTTGGAGGCGCACGTGGGCTACAAGCTTTTTAATAGGAAATCTAAAGGAGTAGAACCAACCGAATATGCTAAGTTACTTAATAATTTGATCATTGAGGCGCTGGACCGATTGGAAAATGTAGAAAACGGTTTTAGAGCGAAAGCATTCAATGCCAATAGATTAATTTCAGTAGGGATATCAAAACACTTCATGATCAGTTTAGGAAGTGTACTGCTTTCAAAATTTGATTTTATCGATTTTAGCTTTCATGAAAATGACCAATTATTCGAATTGGTCGATTCAAAGAAGTTAGATTTTGCCATTGTTACCAAACAATATGACACTTTTGATACCATTCAGAAAAATGTTGGAAAAATCAAACAGGTTATTGTTGGTTCTTCGGCTCTCGAGGTTTCTTTATTAAAACTGAACATTAAGAATAAAGATTTTAATGCAACCGAAAGTTGGTTAAACGATCAAAAATGGTTCAGTCATGATGCTGGAATTCCGCATATCAAATTATTTTGGTTGCATGTTTTTAATAAAAAACGACCTTCGATGGTTCCTAATTATATCATTCCTTCAGAACACGAAATGATAGAGATACTTTCTAGGAATTTGGGAGTTTCAGTAGTTTGGGATATTAATGCTCGGAATTTTATTGCCGATAAA
Source organism: Flavobacterium flabelliforme (assembly GCF_017948675.1). Lineage (GTDB taxonomy): Bacteria > Bacteroidota > Bacteroidia > Flavobacteriales > Flavobacteriaceae > Flavobacterium > Flavobacterium pygoscelis. The sequence goes on from NZ_JAGFBU010000001.1 coordinate 1,311,404, forward strand.
AAAATTCATTTATTGTGGAATAGTAAAGAAATGCCAAGTACAGAAGTTTTTCTTTTATCAGCCAAAAAAGACAATTTAAATACTATTTTCGAAAAAATTGAAATAGAATTAAAAAATGCTTTGGCCTAACTATTTTTTGTAAAAATTATTGTGATCAATATATTCCCAAACTTTATTAGGTAATAATGGCTGCACGTTTTTTCCTTTTTTAATATTATCCCGAATAAAAGTTGATGATATTTCGACAACCGGTGCGTCAATAAGGTGAATTTTTGGATGATTCTTTAATTCTAAATTTTCAGATTCCTCTGAAATTCTTGGATACACATAAATTTGATGATGTTCTAAAATGACTTCGTAATTCTTCCATTTATGTAAAGACTTTAAATTATCCTCACCCATAATAAGAGAAAATTCATAATTGGGATATTTTTCTTGTAAATGAGCTAGTGTATTTATGGTATAATTAGGTTGTGATAATTTAAATTCGATATCGGAAGGTTTTATTTTTAGAAAATCTTCGGAAGCAAGATGTACCATTTGCAAACGATGAGAATCATCTAGCAAAGTACTTTTCTTTTTCAAGGGATTATGAGGCGTAACTACCATCCAAATTTGATCCAAATCAGAATATTCTGCCATGTGATTGGCAATAATCAGATGCCCAATATGAATGGGGTTAAAAGTTCCGAAGTATAGTCCTATTTTCATTATCCTAGTAAATAGTAATTAGTAATTATTTTTTGAACATTTTTGAAAAAGAATTTATCATCTTAGATTCTTTCTCAATTTGTCCCAATATTTCTTTGTAAAAAGGTTGATCTATTATAAAACCAAGTTCATTAATAATGAGTAACTGAGTTTCTATTTCAAATAATGAACCTCTACATAAATCTAAAAATGACTAAATGATTTTTGAGTATTTCTACCATAACCTTCTGCAATATTTGATGGATTAGAAACGAAAGCCCTTTTCAATTGACTTGCCAAGGCATATATTTCTTCTTAGGAAATGATATTATTAGCTGATATACTAACAGACAATTCTAATTCCTTTTTGCAAAATCAATAACTCTTTTTATGATTTTATTTCTACTATCTTAAGCTAATATTATTTTTTATCTACAAAATCCTTTACTAATTGATGTGCTTCTTCTAGTGCAATAGTTAAATCATAATTTTTAATAACAACATCAAATTGTGGTGCAGTTGCTAACTCAACCGAAGCTTTGGCAATACGCATATTGATTTTATCTTCACTTTCGGTGGAGCGTTTTTTTAAACGAATTTTGAGTTCATCAATACTTGGTGGTTTAACGAAAACAGCCAGCGTTTCGTTGGGAAATTTATGCTTAATTCGTAATCCACCTGCCACATCAATATCAAAAATCACATTTTTTCCAAGGCTCCAGATGCGTTCTACTTCACTTTTTAATGTACCATAAAAATTATCTCGGTACACTTCTTCCCATTCTAGAAAGTCATCATTTTTAATGTGTTTTTTGAATTCTTCTGTCGATATAAAATAATAATCTTTTCCGTTTACCTCTTCGCCTCTGGCGTCGCGAGATGCAGCCGAAATAGAAAACTCTAAATTTAAATCATCTTGCGCTAATAAATGTTTAACGATAGTTGTTTTTCCAGATCCAGATGGTGCCGAAAATACAATTAATTTACCTCCTTTGTTCATGCTTATTTTTTTATGCGTTTTTAACTAATTGTTATAAATCAGTTTGTTTTATTTATGTTTTACTAGTGTAATTTTTTAAATCGAGTGTAATAAAAAAGACTCGATAAATCGCGTCTAGTATATAATTATTACAATACGTTTAAAACCTGTTCTTTTATCTTCTCTAATTCGTCTTTCATCTGAACGACTAATTTTTGCATTTGAGCATGATTGGATTTCGAACCCATCGTATTGATTTCTCTACCCATTTCTTGAGTGATAAAACCTAGTTTTCTACCATTTGCCTCAGTTCCGTTGATAGTTTCTAGGAAATAATCTAGGTGATTTGTCAAACGTACTTTTTCTTCGGTAATGTCTAGTTTTTCTAGATAGTAAATCAATTCTTGTTCAAAACGATTCTCATCAACGTTTACTTTTAGTTCAGCAATTGCCGTTTGCAAACGATCTTTAATGGCCTGAACACGTTCCGGATCTAAAGCCAAAGCATCGGTCATATATTGTCGAATATTACCAATACGCAATTGAAATTCTTTTTCTAAAGACATTCCTTCATCTTTTCTAAAAGTCAAGATGTTTTGTAGCGCTTCTTCAATAACTGTTTGGATTTGTACCCAATCATTTTCGTCAATTTCGTCGCGTTCTATTTTCATCGTATCCGGCATACGAATCGCCATTTTCATCAATTCCGTTTCATCAGCATCAGAATATACTTCTCGCAATTGATTGATGTATCCTTTTACAATAGGCACATTTACTTTTGTCGAAGTTTGTTCAGCAGTACTTTCGATAAAAACAGAAAAATCTACTTTTCCTCTTTCTAATTTCAAAGCAATTTGGTTGCGCAAACCCAATTCCATTTCGCGATACAGCGAAGGCATTCTTACATTAAGGTCTAATCCTTTACTATTTAGGGATTTTACTTCTACTGTTATTTTTTTGGATGGTAATTGCAAACTTGCTTTCCCAAAACCTGTCATCGATTGTATCATATAATTTTCTAAAAGAGGGCAAAGATAGTAAAAAATAAGACCTCAAACCCGCAAAGTAAAAATTGAAGATTTGATTGATTATAATCTGAAAATAAAGGGAAATAAGTACTTTAAACTACTATCAAGAGAATGCTCAATCAAGATAATTACTCAAAAATAAGTTATGTTTTTCTAATTTTGATTAGATTTCTTTCTTTGGGTTTTGTGGAGAGGATACCAAATAAACTCCTATAAATATTAAAATAGCGGAGATGATTTTAACCAAACTCAGTTCGTCTTTTCCTAGACCAATTGCAAAAACGGTCGCAAACAAAGGTTGTAAATATATAAAAACAGCTACGGTTGTTGGTTTTAATTCTTTCATTGATAACAAATTTAATAAATAGGTTAAGAATGTAGATATCACGACCACAAATGCTATTTTCCAAACAATTGCATCCGGAATGGCAGACCAATTTACTACTTCAAATTCCCTCCATCCAAAAGGCAAAACCATTATAAAACCAAATAAATATATCCATTTTACAAACGTAAAGGCATTGTATTTATTCATTAATTTTTTGACTAAAATTAAGTAAAAACCATAGGAAATAGCATTGACTAAAACTAGAAAATTTCCTAAGCCAGCATTGGTGGCATTACCAATTGATTTTCCGTACAGAATCAAAAATCCAGTTCCTACTAAACCCAAAAGAATACCCAATATCATACGGATTTTCATTCGTTCTTTTATGATGATTGCCGAAAGAGCTAACACAATCATAGGTGTAGAAACCATAATAACTGCTGCCGAAATCGGTGAGGTTAAACTCAAACCTTTGAAAAAAGTAAGCATATTAAAGGCTACTCCAAAAAATGCGGCGGCAATAATTCTTGGAAAATCAGAACGCATTATTTTTTCTTTTGGCATAAATAACCAAACCAACCAAAAAAGAAGCACTGATCCGCCTACACGGAGTAATATAAAACCATAAGCATCAATATACAATGGCATTACATCCTTAGCAATTGTAAAGGTAACACCATAAATGATCGAGACAATTGTGGCTCCTATAAGAGCGAGATTTCTTTTAGACATTTCCTAAAGCCAGCATTACTTGATGCATATTTTGTTGGGTATTACCAATATAAATTTTGTTATTGATAATAAAAACGGGACGACTCAAAAAAGTATAATGTTCCAGAATGTATTTTTTAAAATCCTCCTCAGTCAATGATTTATTTTTCAAATCCATCGATTTGTACAATTGTGCTTTTTTGCTGAAAAGAGCTTCGTAACTTCCGGAGAGTTCACGCATGTGTTCTAATTCCTCTACCGTAATTGGATCTTGTTTGATATCATGAAAATTAAACTCATGATTTTTGGGTAATGATTTTATAATTTTTCGGCAAGTATCGCATGATGCGAGATAGTATATTTTGTCCATAATAAGGTTGTTTTCTTAGTGCAAAGAAAAATAATTTGACACTGAAAATTATTGATTTTATAAAAAAAGATGCAAAACAAATAGTAAAACAGGTGTATTTCTTTTTTGTTCAGAAGCTATTCCTGCTTTACATTACAATCTCATGTTGCTAACCCTTTTTTTTCTATGGCATAAAAGGAGCTTCCAAGGGTCGCTCTTTTCTACCAGAAAAAAATAGACTTATCAACAAGAGGATTTTCATTTCTATCAGGGCTACTGCATTTCTGTCACCAAGTTATTTAATTGCTAAATAATCATTTACTTCTTTATAAGACAACAGTATTTCCTTTGTTCCGTCAGCATAAGATGCGACTTCATAAGAGTTGTAATACAAGAGCAATCCTTTATCAGTAAAGAAAATATTTTGTGGCAACTGAAATTTTTCTTTTTCAAACATTAAACCCGTTGCATTAATTGGTTTGTTTGCAGGGATTTTATATTTGGCTCTGAATTTTTTTTCAGCAAAAGCTTTAAAAGCTTCTCTATTAGTAAATAATTGATCGTTTGAAATTGATTTTCCAGTATTTATATCAAAAAGTAAGGAGCGTAATCCTTGGTAACCATGTGCGCCACCAGTGTACGTGTAATGGTTGATTTCTATATTCAATATATTTTCAGATTGGTATTTTACACTTCCTTTGATGTCTGCTTCCCAACCAAATTTATCATTTGGATATTCTTTCTGAAGTTTTTCATAAGAATTGATAAATGAAGTTAGCAATCCGTTATAATCTTTTGAAGTATAGGGTTTTTCACCAAAATAAACAATTTCCTTTAATACTGAAAACACTTTTTTATTGATGCTATCTGCCACAACAGGCACGCCATCCGCAACTGGGATTTTCACACTTATTGCAGGACAATCTCCTGTGCAAGGCAGAGTAGTTTTTTTCTGAAAGGATTCGTCTTTAAAAACCAATTCATTAGAACATTGTGCTACAGAAAAAAGAAGTAAGGTGTAAATTATAAAGTATTTCATGTCAAAAATGTTAATTAAAAACAAAGGTACTTACTTGTTTCTTGGTTAGATAAAATTAAAGGGTAAATTTGCAAAACAATTTTCCTTTAAAATTCAACTTATGAAATTCAATACTAAGGTTATTCACGGTGGACAACACCACGATCCAAGCACAGGAGCTGTAATGCCTCCTGTATATCAAACGTCAACATTTGTACAAACGAGTCCTGGTCAACCTTTAAACCCAGATTATGAATACAGTAGAGCAGCAAATCCTACTAGAAGCGCTTTAGAAAACGCCTTGGCAAGTATAGAAAACGGAACACGAGGATTGGCTTTCTCCTCTGGATTAGCAGCTACTGATTGTGTTTTGCGTTCTTTTAAATCTGGCGATGAGATTATAGCGATGGATGATTTATACGGCGGAACCTATAGAATGTTTACACGTATTTATAAAGATTCAGGAATAAAATTTCATTTTGTCGATATGAATGACTTAGAGAAATTCAAATCCTTAATTAATGAAAACACCAAATTGGTTTGGGTAGAAACTCCAACTAATCCGTTGATGAAATTAGCAGATATTCAAGAAATTGCTAAAATTACAAAAGAGAAAAAAATACTTTTTGCAGTCGATAATACATTTGCAACTCCTTATTTGCAAAAACCATTAGACCTTGGAGCAGATATTGTAATGCATTCGGCTACAAAATATTTAGGAGGACATTCTGATGTTATTGCTGGAGCTTTGATTGTAAAGGACAAGGCACTGGGCGAACAATTACATTTTCAACAATTTGCAACGGGCGCTACTTTAGGGCCAATGGATAGTTTCTTGGTTTTAAGAGGAATTAAAACCTTGCATTTGCGTGTACAAAGACATTGTGAAAATGGAGGCAAAGTAGTTGAGTTCTTAAATAATCATCCAAAAGTTAAGACCGTATATTATCCAGGATTGACAAGTCATCCGTATCATGAAATTGCTAAAAAGCAAATGAGTGGTTTTGGAGGAATGGTTTCCTTTACTTTTGTTTCTGGTAAAAAAGAAGATGCGATTGACTTTCTTGAAAAAGTAAAAGTATTCACTTTAGCAGAATCTTTAGGTGGAGTAGAATCATTAGCGAATCATCCTGCATTGATGACACATGCTTCAATTCCGGAAGACAAACGAAAAGAAATTGGAATTACAGACGATTTAGTTCGATTGAGTGTAGGTATTGAAGATGCAGACGATTTAATCGAAGATTTAAAACAAGCATTAGCATAAAAACGGTATTTCTATAAAAAAAGCTCCAATTCTGAATTTATAGAATTGGAGCTTTTTTTTATAAAATACTATTTAGTTTATAAGTAATAGATGTAACCAACATTCAGCCACACTAACCAATCATTGGCTTTGTTTTCTTTATAAATTTCTGGATTAGGATTTAAACCATCAACCCAGTTAGAAAAGAAATACTGAAAGCGGAGATCTAGTAATAAATCGGAGGAATCATCTAGTTTATAACGGGTTCCTAAACTACTAACCACGGAGAAAACAGTTTTGCTTTCATTAGAATATCCATGAGCACGACCATCAGAAGGAGTTAAATACTTAGGAAAGGTAGTTGCTGAATTACCCAAAGCGCCCAATGACGAGGTGGCTTTAGCATTGTAATAACTAAACTGACCTCCTAGACTTGCATAAGGTGCAAAACTACCAATTGTTGCAGTAAAATCGCGAATGCTTAAAGGGAAAAGCTCTAGTTGTGTTCCTATATTCATGATGCTTGAACTACCTTCCATCGCTCTTAGTTGCTTTGCTCCAAGAGAAGTTTTGTCAGGAGAAACATATTCGCCGTAATGTTTTAAGTTGGTTTTATTAAATGATAATTCCGATCTTAATTTAAAATGCTGATTAAAATACGTTTTAGGAGTGTAATTATATTCAGAATTATACGTAAAATTTAAATAATGAATAATTCCAACACCAAAACCTGTGTTGCCAGAATTAGTAGACAAGTCATGTCTTTCCCCATAATCAGATTGAAAAGCGACCGGTCCCACAACAACTCCTATTTCGTGAGAGTGACCGTCGAACTGAGCATTTGAATTATTAGAAAATCCAATAAAAATAAATAATATGAGTATTAATTGTTTGATCATTAGACTGTAAAATTTTCAAATCCTTACAAATATATAAAAACCGCAGTCATAATGCAGAATTATTAAAAAATAATAGGTGTAAGCTTGATTCTTTCGAGAGTATAAAAAATGCTGTTATGCACGTTTGAAAGTGTTTCTCAAATGGAGAACTTATTATGAAATCCTCATATAAAGATTATTCTATTGATATATTAAAAAAAATAAGTATGAATATTTTATAAAATGTATATTTGTGATTAATTACGAAATCGTTTTTACAATTTAAATATATTAGTCTATGTCACTAAAAATTAATGATTTTATGGCTCAAGTTGAAGCTAAAAATCCTAATGAACCAGAATTCATCCAAGCGGTAAGAGAGTTTGCAGAAACCGTTATTCCATTTATTGCAACTAAGCAAAAATATGATGGTAAAAATCTTCTATTAAGAATGTCAGAACCGGAACGATCTATTATTTTCCGTGTTCCTTGGGTAGATGATATGGGAGAAATTCAGGTAAATAGAGGTTTTAGAATTCAAATGAACTCTGCCATTGGACCTTACAAAGGGGGAATTCGTTTTCACCATACTGTAAATTTATCAGTACTTAAATTTTTAGCTTTTGAGCAAGTGTTTAAAAACAGCTTAACTACTTTACCAATGGGTGGAGGAAAAGGAGGTTCTGATTTTGATCCACAAGGAAAATCGGATGCTGAAGTAATGCGTTTTTGCCAATCATTTATGACTGAATTATGCAGACACATAGGTCCACAATTAGATGTTCCTGCAGGAGATATTGGTGTTGGTGCTAGAGAAATTGGTTATTTATTTGGTCAATACAAAAGAATTAGAAATGAGTTTACTGGAGTTTTAACTGGTAAAGGTTTAGCTTACGGAGGTTCTTTAATTCGTCCAGAAGCAACAGGTTACGGAGTTGTTTATTTTACTGAACAAATGTTGCAAACTATTGGTCATACAATCAAAGGCAAAAGAGTAGCTATTTCTGGTTTTGGTAACGTAGCTTGGGGAGTTGCTTTAAAAGTAAACGATCTTGGTGGAAAATTAGTTACAATTTCTGGGCCAGACGGTTACATTTATGATGAAGAAGGAATCTCAGGAGACAAAATAGACTTTATGCTTGAAATGAGAGCAAGAGGAGATAATAGAGTAGAATCGTATTTAGAGAAATTTCCAAATGCAACTTTCCATAAAGGAAGAAGTGTATGGGAAGTAAAAGTAGATGTTGCTATTCCTTGTGCTACTCAAAACGAATTGCACGAAGAAGATGCTAAAAAATTGATCGCTAATGGAGTTATTTGTGTTACTGAGGCTGCAAATATGCCAAGTACATTAGGCGCTATTAAAGAATTTTTAGCTGCCAAAGTTTTATTTGCTCCTGGAAAAGCTGCAAATGCAGGTGGTGTAGCAGCTTCTGGATTAGAGATGACTCAAAACTCTATTCGTCTAAACTGGACAAGTGAAGAAGTAGACTCAAGATTAAAAGAAATTATGACGGGTATTCACAACCAGTGTAAAAAATACGGTACCGATGAAGATGGTTATGTAAACTATGTGAAAGGAGCTAATATTGCAGGCTTTGTAAAAGTGGCCGACGCAATGCTTGCACAAGGAGTGGTGTAATATCAATTTTAAATAGCTTAAAAAAGCCTCTTGTCATTATCTTGACAGGAGGTTTTTTTTTGAATTTTATTCCTGTTTTACTTTTACAAAAAAGAATATTTTTTTTTTATAAAAAACAAAGCACAACCAATTAATAGACCAAAATTGACTGTTATGGAGTGATTCTAAGCTTAATTTAATCGAATTTTTTATTTTTAAAGGATTGCATTTTTTATTTTATTACGAATTTCATAATAATCAGCAATCGATTTTGCTTTAAAATAAATAGTATTGGTCTTAATTATGGAATGGGGAATTCTTTTGCTATATCTAAATAATGGTATCGATATTTGTATTCAGGGCTATCTTTGTAAATCTCATAAACTAGTGCTAACAATGCTTATAATTTAAATGCCATGTCACAAAGTATCTCCGTTTTTATTGAAGAAGTTGCTAAAAATAATCCAAATGAACTCGAATTTATGCAAGCGGTTCTGGAAGTTGCTGAAGCTGTAATTCCTTTTATTGAAAAGAATAAGAAATACCAAAATAAAATGCTTTTGGAGCGGATGGTTGAGGCAGAAAGAATTGTAATTTTTCGGGTGCCTTGGATTGATGATAATGGACGAACACAAGTAAATAGAGGTTATCGCGTTCAGATGAATTCTGCAATTGGACCTTACAAAGGAGGCATTCGTTTTCATCCTTCTGTAAATTTGAGTATTCTAAAATTTTTAGCCTTCGAGCAAACCTTTAAAAATAGTTTAACGACTTTGCCTATGGGCGGAGGAAAAGGTGGAGCTAATTTTGATCCTAAAGGGAAATCAGATATCGAAGTGATGCGTTTTTGTCAAAGCTTTATGAATGAGCTATGCCGACATATTGGTCCAGATACAGATGTTCCTGCGGGAGATATTGGTGTAGGAGCAAGAGAAGTAGGATATATGTTTGGACAGTATAAAAAAATAAAAAATGAATTTACTGGAGTTCTAACCGGAAAAGGAATGTCTTTTGGCGGTTCTCTAATTAGACCACAAGCCACAGGCTACGGAACTGTATATTTTGCACAAAGTATGCTAGCTACAAAAGGGCATAATTTTAAAGATAAAATTGTCGTTATTTCAGGATCAGGAAACGTAGCGCAATATGCTACAGAAAAAGTAAACGAATTAGGAGGTAAAGTCGTAGCGCTTTCCGATTCATTGGGTTATGTTTATGATCAAGACGGTTTTGACGCGGAGAAATTAGCTTACGTTATGGAATTAAAAAATGAACTCAAAGGAACTCTTAAAGATTATGTTACTAAGTTTCCAAAAGCAGAGTATATATTAGGAGCTCGTCCTTGGGATGTAAAATGCGATATTGCATTACCGTGTGCAACCCAAAATGAGCTAGACGATACAGACGCAAGAATTTTAGTAGCCAATGGATGCATCTGTGTTGCCGAAGGCGCTAATATGCCTTCTACAGCAGCGGCTATGTCAGTTTTTCAGCAAGCCAAGATACTTTATGCACCTGGAAAAGCATCTAATGCAGGTGGTGTGGCGACCTCAGGTCTAGAGATGTCTCAGAATTCATTACGACTAAAGTGGTCTTTTGAAAAAGTAGAGGAAAGACTAAGAGAAATTATGACGGATATTCATCAGTCTTGTGTTAAATATGGTACAGACGAAAATGGCCATGTAGATTATGTTAAAGGAGCAAATATTGCAGGATTTGTAAAAGTAGCAGACGCGATGTTAGCACAGGGAGTAGTTTAAAATCAATGTTTTTAGAGAAAAAAAGCCTTCGATTAATGAGCATTAAATCGAAGGCTTTTTTTTGCGCTAACAAAATGCTAAGACTTCTGTTTGTTCTATATTTGTAAACCAATATTTATGCAAATAATGAAAAATAATAGTTTCTATTTTTTGATGCTGCTTTTAATGCAAATCTCTTTTGCCCAAAATAAACCAGTCTGGCAGGGTTATTTTTCTTATAATGAAATAAAAGGAATTTCAGAATCTGCAACAACAGTTTTTGCTGCTTCAGAAAATGCATTGTTTTCAAAAAATAGTACGACCAATTTGATTAAAACAACCAATACTATTGATGGACTTTCAGGACAAACTATTTCGGCACTTTACCATAGTGTAAAATACAATAAAACGATAGTCGGTTATAAAGATGGATTACTAATACTCGTTAATGAAAACGATGGAACAGTGAAGAAATTCGTAGATATTATAACCAAGCAACTTCCGTCAGAAATAAAAAAAATAAATCACTTTTTAGAATATGAAGGTTTCCTCTACATTTCATGTGATTTTGGAATCGTACAATTTAATTTGAACACACAGCAATTTGGGGACACTTATTTTATGGGTGCTAATGGCCTAGAAACAAAGGTAAACCAAACAGCGATCTATAATGGTTTTATTTATGCAGCGACAGATAATGGCATAAGAAGTGCTGCTATCGAAAATCAAAATTTAATTGATTTTAATCAATGGACAACTATAAATACCGGAATATGGATAAAAGTAATTGCTTTTGGTTCCGATTTATATGCGATTAATAACCTTGGAAATATTCATAAATTTAATTTAGTTTCAAATAATTTCATAGCTATTACTCAGCTCCCACAACCCGCATTAGATACTAGATTTACCTCAGGTTATTTTATAGTAACCACGTTAAACAATGTTTATGTTTATAATAATGAGATGGTTTTGATTCGTCAAATAAAGAGCAATCAAGTTTTGCAAAGTACTCTAACTTTTACTTGCGCAACCATCATAGGCGATACTGTTTTTATAGGAACGAAAGAAGAAGGAATGTTGACAACCCCACTTTCGACAGTAGCAGCCTTCGAAAACAGCACGCCTTCTGGACCTTCTAGAAATAATATTTTTTCACTTCAAGCAACATCAAAATCCCTTTGGACAGTATATGGAGATTATTCGGTTGATTATAATCCCTATCCATTAGACAGTTATGGTTTGAGTAAGTTTTCTGAGAAAGGTTGGCTTAACATACCTTATCAAAAAGTTTTTAATGCAAAATCAATAAGCAGTGTCACCATAAATCCAAACAATGAAAATCAAGTTTATGCGAGTTCCTTTTTTTCTGGATTATTGAAAATTGAAAACGATGAACCTACAATTTTATATAATCAAACCAATAGTGGTTTAGAATCCTTAACCTTTGCAGGAGCCAATTACATTGATATTCGTGTTAATGGAACCGCATTTGACAAATCAGGGAATTTATGGGTGACCACAAGCCGAATTACAAATGGATTAAAGGTTTTAAAAACCAACGGACAATGGCAAAGTTATGCTATGGATGGTATTTTGGATTCAGCTATTGATAATAATTTTGGTGCGATTGTCATAGATAAAAATGGAACAAAATGGCTAGCAACCAGCCTAGATGGAGTAGTTGCTTTTAATGAAAGTAATAACAAATTTAAAAAAATAACAATGGGATCGGACACGGGCAACTTACCCGCTGTAAATGTCCGAACCATAGCTGTAGATAATAAAAACCAACTTTGGATAGGTACAATGAAGGGATTGCGAGTTTTGCCTAATGTAGGAAGCTTTCAGACAGAGGGGCAAATGACTGCTAAACCGATAATTATTCTAGAGGACGGCCTTGCCCAAGAATTGCTCTACGAGCAGTTTATCACTAGTATTGCTGTAGATGGCGCTAATAATAAATGGATTGGCACTGCAGATTCTGGTGTATTTCTAGTTTCGCCAAATGGTCAAGAAACTAAGTATCATTTTACAATAAATAATTCTCCGTTGCCTAGCAATACTATAAATGCCATAACAATAAATAGTGTTACCGGTGAGGTTTTTATAGCCACTGCCAAAGGGTTAATTTCTTTTAAAGGGACAGCTACTGCTGCAAATGATGATTTAAGTAATTCCTATGTATATCCTAATCCTGTAAGACCAGAATATACAGGAACCGTTAAAATAGCTGGTTTGTTGGACAAAGCAAATGTAAAAATTACTGATATTGGCGGAAATCTAGTCTATGAAACTACTGCTCAAGGTGGAACAATAGAATGGGATACAACGGCTTTTGGTAAATATAAAGTCGCCACGGGAGTATATATGATTTTTATTTCAGCACAGGATGGAGCCGAGACAAAAGTCAAAAAAGTAATGATTATTAGATAGCTCTTATAAATGATTGTCTATATTATTTTCCCTATTTAAATTTCAAAAAATGCACATTAAAACTAAAGCAATTGTTCTTTCATCATTAAAGTTTCAGGAGAAAAGCTTGATTGTGAAATGCTTTACGCTTTCGCATGGATTAAAGTCCTATTTTGTTCGTGATGCATTCTCATCGCGCAAATCAAATCAAAAAATTGCTTATTTTCAGCCGTTGACAATTTTAGAAATTGAAGCCGTTCATAAAAACAAAGGAACTCTAGAAAATTTTAAAGAGATTAAAATTGCTTCTCCTTTTCATTCCATCCATTCTGATATTTATAAAAGTACCATTGTAATGTTTATTTCCGAAATATTGCATCATTCCATTCATGAGGAAGAGGAAAACGAACACTTATTTACTTTTTTAGAAACGGCATTAGAATGGTTAGACAATCATGACGAAATTGCCAATTTTCATCTGATTTTAATGCTGGAAACTACAAAATATTTGGGTTTTTATCCTGAAATTTCTGATATTGAGATGCCTTTTTTTGAAATGACCGAAGGAATTTTCACTCCTTTTCATGCCGTCAATTCGTTGACAGAGCACGAAACAAATCTTTTTAAAAAATTAATTGATTTAAAGTTCGATAACAATCAAAAAACGTTTCATGTTATTGAAAGGCAAATCATTTTACGCATATTAATTGATTATTATAGCTTTCACCTCAGTGGTTTTAAAAAACCAAAATCACTCGATGTGTTAAAGGAAATTTTTTCTTGACAATCAATTAGAGAACTGCTCATCGAAATTTATTTTTCTTTTAGAACTTAAAATGGGTTTATATTCATGCGTTTGATTTTTAAATAAAACCTCTTTCAATTGATAAAGTTCTGTTTCATATTCAAATCCTTCTTTATCTACTAAATAAATATTGCCCTTTCTTTTGGCAACTACATAATCGCTAGTTCCAAACCAATCAACTTCAGAATAAATGGCGGGAATAATGACTTTCTCATTAGTACCAAAACCGTATTTATCGCCAAGTTTTAGTCTGAATTCAGGATAATAAAGTCTGTCTATTTCGTTATAAAGAGTGGGAACTATTTCTTTGCCAAGTAGGTCTATTATCCCTTTTTTATTATTTTTTTCTACAAGATAAATGGGTTGTTTGTTATAAAGATAATCTGCTGTAATGACATCAAACTCTAGTGGGATAATTTCAGTTCCGTCTGGATCTATAATTCCCCATTTACCATTGCGTTTTACTTTTGCGGTATTATTATTAAAGGCATAGACAAAATCATATTTGGGAGCAATAACCAATTCTTTTTTGCTGTTGCTAAAACCCCATTTCCCATTGATGAACGTAGGAAGTAAACCCACGTACTCATCGGACTTGCTATAATGACAAGCTCTTTCGGAACTGCTACCGGCTCCAAAAACTAAAAAATTCCCGCTATTGTCGAAAAAATCCATAATTATTAATTCCCCATTTTTGTCCTGGCCAATTCTTATTCTCCGTACGTTTATTGTGCTATAAATTAAAGGAAGGAAGGATTGCTGTTTGGAGAAATAAATTTCTAAAAATTTACTTTTTCGCACTCCTTTTAGTATTAGTTCGCGCTCCAATGTACCCGATTTGCTGTCTGCTAAATAAGTTAATTTTACGGTGTCTGGTTCTTTAAAAGTTAGGTTAACAAAGTCTGCTTTTTCATCATTAATATTAAAATTTTGTAAAAGAGAACTAAGGTTTTTGTTGCTTTTTGTAACTTTTGATCTAGCAATGTAATTTCCGTTTAAGCTTTTTAAATCAGCTATTTTGACAAATTCAGATGTCTTATTGACGCGATAAGTGCCACACGAATGAAGGACAAAGAATGATGCACTTAAAATTAAAATTCTAAATTTTTTTTCCAACACAGTGTTTCTTAAAGAATTAAAATTAATCAAAATTAAATGGACTTAAAGGACAAATTACTTTAAAAATAGCAAATAGAATACTATAATTTCTCATTTGGAAATTTATAAAACAATAATCAATGTTTTTTTTGCAAGAAATTTTTTCTTAACAAAATCTAAATTTTACATATATTTGGCCTTTTATAAAAGCAAATTTTTGTTTTTTATGGAATTTTTTAAAAGCAAAACAATAAGAATTCTTAATTATAAATAATTTAATAAATATTGATGAAAAAAATTACCCTTTCAATTTTGATGGCTTTGTCGCTAAGTTTTTCTGGATATTCTCAACGGAGTTTTGATGAAAAAATCACAACAGAATCAAATATTCAAGATTTAGTTCAAAATGAGATTACTGGAGTGATTGTGTTTAAAGAAGGAAATACCATCAAAGGTATTAATCCAGAGACTAAGAAAATTATCTGGACTTTAACTAGCGAAGATTTTGGAAAAACTTCAGCAGCAGATATTTTATCAGATCCAGATTTTGGTAAAATATTTAAAGATAAAAGTGATTTAACAAGTATTGCTGGAAGTCCGTATGTGGAGGCTTATATCAATTCAAAATTTATAATCATAAACACAGATACTGGAAAAGTTGTTTACAACTCTTCTAAAGAATCCTTTTGGGTAACCCAATCTGATTTTCTTCCAGAAACGGACGAATATTTGCTTACGCTAAAAAGTGGTGGCGACATGGCAATTGCTTTAATTGACATGAAAACGGGTAATTTAAAATGGAATACGGTTGTTGATAAAGCAAAATCTTTGTTTAGTTTTTCTTTGAAAGAATCAGCTAATACCAATATTGCTCGCGTAAACGGTTCGGTTATATATTATTTGCTTTATGGTAAATTATATTCTTTCGAAAGAGAAACTGGTAAACTGAATTGGAAAGCAGAAGAGGATTATTCTAAATTTTTCCTAACTCAAAACGACAAAAATATTGTTGTTGTAAATAGTAAAGGATTGTTGTCTTCAAAAGAGTACTTAAATGTATTGAGCACAGACAACGGTAAAAGTATCTGGAAGGAATCTATCAAAACCAAAAAGGTAATTTATTTAGAAGACTGGGGAACAAAGTTATTAATTGCTCATTATGGTGGTTTTAACTTTTATGATTTAAAATCAGGAGAGAAAATCTGGAAAAAAGATGCTAGAGGTGACGGATTGAAAAAAGTGATTCCTATAGAGCAAGACTTTCTATATGTTGCTGAAAATGAAATGATGCTTATCGATAAAGATGGTCAAAAGATCTGGAAAAAATTCATCGAAATTGCTGATGATAAAGAAGACCCTATTTATTATTTAGGAAGAGTAGGTGATAAAGTGATGTACTTAACGGGAACGTATGGTAATTTAGTTGATTACAAAACGGGAGTTAAATTATGGAAACGTAATATTAAATTCAACGAGAAAAGACCAGTATTACCTACTTATGATGAGGCAACCAATACGTACTTAGTGTATAATGATGAGAAACTTTACAAATTTGATCCAAGTATCAGTGATAAACCAGAGCCGTTTGCAAAGGTGAATGTGAAAAACGAGAAAGATCTAAATAGTATCGAAAACTATCCTTGGGGAGTGGCTATATCTGGTCCTGTAGAAGTTATGGGCGTAGCGTTAGACGGAAGTATTAAATACCATAATGTATATAAACAACCAGGAGAAACAGGAAGAAGATTGTTAAAAGGTGTTTCTGGAGCGGGAAGCTTAGCAATGGGAGCGGCCTCTGCAATAAATGGTTTAGTAGGTCAAGAAATTGATTTGATAGTTAGAGATGAAAAAGGCAATATTGTGGGTAATATTCACAAAGATGCTGATGAAAAATTATTGAAAAAATCTAAAAATCAAGCTGTAGCATCTGCAGCAATGGGAATTGTAGCAGCGAAATTTAATTCTCGTTTTAATGCGATGAAACAAAACAGAGACTTTTCATATATTTTTGCTAAAGCAGAAACAGGAGAGAAAGTCTTAGTAAAAGTTAGAAAAGCAGATGGTGTTGAGGTTGATAAAATTATATTTAAAAACAACAAACCAATCTATGAAATAGATCCTGCGACACAAAATATTTTTTATGTGTTAGATAACTCTATTCAGATTTTTAACAAGAAATAATTAACCAAAACCAACCAAGCCATCAAGATTTATTTTGATGGCTTTTTTTTGCTATGAAGAAAATAATACTGCTTTAATTTTTCGTTGGACTTTCGTTTAAGCAGGCTCAAGAGAAAGTTAATTATAAGAAAAAGAAATTTTACATACCAGCAATTGCTTATTCGCAATATCCTTTTTTGGATAACGTATTGACACAAACTACAATTTATCAAGTTGATAGCGAGTTGAAAGCTGAAGAAAAATGGGCAACACCCACGAATTATCTTCTTCGGAAAAAATGCCTGACAATTATTACGAAATAATAAATGGTCCTGAGGCATGGAGTTACCAAAATCGAAACGTAGTAGAAAAATGGATAAAATTAAATAATTCAGATTACTGGGACATCAGTAATAATCTAGATCTAATTCATTTAGTAACCTCTTTCCGATTTGATTTATGGAATAAACTAGAATTATTACCAGATGAAACTTCGGATGGCAGACTTTGTTATCATTTGAGTTATACCGAAAAAATAGTCAATGCTAAAAATAGAGTAATTCCAAAAACAGAATATCAATTTTTTATTGATAAAGAAAATTTTCAGTTAGTCTCATCAGAAAAAACAACATTTGAAGATGGAAATAGAAACTCATTCGAAAGAAAAGTGTATCAAGATTATAGAGAAATTGCAATAGTAAATAAGGATAAAATACCACATAAAATTTTGTACGAATTTGAAGATTTTTATGGAGATACTTTTTATCAAGAAATTCGGGAAAAAGTAGAAATAAACTCTGCTTTTTCAAATAGGATTTTCATCAAGTAAGTGTACGCTGGAGGTTTTAAATAACTAAATAAGAAGTCTTAATTGTAAAACTGCCATTAAGACTTTTTTATTTTTAGCTATTAGGCTGTTGGAATTATCAAAAGGATAGGTAAATCAGTATTTTTTTTGAATAAGTAGATAATAAATAAGCGTTTTTTTCACTTGAATAAGGTATTTAAGAGATTGGATTGTTGGTTAACTCGTAACTTTCTAGCTGCGACTTTCAACTTTCGACTTTAATTTATTACTTTCGCACATCGATTAAAGAAAAGGATAAAATGAGCACAAAATTTACTGAATACAAAGGACTTGACTTACCTACAGTAGCGTCAGAAGTTTTAGATTTTTGGAAGAAAGAAAACATATTCGAGAAGAGTGTAACCACTCGTGAAGGAAACCAACCATTCGTGTTTTTTGAAGGTCCACCTTCGGCAAATGGATTACCTGGAATTCACCACGTAATGGCGCGTGCTATTAAAGATATTTTTTGCAGGTATAAAACTCAAAAAGGGTTTCAAGTAAAGCGTAAAGCAGGTTGGGATACTCACGGTTTACCTGTAGAATTAGGTACAGAGAAGGAATTAGGTATTACGAAAGAAGATATTGGGAAGACTATTTCTATCGAAGAATATAACGAAGCGTGTAAAAAAACCGTAATGCGTTATACCGATGTATGGAATGATTTGACCGAAAAAATGGGATATTGGGTGGATATGGAAGATCCGTATGTGACTTATAAATCCAAATACATGGAAACCGTTTGGTGGATTTTGAAACAAATCTACAATAAGGATTTGATGTACAAAGGTTACACGATTCAACCTTATTCGCCAAAAGCGGGAACAGGATTGTCTTCGCACGAAGTAAATCAACCCGGAAGTTATAGAGATGTAACCGACACAACTGTTGTAGCTCAGTTTAAAGTGATTGAAGCGCACAAAGAGGTAGTATTTGCTAAGTTTTACGATTATATTACATCAAAAAATTTACAGCATTACAAATTAGAAGCATTAGATTTAGAGGAGATTTTCATCTTGGCTTGGACGACAACGCCTTGGACTTTGCCTTCCAATACCGCTTTGACCGTTGGGCCAAAAATTGACTATGTTTTGGTTAAAACCTTCAATCAATATACATTTCGTCCTTCAACCGTAATTTTAGCTAAAAATTTAGTTGGAAAACAATTTGGTAAAGGTTTCTTTGAAAGTACTGAACCTGCTGATTTTGAAAACTTCAAAGAAGGAGATAAAAAAATTCCATACCAAGTGCTTGCAGAATGCAAAGGTGCTGATTTGGTTGATATTCGTTACGAGCAATTATTGCCATTTGTTTTACCTTACCAAAATGCTGAAAACGCATTTAGAGTTATTGCAGGTGATTTTGTAACTACCGAAGACGGAACAGGAATTGTACATACGGCACCAACATTTGGTGCAGATGATGCAAAAGTAGCCAAAGAAGCTTCTCCTGAAATTCCACCAATGTTAGTTTTAGACGAAAATGGAACTCCAGTTCCTTTAGTCGACTTACAAGGAAAATTCACTTCTCATGTAGGTGAATATGCAGGTAAGTATGTAAAAAACGAATATTATAACGACGGTGAAGCTCCAGAACGATCTATAGATGTGGAACTTGCCATCCGATTAAAAGAGGAAAATAGAGCCTTTAAAGTAGAAAAATATGTTCACAGTTATCCTCATTGTTGGAGAACTGATAAACCTATTTTATATTATCCTTTAGATTCTTGGTTTATAAAAATTACAGAAATTAGAGACCGCATGTTCGACTTGAACGAAACCATCAACTGGAAGCCGAAAGCGACTGGTGAAGGAAGGTTTGGAAACTGGTTGAAAAATGCAAATGACTGGAATTTATCTCGCTCTAGATATTGGGGAATTCCGTTACCAATTTGGAGATCTGAAGATAAACAAGAAGAAATTTTGATTGGTTCGGTTGAAGAATTATACAACGAAATAGAAAAATCTATTGCTGCTGGTTTTCAAAAAGAGAATCCTTTTAAAGGTTTTGAAATTGGAAATATGGCCGAATCAAATTACGATTTGATTGATTTACATAAAAATGTAGTAGATGAAATCACCTTAGTTTCTGCTTCTGGGAAACCAATGAAGCGTGAAGCTGATTTGATCGATGTTTGGTTTGATTCGGGTTCTATGCCTTATGCACAATGGCATTATCCTTTTGAAAACAAAGATAAAATTGATCAAAACAAAGATTTTCCAGCTGATTTTATTGCAGAAGGAGTCGATCAAACGCGTGGTTGGTTTTATACTTTGCACGCTATTGGAACTTTAGTTTTTGATAAAGTTGCCTATAAAAATGTAGTTTCAAATGGTTTGGTTCTGGACAAAAACGGACAAAAAATGTCTAAACGTTTAGGAAATGCTGCCGATCCTTTTGAAACTTTAAAAGAATATGGTCCTGATGCAACGCGTTGGTATATGATTTCGAATGCAAATCCTTGGGATAACCTGAAATTTGACTTAGAAGGAATTGCTGAGGTTCGCCGTAAATTCTTTGGAACGCTTTACAATACGTATTCGTTTTTTAGTTTATACGCTAATATTGATGGTTTTAAATACGAAGAAGCAGAAATTCCGTTGAACGAAAGACCGGAAATTGATCAATGGATCATTTCAGAATTGAATACATTGATAAAAGATGTAGATGGTTTCTATGCCGATTATGAACCTACTAAAGCAGCTCGTGCTATTTCTGATTTTGTACAAGAAAACTTGAGTAACTGGTACGTTCGTTTGTGTCGTCGTCGTTTTTGGAAAGGAGAATATGCACAAGATAAAATTGCAGCTTATCAAACTTTATATACCTGTTTGCTAACTATTAGTAAGCTTGGAGCGCCTATTGCGCCATTCTTCATGGACAAACTTTACAGAGACTTAACTTTGGCAACACAATCAGAGGAATTTAGTAGTGTACATTTGGCCGAATTTCCTAAATACGTTGACAACTTTGTTGATAAGTCGTTAGAGAGCAAAATGCAGAAGGCACAAACAATTTCGTCACTGGTTTTATCATTGCGTAAAAAGGAAATGATTAAGGTACGCCAACCCTTACAAAAGGTAATGATACCGGTACTTGACGAGAGTCAAAGAGCTGAAATCGAAGCCATTTCTGACTTGATAAAAGCAGAGGTAAACGTGAAAGAAATCGTACTTTTAGATGATGCTTCGGGTGTTTTAGTAAAGCAAATTAAACCTAATTTTAAAACACTAGGACCTCGTTTTGGTAAGGAGATGGGCTTGGTTTCTAAGGAAATACAAGGGTTTTCGAAAGAGCAAATTAGTACATTAGATAAGAAAGGAAGCTTAGAGGTTGTTATTGCAGGAAATAATGTACTTTTAACCCTAGAAGATGTAGAAATAACCTCTCAAGATATTGAGGGTTGGTTGGTAGCAAACTCAAACGGAATAACGGTTGCGCTTGATATTACAATTTCTGAAGAGTTGAAACAAGAAGGAATTGCAAGAGAGTTAGTAAATAGAATTCAGAACATCCGTAAAGATTCTGGATTTGAAGTTACAGACAAGATTAAAGTACAATTAAAAAGAGATGGAATTTTAGAAACTGCCATTCTTAAAAATGAAGATTATATTAAATCCGAAACATTAACGAGCGAGTTGGTTTTTGTGGATGAAATAGAAAACGGTACGGAAATTGAATTTGACGAAATAAAAACAATGATATTAATTTCAAAATAATACGAAAATGGTAGACGAAACGGCAAGGTACTCTGATACAGATTTAGCAGAGTTCAAAGAAATAATCCAAGGCAAGATTCAAAAAGCACAAGTAGATTTAGATTTAATCAAAAGCGCTTATATGAATGACTTGAATAATGGGACTGATGATACTTCGCCTACATTTAAAGCTTTTGAAGAAGGAAGCGAAACAATGTCAAAAGAAGCAAATTCACAATTAGCAATCCGTCAGGAAAAGTTCATACGCGATTTAAAAAATGCACTTTTCCGTGTAGAAAATAAAACATACGGCGTTTGTAAAGTGACTGGAAAATTAATCGGGAAAGATAGATTAAGAATCGTCCCTCACGCAACAATGAGTATTGAAGCAAAAAATTTGCAACGATAAGAAATTTATAGTTTAGTATTAAATTCCAAATTCCATAATTTACTTATAAAATTATTGGGATTTGGAATTTAGTTTTTAGAATTTACCTACTTTTGCCCATTAAATTTTATAAAATGTCATTACGAAAAGCGTATCTCCTTATTTTTATTCTTTTGCTTGTTGATCAAGTTTCCAAAATTTACATTAAAACTAATTTTATTTTAGGAGAAGAAGTTCAGGTGTTCAACTGGTTCAAGATTTTATTTATAGAAAATGAAGGAATGGCTTGGGGAGTTCAAATTCCTGGACAATACGGAAAATTGTTTCTAACTCTTTTTAGAATTGCAGCCGTTGGAGGAATAGGATATTGGCTGTGGGATTCCGTAAGAAATAAATCCTCAAATTATTTAATTGTTGCCATTTCCTTAATTTTAGTCGGAGCTTTTGGAAATATTATTGATTCTGTTTTTTACGGAGTTATTTTTAATGATAGTCATTATGAAGTAGCAAAGTTATTTTCAGATCAACCCTATGGAACATGGTTTCATGGAAAAGTAGTTGACATGCTTTATTTTCCTATATGGCACGGAAAATTACCCGTTTGGCTCCCATTTTGGGGCGGAAATGATTTTACTTTTTTCAATGCCATCTTCAATGTTGCCGATATGGCAATTTCTACAGGAGTCGGAATATTAATTGTTTTTAATAAAAAAGCATTTCATAATCAATTATAAAATCAATTCTTTTTTAAAGATTTAGATTGGTTATAGTACACTTTAAATAGCAAGCCTTCTTGAGTTAAATCTAGAGGGCTTGCTTTTTATTTTTAAATACGTGTATCATTGGTAAACTTACTACTGCTGTGTTTCTATTGCCAACTCGATAGCATTTGCTAATATAAAGCTAAAATACAATTAGCTACAGTAGGAATTCCTTAATTTTGTGCAACAGAATTATTGTGAATTTTGTCAAAAAAAAGTAATTATGGAAAACACCTTAAAAGTACAAATTTGGTCGGATATCATGTGTCCGTTTTGTTATATCGGAAAAAGAAGAATTGAAGAAGCATTGAGCCTTTTTGAGCATAAAGATAATGTTGACATTGAATGGAAAAGCTATCAGTTAGACGCCAGCTTTGTAGCTTCTCCTAACGATAATATGGTAGAACATCTAGCACATAAATATGGAAAAGATACAGCTTGGGCTCAAGGAATGCTAGATAATATGACGCAAAACGCTAAAAATGCAGGATTAGATTTTCATTTCGAAAAAGCAATTTTGGCTAACTCTTTTGATGCACATCGATTATTGCATTTGGCTAAAAAACATAATTTAGCAAATGATTTAGAAGAACTTTTGTTCAAAGCCTATTTGACCGAGGGTAAAAATATAAATGACAAAAGCATTTTAAAACAATTGGGCATTTCAGTCGGCTTAAATGCGGATGCAATTGATGAAGTATTACTTTCTGATGCTTATGGTGCAGCTGTTAAGAAAGACATTGAAAATGCAAATTCAATTGGGGTGCAAGGGGTGCCTTTCTTTGTTTTTGATAATAAATATGCAGTTTCAGGAGCGCAACCGGCAACTGCGTTTTTAGAAACTTTACAAAAAGTATGGCAAGAAGGAAAATTTGATTCTAAAGTGACTTTACTGAATACAACAGAAGGTGATTCTTGTGGGATTGATGGTTGTGACTAAAATTTAACTGTCTTATAGTAATGCAAAAATCCCGTTGGTACGAATACCAGCGGGATTTTTTTTGATAATTTTAATTACTAATTCAAAATTATTTTATCTTTTAATGACTGTTACATTTAGTTTCTCTTCTCTTGAATTGTTTTTTCTGTAGTAATCATCATTACTATTGTTATAAGCGTAGGCTTTTGTACCATTCACCATACCTTTAGTGCTAACAATTTGACCACGGTTGTTGTAGAATATTTTTAAACCACCTACTTGTTCTAATGAATAACGGTTGTAAGTCATGTTCACTGATCCTACTCTTTTTACACGATCACTTGAATCATAATTAACCGACACATCTCCAACACGTTTTATTCTACCTTTTTTATCGTATTCTACTTTTACACCATAATTTTTGTTTTTATATGGGTTAGAACCTACATAGGTTCTATTTACGTCACCTCTGCTATTGGATTTGTAATGCATATCTCGACCAGTTGTTGGATGTGTATTAAAATCTAATTGTCCGTCAGGAAACAAATAAAACTCAATGCCTCTTTCTGTGAATACAATTGGTTCTAATTTTCTATAATCTACTAGAGATTTTTTTTCTACAGAAAAAGCGATTTTTTCTGCTGCGTTAGCTATACTACCTCCAAAAAGAAAGATACTAGCTACTAATAAAGTAATTTTTTTCATGATACATATATTTTGGATTGTTGCCTACTCTTGAGCTTTTCGGCTTTCGCTTTTTTTACTTATTTGATTAGGGATATTCAAGTAGCATGCCAGAAATTGAAAGTGTAAATCTTTCACTATAATATTTAGTTTGTTTTTTAATTTTTAAAATGCTTAAAAACAGCATGTTAGATTATTTTTTAAACACCTGAAATTATTTTAAAAAAGGAATTTTTACGTTTTTTTTAATAGATTTCAATTTTATTTTCAAGTTTTGTTTTGGTTTTAAAAAGAAAAAATGTGTTATAATAGCATCAGTTTTACATTTCAATTGGCTTTCTATTGCCAAACTACTTATCAACAATCCTCTAAAATTAACTTTAGTAAGCAACCTGCATCAATGCATATTGGCTAATTTTGCACCATGTATGCTTTAGTCGATTGTAATAACTTTTATGCTTCTTGTGAACGGGTTTTTCAGCCACAGTTCGCAGGAAAACCTGTCGCCATATTGTCAAATAATGACGGTTGTGTTATATCTAGAAGTAACGAGGCAAAAGCAGCAGGGATTAAGATGGGTGCGCCAGCCTTTCAAATTAAGGAATTAGTCAAAGAAAAAAACGTCAAATTATTCTCATCAAATTATGCGCTTTATGGTGATTTGAGTAATAGAGTGATGAAAATTTTGGAACAGTTTACACCAAATCTGGAGATCTATAGTATCGATGAAGCCTTTATGAATTTTGATGGCTTGGAGGTTTCCGATTACCACAATTACGGTATTCAAATGAAGAATCGAGTTCAAAAATGGACCGGAATTCCCGTTTGTATTGGTTTTGCACCTACCAAAGCGTTGTCTAAAGTAGCCAATAAAATTGCCAAAAAATTTCAAGAAAGAACACAAGGTGTTTATGTGATTGATAGCGAAGAAAAACGCATTAAAGCGCTAAAATGGACAAAGATTGAAGATGTTTGGGGCGTTGGGTACCGTACCCAAAAAAAAGCAAGAATTAGAAATATTGTTACTGCCTTAGATTTTATTCAACCCCAACATGAAGCTTGGATTAAAAAGGAAATGGGTGTCATTGGATTGCGTTTAAAATGCGAATTAGAAGGCAGATCAGTTCTTGATTTGGAACCTGTAGTGGACCAAAAGAAAAGTATTGCTACCACTCGAAGTTTTCCCAAACAAATTACTGATTTTGATTTATTACGCGAACGGGTTGCTACTTTTGCCTCTGTTTGTGCAGAGAAATTACGCAAACAAAATTCCTGTTGCTATACCATTATTGTTTTGCTGGTAATTGATAAGCACACGGTCGAAACGGCGAAATATTATTTTAATAGTGCCATTACATTACCTTTTGCTACCAGTTCAACCTTAACGATTTCGAATGCTGCAATCGAGTTATTAAAGAAATTACACCAAGGAAATGAGCATCTTAAATTTAAAAAAGCAGGCGTAATTGTGACCGAATTAATTGATGAGAATCAAAAACAATTTCAGCTTTTTGATGAGGAAAATCCAAAACATTTAGCTTTAATGAAAGCAATGGATCGTTTGAATACAAAAATTGGAACTAAAAAAGTAAAAATGGCTACTCAGAATTTGAGTTTGACTTGGAATATGAATCAGAACCATTTATCACCAAAATACACTACTAATTTTAAAGATATTCTCGAAATAAAATGTCAATAAATAAAAATCAAAAAATATCTTTTTTCAAACCTGATTTTGAAAGTGAGCTAAGAATTCCTTATATAAACGAAGGAGTTTCGGCAGGATTTCCCTCGCCCGCTGCTGATTTTATGGAAACGAATATTGACTTGAATAAGGAGTTAAGTGAAAATCCACTAGCTACTTTTTACATCAAAGTAAAAGGGAATTCTATGATCGATGCGGGAATCAATGACAAAGATGTTCTGGTTGTAGATCGAAGTTTAGAACCTCAAAACAATAAAATTGCAATTTGTTTTATCGATGGTGAATTTACCGTAAAACGCATTCAATTAGAAAAAGATTGTTTGTACTTAATGCCTGAAAACCCCAATTATTCTCCAATAAAAGTGACTGAAGAAAATCAATTAATTATCTGGGGAATCGTCACGTATGTGATTAAGAAAGTTTAAATTTTAAGACGAAGTAGCTTGTATACTGTAACGCTACCGAGGGATTTGTTAATAGTAAACTTAAAAAAGATAATAAGTTCCTCTACTCTAACAAAATTATAATTTTCCAGCAGTTGGTGAGTGATTGTTCGTAATGTAAGTTACTAAATAATCATTATTGTGGTTTTCAAAAAACACAAACCAAGTTGTTCGGTTATTACTTTTATAAAACAAGTATTTAGAACCTAAATGATTTAACTCTAGAGGAGTATTCTTGTACGGAAATTGAGCAATATTATTTTCGATAAAATCAATTATTTTATCTTTGTAGTCGATTGCATTCTCTAAATAACTAAAATATTTTTCCTTGTAAACAGCATAAATCAAATCATTGATGTAGTCTGAAACTTCTGATTTGTAGTAAATACTTATTTTTTCCAATCTAGCGATTTTAAAAAATGCGTAGTACGTTTTTTTAATTCTTCACCTGAAATTGCCGTTTTCAATTCATTTTCAAATTGAACTTGCTTTTGTTTTTTGAACTGATTTATTTGCTCCAAAATAAAAGGATCTTCTATGCTAGAAATCCATTTTATTAATTCCGATTTTTGTGAAATAACACTCATCTTTATTCAATTTAGTATACAAATATACAAATTTTTGTACTTTAAAAAGGAATTTCAATTTATGCTTAGTGATTGTAAAAGACGCAAGATAATATGCTGCGAAAATCAATTATAAACAAAACGACCTGCTCAAACTGATGAACAGGTCGTTTTTATTTTTATAAGAAGAAATTTACACCGTATGTTTCGGATTAAATCCATCTTCACTTAATTCTTGATGGTCATAATCAGCAATCATTTCAGCTTCATAATCTACTTTTTCATCTTTAGAGAATTTGGCAATAATTTTCTCCATGATTTCATAAATTACAGGCACAATGATAAGTGTTAGGAATAATGAGGAGATTAATCCACCAATAATTACCCAAGCTAATCCATTTTTCCATTCTGCTCCAGCTCCAGAAGCTAAGGCAATTGGCACCATTCCAAAAACCATTGCAATAGTAGTCATCAAAATAGGACGTAACCTCGCATGATTCGCTTGGATTAATGCCGTTCTGATTGTCTCGCCAGCTTTACGTCTTTGGTTGGTATAATCGACAAGCATAATCGCATTTTTACAAACCAGACCAATTAGCATGATGATACCTAAAATAGTAAAAATATTCAATGTATTATTGGTCAAAGCCAAAGCTAACATTGCTCCAATAAACGAAAGTGGAATTGCAAACAATACTACGAATGGATGCACAAAACTATCATATAACGATACCATAACTAGGTAAACTAATATAATTGCAGCTAATAAAGCGACTCCAAGTGTTCCAAAACCTTCGGTTTCGTTTTCTTTTTGTCCACCCCAAATGTAGTTTACACCTGTTGGTTTGTTCAATTTTTCAATTTTTTGCTCCCATTGCGATACAATAGTTCCTGATGGTACCCCAACATTTTGAGATTTTACGGTTACAGAAGCCGATTTGTCTCTTCGCTCTAATTGACTTGGGCCTGAACCTTCGTTTACAGAGGCAAATTGACTTAACTTAATTTGCTGACCTTGGTCATTTATGAAAATTAAATTACTTACATCTGCAATACTTTTTCTGTCGAAAGCATTGTACTTGATGTTAATATCATATTCGTATTCACCTGCTCTATATCTTCCATCGGTATTTCCGCTAAAAGCAGTTTGCATCGTCATACCTACGCTTTGTAAACTTAAACCTAGCGCAGCCATTTTATCACGGTCTACTTTTACGTTTACTTCAGGATTTCCATCTTCTACAGATAATTCGATTTCTGTAGCACCCGGAATAGTACGTAATTCTTTTTCGGCTGCTTTTGCAAATTTCATAGCGCTCTCTACATCAGGACCTGTCACGATCAGACCAATAGTAGCATCTTCTGCCGTTCCTAAAATACCTACTGGAACCGTTTTAACTTTGGCACCAACTAGTATTTTCTCTAGTTTACGTTTTGTTTTGGCTGCATACACATTTGCAGCTTCGCTACGTTTGTCTAAATCAACCATTTTAACGTTGATCTCAGATTTGTAAGCCGTAGCTTGAGCAGCTCCAAGTCCACCACTAGTTTGACCTACAGTTGCAATTTGACTGAATACATATTCTTCCTTGCTCAAAAACTCTTCTGCTTTTTGAGTCATGAAATTGGTTTGTTCTAATGAGGCGTCTTTTGGCATTTCAATTTGAACTAAAAACTCACCACTATCTGATGCTGCAAAGAACTCACCACCAATAAAACCACCACCTAATAATCCTACGGTCGAAGTAAAGAAAATTACTAGAACCACTAATATCGTTTTAATATAATGATCTAAACACCACGTTAACAATCCAGAAATCCAGTTGGTAAAACGAGTTAAATAACTTTCGAAACCAAGAATAATACGTCCAAAAAGATTTTTTCCTTGAATATGTTCTAATTTACCATATCGAGACGACAACCAAGGAATGATGGTAAACGAAGCAAGTAATGATAATAAAGTAGATATAATTACAGTAACACAAAATTGTGTAATAATGTTCGAAACTAATCCTGTACTCATTGCGATAGGCAAGAATACCACCACAATTACTAAAGTAATAGATACCACGGTTCCACCAATTTCGGCTGTTCCGTCATACGCAGCACGAACTTTGTTCTTACCCATTTCCATGTGCCTGTAGATATTTTCAAGTACCACAATGGCATCATCGACCAGAATACCAACCACGAGCGATAGTCCTAATAAACTCATTAAGTTTAAGGTATAACCCATCAAGTAAATACCGATAAAAGTAGCAATTAACGAAGCTGGAATCGTTACCATTACGATTAACGAGTTTCTAATACTATGCAAGAAAAACAACATTACTAAAGCTACTAAAAGCACTGCTATAAGTAAATCGTGTACAACGGCATCAGCAGCCATTAACGTAAAAACAGAACTGTCTTTAGCAACTTGTAGTTTTAAACTACTCGTTTTATAATCGTTTTCTAGTTTAGCAATGGTTTTGATTACTTCTTCACTTACTGCAACCGCATTCGCATCCGATTGTTTGATGATTTGTAAAACAATTGCACTTTTTTGGTTTACACGAGCTATTTTCTCTGTAATTTTCTGAGTATCTTGTACATCAGCAATGTCTTTCAGACGGATTTGAATTCCGTTTTTAGACGATACAATTAGGTTTCTTAATTCGTCAACACTTTTGTATTTCCCTGCCAAACGAATTAATATTTTTTGTTCACGCGTTTGGATGTTTCCTGTTGGGAAATCCAAGTTAGAGGATAAAATATTTTGTTGTACTTGCGGAATAGAAAGTCCGTAAGCTTGCATTTTCGCCGCATCAAGATTAACTTGAATCTCTCTTTCTTGACCACCAATGATGTTTACTTGAGCAACACCTTGAACACGAGAAAGAACCGGAACTAACTTTTTATCAATCAAATCGTAAAAGGCAACTTCATCCATTTTTGCATAAGCACCTAAAGTCATAATAGGTAAATCACTCAAAGAGAATTTACTTAAAGAGGGTGTTTCAGCATCGTCTGGTAAATCACTAATAATGGCATTTATTTTACGTTGTGCATCGTTCATCGATATGTTAACATCGGCTGTAGAAGTCAATGTAATGGCAACCGTAGATAAGCTTTCGTACGATTTAGAATCTATTTTTTTAATATTTTCTAATGAAGCGATTGCATCCTCTATTTTCTTAGTCACGGAATTTTCTACCTCATTTGGCGAAGCACCCGGATAAATGGTTGCTATCGAAATTACGTTAGTTTCAAATTTCGGAATCAATTCGTAACCTAAATTACTATAACTGTAAAGCCCACCAAGTGTCAAAATTGTAAATAATACAATGATCAGCGACGGACGTTTTATGGATATTTCTGCTAATTTCATATTTATATTTTTTATGTAGCTAACTAATAGCTCAAAGCCAATAGCTTATTTTATAACTTCCACTTTTGTTCCGTCCTGAAGGTTAATTTGACCTGTGATAATTACAGTTTCACCATCATTTAATCCTTCTAGAATTTCGACTTGATCACCAAGAATTCTACCAGCAGTAACTGTTTTTAATTTTGCAGTTCCGTTTTCGATAACAAAAATCTGGCTGCTACTTACACTTCCTACAAAGGCATTTCTTGGAACAATTTTTAAAGATTGTTTTTGTCTGCTTGATGAAAACTCTGCAGTTCCATACATACCTGCTTTTAAGTCAGCAGAAGCATTATTGGTAATTTCAATTTCAACTGGGAAGTTTAAACTCTCGTCTGCTTTTGCTGCAATAAAAGTAATTTTACCTGAAAATGTTTTATCAGGATAAACGCTTGCTTTTACATTAGTGGCGCTTCCTACTTTTAAACTTGCTACTTGGCTTTCGCTTACATTTACTTTTAGTTTTAATTTAGAAACATTTACAATATCAAATAATTGAGTAGCAGGCATTCCTGTTACAATTGATCCTATTTCTATATATTTAGCATTAATATAACCACTTATTGGTGCTTTAATTCGGGTATCACCAACGTTAATGTTAGCTTGAGTCAATTGAGATTTAGCATTTACCATCGCTAGTTTAGCTTGGTCTAATTGTTGTTTAGTAACACCGCCTGTTTTGAAAGCATTCTCAAATCGGCTATAATCTGAAGCTGCATTTTGATATACTGCATTTGCATTTTGAGCACTTACATTTATAGCGTCGCTTCTAACGATGGCAAGCGTTTGTCCTACAGAAACATAATCTCCTTCTTTTACAAGAACATTTGTAATTTTACCTGATTTCTCAGCAGAAAATTTTAATTCTTGTACAGGTTCAAAATTTCCATTTGATGTAAAATCTAATGAAACTTCTTCCGTTTTTACGGTAGCAGTTCTAACCGATACTGTTGTGTTTTTCTCTGCAACAACAGCAATTTTAGCTTCGTTTTCTTTCTTGTTATTGGTCAAAACTAATGCGATTGCTCCTAGTGATACTGCAATTATTAGTACGGTTATTATAATTTTTTTCATGTTACTAGTTATTTAATAATGATTTTAATTCTCCTTTTGATTTGATTAATTGAATTTCTGCCAGCTTGTAATCTAATATTGCTGAGGTATAATTGTTCTGTGCTTCTGTTAATGAATTTTCGGCATCTAGTAAATCAGTCAACGAGGCAAGACCTTGTAAATAGTTATTTCTAGTGTTGTCTAAAACTTCTTTCGCTAATTGTGCATTGTCTTTTTGATTGGTAATCGTGATTAAGCTATTATCAATTTGCGTTTTAGCATTAGCAAAAGCCAAATCTAGCGCAAGTTTTGTATCATCAAGACCTACTTTAACCGATTTTAGTTCTACATCAGCTTGTCTTACTTTGGCACGAGTACTAAATCCTGTAAAGATAGGAACTCTAAGATTCAAACCAATAGAAGAGAAATCAGACCAATATACGCCATCAGATGGTTTAGCACCAATTGGCATTTTAGGTCCTTGACCAATATAATTATAGCCTGCACTCAAGGATAATGTTGGATAGTAAGCCGCTTCGATAGATTTTTTCTGAAAGTTTAAAAGCTCTTCTTGTTTTTTCAAAAGTAAATACTCTGTTCTATTGGCTGTGTTAGGAACTTCAGATAGTGATTGTGGACTTACTTCAAAAGCAGTTTGTGGAATCTCAATTTGAGTTTCTATAGGCATACCCATGTAAAATTTCAATGCATTTTCCTGAATTTGTACTGCATTCAATACTTGCTGACGCATCGTATTGATGTTTGATATTTTTACTAAAATTCGGTCTAAATCAATTTTCTTAGCTAAACCATTATCAAATTGTCCTTTTATAATGTCTTTTACTTTAGTAGTGTTTTTAAAAGTACTATCGATAACAATTAATTTTTGACGCTGCACATAGACTTGATAATAATTGTTTGCAACGCGCTCAATTACTTGTTCCTCTGTCAATTGATTATTAATTTGATAAAATTCTCTAGTCGATTTTGCTGCCTTCAAACCTGTAAAAACAGATTGGTCAAAGATGGCTTGTGTTAATGAAACTCCTGCAGTCGAACTCCATTTTTGTCCAAAAGCGGCTTGTATAACGGTTCCTGGTTGTCCAAATCCAGCACCATCAATTACAGTAGTTTGAATCACAGGATTGTAAGTCAAACTTCCGTTTGCGGATATTTGAGGTAGCGCTCTAGAACGTACTTCCTGAATTTGGTATTCGCTGTTTTCTACCTGAAGTTTAGATTTTTTAGCTTCCGCTTTATTTTCTAAAGCGTAGTGAATCGCTTCCTTTAACGTTAGCGTCTTTACAAGACCAGTTTCAGCAGGAGTCACAGTTTGAGACTGAGCTGAAATTGCAAAAGTTAGTATGGTTATTAAAATTATTCTCTTCATTATATAGTATAGTTTAGTAATTGATTTTCTAATTCGATTAATCCGGCAGCGGTTGCCATTGCTCTTGTATGGTATTCTAAAATTTCTAATTCGATTTTCTGACTTTCTTTTTCAGAGCTTATGTTTTCTCTAATAGTAAAAACAAGATGGTAATAAAATTGAATATAGTTTTTGATATTAATGCTTTCTCTATACAACCCTTGTTGAATTCCTTTTATTATATTTTTTTCAAAAGTAGTGTTACATTCTCTAATTTCACGATCCATTACTGTTGTGTATACTTCTGGATAATGTTTTTTTAATTGATAAATAGGAGAATTGTCTGAGGATTGAAACATCTCTTTAAACATTTTTCTAATTTCAAAATTCTCCTCGATTGCATTGTAATTTTTTGAAATAATGGTGTCAATGATCTCATGAATTTGTTTGTGTACTGTTTCGGTACTTTCGGCGATGAGTATTTCTTTGTTGCAAAAATATTTATAAATTGTTT
Source organism: Flavobacterium flabelliforme (assembly GCF_017948675.1). Lineage (GTDB taxonomy): Bacteria > Bacteroidota > Bacteroidia > Flavobacteriales > Flavobacteriaceae > Flavobacterium > Flavobacterium pygoscelis. The sequence continues at coordinate 1,344,825 of NZ_JAGFBU010000001.1, forward strand.
TTTTAGAAATACACATTTCGCCTGCAATATCATCCATGGTAACGCTTTTAAAACCTAATTTTAAAAACATTTCGCTAGCTTTAGATATAATTTTTTCTTTCATTTTTAGATGCTGAAATAATTTCAGTATTTTTTAATTGAGTTGAAATCTTTGACAAATGTAAGAAGGAAACTTTGAAAACTAAAATAGTTTCCGTAAAATTTACAATTATTTAACATTTGATCGTCTGCTAGTTTAAACTGTAAATTCAAGATTTGCAATAAGCTTAATATCTTGACCTAAAGCTATTCCACCAGTTTGGTTGAAAGAATTGAAGGTAAGACCAAAATCTTTTCGGTTTATTTTTCCTGTTATTTCAAATGCTGCTTTTTCGTCGCCATTGTAGGCATTGATTCCCATAAATTCAGCATCAAGTTCTACTGTTCGAGTAATGTTTTTTATAGTTAAGTTGCCTTTTAAAAAATTAATATTCTTATTTATTTTTTCAAATGAAGTCGATTTAAAACTAATAATAGGATATTCATTGACATCAAACAAATCATTCATTTTCAAGTGAGTGTCAATCTGCTCCAATTTCGTGTCTTTATTATTAACATCTAACGAAAATTCTAGAGAAGCATCTTCTATCTCATTATTATCAATGTCGATATGACCGTTAAATTTGTTAATATTACCTGCTAAGTAAGCTATTATTGAGTGTCTCATTTTGATTAAAACATCAGATTGGCTGGAATCAATTGTCCATTTCGTTTTCATAATTTCATTATTATATTTTAGCATATAATTGATCACTCTTTCATTTAAGTAAATCGCAAGTCGGTCAATTGTTAATTTTCGTGCAAATGTAAAACGGAAACTTTGAATACCCAACAAGTTTCCTGTGTATTTTTATTTTTTTTAACATTTGCAAAATTTTAAAGTTTCAAGTTTGAAGTTTTTTGAGTTTCTTTGCGGTAAATAGAGTAAAAATGAAGTAGCATTTGCTGATTTTTTTATACTGTAAACTTTAAACAAAAAAATAATGCATACTATTTATCAGTATCAAGAATTTCTTTCTGATTATTTACAATCTCAGTACGAATCTAAAGAACCTAAAAATTTATACGAACCCATACATTATATTTTAGACCTTGGTGGAAAAAGAATCCGACCAGTTCTTACCTTAATGGCTGCCGAAGTATTTGATACTGATTATAAAAAAGCACTTCCTGCGGCTCTAGCAGTAGAAGTTTTTCATAACTTTTCCTTAGTTCATGATGATATCATGGATGATGCACCTTTGCGAAGAGGTCAGGAAACAGTACATGAGAAATGGGATTTGAATACTGGGATTTTATCTGGTGATGCAATGCTAATATTAGCGTATCAGTATTTTGAGCAATATGAGCCAGTTGTTTTTAGAGATTTAGCAAAATTGTTCAGTAAAACAGCATTGGAAGTTTGTGAGGGACAACAATGGGACGTTGATTTTGAAAGTCGTAATGATGTTACCATTCCGGAATATCTAAAAATGATTCAATACAAAACTGCTGTTCTTGTTGCTGCTGCTATGAAAATGGGGGCTATTATAGCAGAAACCTCAGAAGAAAATGCCAATTTAATATATGATTTTGGTTTGAATTTAGGTTTGGCTTTTCAATTGCAAGATGATTATTTAGATGCGTTTGGTAATCCAGAAACCTTTGGTAAACAAGTAGGTGGAGATATTATCGAAAATAAAAAAACCTATTTATACCTCAAAGCAATGGCTTTTTCAAATGAAGAAGATGCTGCCGAATTAAGTCGTTTGTTTTCTATTCATCCTGAAGATAGCTCAGATAAAATAGCTGTTGTAAAAGCGCTTTTTAATACTTCTGGAGCTTCTCAGTCCACTCAAGATGCAATTCACGATTTTACTTTTAAAGCTTTTCAAACCTTGGATAAAATGAACATTAGTGCTCACAAAAAAGAGATGTTAAAAGCGTTTGGTGAAAATTTAATGGGAAGAAAAGTGTAAATAAAACAACAGCAAAATCAATTTTAATTAGGATTGTGAATTTTGTAAATCAAAAAACTAAAAACTGCGATCTAAATCAAAAATCACATGTATATAGCTCCAATCAATACGGATTCCTTATTATCAGAAGCAGAAAAAGAAACTTTATATCTTAAGTTAGTCGAACAACTTAATAAAGATTTTAATCTGGCGAACGAAGCGATAGATTTTCCTTTGAATATTACGCCTAGTGAGTTGAAAATTCAATTGCATGAAAAAGTGTATCGACTTATTCAATATAAGTTTGCTGAATACCTTAATTTACTTTATATAATTGATGTTTCTGAAGAAGAAATAAAAAAACTAGACGGATCTGATTTAGTAGTTTTAGCTGAGCAAGTTGCTTTTTTAATTTTAAAAAGAGAATGGCAAAAAGTATGGTTTAGAAATAAATACCGTTAAAGCATAAACCTTTAATGGTCTATTTTCCTTTGTTTTTACTAATCGGTAAGATGCTATTAAAAATAAACCCTCACAAAAGGCATAAAGGCACTGCCGTAAATCCCGTTTTTATCATTCAAAACGTTGTAGCGTGCACCAATTGTTGCACTTCCAGAGCGGTAACCCGCACCAACAAATAAACCAGTATTCCAATAATCCAAAGAGTTGCTATTGGAACCCTCTAGATTTACGTTGACTCTTAGTTGTTCTAATTCAGCCGATAACTGAATTTCCCTAATAGGATTTAGTAAGGCAATCAAACTACCGCCATACAAATGAGAAGCATAATAATCTTTTTGTTTTAAGTATTTGTATTGAGCACCAATACCTAAAGCAACATATTCATTAAAGTTATAAATTGCACTTGGAGCTACCGAAATATCGGTGTAACCAGATCCAAAACCTAAGCCTAAACCACCACCAAATTGAACGTTTTTCCAAAACTGATTTTCCATTATTGGAGTTGTATTATTTTGTTGTGCAAAAACACAACTGGAAAAAAACAGCACTAATAGCACTAATAAAGACTTGGAATTCTCTAAAATGTATCTCTTTTTCATGAGTTTTAAATTTTTAACAACATTCAATGTAAAAGTATCTTAAAAAAAAGTATAAACTTATTGTATTATTGTACTTTTGCCAAACTATTTTAACAATAAAGTATATTCACTCAATATTATGGATAGGTTTTCATTTTTAAACGCAGCACACACCGAATTTTTCGCTCAATTATACGATCAATATTTAGAAAATCCAGATAGCGTTGAGCCTAGTTGGAGAAGTTTTTTTCAAGGTTTCGACTTTGGAATGACAACTTATAATGACGAAAACAAAGTAGAGCAGATTGCAAATTTTGCCGCAAGCAATACCGATTGCAGTTTGGTTTCTGATAAACTTCAAAAAGAATTTAATGTATTAAAATTAATTGATGGCTATCGTTCCCGTGGACATTTGTTTACTAAAACAAATCCCGTAAGAGAGAGACGTTCAGCATCGCCAACACTTGATATTGCTAATTTTGGACTTTCATCAACAGATTTAAACACTGTTTTTGATGCCGCTAAAGCGATTAATATTTCTCCTTGTACTCTTCAGGAAATTATAAATCATTTAGACTCTATTTATTGTCAGCACATTGGTGTCGAGTATATGTATATTCGTAATCCAGAAGTGGTGTCATGGATTCAAAAGAAAATAGGCGTTAATGATAACCAACCTAAATTTTCTAGCGAAGAAAAAAAATCTATTCTTTACAAATTAAATGAAGCGGTTTCTTTTGAAAACTTCTTGCATACTAAATATGTAGGACAAAAACGTTTTTCTTTGGAAGGTGGAGAATCTATCATTCCTGCACTAGATGCTTTGATTGAAAAAGCAGCTGAAAAAGGAGTTGAGAAATTTGTTATGGGAATGGCACACCGTGGTCGTTTAAATGTGTTAGCAAATATCTTCGGAAAATCTACTCAAGATATTTTTGGAGAATTTGATGGTAAAGATTACGATCAAGAGTATTTTGATGGTGATGTAAAATACCACTTAGGATTAACTGCTGAAAAAGTAACTAAATCTGGAAAAACTATAAACATTAATCTAGCGCCAAATCCTTCACATCTAGAAACTGTAGGGGCTGTTATTGAGGGTATTACTAGAGCAAAACAAGATAAATATTTCCCTAATGACTTTTCTAAAGTATTGCCTATTGCCGTTCACGGTGATGCTGCAATTGCTGGACAAGGAATTTTATACGAAATTGTGCAAATGGCACAGTTAGATGGATATAAAACTGGAGGAACAATACATATTGTAATTAATAACCAAGTTGGTTTTACTACTAATTATTTAGACGCTAGATCGTCTAAATATTGTACGGATGTGGCCAAAGTTACCCTTTCGCCAGTGCTACACGTTAATGCAGATGATGCAGAAGCAGTTGTACACGCCATGTCTTTTGCGTTAGATTACAGAATGCAATTTGGTAGCGACGTATTTATCGATTTATTAGGATATAGAAAATACGGACACAATGAAGGTGATGAACCTCGTTTTACCCAACCCGTACTTTATAAATTAATTGCTAAGCATGAAAATCCAAGAGATATTTATGCAGATAAATTATTAGCTGAAGGAGTAATTGATTCTACTTTTGTAAAAGGATTAGAGGTAGAATATAAATCTAATCTTGAAGTGAATCTTGAAGAATCACGTAAAAAAGATTTAACGATTATCACTCCATTTATGCAAAATGAATGGGAAGGTTTTACAAGAGTTTCTAATGTAGAAATGCTTCAAAAAGTAGATACTTCATTTACTAAAGAAGGACTTACAACTGTTGCCAATGCAGTTTGTAATTTGCCAACAGATAAAAAATTCATAAACAAAATCCAGAAACTAATTAACGATCGAAAAACAATGTTTTTTGACACCAATAAATTAGACTGGGGAATGGCAGAACACTTAGCTTACGGATCATTGTTACAGGAAGGATACGACGTTCGTATTTCTGGACAAGATGTAGAAAGAGGAACTTTTTCTCACCGCCACGCTGTTGTAAAAGTTGAAGATTCTGAAGAAGAAGTAATTCTTATCAATAATCTAGAAGGTAAAAAAGGAAAATTCAATGTCTTTAATTCCTTATTGTCAGAATACGGAGTATTAGGTTTTGATTATGGTTATGCATTAACGAATCCAAATACATTAACAATTTGGGAAGCACAATTTGGAGATTTCTCTAACGGAGCCCAAATTATGATTGACCAATATATTTCTTGTGGAGAAGATAAATGGAACAACCAAAACGGAATTGTTTTATTATTGCCTCACGGATACGAAGGGCAAGGAGCAGAGCACTCTTCAGCAAGAATGGAAAGATACTTGCAACTTTGTGCTAGACACAATATGTATGTAGCAGATTGTACTAAGCCAGCCAACTTCTTTCACTTGTTAAGAAGACAAATGAAAACAACTTTCCGTAAACCACTTGTTGTATTTACACCAAAGAGTTTGTTGCGTGATCCAAGATGTGTCTCTCCAATAGAAGATTTTACTAACGGATCGTTCCAAGAAACTTTTGATGACGAAACCGTAAATAAAGCGGACGTGAAAACATTAGTTTTCTGTACCGGTAAATTTTATTATGACATCACCGCTGAAAGAGAAAATAACGGGCGCAAAGATGTGGCTGTAGTAAGAATCGAACAATTGTTCCCACTTCCAGTAGAGCAATTAAAAGAGATTATTGCACGCTATCCAAATGCTGATGATTACGTTTGGGCACAAGAGGAGCCTAAAAATATGGGAGCTTATAGCTTTATGTTAATGAATTTCGACCTTGTAAAATGGAGATTAGCTTCGTTAAAAGCGTATGCTGCTCCTGCTTCAGGAAGTTATACCCGTGCAAAACGTCGTCATGCAGATGCCATTCAAATGGTATTTGATAAAGATTTATTTAGATAATATAAGGAGCTGTTTCCTGCTATCCGCTGTATCTTTTTCTTTTTAAGGAAAAAGAAAAAGGATGCCGCTACTATCAGGGCTAAAAAAGTATAAAGAGTAAATACACGTTGTTTTACAACAGTTACATAAAATTAAAATTCATAATTTAAAATAATAGAACATGATTTTAGAAATGAAAGTCCCATCACCAGGGGAATCAATCAAAGAAGTTGAAATTGCAACTTGGTTAGTAAAAGACGGAGACTATGTTGAGAAAGACCAAGCAATTGCTGAGGTTGATTCAGACAAAGCAACACTAGAATTGCCAGCAGAAGCTAGCGGAATTATTACGTTAAAAGCAGAAGAAGGTGATGCTGTTGCAGTAGGAGCAGTAGTATGTCACATCGATACAGCAGCTGCAAAACCATCAGGTGATGCACCAGCAGCTGAAGTTGCAAAAGCGGTAGAAACACCAAAAGCAGAAGTGAAAGCAGAAGCGCCAAAAGCAGCTCCAGCAGCCACTACAACTTATGCTTCTGGAACTCCATCTCCAGCTGCAAGAAAAATATTAGACGAGAAAAATATAGCTCCAGCTTCTATAACAGGAACTGGTAAAGACGGAAGAATTACTAAAGATGATGCTGTAAATGCAGTACCATCAATGGGAACTCCTACTGGTGGATCTCGTGGTTCAGAAAGAACTAAATTATCAATGTTGCGTCGTAAAGTAGCCGAAAGATTAGTGGCTGCTAAAAACGAAACGGCTATGTTAACTACTTTCAACGAAGTAAACATGACGCCAATCAACTTGATTCGTAATGAATATAAAGATGCCTTCAAGGCAAAACATAATGGTGTTGGTCTAGGATATATGTCTTTCTTTACAAAAGCAGTTACTAGAGCACTACAATTATATCCAGACGTAAACTCAATGATGGATGGCGATCATAAGATTGCTTTCGATTTTTGCGATATTTCTATTGCGGTTTCAGGACCAAAAGGATTAATGGTTCCTGTTGTTCGCAACGCTGAGAATTTGACTTTCCGTGGTGTAGAAGCTGATATCAAAAGATTAGCGATTAAAGCACGTGACGGACAAATTACTGTTGATGATATGACAGGTGGAACGTTTACAATCACTAATGGTGGTGTATTTGGTTCTATGTTATCTACTCCAATTATCAATCCTCCACAATCAGGAATCCTTGGAATGCACAACATTATCGAGCGTCCTATTGCTGTAAATGGTAAAGTAGAAATTCACCCAATGATGTACGTAGCACTTTCTTATGACCACAGAATTATTGATGGTCGTGAGTCAGTTGGTTTCTTAGTAGCGGTAAAAGAAGCTCTAGAAAACCCAATGGAATTGTTATTGGATAACAATCCTAAAAAAGCATTCGAATTGTAGTAATTGTTTTTTTTATAATTTTAAAATCCCATTTGACAAAAATTGTTAAATGGGATTTTTTTTATTTCAACAAATACAAATAATGGTTGTAGTAATCTACAATTGCTTTTCCTTTCATCAGAATATCAGCGCCAATAATGCCATGAACTGGTTTTGCTTTATACTGCATAAGTGCTTCATTAACATGTGACAAGTCAAATATGACGAGATCAAAAGAAGTATCTTTCCACTGGCCTAATTGCAAATGGTTTCCTGTGGCCATTTGGGTAAACATTCCTGTTGCTCCAGCACCTGCAGCTTTTGTTTTTGATTTTTTAGCTTCCAATACGAAGAAATCTACACTTTCAAATCCGATGCAACTATTAGAGGCTCCGGTGTCTAAAATAAAATTGCCTAAAACACCATTTATTTTAGCTTTTATCAAAAGATGTTGGGTTTTGGTAATCTTAAATTTAACTTTTTTATAGTTTTCCTTTTTGAGGATATCGTGTAGGTTTTTCATTTGTGGTATTATTATTTTTCTATGGGTATGAATTCACTAAAGTTTTTACGCCAATCAAAAGTTGAATTTCATGTCAAAACTTATGAGGTTTCAAAAATTCATAGATTTAATCGGTTCATTACTAAGATTTGTTTTTACCTTAAATTCACATTATTCACTAATATATTTTTTCGTGCAAAGTCTTTTTCCGACCTTGTAGGTATTTCTTTTAAAATAGAGCTACAAGATTTTTGAAACCTTACCCAAAAATCAATATGCCTTATGATTTTAACTAGCTTATCAACAAAGATACTTTAAGAAAATAGTGTTTTTGTCTATTTTAACTTAGTGTTTTCTATTTTTTTTTGTTTTCGAAAGAAATAGATTGACCAAAAAAGTAATCCAATTCCGCTTAGAAGCAACAGCGAATACAATAAGTAATTATTATTTTCTGAACTCTCAATAGTACCATAATAAACAAATGCACTCCAATAATAAGGTGATTTTTTAGCGTTTGAAATTGAAGTGTTTTGTAAAAATTCTCTTTTTGCATTGGCATTCGCTTCTAGATAAGATTGCTTGTTTTTGATGTTTTTATAAAACAAATCCATGAAGACTGAAGTAGTGTAATCGTTTACTTTCCATAAGGAAAACAATAAATTTTGCGCTCCTGCCAATTGAAATCCTCTAGCCACGCTCATGGCTCCTTCCGATTTAAATAATTTTCCAATTCCAGTTTCACAAGCACTTAAAACCACTAAATCGGGATGAATATTTAAATAGTATATCTCTGAGTATAGGATTTCTTGATCGTAGAACTTAATACTAGCGGGAGTTTCGAGATCGCCGGAAGAGGCGTGCGTAGAAAGATGAATAATCGAATAGTTATTTGCATTTTTTTTGAAATTAGCAAATGTAGCTTTGCTGTTTTCCAAATAATTTCCTTCAAATTTTTTTTGAATGTATTGCATTTCGTCCTTGGAGTAAGTTAAGGCATAAGATGTTTTGTCAAATACGGGAAAGATACCTAGAACACTTTCTTGCTTTTTTTTCGTGCTTGAAGCTAAATAGAACTGTGCTGAATTTTGATAACAGATGTTGTAGTCCAGAAGCAAATAATTCATTTTAGCGAAATTGGTGGTTGCGGAAGGTTTTGTAATTAAAGCTTCAAAAGGTAAAAAATACAATAGACCATCAGGAATTATTAATAAATTTTTATATTCAGAATTTTTCGGTAATTTCAATAATTCATAAGCAATATTACCAGTAGCATTATATTTATTTGGTGCATTTGCAATAGCATTTGCCTCATTGAAAAAGTCGATGAACTGCGTGATTTTGGCAGAAGTATTGGCGTTGTTACTAAAAGAATTGAAGTGTATTTTTTTATCTTCTATCGTAAAAGAATACATTTTTTCAATTCCAGAAAAATATTCAACCAATATGGTTTTGTCTTTCTCTAGCTTATTATACAAATCAGTTAAACGGAGCTTTGGGTTTACTTTTTTTTCTGCTTCTGGTGTCGTTTGTTTTAGTTGCAACATCCATTTATTTTGTTTTTTAATGGCTTCGTTAATTTTTGTAATATCAGCTAAATTGCCTTTTTGTTGTTCCTTTAAGATGAAGTTGTTTTCTATCTGCAGTTGTTCAGAAATATGTTTTTGAATCGCTGATTGGTTTTTAAAAGTGACTAAACTTTGCCTTAAAACAGCAGATTTTGTATCTTCAGTTAGTAAAAACGCATTTTCTAGGTGAATTAATTTGGCGTCTTTTTTAAATAAAGATTCATAAATAGCAAGACATTTTTCAGTACGATTCCGATTTCGTATTTGGCTAATTATTTTAGAGTTTTCATAAATAAGTAAGGACTGAAAGAGTTCCTCTATATAAAAAGCGAGTTTATAACTTTGAAGTGCTTTTTCAGGTTGGTTTTCTGCTTCGTAAATTGCTGCTTGTAAATCTAAAGCATCCAGTAAAACGGTTTCTGTATAAAGAGATTTTTGTTGCGGTAATTTATTGACATGATTGGAATAATTAGGAATTAAATTTCTAAAAATTTCAGAAATTAACGCGCTAGCATACTTTATATTTCCAGTTCTAAAAAGAAGATTGGCTTGGTCGTAATATAGTTGCGCTTTTTTTCTTGGATTGTCATTGCGAATTTTTTCAAAGGTATTTTTAGCCTTCTCAAAATATGCTAAGGCTGTTTTAGGATCGTTGTGTTGTAGTTTTAAGTTTGATAAATTACGATAGGTATTCACCAAAGACTCATTGTTAGTTTTATCTTTTTCTAATAACGAAAGTGCTTTTAAAAAGGCTTTTTCAGCATTGTTATTGCTTTTAGAACTTGTAGGAATATATTTTTGTAATACATAATTAGAGCCTAAATTATTATATAAATTACCTTTCTGATTGTCACTTAGTTTTTGTGAATGAATCGTTTTTTCAAGCAAATCAATTGCCTCATTTATTCTTCCTGTATTTTGATAAACATTTGATAGATTGAGTACTGCTGCATATTGCTGTTCTTCATTATTGCTTTTTGTCGCAATATAATAATATTGTTTTATTGTGTTTTCAGCATTATCATAATCACCAATAGTAGTGTATAAATTTCCAAGTGGCTTTAAACAGAATTCAACTATTTCATAGTTTTTTAAATTATTGGTTTGATACATTCGCCACGCTTTTTCATAGCTGGAAATTGCTTTGTTTATTTTGCCAAATTGGTTCTCATAATAGCCTTTGTTACAATTTAAAATAACGAAAGACAGTAATTCGTCTTTGTTTTTTAAGTCTAATTTTGGAAAAATAGTTTGAGAAAAAAGCGCTAATTCATTTAAATTTTCTTCAGTAGGATTTGTTACAAAGCTATCTACGGCAAAGTATATTTTATCTTCTTGAGAAACCGATTTTTGTGCTGAAATTGAAAATGAAATAAGAAATAGGAAAACAGTAAAAATGGATTCGCAGTAAGTTTTAATGCTAGTATAGTAAAAATACCATTTATTGAAAAACCTCCTTATTAGGAATGACAAATCTTTGTTATGCTTAAAGAATGTTAAAATTTCCATATTCCATAAAACTGCAAATAGTTAAAGTTTTCTTTGAAATTTACCACATATCTCGCTCCTAAACTAGGGCCTATTCTTGCTGCGCCAAGTGTTAAGTCAAAAAGTAATCCTGTTTTGAAATTGCTAAATGTAGTAGAATTTGAAGCGGAATCATTTTTTGTATTGATCAAAAAATTACCCTTGACACTTTCAAAAGTTTCTATAGTTATTTCTTGTTTTTGTTTTTCTGATGCATTTGTATTTACTTGTACACCAGCACCAATTCCTACATAGTTATTGATGTTGTAACGTATTAAAACTGGAATTTCCCAATTTATATTACTATAACTATTTTGTGTTGTGGTGCGCTGTAGCTGTCTTGTTCCATTAGGATTGTCTAAAAAATCTTCGACTATTTTTATTTTGCTATCATAAGTATGCAAACTGTTAACAAACTCTGCTTGCCAATAGAAACGGTACGATTTAAAAGGAGAAATGGTGGCGCCAGCAAAATAGCTTTTAGAATTTTTTAAACTAGGGTATAAATTGTAACCTGCTTTTGCACCAATAGAAATTCCAGGAAGGAAGCGCGTCGTGGCGTAATTAGTAATGATTGGTTCGTTTTTATCAAAGATAATCGCTGTTCGACTCTTTGTCTTTATTTTGTGGAAATCCTCATTAAATTTCATTGAATATTTTACAAAACCTTTGGTGCTGTCTTTTTCTTTTACATTTTTTTGCTCGCTTCCAGGCAAATAGATATTCTTGAAAGTAAATATAATTTGTTTTTGTTTAATAATAGTGTCTAAACAACTTGTAGTGGGAATTTCATCTTTTGGACAAATAGGACATTTGGGGTACATATCCTCAATTTGAAATGTTTTTTTATCAAACATATCAGGTATGTCAGTTTCTAAACGTATTAGTCGAGCGGGACCTTCTCCGTTGTTTTGAAAACGAGTTTTAAAATTGACTCTTTTAAAACGGACCAATCTATAATTCATAAAACTGCCATTAGAGCCCATTTTATTTGGATCGTGTGAAGTGACAATTTCCATTTCTAAGTTTTTTATTTTATGGTTTTTAAAACTTCGATTGGGGATAAATATACCGCGCATGGTTACCGTGGCACTAGTATCTTTTATCATTTCGGGCGTTGTTTGGAACGTATAAAAAATATTTCGCGTTTCTAATGGGTTGCAGTCGTCAAATTCTAAAATAGAAACATCTTTAAATGTTTCGTATGCCGTTTTTAAAGTGGTCTCTAGATCTTCTTCTGTAGCTTTGTAGTTGTGTTTTTTGGCTGGAGCCGAATTTTCGCTAGAAGCTAAATAAGAACCAGAATTTTCAAGATCGTTTATCGCTGCAATGTTGTTTTCTTTGATTTCTCTCTCGCCAGCATGTGCTCTAAAATCGACTAATTCGAAATTTTTATTCTTGAATTGCTTTTCGTTGTAAAACAAATATAATTTACCATTACTAACATAGTTTTCGAGATTTTGATAACTTAGGATTACAACTATTTCTTGCTCTGGAATGGGATCGCAATTTTTTTGAATGGCAAATCCGTTTTGGTCCGCTATCGAAGCGATGTCTTTATATTCTGTACTAGAAATCTCGTTGATAACTACTTTTTTAGGTCGTGTTGCAGGTGGTTTCCCATTGTCGTAATTGTTAGTTACGGTGAGTCTGGCGTTATAAGTTCCTTTGTTTTTATAAACGTGTTTGGGTTCGGCTTCTTTGCTATAATGTCCATCTCCAAGTTCCCATAAATAAGAAAAGCTGGGTTTTGGCGCTCCAGCAATGGGTATTAATGGTGGTGTTTCTGGTTTGTATGAAACCCTATTTCCGTTTTGATTGTAAAGAATAGTGGCGCGTCGGGTGATGGTGTCTTTTACTTTAGTTTGCGAAAAACTTGTATGAGTGCAAAAGCAGATTAAAATTACTAAAAATGTTCTCATAATCGGATGTTTTTTTAGCCCTGATAGCAGTGAAAATCCTTTTTAGTAGTATTACAGTGCCGGTTTCGGTACTGTAATGTTACTAAAAAGATTGTAACGAATAGCAGGAATAGCTCCAGATAATTAGCTTATTTATTCATTAGAATTAATTTGTATTGATTTGAAAATCATTTAAATATAGAAAAAAGTGGTGAGCAAATCACCACTTTACAAAAAAATGTTAGTGTAAGTTATTGTATTGCATTGATTGCGGCTATTAGTTGAGCTTCACTTCCTACGGTAGTCTCGGATAAAGTAAAGGTGTAAATGTCATTTGCTTGTACAGTTACGGCTTTGATAGCATATCTCCATTGTCCGTTATCTTCGGTAGCAAAAATAACGTGACAAGCTAAACCTATTGGAATTTGACCATAATGTTCGCTAAACAAACCTGCGGTTGTAAAGGTGTCTAGGTGTGCTAAAGCATTTTGACCTTCGCCATCATAAGAAAGATAAATGGCACTATTTGTATTGTCGTATCCTTGTGGTGCAGCTACTAAAATTGTAGTTTTTGGTCTAGGATCACTATAAAAACGATCCACATTAGTCCAACCAAAGTGACCAAAACTTACGAAGTAGTTATTTCCTTCGCCTTTTACTCCTCCTTGTCCGCCATTTGCTCCTGTAGCATCAACTGCATTTTTCCATGCTAAATTACCGTTAGCATCTATAATTCCGTTCCATAATATCATGGCATTATCCAGTCCACCAGTTAAATTTGTGGGAACTTGTAACGACATGTTACAGCCTGTGGCTAAATCTACTCCGCCTTGAGTCGCTTTGATGAAGAATTCTCCGCCTGAGATTAGTAGCGCTCTGTCGCCATTTGGCATAATTCCCATCGTAGGTTTGTTAGTCACTAACATATTTCCTTTTTTGAAGATTTCTACATATTCGATGTCAACTATTCCTGTCACGGGATTTCCGTTTTTGGTTAAGCAATTTCCGTTTATATTTATTTTTACTCCATTAGCCGAAGTTAGTGTAGTCACGCCAGATCCTGCTGTAATTGTAAATTTCTGGGTCATTTTATCTAATGCTGCTTTACGCACAGTAGCAAATTTTGTTGCGGTTGGTACTGTCGTTAAAGTGTCATTGTTATCTTCATTACAGCTTACCGATAGAATAGTAGCTAAGATTAACAGACTGATGTTTTTTAAATTTGATTTCATAATTTCTAGTTTTTAGGTTGTTTTACGGAGTACTCTTAGGACTCTCATTTTTGAATTATATAGGTATATCAATAGCATTGTGTTTTTGTTACCCCTATTTTTTATTTTTTTAGTGTTAGTCCTAATTCTACAAAGGTTGTAGGAGTAGTGCTTAACAAAGTTGGAGTTCCAGAAACATCTATTTTGCTGATTTGTCCGTTTGGATAGCCAGAGATTCCTTGTAATGTAGAAACATAAAAAATTTTGTTACAGTTGTCATAAACGGTACTATAGAATTCAGAATTTATATTAAATGCAAAGCTATAAATAGGTGTTTTTGAGATTAGTAATGGGTTTGAAACATTTAGTTCATACAATTTTGAGTTCGAAACTCCTGCGTCTTCCATTATGGCATAAAGGATGTTTGTTTGTTTGAACTCTAAAGAAATAAAGGATAATCCGCTACTTCCACCAGCTGGTAAGGCTATCGCAGCCGAAACGATTGCGGTTGATATATTTGAATTGTTGTAAGTAATGATTCGGTTTCCTAATAAAAAATAAATCGCATTTACACCATCTGTTGCCGCCGTAAAGGTTTGCAAATTATAACCCGCTAATGTGTTTTGAGGAATTGGAGTTGAAGAACTTGGAATAATATTAAAATTAGCATCTACCAAGGAGAAGATTTGATTTGTAAAATCGTAGCAACCATAGTAGAGAACGCCGCCAACAATTACGGGTGCATTAACCACTCGATACAATAAGGTAGTGTTTGAATATAAAGGAATAGCAGTTGCGCTAGAAGTATTTGTTGCAGTGTTCACTTTTGTTAGTATTCCTTTTTCACCAGAAATTAATAGGTATTCATTTGTCAAAGGATTAAAAACGGCATTATTTGTTCCCGAAGATTGAAAGGTCACGGGTTGTGTAACCGCTGAAAGTACTGTGAAATTTGGTACAGTTAAAGAATTTAGTGAAGAACCAAAATTACCAGTTTGTGATCCTTGTTCTATATTGTAACCTAATATTTCGACATCGGCACATCCGGCAGGTTTTTCATCTTGTGTATCACAACTGAAAAAGAAAATAGATACAATAAGCGAAAAGAAAAGGCGAGTAGAATTTTTACGAATTTGTAAAAGATTCCTAGTGTAGTTGTTTTTTTTCATGATTTCTAATTTTAAATTATTTTTTTAAGAGTAAGCATCTGTCTTCAAAAACATTTCCATCTTCATCGAGTGCCATCAAGATTTGTTTTTTTTGCCTGTAGTTGATTATTAAATAGATCCAGACAAAAAACCAAATTCCCATCGTGATGCAGGAAAGAAAAAGATGAAAGGAATGATCAATGTTTTTTGTCTCTTTAGCTAAAACCACGTATGGCAATTTGTTGTTTTGTTCTATGATTTTAAAACCAGAATGTAGTTTGTCAGAAAGCCTTTTGTGAAACTTAACAAAATCAGCTTCTGAATTTAATTGTTGACTTTTCATTTCTATTTTTTTTTTAGAAGGTTTGCTACTCTTTGTTTTTACCATATCAATAAGGTTTAAAAATTGTTACCCCATTTTTTAAAAAAAAAAATATAATACAACTGTATTTCAGATTGTTGCTATTGATTTGTTTCATATTCTTTTTTTACATTAGCCAATAAAATTTTTCTGTATGGCGAATAACATAATTCATAGCGATCAGATGTATATAGATGGGCTTGCGAGTAATAACTCGGCAATTATTCAATCTATTTATAAAAAATTTGTTCCAAAAGTGGTTTCTTATATTAGGAATAATTCAGGAGATGAAGATCAAGCCCGAGATGTGATACAAGAAGTTCTTATTGTGATTTTTAATCAAGCCAAGGCTAATAAACTGCAACTAACTTGTCCGTTTGATGCGTATTTTTTTTTATTGTGTAAAAGAAAATGGCTGAATGAACTGAAAAAATCTTCTAATAAAGGGGTAACAATTAGTGATGAATTTATATCTACTAACGAACCTGTTGAGGAATTACTTGCCCAAACTGAAATCTTTGAAGAAAAACAGCAACTTTTTGATCTAATGTTCGAGAAGCTTGGTGCCAAATGCCAAGAAGTTTTAAAGTTGAGTTTTACATTAAAATCGATGGAAGAAGTAGCTGAAAAATTGCAAGTTACTTATGGTTATGTTCGCAAGAAAAAATCATTATGTACTGGACAATTAACACAATGGATTCGGGAAAACAGTCTTTTTAAATCATTTAAAATCAAATAATTATGAAGGAGGAAAACTATATTGTATTTGATCAATATCTTCAGAATGGAATGACATTTACGGAAAAAATAGCTTTTGAAAAGCAACTTTCTGAAGAACCAGAAGTTGCTGCAGATTTTCAAAATTTTAAAGAAGTACAAGCCCAATTAGAAAATAAATTTACAGTTGATGCAGAACGCAACGCCTTTAAAGAAAATGTAAAGTCAATTGCGGGAACGCATTTTAAACCGAATAAAAAGGTAATTAAGCTAAAACCGTGGTTGTATTTAGTTGCGGCTTCTGTAGTTCTTTTGTTGGGATTGTTTGTTTTTAATGCCAATTCAAATCCAAATTTTGAAGATTACAATCATTTTGAAACTGCTCATTTTGTAGAAAGAGGTCATGAAACTACATCTTTGAAACAAGCTGAAGAAGCATACAATGCCAAAGATTATTTAACAGCAATACCGATTTTCGAATCGATTTTAAAACACAATAAAACTGCTGAAATTCAATATTTTTATGGTATTTCATTATTACAAACTAATAAAATTCAGGAAGCAGAAGGCGTATTTAATGAGTTAAAATTAGGAAGTTCGGTGTTTAAAAATAAAGCACTTTGGGGTTTAGCATTAATCCAATTAAAACAAAAAGAATTTAAAGTTTGTAAAGAGATCTTGTTGACAATTCCGTCGGATGATGAGAATTATGAGCAAGTACAAGACTTATTAAACAAGTTAGATTAATTTTTTTAAGATAGAAGGATAATTATTTAAAATACAAAAGGCACTCTTTATTTAAAAAGGAGTGCCTTTTGTATTCGGTATAAATTATAAACCAACAGTATTTGCCTTTAATTACATTGGGAATTTTTAGGTAATAGTTGTATTTTTGTAAGCTAATATTTTTGATACCTAATGATAATAACCGATACACATACGCATCTTTACAGCGAAGAATTTGATCAAGATAGAGACGAAATGATGCAAAGAGCACTTTCAGCCGGCGTTTCCCGTTTCTTTATTCCAGCTATAGATTCTACTTGCACCGAAAGTATGTACGAATTAGAAAAAAACTATCCTGAGAATGTCTTTTTGATGATGGGTTTGCATCCAACCTATGTAAAGGAAAATTATCTGAAAGAGTTACTGCATGTAGAATCTGAATTAGAGAAAAGAAAGTTTTATGCTATAGGAGAAATTGGTATTGATTTGTTTTGGGATAAAACGCATCTTGAAGAACAAAAAATCGCTTTTAGAAGTCAAATACGATTAGCAAAAAAATACAAACTTCCTATTGTTATTCATTGTAGAGAAGCATTTGATGAAATTTTTCAAATTTTAGAAGATGAAAAGTCAGAGGAACTATTTGGTATTTTTCACTGTTTTACAGGAACACACGAACAAGCATTAAAAGCAATTTCCTATAATATGAAATTAGGAATTGGTGGTGTGGTGACTTTTAAAAATGGTAAAATAGACCAATTCCTGGATCAAATTGATATAAAACATATTGTTCTAGAAACAGATTCTCCTTATCTGGCTCCCATTCCCTATCGAGGAAAAAGAAATGAAAGCAGTTATATAACAGCTGTAGTTGAAAAGTTGGCGCAAATATACAGCCTTTCGGCTAATGAAATTGCGTTGCAAACTACTGAGAATTCCAAAGCTGTTTTTGGGATTTAAAGTAGAATTGACATTATTTAGATATTTTTTTTGTTCATTTGCCAATTAAATAATTGAGAACCAAAATGCAGAGATTTGACGCTATTCGGCCTTTTTATGATTCCGAAATAAACGAAGCACTTCAAAAAGTTAGTAATCATCCAATGATGAAAGCCTTGATGAATTTTACTTTTCCCGAGGTTGCAGATGAAGTATGGAAAGAACAACTTCATAAAACGCATTCTATCCGCGATTTTCAGTGTAATGTTATATACCAATCCGTGCAAAGAGTTTTAGAAAAAAGCTCGGATGGACTAACTACTTCCGGTTTTGAAAACCTTCAACCCAACACTTCCTATTTGTTTATTTCGAACCATCGCGATATTCTTTTGGATACCACTTTATTGAATACGGCTTTATTTGAGAATAAATTGGTGATGACCGCATCAGCAATTGGAGATAATTTAGTTAAAATGTCATTCTTGAATACATTAGCTAAATTAAACAGAAATTTTTTAGTACAACGAGGCTTAACGCCAAGAGAAATGCTACAAAGTTCAAAACTTTTATCAGAATATATAGGGCATTTGTTGCAACATGAAAACCGTTCTGTTTGGATCGCACAACGTGAAGGAAGAACAAAAGACGGAAATGATGAAACTAATCCTGGTATTTTAAAAATGCTTGGAATGGGATCTGATGAGAAAAATTTGATGGATTATTTTAAGAAAATTAAGATCGTTCCTGTCTCTATTTCCTATGAATATGATCCTACAGATGCTTTAAAAATGCCTCAGTTAATGGCAGAAGCCAATAATGAAGTTTATGTAAAGGAGAAAAACGAAGACTTTATGACCATTTTGAGCGGTGCTCTGGGCCAAAAGAAAAGAATTCATATTCACATTGGAACTGTTTTAGATAAGGAAATTGAAGAAATAAAAGCTATTGGCGAAAGTTCAAATAAGCAAATAGTTACTTTGGCTCAAGTGATTGATGATGCTATATTAAGCAATTATAAATTATGGCCTACTAATTTTATCGCTTATGACATTGTAAATAAAACCAATAAATACGCACATCTATACACTGAAAATGAAAAATCTCTGTTCGAACGCCGACTAGAAATGCGAATCGATCATGATAATCCAGTGGCTTTAGAGGGTTTTCTAGCAATGTATGCGAATCCTGTTGTGAATAAATTGAAATACCACGATGTCGTATAAATCTAAGATACTTTTAATCTATACCGGTGGAACAATTGGTATGAGGAAAGATTTTGAAACCGGTGCATTAAAAGCCTTTAATTTTAGTAAATTATTGCAACGCATACCAGAATTGAAACAATTAGACTGTGAGATCGAAACGCTTTCTTTCAAACATCCTATTGATTCCTCGAATATGAATCCTAAAGAATGGGCTAAAATTGCCACTATTATAGAGGATAATTATAGTTCATTTGATGGTTTTGTGGTGCTTCACGGTTCAGATACCATGTCCTATTCAGCATCTGCATTGAGTTTTATGCTAGAGAATTTGGCAAAACCAGTAATTTTTACGGGTTCGCAATTGCCTATTGGTGATTTACGTACCGATGCTAAAGAAAATCTAATAACGGCAATTCAAATTGCTTCCTTAAGAAAAGACGACAAGCCTGTTGTTAGTGAAGTTTGTCTTTATTTTGAATACAAATTATACCGAGGAAATAGAACAACAAAGATAAATGCAGAACATTTTAAAGCGTTTACCTCGCCTAATTATCCCGATTTAGTAGAATCTGGGGTACATTTAAAACTGAATTCAGAACTATTTTTACCTTGTAATAAAATAAGTGAACTTAGAGTGCATAAGGTTTTAGACAGCAATGTAGCTGTTGTCAAAATGTTTCCTGGGATTACCACTGCTGTATTGTCAGCTATTTTAAATATTCCAAGTCTTAAAGGGATTGTTTTAGAAACTTATGGATCAGGAAATGCTCCTACCGAAGATTGGTTTTTAAATCTTTTGAAAAAAGCAATAGCGGCTGGTTTGTATGTGGTAAATGTTACGCAATGTGCTGCAGGAAGTGTGAGTATGGGACAATATGAAACGAGTACAGGAATGAAAGAAATAGGAGTGATTTCTGGTAAAGACATTACTACCGAAGCTGCAATTACAAAATTAATGTTTTTATTAAGTCAGAACATAGCAGTAAAAGACTTCAAAACTGTTTTTGAAACTTCGTTAAGAGGTGAAATGATATAATAATTAGATTTTACTTTTCTAACTCATTTTTTTTCGTGTTCTTTGCAGCCGTAATAAAATAGAGAGGTGGCCGAGTGGCTGAAGGCGCACGCTTGGAAAGCGTGTATATGGCAACATATCGAGGGTTCGAATCCCTTCCTCTCTGCAAAGATAAAATGCTTCCTGATAGGGAAGCATTTTTTGTTTTAGAACGTGTCAAACTTTTTAGTTTAGCAAAACTATAAGACTAAAAAGGTTTGAGTATCGAATGCTACGTTTTATTTATTGGGTATAGAATACTTTGTGGTATTAACGCTGTAATCCTTTTAAAGCTTTTCCTTTTTAAAGTTGAATAAATGCTTTAACCTAAGTCAAAAATCATGAATTTTCAATTTTAAATACCAAATCTACTGAACTGCCGTTTTCTAAATAATGCTTCAATCTTAGTAAGTTTTATATATTTAATTTAAAACCATTTAAAAACTCCAATATCTTATATTTGTACTCTTCTAAAGGAATTATAAAGAGAATCAATCATTTTAAAAACATAAACATATGCGGTTATTTATAAGTTGTTTTCTTTTTCTCTCTTTTTTTTCTGTCTTTGCGCAAGAAAATTCAGCTCCTGAACTGGTTCCGATTGTCAAAGTAGATTCCTTGTATAGAGAAGATCAGTTTTATTTTGCAGTTACTTATAACACGCTAGCTAATAAACCATCGGGTTTGTCTAAAAGTAAATTCTCCTCTGGGTTTTCTGGTGGATTTTTGAGAGACATGCCAATCAATAAGTCAAGAACGGTAGCTATTGCTTCTGGAATAGGGCTTTCTTATTCCAATTATAATCAGAATTTATCGATTACTTCTTCTTCAGATACTCGTTTATATTCCATTATAGACAGTGATGTAAATTACTCTAAAAATAAATTTTCGCTACTTACTTTTGATGTTCCTGTAGAATTTAGATGGCGAACATCTACTTTTGAAAGTCATAAATTTTGGCGAATTTATACAGGGATAAAATTTAGTTATCTTTTGTATGACAAGTCGGTTTTTAACGGTAGTGGAGGTAAAGACAAAATTACTGGAAATAGCGATTTTGATAAATTGCAGTATGGAGCGTACATTTCATCAGGATACAACACGATAAATCTTTACGTGTATTATGGTTTAAATCCCCTGTTTAAATCAGCCCAAATAGATGGTGAAGATCTTAAAATGAAGGCGCTAAATTTTGGGATTATTTTCTATATTTTATAACCAAAGGAGCAATAACAATAATTGCGGTACAGCGCCAATGCAAAATCCTACAACTAGTTCTTTGTGCGTATGTGCATTCATCTCTAGCCTAGATGAAGCAATAATGCCATTGAGTAAAATTAATAAGGAGATAAAAATTATACTTTGAACTTGAAAGTGCATGCTCAATCCAATTACAAAAACGGTTAGAGAACTAATGGCTATCATGTGCAGGCTGGCTTTGCTTTTTAGAAATAATAAGATTAGAGCTAAAAGAGTACTCATCAATCCTCCTAATAGGAAAAAATGCAATTCGGGATAGCGATCTATAGTAATGCTTTTTCGTACTAATAATATAATCAAGAAGCAATGCACAATTAATGGAATCTTTCTTTGAGATATTTTGGCAATCATAATTGTATCAATGTTTCCCGTGGCTCGCAAAAGTAAAAATACTAGTGCTGGAATAATAAGGGTAACAATTGTGACCTGAAAAAAAACAAATATTTTTTCTTGTATTACAAAATTAGCATCATTGTAAAAAAGATAAAATAGCGTTGCCAAAGCCGGTATGAATATCGGATGGAAAATATAAGAAAATGAGGGAAGTATTTTTTTCAAGCGTTTTGTTTCTTTAACTAGCAAATATAAGTAATCTGTCAAAAAAATCACAATTTGTGAGTCTTCTTTAGAGTTGTTAAATAAGGTTTTGCAACGGTAATTCTAGGAAATGTAAGTCTTGGTTTTAAAAAGAAGTCTTATTTTTGATAAAGTTTTAAGTTGATCTCAGAAGAGGAATTTTTTTCTCTTATAAAATAAACACACAACAATCTCATAGTGTAATGAATTCAAAAATTCTTAATAGCATTCAAAAAATAGCAACAACATTTGTAGACAATCAGTTTGATACGAGTTTAGAGACCGTTTCTATTGATAGCCGCTCTTTACAAAATGGCTCCCAAACTTTATTTTTTGCTTTAGTTGGTTCACATACAAACGCACATGTATATGTAAATGATTTAATAAAAAACGGAGTTCGTAACTTTGTTGTCAATCATATTCCGGAAGGATGCGAAAAAAAGGCCAATTTTTATCTTGTCGCAGATACCCTGATCGCTTTGCAAGAGTTTGCTGCTCAATACCGCGCTTTGTTTGATTTCCCGATTATTGGAGTTACAGGAAGCAACGGTAAAACTATCGTAAAAGAATGGCTTAATTTCCTGTTAAGCCCAGATTACAATGTGATTAGGAGCCCCAAGAGTTACAATTCCCAAGTGGGAGTTCCGCTATCTGTTATTGCAATAAATGAACAACATAATTTAGGGATTTTTGAGGCTGGAATTTCTACTACTTCAGAAATGAGTCGTTTAGAAAAAATAATTCAACCTACCATAGGATTATTAACTAATGTAGGTTCTGCTCATGATGAAGGTTTTCTCAATTTAGAGGAGAAAAGAAAAGAGAAAATGTTGCTTTTCAAAAACTCAGAGGTTGTCATATATCAAATTAAACAGAATGATGTTTCGGTTATCCTTTCAAAACAAAATGCATTCACTTGGAGTTTTGAAAAGAATCAGGCTAGCGTTTATATCGAAAAAATAAAGAGTAATGACAAAACCGAATTAAAAGTTTATTATGGTAATCTTTATTTTGATTTGCTCATCCCATTTCAAGAGGAAGCTTCTATAGAAAATGCCATTTCTTGTTTAATGGTTTTAGTGTATTTTAAGTACGATCCGCTTACGATTCAAAATAGAATGCAGCTTTTATATCCTGTAGAAATGCGACTGAAAGTAAAAAACGGAATTAACAATTGTAATATTATTGATGATAGTTACAGCTCTGATTTTCAATCACTAAAAATCGCTTTAGATTTTCTAGAAAGCCAAAAACAGTCCGATAATAAAACAGTTATTTTATCAGATATTTTTCAGAGTGGTCTTTATAAAGAAGAGTTGTATTCAAAAGTCGCCGATTTGATTGTTTCTAATAATATAACTCGTGTTATAGGAATAGGAGAAACGATTTCAGAGTTTAAAGACAAATTTGCCAATTGTATTACCTATAAGAACTCGGCAGATTTTATAGCAGACTATGATAATTTAGATTTTAATAATGAAACTATTTTAATAAAAGGCGCGCGATCTTTTGAATTTGAAGCAATCGTTTCGCTATTAGAAGAGAAAACACATGAAACCGTATTAGAGATAAACTTAAATGCAATAAGTTATAACTTAAATTTTTTTAAAGCAAAACTGCAACCAAATGTAAAAATTATGGTAATGGTAAAAGCTTTTGGTTATGGTAATGGTGGATTTGAAATTGCCAAATTGCTAGAGCATCATAAAGTTGATTATCTTGGAGTGGCTTTTGCCGATGAAGGTATCGCACTAAAATCGATGGGAATACAAATGCCAATCATGGTTTTGAATCCTGAAAACACTAGTTTTAGTGCAATCATTCAGCATCAATTAGAACCCGAAATTTACAGTCTAAAAGGACTTCGTGCTTTTCTTAAAATGGCTGCTCAAAAAGAGTTGAAAGAATTTCCAATTCACATAAAAATAGATACGGGTATGCATCGTTTGGGTTTTGAATCCAATACTATCGATGAGTTAATCACTACTTTAAAAGGAAATGCAACCGTTAAAGTAAAAAGTATTTTATCTCACTTGGCCACAAGCGATGATTTTTCACAAAAAGACTTTACGCAATCACAAATTGATTTGTTTGAAAAGTTATCTTCTAAATTAATCTCGGAATTAAAAATTAAGCCCATTCGTCACATCTTAAATACCTCTGGAATTAGTAATTTTTCTAATTCCCAGTATGATATGGTTCGACTAGGAATTGGTATTTACGGAGTTTCTAATGATCCAGAAGAGCAAAAAAAACTGGAGAATGTAGGGACTTTAAAATCTATTATTTCTCAAATCAGAATTGTTTCTGAAGGAGAAAGCGTGGGTTATGGTCGGAAATATAGAGCTCAAAAATCTACCAAAATAGCCACTATTCCTATTGGTTATGCCGATGGGATTTCAAGAGCTTGGGGTAATGAAGTTGGGTTTGTGACTATTAAAAACAAAAAAGCTACCATTGTTGGAAGCATTTGTATGGATATGTTGATGGTTGATTGTACAGATATAGATTGTAAAGAAGGAGATTCAGTTATTATTTTCGGACAAAATCCTTCAGTGATTTATATGGCTCAACAATTAAATACCATTCCTTATGAAATTCTGACAAGTATTTCTCAACGTGTTAAGCGAATATTTTACAGGGAATAGATTTTTTTAGATATTAAATAATCAAATGTTAAATTTTTAACTATTTTTGTTTTTACGCAAAGTAAATTTAGGTATAACAAAAAAAAGAAAAGTATGGGATTTTTTAGCGATTTTAAAGCATCTTTAATGAAAGGTGACGTTTTAAGTTTAGCAACTGCTGTAGTTATGGGTGGTGCATTTGGTAAAATTGTAGGATCTGCTGTAGATGATGTTATTATGCCAATTGTTGGTTTGTTAACAGGAGGAATTGATTTTACACAAAAATTTATTACTCTTGACGGAAATTCTTATCCAGATTTAGCGGCTGCAAAAACGGCTGGAGCTGCAGTGATTACCTACGGAAATTTAGTGCAAGCAATTATCAATTTTGTAATTATTGCTTTCTTTATTTTTATTGTTTTAAGAGCTGCTGAAAAAGCAAGAAAAAAAGAAGTTGTGGTAGTTGTTCCTCCAGCAGGGCCTACACAAGAAGAATTGCTTATTCAAATTAGAGATTTGTTAAAAAAATAATCTTTTTTTTAAACTAAATAGCATTAGTAAAGCCATCTCAACGAGATGGCTTTACTTTTTTAAATAAGTATGAGATACTGTATTTAAATCTATTTGTTATATTTTAAACAATTTGTTATTTTTTGTTAATCACCTTGTTTTGATTTGAATATTACTTACTTTTGTTTTTTTAAATTGATGTTCAAAATTAAAAAGATACTATGAAAATAGCTGTTGTTGGTGCTACCGGTATGGTTGGCGAAGTAATGTTAAAAGTCCTGGCCGAAAGAAATTTTATTTCCGATAATGATGATTTAATTCTTGTTGCTTCTGAAAGATCAGTAGGAAAAGAAATAGAATTTAATGGGAAAAAAATCAAAGTGGTGGGTTTACAAACTGCTGTAGATCTCAAAGCAGATATTGCTTTATTTTCAGCAGGTGGCGAAACGTCATTAGAATGGGCTCCAAAATTTGCAGCTGCAGGAACAACCGTTATTGACAATTCATCTGCATGGAGAATGGATCCTACTAAAAAGTTGATAGTTCCAGAAATCAACGCTAGTGAATTGACAAAAGAAGATAAAATTATTGCAAATCCAAACTGTTCTACCATCCAAATGGTTTTAGTTCTGGCTCCTTTGCACAAAAAATACAAAATCAAACGCGTTATCGTTTCTACCTACCAATCCATTACAGGAACTGGTGTAAAAGCGGTGCAACAATTAGAAAATGAATATGCAGGTGTTAAAGGCGAAATGGCTTATAAATACCCAATTCACAGAAACGCAATTCCACAATGTGATTCATTTGAAGAAAATGGATATACAAAGGAGGAAATGAAATTAGTTCGTGAGACTAAAAAAATTCTAAGTGATAATACTATTGCTGTAACAGCAACCGCTGTTCGTGTGCCTATCGTTGGTGGTCATAGTGAGGCTGTAAATATAGAGTTTGCAAACGATTATGATTTAAGCGATGTCAGAAGTATTTTGCATCATACTGATGGGATTGTAGTTCAGGATAATAATGACACATTTACCTATCCAATGCCTATGTATGCTCAGGGTAAAGATGATGTATTTGTAGGTAGAATTCGCCGTGACGAAAGTCAGGAAAACACATTAAATATGTGGATTGTTGCTGATAATCTAAGAAAAGGTGCAGCTACTAATACCATACAAATTGCGGAATATTTAGTTGCAAACAAGTTAGTATAAAACAACGAGATTAAGAAAATATTAAAAAACTACAACTTTTACGGTTGTAGTTTTTTGTTTTACTACATTTGCCAAACATGAAAAAGAATAAACTCATAGTAAGTCTTTCTCTGGTTATTACAGTATTGTTCTCGATACTGTTTCAATCAGTGCATACCTATGAGCATATTGCAAAACAACTTTCAGAAAAGCATTGCGATCATAAATACAACGTTTCAGGTACAGAAATAACCCATCAGCATCATAACGTAGACCATTGTTATGTTTGTCATTTTATTACAAGCAGCTATCTTACTCCCTTAGATTTTTCTTATAAATTATATTCTGTTGCTGGCGAAATACCCTATTTTAAAAGTAAGATAGAAACTGTTATTTCGTTCTCTGGTAGCAACTATTCCCTTCGTGGTCCTCCTGTAAATAGCTAAAATCATTTTATTTCTACACAAAATCATTACTCTGAATTTGTGGGATATTTTTATTATTTACTAAATCATTCCTACTTCGAAGATACATTTTTGAATACTTCGATCGTAGGTAAATTATAATCATTTTAATGAAAAAATTTATTATAGCCTTATTTTTAGGGCTGTCTGCTATATTACAGGCTCAAAATTCTATTTCTGGAACCGTAACTGATTTGTCAAACCAACCCATAAAAGGAGTTTCAGTTTCATTGTCAGAATTGCATAAAGAGACGACTACTGATGAAAACGGAAAATATTTAATTTCGGATTTACCCAATAGAAATCTTAGGATCACTTTTGCCTTTTTGGGATTTGCAACGCAAAATAAAACAGTAAGAACCGCTCTTAAAGAAAATGAACTAAATATAACACTTGAAGAAGCAATTTTTCAAATGGACGAGGTGATCGTTTCAACGGCTTTTAATAAGATTCAATCACAAAACGTGATGAAAGTGGAGCATGAAAGCATCAAAAACCTACAACGCAAAGGAACAGCAACTCTAATCGAAGGATTGGCTACCATTCCTGGAGTTTCTCAAGTTTCAACAGGAACTTCTATAGGCAAGCCTGTTATTCGAGGTTTAAGTGGAAACCGTGTACTTGTATATTCGCAAGGCGTTAGAATAGAAAATCAACAATTTGGAGATGAGCACGGTTTGGGTTTAAATGATTCGGGTATAGAAAGTGTTGAGGTAATCAAAGGTCCGGCTTCTTTACTTTATGGTTCTGATGCTTTGGGTGGTGTTTTATATTTTAACCCAGAAAAATTTGCCAATGCCAATACTTTTAAAGGCAACTTTAGTCAAAAATATTTTGCTAACACTCAAGGAAGTAATTCTTCTTTGGGACTAAAAACAAGTACCGATAATTGGAAATTTATGACACGCGGAAGTTATAATACGCATTCTGATTATAAAATTGCCAATGGCGACCGAGTAACTAATACACGATACAACGAAACTGATTTCAAGACAGGTGTAGGATATAATAACTCTAGTTTTTCTACTGTATTGCGATACAATTATAATAAGTTGGACTTAGGGATTCCAGAAGAGGGAATTGAAGAACAAACAACAAGTAAGAAAACAGAATTTCCAAAACAAGGAATCTTCAATCATTTGTTGAGTTTAAATTCAATACTTTATTTTAAAAATTCAAAGTTGGATCTTGACTTGGGTTATATTGCTAATGACAGAAGCGAGTTTGAGGACAGTAATGAAGCTGTCTTACACATGAAATTGAAAACCTTTAACTATAGTGCAAAATATCATTTACCAAAACTAGGAAGTATAGAAACGATTGTTGGACTTCAAGGAATGCACCAAACTAACAGAAACTCCGGAGAAGAATATTTAATTCCTGATGCTGTGACTAATGATTTTGGAGTTTTTGGAACCGCGAATTACGAATGGAATACCAATGTCTTGCAAGCAGGATTGCGTTTCGACAATAGAAAAATTACAACAGATGCTCAAGGAATTGCAGGAGAAGAGGGCTCTTTTGAAGCGATTAATAAAAGCTACGATAGTTTTAATGCTTCTTTAGGATACAAAACAAGTTTGACAGATGATTTGACTTTACGTTTAAATGTGGCTTCTGGATTTAGAGCGCCTAATTTAGCGGAGTTAACTTCTAATGGAGTTCATGAAGGAACCAATCGTTATGAAGTAGGAAATAGCGATTTAAAAACAGAACAAAACGTACAAACAGATGTAAATTTAGAATATAAAAACAGTCATTTTGAGTTTTTTGTAAATGGTTTTTACAATCACATCAATAATTATATTTATACCTCTCCAACAGGAGAAATTATCGATTCTAATTTAGTTTTTGATTACATACAAAATAACGCAAAATTGTACGGAGGGGAAATAGGTTTGCATTTTCATCCACATCCATTAGATTGGTTGCATTTCGAAACTAGTTTTGAAACCGTAACTGGAGAAAAAGAAAATGGAGAATACTTGCCATTAATACCCGCTAATAATTGGGATAATACCATTAGAACCGAATTTAAAATTAAAAATTGGTTGGAGGAAGGATTTGCTACGTTGAATGTGTCGAGTACTTTTAATCAAAAAAACGTGAGTGGTTTTGAAACGAAATCAAACGGTTACACTTTAGTAAATTTAGGCTTGGGCGGAACAGTCAAATTAGGAAAAACACTATTTGATGTCAATATCAACGGTAATAATTTACTGGATAAAAAATACATTGCACACCTTTCTCGTCTTAAAACCGATGGAATTCCTAATATAGGACGCAACATCATTTTGGGAATCAATTTTAATTTATAGAGTAATACAAAAAAAAAGCGCTTTTCAAAAGAAAGCGCTTTTTGGTTTTATTTAAGACTTTCACATACAAACCGCAGGCACAATTTTCCTATGTTTGTAACAACCTAAAACAGAATCTAATGAAAAAAACTTTTTTAATTATGGCTGTGTCTTCTACATTGGCAACTTTTGGTCAAGATCAAAAAGCAACTACAATGAAATATCCACAAACCACAAAAGGGACAACTGTCGACGTTTATTTTGATACTAAAGTAGCTGATCCTTATCGATGGCTAGAAGATGATAAATCTGCCGAAACGGGAGCTTGGGTAAAAGCTCAAAATGAAGTTACCTACGATTATTTGTCTAAAATTCCTTTTCGAGATGCGCTAAAATCACGCATGGAAAAATTATGGAATTATGAGAAAATAGGTGCGCCTTTCAAAGAAGGTGAATTTACGTATTACTATAAAAATAATGGTTTGCAAAACCAATCGGTTTTGTACAGAAAAGATGCCAAAGGAAACGAAACTATTTTCCTAGATCCAAATACTTTTTCTAAAGATGGAACTACTTCACTTGGTGGTTTAGACTTTTCTAAAGATGGATCTAAAGTAGCTTATGCAATCTCTGAAGGCGGTAGTGACTGGAGAAAAGTAATTATTATGGATGCAATCTCTCAAAAAATTATCGAAGATACTATTGTGGATGTAAAATTTAGCGGAGTTTCTTGGAAAGGGAATGAAGGATTTTATTACTCTAGTTATGATAAACCTAAAGGAAGCGAGCTATCGGCAAAAACAGATCAACACAAACTGTATTTTCATAAATTAGGAACGGCACAAAAAACAGATAAGGTTATTTTTGGGGCAGATAAAAAACGCCGTTATGTTGGCGGAAGCGTTACAGAAGATGATGATTATTTGGTAATTACAGCAGCAAATTCTACTTATGGTAACGAATTGTACATTAAAGATTTAACAAAAGCCAATAGTCCTATTGTAACTATCGTTGATAACTTCAAAAGCAGTAATGCTATTATTGAAAACGAAGGCACAAAATTATTTATAGATACAGATTGGAATGCGCCTAACAAACGCATTGTAACGGTTGATGTAAATAATCCAAAACCAGCCAACTGGAAAAACTTTATCGCAGAAACAGAAAACGTATTAACGACTTCAACGGGTGCTGGTTATTTCTTTGCCAACTACATGCAAGATGCCGTTTCGGTAGTAAAACAATATGATTATTCAGGGAAACTAATTCGTCAAATCGAATTGCCAGGAGTAGGAACTGCAGAAGGTTTTGGTGGTAAGAAAAAAGAGAATATACTTTACTATTCGTTTACCAATTATATTACGCCAGGTTCTACGTATTCATTTGATGCAAAAACAGGAATTTCTAGTATTTATCAACGACCAAAAGTAGATTTTAAGAGTGAACAATACGAATCAAAACAGGTGTTTTATACCTCTAAAGATGGAACCAAAATTCCAATGATTATCACTCATAAAAAAGGATTAAAACTGGATGGAAAAAACCCAACAATTCTATATGCTTATGGTGGTTTTAATATTAGCTTAACTCCAAGTTTTAGTATTGCCAATGCCGTTTGGATGGAAAACGGAGGGGTTTATGCAGTACCTAATTTACGTGGTGGTGGAGAATACGGTAAAAAATGGCACGATGCAGGAACTAAAATGCAAAAACAAAATGTATTTGATGATTTCATCGCAGCGGCAGAATACCTAATAGCTCAAAAATATACATCTTCTCAGTATCTTGCCATTCGTGGCGGATCAAATGGTGGCTTGCTTGTAGGGGCAACTATGACACAAAGACCAGATTTGATGAAAGTAGCTTTACCAGCAGTGGGCGTAATGGATATGTTGCGTTATCATACTTTTACCGCAGGAGCAGGATGGGCTTATGATTATGGAACAGCCCAAGACAGCAAAGAGATGTTTAATTATCTTAAAGGCTATTCTCCAGTTCACAATGTAAAAAAAGACATTCAATATCCAGCTACAATGGTAACTACTGGCGATCATGATGATAGAGTGGTACCAGCACACAGTTTTAAATTTGCAGCTGAATTACAAGATAAGCAAGCAGGAACAAATCCAGTTCTAATTCGTATTGATATCAATGCAGGACATGGAGCCGGAAAATCTGTTGCAGCAACTATTCAGGAAAACGTAGACATTCAGGCATTCACACTTTATAATATGGGCATTCAAAAATTGCCAGAGTCTAAATAATTCTCCTTAGTTTTACTTTTTTAAGGAGCTATTTCCTGCTGTACACTGTATCCCCGCTAAAAAGCGGGGGATGCCGTTTCCATCAGGGCTATGGTCTTTTGCTTAAAACAATTTTAGTTTTCAATAAAACGCTATTCGTAAGAATGGCGTTTTTTGTTTTATGTAATATGGCTTTCTTATTTTGATTTAGCTATTTATAATTTTAAAACAGCTGAGGTATATTATCCAATTTACACTCTAAAACAAATACAATAAGCATTGTTTTTTCATTTTCGGAAAAATCATTATTTTCTTTCAATTTTTTTCACAATGTTTTATTAATGCAGTCGTTTTTTGATAACCTTTTCGGTAAATTTGAGAGACAAACATTAAATAAATAGAACATGACAGTACAAATCAACACAGACAATAACGTAGAAGGACACGCACGTTTAAAAGCATATATTTCAGAAGAATTACAAACTGCTTTAGCTCGTTTTGAAGATAAAATAACTCGTTTAGAAGTACATCTTGGTGATGAGAATAGTGATAAATCAGGAACCAACGATAAGCGTTGCCTTATTGAAGCGCGTCCGATAAATATGCAGCCTGTTGCGGTTACAAATCATGCCGACACTACTGAAAAAGCATTTCATGGTGCATTGGATAAAATCAAAAAAGTATTAGAAACCACTTTTGAAAAAAAGAAAACGTATTAAATAGTACTGTTTTTAGTATAAAAAAAATGACACGATCTTACTTTTAGATCGTGTCATTTTTTTTATGGAATCAATAAGTGATTAAACTTTAGATTTTTGGTCATTATTTTTTCTTCAATTAATTGTAAAACTCTTATTTAACTTTATTTTCAAATAAAATGGAGGCTAGCTTATCATCTCTTTTATACACATCATCATAAAATCGGATAATGCCATCATCACCTACCCAAGATGTAAAATAACCAATATAAACCGGAATTTTGTTCTTAAGCGTATACCAATATTCGTCTCCACTATCCATTTTGGCATTAATTTTTTCTGCATTCCATTTGGTGTCGTATTTCATGATTGCAGCGGCAAGTTCTCTTGGCTTTGCCACTCGGATACATCCATGACTAAAGGCGCGAGTGTCTCTATTAAACAAACTTTTTGAGGGAGTGTCATGTAAATAAATATCATTCGAATTGGGAAATAGAAATTTTACTAATCCTAAAGAATTTGATGTTCCCGGTTTTTGCCTCACAGAATTATTATTCCATTCCATATTATGTTGTGCCAAATAATTTGGATTTTTTTCGATAGCAGGTAGAATTTCTTTTTTCAAAATACTCGTTGGTACATTCCAGTAAGGTCTAAAAACAATGTATTTCATTGGAGCACTAAAAATAACGGTTTTATTCATAGTCTTGCCTACAACAACTCTAGAGTGTAATTCGGGTTTGCCATCTCTAAAAAAAGTTAATTCGAAGGCAGGAATATTAACCACGATTAATTCTTTCGCTTTAATAATATCATTCGAAATCCATCGGCAACGTTCCATATTTACCATAATCGTTTTGATGCGTTGGCTAATAGGAACATTCATGTATTTAATATGTTCTGGCAAAATCGTTTTATTTATAGCATTCCCGCTACTCTTTTTAAAGTTCAAAACGCCCGCTGCTAATTCTTCATCATAAACCATACTTTTAGAATCACTAGAAATGGCATCGGTAACAAATAAATATTTTCTTATTTGTGCAATTGCTGTTGCACTATCGCCTGGTACATACGACTTTACTTTAGGATTTAGCGAGATCGTGTCCCAGCCTCCTTTTTTTTCTATTTTTTGGTATTTTTGCAATACATCTTTTAAAAGATAATACTGTTTTAAAACGCCTTTCTCTTCCTTATTAATCAAAGATGGATCTACTAATAAAGAGTCTAAAAAATGAACATAACTTTGTTTTTTTCGAGGCAAAAACCATTCTAAATCATTAGTTTTTTGATTGTCGATACCAGCATAAACTTTTCGTGCGTAGAAAAAGTACAATGACGAACTTAATAACTCGGTATCTACATTGGCTTTTTTATTGTTTTCTGGATTGCTATAAATTGCATCAAATTTTTCTTTATAAGGAATCACAGTCTCTACGCCTTCTGAACTTAGATTGTTTACTTTGTTATAAAGCAAACCAGAAAATTCGTTAAGACCATCTTTATCAAACCAAATATAATGAGATTGATGCTTGCGATAAAGTTCTTCTACTTCTGCTTGATAGGAAATTAGATCCGGATATTTCTGGAAAAAAGTTTTAATTTGTGTGCTATCAAAAGCAACTTCAATGGTGTTAATAGTAGCTGGAACTATTGCAGGTTGACTCTCAATTTTCTTTTTACAAGAAACCAAAACAAATAAAAATGTAAAAGCAATCAGGAGTATAGGAGTAATTTTTTTCTTCATAAATCTAATTTTAATGTGTTTAGAATACACTAAATCAATAGCAAAAGTACATCAAATCTTGTGCTGAATTACTTGTTTAAAATAGTGCCAATTTTTGAACTTAAAAATTAATTTTTGAATACCAATTAATCCGAATGTTTTTTTTGACTTAAGGAACTGGTTATCAATAATTACTTTAAAAATAAGCAAAGAAAATGATACATTTAATAGCGCATTTAGGTTTTTAGAATCCAATAATTATGTAATGTCTATTCCACATTATATAAAAAAAAATAACTCTCAAGTGATTTAAAGGGATTCCAGCATTTTTTTTAAAGATATAAAAATAGCAAAAACTTTGTCTTGTTTTAATTAATTGGTAATAAGTTATTTACTGTCATACTCATGATTTGTTTTTTGACATTAAATAATTAAAAAGCTTAGGTAAAAATAATTTTAGAGAACAGTTTCTAGCTCTCAAACGTCATAAGCTACTAAATTTAGCTACCTTGTATTCAAATTAGAGAACAAGCATCGATGAAACAATTTTGGAAGCATAGCTCAGTTTATAGTGAAGGAGCAAGTTTTAGAAAAATAATTAAATACACTGTATTGTTTTTTCTAGGATTGGTCCTCCTTTTTTTTCTATCTGCTATAGGTCTTGCTTTTTATTTTAATCATAATAAAGCAAAAATAGTTACACAAATTAATGCTAAGATTAACGATAATATCACCGGAACAATTCACATCAATGATATCAATTATAAATTTCTAAAAGGATTTCCAAATATGACTTTGGCTTTAAGTCAAGTAGAATTAAGAGATAGTTTGTATTTTTTGCATAAACGCACTTTGCTGAAAGCAGATGAAATTGAGGTTCGAATGAATGTATTGGGTTTGCTGCATAATGAAATTAGTATCGATAAAATTGAAATTCAAAGGGCGACAATCCATTTGTACAAGGGAAAAGACGGAATTGTAAATACAGCTATTTTTAGACCCAAAGCAAAAATTGATAAGTCTAAAAGCGCTGCCACTTCCACCTTTAACGAAATTGTCTTTGATGAGGTTCATTTCATTTCAGAAAATCAACTCGGAAATAAATTATTTGATTTTAATATCATTGCACTTCGCAGCAGAATAGATTTTGATAACGAAAATTGGAACACCAATTTGTATTTAAAATCGCTTGCAAAAAGCATGGCATTCAATACTCAAAGAGGTAGTTTTATAAGGGGTAAAATAGTTGAAGGCGTGCTTAAAGTTAGTTTTTCCGATGCTAAAAATAAAATTAGTGTGGCTACAGATAAACTTTTAATTGGTGAAGAAATCTTTAATATCAAAGCAAATTTTAGTTTAGATAAAAACAAATCACCGTTTGATATTGCTATAAAAACGACCATTTTATGGCAGAATGCTTCTGCTTTATTAAGTGCAAATATCAGCGACAGAATTAATCAGTTTGATTTAAAAAAGCCAATTCCTGTTCTTTGTACTATTATTGGTGATATGAATGCTGTTGGAGACCCTGAAATTAAGGTAATAACAAAAATAAAAAATAATGAACTTAAAATTCCAGATGGTATAATTAACGACTGTAGTTTTGAGGCTAGCTTTACAAATCAATACGTAAAAACTACCGCTTGTAATGATGTAAATTCGACTATTACATTAACTAATTTTGAGGGAAAATACAAAACTATTCCTTTTAAAATTCCAAATGGGATTATTGCCAATTTTGAAAAGACAATTGTTGCGGGCACTTTTAAATCAGATTTTGAAGTTTCGCGGTTGAATGAAATTATTCCCAAAGATTTTATGCATTTTTCTGATGGTCAAGCCAATGTGAATCTAGATTTCAAATTTGGTGTTTCCAATTTAAGAATTCAAAAACCTCTATTTACCGGAAATACAACCGTCAAAAATGCAGTGATATATTACGGACCAAGAAATCTAACTTTTGTAAAAACCAATATTGATCTTGATTTTACTGAAAAAGCACTTATAATAAAAAAAATAAACTTTAACGATCGTCGCAACGCCGTTTTTATGCATGGAAAAATAGATAACTTTCTAACTCTTTATTACGATAATCCTGAAAAAATGATTGTGAATTGGGATATTTATGCTCCATTTCTTGATGTAAAACAATTTGCTGGAGTAATTACGAATGCTAATCATAAAAAAATAATTACCAAAAAAGATAACAACAATTTTTCTGATAAAATGTATTCTGTAATTGATAAATGCCAAGTACTATTAAACCTAAAAGCAGATAAAATGGTTTATAGCAAGTTAGAGGCTACGAATGCAAATGCCTTGGTTTTATTAGCTAATAATCAACTAATTGTAAAAAACGGTTCGGTAGCAAGTGCAGGCGGAACGATTACATTTGATGGAAAACTAACTCCTGATTCTGATACTTTTTTGTTGCAATCTAACGCACAAATCAATAAAGTAGATATTGCTAAATTTTTGGCAGCGTTTAATAATTTTGGAATTCAATCCTTTCAACCAAAAAATTTAAAAGGATTACTAAATGCCTCCGCTTCTGTTTCGGGCAGATTGCTTTCTGGCGGACAACTTAAGACAAATTCTCTTGGAGGAACAGCCAAGTTTGATGTAAAAAATGGTGCTCTAATTGATTTTAAGCCTTTAACAAATATAGGTAAATTCGCTTTTCCATTTAGAGAGGTAAACAACGTTGTTTTTAGCGATTTATCAGGAAATTTTAAGATTAATTGCGATTTAGTAACCGTAAAAGATTTGAAGGTAAGTTCTAATATTCTGAATTTGGATGTCGATGGAGTCTATTCTTTTGGAGCAGGAACCAATTTAGCAATGACTATTCCTCTTAGAAATCCAAAAAAAGACGAACTCATTACCAGTAATATAGAAAAAGAGGAGAAACGTTACAATGGTGTCGTACTGTATTTACTAGCTATTGATGAAGGAGGGAAAATTAAAATTAGATGGAATAAAAACCACAACTAAAAATCTATTGTATTATGAAGAAATTATGTATTATTCTGGTCGCTTTATTGGTATTAGGTTGCAAAAGTAAACAAGAAAATAAAGCATCTGCTGTAGTTGAAATTAACGAAACCATGGATGCTTGGCATAAAGCTGCAGCTAATGCAGATTACAATGGCTATTTCGAATTGATGGCTGATGATGCTGTTTTTATTGGAACAGATGCTACAGAAAATTGGAACAAACAAGAATTTCAGGCGTATGCTAAACCTCATTTTGATAAAGGAAAAGCATGGAGTTTTACCGCTTTAGAACGTCATGTTTTCTTTGATAATTCTGGTAAAACCGCCTGGTTTGATGAGTTGTTAAATACACAGATGAAAATTTGTCGTGGTTCAGGAATACTAGTCAAATCAGGGAAAAAATGGAAAATACAACAATATGTGCTCTCTATGACGATTCCTAATGCTACGAGCCGTGAAATTATAAAGATCAAAGAAGGTATAGAAGAACAATTGATAAAAGAATTAGAAAAGAAAAAGCTATAGTTTTTTGGTTATAAAACTGCCTTTATAGTTGTTAAGTATTATGAGTCGGAATTAAATTTTGCTTACTAATCGTTCAGTCATATATAATTCCTTAATTTTGCCGAAATATTATAAAAAAGTGGGAAGCAAAAATAAATTAAAGAGATTCAAAGAAAACGAGACGTTCACAAATGTTTTTCAACCTACAAGAGAGGAAGTAGTGGGAGACTTATTTCCGTTAAAAGGAAAATGGAATGCTGAATTCTTTAAAAATGAAAATCCATTAGTTCTAGAATTAGGATGTGGAAAAGGAGAATATTCAGTAGGACTTGCCGAAAGGTATCCTAATAAAAACTTTGTTGGTATAGATATCAAAGGAGCTCGTTTTTGGCGTGGTGCAAAAACTGCTGTAGAAACAGGTTTACATAACGTTGCTTTTATTCGTACCCAAATCGAATTGATCAATCATATTTTTGCAGAAAATGAAGTAGACGAAATTTGGATTACTTTTCCAGATCCTCAGATCAAATACAAACGTACTAAACATAGGATGACAAACTCTGAGTTTTTACAATTGTATAAAAAAATCCTTAAAAAAGACGGCGTTGTTAATTTAAAAACAGACAGTGAGTTTATGCATGGTTATACTTTAGGGTTGCTGCATGGAGAAGGTCACGAAGTTTTATACGCCAATCATAATGTTTATGTTAACGAAGGAAGTCCAGAAGAAGTAACTGCTTTTCAAACTTTTTACGAAAAACAATATTTGGAAGTTAACAAAGCAATTACGTATATTCGATTCAAAATCAAACAATAATTTTTTTTGAAGAGCATATCTTCGTTATGACATCCGCATTTTGACTATGAATTTAATCACTTCTTTGTTCTTGGGTTTTGTTACTGCTGTTATAGGGATTACGCCTCCAGGTTTGATCAATATGACGGCTACCAAAGTGAATTTAAAAGAAGGTAAAAAAAGTGCGTATTGGTTTGTTTTAGGTGCAATTTTGGTGATTTTTTTTCAAGCTACATTGGCTATTTTTTTCGCACAATATATCAAAAGCCGTCCAGAGGTAATTGTTTTATTGAGAGAAGTAGGATTGGGTATATTTTTGGCATTAACGATTTACTTTTTGTTTATTGCTAAAAAGCCCAAAAAGAAAAAAGGTAAAATAAAGAAAAGAAGTACCTCTACACGTTTTTTTCTAGGAATGTTGCTCTCGGTTTTAAACTTTTTCCCCATTCCCTATTACGTTTTTGTTAGCGTAACCTTAGCTTCTTACAATTTATTTTATTTTGATATTACCTCTATTTTTGTTTTTGTTACGGGTGTAGTATTGGGTTCTTTTTTAGTATTTTATTTTTACATCACCTTCTTTCAAAAAATCCAACACAAAACCGATTATTTTATGCGCAATATGAATACTATTATAGGAAGCATAACCGGTTTAATATCAGCACTTACCTTATTTAATATTATAAAGTATTATTGGAGTTAATTTCTAAAATAAACTTTCAATATATTTTTAATCCTCAAGCAATGACAAACGACAACTTTTTTGAAAGGGTTTACGAAGTCGTTAGACAAATTCCTTACGGTAAAGTGACGTCTTATGGTGCTATTGCCAAAGCACTAGGAACTGCACGTTCAGCAAGAATGGTAGGTTGGGCAATGAACGCTTCCCATAATCTAGACGATGTTCCAGCACATAGAGTTGTTAATAGAAATGGGTTGTTAACGGGTAAACTTCACTTTGACGGTACCAATTTGATGCAACAATTACTTGAAAACGAAGGAATAGTAATTGTCAACAATCAGATCGTGGATTTCGATAAGGTGCTTTGGATTCCAGAAGTGCGATTGTAATACATTAATTGTTTTTTTAGATGTTTTTGGAATCCTTGTACTCTGAAATAGTTTTTTATATTTATAAATTAGGCATAGGTTTTAAATAAGGGTTTTAATGCCAATTCATGAACATTCAAAATTTAAATGTATTAAAATTCAGTAGTTTTTCTTTTTGATTTTCTAAAATTACTAACTGTTATTTTTCTTGTGAAAAATCAAATAAATACGCGCAATTCTATCATCAATAAATCCGATGTAATTCCTTTATTTTAAGAACTTAATCTGTTATCTTTGTAATCTGAAATCAGTTTAAATAAAGATAATATTTTGGTGTAAAATACCAACAGAAAAAGTAAATTCAAAATGAAATTAGATAGAAAAGACATCCTAAAAGCTTTAGAAACAATTACTGTAGCTGGAGAAGGAAAAAATATGGTAGAAAGCGGAGCAGTTGCAAATGTGATCACTTTTGGAGATGAAGTAGTGGTAGATTTAGTGTTACACACGCCAGCAATGCACATTAAGAAAAGAGCAGAAGAAGATATCAAGAAAACCATCCATGATTTAGTTTCTCCTGATGCTAAAGTTAAGGTTAATACTAAAGTAGAAGCTGCAGTTGCTGAAAATCCAAATCAGATTAAAGGAAAAGCAATTCCAGGAATAAAAAATATTATCGGAGTAGCTTCTGGTAAAGGAGGAGTTGGAAAATCTACTGTTACAGCAAACCTTGCAGTTTCATTAGCAAAAATGGGATTCTCAGTAGGGATTCTTGACGCAGATATTTATGGTCCATCGATGCCAATTATGTTTGATGTAGAAAGCGAAAAACCAGTTTCTGTAACTATTGATGGGAAATCAAAAATGAAACCAGTGGAAAGCTATGAAGTAAAAATTCTTTCTATTGGATTTTTTACTTCACCAAGTCAAGCTGTTATTTGGAGAGGTCCGATGGCTTCTAAAGCCTTAAATCAAATGATTTTTGATGCAGACTGGGGAGAATTAGATTTTATGCTAGTAGATTTACCTCCAGGAACGGGCGATATTCACCTTTCAATTGTACAAGCCTTACCTATTACAGGAGTTGTAATTGTAAGCACACCACAAGCAGTGGCATTAGCAGATGCTAAAAAAGGAGTTTCGATGTTCATGTCTGATGCGATTAATGTTCCAGTTTTGGGAATCATCGAAAACATGGCTTATTTCACACCCGAGGAATTACCAGAAAACAAATATTACATATTCGGACAAGAAGGAGCTAAGAATCTTGCTGAAGATCTTGAGGTTCCTTTCCTAGGAGAAGTACCAATTGTGCAGTCTATTCGTGAAGCTGGTGATTATGGTCGCCCAGCAGCCATGCAAACAGGTTCAGTTACAGCTACTGTTTTTGAAGAAATTACGCGAAATGTAGTGCGCGAAGTGATTAGCAGAAATGAAAATTTACCAGCCACTGAAGCTGTAAAAATAACAACTATGGCGGGTTGCTCATCAGTTAAAAAGTAATCGATTAACGGCTCTGCAATTAGCAATAATAAAATTAATATGACAACAGAAGA
The DNA here is from genome assembly GCF_017948675.1 of Flavobacterium flabelliforme. GTDB lineage: Bacteria > Bacteroidota > Bacteroidia > Flavobacteriales > Flavobacteriaceae > Flavobacterium > Flavobacterium pygoscelis. Next base: position 1,385,476 of record NZ_JAGFBU010000001.1, read on the forward strand.
ATTAACAATTGAAGTTCAAAAAGCATTAGAAGAAATTAGACCTTTTTTGGTTTCTGACGGTGGTGATATTACATTAATCTCTATTGAGGACGGCAAGCATGTAAAAGTGCGTCTTGAAGGGGCTTGTACTAGTTGTAGTGTAAATCAAATGACACTAAGAGCTGGAGTAGAAACTACTATTAAAAAGTTTGCGCCACAAATAGAAACGGTTGTAAATATTTTATAATTTGTTTATTTGAATTTTATACATTAAAAAATAAAACTTTAAACGCACAACCAATTGATGGATGTATTAATAAAAATTAAAGATAGAGAAGGAGTTGTTCATGAATTACAAGCGCCTACAGATATGGCGATGAATATCATGGAGTTGTGTAAAGCATACGAGTTACCAGTTGAAGGAACTTGTGGCGGAATGGCAATGTGTGCATCTTGTCAGTGTTATGTTTTAAACGATGTAGCATTACCAGAAATGGGTGATGATGAAGAGGCGATGCTCTCTGAAGCATTTTATGTAAAATCAAATAGTCGTTTGGGTTGTCAAATCCCAATTACTGAAAGTCTAGAAGGTTTAGAGTTAGAACTAGCTCCAGAAAATTAAATAAAAAATCCCGATATTTATCGGGATTTTTTTTGCTTTATTAATAAGCATAGTATCTAATATTGATTGACTTATTTGAATGCTGGAATTCCAGTTATATCCATTCCTGTAATCAATAAGTGAATATCATGTGTTCCTTCGTAAGTAATTACAGACTCTAAGTTCATCATGTGACGCATAATCGAGTATTCTCCTGTAATTCCCATTCCGCCTAACATTTGTCTTGCTTCACGAGCGATATGAATGGCCATATCTACATTGTTTCTTTTAGCCATTGAAATTTGTGCTGTTGTAGCTCTTCCTTCATTTCTTAACACTCCTAATCTCCAAGTTAGCAATTGTGCTTTTGTGATTTCAGTAATCATTTCGGCTAATTTCTTTTGTTGTAATTGTGTTCCTGCGATAGGCTTATCAAACTGAATTCTTTCTTTTGCATAACGCAAAGCAGTATCATAACAATCCATGGCAGCACCAATAGCACCCCAAGCAATTCCGTAACGAGCAGAATCAAGACAACCAAGTGGCGCACCTAATCCCGATTTGTTTGGTAATAAATTCTCTTTTGGTACTTTGACATTGTCAAAAATTAATTCTCCTGTTGAGGAAGCACGAAGCGACCATTTATTATGTGTTTCTGGAGTAGAAAATCCTTCCATTCCTCTTTCTACAATCAAACCGTGTATTCTACCTTCTTCATTTTTAGCCCAAACTATGGCAATATCTGCGAAAGGTGCATTAGAAATCCACATTTTGGCACCATTTAGCAAATAATGATCACCCATATCTTTAAAATTGGTAATCATGCTTCCTGGATCAGAACCATAATTAGGTTCTGTTAATCCAAAACATCCCATGAATTCGCCCGTAGCTAATTTGGGTAAATATTTCATTCTTTGTTCTTCATTTCCGTATTTCCAAATAGGATACATGACCAATGAAGATTGTACAGAAGAGGTAGAACGAACACCAGAATCTCCGCGTTCAATTTCTTGCATGATCAATCCGTATGATATTTGGTCTAATCCAGCTCCTCCATATTCTTCAGGAATATAAGGGCCAAATCCGCCAATTTCGCCCAAACCTTTTATAATTTGTTTCGGAAATTCTGCTCTTTGAGCAAAATCTTCTATAATAGGCGATACTTCTTTCTTAACCCAAGCACGCGCAGAATCACGAACTAATTTGTGCTCTTCTGTTAGTAAATCGTCTAGGTTGTAATAATCAGGGGATTGAAATAAATCTGGTTTCATGTTAGCTAATTTTAAAAGAACAAATCTACACAAAGAAATATAACAAATGCATTAACAAATGTTATATTTTTTCTATTTTGTGAAAAAGATAGCTTTTTTAAGCTTGTACGAAGCTATTTGAAAATTGCTATATATAAATGTAGAGAATTTTAGATTTTAAAGAATCTACTCTAATAAAAAAAATAGAAGTTGTTTTTAAATTATAGTGGTTGAATAATTTCATTATTGGATTTCTAGAGTGAGCGATTGATGCTAAAAAAATAAATTATTCTTTAATTTTATATAATAGATTATTGCTATTGCTGACATTTTTAAAAATATTGAAATTTTTATTCTCAATTGTTCATCTATTAATTTTACATTTGGGTTTTAATTTTTTTAAACCAAACCTGAAATGCGTTATCTATTTTATTGTTTTTTTTTAATGATAACGGTATCGTATTCCCAAAGCAAATCTAATTTGTCAGAGCAGGAATATACGATTTTTAAAAATAAAATTAGATTGTTATCAAGTTCTAATATTGATAGCGCTTTTATTTATACCGATAAATTAGAAACTTCTAATAATCATTTGCATCAAGCTTTTGCTCAAGGAACCAAATCCTACTTGTATCAAATTAAGGGTGATGTTCAGAACTCAAAATTCTCATTGGATAGAGCCTATGAAAGTTTAAAAAAGATTTCTTCTTCTAAAGATAAAATAGAAATGAATGCCTATTTGCTAAATTGTGGCGGTTTAAGTTCTTGGAAAAGAGGTGATTTTAGCCATGCATTAGATCAGTTTCAAGAAGGGCGAAAATTGTCTATCAGTATCAATGATCGTGTACAAGCACTCAAATTTAATATAAACATAGGCTTAATAAATAATGAGGTAGGAAATTATAAAGAAGCTATTTCTATTTCTAAACAATCTGACCTGATGATTGATAAAATGCGGTATCTATTTTCAGATGAGCAATTTAATATGTATAAAAGTGCAATAAATTTGAATTTAGGTAAATATTATGAAGATTTCTACAAAAGTAAAATAGATAAAACCGAATATTTAGATTCTGCTCAATTTTATTATGGTAAAGCTATTATTTATTCTAAATCTTTAGATTATAATAAAATGTTAGCTCAGATGAATTTAGCAAATATTTATTACCTCAAGAAAAATTTTTCAGAAGCCGAAAAAGGATATCAAAGTATTTTGAATAGCTCAAAAGAAAATGGTTTTTTTCTTGAATATTCTAAGATCATATATAATTTAGGAGATTTGTATTATTATAAAAAAGAATACAAACAATCTCTAGTGTATTTTAAAAAAGTAGATTCAATTTATTATGCCGATAAAGCGAATCCCATAGAGTTCCTAAAATCTAATTATTATCAAGCTAAAATATACCAAGCTCTTAAAAATCAAGAAGAGGCGGCTAAATATTCGGAAATATATTTAGAAAACTATGAAAAAAATGAATTTAAGCTGAATAAAGAAATAGCTGAAGTTAATTTTAAAAAGAGTAAGGAACAATTAAAAACGGAAATGAGAATCATTCAAGAAGACTATAAATACAAAAAGAATCTTACTATTTTGGTTGTTTTAGTTTTATGTGTTTTAGTTGTTTTTTTAGGTTTCCTTGCTGTAAGAGGTTTTAAAAAGAAAAAAATAGCGGAACGTAAAGTAGCTGATTTGATTGAGGAATACAGAATGAATAGAATTAATTCAGAGAAAGAAATTATAATCAATCAAGAAATTGTCAAAAACACTTCTTCTTTAATTAGTATTGAAAAAGAAAATGAAATTTTAGAAAAATTAAAATTTTTAGAAAAAAAATTAGAATATTTAAAACCTGATTTTACCCAACAATCTGCCGCAAAAAAAATCAAAACTAACACCTCTTATCTTTCTAGCGTAGTTAATAATCATTATAATAAAACGTTTAGTGAGTATTTAAATGAACTTAGAATAAATTATGTAATTGAGGAAATGATTTCTAATGCAACTTATAGAAAATATTCTACTCAAGCAATTGCTGAAAGTGTAGGATTTAAAAATGCCGTTTCATTTACAAAATCCTTTAATAAACGAACAGGAGTTACACCGATTCAATTTATTAAAGGACTTGAGAAAGAAATTGTTTAATTCCTTATAAATTAGTTAGATTTAATCAAGATTTCATACTGTAAAAGTTTTTACTTGTAATGAATACTTTTAGTTTTCCATCAGTAATTTTAAAAATAATAATATTACAGAAAACACATAATAATGACATTCAGAACAGACAAAAAAATAAAGGGTTTTGCGTTTCCATTTTTTTTGCTCTTGAATATTAATTTTGAAAACTTTCTTTTATTACATTCTCTTTAAAATTTAGTTTCCTCCTATTAATATTTTAAAAATAAATCATATGATTGGTTTTGTTATTTTGAATTCCATAATTATTTGACATTATCACCGTAATCTACATTAACATTATATTTCATGATGTTAATACAATAAATAACAACTCGATTTTGAGTTTCATTTTTTAAGGTTAGATTTATTTAAATAAAAACATCTTTTATAGTACACCTGTTCCCGAGTTTGAAGTAGTAGTTCCTGGCTTTGGGTCAGTTGTATCACCTCCATAAATTGTTAATAATTTTTTATTAGATATCTCATTTTTTTCGAAATTTTTCAAACTTAATTTTTCAACTTTCATAATATTTTGTTCTTTAGTAATACGTAGATTATTCTACTTTTCTAAAATTAAGTGATTATGACAGCGCGTGTCTTTGTTTATGATGTAGCGTGTTTTAAAGCTTTGTTTTTCTTTTTAAATAACTGAAAATCAATATTTTGAATAAATTTTTATAATAACATAATTTATAAATTGTAAGTCCTATAATTTGAAAATTATCTATATAGACAGATTATACATCGCAAAAAACTGTCATATTTGTAAAAAGGATTGTATCAATCTGTTTTATTTATAAAGAGAAAATTATGATAAATCTAGTTCAGAAGTTTTTAGAGATTACCAATTATTCAAATCAAAAGGAAGCGTTCGAAGATCTATTTCAGTCACATCCTAATTTTCCAAGTTTATTTGCAATAACCGATTCACTAGATTTATTGTCTATTGAAAATATGGCAGTCAATATCCCGAAAGAGCATTTTATTGAATTACCAGATTCTTTTTTGGCTATTTTTAATAAAAGTTTAGTTTTAGTATCAAAAACATTAACTATAGTTAGTACCCTCAACGAAAAAGGTGAAAAGCGAAATTTTTCATACACTGAATTTATAAAAGATTGGAGTGGAGTAGTTGTTGTAATTGAACCAAACGAAATTATTCTAAACAAGAAGTCTGGTATTAATTTAAAACTAGTACAGTATGTTTTACCTGCTTTAGTTATAATTGGGAGTTCGTTTTTTTATAATAACTATACTTTTTATGATTATTTTTTGCTTTTAACAACAATTGTTGGATTATTTTTTAGCATCCTTATTATTCAGGAAAAATTGGGTTATAGCAACGATATGGTCTCCAAGTTTTGCAATGCTAGTTCCAATACTTCGTGCGAATCTATTATTAAGTCTAGTAATGGGAGGATCAATAAATGGCTTAGTTTTTCTGATTTGCCGGTGCTTTTTTTTGGTATAAGTCTTTTGTCTTTAGTCTTTGAGCCAAAAAATTCAAGTGTAATAATTGGGTTCATTAGTGTTTTTTCTCTTCCATTAATCGGATATACTTTATGGATTCAGAAAATACAATTAAAAAAATGGTGTGTTTTATGCTTGATTATATCATCAATTATTTTAATGCAAAGTTTAGCATGGTTCTTTGTAATTGAGCCTAATACAATCGAAACGCTTTCTTTTCCTTTTATATATTTCATTTCATCAATTTTAGTATCCTCTTTTTGGTTTACGATAAAACCATTTTTAGAAGATAAAATTAAAATAGGAAAATCTATAAAGGAGCTGACAAAATTTAAAAGAAATTATATGATTTTTGATTTCTTGTTGCAAGACATTCCTTCTCTAAAAGGATTTGAAGATTTGAAAGGATTAACTTTTGGTAATAAAGAAGCATCTCTTAAACTTACTTTAATTCTTAGTGCAAGTTGCGGTCATTGTCATACAGCATTCAAAAATGGATTTGAACTGGTATCTAAATATCCTGAAAAGATTTTTTTAAATATTTTGTTCAATATTAATCCACAAAATAAAGATAATCCATACACAACTGTGGTTGAGAGTTTATTAGCAATTAATGATATTAATCCCAGCAATATGGAGGAAGCAATTACAGATTGGCATTTGAAACAAATAGGCTTAAAAGTCTGGGAACAAAAATGGAAAGTCAAAAGCATAAGTAATGAAGTTAAAGAAGAAATTCAGAAGCAGTACGATTGGTGTCTTCAAAATAAATTTAATTATACACCAGTGAAAATTGTAAATAATAAATTATTCCCTTCAGAATATGAAATTAACGAATTAAAATATTTCTTTAATGATTTTGACTTAGAAAGAGAGTTTTTTCATGTTGCTAATTTAGGTCAAGAAGCAGGCAGATAAGGTTATATTTTATAAATTAATTACCCATTTACATTATTTAAAAACTTATGTAACTAAATTTTAAAACTTTTTATTATGTTAAAAAATATTGTAAATCTTCAAGTAGTTAAAAAATAACTTCAATTGAAAAAAAGAAAATTAATGGAGATTTTCATGGTGTAGAAAGCTGCTTTTTATCAACCGTTTGTGGCTCTGCTGAAGGATTACTATGCATGAATCCAAATGATTCTATTTGTAATTAAACAAATAGTACTATAGATTTTAGACAGAAGCCCTAACTGTCTTAAATGATTGGGGTATTAACCAAATTTTAAAATTTTATATTATGTTAAAAAACATTTTAGATTTAAAAGGTGCTCAGGAATTGACCAAAAATGAGCAAATATCAATTAGTGGAGGTAATGCTCCTGATTGTTATGACCCACAAACTGAAACTTATTTATGCCCTGTTCGTATTGGCAGAGAATGGTTTTGTAATCCATGCTAAAAAACAATAATTTTCTTTTCATTAGATGAAAAGTAATGAGGGTTTTAAAACTGAATTAAAGACATAATGCCTTTTTGTCTTAAAATAATGAAGGTACTAACCAAATTTTAAAAGTATAAATTATGTTAAAAAACATCTTGAATTTAAATGGTGCTCAAATATTATCAAAAAATGAGCAAAAGAGTATTAAAGGAGGAATCACTGTAGAAATGGCTGAATGTATTTCTAACGGATGTGTTATGCAAACTAATTCACCTGGTATTGGATGGGAAAGTGGCTGTGGAGGATCTAAAAGAATTTGGTGTTTGTATTAATTGTTTAAATATACAATAAAATTTTATTAAAGATTTCTATTCTTTTAATTTTAAAAACTTTAGTTATGTTAAAAAACATCATGAATTTACAAGGAACTCATAAATTAACCAGAAATGAGCAAAAATCAATCAATGGCGGGCGATTAGCTTGCGATTCAATGCACTTATGCCCAAAAGGTCAATGTTGTGTTAAAGGCACTTGTTGGCTTTGTATTGAATAGAATTGATAATTTATCTAATTTTATTTTTTGCATGAAAGAATGTAAAAAATTATTTTTTAAAATAAATCATAATTATCGTTTTAAGATAATTATTGTAAAAACTTTAAATCTGAAACTATGTTAAAAAATATTTTAAATTTAGAAGGTGCACAGGAATTGAATAGCAAAGAGCAAAAATCTATAATTGGAGGCAATGCACCAGTTTGTGAAGAGGGTTACACAGCGAGAAGATGTCCGAAATCTGGTAATACTCCAGCTTATTGGAATTGTGTGCCAAATTACTATAATGATGCATGCTATTAAAAAGTTTTTAATTTTTAAATGCGACTTAAAACGTTATTGTAGTACTTAATTTTATAAAATTATTGTCATTTTAAAAAACATTTTAGATTTAGATGGAGCTCAGCAATTAACCAAGAATGAGCAAAAATCAATTAACGGAGGTAATAGTAGCCAAGGTATGTGTTTTGTTAATGGCAATTGGATACAAGTAGATTGTAATATAAAATGTCCAGGAGGAACTCGACCTTTTTGTATTGCAGAAGATTAAGTAAAGATTATTAACCAAAATTTTAAGACTTTAGATTATGTTAAAAAGTATATTGAATATTAAAGGTACTCATGAATTGACAAAAACGGAGACGAAAAGTATTAATGGTGGTAAAGCTCCAGCTTGTTGTTTAGATTGGAATCCAGCCAAACGAATTTGCTCTAGATGGGATCAAAATTGTTTAGGAAATTAAAGATTTTCTATACTAGACAATAGTCCCAATTGTCTTTAAATTATTGGGAATGACTTGAAAATTTAAAACTCTATATTATGTTAAAAACCATTTTAAAATTACAGGGAGCTCAAGAATTGAGTAAGAGTGAAGCAAAAAGTATTAATGGAGGTGTGACCGAAGAATGTAGTAGGGCTATAAGTACTGGTTTTGCTCTATTTAAAGGCGGTAAACCATGCCCATTAGATTACTATTCTTTAGGAGGATGTTGCTGGCCAAGTTAAAAATTAGTTGTATCTAATAGAGAGGATTTTATCCTCTCTATTATTTTTTATAAGAATATAAAATTATTCAATTATATTGTGGTTTTAAAAATTAGATCTAAAATTGAAAAAATTCCCCAACTACTTACAAGCAGACAATAAGGACTGTGGACCTACTTGTTTAAAAATTATTTCTAAACATTATGGTAAAACAATAAACATTCAAGATTTACGTGATTTTAGCGAGACCACTCGTGAAGGGAGCAACCTCTTATTTTTAAGTGATGCTGCAGAAAAAATTGGGTTTAGAACTTTGGGTGTAAGGCTAAATCTTCAAAGATTAGAGGAAGCGCCTTTACCCTGCATCCTACATTGGAATAAAGAGCATTATGTAGTACTTTACAAAATTAAAAAAGAGAGTTATTTTATTTCAGATCCAGGTTTTGGACTCATTGAATACAGTAAAGAAGATTTTATAAAATTTTGGATCGGTAATAATGCTAGTGACACTACCGAGGAAGGCATTTCTCTACTATTAGAACCTACGCCAAAGTTTTTTCAGTCGGAATTTGATAAAGAGGAAAATAAAGGTTTTGGGTTTGGTTTATTAGCTCAATATGTATTGAGGTATAAGTCATTTTTAATGCAATTAAGTGTCGGCTTATTGGCAAGCAGTTTATTGCAGCTTATATTCCCTTTCTTGACGCAAAGCATTGTAGATGTTGGTATTCAAAATCAGAATATTCATTTTATTTATTTAATTCTATTTGCACAACTATTTCTATTTGCTGGGAAAACAGGATTAGAACTTATCAGAAGCTGGATATTATTGCATCTTTCAACGAGAATAAATATCTCTTTAATTTCAGATTTCTTTATTAAATTGATGAATTTGCCAATATCTTTTTTTGATGTGCGGATGACTGGTGATATTATGCAGCGTATAAATGATCACCATCGAATAGAAAGAATCCTTACTACTTCATCACTTAATGTGTTGTTCTCTGTAATCAACATGTTTATTATGGGAGGTGTACTTGCTTATTATAACTTTCAAATATTTTTTGTATTTTTTGCCGGAAGTTTACTTTATTTTGGTTGGATCACGCTATTCTTAAAAAGAAGAGAAATATTAGATTATAAACGATTTTCAGAAATCTCACAAGAGCAAAGTAAGGTTATAGAGCTCATCAACGGAATGCAAGAAATTAAGCTTCATAATGCTGAGAAGCAAAAACGTTGGGGTTGGGAATATGTGCAAGCTAGATTGTTTAGGGTATCCATAAAAGGGCTTGTTTTAGAGCAAACACAAACTATAGGTTCATCTGTAATTAATGAGCTAAAAAATATTTTTATTATATTCCTATCTGCAAAACTTGTTATTGATGGTTCTATTACTTTAGGGATGATGTTAGCGATCAGTTCGATAGTTGGGAGTTTAAATGGACCTATAACCCAATTAATAGAATTTGTTCGCGAAGTGCAGGATGCAAAAATTTCCTTATCACGTCTATCTGAAATTCACGACAAGGAAGATGAAATACAACAAGAAGTTTATCAAAATAATAATATTCCAAAAGATGCTGACATTGTAATTAAAAATCTTTCTTATCGATATTTAGGTTCCGACATTCCAGTTTTGGAGAATTTAAATTTAACCATTCCAGCTCATAAGGTTACTGCAATTGTTGGAGTAAGTGGAAGTGGAAAAACAACATTGATGAAGTTACTGCTTAAATTCTATGAACCAGATAAAGGTGAGATTGTTTTAGGAAATAATCAGCTAAAGAATATTTCACAAAAAGCATGGAGGACTAATATTGGAGCAGTTATGCAGGAAGGATTTATTTTTAATGACAGTATTGCTAATAATATAGCTGTTGGCGGAGATATCATTGATAAAGAAAGATTAGTATATGCAGCAGATGTTGCTAATATTAAAGACTATGTTGCAGGTTTGCCATTGGGTTACAACACTAAAATTGGTTCAGAAGGAACGGGAATGAGTACAGGTCAAAAACAAAGATTATTAATTGCTAGATCCGTTTATAAAAACCCTGAGATGTTGTTTTTTGATGAAGCAACATCGGCATTAGATGCGAACAATGAAAAAGAAATTATGGGTAAACTCGATACTTTTTTTAAAGATAAAACAGTTGTAGTTATAGCACATCGCTTAAGTACAGTTATGAATGCAGATCAAATTGTAGTTTTAGACAAAGGAAAAATTATAGAAATAGGAAGTCACTCTGCATTAGTCGAACAAAAAGGAAATTATTTTGAATTAGTTAGAAATCAGTTGCAATTAGGGAATTAGTACTATGATAGAAAATAATACATCGTTTGAATTGCGTAGTGAAGAAGTTCAAGAAATTTTAACTCGAGTACCACATTGGATGATTCGTTGGGGAACAGTATTAGTGTTTATAATCATTATAATGCTTTTTTGCTTGTCATGGTTTATTAAATATCCTGATATAATTACTACTCAAGTTGTAATTACCACAAACATTCCACCAGAAAAATTGGTGGCGAAGTCATCGGGTAGAATTCAGTCTATTCTAGTAGCTGATAAATCAATTATAGCTGCAAATACGCCATTAGCAATAATTGAAAACCCTGCTAATTTTAAGGATATGTTTTTATTAAAGAGTGTTTTAGATACATTTAAAATAAATAATAAAGAAAGTAAATTTCCTTTTTATTTGTTAAAAAACGTACAATTGGGTGATGTTGAAAGTGCTTTTTCTATTTTTCAAAAAGATTTAATAGCTTATGAGCTTAATTCTAATTTACAACCTTATCAAGTAGAAAATAAAGCAAACACTTATGAGAACGTAGAACTTAAGGAACGATTAAATCTATTGCAACAACAAAAACAAATTAATGAAACGGAATTGCAATTGCAAAAAAGTGATGTAAATCGATTTGAAATCCTATTTAATAAAGGAGTCGTATCGGCACAAGATTATGAAATTAAAAAATTAGGATACCTCCAGTCTGAAAAAAATTATAAAGGTTTATTAAGTAGTATTTCGCAATTAAAATCTTCTTTAATAGGTAATGAAAAAAGCACGGAAGGGGCTAAAATTAGTGGTAAAAAAGAAGAAGTAAATTTAGAGAGTAATAGAATTCAGTCCTTTTATCAACTTAAAAAAGTTATTAAAGATTGGGAATTAGCCTATGTGTTAAAATCATCTATAGCCGGTAAAGTTACTTTTCTCCAAATATGGACAACTAGTCAAACAATAAAAGCGGGGGACAATGCTTTTTCTATAATTCCAACATTTGAAAATGGATATATTGGTAAGGTTAAAGCGCCGGCACAAAATTCAGGAAAAATTAAGATTGGACAAAAAGTAAATATTCGATTGGCAAATTTTCCAAATAAGGAGTTTGGTGTTTTAAATGGAGAGGTTAGAAATATATCACTTATGCCAGACGCTGAAGGTAATTTATTGTTAGATATTTCGCTTCCCAAGAGTTTAAAAACTAACTACAATAAGAAAATACCTTTTCAACAGGAAATGTCAGGGTCTGCTGAGATTGTTACTGAAGATTTGAGATTGTTAGAAAGAATATTATATCAGTTTAAAGATATTTTTAAGGCGAATTAAAATTTCAAATAAAAATCCTTAGTTAGTTCAATATATTCTGGCGTGTAAGCGTGTCTAGCAGTTTCAATAATTAATTCATCAATAGCGAAATCTAAAATTTCTTTACGGCTAAATGCCAATAAAGTACGCTTGGTTTCTGAAGTTGGTGTTCCTTTTACACGCGTAATTTTGAAAGGATATAATTCATATTCTTTGGCTAAAGCCAAAAAACTATGCTCTTCTTTAAAGGGTATAATTACCGAAAAAACTCCATTTTCAGATAATAATAAATCCGCAGCCTCCAGTAAATCTTCAAAAGGCATCGCATCTGCAAACCGCGCTAAATCTCTTTGTTCATTATCCGTTTTGTAGTCTTCGGTGTAAAAAGGAGGATTCGATACAATTAAATCGTATTCATCTTCTGGTTCTTCTACAAATTCATCTAAACCTGCATGATAGCAAAATATACGATCACTCCAAGGGGAATTTTCAAAGTTATCTACAGATTGCTCATAAGCATTTTCGTCAATTTCTAAAGCGTCAATTTGCTCTGCATGGCTTCTTTGTGCAAGCATTAGAGCGATAACTCCTGTTCCTGTTCCAATATCTAAAATACTATAAGGATTGTTGCTTATTGGTGTCCAAGCACCAAGCAAAACACCATCAGTCCCGATTTTCATCGCGCAGCGGTCTTGATTTACAGAAAATTGTTTGAATTGAAACAAAGTGATTGAATATTGAGGATTAATAGATAGTGACCCGAGCGTTAGCGAACTGGCAAAGCATTTTAGATTTTATAAAACAAATTGCTACTAACGATCCACTTGTCATTTTCTCTAAAGATACATTTCAATAAGTCCCTCAGGTAAATCCATGATTACTTTTTTGTTTTCTCGGTCAATTTTCACCAAGAAATGATCAATCATAGGGATAAGAATTTCAACTTCACCATTTAAAACTTCAAAAAGAGGTTGGGCTGTAGTGTCATTAATAGATTCGATTTTGCCAACTACACCAAGGCGTTTGTCTTCGACTTCAAAGCCTATTACTTCGTGAAAGTAGAACTTGTTACCTGTAAGTTTAGGCAACATTTTTAATGGAAGATACAAGTCGTTGCCTATTACAGCATCAGCGTCTTCTTCGGTATTCATATCCTCAAATCGGATTCTGAGGAAATCATTCTTGTGCAAAGAGCTACTTTCAATAAAAAATGGAACCAAGTGTTTGTTGCATTCAACAAACACTGATTCCAAATTTTGATATAACTCAGGTTCGTCCGTATCTAAATAGGCAAGAACTTCCCCTTTGAAACTAAATTTTTTAGCGATTTTACCTAAATAGAAACAATCTTCTTTACGCATTTCTCGCTATTAAAATTATGCTTCAGTTGTTTCGTTATTTTCTTCTGTAGCAGGAGTTTCTTCAGCCGCAGCTTCAACTTCTTCTTCTACAGCTGGAGTTGCAGCAGCAATAGCATCTGCTTCAGCTTGTGCAGCTGCAGCTAAACGTTTTGCATTTACATCTTGTTCTGCTTTAAAAGCTTTTGCTTTAACATCAGCTTGTGCTTTAGTTAAACCATCTTTCTTAGCATCAACTTTTCCAGATTTTGCGTCTAACCAAGTCGCCAATTTTGCGTCAGCTTGTTCTTGAGTTAAAGCTCCTTTACGGATACCACCATCAAGGTGATGTTTCAATAAAGCTCCTTTGTAAGAAAGAATCGCTTTTGCAGTATCAGTTGGTTGAGCACCATTGTGCAACCATTTTACTGCAGCATCAAGGTTCAAGTCGATAGTTGCTGGGTTTGTATTTGGATTGTAAGTACCAATTTTTTCTAGGTATTTACCATCTCTTTTTGAGCGTGCATCTGCAGCTACAACCCAGTAAAAAGGTTTTCCTTTTTTACCGTGTCTTTGTAATCTAATTTTTACTGACATAATCTTGTGATTAAATTTTGAGGTACTCGACCTCGATTAATTAAGGGTGCAAAGATACATTTTTTATTGATATCTACTAATTCGTGCTGTGTTTTAATTATGAAGGGCTGATTAGTAAAGATCAAGTATTGTTTTTATATTACTTTTTATTTTTAAGTACTCTTACTTTATTTACAGAAGTCTTTTTTGGATTTAGATTTTTTAAATCGTTTTGATAAATGCTAGACTTTTAATTTTAAATTGATCTATTTAATAAATGGGATCTTAAATTTAGAACTTGGTTACGCTAAATTATACTTTCAATATATAAAATTTATCAATAGTTCTTTTTTAATGGTTATAGTTTTTCTAAATTTTTTGTTAAATATGCTGTATTTTTCGCATGAATTTAAATAAAAATCATAAATAAGCTAATATATAGTAGATTACGAATTAAATGCACTACATTTGTTGTATTATTTAAATAAGTACATATGAATATTTTTGTTGGAAGCCTTCCATTCAGTATTGAGGAAGCAGATTTAAGAGAGTCTTTCGAGGCTTACGGAGCAGTTGATTCAGTTAAAATTATTACTGATAAATTTACAGGAAGAAGTAAAGGATTCGGTTTTGTTGAAATGGCAAATGATGACGAAGCTCAAAAAGCAATTGACGAATTGAACGGTGCAACTGTTCAAGGACGTGCAATCGTTGTAAACAAATCTGAGCCAAAACCAGAAGGCGAAAGAAGAAGTTTTAACAATAACAGTCGTGGTGGAGATTCACGCGGTGGTTATGGTGGTGGAAACAGCCGTGGTGGAGAAAACCGTGGTGGTGGAAACAGAGGAGGATATTAATATTTTTTTCTACAACTATAAAAAAAGGTGTCAATGCAAATTGACACCTTTTTTGTTTCTATGAATTTAATTTGTCTCGCTAAAACTATTTGGGTTATAATTCTACTCACTTTCGTGATTTGTAGCGATAGAATGAAATTTTATAAAAAAAACCATCCGAGTAAACGAATGGCTTTTATAATTTAAATATATATTAAAGATTAGCAACCAACCAATCGCCAACTTCGCTAGTTTTGTATGCTTTTGCGCCTTTAGCAACTAAATCTTCTGTTACAATTCCTTGTTCTAATGATTTATTAACTACGTTTCTAATGGCTTCAGCTTCCTCTTTCAAACCAAAAGCATCTTCAAACATCATCGCTGCAGAAAGTATTGTCGCCAGTGGATTAGCAATATTCAAACCAGTTGCTTGTGGATAGGAACCGTGAATTGGCTCGTATAATGAAGTGTGTTCTCCCACAGATGCTGATGGCATGAGTCCCATAGATCCTGAAATGACCGAGGCTTCGTCTGTTAAGATATCTCCAAATAAATTTTCTGTAATCAATACATCATAAGTGTTGGGCCATTGTACCAATCGCATCGCAACTGCATCTACAAATTCATACGAAACGGTAACTTCGGGATAGTCTTTCTCCATGGCCTGTACTGTTTCTCTCCATAAACGGGAAGTTTCCAAAACATTTGCTTTGTCTACACAACATAATTTTTTAGAACGTGTCATCGCTAGTTCAAATCCTTTTTTAGCTAGTCGTTGTACTTCAGCTCTTGTGTACACACAGTTGTCATATGCTGTTTCTCCTCCATCTCTTCGGCCTTTTTCTCCAAAATAAATTCCACCGGTTAATTCTCTTAAGAAGACTAAATCGGTTCCTTCGATACGCTCTCTTTTTAAGGGTGAATTATCGATCAAAGAAGGAAAAGTAAAGGTAGGACGTACATTGGCAAATAAACCTAATTTCTTTCGCATTAACAATAATCCTTGTTCTGGTCTTACCTTGGCTGTTGGATCATTATCATATTTTGGATGGCCAATGGCTCCAAACAAAACGGCATCTGAAGCCATACAAATTTCATGAGTTTCGTCAGGATAAGGTACACCAACAGCATCAATGGCACAAGCTCCTGTTAAGGCAGGTGTCCAAATAATTTCATGATTGAATTTTTTTGCAATAGCATCAGATACTTTTACAGCTTCATTTATGACCTCTGGTCCAATTCCGTCTCCGGCTAAAAGCGCTATTTTAAATTTCATGTTGGTGTAGTTTAGGTTTAGTTAATAGTTTTTGTCGTAAAGAATTTACTCTCGCTCATAATTTAGTTTCTCTAAGCGTATTTCCATATAATTCCCTTGCTTTTTTTGATCTTTATAGTATTCTGCAATCCCAACATAACCAGTTTTTGCAGGAAAAATGCTAATTGTACTATTATCATTACTGATGTTCATTTTTTGGACTACTTGTTTTTTAGATTTATAATAATAGTTTAGGATATTTAATTCCAGATCTCTATCATCAGTTTTGTCAAAAAAGAAATAAGCTCTACCAGTTGTATCTGGTAAACGTTGTGAGAAATCGTATTTGTATCCTTTTGTCTGTTTCACATTATATTCTACTGTTTTTATAGGATTAAAGTCTTTATCCATCATAAATGTATAGAGTTGGGTATAGGTACGACAATTACTTTTTTGCCAGTACGACTCCGCTAGAACGAAGAAAGTCCCATCAGGGTTTAAACTAGTTTTTTGAAAAGTTAAATAACCTTCTTTGCTCACTTTTCCACTTTTATTAATTTCTACATCTTTAAATTTTTCATAAGGAAGGTAAGTTTCTCTTGAGAGGGAGTTCGATTTAATATCAAAAACGGTTTGGTTTAAGCCAATTGATGCTAGGCTATTGTAATTATTGTTTTTGTTTTTTTCATAATATTTTCCTCCCATATATAGTAGACCATTTTGAATAAAATGATAATCAAAAATATGAGTATACTTTTCGCTAACTTCAGCAAAAAGTAATTCTTTACCTGTTTTAGAATCTAAAACAATATAATGTACAATTTTATGATTGTTGTCGTTATTTCCTTTGTATGCGTGACCTTCCATCAAAATGTAGTTGTCATCGGTGGCTAAAGTTTTGTATAAAATATATTTATCTTTAAAAACGTGACTACTAGTAAATTCCCAAATCGTTTCATTTTTAGTATCTACGGCATGGATTTTATTATAAAATGGGTCTTTATTACTTGCAAATAACCTTCTCTCATTGATTAAAAATCCATTTTTGCCTAAAGAGGAAGTATTAAATAAAGACCTACTATTGTTTTTATATTCTTTTGATATTGCTTTTATTTCAGGATTGTAAATACCAGTATTAACAATTGTATTTGTTGTTATATTAAGTGTGGTATAGGCTTTAAAATTTCTAGATCCGCTTATAAAAACATTATAAAAATCAAATCTAAGCAAGCCGTTAGCATAATTAATGTCATCTAAAATTACCTTTGTACTTTTAGCGTCGTCTGCTTTTTTTTGTTTTATTTCTCCTGAACAAATTTTGTTCATGTTTTTATCTAAGACTATATACTTAAAAGTGACATTTAAATTTTCATCCGTATTCATTTCTCGTAATTCTACATAACCAAACAAATCTGTATTTTCGTAAAAAGGATCAAAAGAAACAAAATCACCATCAGCTTGTTTGAGAACGGAGTAGGATTGCCCAAAACTAAATTGAGTTATAAGAATAAATAGAAATATAATTTTTTTCATAAAGTAATTTTTTGTTTTATTTTCTATAACGGTTACTCTCGGTCATAGTTTAGTTTTTCCAAGCGTATTTCCATATGTTTACCACTTTTCTTGGGTTTTTTAAAATATTCAGCAATTGCGACATAACCTGTTTTTGCTGGAAAAACAGAAATTACACTGTCGTCGTTGGTGATTGGTATTTTTTGAATGACTTCTTTTTTAGATTTATAGTAGTAATTTAAGATGTTTAATTCCAAATCTTTATCGTCGTTTTTGTCAAAAAAGAAATAAGCTCTGCCGGTTTTATTTGGTAAAATTTGAGTAAAATCATATTTATATCCTCTAGTTCGTTTCACATCATATTCAACAGTTTTAGTAGGATTAAAATCTTTATCCAATGAAAAAGTGTAAAGATTGGTATAGGCGCGGTACGTCTTTTTTTGCCAATACGACTCGGCTAAGATTAAGAAAGTGCCATCCGGATTTATTCCTCTTTTTTGGAAATTTAAATATCCTTCTCCTCGAACCTTTCCGTATTTGTTTATTTTTAGATTAGGAAATTCACTGTAAGCTACATATTTATCCTGAATCACTTCTTTTTTTGTAAGATCAATTACGGTTTGATAAATACCTAAAGATTCATCAGAATTATATTGTTCTTTTTTATCTTTCTTGTAATAACAGCCACCTGTATATAGTTTTTCATCTAATAAATAAATGTATTCGCTGGTGATAGTATATTTACTTGTTTGTGGTAAATAAAGTAACTCTTTTCCGGTCTTAGCATCTAAAATCAAAAAATGAATATCTGCTTTCTTTGATCCTTTTGAAAAGTAACCTTTCAGTACGATGTACTTTTCTGAAGTACTGAAAACGGAATAATTTAAAATATATTTTTTAAATGAACGAGTGCTATTATATTCCCAGATTTTTTCATTTTTATAATTTACAGCATAATAAGTATCTTTTTCATTTGGCTTGCCTAAATCATAAAAATCATCTTTTTCGATTAAAAAGCCAGTATTCTGTAAATCGTAATTAGTATAGACATAGTTATCTTTTTTTCTATTTTTAAAAGTAAAATCTTGAACTTCGGTATTATACACTCCTTTACTTACAATGACATTTTCTTTAATGTCAACCACTTGATAGGTCTTAAAGAAATAATCTATATTTTGTGCGGAATATTGATAGGAGCCTAATGCGTATACACGTTCCGTGAAATCAAAACGTAAGTAACCATTATTAAAACTAATGTCATTTAAATCGCGTTTAGTTGCCTTGGGAGATTGTTTTTCTACAAGATCTCCGCTACATAATTTATTAAAGTTTACATCTAATACAATATATTTAAAGGTGACATTGCGCTGTTCGTCTATATTCATTTTTCGAACCTCGACATATCCGTACAGCGATTCCTTATCGTAAATTGGCTTAAAAGTCATTAGTTCTCCATCAGCTGAATTCAATATTGCGTAAGATTGTGCAAAGCTTACGGTGCTTAAAAGGAAAAGAAAGAATAAGTAAGTATTTTTCATAATTGTGATTAAAGTAATTTTGGATTATAGATTTTTATAGTCAGTTGCTAATTGTGTAAGTTCGCTCAGAGTCAAGTTAGACATAAAGCCGAAATAGTATTGCTGGCTTTTAGTGTGTGCTTTGGGATTTATAGATGGAATATAAGTGTTTATTCTCATTTCCTTTTTTGCTTTAGCCAACGCTTCTAGATTAGCGGCAATGATCTTATTTAAGAAAATGTTTTTTGGATCTTTTTCTTTTTGTTTCAAACAATTGTACAAACTTTCTCCATAGTTTTCAATGTAATAATCATTATAGATCTGCTCGTATTCAATTCTTTTTTTTAAGTCAGTAAAGAATATTTTATCAGTATAAAAATCTTTTTTCTTCGTTCCAATTT
Organism: Flavobacterium flabelliforme; assembly: GCF_017948675.1. Classification (GTDB taxonomy): domain Bacteria; phylum Bacteroidota; class Bacteroidia; order Flavobacteriales; family Flavobacteriaceae; genus Flavobacterium; species Flavobacterium pygoscelis. Next base: position 1,404,910 of record NZ_JAGFBU010000001.1, read on the forward strand.
TGCTGCTTATTCTTTCTATTCTTTCATCACAATTCGGATGGGTTTTTAGCGAGTCGATATTCCAATTAAAAATATGATCTTTTGAATAATTGTATTTAGAAAAATCTTCCATTACAATCCAATCTTTAAGAAACGGTTGATTTTTGGTAGTAAAATTTTTAACGTAACTTTTTCTACTTAAACTATCTCTTTCTGTATCTGTTTTAGAAAGATGTTTTAATAAATCAACACTTGAGGCAGAATTGTAATTGGTGTTTTTGTAGAAAACTAATCCCAATGAATCAGCTTGAAATTCATGATAACGAGATTTGTACTTGCCGTCGTACACATATTTTTTTACAAGTGCATCCGATTTAGTTTGTTTGTTGTATTTTGATTTTCTAATCTCTTTTTCAGCTTTTTTATTTTCATCACTGTTTTGGGCAATGATCGATTTTTGAATACTCGTATCCCGATGATTTAAAACATAATGTGCTATTTCGTGAGACAAAACAAATCCTATTTCTGCTTCGTCATTTAAATATTTTAAAAGTTCCAAATTAAAAATAATAGTACCATCTCCTATGCTAAAAGCGTTCGGTTCTGAATTCCTAGAAAAATATGCTTTGATTTTTTTATCAGCTAAAACAGGATTGTTGCTGATGATTTCGGTAATAATTTTATCAATGTAGCTTTGTATTCTATCATCAAAGTAGAGTTCTTTTTTGTCAATTTTTCTTTTTATGTATTCAAATTGGTTGGTATAACTTTCTTGAATTTCTTTACTGGTATTACCAGAATAGGCTTTCTTAATTTCTTTAATCTTTAATTTATGTCGATTTGAAAATTCTTCGATAAAAAGTTTACGTTTAGAAAAGGAAGTCGTATCAAATGGAGTATAATTTTGGGCATGACCTGAAATAAATAATAAAATAGATAGAGTAGTAAAAAAATAGTATTTCATTTGTTAAATTTAGAATTTAAGAGCGCAAATATACTAATGTTTTATTTTTATTAAAATTTAATTAAGATTTTTGCTACAACATTACATTTAGCATTTTTTGTGTAGCAACAATCGCAGCAACGGTTTGGTCAGAGTCTAGTCCTCTTGTTTTAAATTCCTTTCCCTTATTTGTCCATGTAATGATAGTTTCACACAATGCGTCAGAGCTACTTCCTGGCGGGATTCGAACAGCGTAATCAATTAATTTTGGTAATTCTAGATCTTTGGTTTTATAAATTTTGGCTAAAGCATTCATAAAAGCATCAAATTGTCCATCACCTTGCGCATGTTCTTCAATAATTTCTCCCTCTATTTTTAAAGACAAAGTGGTCGAAGGTCGCATTCCTTTAGCATGAGATAAAATATACGATTCTACTACAATTCTTTCTTGATAAGACTGACTGTCTAAAACATCCGATATAATATAAGGTAAGTCTTCCTTGGTAACGGTTTCTTTTTTGTCACCCAATTCTATAATTCTTTGCGTTACTAATTTCAAATCTTCGGGATTAAGCTGCAAACCTAATTCTTGCAAATTTTTCTCGATATTGGCTTTCCCTGATGTTTTTCCTAATGCATATTTTCGTTGCCTGCCAAAGCGTTCAGGAAGCAAATCATTAAAATATAAATTGTTTTTGTTGTCACCATCCGCATGAATTCCCGCTGTTTGAGTAAAAACATTATCACCAACAATAGGTTTATTAGCTGGAATTCTATAGCCTGTAAATGTCTCTACCAATTTACTCACAGAGTACAAAGAACACTCTTTTACACTCATTTCTATTTCTGGCATAAAGTCATTGATAACCGCAACAGTACTTTCAAGAGGAGCATTTCCAGCACGCTCTCCCATCCCGTTTACCGTTACATGAAGACCATTTATGCCTGCTTTTACAGCTTCCATCACATTAGCAATACTTAAATCATAATCATTGTGTGCATGAAAATCAAAATGCGTATCAGGATATTTTGCGTTTATTTGAGAAATAAAACTGAAAGTTTCTGAAGGAATAAGAACGCCTAAAGTATCAGGAAGTAAGATACGTTTTACTGGTTGTTGCGTCAAAAAATCTAAATACTGAAAAACATATTCCGGTGAATTACGCATTCCGTTGCTCCAGTCTTCTAAATAAACATTAGTGTCAATATTATTTGCTTGAGCCAATGCAATGGTTTGAGCAATCTCCTCAAAATGTTGTTCGGGTGTTTTCTTTAATTGATGCGTTAAATGATTTAGCGAGCCTTTCGTCAATAAATTTTGAACCTTAGCTCCCGAATTCTTCATCCATTCAATAGAAAGACCACCGTCAACAAAAGTCAAAACCTCAATTCTATTGCTATATCCTTTCTCTTCAGCCCACGCCATAATACCTTTTACACCTTGAAATTCGCCTTCGCTAACACGTGCCGAAGCAATTTCGATTCTGTCAACATTTAATTCTTCGAGTAATAATTGTGCAATGGTTAGTTTTTCTGCAGCCGAGAACGAAACTCCAGAGGTTTGTTCCCCATCTCGAAGTGTCGTATCCATTATTTCAATTTTTCTTTTTCCCATTATGGTTTTCGTATTGACTTATATTTTTTTGGGCGTGTCACCAATAAAAAACGGCAAAAGCCACTTTATCGTTAGCCGTTTTTTTATTGCTGTCGGGCTTTCCGCTACAATCTTTTTTATAAAATTTGCCAAAAGGCTGCATTTTATAAAAAAGGATTTCTACTGCAATCCCTCACTCGAACTCGTAACAGCATAACAAATCAAGATTTATTATTTTTATACAGTAATAAAACACCACTATTTATACCTTTATAATTGATGTTTTTTTGAATAGGAATCAATGTATTAATCAACAAGGCAAGAGATAGATAGTAAATAGTGCTGCTTTGTAATTTTTAGTACGGCAGTTTATCCGCAAATTCTACTATTTCCTCTTTTATGTTTTGTAGATAATCAATATCATCAAAACCATTAATCATATTTTCTTTCTTATAACCAGAGAGGTTAAACGTTTCTGTTTCCCCTGTTTGTAGGATTTTAATTGTTTGCTCAGGAAGGTTTATTTCTACTGCTGTTTTAGGATCAGCTTCAATTGCAGCAAAGATTTTATTAGAAAATTCAGGGCTTACTTGAACGGGCAAAACACCAATATTCAAGCAATTTCCTTTAAAGATATCGGCAAAAAAAGAAGAAACTACTGCTCTAAAACCATAATCGTAAACCGCCCAAGCAGCATGCTCACGAGAAGAACCCGAGCCAAAGTTTTTTCCGCCAACAAGAATTTTTCCAGAGTAAGTTGGATTGTTCAAAACGAAATCTGCTTTTTTCGATCCATCAGGATGGTAGCGCCAATCCCGGAAAAGATTATCTCCAAAACCGACACGCTCTGTTGCTTTCAAGAAACGAGCTGGAATAATTTGATCTGTATCTACGTTTTCTATTGGTAACGGCACTGCGCTACTGGTAAGAATATTAAATTTATCGTAAGCCATGGGAATTTTAGATTTTAGATTAACGATTTTAGATTGTTGATTTCTGCGAAGAGACCTATTTTTAATCGCTATTTTTTATGTAATATATTGTAAAATGTCACTTTAATAAAAAATTTAGTATTCTAACGAAATCTGAAATGCTACGCCAATTCGCTAGCGCTCGGGTCAAAAATCGTTAATCTACATTCTTAAATCTTTTAAAAAAGCTCTCTCGGATCTGTCAATTTTCCAGTAATTGCCGCCGCCGCCGCCATAATTGGGCTCGCCAACAATGTTCTTGAACCCGGACCTTGACGACCTTCAAAATTTCTATTGGAAGTGCTTACTGCATATTTTCCAGCCGGAACTTTGTCATCATTCATCGCTAAACAAGCTGAACAACCTGGCTGACGTAATACAAAACCTGCTGCTGTTAAAGTGTCTAATAAACCTTCTTCCTTGATTTGAGCTTCAACAACATGTGAACCGGGAACTAACCATGCGGTTACATTATCTGCTTTTTTACGACCTTTTACAATTTCTGTAAAAGCTCTAAAATCTTCAATACGTCCGTTGGTGCAACTTCCTAAGAAAACAAAATCAATTGGTTTGCCAATCATGACATCATTTTCTTCGAAGCCCATGTAGGCTAATGATTTTTTATAGGTTTCTTCCCCGCCTTCTACTTGGTTGGCTTTTGGAATGTTTTTTGAGATACCAATTCCCATTCCCGGATTTGTGCCATAAGTAATCATGGGTTCGATGTCTTCTGCTTTAATGTTTAATTCTTTATCAAAAATTGCATCAGCATCAGTCTTTAAAGTTTTCCAGTATTCAACAGCTTTGGTCCACGCTTCTCCTTTTGGAGCATATAATCGTCCTTCAAGGAAATCGAATGTTTTTTGATCTGGAGCAATCATACCGCCACGAGCACCCATTTCGATACTTAAATTACAAACCGTCATCCTACCTTCCATAGACATGTCTTCAAAAACATTTCCAGCGTATTCAGCAAAATATCCCGTTCCACCAGAAGTGGTCAGTTTAGAAATAATGTAAAGAGCAACATCTTTTGGACCAACACCTTTACTCAAAGTTCCATTTACGTTGATCCGCATTTTCTTTGGTTTAGGTTGCATAATACATTGTGTGGCTAATACCATTTCTACTTCCGAAGTTCCAATTCCGAAAGCAATCGCTCCAAAAGCACCGTGTGTCGAGGTATGAGAATCTCCGCAAACGATTGTTGCTCCGGGTAATGTAATTCCGTTTTCAGGTCCAACAACGTGAACAATTCCGTTCTTTTGATGCCCTAAACCCCAATGCGAAATGCCGTATTCGGCAGCACTATCTTCTAATGCTTTCAGCTGATTCGCTGATAAAGGGTCTGCAACAGGTAAATGTTGATTTATAGTTGGTGTGTTGTGATCGGCAGTAGCAAAAGTGCGCTCCGGATACAAAACGGTAATTCCTCTTTCTTTTAAACCTAAAAAAGCAACGGGACTAGTAACTTCATGAATAAAATGGCGATCAATGAAAAATACATCTGGTCCATCATCAATTTTTCGCACCACATGCGAATCCCATACTTTATCAAATAATGTAGTACTCATTTTAACTGTTTTTTTTAAGTGTATTTCTTGATTTTACATCCCAATTATTTTATGGAATTGTAGTAATATAAGCAAATTTATAAAAACACATAAAGCAGCAAATTTCGATTGTTGATTATATACGATACCCAAACTAATTTTACGAGGTATTAGAGCTGCTTTTTTAATTTATGTTGTTTTGTGATGCTTTTTGTTTTGTCTTTAATTATTATAAATTTTTGTTCTATTGGCATGTAGTGTTTGTTTGATAATTTAGAGATTTGCTATAATTAGACTTGTTTTAAATAAAATTTTTGATAAATTAATAATATAACACTTTTTGATTAGATAATTCTTAGTCATTTTTATTTCTATATTTTCTCAATACATTACATTGATGTTTTTTGAAAATTGTATTATTAATTTATTTTTCGAGTACTTTATTTTACGACATCCAGATTGTAGAAAAAATTATGTAGTTATTTTTCAAGGTTTAAAAGTGTATGTTTTTTTGTCGAGAGATTTAATAAACGTCAGAGAATATGTTACAAAAGAGGCAGTGTATTTTTTCTTTCTTTATTAACAAGTTGGTTTCTGTTTTTTGTCTAAAAATAACCTAAATTTGAAATTCAATTTTTGTAATTTTAAATAATTACAATCACTTCAATTCCAGCTATGTACTTAATTTTTGATACCGAAACTACAGGATTACCTAAGCGTTGGGGCGCACCTATTTCTGATACGGACAACTGGCCACGTTGTATTCAAATCGCTTGGCAGTTGCATGATGATATGGGGAAGCTCATCGAACATCAGGATTATTTGGTTAAACCAGAAGGTTTTAATATTCCTTATGATGCCGAACGTATTCACGGAATTTCAACAGAATTGGCCGAAGCCGAAGGAATTTCTTTAGCCGAAGTTTTAGAGAAATTTAATATCGCTTTAGGCAAAGCCAAATATATTGTAGGTCAGAATCTAGGTTTTGATATCAATATTATGGGTTGTGAATTCTATAGATTGGGAATAGAAAGTCAAATGAGTTCCATGCCAATTCTGGATACCTGTACGGAGGTTACTGCTTCTTTATTAAAATTACCTGGAGGTCGTGGTGGAAAATTCAAATTACCAACACTTACAGAATTACATAGTTTTTTATTCAATAAGCCTTTTGGTGAAGCGCACAACGCTACTGCCGATGTGGAGGCAACTACGCGTTGTTTTCTAGAATTAATTAGACGTGAAATTTTCACGAAGGAAGAACTTGATGTGGAGCCAGGTTATTTCAAAGACTTTCAAAATAGAAATCCTTCCGAAATAAAGCTAATTGGTTTAAAACATATCAATCTCAAAGCGGCTTCGGATAAAATTCGTCAGCAATTTGGAGAGAAACAGGAACCAGCGGTTTCAAAGAAAGAGCTTTCTGAGAATAAAAAAGTTTTGGTAGACACGCAGTTTGTGCACTTACACAACCATACCCAATTCTCAGTATTGCAATCTACCATTAGTATTGCAGCATTAGTCAAAGCGGCGGCACAACAAAAAATGCCTGCTGTTGCCATGACCGATCACGCCAATTTAATGGGAGCTTTTCACTTTGTACGTGATATTTTATACCATAATAAAGCGGCTGAAGCCAAAAATAAAGCGGCAATAGAAAACGGTGAGGAGCCTACTGAAGTTACGATGAAACCGATTGTAGGTTGTGAGTTTTTTGTTTGTGATGATCATAAAAACAAGTCGGTCAAGGATAATGGCTACCAAATAGTGCTTTTGGCGAAGACCAAAAAAGGCTATCATAATTTAGCAAAAATGTCATCGATCGCTTATACAGAAGGATTTTATTATGTTCCAAGAATTGATAGAAAGGTCATTCAGGAATTCAAAGAAGATATTATCGTATTGTCTGGAAACTTGTATGGAGAAATTCCAAATAAGATTTTAAACATTGGTGAAAATCAAGCCGAAGAAGCCTTAATTTGGTGGAAGAACGAATTCAAAGATGATTTTTATATTGAGGTGATGCGTCACAATCAAGAAGACGAAAATCGAGTAAATGCTTCTTTAGTTTCATTGGCTAGAAAACATGATGTTAAAATTGTTGCTACAAACAACACCTTTTATATAGATAAGGAAAATTCGAATGCGCACGATATTTTGCTTTGTGTGCGCGATGGCGAAAAGCAAACTACACCTATAGGTCGTGGTCGTGGTTATCGATACGGATTGCCGAATCAGGAATATTATTTCAAGTCGGGAGACGAGATGAAGCAACTTTTTGCTAATCTGCCAGAAGCAATTTCTAATATAGCAGAAATTGTAGATAAAATTGAAATTTACGATTTAGCTCGAGAAGTTTTACTTCCGAAATTTGAAATTCCAGTAGAGTTCAATGATCCTGAAGATGTAAAAGATGGAGGAGTTCGTGGAGAAAATGCGTATTTAAGACACCTTACTTTTGAAGGTGCTAGAAGACGATATGCAGAGATCACAGAAGAAATTCAAGAACGACTCGATTTTGAATTATTAACGATTTCGAATTCTGGTTATCCTGGATATTTCCTGATTGTACAGGATTTAATTGCTGAGGCACGAAGCATGGGAGTTTCTGTTGGACCAGGTCGTGGTTCTGCAGCGGGTTCAGTAGTTGCGTATTGTTTGAAGATTACAAATATTGATCCCTTAAAGTACAACCTGCTTTTTGAGCGTTTCCTGAATCCCGATCGTGTGTCCCTTCCCGATATTGATATCGATTTTGATGATGAAGGTCGCAGCAGCGTTATGGATTATGTGATTCGTAAATACGGTTCAAAACAAGTGGCACAAATTATCACTTATGGTAAAATGGCGACTAAATCTGCCATTCGAGATACGGCGAGAGTGTTGGATTTACCCTTATTTGAAGCAGATAAAATTGCCAAGTTGATTCCAGGAATGATGCCGTCTAAATGGAACTTGGCTCGTTTTTTAAATGAAAAGCAAGATGTAATTAAAAAGGCAGTTCGTCCTGAAGAATACGATAAAATTAAAGAATTAATTGGTCTTGCCGGTGAAGATGATCTAGGTGGAGAAACTATTCAGCAAGCTAAAGTTTTAGAAGGAAATCTCAGAAATACTGGTATTCACGCTTGTGGAGTAATTATTACGCCAAGCGATATTACCAATTTTGTTCCTGTAGCTACTGCTAAAGATTCAGATTTGTATGTAACACAATTTGACAACTCGGTGGTAGAAAGTGCCGGTTTGTTGAAGATGGATTTCTTGGGTTTGAAAACCCTGACTTTGATAAAAGATACCGTTAAGTTAGTAAAATATAGAACCGGAATCGATCTTGATCCGGATACGTTTCCTATTGATGACTTAAAAACATACGAACTCTTTCAACGTGGAGAAACGGTGGGAATTTTTCAATATGAGAGTCCAGGAATGCAGAAATACATGAAGGAATTAAAGCCAACGGTTTTTCCGGATTTAATTGCCATGAATGCCTTGTATCGCCCGGGACCAATTGCTTATATTCCGAGTTTCGTCAAGCGAAAAAATGGTGAAGAAGAGATTATTTATGATCTAGATGCGTGCGAAGAATTATTAAAAGATACGTACGGAATTACAGTTTACCAAGAGCAAGTAATGCTTTTGTCCCAAAAACTAGCCGATTTCTCTAAAGGGGATGCTGACGTTTTACGTAAAGCGATGGGAAAAAAGCAAAAAGATGTTTTGGATAAAATGAAACCCAAATTTATCAATCAAGCTGCCGCCAAAGGTCATGCCGAAGATAAATTAGAAAAAATTTGGAAAGACTGGGAAGCCTTTGCGGAATATGCCTTTAACAAATCACACTCGACTTGTTACGCATGGATTGCGTATCAAACCGCTTATTTAAAAGCCAATTATCCTGCGGAATATATGGCTGCCGTTTTGTCTAATAATATGAGTGATATCAAGCAAGTTTCTTTTTTCATGGAGGAATGCAAGCGCATGGGATTGCAAGTTTTAGGACCAGACGTAAATGAGTCTTTTTATAAATTTACGGTAAATGACGATTATGCGGTCCGTTTTGGAATGGGCGCTATCAAAGGTGTAGGTTCTGGAGCAGTAGCAACTATTGTAGAAAACAGAAAAGATGGTAAATACAAATCTATTTTTGATTTAGCCAAACGAATTGATTTGCGTGCCGCCAATAAAAAAGCAATTGAAAACTTGGCTTTAGCGGGTGGTTTTGATTCTTTTGGAAACACAACAAGAGCCCAATATTTTCATGATGATGGCGACGGAATTACTTTTTACGAAAAAGCGATTCGATATGGTTCTAAATACCAAGAAAATGAAAATTCATCTCAAGTAAGTTTGTTTGGCGAAAGCAGCGATGTACAAATTGAGGAACCTGTTGTGCCACCTTGCGAAGACTGGAGTACTATGGAAAAGCTAGCGAAAGAGAAAGAGGTGGTTGGAATCTATATTTCTGGACATCCTTTGGATGATTTTAAATTTGAAATGAAGTATTTCTGCAATTCTAAATTGGAAGCGCTCAAAAATATGGAAGCTCATGTAGGCAAAACACTTGCTTTTGGAGGTATAGTTTCTAATGTACAAAGACGTATTGCTAAAAATGGAAAGGAATGGGCGATTTTTAATCTAGAAGGTTTTGATGAAAGTTTTGAGTTTAAAATATTTAATGAAGAATACTTAAATTTTCATCGCTATTTACTTCCTAATAATTTTGTTTATTTTAAAATTTTGATAAAAGACGGATGGGTAAATAGAGATACAGGTAAAAAATCAGAACCAAGAATGCAATTTACGGATGCAAAACAGTTGCAAGATGTACTAAGTATTTTTGCTAAGAAATTAATTTTACTATTGAATATAAATGATTTAGAAGCAGAATTTATTCATAAACTAAGTCGTCTTTTTCAGGAAAACAAAGGAGATAATACGGTTTCTTTTGAAGTGATGGAAATCGAAAAAACGAAAAGGCTTGTTGAAGTTGCTGCTCCAGAAATAGAAAATGACGAAGAAGTTTTTGTGGAGGAAAATGAGGATTCTGAAATTGAAGCTGATATTATGACAAATTCAAATGCTATAGTTAAGGCAAAAGTAGAAGAAATTGAGGAGATTAAAGTTGTTACTAAATTAGCAATGCCAAGCAGAAAATTAAAAATTAATATTTCTAATGAATTGTTATTAGAATTAGAAAAAATGCAAATAAATTTCAAATTAAATTAATTTTAAACGCAAATAGCTCTTTTATTTATAGTTGTAAATGTTAATTTTTTCGACCTAAAGAGCTGATTTTAATATGCATGCATATTAATTTTTTTTTATGTGTGTATTTATTTAGTAAATGCAGATGCGCTATGAGTGAAATTAATTAAATTTGTGTTAAACAAAAAATAAAATTATGAAAAAGAACCTTTTTTTATTAGGATTTATGGCTTGCTCTTTGACTATGATGGGGCAAACTGACAAACAAGAAAGCTGGTATTTTAAATTAGGCGGATCTTACTTTACACAAACTGCAGCTACGGAATTTCCTACAGTAGGTGGTAACGCAGCTTTAAGTAAAGTGTATGTTGGAGGAAAATTAGTTTCTGAAGAAAGCGTTACTGGATCTTTTGGAGAAGGTTTTAGAACTGGTTTTACAGCAGGTTACCGTTTTAATACTCGTTTAGGAGTAGAAATGGGTGTTAACTACTATAATAGTACTGATAAAACTATGGCAAAAACAGTTTCTGATGTGCCAATTACTCCAGCTGGTGTTTATAATTTTGAATCAGTAGGTCAAATTACTGCTTTTGATTTAGCTCCTGCATTAGTATTGTTTTTAGGAGAGCACAAAGGTTTTGAGCCTTACACAAAAGTAGGTATTTTAGTGCCTATTCACGGTGATTTAGAAATTACTTCTGATGCGAATGCACCGATAGCTTTTGCTCCATCAGGTGCTCCAACTGCTTTTGGAAAGATTCACAGCGTTGATAAAGTAAAACCAAATCCAACGGTAGGTTTTATGTCTGCTTTAGGAACATCTTACAAGTTAGGTAAAAATATTTCTGCTTATGCTGAACTAGAGTATCGTAACTTTACTGTTCATGGTAAAACAAAAGAAACAACTGAGTTTACAATAAACGGTACTGATAGATTAAATACTAGAACTCAAGCACAAATTCATACCAATTACCAAGATAAAATTGATGTTAAATCTAATAACGCTGCAACTAATCCAAGTGGTTTAGATTCAACTAAACCAATGGACGAATTAAGTTCTTATGTTGGTATTTCTGGTTTAGGTTTTACTTTAGGTTTGAAATACAGTCTATAATCTAATACTTTTTTTAAACAATATATTTAAGAGGTTGTCTTTTGGCAACCTCTTTTTTTTAGCCCTGATCGAAGCGGCATCCTTTTAGTATCTTGTTGCGAGGAACAAGCAATAAGAGACTAAAAGATATAGCGTAGAGCAGGAATATCTACTAATTTTGAATAATTAGATTTAAAAAACATTTTTTATAAAGAATGACAATACACTTATAATCAAAACTAATTTTTAAATAGTGTTTGATTTGTTTTTAATTTCTAAATTTGTATCCAAGTTCTGAACACGCTCAGGACTTTTAAAATCTAAAAAAAAACAATATGGCATTAGCAATAACAGATGCTACTTTTGAAGAAGTAGTTTTGAAATCAGACAAACCAGTAATGGTAGATTTTTGGGCAGCATGGTGTGGACCTTGTAGAATGGTTGGTCCAATCATTGACGAATTGAGTACTGAATACGAAGGTAAAGTAGTAATTGGGAAAGTAGATGTTGATGCAAACCAAGAATTTGCTGCAAAATACGGAGTGAGAAACATACCAACAGTATTGGTTTTTCATAACGGAGAAGTAGTAGGGAAACAAGTAGGAGTTGCTCCTAAACAAACTTACGCAGATAGTTTAGACGCTTTGTTGTAATCGGTAGATTATAATTTATATAGAAAGGTTTGGCGAAAGTCAAGCCTTTTCTTATTTTTAACCCACACCAATCTCTGTTGTAATGAAAATCAATTTGTTTGTATTGTGTTTTGTTTTAGTATTTTATTCCTGTCAATCGGTTAAGAAAACTACTGTAACTTTAGAAACTGGAATTTCTAAAGAACTAGCAACTTATCGCAAGAGCCAAGTATCTGCAGTTTCTTATGATTTAGCATTTGCTATTCCGAAAGAGAAAGAAAGCCCTATTCTATCGCATCTTGTTTTAAATTTAAATCTTACCAATACTCAGCAGTCTTTGTATTTAGATTTTAATGAAAAGAAAGAAAATCTAAAATCAGTTGTAGTCAATGGAAAAACAGTTACTATTATTCACGAAAAGAGCATTTGATTATAGCTAAAGAGTTTTTGGTAAAAGGTAAAAACAGGGTTGAGGTTGATTTTATAGCAGGAGAATTATCCTTAAATAGAAACGATGATTTTTTATACACTTTATTGGTTCCAGATAGAGCAAGTACTTTATTTCCGTGTTTTGATCAGCCTGATATCAAAGCTACTTACACACTTTCTATAACGGCACCTAAAGGTTGGTCTGTTCTAGCTGGCGCTCCGCTAATCAATAAAATCGAGAAAGGAGATTTTGAGCAATACCAGTTTGGTAAATCCGATAGCATGAGCACATACTTATTTTCTTTTGTCGCTGGTGAATTTAAAAGTATTTCTCAGAATTTAGATAATTTTCCGATGACTATGTTGTATCGAGAAAGTAATAACGAAAAAATTAGCGAGAGTACCGATGCTATTTTTACTTTGCACCGACAAGCGATTTCCTTTTTAGAAAAATATACCCAACATCCTTTTCCATTCCAAAAAATGGATTTTGCTACAATTCCTGTATTTCAATATGGCGGAATGGAGCATGTAGGAGCGATTCAATATAGAGAATCGAAATTGTTTTTAGACAACAGCGCAACAGACAGCGAAAAATTAAGTAGAGGAAAGCTTATTGCCCATGAAAGTTCACACATGTGGTTTGGCGATTTGGTCACTATGAAATGGTTTAATGATGTCTGGATGAAGGAAGTGTTTGCTAATTTTATGGCCGATAAAATAATGAATCCAGCTTTTCCAAAAATCAATCACAAGTTGCAGTTTTTGGCAACACATTACTCTAGTGCGTATGACGAAGATCGAACCAAAGGAACGCATCCTATTCGTCAGAACTTAGCGAATCTTAAAGATGCAGGTTCTCTTTATGGAAACATCATTTATAATAAAGCTCCTATTATGATGCGACAATTAGAAGCAACGATGGGAAAAGAAGTATTTCAAAAAGGAATTCAGAAATACATACAGAAATATGCAAACTCAAATGCAGATTGGGAAAATTTAGTAGCGATATTAGACAAGGAAACTCCAATTGATATAAAAAAATGGAGTGATGTTTGGGTAAATCAGTCGGGTAGAGCTTTATTTAAGGATCAAATTGAATATGGTGAAACTGGTGAGATAAAGAATTTCTTAATTGAGCAACAAGCCGAAGACGGTTCGCAGAACGTATGGCCACAAATTTTTGAAATTGGATTGATTTATCCTGATACTATCAAAACTATTAAGGTGAATGTAAAAGATCGGATTACAAATGTTGCTGAAGCAATTGGTATGATAAAACCAGTCTCTATTATTTACAATTATGACGGTTTAGGTTATGGTGTTTTTCCAGTTGATACTAAAAATATTGATGCAATTCAAAATACAAAGGACGAAGTAGCTAGAGCTTATAGTTATATTAATGTCTATGAAACTACATTAATTGGCAAAATCAAACCATTAATAGCTTTTGATAGTTTTTCAAAAGCAATTGCGGTAGAGGAAAATGAGTTAATTGTGAAGTTGTTGTCCAATCAGTTGAGTACATTGTTTTGGGATTTTCTAACTGTAAAGCAACAATATAAAGCGCAAGTAGAATTAGAAGCAATAATTTGCAACAGATTGCAAGCTGATTTACCTTCGAATATCAAAAAGACATTATTTGGTTTGTTTGAAAATGTCGCTTACTCTAAATCAGGTAAAGAAAAATTATATCAAATTTGGAATAAAGAAGTTAACATTCCAAATCTGAAGTTAAACGAAGACGATTACACTAATTTGGCTATGGATTTAGCAATATATCAGTATGATAAATCAGATGCTATATTGTATAAAACGAGACAAGCAATAACAAGCTCGGATAAACAAAAACGTTTTGATTTTCTTCTTCCCTCATTGTCTAATGATGTAACTGTTAGAGATTCTTTTATGCAATCACTCAAACTGCAAAAGAATAGAGAAAAAGAAGCTTGGGTACAAATAGCTTTGGCAAATATTCATCATCCATTGCGTCAGGATAGTTCAAAAAAATATTTAAAAGAGTGTTTAGATTTAATAGAAGAAGTACAACTTACAGGAGATATATTTTTTCCAAAAGGTTGGTTGGTTAACAGTGTGGGTAAATATTCCTCTTTAGAAGCTTTCCAAATCGTAAGTGATTTTTTGAAAGAAAACCCTAATTTCAGTCCAATTCTAAAGAGAAAATTATTGCAGGCGACTGATAATTTAGCGCGTGCTCAGGAAATTAAAAAGGAAATAGAATGAAAATCGAATCCCAAATAGAGAAAATCTCCAGTTTTCAACATCTAGAATTATTAGCAAATCAAGTGGTCGAAGGCTTTATTTCAGGAATGCATAAAAGTCCCTTTCATGGCTTTTCTGCTGAATTTGCGGAGCATAAAGTGTATAATGTTGGCGAAAGCACCAAACATATTGATTGGAAGCTTTTTGCCAAAACGGATCGCCTGTATGCCAAACGCTTTGAGGAAGAGACCAATTTACGATGTCATATTATTATTGATAACTCATCGTCAATGCATTATCCAAAGCTAAAAGAAAATCAAAATTTTTTTGAGAACAAAATAGGGTTCTCAGTATTAGCTTCTGCAGTTTTAATGAATTTATTAAAAAAGCAACGTGATGCAATTGGACTTAGTGTTTTCTCGGATCAATATGAATACTATGCGCCTGAAAAAGGGAGTGATCGCCATCATAGAATGATATTAAATGCATTAGAAAACCTGCTTAAAAAGCCTTTTAATCATAAAATGACACATACTACTACCTTTTTGCATCAAATAGCCGAGAAGATTCACCGACGCTCTATGATTATTTTATTTACGGATATGTTTCAGTCAGGAACTAACGCGGTACAAGACGAAGCGTTGTTTAGCGCTTTGCAACATTTAAAACATAATAAACACAAAGTTGTTTTATTTCACGTTATAGATGCTAAAACGGAGCGAAGTTTTGACTTTGATAATGCACCAAGAAAGTTTATTGATGTAGAAACCTCAGAAGAAGTAGCTGTTTTTGCCGATAATGTGAAGGAAGAATACGAAAAAGAGGTGGAAAAATACTTTAAAAAGTTAGCTTTAACCTGTTCTCAGAATAGAATTAAGTACATTCCTGTTAGTGTAGAGGAAAGTTTTGAAAAAATAATGACGACATACTTAGTTGAAAAACAAAACTTTGGCTAAAACATTAAAAATTTATTAATTATTTTTTAAAAAAAGGCTTGCGTAAACGGAAATCTATTGTATCTTTGCCACCGCAATAACGCAGAGGTTTGGTAGTTCAGTTGGTTAGAATACATGCCTGTCACGCATGGGGTCGCGGGTTCGAGTCCCGTCCAGACCGCAATATTGGGGAAAGCCTTTCGTAACAGAAAGGCTTTTTTGCCCCATAAGGTTTTTAACGTTAGTTGTGTTGTTTGCTACGAATTTGTAACTCGTAGCGGGTTTAGTAGTTAGACCAATGAAAAGCTTTTCGCTTCGGCGAATAGCTTTTTTGATTAAAAAGAAGGGAATTCGATTTTGTAGTAATATAATTTAACAAAATTCAAATTTCAAAAAAAATATAAGTTAAATAATGTTGGTTTGGTAGTTCAGTTGGTTAGAATACATGCCTGTCACGCATGGGGTCGCGGGTTCGAGTCCCGTCCAGACCGCCAATATTAAAAAAGTCTTTCGTAACAGAAAGACTTTTTTTGTTTAATATATTTCTATCAAATGTTGAAATTTAATCATTGCACTTGCTATTTACTCTTTTAGAGTGAAAGTGGTTATTTCGATTTCTAAAAATCGATATTCTTTAAATTAATTTAAAAAAATCCTCAAATTCGAGATTACTATCTATTATTTTATCATTCTTGAGGATTTAGTTTGTCGAATCGTGATTAACGGCAATTTTCAGTTGGGATTTTAGAAAGTATACTTTCTTTAAAAGCCATTCGTTTCGATTGATTTCCTTTTGGCGTTTCCCATTCTAAAAAAGAGGCTATATCCGAGTTCGGTTATAGCCTCTTTTTAGAATGGGTCGGGCTTTTCGCTTCAAGTCCTCGTCAAGTTCCGTTATACTTCACTTGACTGTGGGCTTTACACTGCCATCCCTAACGCGGTTTTGTTTTTCTCAGACGTTTAGAAGAGGTTAGGCGTAACAAACAATTTACTATTCTAGATCACAGTCTGCTCAATAGGATTACTATACCTATATATAGGTAAGAAAAAAAATACCTACCTATATATAGGTGTAAAAAAACAGCAGTTTTATAAATGGTAGTATTGCTTTACCTATATATAAGACAACAATAGCAATCCTAGCGCGATATTATATTGACATTTGATTGTGCTAAAGAAGAAACTCCTGCTTATATATAGGTGTCAAAACAGTATTAATGTAAATTCTAGTGCCATTTTACCTATATAAGACAAGAATAGCAATAATTAAAGAAGATAGAAGCCTTTAAAATGATTTACCTATTATATAATAGGTAGCTTTAAGTAAGATTACAAAGAGCAAATGTTATGTACAAAGCCAATAAAAGGGGATAAAACCCTTTTTTAGATTGCATTTAGAAGAGTGGAGTAGTTGTTTAGAAAAAAAATATCGCATTCAAAAATCAGATTTTCAGCTCTTTAAATAAAACGGCAATAAAAAGTTAAAAAAAAGTGATTAAAAAAGCTTGCATAACGGTATAAACGTTGTAGTTTTGCACCCGCAA
>NZ_JAGFBU010000019.1 GCF_017948675.1 Flavobacterium flabelliforme
TGATGGAAAGTTTGAGATCAAAGCTTATTTTTTGATACTCATTTTTTCGACAGGGTTGTTTTTTGTTTGTTTCCATAGGATACTAAAAGTGTTTAATTTTTAGTCAACCTATTTTAGGACGAGGCCTTTGGCAATATTGCTGGTAACGTCTTGCCGCTTGGCGTGGTTGCGTACTTCGTAACCGATTTCTTTCTGCTAAGATAGAATATCTTGCGAAAGAAAAATATGAATTAACCACAAAATTCGCAATCTCGCCAAACGGCTGTTATGCGTTCGGCAGTATATGTTCTATGTTTGTCTATTCCAATTTATTCCAGTTGGCTTTTCCAAATTTAATTATTTTATTCAGTTTTAAACATCTATTTTGACCTTAAAAATCTAAAAAAAAATCGCGAAAATTTTACTTTTCAAGTTTCTAATTTCCATTTCAATATTCTGCCAATTTTATCAAGTTTCTGCTTTCCACAACCTTAATCAGATTCCAATATTCAAGTTTCCACATTCTATAAACTTAATCAAATTCAATTTTCAGGTTTCTGCTTTCCGCAAAGTTGATCAAGTTTCATTTTTAAAAGTGAAAAAAATCGATAAAAATTACGCTTTCAAAGTTTTGCATTTCAGTTTTCAAACTTTAATTTCTTCTTTTTCTGTGCGATCCAACCTGCTGACGCATAACGTCTTGCCGCTTGGCGAGGTTGGGGACTTTAAAGCAAAGTATTTTCTGCCAAAACGAAGATATGATAAAAAACGGTAATTCCACTAAAACCCCAATCTCGCCAAACGGCTGTTGTGCGATCGGTTTTTTATTCATCAAAATTTAACATCATCTCTTTCACAATAATATTTTGCAGGCTCAACAGTGTCATTTTCTCTATATTTATTTTTATAAATTTTACTGTAAATAGTATCTCCACTTTGATTAATTTTTCTTGTCACAATAGGTGGGTCAGAATATTCAATTTCATATACTTTATCTGTTTTATTGCATTTTAGACAAAATACTTTTCCGAAAATATTTTTTCTGTATTTTGATGTAAAGTCTAAATTCATTTCTAAATTATCACTCTCAAAATTATTTACAGATTTCAGTAAAATTGTTCCAATTCCAATTCCGCTACAAAAAAAGTCAAATGATTTTTGGTTTTCTGCTATAAATTTCAAATTAAAATCTCCATTTTGGTCAGTGTAACTTTCGGCTAATATTTTTCCGTCTGCTTTCACAAATATTTTCAAACCAATTAAATCACTTTTATAACTAGAACTTTTCGGTTTTAAATGTCCATTTATAAAAACTTGATTTGAAAAAGTGTTGAAACTTAAAATAAGGAAAACTGCAAAAATCGATAAAATATATTTCATTTTAAATTTCATATTTTAGTTTTTAATGTTTCGGTTTTTCGTCGATTTTCCGTCGCTCGAAACTGTCGCACAACGTCTTGGCGCTTGGCGTGGTTGGGGACTTTATAGCAGAGTATTTTCTGCCAAAACGAAGATATGATAAAAAAACGCTAATTCCACTAAAACCCCAATCTCGCCAAACGGCTGTTAGCAGATGT
>NZ_JAGFBU010000020.1 GCF_017948675.1 Flavobacterium flabelliforme
ACTGGGTTCGCGTCTCCGTAGACTTTGGTTTTATTATCGGCTACCACACTCACGTTGATCGCTTTTGGTGTTACCGTTAATAGCGCGTCTGTTGTGCTTACCGTATAGTTTGGATTACTGCCTAAAGTCACTGCAATTGGATAGCTTCCTACTGCTGAAGTAGTCGTAGCGGTAGTGCTTAACGTATAGTCAATCATATCGCCATTTACCGTTCCAGTTACCACAGCGGTTAATACTGGGTTCGCGTCTCCGTAGACTTTGGTTTTATTATCGGCTACCACACTCACGTTGATCGCTTTTGGTGTTACCGTTAATAGCGCGTCTGTTGTGCTTACGGTGTTACAATTATTTGTTAAAACAACGCGGTAGTTATAACTACTCATCAAAACCGTAGGCTTTGTAATAGTTAAAGTGGATGTTGTTGCATTAGAATAGGTACTATTATTTGAAATATTAGTATATCCTGATCCAGTATTTACTTGCCATTGATATGATGTAACATTATTAGCTACTACTGCAAAATTCGTATCTTCTCCATAAATAATAGTTTTGTTTATGGGCTGTGAAGTTATTGTTATTTTAGGATTAATAGTAACTACTAATGCCTTTAGTGGACTGAAACAAGAACTACTTTTTTCAGAAACATAATAAGTAAATACTCCAGAAACGTTAGTACTAGGTATTAAACTAATTTGAGGAGAGGAAGTTTGTGATTCATAAAAATATAGTGTATTGGAAGAGTCATTAGCTGTTGCAGTTAAGGCTTGAGCAATATCATCTTGACAATATTCAATATCTTTCGTTGTAGGTGTTAAAGGAGTTGCATTGATAGTTAGCATTACCGCTTGCCTTGTTGTACTAGAACAAGTCCCATTAGATGATTCAGCGTAATACGTTTTTGTACCTACACCAGTTAATGTTGGTGATGTAACAATTGTACCACCAGTTGAAGCTGTATACCAAGTAATAGTTCCACCACTTGCTGAAGCTGTTAAGGTTTGATTTGTTGTACCATCATCACATACTGTTTGATTATTAGCTACTGGAGTTGAAGGAACTGCCAACTGTGTTAGGCTTATAACAGTAAAACTATTAGAAGCTGCTGAAATACATCCGGAAGCGTTAGTTGCTTTAACCGTGTAAGCCGTTCCTATCATACCGCCTGTTATGACTCCTGCTGCACTAACAGTTGGTCCTGCAGGTGAAAAATCATAAGTATTGGCTGCATTGTAATTCGTAAGAGTCATACTTCCTGCAGCAGAACAAGTCGCTGCTGTTGTGCTCACTACTGGAGTTACTGGTGTAGCCAACTGTGTTAGGTTTATAACAGTAAAACTATTAGAAGCTGCTGAAATACATCCGGAAGCGTTAGTTGCTTTAACCGTGTAAGCCGTTCCTATCATACCGCCTGTTATGACTCCTGCTGCACTAACAGTTGGTCCTGCAGGTGAAAAATCATAAGTATTGGCTGCATTGTAATTCGTAAGAG
>NZ_JAGFBU010000021.1 GCF_017948675.1 Flavobacterium flabelliforme
GTTAGTGTTCATATAAAGGCTAACATTCCATACAAATCCTATCGTAGGAATAAAGAAATTATTTATCTAAATTTGAATTGAAAACACAGTAAAAATGTGTCAACCTATTTCAGGACTTTACAAAAAACACTGCAAATAATTACGTTTCTATTTTCAATCGCAAATTATGCGTGTATATGTAACGACCAAAGGATAACTAAAAAGTATATTCAATCTGAATTTGTCGCTAAAGTAAAAATCATTAAAAATTACAAAAATGTAGATTCAAAAGAGATTTACAAAGCAGATATTATCATTAATGAACTTTACAAAGGAGAGAGTTTAAAATCAATTTATATCAATGGAAGAAGCGACGGAAATATGGGAAGTTCTTGTTCTATTTTTATTCCGGAAAATACTGAACTAATTATTTATGCTCAGAAAAATAATAATGGAAAATATACTATTGGAATGTGTTCCGGTTTACTTTATTTGAAAAAAAGCAACTTAAAAAAACAAGTACGAGAATTAGAAATTTTAAAAATTTTCAAAACACAAGGAATAAATTTAACAGACAAAATTAATTATCGTGAAAAAGGAACATTATCTAAAAAATTAGAAGAATTTAAAGGAATAAAACTAGATAAAGAATATGGAATTTATGAAATATACTTTGATTCAAATTTGAAGATAACAAATGTTAAACAAATAAGTGGATTTGAAAATCCAATTGACAAAAAACTGATGGATATCTTATCTACAACAGAATGGACAAGAACAGAAGAAATCTTAAAAAATGAAGTTACAGAAAATAGAAAACTAATAATTGGAATTTATTTCTACAAAAGTGAAAAAGAAAACTCAAGTTTTTTAAGCCAATTTTATCTCTAAAAAAAGAAATAACTTCTGGTAACAGCCGTTACAAGCGATTTGCGGATTTAGTGGAATTATCGTTTTTTAATCCTATTTTCATTAAGCCGAAAATACGCAGTTTCAAAACCCGCAAACCGCTTGTAGCGCCAAGACGTTAGCAGATATTTTAACGCAACTAACAGAAAAACAGTAATTTATAAAATGAAAACGGAGATTAGAATTGTTAGTTATTTGATAATGTTGGTGATTTATTGGTTTTCAACTTCATT
>NZ_JAGFBU010000022.1 GCF_017948675.1 Flavobacterium flabelliforme
ATTTTTTTAAAAACGTCAGATTCTGAATTGTTTTGTGAAAAACTCAAAGTTGAAATAGTTAAGAAAAGCAAACAGTAAATTTTCATATTTTTCTTTTTACGATTTTTGGTAGTATAGCCTATAACGTTTCGCGGCTTGCAGAAGTGGCGAACTTCGTAACCGATTATTTTCGGCTAAGATAAAATATCTTGCGAAAGATAAACGTGAATTTTGCACATATTTCGCCATTTTTGCAAACCGCTGTTAGCCGTTGTTTTTATTTTTCAGTATTATTTTCAATTCTGTTTCGATTCTGTTTCGATTCTGTTTTCGATTATTATTTTTTGTTTTATTATTTTTTGTTTTGAGTTTTCAAAGTAATAATTGGTTTATACAATACTTTTTCGCAAGCGTAACAATTCTCAATTCTGTATTGTTCATACTCACCAAACTTTGTTTTATAAAATTCATATCCATTTTTTTCAATTTCAAATTCTGCATAACAATATGCAATTGGCAAATCTAATGGAGTGTGAAACCAATCAACTCTTGATTTTTCATTAAACTTAAAGTTTCCATTTTTGTCGCTTTTAACACTTTCAGTTCTTAAGTCTCTTGATTCATTCGATCCAATTTTATTATTTATGTAATATTCTTTTTCAATTCTGTGAATTGTTGCGTTTGAAATTGGGTTATTATTTTCGTCAATAACTTTTCCAATAATATTCGCTTCATAGATAACTTTTTGAGGTCGAATAAAAAGTAAACTTATAAAAATGATAATTATAATTAGGAATATTTTAAATGGTTTCTTCATTTTTCAGTTTTTCGGCCAAAATAACGGCTAACGTTTCGCGGCTTGCAGAAGTGGCGAACTTCGTAAACGATTATTTTCGGCTAAGATAAAATTTCTTGCGAAAGATAAACGTGAATTTACCACATATTTCGCCATTTATGCAAACCGCTGTTGT
>NZ_JAGFBU010000023.1 GCF_017948675.1 Flavobacterium flabelliforme
ACACGGTTAAAGCAACTAACGCTTCCGGATGTATTTCAGCGGCTTCTAATAGTTTTACTGTTATAAGCCTAACACAGTTGGCTACACCAGTAACTCCAGTAGTTAGCACAACAGCAGCGACTTGTTCTGCTGCAGGAAGCATGACTCTTACAAATTACAATGCAGCCAATACTTATGTTTTTTCACCTACAGGACCAACTGTTACTGCAGCAGGAGTCATAACAGGCGGTATGATAGGAACGGCTTACACGGTTAAAGCAACTAACGCTTCCGGATGTATCTCAGCGGCTTCTACTAGTTTTACTGTTATAAACCTAACACAGTTGGCTACACCAGTAACTCCGGTAGTGAGCACAACAGCAGCGACTTGTTCTGCTGCAGGAAGCATGACTCTTACGAATTACAATGCAGCCAATACTTATGCTTTTTCACCTACAGGACCAACTGTTACTACAACAGGAGTCATAACAGGCGGCGCGATAGGAACGGCTTATACGGTTACAGCGACTAACGCTTCTGGATGTATCTCATCGGCTTCTACTAGTTTTACTGTTATAAGCCTAACACAGTTGGCTACACCAGTAACTCCAGTAGTTAGCACAACAGCAGCGACTTGTTCTGCTGCAGGAAGCATGACTCTTACGAATTATAATGCAGCCAATGCTTATGATTTTTCACCTGCAGGACCAACTGTTAGTGTAGCAGGAGTCATAACAGGCGGTATGATAGGAACGGCTTACACGGTTAAGGCAACTAACGCTTCCGGATGTATTTCAGCAGCTTCTAATAGTTTTACTGTTATAAGCCTAACACAGTTGGCTACACCAGTAACTCCAGTAGTGAGCACAACAGCAGCGACTTGTTCTGCTGCAGGAAGTATGACTCTTACGAATTACAATGCAGCCAATACTTATGATTTTTCACCTGCAGGA
>NZ_JAGFBU010000024.1 GCF_017948675.1 Flavobacterium flabelliforme
AGCGCCAAGACGTTAGCAGATATTTTAACGCAACTAACAGAAAAACAGTAATTTATAAAATGAAAACGGAGATTAGAATTGTTAGTTATTTGATAATGTTGGTGATTTATTGGTTTTCAACTTCATTTTTAATCTCATTAGACGAAATATTAAAAATTGATAAAGTATTTATAACATTAGGTTTTGGATTTGCATTAATAAATATTGCTTACTCGTTTTTAATATTAAAATGGACTAACTTACTAAATATATTTTGCTCAATTCTTATTGCATCATTAAGCCTATTTTTGGCTTTAAAAATTGGAAATTTAGAATTGTTTCCAGGTTTTGACCCATATGGAATTTTAACTTCAATAATTACCAATGCTTTACTTTCGATAATATTTTGGGAAACTACTTATCAAATAAAAACGAAAATGAACTTAAATCAGAAAGATGAATAAATTTGTAAAAATCATTGAAGGTCGAAAATTAGCTTTCAAAATATCACTATCTTACGTTGGATTTGGTACTTTATCAGTTTGTTCAGTTTATCCAAAAGATTTATTTTATGGAGATTGGTCACTTTATAGTTTATTAATAACTTTCCCTGTATCGGTATTGAGCTTTGGTTATAGATATGCAGAATTAAATCTATTATATCCTGTTTTCTTAATCCAATTAATAATGTTTTTTATAACTTTCTTTTTATTAAGTTTGTTCATAAAGGACAGAAAAACTATATAAATAAAAAAACATCTGCTAACAGCCGTTTGGCGAGATTGGGGTTTTAGTGGAATTAGCGTTTTTTTATCATATCTTCGTTTTGGCAGAAAATACTCTGCTATAAAGTCCCCAACCACGCCAAGCGCCAAGACGTTG
>NZ_JAGFBU010000025.1 GCF_017948675.1 Flavobacterium flabelliforme
CTAACGTTTCGCGGCTTGCAGAAGTGGCGAACTTCGTAAACGATTATTTTCGGCTAAGATAAAATTTCTTGCGAAAGATAAACGTGAATTTACCACATATTTCGCCATTTATGCAAACCGCTGTTGTAAGCAGTACCTTTTTACTTTAGATAATTTCCGTAAATATATTGGTCAATATCTATTCCTAAATTTAAATTATTTAATCGATTAATAGTTTCAATGTTTAAGTGAATCCCTGAGTTTCCACTAACATATTGTTGATAATGTATTGAAATAATCGAGTCAGCCTTTTTAGTTAAATTTAGTATTCCTTCGACGTCTTTTTCTAATTCAGTCAATAGCAAATTCAATTTAGTTTCTAAATCGTAGGCGCGACTTTTAATTGGTTCAAATGTTAAACGACTAAATTTGTATTTTCCTTTTCCGATTTTTCTTTCCTCGTTTATAGACCAACCAAAAACGTCATTGAACTTTGTAATTTCTGAAAGTTGATTGAACGTTAAATTTTCAGATGTAGACGTTAAGTAAACTCTATTTCCGTTCTCTGTTCCAACTCCGCATAATTCGTTATTTTTTTTTCTGAAGTTGACAGTTAAAAAAAATGGTTCGTTTTGGATAGCAAAATACACCGTTTTTACGTCATCAAAAGATTCTAAATCGACTCTTTCGACTTTTGGCATTCCATTTTCCATTTCAACACTATGAACTTCAAGATATTGACGCGTAGTTTCAAAAGTTGGATTTTCTATTTCCTCAATTGCTATCTTTATTATTTCGTTTTTCAATGTTTTCGTTTTTTCGGGTATTGCTTACAACGTCTTGGCGCTTGGCGTGGTTGGGGA
>NZ_JAGFBU010000026.1 GCF_017948675.1 Flavobacterium flabelliforme
CTGATCAATGATCTTAAGTTTTAAGTCAAATCCAACGGATTTTTTTTGACAGTCTGGTTTCTTTTCTTTCATGTTGTCCTGTAAATAGTTGTTGATTTTTTGTCAACCTATTTCAGGATTTTACATGTCGCAAAATGTCGTATAACGTTTCGCGGCTTTGCGAGGTTGCGAACTTCGTAACCGAGTTCTTTCGGCTAAGATAGAATATCTTGCGAAAGATAAACTTGATTTTACTACATATTTCGCAATCTCGCAAAACCGCTGTTAGCGGTTCGGCAGTATATTTATTCCAATTGTCTATTCTAATTTATAATAATTGTCTATTCTAATTTTCAATTTATTTATGTTCTAACATCTAATTTTGTCGTTAAAATTCGAGAAAAAACCTAGAAATTTACGCTTTTTAAGATTCGATGTTTTCCATTTCGATATTCAGCCATTTTTTCAAACGTCTGCTTTTAAAGTTTCAATTTTCTGCAAACTTGTTCAGACTTCAATTTTCAAGTTTCTGCTGTCACAATCCAACTTTCACGCTTCTGCTTTTTACATTCCAATTTTCAAGTTTCCGTTTTTCTACAAACTGTCATTTTCCACATTAAAACTCAAAAAAAAATCGTTGAAAATTTAGTTTTTCATAGTTTCAACTTTTCGTTTTTTCTGCGCTCCATGTCTTGTCCTAAAATACGTTGACCATTTTTAGGTTATTAATTTGATCAAATTTACTTAAATGTAATCGGAACATTGATAACTTTTTTTAAAAAATTCCCTACGGGTTTTAAAAAAGTTACCAACAT
>NZ_JAGFBU010000027.1 GCF_017948675.1 Flavobacterium flabelliforme
CAAAGACTTGTTCTGCGTGGGTTAAAGTTAAATCTTTGAGCAGATTAGGAGATTTGAAAAAGAAGTGCTTAGAGTCGGTTGTAATATGAAAACGTTTTGTTTTCTTAACCAATAAACCATAACTTCTTAATAAATCGAAAAGTGCATCTCTTCCCATTTTTATATTATTTTGAATTAAGTCTTTCTCAATGTGTTCCATTAGTTTTCGAGTACCTGTTTTAGGCATTCTAATCCTGGTTTTACGCACTAAATCGAGAACCACTGTATGTTGTTGTTCTTTGATAAAGTCCTGTTTTATTCTTTGATAATAAGCCTGTTTGCTTATTCCGAAGCATTGATAGAGCCACTTTCTTTTGAAAGGCTTATTCTCTTTTTCTCTATCTCTTTTGCTAATGCCTCGGGCAAATACTTTTTTGAAAGATGCTCTCCTGTAATATGCTCAAAATCTGCGATAATGTCTTGCTGGAAGTCTTTGACAAACTCCAATTCTTCAATACGTTCGCGTAATTTTTTTAACTCGTCATTTTTACTCATAGCCTTAGATTTAGATTCAAAGTTAGATAATTTCTTAATCCAATAGGCAAGAGTTCCACGAGAAATGCCATATTTTTTTGAGGCATAATTAGCTGAAATTTGTCCGTTATTGATTTCAGCAATGATGGAAAGTTTGAGATCAAAGCTTATTTTTTGATACTCATTTTTTCGACAGGGTTGTTTTTTGTTTGTTTCCATAGGATACTAAAAGTGTTTAATTTTTAGTCAACCTATTTTAGGACGAGGC
>NZ_JAGFBU010000028.1 GCF_017948675.1 Flavobacterium flabelliforme
AAAACATCAAAATCGGACGTGATAATTTCTTTGATTTTCTAAGAGCTCATGCCCTATTGGTACCCAAACAACGCAATTTTACACGAACTACAAACTCTAATCATCTATTTACAAAATGGAAAAATTTGGTACAAAATAAAGTACCTAATCAACCAGAAGAACTCTGGGTAAGCGACATTACTTACTTGCGTCTTAATGGAAAAAATGCCTATTTAGCACTCGTAACAGATGCTTATTCTAAACAAATAATGGGTTTTCATGTAGCTACAAACATGAAAGCTTCTTTATCAATAGAAGCTTTAAAGATGGCTCTTAAAAATAGAAAATATCCAAATAGAAAATTAATACACCATTCCGACAGAGGATTCCATTACTGCTGGCCAGAATATGTGAAAATGTTACAGGATAACGAAATTATTATAAGTATGACTGAACAATATGATCCCTATGAAAATGCGTTAGCGGAACGTTTAAACAAAACATTGAAATATGAATTTGGACTTAACCAAACTATCCCAAATAAAACAATAGCAGTAAAAATGGTAAAACGCGCTGTAAAGATTTACAATACACTTAGACCACATAACAGCTTAAACGGTAGAACTCCTGTTAGTGTTCATATAAAGGCTAACATTCCATACAAATCCTATCGTAGGAATAAAGAAATTATTTATCTAAATTTGAATTGAAAACACAGTAAAAATGTGTCAACCTATTTCAGGACTTTACA
>NZ_JAGFBU010000002.1 GCF_017948675.1 Flavobacterium flabelliforme
GACCTTAAGGTGGTTATTGCGGCGGGGCTCACCTCTTCCCATCCCGAACAGAGTAGTTAAGCCCGCCTGCGCAGATGGTACTGCAGTTATGTGGGAGAGTATGTCGTCGCCTTTCTTTAAAAACCCTTCATCTATCGATGAAGGGTTTTTTGTTTTATATCAAATCCCCATTTTAATCTTCTATTTTATTTGTAATTAAAAGTATTATAGAATGTTTTAATTATTATTAAAAAAGAATTAGGTCCTTATCAATAGTTGAATAAAAAAACAAGTATAAATTTAGATACATTGCAATTGGTAAATTATGCATAGATATTGTTTAGCCTAAAAGGAAAACGCTATATTCCTCACACTTCTAAATTGAAATTTAAAAGCTTTTATTTTAGCATTGAAAGATTGTAGTGAAGCATTGATCACTTTTATTGTCAAAATAGTTTTAGATTGACTGATATTGCAATTTTATAGTATTAAAGACACTTTATTTAAAGTTTTCAAATTTTGACATTAAAAAAAAATATAGTCATGTATAAGTTTTGTTTAAACAAACGCTATCATAGTTAGTAGTTTTAAATGTATGGGAAAAATTTGAATGATATGGTAAGCTATTATATTGACTATGTAAATAATATTATTGCTATGTTGTCTTAGTAGACATTTATTATAACTTAAACCTAACAAAAACCTTATTCGAATTAAAATTTGTTTTTTAGTATCACCTTTATCAAATTCAAAATATTTATCCTTTTAAACCTTTCTCTCTAGTTTATTTGATTGCTTAATTTTCTAAGTCTAAAGTTTACATCTTGATTGTATTATAGTATATTATAAGGCTTCATGACTTTTTTGCAGATTAAATATATAAGTTATTTGTACTATCTCAAAAAAATATTTTGTGTTAATATTTTTTTACTAAGTTGAAAATATTCAAAGTGATTACTTTTAGTGTTTCTGCTAATCTAATACTAAGGACTATTTCTATTTTTTGATTAATATTAGTTGCTGAGAATACAACGACGTTGCTTCATTTTTTGCTTTTCTTAAACTTGTAGGTAATAATGGTATGTAACTCTCATTTATAAAAAATTGTTTAGTTAGTTAAAAGTCTTTTTTTAATGTTTTAGAGTAAATGAATTAATCTACAGGATAAGATTTTTAAAAAAAAGTTTCAAAATCAATCAATGATTTTTTATATTGAAAATGAAGTTCCTTTCCTTCAATAGCAAAAAAACCTTTGATAGTATTGCAATTTATATATTTAGTATCGATTATTTTTTTAAACGAATACTCTCTTTTAAAGATTCCCATTTCAAACTAAATTCAAATGTCCTAGAACCAATTTACTATTCTTTCCATCGTTGACGTTTAATATGCAACAAAACGGAACTATCTTGGTAAGAGAAATTCAGAATATCAATTTCATTATGAAAACCATCAGTTATCAAAATAGTATAACTCCTTGTAGTTAAAACAATTTTATAGAATTGAAAAGATGATCTTTTATTCTCCTTTAATTGTTGGTATTAAATCAAAATGATCAACTATCATTTCTTAAAATATTAATTTTAATAAAAAAGCCCGAATGCGTATTGTACATCCGAGCTTTTTTATTGCATTGTTATAAATAATCATTAGTATCTTGTGTCTCTTCTAAGTCTTCTGAAGTTCTACCTATTTTAACCTTTGGATTGTCTTTATTACCTGTTATTATTAGTGGTACACCAATAATTCCTAAAGGTGGTAATCCTAATCTCATTTTTATATTTAACTTTCCATCTAAACTTGTTGTTCCTTCTATTCTTGGTCTGAATCCAGCAAATTTAAACTTAAATCTTTCTAAAGTAATGATGTTATTTTTTATTGAACTCTTTATGTCAATTTTGTTTACCTCAGGATCTTTTAAACCTTCATGATTTGTTTTGCTTGCAACAGCATTGAACATTTTTAGACCATAAAATTTTATATTTTTTACTGAAATAATACCATTACCAACTAAAGAAGGAAATACAGGCTCCATATTTTCGTTTAGTCGGCCTTTCAAATTGTAATCTAATGATATAATTCCTTGTGCTTTTTCAGCTGCACTTGCCATTTCTCTAAAAAGTTTCACTTCATTATAAGCTCTTTTTATATCAAATTCGCTTGCTTTTATGTGATAATCAAATAAGGCTTTTTTTAATGTTATATTTTGGTAAGTTGCATCCATCGTAATCTTACAACCAATCAAGTCAAAACCTGTATTTTGTATAGTTAATAAACCATTTTTTAGTTTTAAAGCTCCTTTAGCTTCTTTGAGAGTTAGTCCGTTAAAGTCAATCTTTTGTGCATTTCCTTGTAAGTATAAATCAAGGTTGGGTGGAATCAGAATTACACCTTTACTCGCAACATTTACTTTCGAGCTGGAAGTTTTTTCTGTAACTGTCGTTGGAACTAAATTATTTGTTGTTGACATGAATTCATCAGCATTAATAAAGTTTGAATTGAAAGAAAACGCACCCCTTAAAACTCCATTTTTTGACGCCATAAAATTAAAAACATTCTGAAAATAACCATTCATCTTAAAATCAGATTGTCCATAAGAAGCTAGGAAAGTTTTGAAGTTCATTTTATCTTGGTTGAACTTAAATATTCCTTGCTTGATCAGAAAGTTCTTTGGCAGATATTGAGTTATTACATTAATATTACGAATTTCTAAAGTTCCACTGTTATGTAATTTAGAATACCTAACTTTTTCAGCATCGCTTTGATTTCCTTTTAAATGTAAATCGGCTTTTATAAATCCTTGCACGTTTAAACCCTCTTGCGCAAAAACTTTATATATTTTGGCAATGTCTAAAATCCCTTTGGCTTTGATATCATAAGTTAGATTTTTAAAATTGCTGAGATCAGCATCTATAAAAATAGGATTTCCTTCAAAAGTAAATTGTGCTGGTTTTGTAATTACTTTTAAATCATCAAAAGTACCTTTGGTATTGGAAACATTAGCTATAAGTTGAATGTTAGTAATAGGATTTGGATAAAATTTCGTTTTTAAATATCCTTCTTTCAATTCAATTTTTGCATTGGTAACAGGAAAAACACCTTTCTTTTGGTCGAATAGCCCTTTTGCTTTTGCATCAGCAATAAGAATACCTTTTAATTCAATTTCTGGAATTCCAAGTGCTTGATTTAACTTCCCTAAATCAATCTTTGCATCTAGATTTGCATCAACTTGAGCAATAGTTGTCCCGGTGCTATAAATTTTTGTTTTTAAATAATCGTTAGCCATTTTTAAAGACAAATTTTTTAAATCTACAATTACAAGATTAGGATCTAGTGAAGGAACTTTGGTAGCAATATTTAGATTTAAATGGGTTATTGGATTTGTGCTTTTGTTGTAATTCACAAAACCATCTCTTATTTTGAAGTCAAGATTAAGTGCTGGTGCAACGTTATCGGAGGCAATATAATTTCCTTTCAAAGTTAGAAGAAAATCTGTGGTGCCTTTTAATTCTGTTTTATTCAACCAAGTAATAAATTTTGGAGGAAAAGCAGTAAAGAAATCTTTTAGATTGCTATTAGTCGTTTTCAGAATAAAATCCATGTTGTAGCCTTCTTTCAGGAAATCAAATTTTCCTTTAAAATCAACAAGAAGGTTGTTAATTTTCAAATCATTTTGTTCAAAAATAAACGAAAGTGAATTTACATTTACTTTAGTAATCAAATCGGCATTTACCTTTTTGTTCATTAAGTACGGTTCATTTTCATACAGAATATTTAGTTTTTCAATTTTTGCCTTAGAATACAAATCAAAAACTGCCTTGCTCAAATCGCCTTTTCCTAAATACTCGAAACCAAATATATCAAAGTGAAGTTTAGTCGATAAATCATCATAAACAATTTTACTATTTTTGATTTCTATTTTCTCTAATTTTAAGGAGCTGTCCTCACTTTTCTGCTCTTTTTGGGTGGTGTTAGCTTTATAAACGTTATAATTTGCAAGCCCTTCCTTATTTACTTTTACATTTATATCAGCTTCTGAAACAAAAATTTTGTCAATATTTATCGATTTTCCAAATAGCAAACTAGAAACATTGATACCAAAAGCAATTTCTTTCGCTGTAATCAGTTTCTCGTTTTCATAAGGAACAGATCCGCTGAGTTTAAATTGCTGTAAACCGACGGTTAATGAAGGAAAGTGATTGAAAAAAGAAATATTTGATTCAGAATAATCAAGTTTTGCATTTAGCTTTTCATTGGCAATTTTCTTAATCTCTGCATTAATTTTATCTGCAAAAATATAAGGAGCAATAAACATAAAAGCTAATAAGCTGACAAGGGTAATCCCTAGGTATTTTAATACTTTTAAAGAAATAGATTTTAAAGAAGACATTTGATATAATTAGATATGCTTAAGAAATTGGAAGGTTTTTTTTTGAAAAATTTAAATTTTATCCGTGTACAGTTTCGTTTTTGCCGTAGTTAACAATGATGGATGTTTCAAATTCAATCCATTCTGCCCAGCGTTTATCTACATCTACTTTTTCAGTATATTTTCTGGCAAAATTTAAAAAAGTAGTGTAATGACCCGCTTCAGAAATCATTAAATCACGATAAAATTTAGCCAATTCCTGATCTTCTATGTTTTCAGAGAGTACTTTAAATCGCTCACAACTTCTGGCTTCAATCATCGCTGAAAATAACAATCGATCAATCAAAGCATCATTTCGACTACCATCTTTTTTCATAAATTTAAAAAGTTCGTTCACATAATGGTCTTTATTTTCGCGACCTAGCTGAAGACCTTTTTTCTTAATGATATCATGAACCATCTGTAAATGCTCTAATTCTTCTCGCGCAATAATTAATAGTTCTGTAACTAACTCTTCTTTTTCAGGATTTTGTGTGATCAAACTTATCGCATTCGAAGCAGCTTTTTGTTCACACCAAGCGTGGTCTGTCAAAATTTCGTGAATATTCGATTCTACTATATTTACCCATCTTGGGTCTGTGGCTAATTTTAATCCTAACATGATATTGCAATTAATTTAACTGCAAAATTAGTCTTTTCCGGCTGATTTCTAAGGATTAATACTCAAATGCTTAATGATTTTGTCTTTATATAATTAGGACGTGCCACCAATAAAAAACGGCTGAATTCATATAACCTCATAGCCGTTTTTATTGCTGTCGGGCTATCCGTTTCAAGTCCTCATCTCGATTACGCAAAAAGCTTCATCGAGATTCCGGGCTTTACACTGCTATCCCTCACGCAAACTATTGATATTGAATTGCATTAATTTCAAATACAATTACAATAATCTGTAATTAAATCTAGAATTCATATTGTAATTTTTACTTAAGAATTAAATTTTTTTAAAAAATTAGTAACATTTTTTTGTATAAATTCTAATTCGCAATAGTGTTGTTAATTTCTTTAGTAGTTAAATCACTTCTCACTTATAATTACCAATAAAATAGCATTATTTTGCAGTAAGAATTTTTTAAAATTATGAATCAAACACAATCGCTTTTAATAATAGGCTTTGTCTGGCCAGAACCCAATTCTTCGGCGGCAGGAGGGAGAATGATGCAATTGATTTTGCTATTTCAGGAACAGGGATTTCAGGTCACTTTTGCAAGTCCAGCTCAAGACAGCGACTTTATGGTTGATTTAAGCCAGTACAAGGTCGAAAAAAAATCAATTGCGTTGAATAGTTCCAGTTTTGACACTTTCGTAAAAGAATTGAATCCAACAATTGTTTTATTCGATCGATTTATGATCGAAGAACAATTTGGATGGCGCGTTGCCGAGAATTGTCCAAATGCGTTACGAATATTAGATACCGAAGATTTACACTGTTTGCGATTAGCCAGACAAAAAGCCTTCAAAGAAAAACGAGAATTTCAAACAAAGGATTTGTTAGTTGAAGAAGTGGCCAAACGTGAAATTGCCAGTATTCTACGTTCTGATTTTTCTCTGATGATTTCCGAATTTGAAATCGAATTGCTAAAGACTACTTTTAAAATTGATAGCAGCTTATTGTATTATTTGCCGCTTTTATTAGAATCACATCAAATACCTGATTTAGAAAAATTCCCTTCTTTTGAAAACCGTAAAGATTTTGTTTTTATTGGTAATTTTCTTCATGAACCCAATTGGAATGCCGTTCAGTACCTCAAGGAAGCGATTTGGCCATTGATAAAAAAAGAATTACCCGAAGCGGTTTTAAATATTTATGGCGCTTATCCGTCACAAAAAATTTTACAATTAAATAATGTGAAAGAAGGATTCTTGATAAAAGGGCGTGCAGAAAATGCTAATGAAGTAGTTCTAAAAGCACGAATAGTTTTGGCTCCTTTGCGCTTTGGTGCTGGAATAAAAGGAAAATTATTAGAAGCCATGCAATGCGGGACACCAAGCATCACCACTTCTATTGGAGCGGAGTCAATGCAAGCAGATTTATCTTGGAATGGCTTTGTTGAAGACAATCTAGAAATTTTCGCCAAAAAAGCAGTAGAATTATATCAAGACAAAAAACTTTGGCTGGCAGCCCAAATAAATGGAATTGCAATTATAGAAAAACGATATTTAAGATCATCATTTGAAGTTGATTTTGAAGAACGAGTAGAATTCACATTAAATAATTTACAACAACATCGTTTAAATAATTTTATGGGAGAGTTATTGCAACATCATACGTTGAAAAGTACTATGTATATGTCAAAGTGGATAGAAACAAAAAACAAAAATTCCAATTAATTGCTTAATTGGAATTTTTATTAACTCATATTGAGAAATATGTTACGTGTAAAACTTTGCTAACTATTTAAGTAAGCTTTCAACGCTTTGAATAGTTGTGGCGTGATATCCTGATTTTGCTTTTTCAAAAATCTTTTTTGCCCAAATTTTTCCTTCTGAAGTTTTTACCATTTGTTTGTAAAGCGTCATTAATGATCCAGTTCTACTAGTAGCAATCATAAACTGTTCAATTGTAGGATAAGCAATTGTATATTGACTGCGCATTGCAGGCACAAACCATTGACGTTTAATTACGAAATTCCCATCTTTAGTAAAGTTAAATTCGGCATCAATGTCGGCCATTTCTTTAGGCGTAATATCTTCAGGAAGATAATCTATAAAATGTTGCTTCTCTGTAGTTGATTTTATTTTTTGACTTAATCCTTTAACACCCGTTTTTCTCCAACTTTTTTGAATAACATCTATTGCATTAAAATCTTCAGAAACTGATGGAACTATATTTGTTGGTATTCCGGGTTTATATATCCAGTCTTCTGCTTTTATTTTATCAGCAAGTACTTTGTCATTTTTGATAAGATTTTCATTGAAATAGGCAATAAAATCTTCTGTGGTGATTGACTTAAAAGCATGCGCATCAAAATAATTTCTGATGAAAATATCGAACTTTTCACGACCAACTGCCTGCTCGATTACCTTTAAAAAATTATACCCTTTTTCATAAGGAATTTCACTGATTCCATCATCTGGATTTCTTCCAGCCAAATCTACTTTAAGACGAGTATCAGGATTTGTAATGCCAAATTCAAGCATACTATCATCAAGCACTTTCCGAGTTAATACATCTTGCATTTCGGCTTCTTTTTTTCCAAAAATGGCTTCGCCAATGCGATGTTCTACATAAGTTGTAAAACCTTCATTCAGCCAAATGTCATCCCAAGTAGCATTTGTTACTAAATTACCACTCCAACTGTGACCTAATTCATGCGCTAATAAACTCGTCAACGAACGATCGCCTGCAATAACACCAGGAGTTAGGAATGTCAAATTTGGATTTTCCATTCCGCCATAAGGGAAACTTGGAGGTAAAACTAAAACATCATAACGTCCCCAACGATACGGGCCGTATAGTTTCTCTGCTGCGGCGACCATTTTTCCTAATTCGGCAAATTCCCAAGCCGCTTTTTTTAATACGGATGGTTCAGCATAAACGCCTGTTCGATTGTCGATAGATTTAAATTCAATATCACCAACGGCAATTGCCATTAAATAAGATGGAATTGCTTTGTCTTGTTTGAAAATATAAATTCCGGTATCATTTTTTTGTTGTGGATTAACGGCGCTCATTACCGCCATTAAATCTTTAGGAACCGTAACTTTTGCATTATAAGTAAAACGAATTCCTGGTGAATCTTGACAAGGAATCCAAGTGCGTGACCAGATGCTTTCTCCTTGAGAAAATAGAAATGGTTTGTTTTTATCTGCCGTTTGCTGTGGAGTTAGCCACTGTAATGCAACAGCACCTTTATTTGTATGGTAATAGATGTTAACTTTTGTAGTGTTTGGTTCTATGGTTATATGAAGCGGTCTTCCGTGTAATTCAACTTCTTTTCCAAGTTTAAATTGGGTCTCTTTTTCTTCGTCACCCAAAGTTATTTTTGTAATAGTAAGTGTATTTTCATCAAAGATAATTTCTTTTCCTTTGCTTACATTGTCAATTTGCCAAGATGCTTTTCCTGAAATTGATTGGGTTTCAAAATTTACATTAATATCAAGATCTAAATGTTTTACAACTGCCAGATTTGGTTTAGAAAAAGTATGTTTGTCAGTAACAATTACATTCTTTTGAATATTGTTTTTTTGCTGGCAAGCAAGAGTCAACATAAATAAAGATAGAATAAATAATTTTTTCATAGTGATGAAGGTTAGTTAGCGATTCTTAATTAAATAAAAAATCCCGTTTTGAAACGACAAAACGGGATTTTAATATGAAATATATTGATTATGCCAACATAGTTACTGGATTTTCGATGTATTGTTTTAATGTTTGTAAGAACTGTGCTCCAGTTGCTCCATCGATAGTACGGTGGTCACATGCAAGAGATAACATCATTGTGTTTCCTACAACAATTTCTCCATTTTTAACAACTGGTTTCTCAACAATCGCTCCTACAGAAAGGATTGCAGAGTTGGGTTGGTTGATAATAGAATTGAATTCAGTGATTCCAAACATTCCAAGGTTCGAAACAGTAAATGTACTTCCTTCCATTTCTGTTGGTAGTAATTTTTTGTTTTTTGCTCTTCCTGCAAGGTCTCTTACGTTTCCGCCAATTTGTGATAAACTCATTGCATCTGTAAATTTTAATACAGGAACTACTAATCCATCCTCAACAGCTACGGCAACTCCAATGTTTACATGATGATTGATGATAATTGCATCTTCTCTCCATTGTGAGTTTATTTTTGGGTGTTTTTTTAATGCTAAAGCACAAGCTTTGATTACCATATCATTAAAAGATACTTTTGTATCAGGAACGCTATTGATAATTGCTCTTGATTTCATTGCATCGTCCATAGTTACTTCGATCACTAAGTTGTAGTGAGGTGCGGTAAATAAAGATTCAGCTAAACGTTTCGCAATGATTTTACGCATTTGCGAATTTTTTATTTCCTCAATAAATACTTCTCCAGCAGGAACAAATGCTTTTGCAGCAGGTGCAGTAATAGTTTCTGTTTTAGCAGGAGTGGCAGCTTGTGGAACGGCAGTTGCTGGAGTAAAGTTTTCGATATCGCTTTTTACGATACGTCCGTTTTCTCCTGAACCTTTTACTTGATTTAATTGGATTCCTTTGTCGCTAGCAATTTTTTTAGCCAATGGAGAAGCTAAGATTCTTTGTCCCTCAGTAGAAGGTTCCTGTACAACAGGTTCGGCAGTTTTTTCAGTAGAAACTACTTCTTTTTCTTCCGTTTTTGCTGGAGCTGTTTGTGGTGCTCCACCAGTTTTATGATTAGCGGCAATTGCGCTTACATCAGTTCCAGCTGGTCCGATGATCGCTAAAAGGCTATCAACTGCTGCAGTACTTCCTTCTTCAATTCCAATGTATAATAAAGTACCTTGGTTGAATGATTCAAATTCCATTGTTGCTTTATCCGTTTCGATTTCAGCAAGAATATCTCCTTCGGAAATTTTATCACCTACTTTTTTTAACCAAGTAGCAACAGTACCTTCAGTCATTGTATCACTTAAACGAGGCATAGTAACTACGATGACTCCTTTAGGAAGTGCTTCGCTTGTTGGAGCTGCAGGAGCTAAAACTTCTTCTTTTTTTGGTTCAGTTGCTGTAGGTGTAACGGCTGTTGGTGTTGGTGCAGCATCTCCAGAAATTAAGGAGGAAATATCTTCACCTTCTTTTCCGATGATAGCTAATAGTGAATCTACTGGAGCAGTTTCACCAGCAGGAATTCCTATGTATAATAATGTCCCTTCATTGAAAGACTCAAATTCCATTGTTGCTTTGTCGGTTTCAATTTCAGCA
Source organism: Flavobacterium flabelliforme (assembly GCF_017948675.1). GTDB lineage: Bacteria > Bacteroidota > Bacteroidia > Flavobacteriales > Flavobacteriaceae > Flavobacterium > Flavobacterium pygoscelis. The sequence continues at coordinate 10,273 of NZ_JAGFBU010000002.1, forward strand.
AGAATATCTCCTTCTGCAATTTTATCACCTACTTTTTTTAGCCAAGTTGCTACTGTTCCTTCCGTCATAGTATCGCTCAAACGAGGCATTGTTATTTTGATTGCCATATTGATTATAGTTTATGAGGTATAAAAGGATAGTTTTCTTGTTCGTATACTACGTCGTATAGTTGTTGAATTGGAGGGTAGTCTGATTCTTCAGCGAATGTTGCACATTCTTCTACTAAATCTTTTACTCTTTGATCAATTGCTTCAATTTCTTCTTCGGTAGCGTATTTTTGATCTTTAATTACATCTAAAACTTGTGTAATTGGATCTATTTTTTTGTATTCTTCTACTTCTTCTTTAGAACGGTATAATTGCGCATCTGACATAGAGTGACCTCTATAACGGTATGTTTTCATTTCTAAGAAAGTTGGTCCATCTCCGCGACGTGCTCTGTCGATTGCTTCGGTCATTGCCTCAGCAACTTTTACAGGATTCATTCCGTCAACGGGTCCACAAGGCATTTCATATCCTAATCCTAATTTCCAGATGTCAGTATGATTTGCTGTTCTTTCTACAGAAGTTCCCATTGCATATCCATTGTTTTCTACAATAAAAACAACTGGAAGTTTCCATAACATAGCCATGTTGAAAGCTTCATGTAATGATCCTTGACGTGCTGCACCATCACCAAAATAGGTCATTGTTACACCGCCAGTTTCAAAATATTTATCAGCAAAAGCTAATCCCGCACCTACAGGAATTTGACCTCCTACAATTCCGTGTCCACCATAAAAACGGTGTTCTTTAGAAAAAATATGCATGGAACCACCCATTCCTTTTGATGTTCCAGTAACTTTTCCTAAAAGTTCAGCCATTACTCGTCTAGGATCTACTCCCATACCTATTGGCTGTACGTGATTTCTATAGGCAGTAATCATCTTGTCTTTTGTCAAATCCATTGCATGCAATGCACCTGCTAAAACGGCCTCTTGACCATTATATAAATGTAAAAATCCTCTAACTTTTTGTTGGATGTATAACGCGGCAAGTTTGTCTTCAAACTTTCTCCAAAGTAACATATCTTCATACCACTTTAAATATACTTCTTTTGTAACTTCTTTCATCTGATTTTTTCTTTTGCTAAAGTGTTAACAACTTGTGTTTAATAACGCAAAATAGTTTCCTTCCACAAATTTGCGAAATGCAAAAATAACACATTCCAACTTAGAACTAAAATTTAATAGGTTATTTTTAGATTTTTTACAAGAATTTTTTATCAAACATAAATGGGAGTAAGTTTTTTAAAGATTCCGATTTATATATCGATCCGATTTCTCCCATGAAATAAATTTCTATAGGTGTTTCTTGGCGAATTTCGTATTCTGCAATCGATTGTCTGCAAGAACCGCAGGGCGGTATAGGGGCTTTAGTTTGGTTCGTATCTGAAGCTGCTGTAATTGCCATTTTTAATATTTTGGCATCTGGGTATACTGCTCCTGCATAAAAAATAGCTACTCGTTCCGCACAAAGTCCAGAAGGATAAGCTGCATTTTCTTGGTTAGAACCCAATACTGTTTTTCCGTTATCTAGAAGAATAGCAACACCCACTCTGAAATTTGAATAGGGAGCATAGGCATTTTTTCTGACTTCAATTGCTTGCGCCATTAGATCTTGTATTTCATTTGGAAGTTCTTGAACGTTTTCAAATGATGTAAACTGCGTTGTAATTGATATTTGTTTCATGTTTATTGAGGAAAAAAAATCCAAATTTCATAGTGTTGAAATTTGGATTGTTATTTATGAATAAAATCTATTTTAATATTGGTCGTATTTGTCTCCAAAATTAAAAGTAAGTGAGAATCGTAAAGTATTTTCTAATGGGTTTTTTACTTTTGAAGAAGAGAATAAATAAGATACATCTACTTTTACTACATTGTATTTGAAACCAGCTCCCAATGAAAAGAACTGTCTGGCTCCTTTTAATGGACTTTCATGAAAATATCCTAAACGCATGGCAAAGGAATCTTGGTATAAATATTCGGCACCAAGAGCATAAGTGAACTCTTTCATTTCTTCTTTAATTCCGTCAGGAGCATCTCCAAATGATTTGAAAATCCCTGAAGTCCAACCTATGGAACGATATTCTTCGTTATTTTTTGCCAATAATGCTATTTCTTCTGAACCTGATATTACTCCATCTCCGTTAAGATCGCTATTTTGTGGAGTGGGAACTAATAGTTTATTAAATTCAACATTTAAAGATACTTTATTGTAGTCATCTAAAATAAAATCAAATCCAGTTCCAATTTTTAAATTTGCAGGTAAGAAATTCTTATTCAATTCGTCTTTGTCATAATTTATCTTTGGACCTAAATTCTGAATATTAAATCCTGCTCTCCATCTTCCGTTAAATTCGCTGTAGGCGATTTCTTCGGACTGATAAAAACCGGCTACATCCACAGCAAAAGAACTTGCGGATGATGTATCATTATTTTCGTTAATGAATTTTAAATTAGAATTTATAAAACGTCCCCCAATAGCCATTGAGAACTTCTCGCTTAATTTTAAAGAATAAGAACCATCGATAGCAAATTCGTTTGGTGATACTGTAGCAAAATCTTCATTGACGTCTCCATTTTGACGAAGCTCAATATCTCCTAGACCAAAATATCTAATGCTGGCAGCAAAAGCACTTCTTTCGTTTAGCTTATTGTAATAGGTAAGTTGCGCAAGCGATATGTCATTTACTAAGTCAGTTAAGTAAGGAGTATAGCTTACTGAAAAACCTTGAGCATCTGTTGAAAAAGCATATTTTGCTGGATTCCATTGCTGAGAAAAAGCATCTGCAGAGGTTGCAACTCCCATGTCACCCATACCTGCTGCTCTTGCATCAGCCGCTACTAGTAAAAAAGGAACTCCAGTAGATATTGTTCGGTCCTGAGCTTTAGCAGAATAAATGATGATAAAATAAATGAGAATAAATATTTTTTTTTTCATTTTTAAAGTAATGTTAATAGTGCAAATATAGTGTTAAAGTATAACAAGTTTTTCAAATTTTTCGCTTTTCATATTGGTCAAGGTAGATTTTACAGTTAGTTTGTAAATGTAAACACCTTTTCCTATTTTGTCTCCAAAATCATCTCTGCCATTCCAAGTTATCTCTTTAGATAAGAAGCCTTCCGTGTTTATAATTTGATTTCTAGTCCAAGCTATTTTACCGGTTATTGTCATGACTTGAATTTGAACTTCTAAAGGTTCGTAAGGCTTGTTGTGAGTGAACCAAAACTCAGTATAGTTTACAAATGGGTTGGGATAATTCAAAACGTGCGTTAATGTTATTTTATCATCTCCTGCAACTACAAATTGTATGTCTGCAGTTACGGGATTGTTGTATACATCCCAGGCTTTGAACGTTATTGTATGTAATCCTGGAGTTAATTTTCGCAAAGGGAAACGCAATGTACCCTTAGTAAAATCATCTAACTTTGTTTGAAAGTAATCGTTTAATACAAAAGGATTGCTACTATCTCCATCAAGTATAGCAACGATATCATGACCTATTCCGCTGGCTGTGTTGATTCCGTTTTCATCCTCAAGATGCGCAACCAAAAAAGGCGATTCATTAGTTGTGCCTCCAGAAACAAAAGTTTCGTCATTCATATATAACTTAACTCTTGGACTAATATTGTCTGCAACTGCATTTTCATTAATTCCTCCTATTTTTATAGTGGAGTCATAACCTGTTGCATTCTCTAATTCATTATTTTTTTTAGCATAAAAACTTATTCTTCCATTTGCCAACGGAATTCGAATATCTCTAGGTACTACAAAACTAAATTCAAATTGACCATTTTTAACAGATGCGTTGCCTCTAAATATTGTTTCTCCTAAAACATCAAAATTTATTGCTGGACTGTATCCATCGTTATTGTAAGTTGTTCTTTTTATGTTTTTATCAAAGATAGTTGTTGCTATTTCGCCGCTGTAATTAGTCAATAGATTGTTGTTTTCGTCTGTAACTTCACCGGATAATTTGATTTTAGATAATGATTTTAAATTATCTATTGATTGAGATATCGGTATGTCATTTACTTTCGTTAATCTAATGTTTGGTTTAGGCAATGCCAACATTAATGCAGGATCGCCAATGTAAAAAACAATATTACTAGATGAGTTTGGGTTGCTGTTTTTTGAAATTCTCAATGCCTCTGCAATAGAAGTATATTGGTTAGACTGATATGATAATAAGTTTTTAGACAAAAGATCATTAAAGTTTTCTGCGCTAGTCTGACCTATAGAACGAATGGTTGTAATCATGGCGATAGCTCCTCCTTTGGGATTCCAATAAGTATACTCGCCAGCAGTTGGCCTAAATGGATTATCAAAACGAGAAAATTCACAAGTGAGGGTAATGAATAATGGATATTTGAATTGGTTTTTCAAATTTTGTCCGTCTATTTTTTCCCAAACTCTTTCGGATGCTAAACCGTCCTCACCACCATGACCTAAATAATTAAAGATAAGTGCGCCTTTTTCAAATGCATTATAAAAATCAGTTCTTACTTTTGGATAACGGTTTCCGCCTGCAGAGGATTCTTGAGAGTAGGAGTCTAAAAAAATTTTATTTACATTTAGAAAAGGTTTTTCAATAGAAATCTTGGTTGCTAAATTATCTTGTCTAGCTTGTAAAGTAGCATCCGAAGCTATATCAGAATCGTCGGCAAGCAAGTAGATATTGTTTCGCCAGCTTCCGTAAGATCTTATGTCGTGGTATTCAATAATCTTATTTACCATTTCATCTGCTTGTTTTAAATCATTTACAAGCATTCTGCCTACTGCAATATCGATTCCTCCAAAATAAGAAGTAATATTACCTTCATTAGCATCCATTAGCCCGTAGAAATCATCCGATGCAAACGAAGATTCTCCAGTCGAATTACTGTTTAAAGCATGGTATATAGGAACAACATTGGTGTTATTGGGGATTCTATTTTTAAAATCATAAGAGGCATCTCCAAAAAGATTAATGTATTTAAGTCTTTTATCATTAGATGAAGCATTTTCATATACATATTTGATACAATTACGAATTGCAGCTATATCTTGTTTTCCAGATGCAAATTCCTGGTATATTAATTCTAAAGGAATTACTTTGACATTCAAATTAGAGTGATTGCGATGAAAGTTGGCTAATTTTTCAGCTTTTGAAACTAAAAAAGTGGGTGAAATAATTACATAATCAATGTCTTGAAACTGTCCTTCACTGTTTTTAAATAGCGTTCCTTTTAAATTTTGATTTGCAATTTTTGATTTAGCTTCTTTCAATGGCGTGTAAAAATCATTTTCGTCTAATGCAATATATTTTTTGCCATCAGCTAGATTTGATTTAAAATCAAAAGTACTCTGATTTGGATTTTCAATTTTTGTTATGTTGTAAGGATCGCTTATTTCCCAAACTTGATGTATTGTTGTTGCATTTGATAGCACATAATTTACAATTCCATTCACAGAACCAGATTGTTCGTATTGAAAATGAAATTGCTTTCCATAACCTTGAAGCTTTCTTTTAGCTGTAAGTCTGATATTGTCTAAAAAACCTTTAGAGCCCGGAACACCATTATTGTTGTATTTTAATTTTATTTTTATGTTTTCTTCACCTATAAATGACGTATTGTTAGGTAAAGAGGAGGAAATGAATTCAATACTAGAATTGTTGTTAATTGGAGGAAACGAAATTGAGCCTAAATTGGTTCCATTGGCTAGTATCTCAAATGATGTGGGTGTATAGGCTGCTGATGCTGCAGTTAACATTATTTTTACTGGAATTGTAGTGTCGATATTTGGAAAATAGAACTGAAACTCTTGTTCGTTTTTTACTTCAAATGATTCACCAAACCATTGTCGCCCTAAACGAGCTATATTAATAAGGTCTAGCTCATGAAATTGATAATCATCAAAACTAGTTACATTTACATCGCTATTTCCTGATGGCGGAATGTATGGATTTATTCTCTTTCCGTTTTCTCCTTGGGTATTAATATAATAATAGGACTTATTATCATACAAGTTGATGTTTGTTTTGCTTTCTTGGTTCCACGTATCAACTCCTTCTGCGTAAAAAAGAATATAATCTTCGTTGTTAAAAGTGCCGTCGTTTTCTCCAACAACTTGAATTGCATTTTCAACTATATCGTTTGGGTAATATGTGTTATTAGATAAGGGAAGCATTCTTCCTCCATTACCATAAATTTTAATTTTTCTTGGATTTAGGTTTGCAACGTCAATGCCTAATTGTTGCAGGAAATTTTTAGATATTTTATAAACCCCTGATTTTTCTATATAAAATCTAAACCAGTTTCCACTAGACAAAACCGAATTTGAAATTGGATTAGAAATAGTGTTAACTCGACCAGCGGTAAAACTGTTGTTTTCTATTATATAGGAGAAGGATTTTACTCTTTTTAATCCAAAATCATCTTTAATAATAGGAGAAATAGACAGAAAAGCTTGGTTGATCCCTCTTGATTTAGAGATGTTTAAAACTTCATTGGTGCTATTTGGTATGTTTTCAGAGGTTAAATCACCGAGTTGCTCCTTTGTAATTGATTCGTAGGTTATATTTGAGATCGTTATTTTTGCTTTGTCAAAAGAGAATGTATCTTTTAATTTAAAAGTAAAAAGTAATGTTTTGTTTGAAGCCTCATAATGGAAGCCATCACCTGTAAACTGAGGGATTGTGACTTTAAAGTCCCCATAAAACATCTCTTTTTTTTCTAACCAATCGATCGAAATGTCCCCTTTTATTTGAGTAAAACCAAGAAATGGAAGCAGTGCTATTAATCCAGAAAATAAATTTTTCATTGCTTTTTTAACGCGATTAGTAGTCTGTTATTATTAATTCGTAAAAATAAATTTTTTAGTGTAATTTTAAATAATAATTATTATAAATTTGCACCGTATTAGATATTATAATGTTAAAGTTAGAATTATTAAAAAATTTTGATGCTATTAATTGATAATTGTTATATTGCGTCACTAAAATTATTACCTACTAAAGAGTATGAAAGCAAAGAGAATTATGGGCATGCAGTTGTTACTGTCAATCATTTTGGTTGTTGGTTTTTCAAGTTGCAGTAAAAAATCCAGTTCAAAGAACACGTCAAGAGCAACGGGTTGGAATATGGATGGTAAAAAAGGCTCAAGTAATAAAAAGCAACAAGCAGGACCAGGTTTGGTTTTTGTAGAAGGCGGTACTTTTACAATGGGTAAAGTACAAGATGATGTAATGCATGATTGGAACAATACACCAACTCAACAACACGTTCAGTCTTTTTACATGGATGAGACGGAAGTAACTAACTCAATGTATTTAGATTACTTAGAGTGGTTGAAAAATGTTTATCCACCAACAGAAGAAAATTATAAATACATATACGAAGGTGCATCACCAGATACTTTAGTATGGAGAAATCGTTTAGGTTACAACGAAACGATGACTAATAATTATTTAAGACATCCTTCATATGCTGAATATCCAGTAGTAGGAGTAAATTGGATTCAAGCAGTTGAATTTAGCAACTGGAGAACACAGCGTGTAAATGAAGCATTACTTGAAAAAAACGGGTATCTTAAAAAAGATGCTAAAACTCAAGATGTAACTGCGGATAGCAACTTTGACACTGAAACGTATTTAAATTCACCAACTTCTTCTTATGGAGGAAATGAAGAAATTGTTTTAAAAGGAGGTAAAGGTGGTAAAAAAGCGCCAAAAGCTAAGAAAGACGGAACTGTTGTAGAAGCAAAAAATGTTTATGCACAACGTTCTTCCGGAATATTACTTCCAGAATATAGATTGCCAACTGAAGCAGAATGGGAATATGCTGCTGCAGCTGCTGTTGGGCAAAGAGAATACAACATATATAAAGGTCAAAAGAAATATCCTTGGTCTGGTGCTTATACTCGTTCAAGTAAAAGAGCGAATAAAGGAGATCAATTGGCTAACTTCAAACAAGGTAATGGAGATTACGGTGGAATTGCAGGTTGGTCTGATGATGGAGCTGATATCACAAATGAAGTTAAGAAATATCCAGCAAATGATTTTGGTTTGTATGATATGGCCGGTAACGTTGCTGAATGGGTTCAGGATGTTTACAGACCTATAATTGATAATGAAGCTAATGACTTTAACTATTTTAGAGGAAATCTATATACCAAGAATAAAATCGGTGCAGATGGTAAAATAGAAATTGTTACTAAAGATAATATGCAGTTTAAAACTTTAAGTAATGGTAAAAAAGTTGCTACAAGTTTTCCAGGTCAAATTGCTCAAGTTCCAGTTGATGAAAATGAAACTTATTTAAGAACAAACTTTGATAAGAGTAATAATATCAACTACAGAGATGGTGATAAACAATCTACTAGATATTATGATTTTGGTGAATCAGAGTCTTCTGATGATAAAGCTAATGCTGATAAAATCATGTATAATTCTCCTAAACATAATGTTACAACTGACAGTTTAGGTAGAATGGTTAGAAAATATGACAATTCTAACAAAAGAACTACATTGATTAATGATGAATCAAGAGTTTATAAAGGTGGTTCTTGGAGAGATAGAGCGTATTGGTTAGATCCAGCTCAAAGAAGATACTTTCCACAAGATATGGCTACAGATTATATAGGTTTTAGATGCGCTATGTCAAGAGTAGGACCTAAAGCAGATAAAAAGAGATCAGTAAGAAATTAAATTATATAATAAAAAAATAAAAGCCCTTTCATTAGGGCTTTTATTTTTTTAAAACTTTTCAAATGGATATTAAATACATTCATAGTTTGTTTTTAAAATGTAGCAGTGTTTCTATAGATACGCGTAACATTCAAGCCAATTCATTATTTGTTGCTATAAAAGGAGATCGCTTTGATGCTAATGTATTTGCTCAACAAGCTTTAGAAAAAGGGGCTTCTTACGTAATAATCGATGACCAATCTTATTTTATTGATCATCGAACAATTTTGGTTAAAGATAGCTTGAAAGCGTTACAAGAGTTAGCTAAGTTTCATCGTGATTATTTAAAAATACCTATAATTGGTCTTACAGGTAGTAACGGAAAAACGACTACAAAAGAATTGATAAATGTAGTCCTGTCAAAAAAAATGAATACCAAAGCAACAGTTGGTAATCTGAATAATCATATTGGAGTTCCCTTAACTTTACTTTCGTTTACCTCTGAAACCGAAATCGGTATTGTAGAAATGGGGGCAAATCATCAAAAAGAAATTGAATTCTTGTGTGAAATTGCAAAACCTGATTTTGGTTATATTACTAATTTTGGCAAAGCACATTTAGAAGGATTCGGGGGTGTTGCAGGAGTTATTCAAGGTAAAAGCGAAATGTATAAGTATCTTTCTGAATGGGATAAACTTGTTTTTATAAATTTGGAAGATTCAATTCAAGTTGAAAAATCTGACGGATTAAGAGTATTTACTTTTGGGGTGGAAAAAAGGAATGCAGATGTGAATATTACTTCAGTTAAAGCAAATCCATTTGTTGAGATTTTCTTTTCTGATTTGGTTATTAAATCCCACTTGATCGGATTGTATAATGCAAATAATATTAACGCTGCATTAACTATAGGTAAGTATTTTGGAATTTCAGATAAAGAAATTAAGGAAGCTATTGAGAGTTATATTCCTGAAAACAATAGATCTCAATTGTTAACTAAGGGTACAAACAAAATCATTTTAGATGCTTATAATGCTAATCCTAGTAGCATGGTAGTAGCCATTGAAAACTTTATTCAGTTAGAGAATTCAAATAAGGTTATGATATTAGGAGATATGTTTGAGTTAGGTCAAGAAAGCTCTAAGGAACATCGTGCTATTATAAATATATTATTAAATGAAGACGAAGTAAAATGTTATTTTGTTGGTTCTGCTTTTTATGAAAATAAAATAGAAGAGCATCATTTTTTTTATTTTGAATCTTTTGAAGATTTTTCAAATAGTATTTCTGAGCATACATTTGCAAATAATTCTATTTTGATTAAAGGATCTAGAGGAATGGCGCTAGAACGTACGTTAGATTTTATATCATAAATTATATAAATTTAGTTTTAATAAATGCCATCACAATTTTGTTGATGGCATTTTCTTTTAAATTTGTATTGGCAAGATATAAGATTAATAGATTTAAAATATTTATTAAGATTAAACACTGAGTTTAATTTATTTAGAATAAAGTTTCAATAAATAATTGTTATTAAGTGGAGAAAGTAGAGATTAAAGAGCAATGTTGGTCCACTTGTAGTGAATGTCATGGGCGTGGTAAGAAAAGTCGTGGGCTTAGTAAGAAAGTAAAGTACGATTACTTAATTGCATTAGAGAAATTTGAAAAGTCAGACAGACAGGGTGTAGCTCCTTCTCAACCAAAAGGTCATTTGTATTCTTGTCTGAATTGTGGAGGATCAGGCTTGATTCCTTCTCTTGATTTCCCAATAGCCGATAAAGAAAAATTTCCTCATGTAGCAATTATTGGAGGTGGTATTGGCGGAGTAGCTTTAGCTGTTGCGTGTTTGCATCGGGGTATTCCTTTTACTCTTTATGAACGAGATTTGAGTTTTGATACCAGATCACAAGGTTATGGGCTTACTTTGCAGCAAGCGGGAAAAGCAATAGAAGGATTAGGTATTTTCTCATTAGATGAAAAGGTAATTTCAACAAAGCACATAGTTCATACTACAGATGGTAAGATAATCGGTGAATGGGGCGTAAGGAAATGGACGCCTTACAATGTAAAAGCAAATCCCAAACGATCTAATATGCATGTATCGAGACAAGCTTTGAGATTAAAGTTATTAGGCCAACTTGGAGAGGAAAATTTTGTCAAATGGGGATATCAATTGATTGATTTTAAAAAGTGTGATGATGAAAGTTATGAAATAAACTTTGAAGTTGAAGGGGAATTGAAAAAGATTAAGGCTGATCTAATTGTTGGTGCCGATGGTATTCGGAGTAGGGTTCGTAAGTTGCTAATTGGAGAGGAGCGATTCCCATTGCGTTATTTGGATTGTATGGTAATATTAGGTATTTGTTCATTAAGCGCTCTTAAAGAACTTGATAGTCCGTTATTAGATTCAGCTACTGTATTTCAGACTGCAAATGGCACTGATCGAATCTATGTCATGCCATACTCTTCTGATTCGGTGATGTGGCAACTAAGTTTTCCAATATCAGAGAGTGCAGCTAAACTTTTAAGCGCTCAAGGTCCACACGCGTTAAAAGAAGAAGCTAGTTTGAGAACACATTGGCATGATCCTATTCCTCAGATTGTATCTGTTACTTTAGAATCTCAAATTTCAGGATATCCGGTATACGATCGCGAATTATTACCGTCTGACCTTTTAGAAAAAGTTGGATCAATTACTCTGATAGGTGATGCAGCACATCCTATGAGTCCTTTTAAGGGGCAAGGAGCCAATCAAGCCTTGATTGATTCACTTTTGTTAGCTAGAGAAATTGCAAAGGCTTGTAATCCATCAAAAGAATGGCGTAAAACGGACATTAGGAAAGGTATATTGAATGCATTTGAAGAAGAGATGTTAGAGCGCACTGCTATTAAAGTAAAAGGTTCAGCACTTGCTGCAGAATTTTTACATTCTGAAATTGTGCTTGATGCAGGTGATGCTCCTAGAGGTAGATTAATTCGAAAAAATAGGGCATAAAAAAACTCCTTAATTTCTTAAGGAGTTTTGTGGGCGATGAGGGGTTCGAACCCCCGACCCCCTCGGTGTAAACGAGGTGCTCTGAACCAGCTGAGCTAATCGCCCTATTTTTGCAGTTTGACAAATTTCGTTGCCGTTATTGCGTGTGCAAATATACGCCACTTTTTTAATTGTGCAAGAAAAAAAATAAAAAAATTACAATATTTCTGCTACTACAAAAGTGCTTCCTCCAATGTAGATGAAGTCAGATTCTAAAGCGCTTTGTGTGGCTTTTTTGTAAGCTTCTGAAACAGAATTGTATACTTCTCCTTTTAGTTCATAAGTGTCAGCTTTCTGTTTTAAAATAGAAGCTTCTAATCCACGAGGAAGATTAGGTTTACAGAAATAATAAATTGCTTTTTTAGGAAATAAAGGGAGTATTTCCTCTAAATCTTTATCATTTACCACTCCTAAAACAATATGCAAGTTGTCAAAAGTTTCTTTTTGGATTTGATTTAATGCAATTTTCAGCCCGTCTTTATTATGTGCTGTGTCGCAAATTACTTTTGGAAATACTCTTAATTGTTGCCACCTTCCTTGCAGTCCTGTATTTCTTACCACATTTAAGAATCCAGATTGAATGTTATCTATACTTATACTGTATTTTTTTTCTTGATTTAAAACGTTAATAGTTTGCAAAACCGTTCTCTTGTTATTTACTTGGTAATCGCCAAGTAGATCAGAAGGATAGGTATTAGAAATTAAATCAGAGGCAAAGTAGATTTGGGATTGGCATTCTTTGGCTTTAGCCAAAAACACAGGTTTTGTTTCATCGGTATATTCTCCAATAATTACCGGAATTGATGGTTTTATAATTCCGGCTTTTTCAAAAGCTATTGAGGCGAGTGTGTTTCCGAGGAATTGAGTGTGATCTAAACCTATATTAGTGATAACGGAGATAAGCGGAGCAATAATATTGGTAGCATCCAATCTGCCGCCCATTCCCACTTCAATAATTGCTATGTCTACCTTTTCTTTTGAAAAATAATCGAAAGCTAATCCAACAGACATTTCAAAAAAACTAAAAGCTTCTTTTTCAAGGTAAAATTTGTGTTGTTCAATAAAGGAGCAAACAAAATCTTCTGAAATTTCTTTACCATTTACCTTAATTCTTTCTCTAAAATCTTTTAAGTGCGGTGAGGTATATAAGCCAACATTATAACCAGCTTCTTGTAGTATAGAAGATAACATATGGGACGTAGAGCCCTTACCATTAGTTCCAGCTACATGTATGCATTTTAATTTCTTTTCAGGATTACCTAAGTGATCAGATAATAATAAGATATTAGTTAAGTCTTCTTTATAAGCAGATGCGCCTTGAGTTTGGTACATTGGTAGTTGTGCAAACATCCAATGAGTGGTTTCTTGGTAATTCATGAGGGTTATAAATAATAAAAACTCAAAGATACTTGAGTTTTTATTATTTATAGTTATGATTATTCCCCTATTTTAAAATTAACCGTTATGAAACCAATTTGGGTTTCAGGTGCTTTTGGATCGGGTTGCCATTTATATTTTCGTGCTGTTGCTAAAGCAGGTTCTACTAAACAAGGATTAGTATTTGTTGTTCCTTTAGTATACTTAGCAGCAATAACATTACCATTTCTATTTACAGTGATTTGAACAACAACGGTTCCGAATTCATTGCATTTTTGAATTTCTTTTCCTCTAGTACTAATGCTTCTACCATTTAATCCCCAACCACTTCCGTTGCCGCTACCACTTCCTGATCCATAATAACTGTTGGCGTATGGATTACCGTTTATGCTTCCTTTATCACCTGCAACATCGTCATTTCCTTCACCACCTTGCGCTTTCCCATCTGATTTAGGGCCATTTATTAAACTTGATAATGCATCCGAAGTGCTTTTTGAAGGTTTCGGAATTTCTTTTGGTTTTGGTTTAACTTCTTCTTTGGCGGCTTCTTTAGTTGGTTTGTTCTTTTTTGCTTCTTTTATAACAACAGCTTCTTCAACATCCTGTGACAAGATTTCCTCATTACTAGCCGCAGCCTCTTTTGCAGCAACTGCTTTAGGTTCAGACTGTATTGCTTCTGTTGGCTGAATGTTTCCTGAACCAAATTCGGTTGTCCCAAAGTTAATTGCGATTCCATTCTCGGGGGGTGGATCTAAAGAAGTTAATCCTAAATAAAAGAACAAAATAAATAGAATCACAAAAATGGTTGATGTGATTGCAAATGATTTTTTTTCTTCTTCTGTTTCTATGTATTTCATGTAGAAAAATCTTTTTTAAGACTGCTAAATCTATTTAGGCCTCACTGCTAAAACAACTTTAATTTGATTTCTGTTTGCTATATCTAAAACATTAACCGCTTTTTCGATAGGTACACCTTCTTCAGCTCTTAAAATAATTGCTTTTTCTTTATCTGCAGAAAGTAAGGATAATAATTTTGATTCTAATTCGGTTTCGGATACGGGTTCTTTATCAATAAAAAACTCCAAATCCTTATTTATACTTACAGAAATATTTTTATTGCTATCTGTTTTACCTTTTGCTTTTGGGAGAACTAAATCTAAAGCATTAGTCGTTACCATTGTTGATGTTAGCATAAAAAATATCAGTAATAAAAACACAATATCGGTCATGGATGACATATTGAATTCGGCGCTAACTTTATTTCTTCCTCTTAGATTCATAATTATGCAGGGTCGTTTAATAAGTCTAGAAAGTCAACTGCAGTGGCTTCCATCTGGTGAACAATTTTATCTGTTTTTACTACTAAGTGATTGTACCCAACATAAGCAATAATTCCCACTACTAATCCTACTACAGTAGTTGTCATGGCGGTATAAATCCCTTCAGAAAGTGCACCTACTTCTATTTGTCCTCCAGAACTGGCCATTTTATGAAAAGCTTGAATCATTCCGACAACAGTTCCTAAAAAACCAGTCATTGGTCCTGCTCCAGAAATAGTAGCAAGCATGCTTACATTTTTTTCAAGTTTGTAAATTTCAAGTTTTCCTGCATTTTCAATAGCCGTATTAATGTCGTCTAAAGGTTTGCCAATGCGGGAAATACCTTTCTCGATTAATCTGGCAACAGGAGATTTATAGTGAGCGCATGCTATTTTAGCGTTGTCAATACGTCCGTTTTTAATGTTGTCTTTAATTTGAGACATAAATCCAGGATCAATTTTGGAAGCAGCATTTATAGCCATTAATCTTTCAAAATAGAGGTATAAAGCAACGAAGAACATTAAGAATAACGAGGTCATAATTATTTGACCTGCTAATCCTCCGCTAGTTAGTAATTCGATTATAGATAAAGTTTTTTCAACAGGGACTGCATCAACTAAACCTTCTTTTGCAACAGATAAGCTGTCCGCTTGTAACAATAGACTCATAGAAATTTTATTTATTATGAAAACGCTAATATATTATAAAAATTGCTATTAATTAATATTAAAATTAACGTTCGAAATATTTTTACAGTTTTTGATTTATTTTATAAAAAAAAGCCAGTTTAATACTATTGTCTCAAACAATGTGTATCAAACTGGCTCGTTTAATTATAGTTTATCAACGATTAAATCGAAGATAATCAATAGGATTATACTAACTGTTTTAAAGCAATTTCGAAAGCAGTAGCACTAATATTTGTTTTTGAGCTATTTAGAGCATACGTCTTTTTCATAGCATTTTTGATCGTTTCTGAGGTATCCTGAAAAATTGCATCATCAGTCATTTCTACTCTTTTCTCCATGAAGTAAGCAAAAACACGAGCCATTCCACAATTAGAAATAAAATCAGGAATCAGACTTACTTTTCTGTCTATATCTTCCATTATTGGCCCAAAAAAGATAGCTGTGTCTGCAAACGGTACATTTGCACCACAAGAAATTACTTCAAGACCATTAGCGATTAAGCTGTCAATTTGAGATTGAGTAACCAATCTAGAAGCAGCGCAAGGAGTAAATATCTCTGCACCTATAGTCCAGATTTTTTGATTGATTTCTTCAAAAGGAATCATGTTTGCGGCAACTAATTTATTTCCATCCTTAGCAAGATAAAAATCTTTTATTTCTTCAAATGTATATCCATTCTCATTTATTATTCCACCATCTCGGTCGATAATCCCAATTATTTTAGCGCCCATTCCGGCCAAATAATAAGCTGCAGCTGAACCTACATTTCCAAAACCTTGTATAATAGCTTTTTTTCCTTTTACATCACCGCCATAAATATCATAATAATTACGTACAGCTTCGGCAACACCAAAACCAGTAATCATATCAGCAACGGTATATTTACGAAGAATATCTGGAGAATATTTAGGATTTTCAATGACTTTTACAACTCCTTGACGTAATTGTCCAATTCTATTGATTTTATCGGCTTCTGTCGGTTTAAAGTGTCCGTTAAAAACACCTTCTTGTGGGTGCCATATACCGCATTCTTCAGTCATTGGAATTACTTCGTGGATTTCATCTACATTTAAATCTCCTCCAGTTCCATAATAACTTTTTAATAAAGGCGAAACAGCTTTAAACCAACGTTGTAAAACTCCTTTTTTTCTGGAATCACTAGGGTCAAAATTTATTCCAGATTTAGCTCCTCCAATTGCAGGACCAGAAACAGAAAATTTCACTTCCATAGTTTTTGCCAAGGACAAAACCTCATTCATATCCAAGCCTTTTCTCATACGTGTTCCACCACCGGCAGCACCACCACGTAATGAGTTAATTACTGTCCATCCTTCTGCTTCTGTTTCAGCATCTTTCCAATGGAAAACTATTTCAGGCTCTTTATTTTCGAATTTATTCAATAAATCTTTCATTTTTTGCGATATGTTTAATTTACGCAAATATAAAAAAGGAATCGTTCGAATTGCTTAATATTCAAAAAAAACAAAAAAGAATCTTTTTAGAATTTTCCTAACAAATCTTCTTTTAATGTTTTGTCTACAGGGTTTTCAGATAACCATATTCCGTAAAATGCTTTTTTAAATTCTAATCCAGTGATTTTTCCTTTGTAGTTCTTGTTCTTAGTAATCCATAACGATTGGTCGTCCGGATTAAAGGCTAGTTCAAATACATCTCCTTTTTTAGTTTCCTCAGTACTCAATAAATCTTCCAATTCTTTAAGTTCTTTAGCAAATTTCAGGATCCCTTTTTCTCCAACTGATTTTTCCATCCCTTTTTCTAAAGCCTTAGACAGTTTTTTTGAAGTAATCAATCCCGATGATACATGTAATGCAATTGCCATTTCAAGTTCACTATCTAAAATTTGTTTAGCATCTTGAGATAAAACGGTTAAGTACAATGCTTGAATATAAAGTTCAGTAAAAAATTTTGAACGTTGTCCAATTCCATTTAAGGATAATTTTTTTCCTTTAAACTCTAATGTTCTTGGAATTTCAACACCATTAACAACGAATTTGTTTTGAGCAGTTGCGTTAGTAAATTGTAATGTGATAATAATCGTTAATAATGCTACTATTTTTTTCATATTAAGGGATTTAAGTTTTTTATTCAATTTTAAAATTGACCTGCAAATTTACTATAAACTTACAATAAAAGTAATTATTTTCTTTAAAAAAAGTTACAATTAATGAATATGTTTAATTTTAGCTTAAAAAATAAAAAATACTAACTTATATCCCATAAACATTACTAGACTGTAAAATTTATAGACTCATAATACTTTTTTAATCACCGGGATTTGTAGTTTTAATATTTCTTTTGAAGAGCTCTAATGTGAATTAGTGTAGTTTTTACCATTTTAAACAACTTCTTTGTATGGGATTATGGAACAATATTATTGAAAATTATCGCCAAACAAACGAATTGTTTCATTTAAAAGAAATGAGAAACACTATTTTGTTTGAATGTTTTGTTTAAGAAATGGAGGGCTTATTTTATGATTGTTTTATCAGTTTCGCTTTTAGATCAAATTGTCTTGCTTAATGAGTTGCAATGCAAGGCTTCTTCGATCACAAAGTTTTGTTTAAACAATAGCTAAATTCACGAAATCGTTTGAAATTTGATATTAAATAATTACTTTTGAGGATCAAATTTAAGAACATTTAATTTACAATAATAATATGGATTTTAATCTAACCGAAGAACAAATAATGATTCAACAAGCTGCTAAAGATTTTGCTGTTGCAGAATTATTACCAGGAGTTATAGAAAGGGATGAACATTCTAAATTCCCTACCGAGCAAGTCAAAATGATGGCTGAACTTGGTTTTATGGGAATGATGGTAGATCCTAAATATGGTGGTTCGGGTTTAGATAGTGTTTCGTATGTGTTGGCCATGACTGAAATTGCTAAAGTAGACGCTTCAGCTGCAGTGATCATGTCGGTAAATAATTCGCTTGTTTGTGCAGGTATGGAAAAATACTGTAACGAAGAACAAAAAATGAAATATTTAGTGCCACTTGCAAAAGGGGAAGTAATTGGCGCTTTTTGTCTTTCTGAGCCAGAAGCTGGTAGTGATGCCACTTCGCAAAAGACTACAGCAATTGATATGGGAGACCATTATTTGTTGAACGGTACAAAAAACTGGATTACAAATGGATCAACTGCATCTACGTATTTAGTGATAGCACAAACTGATGTAGAAAAAAAGCATAAAGGAATAAATGCATTTATAGTTGAAAAAGGTTGGGCTGGTTTTGATATTGGACCAAAAGAAAGAAAAATGGGAATTCGCGGAAGTGACACTCACTCTTTGTTGTTTAATGATGTGAAAGTTCCAAAAGAAAATAGAATTGGCGAAGATGGTTTTGGTTTTGCATTTGCTATGAATGTATTGAATGGCGGAAGAATAGGAATTGCGTCGCAAGCTTTAGGAATTGCAACCGGAGCTTATGAAATTGCTTTAAAATATGCTCAAGAACGAAAAGCTTTTGGTAAAGAAATTTTTCAGCACCAAGCAATTGCTTTTAAATTAGCGGATATGTACGTTAAAGTTACTGCAGCAAAATTATTAGTAATGAAAGCTGCTTGCGAAAAAGATGAAGGTAAAGATATTGCACATTCTGGAGCAATGGCAAAATTATATGCGTCAGAGATTGCGCTTGAAGTTGCTAATGAAGCTGTTCAAATTCATGGTGGTAACGGATATGTTGCTGAATATCATGTGGAGAGAATGATGCGTGATTCTAAAATTACACAAATTTATGAAGGTACTTCAGAGATTCAAAGAATTGTAATTTCTAGAGGTTTGGTTTCTTAAAACCTTCTTTTTTATATAACGAAAACCCTTTCTAATTTGGTTAGAAAGGGTTTTTTTAGTTCTTTTTTTTGTTTCTTTTCAAAGAACAAATACGCAAATCGAAGTTGTAAAACGATTTATATTTATAAAAGAGTCAACCATGAAACTTTATAAAACCATTAAAGGAATTAAGTTGTTTAAGTCTTGTGAAACTTAATACTCTAGATGGTAAAAAAATACAACTAATTTAGATCACTTAGTGGCGTCGTGCCTATTAAATATTTCTATGTACTTTAAACGGAAATAAATAATTGTAAATTCAACTCGTACTAAACCTTTTGATTCATATCATAAGCTAAAATGTAATATTCATTGTTATTGAAATTAAAATCAGCAATAATGTTCCATTTTAGTTTTTCAGTATGCGCTTTACGAGATGGAATATTCGTTTTATTGATAAATGTTAGACTCAATGGATATTTGTTCATCATGTTTATTCTCATGAATTCAAAGAAAGGAAGGATCAAGCCTTTTCCTCTGTAATCCTTATGAATGCATACTGGTCCGTATTGAAAACTATTTGTTGTTGTAAAACTAAAGTCTAAAAAATTAAGGTCAGTAAGTAATGTTATCATGTGTTCAAAAATCGGCCATTGAGCAAAAAATGTCCAACTTCCCGTAAAAATATAAGCGATAATTATACCATTGTCTTTTGTAACAAATAGATTTTGGGCTTCAATAACTTCTGTTAATTGAGCGATAGTAAATGGGGTAGTAACAAATCCACCTTTTTTGTCTTCTTCTGATAAATTAGAAACTAAATATAATTCTTGTAGTGCTAGTACGCCATCGATGTCTTTTAGTGTAGCTATTTCAAAATTTATGTTATCCTTCATTTAATTTTTATTTTTGTAAGCGCGTTGTATCAAAATTAACCAAAATTATAATATTACTCACTCTAAAATCAAAAAACAATCCTGAGTTTTAAGTACTGCTGTTTTGTCAATTTTACTTATTTTTGCTTTATGAAAAATATTATAATTACAGGAACGAGTAGAGGAATAGGTCATGAATTAGCCCTGCAATTTGCAAATGCTGGACATCAAGTTTTAGCTATTTCTAGAAAAGTTCCACAGACTTTACTGGGGAACAAAAATATCACTTGTCTATCCGTTGATTTATCTAATGAATTGGAACTAGCTAAAGTTAGTGATTTTGTTTCTAAAACCTGGAAACAAATAGATGCCATCATTCACAATGCAGGTAGTTTGATTTTAAAACCATTTTTAGAAACAACTCAAGAGGATTTTGAGAACATCTACAAAGTAAATGTTTTTGCTGTGGCTAATTTAACTCGTATTGGTTTACCTTATTTACAAAAAAACAGTCATGTTGTAGCTATTAGTTCTATGGGAGGGATTCAAGGAAGCCTTAAATTTGCGGGACTTGCTGCTTATAGTTCTAGTAAAGGAGCCGTAATTACACTTATGGAATTATTAGCCGAAGAATACAAAGAGCGTGGTATTTCTTTTAATGTTCTTGCTTTAGGATCTGTTCAAACAGAAATGTTAGAAGAAGCTTTTCCCGGTTATCAAGCACCCATTTCTGCTAATGAAATGGCCGATTATATTTATAATTTCACTCTTACAGGAAATAAATATTTCAATGGAAAAGTGTTGCAAGTTTCGTCGACCAACCCATAAAAAGTAATCTGTTTTGAGTGAAACACTAGCAAGATATCTTCCCGAGCATGCTGTAAAACCAGTTTTTGATTTAATTGTCGCCAATCAAGTACATCTTAAGATCGTCAATGAGCGACAGACACGTCATGGTGATTACCGAAAAGGATTGAATGGCAAGCATGAAATAACAGTCAATTCTAATTTAAATAAATATAAATTTTTAATTACACTGATTCATGAAATTTCACATCTAGTGGCTTTTGAAAAATTTGGACGAAACATAAAACCACATGGTGTAGAATGGAAATATTCTTTCCAACGATTAATGATTCCTTATATTAGGCCAGAGATTTTTCCAAATCATTTATTGCCTTTATTGGCAAGACATTTTAAAAATCCAACTGCAAGTAGTGATACTGATGCAACTTTGGCATTAGCATTAAAACAGTTTGATCAGCAAAATGATATGAACTACGTTTTTGAGCTCCCTTATGGCAGTGTTTTTAGAATACAGAATGGGAAAGTTTTTAAGAAAATAGCAGTTCGAACTAAACGTTTTGAATGTTTAGAAATTAGTTCTGGTAAAATGTATTTATTTAATCCTAACGCAGAAGTAGAATTACTGAAAACCAATTAGGCTCTTTAAAAGTAAATGATTACAGAGTTTTATTTGTAAGAAAAATTTCTAAGTATTTAAATTCATTATATTTGGCTTACATTAATTTGCAGCCTCTCAAGATGAAAAAATATTTAATGATTCTTTTTTTACTAGTAACGTTTTGCTTTAGTTATTCGCAAAAACGTGGGATTTATTTAATGTCAAAAAAAGGAAATAGACAAACCTATCTACCCGAGAATAGAAGAATAAAAATAACACTCAACAATGGTAAAAAAATTGCTGGACATTTTACGATCTTAAACCAAGATACAATAATTATAAAAGAAGTTGAAATAAATCTTGATTCTATCATAAAAATTAGAAGAGCTTCAAACTTCTCTACTATATTAACACCTATTTCTGTAGCAAACGGTAGTGTTTTAGCTATAGTTGGTACTATTTTATTGAATTCGGGTAGTTATCTCGCCTCTGTAGGAACTGTTCCTCTTATTTATGGTTCTGTATTCATCATTGTGCCTTTAATAGGAAAAAAACACAGCAGTAAAAACTGGAATTATAAAATTGAAAACTAAATTAATTTTTATTTTTTTATCCTTTTAAATACGCTTCCCTTACTTTTCTAAATAGATTAGATGAATATACAAAGGCAACTACAGCTTCGTTATCTGTCTTGAAAATTTCTTCTTTTGTTCCTTGCCAAGCTTTAAGGCCGTCTTTCAGGAATAAAATATTATCTCCAATCTCCATAACAGAATTCATATCATGAGTATTAATCACGGTTGTTATGTCGTATTCTTCGGTAATTTCTTTGATTAAATTGTCAATTAATGTTGATGTATTTGGGTCAAGACCGGAGTTGGGTTCATCACAAAACAGGTATTTTGGACGGTTCACAATAGCACGAGCGATTGCAACTCTTTTTTGCATTCCACCTGATATTTCAGAGGGTAGTTTATGATGAGCATCTTTTAATGCGACTCTTTCTAATACAAAGTCAACACGCTCTTTTATTTTAGCTTTATTGTCTTTGGTAAACATTCTTAACGGGAAGCCCACATTTTCGGCAACAGTCATTGAGTCAAACAAGGCACTTCCCTGAAAAACCATTCCTATTTCAGTTCTAAGATCTCTCTTTTCATCGGCACCTAATTCAGAATAGATTCTACCATCAAATTCAATTGTTCCTGACTCAGGAGTGTGAATTCCTAAAAGACTTTTTAGCAATACAGTTTTCCCTGACCCACTTTGTCCTATAATTAAATTGGTTTTCCCAGTTTCAAAAACTGTAGAAATACCTTTAAGGATTTTATTTTCACCAAATGATTTTTCTATGTTTTTTACTTCTATCATGATCCTAGCAACAGTTGTGTTAATATATAATTGAAAAGTATGATTGAAACTGATGTCCAAACAAAAGAAACCGTACTCGCTTTACCTACTTCAAGTGCGCCACCTTTCATGTAATAACCATGAAAAGAAGGAATTGTTGCTAATAACATCGCGAAAATTAATGTTTTTATAAAGGCATAGATCACATGAAAAGGAATGAAATCCATTTGTGTTCCATTAATGAATTCCTGGCTTGAGATAAAACCTCCATATACACCAGCCATCCATCCACCAAGAATACCCAGAAACATTGCTATACCAATTAGAAATGGATAGAGTAATAATGCAATTATTTTAGGGAAAACAAGGTAATTTAAAGCATTAACTCCCATAACCTCTAACGCATCAATTTGTTCTGTAACACGCATAGTTCCTATACTAGAAGTGATAAAAGAACCCATTTTTCCTGCCATAATTACAGAAATAAAGGTGGGTGCAAACTCTAATATTACGGATTGCCTTGTGGCAAAACCAATAAGATATTTGGGAATTAACGGATTAGTTAAATTTAGTGCTGTTTGGATGGCAACTACTCCTCCTACAAAGAAGGAAATGAAAGCTACAATACCAAGAGATCCAATTATCAAGTCGTCAATTTCTTTGAAGATTAAACTCTTCATAACGGACCATTTGGTTTGTTTGTTAAAAATTTCTTTAAGCATCAGGAAGTACCTTCCTATTTGTGATATATATCGAATGAGCATCATAGTTTTGTGAATATGGGCTAAATTACAAAAATAGTTATGAGTAATTGGTTAAGAGCGGTTAGTTTTCACTAGAAAAGCTTCTCTTTCATTTTTTTTAATCGGTAATTACGAATGAATTTTGCTTGTTCTTCGGTAACCATTAAGGGTGTTTTGGCTAATTTTGCTTTCCAAAATCCTTTGATATAATCTAAAAATAACAATGGTTTTTTCTTCATCATCGCCAGTTTTGCAGCTGCGATTCCTGTAATTATAAAACCGTAACCTAAAGTGTAAAATGCTTCTCCTTGTTTATAGCGGGCTGTTTTATTGTAATTAGCACCTGTTGGTTTTAAGTGCTTCACATGTAAGGAAGAATCGGTAACTACTTTCCAATTGTAAAATTTGCACAACAATTCATCAACAGTATCCCAGCCCATTTGTGGTTTTAGGCCGCCAATTTGTTTAAAAACTTCTTTTCTATAGGCTTTTAAAGCTCCGCGAATGTGATCTTTATCTGTGAGATTTTCTAAAATCCAATCGCCATTTTTCTCAATATAACAAAAACCACCAACCATTCCAATGGTAGGATCTGATTTGAAATGTTTGTCAATCGTTTCAAAATAATTATTTGGAAAAATTAAGTCAGCATCTACTTTTACAATTACATCATAATTATCGTCTAAAGTTTCAAAGCCTGCTTGAAAAGCCTGAATGACTTTGCTTCCTGGTAAATGAATAGCACTTGATTTCTTTTCTAGCAATGAAATAAATGGATTTTCTTTGGCAAAAGCCATAACAATTTCGGCTGTTTTATCAGTAGAGTTGTCATTGACGATTACTATTTTTTTGGGCAAAAGTGTTTGAGTAATTAAAGACTCTAATGTTAGTGCAATAAATTCCTCTTCATTATGAGCAGGTATAACGATGTAATAGTTCATTTGATAAATTTTAGATTTTAATTGTAGTTTTTAAGTTCTTTCAAAACTGATCTAAAAACTCAAATAAAAAATCATTATTCTGCGGTCTTAATTCTCTCAGCATAAACGATATAATATCTAGGAGTAAATTTTCTTAATAGTGGACGAATTCCAAATTTTTTGACTGGGTTAGTCCACTTTTCACTGTCTATTATTTTCCATCCAGTTTTTTCTAGGAGCCAATCCAGCTGCCAATCCTCAAATTCATGATAATGTCTGTCCCACATATCAGTTTTGCTTCTGTAAGCAGGAGAAAACCATAAACGAAGCGGAATAGAAATAAAAAGTTTGTCTGATTTTATCTGGTTTAAGATGGTGTAGGGATTTAATAAATGTTCGAAAATTTCAAATGCAGTTACTACATCTGTTTTTTCTAAATGAAAAACATTTTGATTATTATCTAGATCTTCACCGCTTGTGTTTTTTACGGTAAAACCATCTTCTTTCATTATTTTTGAAAAAGGATTTTCAACACCTAAATCTAAAATGGTAGCTGAATTATTGATATGTTTATTTAGAAATTCTAAAGTGTGTTTGAATCTTTTATTAGGAAACGTTTTTTCGTACATGTTCTTTTTATTTTGCGCCTTCCCGAAGATTCGAGAACCAGGGTGCAAATATACTAATAAAAGTGTTTTTGACTCTTGTTTTTTTAACTCAGTTACTCCCAATACTTCGGGATAAAACCATCAAATTTTAAGAGGGCTTGTTTGTGAATGCAAGAAAGCGATAAAAAGATGCTTTCTTGCACTCTAGAAAAACAAGTTTTATTGAGGAATTGTAATAATAGCTATTTTTGAAAATCGGTAACTAGCATATTATTTAACTATTTTTTGGTGCTTATTTAATATAATATGCAACTATATTTTTTATTAATATCTATATATAAAAGCGTTTACATTCATTCCTGCTCCAACCGATGCAAATAAAAGAATATCTCCTTTGCTTATAGTTTGATCTTTTATTTCGTTTCTAATTAATAAATCGAAAAGTGTAGGTACTGTAGCAACGCTGCTGTTTCCTAATTCATGAATACTCATTGGCATTATGTCCTTAGGAACTGGTTTGCCATGTAACTTATAAAAACGATGAATGATTGCTTCGTCCATCTTTTCATTAGCTTGGTGAATCAGAATTTTTTTGACGTCATCAATACCTAATCCACTTTTTTCTAAACAATTTTTCATTGCCGCTGGAACAGTATTTAAGGCAAACTCGTAAATTTTACGACCGTGCATTTTTATGTATCTCGTGTCGGGATCTAATTCTGGATTGTAGGATTTTCCAAAATATAAAAAATTTGCTTCATCCATTGCGTAAGTTCCGCTTTCGTAAGAAAGTAGTCCGGATTCATCATCTGAAGCTTCTATTATTGATGCTCCCGCACCATCCGAATAAATCATAGAATCTCTATCATGATCATCAACAACTCTTGATAATGTTTCAGAACCTATTACTAAACAACGTTTAGCCATACCAGATTTTATAAATGCATTAGCTTGAAGTACACCTTCAATCCATCCTGGACATCCAAAAAGAATATCGTAAGCCACACATTTTGGATTTTTTATTTGTAGTTTATGTTTAACTCGTGTTGCTAAACTAGGGATCATATCAGATTGAATAGCTCCTTTTTTTACATCACCAAAATTGTGTGCAAATATGATATAATCAATCGTTTCTGGATCTATTTTTGCATTTTCAATTGCTTTTTGAGAAGCGAAAAAGGCTAAATCAGAAGAACTGTAATGGTCCTCCGCGTAACGTCTTTTCTCTATTCCGGTAATTCCTTTGAATTTATTAATTACAACGTCATTAGGATAGCCAAATGCAGTTCCGTCTTCGTTTAAAAACAAATGATTACTAAAATCTGCATTACTAATTTTTTTCTCAGGGATGTAACTTCCTATTCCGGTTATTTTTATTTTCATTGCTTTTATTTCCAAAATTTATGCTAATTTAAACATAAAAAAATTATTACTATCACAATATTTACTATGCGTGCATATAATTGTTAAATTGTAAGTTTTAAGCTAAAATATTAAATATTTTGTTATAAATTACTAATAATAGTGTGATTTTATTAGGGTAATTGTTTTAAGTCCAAAAAAACAATTTGAGTTTAATTTTTGCTATTTTTTTAAATATTGAAAGATTCAAATTTCTTCAAATAACTGTTTTTTTTAAATTAGAATTTGAATTAATTGTAAAAAAAATGTCCCGATTTCTCGAGACATTTTATGATTTATTTTAGCTTTCCATGTAGGCTTCAATTGGAGCGCATGAACAGTTTAAATTTCTATCGCCATAAGCTTCATCAACTCGACGAACAGTAGGCCAGAATTTATTTTCAGAAATATAATCTAGTGGAAATGCTGCTTCTTCACGACTGTATGGGAAATTCCAATTATCAGTCGTTACCATTGCTAAAGTATGTGGAGAATTTTTCAACACATTATTGGAATTGTCTAGTGTAGCTTCTTCAATTTCTTTTCTGATAGCGATCATTGCGTCACAAAAACGATCTAATTCTTCTAAGTTTTCACTTTCTGTAGGTTCGATCATTAAAGTTCCTGCAACAGGGAACGAAACAGTTGGAGCGTGGAAACCGTAATCCATCAATCGTTTTGCGATATCAGTTACTTCAATTCCTTTTTCTTTAAACGGACGACATTCTAAAATCATCTCATGTGCGGCACGACCCATTTCACCAGAGTATAAAGTGTCATAATGACCGTTTAATTTCTCCTTAATATAGTTAGCGTTTAATATTGCATATTCTGTTGATTGTTTCAAACCTTCAGCGCCCAACATACAGATATATCCGTAAGAAATCAAACAAACTAATGCTGAACCCCAAGGTGCAGCCGAAATAGCTGTAATTGCATTTTCGCCACCAGTTGGTATTACTGGATTTGTAGGTAAAAACGGCACTAATTGTTGAGCAACACATATTGGACCAACACCTGGACCTCCACCACCGTGAGGAATAGCGAATGTTTTGTGTAGGTTTAAGTGGCAAACGTCTGCGCCAATAGTTGCTGGATTTGTTAATCCAACTTGTGCATTCATATTTGCACCATCCATGTATACTTGACCACCATTATCGTGAATTAATTGGGTGATTTCTTTAATAGCACTTTCAAAAACTCCATGGGTAGATGGGTAAGTAACCATCAAACAAGAAAGATTGTCTTTGTGTAAAATTGCTTTTGCACGTAAATCTTCTACGTCGATATTCCCGTTTTCTAATGTTTTTGTAACCACTACTTTCATTCCTGCCATCGCTGCAGAAGCTGGATTAGTTCCGTGAGCTGATGATGGAATCAAAGCAATATTTCTGTGATGATCTCCTCTTGATTGGTGATACGCACGGATAACCATAAGTCCTGCATATTCTCCTTGAGCACCAGAATTAGGTTGTAATGTAGTTCCAGCAAAACCTGTAATTACATTTAATTGTTGCTCTAATTTAGCAAGCATTTCTTGGTATCCTTGAGCTTGATCTAAAGGTGCAAATGGGTGAATGTTGTTCCATTGTGCATTACTTAAAGGTAACATTTCTGATGCAGCATTCAATTTCATAGTACAAGATCCCAAAGAAATCATAGAATGATTCAACGCTAAATCTTTACGCTCTAACATTTTGATGTAACGCATTAAAGCGGTTTCAGAATGGTGTTTTGTAAAAACATCATGCTCTAAGAACGTTGAAGTTCTTTCGATGCTTTCTGGAAAATGATTGGTTTGAGATAAACTTTCAATTTTTATTGCCTGAGTCCCTTTTGCGGAAGCGAAAATAGTAACAATTTTATTCAAATCAGCAATACTTGTGGTTTCATTCAATGAGATTGAAATCGTATTTTCATCAATATAATAAAAGTTTACTTCGTTTTGAACTGCAATTTCTTTTACTTTTTGAGCATCAGCTTTTACTACAATTGTATCAAAGAAGGCTGTGTTTGTTTGCTCAAAACCTATTTTTTCTAATGTGTTTGCCAATGTCACTGCAGAAGCATGTACTTTGCTAGCAATATATTTTAATCCTTTTGGTCCATGATAAACGGCATACATTCCTGCCATTACAGATAATAAAACCTGGGCCGTACAAATATTTGAAGTCGCTTTATCACGTTTGATGTGTTGTTCACGTGTTTGTAATGCCATACGAAGCGCACGATTTCCGTTGGTATCAATAGTTACACCAATGATTCTTCCGGGCATGCTTCGTTTGTATTCATCTTTAGTAGCAAAGTAAGCTGCGTGCGGTCCTCCGTATCCTAACGGAATTCCGAAACGTTGTGTAGTTCCTAAAACAACTGCTGCTCCCATTTCGCCTGGAGGAGTTAATTTAGCTAAACTTAAAATATCAGCTGCAACGGCTACTTTAATTTCGTTTTCGGCCGCTTTAGCGATGAAATCTGCATAGTCGTATACTTGGCCAAATTTTCCTGGATATTGTAGAATTGCTCCAAAAAATTCTGAAGAAAAATCAAATTTTTGGTGATCTCCAACAACTAATTCTACACCAATAGGAGTAGAACGGGTTTGCAAAACCGATAATGTTTGTGGTAGAATAGCATCAGAAACGAAGAACTTACATACGTTGGCTTTCTTTTGATCGCGAGTTCGTACATCAAATAATAATGCCATTGCTTCAGCTGCTGCAGTTGCTTCATCAAGAAGAGAAGCATTAGCAATTTCCATTCCTGTTAATTCGATAACCATTGTTTGGAAATTTAGAATTGCTTCTAAACGACCTTGCGCAATTTCTGCTTGATATGGTGTGTAAGCCGTGTACCATCCTGGATTTTCAAAAACATTTCTTTGAATAACAGCAGGGATAATAGCGGCGTTGTATCCTAAACCGATATACGATTGGAACATTTTATTTTTATTCCCTAATTGAGTGATATGATTTGCAAACTCATATTCGGTCATAGCAGGTTCAAGGTCTAGATCAGATTTTAAACGGATATCACTTGGAATAGTTTCCTGGATCAATTGATCTAGCGATTCTGCTCCAATTGTTTTAAGCATGTGTTCTAAATCATTGTCTCTTGGACCGATGTGTCTTAATGCAAAAGCGTCTGTTTTCATTATATATAAAATGGGTTGTGTGTTTCTTGTTTTTACAAGCGGTAAAATTAAATATTAATATGCGATAATTTGTCTTTTTTGAGTTGATTTTCTGTGAATTTTTCAACTAAAACACGTTCTTATTAACACTTTGATTAATTTTGTCTAATGAAGATTTTTAAACTTGTATTAGATTTTTATATTAATAGTAGTATTCACGTGGCTTTATCGTGTTATGCACTAGTAAAAATGACCCAACACATGTTCCACATACCTTACGAAGAGCCAGTTGCAAACTTTGCTTTTTTTGGGACTGTGGTAGGTTATAATTTTGTAAAATATGATGCATTGGCTCGGAGCAAGAAAAATAATATACGCAAAGAACTTAAAATGATTATTTTACTCAGTATTATTTCGCTTGTGTTTGTTGCGTATTATTTTTTTCAACTGCAAAGAATTACTCAAATTATAGCCATTACTTTTTTAAGTGTCACTTTATTGTACACGCTTCCTTTTTTTCCAAATCGTAAAAATGCTCGAAATTGGGCTGGGGTCAAAATTTATATTGTGTCACTGTGTTGGGTAGGAGTAACACTTGCATTGCCAATAGTAAATGCGGAAATAGATATTACAGCTGATTTTTTTCTTAAATGCCTACAAAGATTTATCTTGATTTTTGTTTTAATTTTGGTTTTTGAAATTCTTGATCTTGCCAAAGATGATCCACATTTACAAACGGTTCCGCAACAAATTGGGGTCAAAAAAACTAAAATTTTAGGATGGGTTTTAATGGTTGTGTTTTATTTTTTAGAATTATTTAAAAGTAACTTTGATCAAAAGCAATTAGTTGTAAATTTTGTTTTAGTGGTTTTGCTTTCTCTTTTTTTGCTATTTGCGAGTCATAAAAAGTCTAAATATTACACTTCTTTTTGGGTCGAAGCAGTTCCAATTTTTTGGTGGTTAATGGTTGTTTTTATTTAGACAGTTAAGGATAAGCAATTCAAAATTAATCATTGATTAAAACTCAACAATATTTCTATTTACAGATGCTCTGTTATTTCTTTCAAAAACTTATTTCTTTCCTCAATAAGGTTTATTAAATGCTTCTTCAAAATAAAAAAATCAAATAGTCTACCAAAAAAACCAAAAGGAACTTCATAAGTAATTATATCTTCCATTAACGTTACTCCGTTTTTTTCTTTAAATAGGTGTTCGTGTTTAAAGGAATTGAATTTTCCTTCTTCCATTTCATCCACAAAATAGTCGTAAAGTTTCATTTGAGTTATTCTGCTTTTATGAGTTAAATAAAATCCGAAATGTTTGCCTCTCCAAGTTACTGTTTCTTTATAATTTATCAAACCTGATTGTACACCATCAATGGCAGTTTCATTTGTAAGCCTTACAGATTTTTTATGAACATCAATGTTTCTTGACAGATCAAAAACAATTGACTTTAATCCGTTTATTTCGGTTTTTAAAAATATTTTGGTCATCTAAACTAAGTCTTTTAATGCTTTTTCTAAGGTGTCAAAGTCAAATTGGAATCCATTTTCTTGCAATCGTTTTGGAATCACATTTCTACTCTTTAACACTAATTCTGATTCGGTTCTGATAAATACTGCGCCAAGTTTTAATAATGATTCACTTATTGGAATCCCAAAAGGAGCACCAATAACTTTGCGTAGTACTGACATAAAATCTTTATTGGCGATGGGTTTTGGTGAAACAATATTAACAACGCCAATCATTTCTTTTTCAACTATAAAATCAATCGCTCTCGCAAAATCTATTTCGTGTATCCAACTGATAAACTGATTTCCTTTTCCTTGTTTTCCTCCAAAACCAATTTTTGCTAACATTTTTATAGGCAGTAAAGCACCTCCATTTTTTCCTAAAACGATAGAAGTTCGTAAAGCAGTTTTAAGAGTTTTTGGCGTTTCCGATTTAAAAAATGCTTTTTCCCACGATTGCGCTACGTTCATAGAGAAATCATTTCCTATTTCGCCATCTACTTCATCCATTTGTTTATCTAAAGAAAAACGATATATGGTTGAGGTTGATGAATTCAGCCAATGTTTAGGTGGATTTTTACAATCTAAAACAGCTTGATTCAAAATTTTAGTGCTTTCGATTCGGGATAACAGAATTTCTCTCTGATTTTCTTTTGTATAGCGACAATCAACAGATTTTCCGGCAAGATTAATTAAAACAGTTGTGTTTTCTAATTCGGTTTCCCAACCTGAAAATGTTTTTGCATCCCAATTAACATATTTTAATCCGTCACTATTTCTGGATTTTCCTCTAGTTAAAATAACGATCTCTTCAAATTTATTTTTAAAGTGATTGATTAAGCTTTGGCCTAAAAAACCAGTTCCTGCTGCGATGATAAGTTTATTCATGATTTTTAAAAATTCAAAATTAGTAATAAAATGATAATTCTATAAATAACCCATGTTACACAAAGATAAGTTGGAAGTTGCAGTATTTTAATTCTTCTAAAATGCTCGATGAACATGATCAAAGCTGTGAGTGAAAACCAGATTAAAAGCACTGTTTGTGGCATAGTATAAATACTTTGCACTAATAATGTAGGCAACAGCAATAGGGAACCCATTAAGGAAATAGTCATTAAATTTCCGGCATAATTTACAATTGTTTCTTTTTTTAACTTCAAGATAAATATACTTTGAAAAAATAGTTGTCCTAAAGCAATCAGCAATTCTCTAAATGTATTTGCTTTTGGTAAACTCGTAAAGAGAGCAGAATAATTATATAAAACAATTGTTGTAACTAGCGTTGCGAAACCAATAAATAAAAATCGGTATTTATAATTGAAGTCTGGTACGCATTGTAATGGTTGTTTTTCTTTTTTTTTACTGGGAATAATGACCTTGCGATTATAGGATATAAAAGAATAAAGTTTTTTTAAAAGGTATTTAAAGGGTTTTATGTTTCCAATTTTTTCGATCCAAGGAAAAGAAAATCCAATCACTTTTAGCAAACTATCGATTCCGTAAACTACAGTTTTATTTTTATTGTCAATTAATGCTATTTCATTTGACGCCCGTTTTACATCTACAAAAACTTGCTCTTCCTCGCTCATTTGATTATAAGATTTGCGACCGTTTTGGTCTAGCATCTCTACTTTGATGAAAGCACTCGTGTACACTTGACACAAAGGGCAATCAATATCATAGAGTAAGGTTTGGTTTTCTAGCGTTTTCATGAGTTATGGTTTTTTTGTTTTCGACAGTCACAGCTGATCCTTTTGCTAAAAATACAGAAGATGGTTTTGCATTTTGTAAAACGGAAAAGTCAGTTCCGTAATTCCTGGTAAAGTCAACATCAAGCTCTAAATTTTTAACTTCTAATTGTTCCCATCTGGGATGTCTAACTTCATATTCAAAAGTTTTTTGGTTGTTGTATTTCGTATAACCAAAATAATGTTCCGTTATAAATTCAGCTTCTGAGTCGATTTCAATTGCTTTGTATTCTTTGTCAGTTTGTAATTGAATTGTATTCCATTTTTTATCTACTAACCATTCATAGCTAAAGGTTTTACTAAATTCATTTTCAGTATTGCAATGTCTCATTTGCTGAGTTTCATAATGTTCATGATACAAAGTATTTGCTATGATTGTGATTGCTTTTTTTGGAACAATTTCTTTTATAAAAACCACGCCACGTTTCCAGTTTCCATTTTCAAAACGTTTTACATAAAACCGAAGATTGACTTCTTCAAAATTAATGTGTAAAGGAAATTTAATCCCTAATACTTTGGTTTCTTTAAACATAAAAGCAACCAAACTAGCGTAACATTTTCCGTTATGAAAATCTAATTCTGTTCCTAACGGAATATATTTTTCTAGTATTTCAGCATCAATTTCATAATTGATTAAAGCTAAATTTTCCCATTTTGCACTTAAGAAACTCATGATTGTTGTTTTGTATAAATTAGTACTGAAAAATAAATAGCAAGGATTGGTGGCACAGGAATTAAAATAAAGTAGAGGATATCGCTTTTTAGAATATTTAAGTTAAAAGTAAATGTCAAAAAAAACAGTACTACTAAGGAAATATATACTTGTAGCAATTTATCCTTTGGTTGATCAAGTAGCAATGAAATTCCAGTAATAATTTGGAATACACCGGTAAGGATTAAAAATAATATACCAAATCCGATGAATGCTCCTAAACTTTTTGCGAATAAAGTTCCTGTTAGGATTAGTAGTATTGGCGTTCCTACAAAAAAGTAATTGAGATAGTTTAAGTTTTTCATGATTATATTTATTTTTAAAGTTTCAGAAAATATTGAAACATTTTATTAAATTTTTTTTCTATTTCATAAATTTGACAACTAATTTGGTCAGCCAATTGTCTTTGTATTCTGTGATTTTGTCAAGCACATTATCTGCTTTTAATACAAAGTCATATAGTTTTGTTGTTTGATCTATAAAGTGTTTTTCTTCTATAGAATCAGAAGCTTTAATAGAGGAAACTTCCTTTAAGATTTTAAGCGCAGGCTTAATTTCTCTCTTGCTTCTTTCTCTTGCAATTTTAACGGCTAATTCGTCTAAATCTTTTTCGGCAGTAAAAAACTCTCTTCTTTCTCCTGCTTTGTATTCTTTATACACAATTCCCCAATCCATTAGAGCTCTCAAATTCATACTGGCATTTCCTCTAGAAATTTGCAATTCTTCCATTACATCTTCCATAGAAACCGCTTCGCTTGACACCATTAATAGTGCATGAATCTGAGCCATGGTTTTGTTAATTCCCCATTGCGAACCTAATGCTCCCCAGGTTTGTACAAATTTATTTTTTGCTTCTTTAAATTCCATAGTACAAATGTATATAAAAGTTTTTAAACTTTCAAAAATAAATGAAAGTTTATATTAAAAATAAAACCGAATTAGTGCTACCTCGGTTTTATATGATTTGAAATCTAGAGTAATCCTGCGCGTTTCAATAAAGCATCCGGTTTTGGTTCTTGTCCTCTAAATCGTTTGTATAATTCCATTGGTGGTTCTGTTCCGCCTTTAGAAAGTACATTTTCTTTAAATTTAGTGGCTACTTCTTTATTGAAAATTCCTTTTTCTTGAAAATATTCAAAAGCGTCAGCATCTAATACTTCAGCCCATTTGTAGCTATAATAGCCAGAAGAATAACCGCCTTGAAAAATGTGCGAAAAAGCAGTACTCATAGCATTCTCTGCTACTTCAGGATACAATTGTGTTGCTGCAAATTGTTCCGTTTCAAAAGCTTTTACATCGGTAATAGAAGAAGGATCTTGACCATGCCAACCCATATCTAATAATCCAAAACTCAACTGACGCATCGTAGCTAATCCTTCTTGGAAACTGGCACTTTCTTTAATCTTGTTTACATATTCTTGTGGAATCACTTCGCCAGTTTCATAATGTGTTGCAAACAAAGCCAAAGCTTCAGGCTCGTAACACCAGTTTTCCATTACTTGGCTTGGCAATTCTACAAAGTCCCAATAAACTGAAGTTCCTGATAAACTTGGATAAATCGTGTTGGCTAACATGCCATGTAATCCATGTCCGAATTCATGAAATAAAGTCGTTACTTCATTAAAGGTTAAAAGTGATGGTTTAGTTTCCGTCGGTTTAGTGAAATTACAAACATTTGAAATGTGCGGTCTTTCATTTTGCCCATTTTTTACATATTGTGATTTGAATGAAGTCATCCAAGCACCGTTACGTTTCCCTTTTCTAGGAAAAAAATCA
Organism: Flavobacterium flabelliforme; assembly: GCF_017948675.1. Lineage (GTDB taxonomy): Bacteria > Bacteroidota > Bacteroidia > Flavobacteriales > Flavobacteriaceae > Flavobacterium > Flavobacterium pygoscelis. Next base: position 45,383 of record NZ_JAGFBU010000002.1, read on the forward strand.
GCGTAAAAAATAGCTACTAAATCCTTTTTTTCGTCTGTGACTTCATAAGTCATTACTTCGGGATGGTATTTGTCAATGTCAAATACTTCCGTAAAAGTCAATCCGTATAATTTTTTAGCAATTGTAAAAGCTCCGTTTAATACTTTTTCTAACTGAAAATAAGGTTTTAATTTTTCATCGTCTAAGTTAAAAAGTTGCTGTTTTAATTTTTCAGCATAATAACCGCCATCCCATTTTTCTAGTTGCTCAATTCCGTCTAATTTTTTGGCAAAAGCCGATAATTGTTCAAATTCTTTTAAAGCTGCCGGTTTTGCTTTTGATAATAAATCATTCGAAAAGGAAAGTACTTTTTCAGGACTTTGTGCCATTCTTTCTTCTAAAACAAAATGTGCATGGGTAGCATATCCTAATAATTGTGCTCTTTCAAAACGTAATTTGGCGATTTTCAAAACGATTGCTTGATTGTCAAATTCGTTATTCTGAAATCCTCGTGCGCCAAAAGCAATTGCTAGTTTTTTGCGCAATTCGCGATTATCCGCATAAGTCATAAACGGAACATAACTTGGATGGTCAAGAGTAAAAATCCAACCTTCTTTATCTTGTGCTTTCGCCAAAGAGCGAGCCGCTTCTATAGTGCCTTCGGGTAAACCTGCTAAATCTTTTTCATCAGTCAAGTGCATTTCGAAAGCATTGGTTTCAGCCAAAATATTTTCGCCAAAATGCAAACTCAGTTTCGATAATTCCTTGTCGATTTCGCGCAAAGTACTTTTCTTATCCTCTGGCAAATTAGCGCCATTTCTAGAAAAGCTTTTGTATTTTTTATCTAAAAGAGTACTTTGTTCAGGCGTCAATTTTAAGGCGTCTTTTGAATCATAAACTGATTTTACTTTGGCAAATAAGGCTGGATTTAAAGTAATGTCATTTCCAAACTCAGATAACAATGGCGAAACTTCTTGGGCGATTTTTTGCATTTCGTCATTCGTTTCTGCTGAATTTAAGTTAAAGAATATACTAGAAGCTCTGTCTAGAATATCACCTGCATAATCCATTGCTTCAATCGTGTTTTCGAAAGTCGGTGCTTCAGGATTATTTACGATAGCCTCAATTTCAGCTTTCGCTAAAGAGACTCCTTCTTGAATAGCGGGTAAATAATCTTCATTTTTTATTTGGGAAAAAGGAGCAGTATTGTGTTTAGTTGAAAAGTATTTCGTTAATATGTTCATTTTTATATGTAATTAATTCTATTAATTGGAATTGATTTTTATGTTTTACAAAGATAGCGATTTATAAAAAAAAACTAATCTTAAAAAGAGTGGATTATATTGATATTGCAGTTCTCAGTTGATGTTATAGTTATGTTATTTATTTTCTAGGCAACTTTAAAAGGTGTAAATTGGGAAAAGATTAATTAACGAGTTTACTTAATCAAAATAATTTTAAAATATAAGTATGAATTATCAAGTTATAATAAAGCGTATTGATACGGTAAATGAAGTGGAAGGATATTGGTCAGATCAAGATTTGATTCAATTGTTAGATAAATTTAATTATCCTGATGGTGCAACTGCAGAGAAAAAAAACTTGCCTGAATTGTTAGAAATGGCTATTTCTGATTACGAACCTAATGAAGCGGCTGAAATAGTATTGGCATATAAATTCTCTGAGGAATTAAACGAAGGGCAAATACAGCAAATTGCACATAATATGCTAATTGATAAAGTGTGTGAGGAATATCCTGAAATCCACATGCAAGGAAGATTATTCCATACGAATCAATTGTTGTTTAAGGCATACAACGGTAAGTTTCCAAATGCTAAAGCTTCAGTAGTTCATTTCTCGATGCAACCCGAACAAAATGAGGTAACAAAAGTCTTAACCAAAGAAAATGTACTTAAATTACTCAATAATGGTTTGTCTAATCGAAATTTAATCAAGCGATTGTTTGACGATCAAATGACTCAGAACATACCTTTTCCAGAAGCAGAAGGGATTATTTGGGAATTGAACACGACTGACAATTTAAATTATACTTTAGTAACATCTGAAAATTGGATAAACAATGAAGATCTGATTAGTTCAGAATTCGAAAGTGTATTAGAGGAAGTTATAGAAGAAGTTTAGCTCCTTGAAATTATAAAATAAAAAAGGCTTCCTGTTATTGGAAGCCTTTTCTGTATATAAAATGATTGTCCTACATTTCACAAATAAAATGAGGAAGATAGTTATGGTTTTATTTAATCAAACTTTCGGAAGCTTTGATAACGGCTTCTTTTAACTCTAATTTGTATGCAATAATTCGGTCTAAAACTTTAGCATTGTTGCTTCCAATAATTTGAGCGGCTAATATTCCGGCATTTTTAGCACCATTCAGCGCTACAGTCGCTACGGGAACACCACCTGGCATTTGTAGGATTGACAAAACAGAATCCCAACCGTCAATAGAATTACTAGATTTTACAGGAACACCAATTACAGGAAGTGGCGACATTGAAGCAACCATTCCTGGCAAATGCGCAGCGCCTCCAGCTCCAGCTACAATTACTGAAATGCCACGTTTGTGCGCATTTTGACTAAAATCAAATAATTTTTCTGGTGTTCTGTGTGCCGATACAATATCAACTTCTACTTCGATTTCAAATGATTTTAATATATCGATTGCTTCTTGCATTACGGGCATGTCTGAGATACTGCCCATTATTACGGCTACTTTCATTTTATTTTTTATTTTTTGTACAAAAATTTCAGAAATCAAATCTGTAAAATTTTTGACTGTTTATTTTTGACTAATCACTTTTATTGTATTCTTTACATCTTCTGCAATTCTTCGGGCTTCTACAATATCAGCATTTACAATAGTAACGTGACCCATTTTTCTAAAAGGACGCGTTTGTTTTTTTCCGTATATATGAGGTGTAACTCCGTTCCAACTCATTATTTTTTCGATGTTTTCATAAACTACATTTCCAGAATGTCCCTCTGCACCAACTAGATTCACCATAATTCCTGCCACTTTACTGTCTGTATTTCCCAAAGGTAAATCTAAAATAGCCCGTAAATGGTTTTCAAATTGAGACGTAAAACTGGCTTCGATAGAATAATGTCCAGAATTGTGTGGGCGAGGAGCAACTTCATTCACGATAATTTCGTCCTCTTCTGTTTGAAACATTTCCACAGCTAGTAATCCAACATGATTGAATTTTTCCGAAACATGTAGCGCAATGGCTCTTGCTTTATCAGCTACTTTTGTATCAATTCGAGCCGGACAAATTACGTATTCTACTTGATTGGCTTCTGGATGAAACTCCATTTCAACTACCGGATATGTTTTTATTTCACCTGACGGGGAACGACAAACAATAACTGCTAATTCATTTTTAAAAGGAATCATTTCTTCGGCAATGCATTCTACATTGGCTAAATTGTCTAAGTCAGCTATATCCCGAATAACTTTTACACCGTTTCCGTCGTAGCCAAATTCAGTGCATTTCCATACAAAGGGTAATGTTATTTGAGATTCTAAGATGGCTAAGATTAAGCTTTTTATGTCTTTAAATCGCTTATAACTTGCTGTCGGTATTTGGTGTTGAGTATAAAAATCCTTTTGAACTCCTTTGTTCTGAATTAATTGTAATGTTTTTGGAGAAGGATATACTTTTAATCCCTCTTCTTCTAGTTTTATTAAAGCTTCAAGATTAACTAATTCAATTTCGAAAGTCAAAACATCGACTAGTTTACCAAAATTGTAAACTGTTTGAAAATCCATTAAATCACCTTGAATAAAAGTGTCACAAGCAATTTTGCAGGGCGCTTCGTCGCTTGGATCAAGAATGTAAGTTTGTATGTCAAATTTTCGAGTGTCAAACAAAAGCATTTTACCCAGTTGTCCGCCCCCAAGAATTCCTAATTTGAAATCAGAAGAAAAATAATTCATTGTGTAGTTGTATGTTTGAGCAAAGATACTTTATAATGATTGAATCCAAAAATGCTATTTAATTTTCTTCAAAATTTCTCTAGCAACTGCCCTGTATGCCGATGAGTTTTTAGGATAGTCATCAATAAGGATCCGCTTTAAATCAACAAGAATAGAATGGTTTTTCGTGCTAAGAGCATATAAACTCCTTATAGCATACGCTTTTGTTGCTGTTTTTGTAGTGTCGTTAATAATCCAGTCCAGACAATTTTCAGTAATTTTTTGTTCTTGAAAAGGAGTTAGTATGCCGTTTTGAGACAAAAACATACTTATTTTTGAGATTGAACGCATAGCACTTTGATTAGTGTATTTAGACATGCTATTGCAAAATACATCAAGGTGTTTTTCTAGTAAAAAAAGGTCTTTTTCTAGTACCAGCTCTAAAATCCAGCAAGCTTTGTGGTGATTTTTGTCACCAACATGCAAAGCTATTTCAAACAAGTCAGGAAGTAAATAGATATTTGCTAAAATATGTTCTGCATTTTCGTCTCTGCTGGCTCTATGTGCGGTGCTATTGGCTATTTTTGTATAAAGTTCACTATTCATAAATGACTAAAAAGCAAGTTATTTTCAAATGTACGGTATTCTTATGGTTTTAAATCTGAATTCTCAATTCAGAAATTGCTATATTTGCCCATTATTTTAAACATTAAAAAATGATACAACTTCACGATAAACAATTTGTTCCGTTTATTTCTGCGCAAGAAATTGAGTTTGCCTTGGTTAAAATGGTTGCTCAAATAGAAGATGATTTTATAGATGAAACGCCAGTTTTTGTAGGGGTATTAAATGGTTCTTTTATGGTGGTTTCTGATTTTATGAAACTGTACAAAAAACCATGTGAAGTCTCATTTATAAAAATGGCATCTTATGAAGGAACCGCTACTACAAACGATGTAAAACAGCTGATTGGTTTGAACCAAGATTTAACAGGACGCAGCGTTATTGTTATTGAAGACATCGTAGATACGGGAAACACATTAGTGGAGCTGAAAGAATTGTTTAAAAAACAAAATGTAAAACATTTTAAAATAGCAACACTTTTCTTTAAGCCAGAAGCGTATACCAAGGACATAAAAATAGATTATGTTGGGATTAGAATTCCTAATAAATTTATCGTCGGATATGGCTTAGATTACGATGGCTTAGGAAGAAACTTACCAGAAGTATATAAACTAAAAGAATAACCATACAACCACAACATGACTAATATTGTTTTATTTGGAAAACCAGGAGCTGGTAAAGGAACTCAAGCTGAGTTTTTGAAAGAAAAATATAAATTAACGCACATATCAACTGGCGATGTATTCCGTTTTAATTTAAAAAACGATACAGAATTAGGCAAACAAGCAAGAGTGTACATGGATGCCGGAGATTTAGTTCCGGATGAACTAACTACAAAAATGCTGATTGATGAGGTCAATAAACATTTGGATACAAACGGAATTTTATTTGACGGTTACCCAAGAACTATTGCTCAAGCAGAAGCTTTAGATGTATTTTTAACTTCATTAGGTTCAAAAGTTGCTGCAACAGTTGCACTCGAAGCTGATGATGAGGTTTTAGTGCAGCGTTTGTTAGAAAGAGGAAAAACAAGTGGTAGAATTGATGATCAAGATGAAGAAAAAATCAGAAATCGCTACCAAGAATATAATGAAAAGACAGCTCCTTTAATGAGTTATTATCAAGCTCAAGGAAAGTTTCACGCTGTAAATGGAATAGGTTCTATTGCTGAAATTACAGATAGAGTAAGTAAGGTAATCGATAATTTATAGAAGCTTTGTCCAGCTTTACGTTGCAAGTCCTCACTTATAAAACGTGTTTTCTAAGCCATAAAAGGAGCTTCCTGTGGTCGCTCTTATATGTCAAGAAAATTACTTTTTATAAATTCCGGGCTTTGCACTGCTATCTGGGCTAAAATAAGGAATAATTAAAAACTCGATTTTTAAAAACGAAAAATCGAATGAGAATAACTAAACGAATCAAAATAATAACTTGGAAATAGTAATAATATTTTTTCTGATACTGCTAAATGGGGTTTTCTCCATGTCCGAAATCGCCTTGATTTCAGCACGAAAAAATAGATTAGAAACTGCAGCAAAAAAAGGAAACAAAAGCGCAAAAATAGCTTTAGACTTGGCAAATTCGCCAAACAAATTTTTGTCGACTGTACAGATTGGAATTACCCTAATCGGAATTCTTACCGGTATTTATAGTGGTGACAAAATAACAAAAGACGTTGAGATTTTTATACAAGGATTTGAAGTCTTAAAACCGTATGCGCATCCAGTTGCTGTTGGTCTTGTTGTAGTAATACTGACTTTTTTCTCTCTAGTTTTAGGGGAATTGTTGCCTAAGAGAATAGGTTTAAATCATCCAGAAGCAATTGCAAAAGCGGTGGCGCTGCCAATGAAAATAGTTTCTATCGTAACGGCTCCTTTTATTTGGTTATTAACACATTCTACAGATTTTTTGTTAGATATATTGCAAATAAAACCTACTGCTGACGGAAAAGTCACAGAGGAAGAAATCAAAGCAATTATCAAAGAAGGTACCGAAGGTGGTGAAGTACAAGAAATTGAACAAGATATTGTAGAGCGCGTTTTTCATATTGGCGACCGAAAAATAAACTCTTTGATGACCCATAGAAAATCGGTTATGTTTTTGCCTTTAAATTCAAATAAAGAGGAAGTTAAAGAGTATATGCTAAAAGAATTGCACTCCATTTATCCCGTTTATAATGGCAATTATGATGATATAGTAGGGGTAGTGAATTTAAAAAATATTTTTGCTCATTTTGAAAATGAAAATTTCAACTTAGCAGATATAATGACAGAGGCTCCTTTTATGATGGAGCAAACAACCGCTTATGTTGCTTTAGAAAATTTTAAAAAATCAGGGATTCATTACGCATTTGTATCAGATGAATATGGTGTTTTTCAGGGCATAATTACCCTAAATGATATTCTAGAAGCATTGGTAGGTGATGCTGCTGAGTTTTATAAAGATGATTTTCAGTTAATAGAAAGAGAAGATGGAACTTGGTTAGTAGATGGGCATTATTCATTACATGATTTCTTGACTTATTTTGAATTGGATGAATTAATTAATGATTATGAAGTCACGACGGTAAGCGGATTAATAATGACTGAATTGTCTCGTATTCCTAAACAAGGCGAAAAGCTGGTTTGGCAAAAGTTTGAGTTGGAAGTAATTGATATGGATGGTGTAAAGATTGACAAAGTAATGGTCAAAGCATTACAAATGTAATAATAGTTTTATAGCGATTAAAAGCTCAGAATGAGTTTTATAGGTATAGTTGAAAATTGAATAGTAGAAAAAATGACAGAGGGGAATTTTGTAGATTACGTAAAAATATTTGTTTCTTCCGGAAAAGGGGGTAAAGGATCAACGCATTTGCATAGAGAAAAATTTATTGAAAAAGGTGGGCCGGATGGTGGTGATGGTGGTCGTGGTGGTCACGTTTATTTAGTTGGTAATAAAGGACTTTGGACCTTATTTCACCTAAAATTTGCAAGACATATTAAAGCAGGTAATGGCGGAGATGGTAGTGGTGATAGAAGTACGGGTGCTGATGGAGATGACAAGTATATCGAGGTACCATTAGGTACTGTTGTAAAAGATAAAGAAACAGGAGAAATCCTATTTGAAATAACAGATGATGGTGAGAAACAAGTTCTTTCTCGCGGAGGTAAAGGTGGTTTAGGGAACTGGCACTTTAGAAGTTCAACCAATCAAACGCCAAGATATTCTCAGCCCGGTTTGCCTGGAATAGAAATGGATGTTATTTTAGAGCTTAAAGTATTAGCAGATGTAGGTTTAGTAGGTTTTCCTAATGCTGGAAAATCAACTTTATTATCTGTTTTAACTTCTGCTAAACCAAAAATTGCAGATTATCCTTTTACTACTTTAAAACCTAATTTAGGAATTGTAGCTTATCGGGATTTTCAATCTTTTGTAATTGCGGATATTCCTGGAATTATTGAAGGAGCCGCTGAGGGTAAAGGATTAGGTCATTACTTCTTAAGACATATCGAAAGAAATTCAACTTTGCTTTTTCTTGTTCCTGTGGATACTCCAGACATCAAAGGAGAATATGATATTCTTGTGAATGAGTTAACAAAATACAATCCAGAGATGTTAGATAAGGAACGTATGGTTGTAATTTCTAAATGTGACATGCTCGATGAAGAGTTGAAAGCAGAATTAAAAGCAGAATTAGATGTTTCTTTCAAAGGTGTTCCCTATATGTTTATTTCGTCTATAGCCCAACAAGGTTTGACCGAATTAAAAGACAAATTATGGAAAATGTTGAATGAATAATTGCTAAATTTTCATAATAAGGTGCTCTAGAAATAGAGTGCCTTTTTTTATGTAAAATTATTAAATTCATAAAATTATATTAAAATAACATCTGATACTAATGTTTGTTTGGCAAAGAGAGGTCGAGATTGCGAAAATGATTTATATTCGCACAACAAAAAAATAGTTACATTATGAAAAAAATAATTTTATTCTTTACCATGTGTCTCGTGGCTTTTCCAGCAAAAGCAGATGAAGGAATGTGGTTTTTGATGTTTATCGAAAGATTGAACCATAGAGATATGGAAAAATTGGGTTTACAGCTTACTGCTGAAGAAATTTACAGTATCAATAATCATAGTTTGAAAGATGCTGTAGTACAATTTAATGGTGGTTGTACTGCCGAAATGGTTTCAAAAGAAGGATTAGTTTTAACGAATCACCACTGTGGATATGATGCAATTGCTGAACTATCTTCTGAAGAGCAAAATTATCTAAAAAATGGTTTTTGGGCAAAAGATAAAAGTGCTGAAATGAAACCAAAGTCTTTATTCGTACGTTTCTTTGTTCGTATGGATGATGTTTCCAAAAGAATTTTATCTAAAGTAAATGATAAAATGACAGAAGCAGAAAGAAATAAAGCGATTCAGCAAGAAATGGCTTTAATCGAAAAAGAAAATAGTGATGGAGGAAAATATACCGTTTCTGTTCGTCCTTTCTTTCAAGGAAATGAATATTACTATTTTGTTTATCAAGATTACAAAGATGTTCGTCTAGTTGGAACACCACCAGAAAGTTTAGGTAAATTTGGTGGAGACACTGATAACTGGGAGTGGCCAAGACACACAGCTGATTTCTCTATGTTTAGAGTGTACGCTGATGCTAATGGAAATCCAGCAGAATATTCTAAAAATAATGTGCCATTACAACCTAAACATTATTTACCAGTAAGTATCAAAGGGGTGCAAGAAAATGATTTTGCTATGATTTTAGGTTATCCAGGACGTACCAACCGTTGGATGCCTGCAGGAGGAATTGAGCAAAACGTAAAATTTGCTTATCCAGCATGGGTTGAAGGCGCCAAAACCGGAATGGACAGAATGAAGGTTTACATGGATAAGGATGAAACTGTTAAATTAGAATATGCATCTAAATATGCTTCGACAGCCAATTACTGGAAAAATCGTCAAGGAATGATTGATGCTTTGACTAAAGCGGGTACAGCTGTTACCAAATCTAAAGAAGAAGCTAAATTTAATGCTTGGGCTAATAAAAAAGCAAATAAAGAGAAATATGGTACTGTGATCGCTACCATTAATAATTATTACGCTCAAACAAATTTAAAATCAAGCCATGATAATTACTTAAGTCAATTAATGAGAACAGCTGCATACGGAGCTGCTCCTGCTAATTTAGGTAATGCTTTGATTTCTTATTATAAGGAAAACGACGCAAAGAAGACTGAAATGCTTCCAAAATTAAATCAGTTTATTGAAAACGTTTATGGTAATTTTTATGCTCCTTTAGAAAAAGATGTATTTGCAGCACAATTGAATTTATATACATCAAAAGGTGCTGCTTACGGACTTCCTGAGGGTATTGCCAAATTAAGTCAAGACAATAAAGGTGATTTTACTACTTATGTGAATAACGCTGTGGCCAAAAGTATTTTTGCTACTAAAGAAAGTGTTTTGGCTTTTATGAAAGATCCAAGACCAGAAAATATCACAAATGATCCATTATATGTTGTTTCAAATGAGTTATCATTAAAAATGAGAGCTAAAACTCCTGAGCAATTAAAAGCAGATGATGATTTCGCAATTGCATTCCGTAATTTAGTTGAAGGCTTACGTGAATCTAAAATGAATTCAATAAAATATCCGGACGCTAACTCTACTTTGAGATTAACTTACGGAAAAGTGCGTGCTTTGCCTGCAGACAAACGCAATGATGCTACTGTGAACAATTATACTACAATGACTGGAATGGTTAAAAAGTATAAAGCAGGAGACCAAGAATTTGATTTGCCAGCTCGATTATTAGAGTTGAATGCGGCTAAAGATTTTGGACAATATGCTGATAAAGCTGGATATATGCCAGTAAACTTTTTGACTGATAATGATATTACGGGAGGAAATTCAGGTTCACCGGTATTAAACGGTAAAGGGGAATTAGTAGGTATTGCTTTTGATGGAAATATCGAAGCTATGGCTGGTGATGTAATCTTTGATGCAAAATTACAAAGAACTATTAGTGTTGATATTCGTTATGTACTTTGGATAATAGATAAATATGCTGGAGCAAAGCATATTATCGATGAAATGACAATAGTAAAATAAATTTAGTCTAAAATAATAAAAGCCTCTTACCTTGTGTTTAAATCAAGTTAAGAGGCTTTTTTAATATAAAACCTTTTGTGTGTAAAATACATTTCAATTATTAATTTCGTTATTTTTGAACAATGAAACATATATTTTTTTTATTGATACCCTTTCTGATGTGGTCACAATCTAACTTTGAAAAAGCAGAAAAATTTTTTCAGGAGGAAAAATTTGAGCAAGCACAAGCACTTTTTGAGTTGTACCTGAAATCTAATTCGGCAGATTTAAAAACAATAGAATATTTAGGAGATATTGCAGGTCAAAACAAATCATGGGATAAAGCAATAGCATACTATAAAAGATTAAAAGAGTTAAAACCATTAGAAGCCAATTATTATTATAAATATGGAGGTGCTTTAGGAATGAAAGCTAAAGATTCTAATAAGTTTAAAGCCTTAGGAATGATTGATGAAGTCAAAGAGTCTTTTGAGAAAGCAATCAGTTTAAATCCCAAACATATTGAGTCAAGATGGGCTTTGATCGAATTGTATATTCAGTTACCCGGAATTGTTGGCGGAAGTGAATCAAAAGCAATCAAATATTCAAACGAATTAATGCAACTGTCAACCGTAGATGGTTATTTGTCAAGAGGACACATAGATGAATTTTTTAAAAGATATGAATTAGCAGAAAAACAATACAAAAAAGCGATTGAACTTACAGGTTCTAAAGTAAGTTATTATAAATTAGCTAATCTCTATAAAAATAAAATGAAACAACCAGATAAGGCAAAATCTGTTTTAGAAGTCTATAATAAAAAAAATTCGAGATAGTTATCACTTCTCTTAATAATAAAATTTAAATCAAAAAAATTAGAATGCGTACACATTTTATAGCTATTGGCGGAAGTGCCATGCACAATTTAGCATTAGCTCTTCATAATAAAGGATATCAAGTTACGGGTAGTGACGATGCTATTTTTGAACCTTCAAAATCCAGATTAGATAAAAAAGGAATTTTACCAGCTGAATTAGGTTGGTTTCCTGAAAAAATAACGGCCAATATAGAAGCTGTAATTCTAGGAATGCATGCAAAAGCAGATAATCCTGAATTACTAAAAGCTCAGGAACTTGGATTAAAAATTTATTCCTATCCCGAGTTCTTATACGAACAATCTAAAAATAAAACACGCGTCGTAATTGGTGGTTCTCATGGAAAAACTACAATTACATCAATGATTTTACACGTAATGCATTATCATGATATTGCTGTTGATTATATGGTAGGTGCACAATTAGAAGGTTTTGATACGATGGTGCATCTTACAGAAGAAAATGATTTTATAGTTTTAGAAGGAGATGAATATTTGTCTTCACCAATTGATAGAAGACCAAAATTTCATTTATACCAACCTAACATAGCTTTGATTTCTGGAATTGCCTGGGATCACATCAATGTTTTCCCGACCTATGAGAATTATGTAGAGCAGTTTGAAATTTTTATTAGCAAAATTACTAATGGTGGAATTTTAGTATACAACGAAGAAGATCCTGAGGTAAAGCGTGTGGCAGAAGCGGCAATAAATCCAATTAGGAAAATGGCGTATCATACTCCAAATTATTCAGTTGAAGAAGGTGTCACTTTATTAGAAACACCTGAAGGCGATATGCCAATAGAAGTTTTTGGTGCTCATAATTTAAATAATTTAGCTGGAGCCAAATGGATTTGCCAGAATATGGGAGTCGATGAAGCTGATTTTTATGAAGCAATTGCTAGTTTTAAAGGAGCATCAAAACGCTTAGAAAAAATAGCAGAAAGCAAAACTAAAGTAGCTTATAAAGACTTTGCACATTCTCCTAGTAAGGTCGCAGCGACCACTAAAGCAGTAAAAGAACAATATCCAAATAGAACCTTAATAGCTTGTTTAGAATTGCACACTTATAGCAGTTTGAATGCTGAGTTTTTAAAGGAATATGAAGGCGCATTAGAATATGCAGATACAGCAGTTGTTTTTTACTCACCAGATGCTGTAAAAATAAAGCAGTTGGATGAAGTGAGTTATGATCAAATTGCTACTGCATTTAATCGTAAAGATTTAATAATTTATACTAATCCTATTGAATTTAAGGAATTTTTATTCAAACAAAATTTTGACAACTCAGCTTTGCTATTAATGAGTTCAGGGAATTATGGAGGCTTAAATTTTGATGAGGTAAAGCAAATAATTGTGAACTAAAAAGGATAAATTGAATTAAAGATAAAAAATACTATGGCTGAAAATTCCTTTTTTCCTATCACCAATTGGTCCGAAGATGATAAGCCACGTGAAAAACTTATGCTGAAAGGTAAAAGTGTTTTAAGTGATGCGGAACTAATTGCGATATTGATCGGATCGGGGAGTAGAAGCGAATCGGCAGTTGATTTAAGTAAGCGAATTTTAGCAAGTGTTGATTGTAATTTAAATGCTTTAGGCAAACTCTCAATTACACAATTAATGGTTTTTAAAGGGATAGGCGAAGCAAAAGCAATATCAATAATCGCAGCTTTAGAATTAGGGAGAAGAAGACGTTCCGAAGAAGCTGTAGAATTAAAAAAAGTAACTTCTAGTAAAGTTATTTTTGAAATAATGCAACCCATTATCGGAGAATTGCCTCATGAAGAGTTTTGGATTATCTATTTGAATAATTCAAATAAGGTAATTTCAAAATCGCAATTAAGTAAAGGTGGAATCACAGGAACATTAGTTGACGTGAGAATTGTTTTTAAAACAGCACTCGAAATGGGTGCAACGGCATTGATTTTATGTCATAATCATCCTTCAGGAAGTTTGATTCCTAGTGAGGCTGACAAACAAATTACTAAAAAATTAAAATTAGCAGGTGACAGTTTAGAAATAAAAGTACTTGATCATCTAATAGTAACGGAATCTAGCTATTTTAGTTTTGCAGACGAAGGAATATTTTAAAAATAGAAAATGAAATTACCACACATAACCGATGTTTTTTTTGATTTAGATCATACACTATGGAATTTTGATAAAAATTCAGAGCTGACTTTTGAAGAGATTTTTAACAGAAATCATCCAGAAATAGAAACTAAAGAATTTATCGAAAAATACATTCCAATAAATCAAGAATGCTGGAGACTTTACCAATATGATAAAATTACGCATGAAGAATTGCGTTACAATAGATTAAAAAATTCTTTTGATGCTATAAATTATTCTATTTCTGATCAAGAAATTGATAAGATTTCAGATGATTATATTCAGTTTTTACCAGATAACAACCATCTTTTTGATGGCACAATAGAAGTGTTGGACTACCTCAAGTCAAAATATAATTTGCATATTATAACTAATGGTTTTGCTGAAGTTCAATTTAAAAAAATGAATAATTCTAAAATAACGCCTTATTTCTTAACCGTTACTAATTCAGAAATGGCTGGCGTAAAAAAGCCTAATCCTATTATATTTGATTATGCATTAGATTTAGCAAAAGCAAAAAAAGAAAATAGCATTATGATTGGTGATAGTTTAGAAGCAGATGTAAAAGGTGCTTTAGATGCAGGTTTAGATGCAATTTTTTTTAATGAAAACAACACTATTATTGAGAATCATATCAAGCAAATTAATCATTTATTAGAACTAAAAAAATATTTATAAATTATGAAAAAGTTAATCCTATTATTGCTAATGTTCGCGTTTAGTTTTTCTTATGCGCAATCTGTAAATGATTATAGTGCGGTTATTGTTCCGTTAAAATTTAATTTTTTAAGATCCGAAAATCAATATCGATTGAACACGATTACGAAGTTTTATTTTACCAAAGCAGGTTTTGAATCTTTTTACGCTAAAGAAAGTGTGCCAGCAGAGTATAACGATCGTTGCAGTTTACTATATGCAGATGTAGAAAAGGAAAGTGGTTTTTTAGTAACAAAGCTTTTTATAACGCTCAAAGATTGTAATGATAAAGTAATTTTTAAATCTAAAATCGGTAGGAGTAAAGATAAAGATTTTCAAACTGCTTACACGCAAGCTCTCAACGAAGCTTTTCAATCGGTTAATGAATTGAATTATAAGTTTAACGGTACTTCTAATAAAACAAAAACAAATGTTAGTCAAGAAACTGTTGCCAACAACGCAACTAATCAGACTATAGTTATTGAAAGTAATCAGACTGCTGTGGTACTAAACGATAAAAATTTATTGTATGCACAAGTTACACCAACGGGATATCAATTGATTGATAGTACGCCAAAAGTAGTAATGAAATTGATGAAAACATCACAGCCCAATTCTTTTATTGCAATGAAAGATAATTTACAAGGTTCTTTAATTCTAAAAGATAATCAATGGTTTTTTGAATATTATCAGAATGAAAAACTTGTTTCTGAGAAATTAAATATTAAGTTTTAGACACATTGTTTATATAATTATCTATTTATTTTTGCTAAAGTTTATTTTCATTAAATTCTTGTTCTCCATGAAAAAAATGTTCACTCTTCTATTTGTATTTCAATCAATGTTCTTTCTGGCACAGAATAAAATTAATGAGACCAGGAATTTTATAGTTTCTAATGTTTCTGTTATTTCAATGACGAAAGATGAAGTAGTGAAAAATCAAGATGTAATTGTACAAAATGGGAAGATAATTTCTATTGGTAAAACGAAGAAAATTAAAGACAAGAATGCTACAATATATGACGGTACAGGAAAATTTATAATGCCTTCACTCGCAGATGCTCATGTTCATTTTCCTGAGACAGAGCCGGAAATGGAAAGAATTTTGCAATTGAATTTGATTAATGGTGTGACTAAGTTACGTTCTATGCGTGGGGATTGGATGCATAAAGAATGGAGAAATAAGTATAATAGCATCGATAGTTATTATCCAAAATTATATCTTTCTCCACCACCTATTACAAGAAATTCTGATTTAAACTTAGAACAAATAGAATCTTTTGTAAAAGCCGCAAAAGAGAATGGATTTGATTTCCTTAAAGTTTTAAGTCTTAAAAATGACGTTTTTTTTAAGCAATTAGATAGTGTTTGTAAAAAGTATAATTTTTCAATTAGTGGTCATTTTCCATTTGTTTCAAATGGAAATCAGCCAGAAGAGAAAACTATTTTTGCGTCAAATTACAATTCTTTTGAACATTTAGGAGGTTTGTCAGGCGAAACTGATGATAAAATTGATGCTAGAATTAATATTATTAAAAATAAAGAAATTGTAATTTGTCCTACTCTTTCGTGGTATAATGTTGGTTCGGGTAGATATTCATTAGAGGAGCTAAGAAACTTACGCGGAATGGAATTTGTTTCAAAAATAATGATGGACAAATGGATTTCAGAGACAAAAGCGTATAGAGAAAAAATGGGCAACGAAGCATATCAGACTGAAGTTGCTAAACAATTAAAATCATTAGAGGCAAAATATATAATTATAAAAAAACTAGATAAAGCAGGCGTAAAAATGATTCTAAGCCCTGATGCTTCATCAAAGTTTATGATGGCTGGATCAACTATTTTAGATGAGATGGAATTACTTAAAAATGCCGATTTATCTAATTTCAGCATTTTAAAGATGGCGACTACTAATTTTGCTAACTTTTTTAAAGAAAATTATGGTACTTTAGAAGTAGGTAAAACTGCAGATTTTATAGTTTTAGAAAAAAATCCACTTCAAGACTTAAATGCATTAAAAGAGATTAAAGCAGTTTACACTAATAATCATTTTATAAATGAAAATAATTTAAAAGAAATTCGCCAGCAGTTAATTAATTCGGTAGAACTTTAAATTTTCTACTTTTCTTTTTCTTGACTTCTCTTTCCTTTAAATAAAAAATTAATATCCATATTTTTCCTTCCAACGATTTTTTAGAAATTCACGAATACTATTTTCTCTTGAATTATTTCCAGGTATATATATCGGATTGTTGCTCAGTCCTTCTGGCAAAAATTCTTGATCTGCAAAATTATTAGTGTAATCATGAGAATATTTATATTCTTCACCATATCCCAATTCCTTCATTAATTTTGTGGGTGCATTGCGCAAATGGATAGGTACTGGCAAATCCCCCGTTTGTTTTACCAACTGCTGAGCAGTTCCAATTGCTAAATACGAAGCATTGCTTTTGGCAGAAGTTGCGAGATACACAGCGCACTGACTTAAAATAATTCTACTTTCAGGATAGCCAATAGTACTAACCGCCTGAAAAGTATTATTGGCCATTATAAATGCTGTAGGATTCGCATTTCCGATGTCCTCACTACTTAGTATCAGCATTCTTCTAGCAATAAATTTTACATCCTCTCCACCTTCAATCATTCTGGCAAGCCAATAAACAGCTCCATTAGGATCGCTTCCGCGGATCGATTTTATAAAAGCAGAAACAATGTCATAATGTTGCTCTCCAGATTTGTCATATAGAACTGTATTTTGTTGTACTAATTCAAAAACTCGATCATTAGTAATTATAATTTCGTCTTCATTAGAAGCGTTTACGACCAGTTCAAAAATATTTAATAGTTTGCGTCCATCACCACCAGAAAGGCGCAGTAAAGCCTCTGTTTCTTTTAAATTAATTTTTTTTGTAGCCAAATAGCTGTCGGTTTTCATGGCACGCTCTAATAAAGATTCTAAATCTTTTTTTGTAAAAGCATTCAAAACATAAACCTGACAGCGGGACAAAAGAGCAGGTATAACTTCAAAGCTTGGGTTTTCTGTTGTTGCGCCTATTAAGGTAATCCAACCTTTTTCTACAGCAGCTAATAAAGAGTCTTGTTGTGATTTGCTAAAACGATGAATTTCATCAATAAAAAGAATAGGATTTCTAGCTGTAAATAATCCACCACTTTGTTTGGCTTTTTCAATAACCTCTCTAATATCTTTAACTCCAGAATTAATAGCACTTAAAATATAAAAAGGTCTTTTTGATTCTTGAGCGATAATTTGAGCCAAAGTTGTTTTACCAGTTCCTGGAGGTCCCCATAAAATTAAAGAGGGTATAATTCCTTTAATAATTTGTTGTGTCAATGAGCCATTTGGACCCACCAAATGAGATTGACTTACATAATCTTGTAGTTTTTGAGGTCTTATGCGTTCTGCAAGGGGTGCTTCCATTTATTATTAAATTTTAATTTTTAAATTAAAAATTATCATCGGTAAAAATAACCTTTCTTTTTATTTCTTGGAGCTATTTCCAGCTTTCCGTTGCAATCTTTTCTTTTTTATTGATCGCTTCGTTCCTCGCAATCAACAAAAAGAAAAGGATTTCCTCTGCAATCTGGGCTAAAGTATTTGCTTATAATTGTCTTTTTTGGTTTTAACTATGACAAATTAGCATTTATTTGGCTTTGGCTATATTTTTGAAACCAATTAAATATTGATTGATGATATTTACTAAATGGATAAGGATTTTAAATTTACAAATGCTGTAGTTATATTACCATTAATTTTTGTGGTTGTAATATGGCTTGTTTTTTGGTTAGAAGTCCGCTTTGATTATGATTTTATTCAAAACGGAATTTATCCTAGGACTTTCTATGGATTGCAAGGTGTTATTTTTAGCCCTTTTATTCACGCTGATTCAGAACATTTATATAACAATTCACTTCCATTGCTAGTTCTTTTGGCAGCATTGCAGTTTTTTTATCCCAGACAATCCTTAAAAGTTGTGCTTTTCGGCATTTTGCTTTCAGGGATATTAACGTGGAGCATTGGAAGAGAAAATTATCATATTGGTGCAAGTGGTTTAATATATGTCTTGTTTAGTTTCATTTTTTTTAAAGGTATTCAAACAAAGCACATTCGGCTTATTGCTCTTTCACTTACAGTAATCATTGTTTACGGTGGGTTAGTTTGGTATATTTTTCCAACTCCAGATGTACCCGGTGAAAAGTCTATTTCTTGGGAAGGGCATTTATCTGGATTACTAGCAGGTTTTATTTTATCTATCATTTATAAAACACCAGAGTATAAAAAGGTACCTAAATACGATTGGGAAAAACCAGATTATAATCCTGAAGAGGATAAATTTATGCAGCGTTTTGATGAAAACGGCAATTTTGTAAATCTTCCAGTAGTAGAGGATGAGGTCATTCTAAATTATTATTTTTCTAACATTCCGGTATCGTATGAAATTATTTCTAACGAAAAAAGTGAATCAAAACCGGAGTCTTAATTCACTTTTAATATTTTAAATGCAATTTATTGCTTTATGAAAAAGTATAAAATACAATTATTGTCTTTGTCTTACGGCCTCATATAAAAAAGCACCACATGCTACAGAAACATTCAGCGAACCAATTGTTCCAAACATAGGTAGTTTTGCTTTTTCATCTACGATTTTTAAAACCGATGGATTAACCCCACGATCTTCTGATCCCATAATGATAGCAACAGGTTCATTCAGAGTAATATCGTAAATGTTTTTATCTGTTTTTTCTGTTGCAGCTATAGTTTTAATTCCGCTAGCTTGCAATAAGAAAATGGCGTCTTTAATGTGTTCCACTTTACAAATAGGAATATTAAATACAGCTCCAGCAGATGTTTTTACCGTGTCACCATTAACTGGCGCAGATCCTGCTTTTTGAACGATGATACCATTTACGCCTGTGCATTCAGCTGTACGAATAATGGCACCAAAATTACGAGCATCAGATATTTGATCTAAAATTAAAAACAATGGTTTTTTTCCGTTTTCAATAACTGATTCAATTAAAGATTCCAAGTCAAAAAAGGAAATAGGAGAGATTGTGGCTACAGCACCTTGATGATTGTTCGGTGTTAGCCTATTTAGTTTTTCAACAGGAACGTAAGAAAAGTTGATGTTACCTCTCTTCATTACTTTCATTAAGTCCTTCATTAGTTCGCTGCTTGCTTCCTTTTGAATGTAAACTTTGTCTACTGTTGCGCCTGCTTGGATGGCTTCAATTATTGCTCTAATCCCAAATATTTGATGTTCTTTTTCCATGGTGCAAAGATATAAAAAAAACCACCACTTTTTAAAGTGGTGGTTTTAATATAATGGTAATCAATATAAATTAGTTAATCTATTGTTGCCACCAAACTTTTGATTTATTCTCATCAGTTTTAGGAGCTAAAGTATTTACTCCAGCTGTATAATTTGCTGTATTTGTACTTTGTTCTGCTGATGGATAAAGATATCTTGTTGGGATTACTCCTCCATTCAATGCATTTGTTGAAGGTACTAAAGCAGGAACTCCAGTTCTTCTCCATTCACTCCAAGCATCAAATGCAGAAGGGAATAATGCAACCCATTTCTCTTCTCTAATTACTTTTAGTAAATTAGTTGCAGCATCAACTTTTCTAACAAGAGCATAGGCTGGACCATCTGCAGTTATGTTAATTGTACCTCCACCTAATTTTTTTGTAAAACTCTCAAATGATTTTGTGATTCCCATTTCTAATAAATTGAGGGCGTTTTCTGATGTCCATCCTAATGCAGCAGCTTCAGCTCTATTTAAATAAGTATAAGATGCAGTCATGAAAGATGTAGGAGCATTAGCAACCCATATATTTCCACTAAGTTTCGCTCTTGAATTTAATGGTGTACTTGCAGCTTGTGAAAGTCCGTAAGGAATACCATCAGTAGTAACAGCTTTATTAGAAAATATTTTCAATCTATTATCTAAAATATGGTTAGATGTAGGATTGTCAGATGCTGCTTCACCCTGAAGTGCATCAGTAAGTGTTTTTGATAAGCCATAATCATTTCTTCTGTTTGCTATATAAGGGTTTTCAAATCCTGGAACATTAGTATGAGCAAACCAAGCCTCATCTGCTACATTTTCAATAGACCCATTCGCATTACTTAAAGCATTGTTAAACTGAACTGCAGCATATCCTCCTGGAGCAGGATATTTTTTTGATAGTTGAATAGACATACTCATGATCATAGAGTTTGCCAATTTTTTCCATTTCAACATATCTCCATCATAGATTAAATCTCCTGTTGGAGGAAGTTCAGAAACATTAATCATATCTCTAGCGGCAATTAAACTAGCGATTTCTGATTTATAAATAAATTCTTGAGTCGAATAAGTTGGAATTAAAATTCCTTTAAATGCTTGCTCATAAGGTGCGTCTCCCCATGTATCAGTTACTCTTTTCCAGATTATAGCTTTCATTATCTTTGCAACTCCCAATTGATTTTTAGCTGATCCTTTAAGTAAAATTTTAGGATCTGGGTTAGTTGTAGTTTCAAAATAATTAGTTATTACATCTAAATTGGAAAGGGTTTGAACATAGAAGCCATTCCAGCTTGCAGGAGCTTGATTGTAATTTTGCTCATCTACATATACTCTTTGTGATTGGTATTGAACATACAAAGTCGGTTTTAACAAAAGGTCTCTTCCAGTAAGGGTTGTGTATCTTACAATAGAACCAGCCATAAGTGCTTGCAAGTCTCTTTCTTGAGCACCATTCGGGTTATCGTTTAGGTTGCCAAAATCATTATTTTCGCAACTTATAAATAGTCCTGTAAACAGAGCTAAAATTATGCTTATTTTTTTCATTTTTTTCATTTTAAGTTTTTAGAAAGTAACTTTTAAATTTATACCATAACTTTTAGTACCAGGTAATCCACCATCTTCACCAAAAGTTTTTGACATTTCTGAAGGATCCCAGTTGTGTTTGTTTTCTTTTGATACACTAATAAGCCATAAGTTACGACCAACAATACCTACAGATGCAGATTCAAATACATTTTTAACCCATTTTCCAGGAATACTATATGTTAAACTTACATCTCTTAATTTAATATAACTTGCGTCATGTACAAATGGTTCAGCTAATCTATTTGCATACCACTGGTTGTAATAATCATAAGCCTCAACATATTCATCAAATTTGGCACCGGCTTTGTCAACTCCAACTACATGAACTCCTCCACCTACTTTACCATTAACAGCATCTCTTTTTGGATTTCCTAAATCATTATTCCCAACGGTATCATCTAAAAGACCACCATTTGTTCCCCACATTTCAGAAAGTGAGAAAAACTTACCACCTTTTTGAAAATCAATTAAAGCAGTTAAAGACAGATTTTTATAAGTTATAGTATTTAAAAAACCTCCTGTAAATTCTGGTAAAACTGACCCAAGGTATTTGTTTTGTTGTACAACGTATAATCCGTTTTCATCTATTATTTTGTTATTGTTAGCATCTGTTGCAAAACCAGCACCTAATAATTGTCCCCATTCACCATTTAATTGGTGTGTTACAGTTACGAATGTGAAAGCACTAGATCCACCTGGAGCATTGATGCTTTGAAGTCCATCAGGTAGCTCTTCAATAGTTGTTTTGTTTTTTGCAAAGTTCACAGCTACAGTCCAGTCGAAATCATTTGTTTTTACGGGTGTAGCATTCAATACTAACTCTACTCCTTTTCTTACTGATTTTCCTGCATTTGTTAATTTTGTAGAGTAACCAGAACCAGCAGACACACTAATAGGAATGATATCATCTTTACGTGTTTCATTGTAATAAGTAGCGCTTAATCCTAATCTGTTATTCAAGAATTTTAAATCAACACCAAATTCTGTAGACGAATTTATTGCTGGTTTTATTTGATTGTCTACTAATTGGGATTGATTGTACATGATAGGTTTACCATTGTATCCATTATAACTACCGTTATAGGTTGGGAAAGCAGGATTGATTAGATTTGCAGCAAGGTCACTTCCTACTTGCGCCCATCCAAATCTTACTTTTCCAAAAGATAACCAATCGTATTTTGCTAATTCACTGAAAATTAAGCTACCTCCTACTGATGGATAAATGTATCCATTTGCATTATTAAATAATGCAGAGCTATAATCTTTTCTGATAGAAGCATCCAAGTAAGCATATCCGCCATAACCAACAGAAGCTTTAGCAAACATACTGTTTACTTGTTTAACAGTGTAGCTTGTTGACGGCACTACTTGTTCTTTGGAGTTGCTATAAATATACAAATCTGGAATTAATAAACCTCCGCTTGTAATATTTCCTGAGTCCATTTGTGCTGCCCAACTTTGGTTGTTATTTCTTCTTATTTGTCCACCCGCTAGTGCTTCAACCTCAAACTTGCCAAAATTGTTTTTATAATTCAAAATAGTAGTGTAGTTGTCTTCTATCAAAGTAGATGAGCTTCTACCAAAACTATTGATGTTTTTCATATTACCTGCATCTAAATCAGATGAATATTGTACATCAAAAGGAACTTTAAAAATACCTCTGTTTTCTGTTTGATTTCTAGAGACCATAAAATTCGCACTCCAATGATCACTAAATTTGTAATCTCCATGGATGTCTGCAACTAGTTGATTTCTTGAGTTTTCGTTAGTGTATTGATCTAGCCAATAGTATGGGTTAAACCAAAAAACTGGTTTTTGACCACCTTGATCAGTAGGATCATTTCCGGCTAATGAATTTGCATAAACTTCCGGTCCTGCCCAGTTCCATGAGGCACTATATCCATTATCGGTTTTTAATCCTCTTAGTTCTTTTAATTTACGAACATCTAAGTCTCTTCCAAACCATGAATTGAATGATCCCGAAGTTTGATTTGAATAATCATCGTCAAAATCTCCTAATGTTTTTTGAGTAGTATAATTAACACCTGCCCCTATAGTAAATTTTGATGTTAAATTTGCATCTATTCTAAAGCTTAATAAATGTTTGTTTAAGTCAGAATTTGGTATAATACCCTGTTGGTTTAAGTTCGTGTATGAGAATCTAGAACTAAATGTTTCATTCCCTCCACTAACAGAAATACCTTGTTTTTTAGTTACTCCCGTATCATAGAAGTTTTTAATGTTGTTTTTTTGGCCTTCCCATTTTGCTGTTTTTCCAAAATATTCAGTTCCAGGTTGCCATGCATACCATGGGATATAGTCGCTTCCGTCAAATTTTGGTCCCCAGCTCGCATCTGCATCTGGAGTTCCAATATATTTTTTTCCATTAAGTGAAGCCCATCCTGCAGGATAGTTTGGATTGCTAGCAAAGTCGAAATTAGTCCATTCACTTTCTCCACCGTAACCTTGCCCGTACTCATTTTGATAATTTGGTAAATAAGCTACTTTATCAAAAGTAGTAGAGCTAATAAGAGAAACTTCTACTTTTTTTCCTTTACCTGATTTAGAAGTGATGATAATCACTCCCGCCTCAGCTCTTTGACCGTATAAGGAAGTTGCATTAGGTCCTTTCAAAACGTTTACACTGGCTACATTTTCCATGTCTATAACGTTAGGGTCGCTTACAGGAACACCATCAACGATGTATAATGGATCACTATCACTAGTTAAAGAAATAGCCCCACGCAAACGTATTTTTCCTGACGCACCTAGTTTTGCTCCAGATTGACCAACAATCTGTACTCCGGCTACTTTTCCAGCTATTGCTGTCTTAATATTTGCGTCTTGAGTAATGTTTAGATCTTTAGCTTTTACACTTTGCGAAGCATAAGTTAGCGATTTTTCAGATCTTTTCACTCCTAAAGCAGTTACAACAACTCCTTCTAGTTCTACTGAATCATCTTTCAGTCTAATATTCAAAATACTAGTACTAGCTAGTGCTTCCTGAGATTTCATCCCAATGTAGCTGAATAATAAGGTTTGATTTGGTGATGCTTTGATGGAGAATTTTCCGTCAAAATCAGTTTGTGTTCCTGATTTAGTCCCCTTAATCAATACACTAACACCTGGTAAAGGCATTCCTGAATTGTCGGAAACAGTTCCAGCAACAACTCTTTCTTGCGCAAAGGTTACTTGCGCGATTAGTACTAATAGTAGTACTAAGAATCCATTGAACTTTAGTTTCATTTTATAAAATTTTGAATTAGTTTCACAAACTTCTTAATAATTTGTTAACTTTCCTAATTTAAATTTTACTTTTTTATACATATCTTTAAAATTTAACATTATAACTAATGTGTATAATTGTGTTGTACGTTTCGAATTTATTCTTGGTATTGTTGCCGTTTGCAACTGCTATTTTAAACAATCCATTTTTTGTGTTTATACCAATTCCTGCTCCTAAACCTATTAAATTTTCGGTGTAAATTGAATTTGAAAATTCTAATTTATTCTTTAAAATACTGTAGTCTAGTATGCTATGAATATAAAGGTTAGGTGTTATTAAATAACGATATTCAGTTGTTATTGTAGAATAATAGTAGGCATTGAGACTATTCTCGGGAAAACCTCTTATGCTGTTTAATCCACCAAAACGAAATAATTCATTTGCGAGATAGCGTTTACTTTGCATATAATAATTTTGTGTTTTTAATTCTATGGCGCTTTTGTTGTTTAACAGAATGTTATGTATAATGTTTAAATTAATGATAAATTGTTGATTGGTAGTGTTGTTTGTCAAATTTTTGATTTCTCTTGATCCTAATGCTAGAGATGTCCCTATTTGGGTTTTTATTGGGAAAGAGGTATTGGGATTATTGAATTTAGTATACTCAAAGCTTGAAGTGATGAATGAGTTGTTGAAATCGCTTATTAAATTTGATTCCAAATTTTGAATGTTACTCGATTCAGTTGTGTGATAACCTATATATATTCTCGAGCTGTAATTTATAAAATAGCTTAAGTCGATTGCTATATTTGTGTTTTGAAATGTCGAATCTTGTCTAAAAATATTTAGTTGCGTTTTTATGCCTACTGGACTTTTGAAAAGATAGGGAATTTCAAGGCTTCCTTTAAATGACTTTTGGTTATTTCCGTCGCTTTTCCAATAGACAGAAAGTTCTTCTCCTGAGCCTAAAATATTATCTAATTTTAAATCTAGATAGCCATTTAAAGTAACCTTTTTATCTTCATTATTAGAAAAACCTAGAAATCCATCAAAATTATTCGATTTTCTTTTTTCTAAATACACATAGATAGTAGTGCTGTCTTTGGTGAATAGGATTTCCGGATATTTTACTTGATTTACAAAACTGAATTTATTAAAATCATCATTAATTTTTTCAACCGTCTTTTGATTGAAAATTGTATTTTGGTATTTCTTATTTATTTGTTTTAATTGTCCTTTTGGGAATTTAGTCATTTCTTCTTCAGCATATCGTATGGTGATAGTGTTTAAATTTCTTTTTTGCGCTGTTTCTAATTTTAAATCTGCATATAAAATATTTTGGTTCCTTTCTATATTGATCAATTTTAATTTTGCTAATGCGTATCCTGTTTTTTCAAGTTTTTGTGAAGCTTCTTTTAAAAAAAAATCTATTTCATTGTAGGGTAATTCTATTTTGTTGTTTTTAATGCTTGATGAAATAATGGAGGTGAGTAAACTGTCTGTGTCTAAGGATATAATTAAAGATTTTATTTTTTCACCTAGAATAAATTCCGATATATAAATAGAGTCGTTTATTAGTTTTGCATCATCTGTGATATTGTCGATGTATCCTAATTTTGTTAGTTTAAGTGAGAAAGCCTTTATTTCGTCAGTTAATGATTTTATGTTTTTATGCTTGGTATTATAGATTAAAGAGTCGATTGTTTTATTTTCTAAATTATTTTTTCCTTTAATTTTTAAATAAAAATTCTGCGCAGAAGTGTTCCAGCAAATAGTGAAAAAGAAAATAAAAAATAAAAATGATTTCAAAATGATTAGTTTTTTTAATAAATGTAATGCAAATATCTATTGTTTCTAATGTAAATCAAACTTCAAAATGATTCTTTAGGAATTGAGACTGTCCTAGTAATTTTAAAACTCAATTATTAAAGGTGTTTCTTTATATTATTCAGGTACAAATTATTAGTTGAATAAAAATTTAATGAATTAGCGTTTGTGGAGTAAAAAATATTTTCTACATTTGCAACCCCGTAAAAAGCGGGAATTTAATATAATAAGAAATTTTTAGTATTAATTATGCCAACAATTCAACAATTAGTAAGAACAGGAAGAACTCAGATGACTAAGAAGAGTAAATCGGTTGCTTTAGATTCTTGTCCTCAAAGAAGAGGGGTTTGTACGCGTGTTTACACTACAACACCAAAAAAACCAAACTCTGCAATGCGTAAAGTAGCGCGTGTACGTTTGACAAATGGTAATGAAGTAAATGCCTACATCCCTGGTGAAGGACACAATCTACAAGAGCACTCGATAGTATTAGTTAGGGGTGGAAGGGTAAAAGATTTACCAGGAGTTAGATATCACATCGTTCGTGGTGCACTTGATACGTCAGGAGTAGCAGGAAGAACGCAAAGAAGATCTAAGTACGGAGCAAAACGCCCAAAAGAAGCAAAAAAGTAATTTAAAGTTTGCATTATATAGGCACGATTAATCGTGACTTATAGGTGTGTAATTTTATTAAAAAAAAGACATGAGAAAAAGAGCGGCAAAGAAGAGACCACTTTTACCAGATCCAAGGTTTAATGATCAACTGGTAACACGTTTTGTGAACAACTTAATGTGGGATGGAAAAAAATCGACAGCGTTTAAAGTATTTTATGATGCTATTGACATCATTGAGTCTAAAAAACAAGATGCAGAAAAACCATCATTAGAAATATGGAAAGATGCTTTAACTAACGTTATGCCTCACGTAGAAGTACGTAGTCGTAGAGTAGGTGGAGCTACATTCCAAATTCCAATGCAAATTCGTCCAGATAGAAAAATTTCTATGGCGATGAAATGGTTAATTCTATATTCAAGAAGAAGAAACGAAAAGTCAATGGCTCAAAGGTTAGCTTCAGAATGTTTAGCTGCGGCTAAAGAAGAAGGTGCTGCTGTTAAGAAAAGAATGGATACTCACAAAATGGCAGAAGCTAACAAAGCTTTCTCTCACTTTAGATTTTAATTCATAGGAAATGGCTAGAGACTTAAGATATACAAGAAATATTGGAATTGCTGCTCATATTGATGCTGGTAAAACAACAACAACAGAGCGTATTCTTTTTTATACTGGAAAATCACATAAACTTGGTGAAGTCCATGATGGTGCTGCAACAATGGACTGGATGGCGCAGGAGCAAGAAAGAGGTATTACCATTACTTCTGCTGCGACAACTTGTGAGTGGAATTTCCCAACAAAACAAGGCAAAGTGCTTCCGGAATCTATTCCGTACCACTTTAATATTATTGATACTCCTGGACACGTTGATTTTACTGTAGAGGTAAATCGTTCTTTGCGTGTGCTTGATGGTTTAGTTTTCTTATTTAGTGCAGTTGATGGTGTTGAGCCTCAATCTGAAACTAACTGGAGATTAGCAGATCAATACAGAGTGCCACGTATTGGTTTTGTTAATAAAATGGACAGACAAGGGTCTAACTTTTTAAAGGTTTGCCAACAAGTTCGTGATATGTTAAAATCAAATGCTGTTGCAATCACTTTACCTATCGGTGAAGAAAATGATTACAAAGGTGTTGTGGATTTAGTAAAAAATCAAGCTATTATTTGGCATGATGAGAATCAAGGAGCTACGTATGATATCGTTGATATTCCAGCAGATATGTTGGATGAAGTGAAAGAATATCGTTCTATCCTTATTGAAGCAGTGGCTGATTATGATGACAACTTATTAGAGAAATTCATGGAAGATGAAAGCTCTATAACGGAAGAAGAAATCAACAAAGCTTTAAGAGCTGCAACAATGGATATGGCAATCATTCCAATGACTTCTGGTTCATCTTTTAAAAATAAAGGAGTTCAATTCATGTTAGATGCAGTATGTAAATACTTGCCATCTCCTATGGATAAAGAAGGTATCGAAGGGATTCACCCTGATGATGCGGAATTGCTAGAAGAAGATCAAACTAAAATTTTGCGTAAGCCAGATGTTAAAGAGCCATTCGCTGCTTTAGCTTTTAAAATTGCTACTGATCCATTCGTAGGTCGTTTAGCTTTTTTCCGTGCTTATTCAGGGCGTTTAGATGCAGGTTCTTATGTTTTGAACACTCGTTCAGGAAATAAAGAAAGAATTTCTCGTATTTATCAAATGCACGCAAACAAGCAAAATCCAATCGATTTCATCGAAGCTGGAGATATTGGTGCAGCAGTTGGATTTAAAGATATTAAAACTGGAGATACATTGTGTGATGAAAAACACCCAATTATTTTGGAGTCAATGAAATTTCCTGCGCCAGTTATTGGTATAGCAATTGAGCCTAAAACTAAGGCTGATGTAGATAAAATGGGTATGGCTTTAGCTAAATTAGCTGAAGAAGATCCTACGTTTACAGTTAGAACTGATGAAGCTTCAGGTCAAACGATTATCTCTGGTATGGGTGAGCTTCACTTAGATATCTTAGTTGATCGTATGAAACGTGAATTCAAGGTTGAAGTAAATCAAGGTGAGCCTCAAGTTGAATATAAAGAAGCTTTCACAAAATCTGCTGTTCACAGAGAAACTTACAAAAAACAATCAGGTGGTCGTGGTAAATTCGGAGATATCGTATTTAAATTAGAGCCAGCTGACGAAGTTGATGGAAAAATTCCTAATGGATTACAATTTGTTAACGCTGTAAAAGGTGGTAACGTTCCTAAAGAATATATCCCATCTGTTGAAAAAGGTTTTAGAGAAGCTATGAAAACTGGTCCATTAGCTGGATACCAAGTAGATAGTTTGAAAGTAACTTTAACAGACGGATCTTTCCACCCTGTGGATTCAGATGCACTATCTTTTGAGTTAGCTGCTAGAATGGGTTACAGAGAAGTAGCTAAAGCTGCTGGAGCTGTTATTCTTGAGCCAATCATGAAGATGGAAGTTATTACGCCAGAAGAAAACATGGGAGATATCGTAGGTGATATCAACCGTCGTAGAGGTCAGGTAAATGACATGGGTGATAGAGCTGGTGCTAAAACTATTAAAGCGGATGTTCCGTTATCAGAAATGTTTGGTTATGTTACAACATTAAGAACACTTTCTTCTGGTAGAGCAACTTCTACAATGGAATTTTCACACTACGCTGAAACACCTGCTAATATTTCGGAAGCAGTAATCAAAAAAGCAAAAGGAAACGCTTAATCTTTAAGAAAATGAGTCAAAAAATCAGAATAAAATTAAAATCTTACGATCACATGTTGGTAGACAAGTCTGCTGAGAAGATTGTAAAAACTGTTAAGAGTACAGGTGCAGTAGTTACAGGACCAATTCCTTTGCCAACTCACAAAAAACTTTTCACTGTATTGCGTTCTCCACACGTTAACAAAAAAGCGAGAGAGCAATTTGAAGTAATGTCATACAAGAGATTAATTGACATTTATTCATCTTCATCTAAAACTATTGATGCGTTAATGAAACTTGA
Source organism: Flavobacterium flabelliforme (assembly GCF_017948675.1). Lineage (GTDB taxonomy): Bacteria > Bacteroidota > Bacteroidia > Flavobacteriales > Flavobacteriaceae > Flavobacterium > Flavobacterium pygoscelis. Next base: position 75,259 of record NZ_JAGFBU010000002.1, read on the forward strand.
ATTGCCAAGTGGAGTTGAAGTTGAAATCAAAGTTTAAGTAGTTTAAGAGTAAAAAAGAACGCTGCTTTTAATTGAAAAATATTTTTTTTGGTTTGTGTGTAAATAAGTTATACTTTTGCACCACTAAAAAAAATAGGATTCGGTTAAAAGCTGCGTTCTATGTTTATATTTAATAATTAATAATTAATAATTATGTCTGGGTTAATTGGTAGAAAAATCGGCATGACTAGCATTTTCGACGAGAACGGGAAAAACATTCCTTGTACAGTAATCGAAGCTGGACCATGCGTTGTTACCCAAGTCAGAACCAAAGGTGTTGACGGGTACGAAGCGTTGCAACTAGGTTTCGATGACAAAAACGAGAAACATTCCACAAAAGCGGCTTTAGGTCACTTTAAAAAAGCGGGAACTGTAGCTAAGAAAAAAGTCGTTGAATTCCAAGATTTTGCAACTGAACAAAAATTAGGAGATCTTATAGATGTTTCTATTTTTGCTGAAGGAGAATTTGTAGATGTACAAGGTGTATCTAAAGGTAAAGGTTTTCAAGGGGTTGTTAAACGTCACGGTTTTGGTGGTGTTGGACAAGCAACTCACGGTCAACACAACCGTTTAAGAGCGCCAGGTTCTGTAGGAGCTTCTTCTTATCCATCTAGAGTATTCAAAGGAATGCGTATGGCTGGACGTATGGGAGGAGACAATGTAAAAGTTCAAAACCTTAGAGTTTTAAAAGTAGTTGCTGAAAAGAACCTACTTGTTATAAAAGGATGTGTTCCTGGTCATAACAACTCTTATGTAATCATTCAGAAGTAATGGAAGCAAAAGTATTAGATTTCAACGGAAAAGATACTGGAAGAAAAGTGCAACTTTCTGATTCAGTATTTGGTATAGAACCAAACAATCACGCAGTATACCTTGATGTAAAGCAATATCTTGCTAATCAAAGACAAGGAACGCACAAAGCTAAAGAAAGAGCTGAAGTAGCGGGAAGTACTCGTAAGATAAAAAAACAAAAAGGAACTGGTACTGCTCGTGCGGGTAGTGCAAAGAATCCATTGTTTAAAGGTGGTGGAACAGTTTTCGGACCAAGACCAAGAAGTTATTCATTCAAATTGAATAAAAGCTTGAAACGTTTGGCTAGAAAATCAGCTTTCTCAATCAAAGCAAAAGAATCGAATATTATCGTTCTTGAAGACTTTAATTTTGAAACACCAAACACTAAAAATTTCATCAACGTTTTGAAAGCTTTAGAGTTAGAAAATAAAAAATCTCTATTTGTATTGGGTGATACCAATAAAAATGTATATTTGTCCTCACGCAATTTAAAAGGCTCTAGCGTTGTAAGTAGCTTAGAATTAAGCACTTATGCTATTCTAAATGCTAATAATTTAGTTCTTTTAGAGAGTTCTTTAGAGATAATTGAAGAAAATTTAAGTAAATAATAGGATATGAGCATCATAATTAAGCCTATAGTAACGGAAAAAGTAACCAAAGAAAGTGAAGTTTTAAACCGCTTCGGATTCGTTGTTGACAAAAAAGCAAATAAAGTACAAATTAAGAAAGCTATTGAAGCTGCTTATGGAGTAACGATTTTGAGCGTTAACACGATGAACGTAAGACCGGATAGAACTACAAAATACACTAAAAGTGGTTTAATCAGTGGAAAGACAAATGCAATCAAAAAAGCAATTGTACAAGTACAAGAAGGAGAAACAATTGATTTTTACAACAATATCTAAGATAAAATGTCAGTAAGAAAATTAAAACCTATTACCCCAGGTCAGCGATTTAGAGTTGTGAATGGTTATGACGCCATTACAACTGATAAGCCGGAACGCTCTTTGATAGCGCCGATAAAAAACTCTGGAGGTAGAAATAGTCAAGGAAAGATGACCATGCGTTATACGGGTGGTGGTCACAAGCAGAGATATCGTATTATTGATTTCAAACGTACAAAAGAAGGAATTCCAGCTACGGTGAAATCAATCGAATATGATCCAAATCGTACTGCGTTTATCGCATTATTAGCGTATGCTGATGGTGAGAAAACTTATGTTATTGCTCAAAACGGATTGAAAGTTGGTCAGAAATTAGTTTCTGGTCCAGAATCTCAGCCTGAAATTGGTAATACATTACCTTTAAGTAGAGTTCCACTAGGAACTGTAATTTCTTGTATCGAATTGAGACCAGGACAAGGAGCTGTAATCGCTCGTTCTGCTGGAACATTTGCTCAATTAATGGCAAGAGATGGAAAATATGCTACAATCAAAATGCCTTCTGGTGAAACAAGATTAATCTTGTTGACTTGTTCGGCTACAATTGGAGCGGTTTCAAATTCAGACCACCAATTAGTTGTATCTGGTAAAGCAGGTAGAACAAGATGGTTAGGTAGAAGACCTAGAACAAGACCTGTTGCAATGAACCCTGTCGATCACCCAATGGGTGGTGGTGAAGGACGTTCTTCTGGTGGACATCCACGTTCAAGAAATGGAATACCAGCTAAAGGTTATAGAACTCGTTCTAAGAAAAACCCGAGTAACAAGTATATCGTAGAACGTAGAAAGAAATAATAAGATATGGCACGTTCATTAAAAAAAGGACCTTTCGTTCATTATAAGTTAGACAAGAAAGTTCAAGAAAACATCGCTGGTGGAAATAAAGGAGTAGTTAAGACTTGGTCTCGCGCTTCTATGATTACTCCAGACTTTGTTGGACAAACTATCGCAGTTCATAACGGTCGTCAATTTGTACCAGTTTACGTAACAGAAAACATGGTAGGTCACAAATTAGGAGAATTTTCACCAACTAGATCTTTTAGAGGTCATGCTGGAGCAAAAAATAAAGGTAAAAAATAAGAAGCAATGGGAGTTCGTAAAAGAGAAACAGCAGATGCGAGAAAAGAGGCTAATAAGTCTATAGCTTTCGCAAAATTGAATAACTGCCCTACTTCACCTAGAAAAATGCGCTTAGTAGCGGACTTGGTAAGAGGTCAGAAGGTAGAGAGAGCATTGAACATCTTAAGATTTAGTTCTAAAGAAGCTTCAAGAAAATTAGAAAAATTGGTTTTATCTGTTATTGCCAACTGGCAAGCAAAAAACCCAGACGCTAATATGGAAGAAGCTGGTTTATTTGTTAAAACGATTACAGTAGATGGTGGAATGATGTTGAAAAGACTTCGTCCAGCTCCACAAGGTCGTGCTCACAGAATTAGAAAACGTTCTAATCACGTAACAATCGTGCTTGGATCTATTAATAACACACAAGCAATTTAATACAAGATGGGACAAAAGACAAATCCAATTGGAAATAGACTTGGTATCATCAGAGGATGGGACTCAAACTGGTATGGTGGAAATGATTATGGTGATAAACTTGCCGAAGATCACAAAATCAGAAAGTATATCCATGCTCGTTTATCAAAAGCTAGTGTATCAAAAGTAATCATCGAGAGAACTTTGAAACTTGTAACCGTTACTATCACTACTGCTAGACCTGGTATCATTATCGGAAAAGGTGGACAAGAGGTAGACAAGTTGAAAGAAGAACTTAAGAAAATTACTGACAAAGAGGTTCAAATCAACATCTTTGAAATAAAAAGACCTGAACTTGACGCGTATCTAGTTGCTACAAGCATCTGTCGTCAAATCGAAAGCCGTATTTCTTACAGACGTGCAATCAAAATGGCTATTGCTGCTTCTATGCGTATGAACGCTGAAGGTATCAAAGTTTTGATTTCTGGTCGTTTGAATGGTGCAGAGATGGCACGTTCAGAAGGTTTCAAAGAAGGAAGAATTCCTCTATCAACTTTCAGAGCCGATATTGATTATGCATTAGCTGAAGCGCATACTACTTATGGTAGAATGGGGATCAAAGTGTGGATCATGAAAGGTGAAGTTTATGGAAAGAGAGATCTTTCTCCGCTTGCTGGAATGGACAAAAAACAATCTGGTACTGGTGGAGGTAAAGGTGGAGATTCTCCAAGAGGAGACAGAAAACCTTTTAACAAAGGTGGAAAACCAGATGCTCGTAAACGAAAGTAAATTTTTAAATTAAAGAAAAATGTTACAGCCTAAAAGAACAAAATACCGTAAGGTACAAAAGGGTAAAATGAAAGGGAACTCTCATAGAGGGTATGAGCTTTCAAATGGAATGTTTGGTATTAAATCTGTACATGAAGATGGAATGTTCTTAACCTCACGTCAAATCGAAGCTGCGCGTATTGCTGCAACTCGCTTTATGAAAAGAGAAGGACAATTATGGATCAAAGTATTTCCAGACAAACCAATTACTAAGAAGCCTCTTGAGGTACGTATGGGTAAAGGTAAAGGAGCCGTTGAATATTGGGCTGCTGTTGTTAAACCCGGAAGAATTATGTTTGAAGTTGGAGGAGTTCCTTTATCAGTTGCAAAAGAGGCGTTGCGTCTTGCAGCTCAAAAGCTTCCAGTAAAAACAAAATTCGTTGTTGCTAGAGATTTCGAAGCATAATCTATATTATATTATGAAACAATCAGAAATAAAAGATCTTTCTGCAGCAGAGTTGCAAGAAAAGCTTAGCCAGACTAAGAAAACATATGCTGATCTAAAAATGGCTCACGCTATTTCACCAATTGAGAACCCACTTCAAATTAGAAGTGTAAGAAGAGTGGTTGCTAGATTAGCTACAGAACTTACTAAAAGAGAGTTACAATAACTGTAGTCTGCTGAAAGATGGAAGAAAAAAGAAATTTAAGAAAAGAGAGAATTGGTGTTGTTACTTCAGACAAAATGGATAAGTCTATTGTTGTTGCAGAAGTACGTAAAGTAAAACACCCATTATACGGTAAGTTCGTGTTGAAAACTAAAAAGTATCACGCACACGACGAAATGAACGACTGTAACATTGGAGATACGGTAAGGATTAGCGAAACGCGTCCTTTAAGTAAAACTAAATGTTGGAGGTTAGTTGAAATCTTAGAAAGAGCTAAATAATTATGGTACAACAAGAGTCAAGATTAAAAGTAGCAGATAACACTGGAGCTAAAGAAGTTTTAACTATCCGTGTTTTAGGAGGTACCAAAAGAAGGTATGCCTCTGTTGGTGACAAAATTGTAGTTTCTATCAAAGATACAGCACCTAACGGAAGCGTTAAAAAAGGAGCTGTTTCAACTGCAGTTGTTGTACGTACCAAAAAAGAAGTGAGAAGAGCTGATGGTTCTTATATCCGTTTCGATGACAATGCATGTGTTCTTTTGAATGCTGCAGGTGAAATGAGAGGAACTCGTGTTTTTGGTCCAGTAGCAAGAGAACTTCGTGAAAAACAATTCATGAAAATTGTATCATTAGCACCAGAAGTGCTTTAATTCGTTTTAAGATGATAAAGCTAAAAATAAAATCAGGTGACATCGTAAGAGTAATTGCTGGAGACCATAAAGGTGCTGAAGGTAAAGTATTGCGTGTGTACAAAGAGAAAAACAAAGCGATTGTTGAAGGTGTAAATATGGTTTCTAAACACACGAAACCAAGTGCAAAAAGCCCTCAAGGTGGTATTGTAAAGAAAGAAGCTTCTATACAAATATCTAACATCTCTTTAATTGATCCTAAAACTAAGGAAACAACTAGAGTTGGTATTAGAGTAGAAGGAGATAAGAAAGTAAGATTTTCAAAAAAATCTAATCAAGTACTATAGTAATGGCGTATATACCTAGACTAAAAGAAGAATATAAGAGCAGAGTAATCGCTGCTCTTAAAGAGGAATTCGGATACGTAAACGTAATGCAAGTTCCTAAATTGGAAAAAATCGTTTTAAGTAAAGGAGTTGGTGCAGCTGTATCTGATAAAAAACTAATTGACTATGCAGTTGATGAGTTAACAAAGATCACTGGACAGAAAGCAGTATCTACTATCTCTAAGAAAGACGTTGCGTCTTTTAAATTGAGAAAAGGGATGCCGATTGGAGCAAAAGTTACTTTGCGTGGAGAAAGAATGTATGAGTTTTTAGATAGACTTGTAACTTCAGCTTTGCCACGTGTTAGAGATTTTAGTGGTATCAAAGCTACTGGATTCGATGGAAGAGGTAATTACAATCTTGGTGTTTTAGAGCAAATCATTTTCCCAGAAATTGATATTGACAAAGTAAACAAAATATCAGGAATGGATATTACTTTTGTAACGTCTGCAAAAACGGATAAAGAAGCAAAGTCTCTATTAACAGAATTAGGATTACCTTTTAAAAAGAATTAAGACATGGCTAAAGAATCAATGAAAGCCCGCGAGGTTAAGAGAGAAAAAACAGTAGCTAAGTTTGCTGAGAAAAGAAAAGCTTTGTTAGAAGCTGGAGATTTCGTAGGTTTGCAAAAGTTACCGAAAAATGCTTCACCAGTTCGTTTGCACAATCGTTGTAAATTAACAGGTAGACCAAGAGGATATATGCGTCAATTCGGTCTTTCACGTGTTACATTTCGTGAAATGGCAAATAACGGATTGATTCCAGGTGTTAAAAAAGCATCTTGGTAATACGTAATTTTATTACGTTCTGATACAGACGCAACCTAGTTACGTCTGTATCATTCATATTTATAAACTGGTTTCAGGTTCGATGAATAGTTCATCGAAAACCAAAACCGCAAATTGATACATAATGTATACAGATCCTATTGCTGATTATTTGACAAGAGTTCGTAACGCTGTGGCTGCAAACCACAAAGTTGTAGAAATTCCTGCATCTAATCTAAAAAAAGAAATAACTAAGATCTTATTTGATCAAGGTTATATCTTGAGTTACAAATTTGAGGACAACGCTGTTCAGGGTTCAATCAAAATTGCTTTAAAGTATGATAAAGATACTAAAGAGCCGGTAATTAAAGATATCCAAAGAATTAGTAAACCAGGTTTACGTAAATATTCAAGTTCTTCATCTATTCCTAGAATCCTTAATGGATTAGGTATTGCTATCGTGTCAACTTCTAAAGGGTTAATGACTGGAAAGAAAGCAAAACAATTGAACGTAGGTGGTGAAGTTATTTGTTACGTATACTAATTTAAAGACTATATAAAGATGTCAAGAATAGGTAAAAGTCCGGTAACTATACCAGCTGGTGTAACTGTTGAAGTTGCAAATGGTATTATTACAGTAAAAGGAAAAAATGGTCAACTAACTCAGGAGTTTTCGGACGTTACTGTTACAGTTGAAGGCGATCAAGTTCAAGTAGAAAGATCGTCTGATCACAAAGACCAAAGAGCAAAACATGGTTTGTACAGATCTTTAATCAATAATATGATTATCGGTGTTACAGAAGGTTTTACAAAGTCATTAGAATTGGTAGGAGTTGGTTATAGAGCTTCAAATCAAGGACAAAAGTTAGATTTAGCACTTGGATTCTCTCACAATATAGTTTTAGAAATTGCTCCTGAAGTTACTTTAGAAACAATATCTGAAAAAGGTAAGAACCCTATAGTTAAATTAACATCATTTGACAAACAACTTTTAGGGCAAGTAGCTGCGAAAATCAGAGGTTTCCGTAAGCCAGAGCCGTATAAAGGAAAAGGTGTTAAATTTGTAGGTGAAGTATTAAGAAGAAAAGCAGGTAAATCAGCTTAAAAAATAAGATTATGTCATTAACAAAACCTGAAAGAAGACAAAGAATTAGATTCAGAATTAGAAAAACGATTAGTGGTACTGCTACAAATCCAAGACTATCTGTATTTAGAAGTAACAAAGAAATTTACGCTCAACTTATTGATGACGTAAACGGTGTTACTTTATTAGCAGCTTCTTCAAGAGAAAAAGAAATAGGTAACGGTACGAATATCGAAGTGGCTACAGCAGTTGGAAAACTAGTTGCTGAAAAAGCTTTAAAAGCCGGAATTGAGGTAGTAACTTTCGATAGAGGAGGTTATTTATATCACGGTCGTATTAAATCATTAGCGGAAGGCGCAAGAGCGGCTGGACTTAAATTCTAATATAGTATGTCTAATAGTAAATACAAGAATGTAGAGTTAGTAAAACCAAGTGGTCTTGAATTAAAAGATCGTTTGGTAAGTGTAAATCGTGTTACTAAGGTTACAAAAGGTGGTAGAGCTTTCGGTTTTTCTGCTATTGTAGTTGTAGGTGATGAAAATGGAGTGGTTGGACATGGTTTAGGGAAATCTAAAGACGTTTCTGAAGCAATTGCGAAAGCAGTAGAAGATGCTAAGAAAAATCTAGTTAAGATTCCTTTGAATGGTCTTTCAGTTCCTCACGAACAAAAAGGTAAATTTGGTGGTGCACGTGTTTTCTTAATTCCTGCCTCTCATGGTACTGGAGTTATTGCTGGTGGAGCTGTTCGTTCAGTTCTTGAATCAGTAGGGATTCATGATGTATTATCTAAATCACAAGGATCTTCAAATCCTCACAACGTAGTAAAAGCAACTTTTGATGCTTTATTACAAATGAGAAGTGCTTATGCTGTTGCAAAACAAAGAGGTGTTTCTTTAGAAAAAGTTTTTAAAGGTTAATTCAAGGAAATTATGGCTAAATTATTAGTAAAACAAGTTAGAAGCAAAATCAACTGTCCTCTTTCTCAAAAGAGAGGATTAGAAGCTTTAGGTCTACGTAAAATGGGACAAGTTGTAGAGCATGATTCAAACCCTACAATCCTTGGGATGATAAATAAAGTTAAACACTTAGTTTCTGTTGAAGAAACTAAATAACAAATACTGTTATGAATTTAAGTAACTTACAACCTGCTGAAGGTTCTACACACAATCAGAATAAAAGATTAGGTAGAGGAGAAGGTTCTGGAAAAGGTGGTACTTCTGCAAGAGGACACAAAGGAGCAAAATCTCGTTCTGGTTATTCTAAAAAGATTGGTTTTGAGGGAGGGCAAATGCCACTTCAAAGACGTGTGCCTAAGTTTGGTTTTACAAACATCAATCGTAAAGATTACGAAGGTGTAAATCTTGATACACTTCAACTTTTAGTTGATAATGGTGTTATTAAAGATACTGTTGATATGACAGTTTATGTTGCTAATCGTTTAGCTACTAAAAATGAAATCGTAAAGATTTTAGGTAGAGGTGAATTGACAGCAAAATTAAAAGTAACCGCTCACAAATTTACTGCTACTGCAAAAGCTGCTATTGAAGCTGCTGGTGGAGAAGCTGTAACAATGTAATTTTTCTATTAATATGAAGAAATTTATTGAATCAATAAGTAATGTTTGGAAAATTGAAGAACTTAAAAATAGAATCTTAATTACATTAGGATTACTTTTAGTTTATCGTTTTGGGGCGCAAGTTACCCTACCAGGCATTGATGCTACACAGTTAGGTAATTTAGCTGGGCAAACCAAAGAGGGAATTGGTTCAATTCTTGACATGTTTACTGGAGGTGCATTTTCTCAAGCGTCAGTTTTTGCTTTAGGAATTATGCCTTATATTTCTGCTTCAATTGTAGTTCAGTTAATGGGAATTGCTATTCCTTATTTACAAAAATTGCAAAGTGATGGAGAAAGCGGTAGAAAAAAGATTAATCAAATTACTCGTTGGTTGACAATTGGAATAACTTTAGTTCAAGGTCCAACTTACATCTATAATTTATATAGAACATTACCTAGTAATGCATTTTTATTGGGGTTCAATTCATTTGAATTCTTATTTTCTTCAGTAGTTATTTTAGTTACAGGTACAATTTTCGCCATGTGGTTAGGAGAGAAAATTACTGATAAGGGAATTGGAAATGGTATATCATTGTTGATTATGGTTGGTATTTTAGCTAGGCTACCACAAGCATTTATTCAGGAATTTACAACTAGGGTTACCAACAATAATGGTGGTCCAATGTTATTAGTTATTGAAATCATTGTTTGGTTACTAGTTATTATCTGTTGTGTACTCTTAGTTATGGCAGTTAGAAAAATACCTGTTCAGTATGCACGTCGTACAACTTCAGGTGATTTCGAGCAAGATATGCTTAATGGAAATAGACAATGGATTCCTTTAAAGCTTAATGCTTCTGGAGTTATGCCAATAATATTTGCACAAGCGATTATGTTTATACCAGCTGCTTTAGCCGGTTTGTCAAAATCAGATGCATCACAATCTGTCGTTGGTGCTTTTAGTAATATGTTTGGTTTTTGGTATAATTTTGTATTTGCAACTTTAATTATTGTCTTTACATTCTTTTACACGGCCATTACTGTTCCTACGAACAAAATGTCAGATGACTTGAAAAGAAGTGGTGGATTTATTCCAGGGATTCGTCCAGGAGTTGAAACCTCAGATTATCTTGACAAAGTGATGTCTTTAATAACTTTTCCAGGATCTTTATTTCTAGCTCTAATTGCTGTGTTCCCAGCAATAATTGTAAGTGTTATGGATGTTCAACAATCTTGGGCAATGTTTTTTGGAGGTACTTCATTAATAATTATGGTTGGAGTTGCCATAGATACAATGCAGCAAATCAATTCATATTTGTTGAACAAACATTATGATGGTTTAATGAAAAGTGGAAAAAATAGAAAAGCAGTAGCTTAACTTTATGGCAAAACAATCAGCAATAGAACAAGACGGGTCAATCATCGAAGCATTATCAAATGCGATGTTCCGTGTAGAGTTAGAGAATGGACATATTGTAATCGCCCATATTTCTGGAAAAATGCGTATGCATTATATCAAATTATTACCTGGTGATAAAGTGAAGCTAGAAATGAGCCCTTATGACTTGTCAAAAGCAAGAATTACTTATAGATATTAAAGGATATTCAAAATGAAAGTTAGAGCTTCAGTAAAAAAGAGAAGTCCCGAGTGCAAAATTGTGCGAAGAAAAGGGAGATTGTACGTAATAAACAAAAAGAATCCTAGATTTAAACAAAGACAAGGATAATTATGGCAAGAATAGCAGGGGTAGATATCCCAAAAAATAAGAGAGGTGTTATAGCACTTACCTATATCTTTGGATTAGGAAAAAGTAGAGCTATTGAGATTTTAGAAAAAGCTCAAGTTAGCCAAGATAAAAAAGTTCAAGATTGGAATGATGATGAGATCGGAGCAATTCGTGAAGCAGTATCAACTTTCAAAATTGAAGGAGAATTGCGTTCTGAGGTTTCTTTAAACATCAAACGTTTAATGGATATTGGATGTTATAGAGGTATCCGTCATAGAACTGGTCTTCCTTTAAGAGGACAAAGAACTAAAAACAACTCTAGAACAAGAAAAGGTAAAAGAAAAACTGTTGCTAACAAGAAAAAAGCAACTAAATAATAAGTAATATGGCTAAAGCAACTGCAAAAAAACGTAAAGTTATCGTTGAATCAACGGGAGAAGCTCATATTTCTGCTACTTTTAACAATATCATCATTTCTTTGACTAACAAAAAAGGTGAAGTTATTTCTTGGTCTTCGGCTGGAAAAATGGGCTTTAGAGGTTCTAAAAAGAATACTCCATATGCAGCTCAAATGGCAGCAGAAGATTGTAGTAAAGTAGCTCTTGAAGCTGGACTTAAAAAAGTTAAAGTTTATGTAAAAGGACCAGGAAACGGACGTGAGTCTGCTATTCGTTCTTTGCATAACGGTGGAATTGAAGTGACTGAGATTATCGATGTTACTCCAATGCCTCACAACGGATGTCGTCCTCCAAAAAGACGTAGAGTTTAATAATATATTTAAGTATAACTAGGTAGAATATACGATTATCGAAGGATATGACCTGAATTCATAATCTCTACCTTAATTTAATTTTTTAGAAATGGCAAGATATACTGGTCCAAAAACTAGAATTGCTCGTAAATTTGGCGAAGCAATCTTCGGAGATGATAAATCTTTCGAAAAAAGAAATTACCCACCTGGACAACACGGGATGGCTAAAAAAAGAGGAAAAAAATCTGAATATGCAATCCAGTTAATGGAAAAGCAAAAAGCTAAATATTCTTATGGAATTTTAGAAAAACAATTCAGAGGTTTATTCAAAAAAGCATCAGCTACTAAAGGTGTTACTGGTGAGGTTCTTTTACAATTATGTGAAGCAAGATTAGACAACGTTGTTTTTAGAATGGGTATCGCTCCTTCTAGAAGAGGCGCTAGACAATTAGTTTCTCACAGACATATCACTGTTAACGGTGATGTTGTAAATATCGCTTCTTACCACCTTAAACCTGGTGACAAAGTTGCAGTTCGTGAAAAATCTAAATCTTTAGAGGCTATCGAACGTTCTTTATCTAATTCAAGTCATGTTTATGAATGGATTACTTGGAATAATGACGTTAAAGAAGGTACTTTTGTTTCTGTACCTGCAAGACTTCAAATCCCAGAAAACATTAAAGAACAATTAATCGTAGAGTTGTACAACAAATAATAATTGACTTAGTCGAAATTTATGGCAATATTTAATTTTCAGAAGCCCGATAAAGTTATCATGATCGATTCAACCGATTTTGAAGGTAAATTTGAATTTAGACCTTTAGAACCTGGTTACGGATTGACCGTTGGTAATGCACTTAGAAGAGTTTTGCTTTCAGCATTAGAAGGTTATGCAATTACATCTGTTCGCATTGAAGGTGTAGATCATGAGTTTTCTACTATTTCAGGAGTTGTTGAAGACGTTACCGAAATTATTCTTAATCTTAAACAAGTACGTTTTAAACGCCAGATTGAAGATATAGATAATGAATCAGTTACTATTTCTGTTTCAGGTAAAGATCAATTGACAGCTGGTGATTTTCAAAAATTTATTTCAGGTTTCCAAGTTTTGAATCCAGAACTAGTTATCTGTAATTTAGATAGTAAAATCAAACTTAATTTCGACTTAACAATCGAAAAAGGTAGAGGATATGTTCCTGCTGAGGAGAATAAAAAACAGAATGCTGCTATTGGAACTATTTTTACAGACTCAATTTTTACTCCGGTAAAAAATGTAAAATACGCTATTGAAAACTTCCGTGTTGAGCAAAAAACAGATTATGAAAAATTAGTTTTTGAAATTAAAACTGATGGTTCAATCAATCCTAAAGATGCTTTAACTGAGGCTGCTAAAGTTCTAATTCACCATTTCATGTTGTTTTCTGACGAAAGAATTACACTTGAGGCTGACGAAATTGCACAAACAGAATCGTATGATGAAGAATCATTACATATGAGACAATTGCTTAAAACTAAGCTTGTAGATATGGATCTTTCTGTAAGAGCATTAAATTGCTTGAAAGCGGCTGAAGTTGATACACTTGGTGATTTAGTATCGTTCAATAAAAATGACCTAATGAAATTCCGTAATTTTGGTAAAAAATCTTTAACTGAGCTAGATGAACTTGTAGCCATTAAAAATTTAAACTTCGGTATGGATTTAGCGAAATACAAATTAGATAAAGAATAAATTACTTCATATTTTGATCTCCAAAACGGATAGCATCAAGATGAAAGTATAAAAAAACACGTCATGAGACACGGAAAAAAATTCAATCACTTAAGCAGACAGACAGCACATAGAAAATCTATGTTAGCTAATATGGCTTGTTCTCTTATCGAGCACAAACGTATTAACACTACTGTTGCTAAAGCAAAAGCGCTTAAACAATTTGTTGAGCCTTTAATAACAAAATCTAAATCTGATACGACTCACAATCGTCGTATCGTTTTTGCTTACTTACGTAGTAAATATGCGGTAACTGACTTGTTCAGAGACGTAGCTGCTAAAGTTGGTGACCGTCCAGGTGGATACACTCGTATCATTAAAGTTGGAAATCGTCTAGGAGATAATGCTGATATGGCAATGATCGAATTAGTAGATTTTAACGAACTTTACAATGGTGGTAAAAAAGAAGTTAAGAAAGCAAAAAGCCGTCGTGGTGCTAAAACTAAGAAGGCAGATGAAGCTACTGAAGCTCCAGCTGCTGAAACAGAAACTACTACTGACGCTGCTGAATAATTATGAAGATAATCATTCAATAAAAATTAAGGATAAGCTATTTATAGTTTATCCTTTTTTTTTGATTTTTTTTTTTAGCAGAAGTTTCAATTTCATAAGATAATTTGTCCTGCTCTTTGCTGTATCTTCTTAACCAAACACTGGGTAATAAGGATGCCGCTTCCATCAGGGCTAGGTTAGAAATTGTGCCATTCTAACAACTTTTATAAAGAAAGTTTAAAATTATATATTTTTTTATTTTTTTTGCTTTCACTATTTTATTAAATTAAATTTGCACCAGAATTGACTACAAATGTTACACGCATAGTGTGTCTCAAACAACCTTACAACATTTAGAAATAAACGAATGAAATACACAACAAGACAAAGCGCTATACTTCTACTAAGCGATGGAACTATTTTCCACGGGAAATCTATTGGTATCAGTGGAACTACTTTTGGAGAAGTTTGTTTTAATACAGGAATGACTGGTTACCAAGAAATTTTTACTGACCCTTCTTATTTTGGGCAGTTAATGGTAGCTACAAATGCACATATCGGAAATTATGGTGTGAATGATTCAGAAGTAGAATCAGAAAGTATCAAAATATCAGGTTTGGTTTGTAAAAACTTTAGTTTTAATTATTCTCGTGAAGATGCTTCAGGAAGTTTAGAGGATTATTTTACTAAACAAAATCTCATATGCATTTCTGATGTAGATACTAGAGCATTGGTTAGCTATATCCGTGACAACGGAGCTATGAATGCAGTAATTTGCACAGATGGAACTTCTGTTGCTGATCTAAAAACAGCTTTAGCCAACGTTCCCGATATGAAAGGTTTAGAATTAGCTTCTAAAGTTTCTACTAAGGAACCCTATTTTTACGGAGAAGAGAATGCTACTTATAAAATCTCAGCACTTGATTTAGGAATAAAAACGAACATACTACGTAATCTAGCTAAAAGAGATTGTTACATTAAGGTTTTTCCTTATGATTCAACGTATCAAGATTTAGCATCATTCAACCCAGATGGTTATTTTTTATCGAATGGACCTGGTGATCCAGAGCCACTTTCTGGTGCTATTCAAGTAGCTAAAGAAATACTTGAAAATAATAAACCTTTATTTGGTATATGTCTTGGACATCAAGTGATTGGTTTAGCGAATGGAATTTCTACTTATAAAATGTTCAACGGACATAGAGGTATTAATCATCCAGTAAAAAATATTATTACAGGAAAAGGGGAAATTACTTCTCAAAACCATGGTTTTGCTGTAAATAAAGAAGAATTAGAAGCTAATGATGATTTCGAAATTACGCATCTTCATCTTAATGATGGAACAGTAGCAGGTATGAGAATGAAAAATAAAAACTGTTTCTCAGTTCAATATCACCCAGAAGCTAGCCCAGGTCCTCATGATTCTTCTTATTTATTTGATGAATTTATTAAGAATCTAAAAAGATAATTTCAGTTATTATTTTTACAAAAGACAGATTTAGGATTGACTCTATTTGATTCAATCCTAAAATGTATAAAAACTAACCAGATTACATCTATAATTTCTTTTTTGAATCTATTTTTACTTTTAATAGTTTAAACAGATTAATTGTAAATAATTTACAACGTTTTCGTTAATAAGATTCGTAGTTTTCATAAAATCAATCAAAATAGATAGGATATATTTGTAATTTAAATATAAAACGAAGTATTATGAGTATAATTATAAAAATTCACGCAAGGCAAATTTTTGATTCAAGAGGTAACCCTACAATTGAAGTAGATGTAATTACAGATAATGGAATTTTAGGTAGAGCGGCAGTACCATCTGGTGCTTCTACAGGCGAACATGAAGCAGTAGAATTACGCGATGGAGGAAAAGCCTATTTAGGAAAAGGAGTTTTGAATGCAGTGAAAAATGTAAATACCATTATTGCTGAGGAACTTTTGGGAGTTTCTATTTTTGAACAAAATTTAATTGATCAAATGATGATTGATTTAGACGGAACTTCAAATAAATCGAATCTAGGTGCTAATGCTATTTTAGGGGTTTCACTTGCTGTAGCAAAAGCTGCTGCAAATGAATTAGGATTGCCTTTATACAGATACGTTGGTGGTGTTTCAGCAAATACATTACCTGTGCCTATGATGAATATCATTAATGGAGGATCGCATTCTGATGCGCCAATTGCTTTTCAAGAATTTATGATCTTCCCGGTTAAAGCAACTTCATTTTCTCAAGCTATGCAAATGGGAACTGAAATTTTTCATAGTTTGAAAAAAGTACTTCATGATAGAGGTCTTTCGACTGCTGTAGGTGATGAAGGAGGTTTTGCGCCAAATCTTCCTGGTGGAACTGAAGATGCGATTGATACTATCAAAAAAGCGGTTGAAAACGCTGGTTATAGTTTTGGAGATGAAATCATGATCGCTTTAGATTGTGCCGCTGCAGAGTTCTATGTAAATGGTAAATATGATTATTCTAAATTCGAAGGTGAAACTGGAAAAGTTAGGTCGTCTTCAGAGCAAGTTGATTATTTAGCTGAATTAGTAGCGAAATATCCAATCATTTCTATTGAAGACGGTATGGATGAAAATGACTGGGATGGTTGGAAATTATTGACTGAAAAAATTGGTGGTAAAGTACAATTAGTAGGTGATGATTTATTTGTAACTAACGTAGAGCGTTTGTCAACAGGTATTGAAAAAGGAATTGCTAATTCTATCCTTATTAAAGTAAACCAAATTGGAACTTTGACAGAAACTATTGCGGCGGTTAATATGG
The DNA here is from genome assembly GCF_017948675.1 of Flavobacterium flabelliforme. Taxonomy (GTDB): domain Bacteria; phylum Bacteroidota; class Bacteroidia; order Flavobacteriales; family Flavobacteriaceae; genus Flavobacterium; species Flavobacterium pygoscelis. The sequence goes on from NZ_JAGFBU010000002.1 coordinate 91,892, forward strand.
CTAAAAATGCTGGGTATACCTCTGTGATGTCGCACCGTTCAGGAGAAACTGAAGATAATACTATTGCAGATTTAGCGGTTGCATTGAACTGTGGTCAGATAAAAACTGGTTCTGCTTCTCGTTCCGATAGAATGGCAAAATACAATCAGTTATTAAGAATAGAAGAAGAGTTAGGTGATACTGCTTATTTCCCGGGCAAAAATGCATTTAAAATAAAATAAAACTTTAAACATAGTACTTAACTTATAAAAAACCTGCCCTCCAAAAGAGGGTGGGTTTTTTATTATATTTAACATATTGAAGGTACAATTCTCTTTTTATTTAATGTTAAATTCCTTAGATTTGGTAAATTATTATTTTTAAAAGTTTATTCCAATTATATGATGTCAAAAACAGCAATATTAGAGGTTGATAGCGAGAAATTTGAACTGCCTATTGTTACAGGTAGTGAGAATGAAGTAGCTATTGACATTAGCAAATTACGTGATTTATCAGGTATGATAACTCTAGATCCAGGTTATAAAAATTCAGGTTCATGTACTAGTAAAATTACTTTCTTAGATGGAGAATTGGGTATACTTCGATATAGAGGTTATGCAATTGAAGATTTAGCAGAAAAAGGACATTTTCTTGAGGTTTCGTATTTAGTTATTTTTGGAGAATTACCAACTGCAGTTCAGTTAGAGCAATTTGAAAAAGATATTAGAAGATATACCTTAGTTAATGAAGAAATGAAAAGCATCATTGATGGTTTTCCTAAAACGGCTCATCCTATGGGCGTTTTAGCTGCTTTGACTAGTGCTTTAACTGCTTTCAATCCAAAGTCTGTAAATGCAGAGAATGAGAAAGAGATGTATGAGGCTGTTTGTAAAACGATGGGTAAATTTTTAGTTATTGCAACATGGACTTATAGAAAAAGTATGGGTTATCCTTTAAATTATTACGATAATACAAAAGGATATGTTCAAAACTTTATGAGATTGATGTTTGAGCTACCTAATGAGCCTTACAAACCAAACCAAATTGTTATTGATGCGTTAGATAAATTATTTATTCTTCATGCAGATCACGAACAAAATTGTTCTACTTCTACTGTAAGAATGGTAGGTTCTTCTCATGCAGGTTTATTCGCTTCTATTTCTGCTGGAGTTTCAGCACTTTGGGGACCTTTACATGGAGGTGCTAATCAAGCTGTTCTTGAGATGTTAGAAGAAATTCACAGAACAGGTGGAGATGCAGATAAATATTTAGCTAAAGCCAAAGATAAAAATGATCCATTCCGTTTAATGGGATTTGGACATAGAGTTTATAAAAATTTCGATCCAAGAGCAAAAATTATTAAAAAAGCAGCGGATGAAGTTTTATCAACTTTAGGTGTTAATGATCCAATTCTTGCAATTGCAAAAAAACTGGAAGAATCAGCATTAGTTGATGATTATTTCGTTTCAAGAAAATTATATCCAAACGTAGATTTTTATTCAGGAATTATATACAGAGCTTTAGGTATTCCTACTGATATGTTTACAGTAATGTTCGCTATTGGTCGTTTACCAGGTTGGATTGCACAATGGAAAGAAATGCGTGAAAATAAAGAGCCAATTGGAAGGCCAAGACAAATTTATACAGGTCATCCTTTAAGAGATTTTAAAGAATCCGATAAAAGATAATTTCAAATGTAAAAGCTTCACTAATTAGTGAAGCTTTTTTATATTTGCTAAAATCCAAAATGATGTTAAAACTAAATATAAATAACGAAAGTTCAAGACTTAGAGCAGTAGTACTGGGTTCGGCGGTTAGTAGTGGGCCTGTACCCGAAGTAGCCGAGGCTTACGATCCCAAATCATTAGAGCATATTTTAGCGGGTACTTATCCAAAAGAGCAAGATATGATCAATGAAATGCAAGCTTTTAAAAATGTTTTACAAAAATACGATGTAGCTGTGTATCGTCCAGAAAATATTGAAAATTACAATCAGATATTTACAAGAGACATTGGTTTTGTTATTGAAGACATTTTTGTAAAATCAAATATATTGCCCAATAGAGAACTAGAAATAGATGCGATACAGTATATCATTGATCAAATAGATCCTAAAAAAGTGGTACGTCCACCGTCTGAAGTTCATATAGAAGGTGGTGATGTTATGCTTTGGAACGATTATATTTTTATAGGGACTTATAAAGGAAGTGATTATAAAGATTATATTACAGCAAGAACAAATATGTTAGGGGTTCAGTATATTAGAGACTTGTTCCCTCACAAAATTGTCAAGGAATTCGACTTAGTTAAATCAAAAATAGAAGCTCGTGATAATGCCTTGCATTTAGATTGTTGTTTTCAGCCATTAGGTAATAATAAGGCAATTATATATAAAAATGGTTTTCGCGAAGAAGCCGATTATCTGTTTTTAGTCAATCTTTTTGGAAAAGAAAATTTATTTCAAATTACTAGAGATGAAATGTATGATATGAATTCTAATGTGTTTTCTATTGATACTAATGTCGTTGTTTCCGAAAGAAATTTTACTCGTTTAAACAATTGGTTGCGAGAAAACGGATTTATTGTAGAAGAAATTCCATATGCAGAAATTGCAAAGCAAGAAGGTTTATTAAGATGTTCTACTTTGCCATTAATTAGAGATTAATTTAACAATGATGAACATTGCTAGATGTCATTATTACCAATAATAAAATTATGAAACAAACAACAAATTCTATATTAATGATTCGCCCAGTTGCGTTTCGTATGAATGAACAAACGGCAGTAAATAACTATTATCAAAAAGTGCTAGATGGGCTTTTGCCTGCTACTGTAAATGCAAAAGCGCAACAAGAGTTTGATGTTTTTGTAGAGAAATTACAAGCTGTAGGAGTAGATGTTACTGTGGTGGATGATACTTTAAATCCGGATACTCCTGATAGTATTTTCCCGAATAACTGGATTTCTTTCCATGAAAATGGAGATGTAGCACTGTATCCAATGTTTGCTGTAAATCGCCGTCAAGAACGTAGAGAAGAAATTCTAGATATGCTGGAAGAGAAGGGATTTATGATTCAAAATATTGTAGATTATACTTCTGCAGAAGAAGATGGTTTCTTTCTGGAAGGGACAGGAAGCTTACTTCTGGATAGAGCGAATAGCAAAGCATATTGTGCTTTATCACCACGTGCAGATGAAGAGCTCTTTATTGAATTCTGTGAAGATTTTGATTATGCGCCAGTAATCTTTGAAGCTTTTCAAACGGTTGATTCAGAACGCAAATTAATTTACCATACTAATGTAATGATGTGTTTGGGAGAAACTTTTGCTGTTATTTGTATGGATTGCATTGATGATAAAAAAGAACGTAAAATGGTTCTTGATAATCTCAAGGAAAATAATAAAGAAGTTATTTTGATTTCAGAAGATCAGGTAAATAATTTTGCAGGAAACATGCTTGAAGTTAGAGGAACAAACGACAAAAGGTATTTGGTGATGAGTGCAGCTGCGCATCAATCTTTGACTTCAAAACAAATTACACAGTTAGAAAAACATGCCGAAATATTGAGTTCTAGTTTAGACACAATTGAAGCTTGCGGAGGTGGAAGCGCCAGATGTATGATGGCAGAAATTTTCTTGCCAAGAAATTAAATTTAAAAGCCCTATCTCGTTTATTTAACTTGATAGGGCTTCTAAATTTACTATTACAAATTAGTCTTTATAATATTAATAATGGCGCTTACAATATATTGTATGCCTATCGCAATAACTATAAAACCAACGATTCTAGAAATAGCTACTATTCCTGATGCTCCTAGAATTTTTGCTAAATAATGAGCGCTCCTAAGAATGATAAAGATTGTAAAAGCGATAGCAAGAATTGCTAAAGAAGAAACAATAATCTCTACTGTTTCGTTGTGTTCTTGATAAAAAGCAATAAGAAGAGAAATAGATCCTGGGCCAGCCAACATTGGGATTGCAAGCGGTGTTAAGGCAATGTCATTTCTTTTTTGTGCGTCAGTTTCTGCTTTTTTGTTAATACCTCTCTTTTTATTGAATTTTCCTGAAAGTAATGAGAATCCAGAGTTCACAATGATAATTCCTCCGGCAATTCTTAAAGCATCTATGCTAATTCCAAAGAAAATCAATACATATTGGCCGATAAAAAAAGAAACAATAAGAATGATAAATACATTTATCGCTGTCCATAAAGAAATTCTTGAACGTTCTTTTTTAGTGTCATTTTGAGTTAATCCTACAAAAATAGGCACTGTGCCAATAGGGTTTAACACCGAAAAAAGAGCTACAAAAAGATAAATAAATAAATCCATGTTTTGTTTTTTATGATAGCAAAAATACTCTTTTTTTACTTTTTAACGTTAACCTAATGTTTTTTATTGACTTATAAGTAATCCTTAAAATAGTTTAACCAACAATCCTTTTTGCTTACTTTTGTGCAATACAATTCTATAAAATGATAAAGAGTAAAAAAACTTTAGTTCTTGGCGCTACTACAAAGCCAGACAGATATGCTTTTAAAGCGATAACAATGTTGGTTGATAAAGGACACTCAGTGCTTGCATTAGGTCAGAACGCTGGTGAAGTGGCTGGAATAAAAATTCAAACGAAAGCTATTCCAATAAAAAACATTGATACGGTTACTTTATATTTAAATCCAACCCGCCAACGTGATTATTATAATTACATCGTAGAGGTAAAACCGAAACGTGTTATTTTTAATCCTGGTACCGAAAATCCAGAATTCTATCAGTTATTAAAATTAAATGATATTAAGGTAGAAATAGCTTGTACATTAGTATTGTTGACTACAAATCAATATTAAATTTCAATATTTTTTTAATCTTAATGATACGGTCAGTATTCTTGTTTCTTTATTTTAAGCAATAAAGAGATAAGAATATTGGTTTTGTTATTAACTGACCTAATTATTGTGTTAAATTCTTTTTACTGAGAGTTACAACTTCATCAAAAAAATTTTTTGTTTTATACTATAAGTGAACATTAGAATCGGGTTTTTGATATTATATTTAGGATTAATAAAAAAAGAAATACCAAAATTGAAGTGTTTTAATTCCTATTTTCTTTTACAAATTGATTTGAAATTTCAACTCTTATATTGTTCAAAGAATATTGTTAGACATTTTATTTTAAAAAAGTATCCATTAGATTTTCCTTTCAAATACAACTCCAGTTTTTAAAATAACTATTTTTCAAATTCATTACTTTTGTAATTATGGAATTTTCATCAAAATTAATAGAAAAAGCAGTTAATGAAATGTCTCAGTTACCAGGAATAGGTAAGCGAACCGCATTGCGATTGGTTTTACATTTATTAAAACAACCCAAAGATCAAACTGTATTTTTGTCACAAGCGCTAGTTGCGATGCGACAAGATATAAAGTATTGCGGGAGTTGTCACAATATTTCGGACAGTATTTTATGTGAAATCTGCGCTAATAATAATCGCAATCATCAATTAATCTGTGTTGTTGAAGACATACGCGATGTTATGGCCATCGAAAATACAGGCCAATTTAGAGGGATTTATCATGTTCTGGGAGGGAAAATTTCACCAATTGACGGGGTTGGTCCGAGTCAATTGAATATAAATTCATTAGTAGAAAAAGTAAAATCAGGCACAGTTCAGGAAATTATTTTTGCGTTAAGTTCGACTATGGAAGGGGATACTACTAATTTTTATATTTACAAACAAATTGCGGAATCTGAAATAATCATATCTACCATTGCAAGAGGAATCTCAGTGGGTGATGAACTAGAATATGCGGATGAAGTAACACTCGGAAGAAGTATTTTGCAAAGAATTCCGTTTGAAAAAGGGTTTAAAAATAATTAATCTATTTTAAAGAATAGTGATGCTTTAAATTCGTAAATGAAAAGCTATATTTGTTGCTTAATAAAAACAGTAAAAATGAGCAAATACGTACTCTGTTTGTCGCTAATTATAGGTCTGATGGTTTCGTCTTGCATACCAACCAAAGATTTAATTTATCTTCAGAAAAAAGATAATGCACAGCCAGAAGAAATTATTTCTGCTGTCGAATCTAAACCGTATCGTTTGCAAATTAATGATGTTTTGAGCATTACTATAAAAGCGATTGATCCTAAATTAGTGAGTATTTTTAATACAACAAATAATGAAGCTTCAGCGGGTAAATCTGAAACAGGATTATATTTTGATGGTTTTACAGTGGATGATCATGGAAATATTAGAATCCCAGTATTAGGAAATATAAATGTAATTGGATATACGTTAGATGAAGTTAGACAATTTGTAGAAAAGCAATTATTAGCCGAATATTTTAATAAAGAGGCCAATATTTTTGTCACTGTAAAATTGGCTGGTTTTCGATATACGATCAACGGAGAAATTGGAACTCCAGGTACTAAGACCTTGTTTCAGGAGCATTTAAATATTATGGAAGCTATTGCAAATGCTGGCGATATTACAATTACAGGAAATAGGAAAGCAGTTACTATTATGCGAAAAACACCAACTGGTGTCGAGATGCATGACTTAGATCTCACGGATATTAATGTAATGAAATCTCCCTATTATTACTTGCAACCCAATGATTATGTCTATATTAAGCCCTTAAAACAAAAGACTTGGGGAACGGGGAAAACGGGAATAGAATCTTTGGGGACTATTATTACCTTATTGTCTTTGGCAACAACGACTTTTTTGTTGTTAAAAAAATAAAAACCTTACATAGAAAATGTTAGATATAAAAGATTTTTCAATTTTTGAAAATCAAGTCAATTTTGACTTCAAAGGGTTTTTGATTAAAATTGTAAGCTATTGGAAATGGTTTTTAATTTGTTTAATAATCACTTTTACAATTGCGTACCAAGTCAACGTACGCAAAGAAAAAATTTATGCCATGGAAACGCTTATTTCTGTCAAAGAAGAAAGCAATCCACTTTTTACCTCAAATACCAGCCTAGTTTTTAATTGGGGTGGAACATCAGATCAGGTACAAACTATTTCAACAACTTTACAGTCTAGATCGCATAATGAGTTAGTGGTAGATAAGCTCCAGTTTTATATTGATTATTTAGTTCAAGGAAAATACAATTTAATAGATGCTTATGGTGCCGTTCCTTTTTACGTGGCAATCGATAAGTCAAAGGGACAACTTGTTGGAAATCTAATTGGCATTAAGTTTTTAAGTGAAAATGAATATGAACTTAGAATTCCATTTGCTACATCAAATGTATCTATATTAACTTATTCTACTAATTCCTACAGCAATACAGCTGTTGAAATTGGTGATTTCGTAAAAAAATATAAAGTAGGTGAGTCAGTGTCGTTGCCTTTTTTGAATTGGAAATTACAAATAAATGACAATCCAGGTTTTTATAAAGGCAAAGAATACTTTGTTCGTTTTAATGATTATGACGGGACAGTTTCTAGTTATAAAGGGATTGGAGTTCGATCTGATGACAAAGGAGGTTCTATTATAACCTTGTCGATGCAAGGGAATAATAAAGCAAGAATGGTAGAATACCTGAATGCTACTGTAAAAATGCTGATCAAAAGGCAATTGGATAGTAAGAATCAGTTTGCTACGAATACGATTTCCTTTATAGATAGTACTTTGGTGGCTATGGAGTCTCAATTGAAAGAGACCGGAAATGAATTAAAGAGTTTTAGGAAAGGCAAAAATATTTACGATGTTGAGGATGGTGGAGTAAAATTCTCAGAAAAAATAGTTGAATTTGACGTCAAAAAGGACGAGGTAAATCGCAAAATTGCCTATTATAATTCTTTAAAATCCTACCTAAAAAATAGTGTCAATTATGCAAAACTTCCAGCGCCATCAGTGGCAGGAATCGAAGATCCAAATATTGTTGTCAATGTTTCAAAATTAATAGCGCTATCTGCTCAAAGATCTGAAATGGCCTATGCCGTAAAAAGCGAAAAGATATTTAGTGATTTTGATAATCAAATGGAGGCTGTAAAAAATGTTCTTCTAGAAAATATTGCTAGCGCCAAGGCTTCTTTGCAGTATGATTTGGCTATGATCAGTAGTAAGATAAACGAAACTGAAAGTACAATAAAGCAACTTCCAGAGGATCAGCAAGAATTAATTAAAATTAAAAGGAAATATGATTTAAGCGACAATATTTACAGCACTTTTCTTCAAAAACGAAGTGAAGCAGATATTGTCAAAGCAGCAAATTTATCAGACATTCACTTTATTGACCCCGCAAAAGATGTTGGAGGTAGTTTAATTGGCCCAAAAACTTCTGCAAATTATGTATTAGCATTATTCTTAGGAATACTGATCCCCTTGATTTTTATTTTTGCAATTTTCTTTATTAATAATTCAGTTCAAAACGCTGAAGATATTAGTAAAATGACAAAAATACCATTAATAGGTGTGGTTGGAATCAATAAAGAAAATACAAATCTAGCGGTATTTGATAAACCCAAATCGGCTTTGTCAGAATCCTTTAGAGCCATTCGATCCTCACTTCAGTTTCTTTATAAAAAACAAAATGTAGATGGGGCAAAAACTTTAATGATTACATCGTCAATAAGTGGCGAAGGAAAAACTTTTTGTTCTATAAATATAGCAACAGTATTTGCTTTAAGTGAAAAAAAGACAGTTATAATTGGACTTGATTTGCGTAAGCCAAAATTGGCTGCTGAGTTTAATTTATCTAATGATGTTGGGGTTGTTAATTATCTAATTAAGCAAAAAACGGTGGAAGAAATTACCAACCAAACTCATATTCCTTATTTAGATGTGATTCTATCCGGTCCAGTTCCTCCAAATCCTGCAGAACTAATTATTAGTGAAAGAATGGGAGAACTGATTGAAGAATTAAAAGGTAAGTACGATTACATTATTCTAGACACACCACCGGTTGGTTTAGTTTCGGATGCGTTAGAACTCGTACAATATGCTGATGTTACACTTTATATTGTAAGACAAAATTTCACTAAAAAAGAAATGATTACCTTATTAAATAATAGAGTAAAACGAGGGGAGTTGAATAATACCAGTATAATTTTGAATGGTCTAGAAAACAAAGCGAAGTACGGCACTGGTTATGGCTATGGTTACGGCTATGGTGCTTATGCAAATGGATATTATGAAGATGATAAGCCAATGACGACATACCAAAAGATTGTAAAAAAGATTATAAAAAAATAAACTCAGTATCGATTATCTCAAAAGTAAAAATATGGAAGAGAGCAAACAAAAAATTATTTTAATTACTGGTGGTGCGGGTTTTATAGGCTCAAATCTTTGTGAGTATTTTTTATCTAAGGATAATAAAGTAGTCTGTTTAGATAATTTTGCTACCGGACACAGACATAATTTAAAAGATTGCATCAATCATCCTGATTTTACTTTAATAGAAGGGGATATACGTAATCTTTCGGATTGTATAACTGCCGTTCAAGGAGTAGATTATGTTTTGCATCAAGCCGCTTTAGGATCTGTGCCAAGATCTTTAAATGATCCTATTACTACAAATGATGTTAATGTAAGCGGTTTTTTGAATATGCTTGTTGCTGCTAGAGATGCAAAAGTTAAACGATTTGTATATGCAGCGAGTTCTTCTACTTATGGGGATTCAGTTGCCCTACCAAAAGTAGAAGAGGTAATTGGTAATCCGCTTTCTCCTTATGCAATTACCAAATATGTAAATGAGTTGTATGCTCAAATTTTTAGCACTACGTACGGTCTAGAAACAATTGGTCTCCGTTATTTTAATGTTTTTGGAAGAAAACAAGATCCAAATGGCGCGTACGCTGCTGTTATTCCAAAATTTGTGATGCAATTAATGCAACACGAAAGTCCTAAAATTAATGGCGATGGTAATTATTCTCGTGATTTTACTTATATCGATAATGTAATTCAAATGAATGAACTGGCGATGCTAACCCAAAATCCTGAAGCAATCAATTCCATTTACAATACGGCTTATGGAGATAGAAATACATTAAATAACTTAATACATTATTTAAAAGAATTTTTATCAGAATACGATCCAGAAATAGCCAATATTAAGATTGAGTATGGTCCAAATAGAGCAGGAGATATTCCGCATTCCTTAGCAAGTATTGACAAAGCAAAAAAAATGATGGGGTATAATCCACAATTTTCTATGCAAGAAGGTCTAAAACAAGCTGTTGAATGGTATTGGAACAATTTAAAATAAAAAATAATACACAAATACGATGTTGCTGGAGCTGAATAAGATGATGTAGCTTTTTCTTTAAATAAAAAGAAAAGAAGGTTAGTTGACACTCTAAGTAGAAAATTAAAAATTGAATTAAAAAAATGGGAATTACAAAAATTTGTTGCATCGGAGCAGGATATGTAGGCGGACCTACTATGGCAGTAATAGCACAAAAATGTCCGCACATTCAAGTCACAGTTGTCGATTTGAATACAGAGCGTATTGCGGCGTGGAATGATGCAGATTTAAGTAATATTCCCATTTATGAGCCCGGTTTAGACAGTATAGTTGGTGAAGCTAGAGGTAGAAATTTATTTTTTTCAACCGATGTGGATAAAGCGATAGAGGAAGCTCAGATTATTTTTATATCCGTAAATACACCTACTAAAACCTATGGTAAAGGCAAAGGAATGGCAGCTGATTTAAAATACATAGAACTTTGTGCCAGACAGATTGCAAGAGTAGCGAAAGACAATAAAATTGTAGTCGAAAAATCGACACTTCCTGTAAGAACTGCAGAAGCGATAAAGAGCATCTTGGACAACACTGGGAATGGGGTACAATTTCAGATTTTGTCTAATCCAGAATTCCTTGCTGAAGGAACTGCGGTTCAAGACTTATTGAATCCCGATCGAATTCTAATTGGTGGTGATGCCACTTTTGAAGGACAAAAAGCAATTCAATCTTTAGTAGACGTTTATTCTAACTGGGTTGATACGGATAAAATATTGACTACAAACGTTTGGTCCTCTGAGTTGTCAAAGCTAACTGCAAATGCTTTTTTAGCACAACGAATTTCTTCGATCAATGCAATGTCTGCCTTGTGTGAAAAAACAGGAGCTGATGTAAATGAGGTAGCAAAAGCAATTGGTATGGACAGTAGAATTGGATCTAAATTCCTAAAAGCATCTGTTGGTTTTGGAGGTTCTTGTTTTCAAAAAGATATATTAAATTTGGTTTACATAGCTAAATCTTATGGTTTGAATGAAGTTGCTGATTATTGGGAGCAGGTAATAATAATGAATGACCATCAAAAAAGAAGGTTCTCAAATAAGATCGTTCAAACGCTATATAACACAGTATCGGATAAAAAAATTGCCTTTTTGGGATGGGCATTCAAAAAAGATACGAATGATACTAGAGAATCTGCCGCTATTTACGTAGCAGATGATTTGATAAATGAACATGCCAATATTGCTGTTTATGATCCTAAAGTTTCAAGTGAAAAAATACTGAATGATTTAAATTATTTAGAGACAAGATCATCAGTTGCAAATGCAAGTAGTATTACCTCTTTCTTAAATCCTTATGAAGCATGTAAAAATGCTCATGCGATAGCAATTCTTACCGAATGGGATGAATTTCAAACCTATGATTGGCAGAAAATTTATAATGCGATGCAAAAACCCGCGTTTATTTTTGATGGAAGAAATTTGTTAAATGGTGCAGCGTTACGCGAGATTGGTTTTGTATATCAAAATATAGGTTCGTAAATTTGATTGGGCTATTTTGTGTAAAAATGGTTTATACAGCAAATAAAATAAAGTTTTTATAGTTTATAGTAAGTGGTGCAATTAGTTTCAGAGCACAACAAAAAAAGATAAAGCATGAATTGGTATGTAGTTTATACAAAGCCCAGATGGGAAAAAAAAGTTGCAGAACAATTACAAAAAAATGGAATAGAATGTTATTGTCCATTGGTCACACAAATAAAACAATGGTCTGATCGAAAGAAAAAAGTAGAGGTGCCTTTATTTAATTCTTATGTTTTTGTAAAATTAGAAGAGGCAGATCGAAATACAATATTTCAATCCTCTGGAGTAGTACGTTATCTGTTTTGGTTAGGCAAACCAGCAATTGTAAGAGAGGAAGAGATAACTATTATAAAAAAATGGCTTGATACTTCTGATGTTGCTGATGTAATGGTAGAATATTATAAAATTGGCGATGAAATACAATTAGTATCTGGGCCTTTTACGGATCAAAAAGCGATTGTGCAAGAAGTTAAAAACACCCATTATGTTTTGGTTTTAGAATCATTGGGATGTGTTTTGAAGATGAAAAAAAATAGTCTAGTTTGAAACCGTTGATAGTGTGAAAAGGATCTTTATCCATTTTATTTATTTTAAAATAAAGGATTTATGATTAGGATGTCCGTTTCAAAAAAATGTTCAAATAGCTTACTTTAAAAATCGAAAGTATAAATACGAGTAATCGGGATAGATATTATTTTAAACAAATGAAATTAAATTTAAGAATAGCTGTAATAGGTCTTGGTTACGTAGGATTGCCATTAGCTCGTCTATTTGCGACAAAGCATAGTGTGGTTGGGTTTGATATCAATGAAAAACGAGTTTCAGAATTAAAGTTAGCAAACGATACAACACTTGAGATCAGTGTGGATTCACTAAAAGAAGTGCTAAAAGATAAAACAAGTAGTTCAAATGGTTTGTATTGTTCTACTAATATTTTAGACATACAAGACTGCAACTATTATATTGTTACAGTCCCAACACCAGTAGATAAAAACAATCGTCCCGATTTAACACCCTTGTATAAATCGAGTGAAACGGTGGGCAAAGTATTAAAAAAAGGAGATATTGTTGTTTATGAATCTACTGTTTATCCTGGAGTCACAGAGGAAGAATGTGTTCCTGTTTTAGAACGAATTTCAGGTCTAAAATTTAATTTTGATTTTTTTGTTGGTTATTCACCAGAACGAATTAATCCGGGAGACAAAGAACATACCGTTGATAAAATATTAAAAGTTACTTCGGGTTCGACTCCAGAAATTGGGCAAAAAGTAAATGAATTATACCAATCCGTTATTACTGCTGGAACACACTTAGCACCTTCGATAAAGGTTGCAGAAGCAGCCAAAGTGATAGAAAATTCTCAACGCGATATCAACATAGCTTTCGTAAATGAATTAGCTAAAATATTCAATCTTATGGATATTGATACCTACGCAGTACTAGAAGCAGCCGGAACGAAATGGAATTTTTTACCATTCAAACCCGGATTAGTGGGCGGACATTGTATTGGTGTAGATCCTTATTATTTAGCCCAAAGAGCACAAGAGTTTGGCTACCATCCAGAGATTATTCTGGCAGGAAGACGATTAAATGATAGTATGGGCGAGTATATCGCTTCGCAAATCGTTAAATTGATGATTAAGAAAGGGATTTCTGTTAATGGAGCGCGTATTTTGATGTTAGGAATCACATTTAAAGAAAACTGTCCCGATGTTCGAAATACTAAAATAGTAGATGTGATTGCTGCTCTTCAAGATTATGAAATAGCAATTACTATTTACGATCCTCTAGCTGATCCAGCTGCCGTTTATCAAGAATATAAATTGGAAACAACCAATGTTTTACCGAACGAAAAGTTTGACGCTGTAGTTTTAGGTGTGGCTCATGAAGCGTTTTTAAACTTAGACCTTAAGCATCTGCAACATCCCAATAGTATCGTATACGATGTAAAAGGAGTTTTAGGAGATTCCGTTGATGGACGATTGTAGTTTGCACAAAAAATAATAGTAGTTTCATAAAAACAAACAAACCTATAAAGTTATAGTATGGAAAACCATTCAATTACACACGTTATACTTACAGGAGGAGTGGGAAGCCGTTTGTGGCCTTTATCACGAAAGAGTAAACCGAAACAATACCTAGATATTTTTGACGGAAAGTCACTGTTTGAAATGACTGTAGATCGAAACCGTAATATTGCGGATAAAGTTATGGTGGTTGGTAATATTGATAATTGTCATTTAAGCAAAAATGTATTAGAGAAATCAGACACAGCTTATATTGATATTATCGAATCAACTCCAAGAAATACTGCTGCCGCAATTGCCTTTGCTGCTTTTGCGTCGAACGATGATGATATTCTTATTGTCACACCTTCAGACCATATTATTGGTCAAATGCAATTGTACGAAGACGCTATTCAAGAAGCAATAGAAAAGGCTTCTAAAGGTTTTATTGTAACATTCGGAATTGTTCCCACTAAACCAGAAACAGGATATGGATATATTGAACGCAAAGGAGATAATGTAGTTTCTTTTAGGGAAAAGCCTAATCAGGTTTCGGCACGTGATTTTATTGCTAAAGGGAACTTCCTTTGGAACAGTGGTATGTTTTGTTTTAAAGCGTCTGTTTTTCTGGAGGAATTAAAAGTATATGCACCAGAAGTGTATGAAACATCTAAATTAGCCTGGGAAAACCATAAGGACGGTAATTTAGACTTAGAACTTTCGTTAAATATCCCTTCGATCAGTGTGGACTATGCGATAATGGAACGTTCCAAAAAAATAAAAGTAGTTTCTTCTCATTTTGAATGGTCAGATTTAGGTTCTTTCGAATCAGTATACGATTATTTAATTAGCATTGGACATCCAGTAGATGAAAACGGGAATATGGTTATAGGAACTAATAATTATACGGCTTTTATTGGCATCAAGGATACTATTTTTGTGCATACGGACACTGCTAATTTAATCCTGAAAAAAGAATTTTCTCAAGACGTAAAAAGTGTTTACAATGCGCTGGAACGAGATCAGTCGGATTTGTTAAATTAAAAAATAGATTTTTGAAAATTTCATTTAAAACACGGCCACTATTTTTTTATTGAATAAAAAAACAACAGGAATCGGATTTCAACAGTTATTTATGAATTGTAGTTTTTTTTCGACATATTGTTATAACTAATAATCTAATATAAGTCCGCCTAAATAATCATTTTTCTTAACTAAATCTAGCGATTTTTAATGTGTGGAAATTCAATTTTTAAATCTTATTTTTTTTGATTTTGAAGTATTTGTTATTGAGTTTTTTAAAGTTGAATTTTAATTTAAATCGATTCTTAAAACAATATTTCGATTCTTATTTTTTAAGAGTATATTTGCAAAAATAGGAATTAATTTATTTTTTGATTTAAATCCAAAATAAATGAATCTAAAAAGAGTTGTAATTTAGTGAACCAAATTGGGATTCACTACGGCGGAGCCATTTATGTAAATCATTGTCTTTACAATTAAAACTCTATTAGGATAAAATAAAAAAATTGATTTTAAACAAAGTACGACCAAACAGAGTCGTTTTTTTACAATACCATAATTTATGAAAAAAATATTTACTGCCATTGTATTGCTTATCGTTCTTTTGCAAAGCAACACAACATTAGCACAAGATTTACTAAGAAAAACGGATCTAAGTACTTTAAATGTAGATAATTTATCAGAAAATGATATTGCAAAATTAAAGCTACAGCTTAGTTCTAATAATATAACAATTGAGCAAGCGGAACCAATGGCTTTGTCTAAGGGAATGTCAGCTTCTGAATTTGCAAAATTGAAACAAAGAATTCAATCGGGAAATAATAATTCTCCAGTAAATACTATCAAAGAAAAAGAATCTGTTAGAAAACAAGATCCTATAGTTAATCCTAAAATAAAAGATTCGGTCAATAGTTTGATTTTTGGTTCTGAACTTTTTGATAATCCAAGCCTCAATTTTGAACCCAATCTTAAACTAGCAACACCAGTCAATTATACTTTAGGCCCTGCAGATGAGTTACAGATAAGCTTATTTGGTGTTCAGGAATTTAATGCGAGCATTCCAGTAACTGCAGAGGGAAAGATTAGTGTTCAGTATGTAGGAGATATTTTAGTTTCAGGGATGACGATAGAGGCTGCTACTCAAAAAATCAAAGCGGCAATGAGTAGAGTGTATAGTACATTAGCTTCTGGTCAATCACAATTGAGTGTTACTTTAGGGAGTATTCGTACTATAAAAATTACGGTAATCGGAGGAAAACAACCAGGAAATTATTCTGTATCTTCCTTAGCAACTGTTTACAATGCACTACACTTAGCAGGAGGACCAGGAAAAAATGGAAGTTATAGAAATATAGAGTTAATACGTAATAATAAGGTATTTGCAAAAATTGATATTTATAAATTTTTAGTCAACGGAGATCAATCAGCTAATATAGGATTAAAAGACAATGATGTCATTCGAATTCCAGCGTATAGCCAAAGAGTAATTGTAGAGGGAGAAGTAAAACGTGCTGGAATTTTCGAAATGAAAGCAGGAGAGAGTTTTATAGACCTACTGTCATTTGCTTCTGGTTTTAATGAGTTTGCGTACACTGCAGCTGTAAATGTATTACAAAAAACAGGAAAGGAGTTTAAAGTTCGAGATGTAACCGAAAATGATTTTAAAACCTACCAACCCAAATCAGGAGATGTAATAACAGTTTCAAAAATTTTAAATCGATTTGAAAATCGTGTTAAAATTGAAGGTGCCGTATTTAGGCCTAATTTTTATTCTTTTTCAGAAGGGATGCATGTGTCAGATTTAATAGCGCGTGCCGATGGACTTCGTGAAGATGCTTACAGTAAAAGAGGAACTGTTATCCGTTTAAAATCAGATTTAACTACTGAAATAGTCAATTTTGATATTACAAAAGCCTTAGCAGGAGATGTAGAGCAAAATATCATCTTGAAAAGAGAAGATGTAGTGTCGGTTTATTCTATTTTAGATTTCAAAGAAGAGTATAAAATAACGATTGATGGTGAGGTACAAAAACCAGGTACTTACATGTATTATGAAAACTTAACTTTAAATGATTTGATTGTTCAGTCGGGAGGACTAACAGGTTCTGCATCTAAAAGAGTGGAAATAGCTCGTATGATTACTTCCGAAGAAATTGACAACGCGAATCCAAATAAAGCAGAATTGTTTGCAGTAGAAATTAGTCCAAACAATAATGAGCAAGCAAAAAATTTCGAATTAAAACCGTTTGATGTAATAAGTATTCGTAAAATGGCGGTTTATGAAAAGCCAGAAATGGTTACGGTTTCTGGTGCAGTACATTATGCGGGTAAATATGCATTAGTCAATAAGAAATCGAGAGTATATGATGTGATTCAAAGAGCGGGTGGTTTAACAGCTGTAGCAAATATTGAAGGGGTAAAAATCAAAAGACCCATCCAAGCGAGTCAAATTGAAGATATAGAAAATGTAAACATTAATTTAGGAAAAAAAGATAGTATTCAAAATAACATAGAAGATAAATTAAAACATCAAGTAAAATACGCTACTATACCACTGGATTGGAAAGCAATTGTGAAAAATCAAAATAATAGCGCCAATGTAACTCTATTTCCAGGTGATGAAATAGAAGTACTTACTTTTAACGAAGGAGTCAAAGTCGCTGGTAATGTATTATTGATTTCAGAAATTCCTTATGAAAGTGGACGATCTTTTGGATATTACTTAAATGCTGTTGGCGGAGTAGATGCTAAAGGATGGAGAAGAAAAGCATATATTATTTATCCAAATGGTAAAGCAGCGGTGACCAATTCTTTCTTGTTTTTCAGATCATCGCCGCAAGTGAAACCAGGTTCGCAAATTATAGTGCCACAAAAACCAGAAGTTAGAAAAACCAGTACGGGAGAATGGGTAGGAATAGGAAGCGTAATATCGAGTTTAGCATTGTTGATTATTACAGCTTTTAAATAATTGATTTTTACATTTTCAGTCATGTTATGCATGTTTAATTAATAAATATATTCCCTTTTGCTTTGTCTAATCAAAAGGAAAAAAATAAAAATATGAACGAACAAACCCCAAACGATCAAATATCGTTAAAGGAATTTATATTAAAAATAAAAGATTGGTACAAATATCTGTTTTCTAAATGGAAAATTATTTTGCTAGCCTCAATAGTTGGTGGAGGGTTAGGATTAGCTTATTCATTTATTAAGAAACCAATTTATACTGCAACAATCACTTTTGCATTAGAAGATGAAAAAGGTGGTGGTGGATTTGGAGGCGCATTAGGATTAGCTAATTCTTTAGGAATTGATGTAGGCGGAGGAAGTGGTGGTAGTATTTTTTCCGGATCTAATTTAACAGAGTTGTTTAAATCGCGATCTATGGTAGAAAAAACATTGCTATACCCTGTTTCTTGGAATGGTAAAACAATTTCCTTAGCAGAAATGTACATTCAAAATAATGAATGGAGAAAAAATTGGACTAATAAACCTGAATTTGCTTCACTTTCTTTTTTACCAAACGCAGATCGATCACTGTTTAGTCGTGCTCAAGATAGTATTTTGGGTGTGATGTACCAAAGTCTATCAAAGGAAGGTCTTTCAGTAGCTCAAAAAGATAAAAAAGCAACTATAATCAATATTGATGTTGCAACCAAGAATGAACTTTTTTCAAAATATTTTTGTGAAGCCTTAGCGAAACAAGTTTCAGATTTTTATGTAAATACCAAAAGTAAAAAAGCACGTGAGAATATGGCTATTTTACAGAGGCAAACTGATTCAATACGTGGGGAATTAAATGGAGCTATAACAGGTGTAGCAATTGCAAATGACAATACCTTTATGTTAAACC
Organism: Flavobacterium flabelliforme; assembly: GCF_017948675.1. Taxonomy (GTDB): domain Bacteria; phylum Bacteroidota; class Bacteroidia; order Flavobacteriales; family Flavobacteriaceae; genus Flavobacterium; species Flavobacterium pygoscelis. The sequence continues at coordinate 110,530 of NZ_JAGFBU010000002.1, forward strand.
CTGCCTTAAACGTTAAACGTGCGCCATCTGCACGCAGGCAAGTGGATGTTCAAGCAAACACAGCTATTTTGACTGAATTAGTTAAGCAAACAGAGCTGGCAAAAGTAACGTTACGCAAAGAAATCCCTTTAATTCAAATTATAGATAGACCGATTTTACCTTTAAAAAAAGAAAAATTTGGAAAAGCTAAGGGAATTATATTAGGTGGTTTTTTTGCAGGGTTTTTAATAATTATCCTCTTAATAGTAAGAAGAATTTTTAAACAATTGGTATAGAGATGGAAAGAGATAATTTAAAAATTGGGATTACTTTTAGTGCATTCGACTTATTGCATGCTGGTCATATAAAAATGCTTGAAGAAGCTAAAAGACAATGCGATTATTTGATAGTTGGTTTACAAACAGATCCAACGATTGATCGTCCAGAAAAAAACAAACCAACTCAGACAGTTGTAGAACGCTACATCCAATTAAAGGGATGTCGTTTTGTAGACGAAATCGTTCCTTATGCAACTGAGCAAGATTTAGAAGATATTTTACGTTCATTTAAAATTGATCTTCGAATTGTAGGAGATGAATACAGAGATCATAATTTTACTGGGAGATCATATTGTGAGGAAAAAGGGATTGAGCTATATTTTAATCAAAGAGATCATCGCTTTTCTAGTAGTGGTCTTAGAGCGATAGTATCAAATAATGAATTATTAAAATAGGGAATGAAGAAAAATTTAATAATATTTGGAACGAGACCAGAAGCTATCAAAATGGCTCCTTTAGTCAAAGAATTTAACAAAAATAATTTAGAGTTTGAAACAAGAATCTGTGTAACAGCACAGCATCGCGAGATGTTAGATCAAGTACTATCTTTCTTTGAAATTAAACCAGATTATGATCTAGATTTAATGAAATCAGATCAGAATTTGTATTCACTTACTTCAGATATTATTACTGGACTAAAGTTTGTTTTAGAAGATTTTAAACCAGATTATGTGTATGTCCATGGTGATACTACAACTACAATGGCTGCTAGTATAGCCGCCTTTTATTCTGGATCAAAAATTTGTCATGTAGAAGCAGGTTTGCGTACTCATAATAAACGTTCCCCATTTCCAGAGGAAATAAATAGACAACTGACTAGTCGTATGGCAGATTTTCATTTTGCTCCAACCACTGCATCTCAAGATAATCTCTTGGTTGAAAATATAAAGCCTGAAAATATTATTGTAACAGGTAATACGGTTATAGATGCTTTATTAGAAAGTGTACAAAAAGTCGATCATGTAGAAAATGAAGAAATTAAATTTCTAAAATCCATAGTAGATAGTTCAAATAAAGTAATATTGGTAACAGGACATCGACGAGAAAATCATGGACAAGGGTTTATTAATATTTGTGGTGCATTAAAAGAAATTGCAATTCAGCATCCTGAGGTACAAATTATATATCCAGTGCATTTGAATCCAAATGTAAAAGGGCCGGTTTATGGAATATTATCCAATATTTCTAATATTAAATTAATAGACCCTCTAGCATATCCTGCATTTGTATGGTTAATGAAACAATCCTATTTAATTATCACTGATTCTGGTGGGGTACAAGAAGAAGCACCTAGTTTAGGGAAGCCAGTGCTTGTAATGCGTGATACTACAGAACGTCCTGAAGCAGTAGAAGCGGGTACTGTAATTCTAGTAGGAACAGATAAAGATAAAATTGTTTTAGAAGCAAATAAACTATTGATGAACATAGAGCATTATCAACACATGAGTGCCTTGCATAATCCGTATGGGGATGGTAAAGCATGTCAAAGAATTGTAGAATTCATAAGAAGAAATTAATTATGAATGAAGTTTCTTCAGGGCATCTTGGTAAAAAACTATTTAAAGAAACATTAATTTATTCTATAGGTAGCTTTGGATCTAAAATTTTATCTTTTTTATTACTTCCGTTTTATACTTTCTTACTAACAAAGAAAGATTTAGGAGAATACGATATATTCATAACCACAATTACATTATTTATTCCTTTAGTTTCGCTTCAAATATCAGATGCAGTTTATCGTTGGTTGATCGATAAAGAAAAACAAAATGAGCAGCTAAAAGGTGAAATAATCACAAATACTTTTATAGCATTTGGGATAGGATTTTTTCTTTTTTCTGTTTTATTTTTAATTTATGTTGTTTTAGAACCTTTTGTTTATAAAGGTTATTTTTTTGCCCTGATGTTTCTTAACTGTTTATTGCCCATACTTCAAAGTGTTTTAAGAGGAGAAGGTAAGACCAAATTATTTGCATTTAATGGGCTTATTACAACTTTTCTAGTAATTGTATTTAATGTTGTCTTTATTTATGGCTTGAATTTGAAGGTTGAGGGAATTTTGCTAGCAAATATCATGGCATACTCCATTGCCTGCATCGTTATTTTATTTCAAATCAATCTTTTTAAATATTTTTCTTTTGCTAATTTTAATAAAAAATTACTAATAGAAATGTCTCGTTACTCGCTTCCTCTAATACCCAATTTAATGAGTTGGTGGGTAATAGGTTCTGCCAGTAAATTTATCATATTGCATTATTTAGGCCCAGAATCTAATGGTATTTACGCTATATCTTCTAGATTTCCGTCTATAATTGTAATTGTTAACTCTATTTTTATTTTACCCATTCAAGATGCATTTCTTAAAAACGATACCGAAACTAAAGATTTTAGTAAGCTATTGGTGCATTTCATTAAATTAGAGTTTAGTATTATTATACTTCTTATTGCAGGGGCGCCAATCTATACAAAGTTTTTAGTTAATTATGAGTTTTATGATTCTTGGAAATACATGGCTTTCTTGTATTTAGGGGTTGGATTTAATACGATTGCAACTTTAATAAGTCTTATTTATCAAAAAAAACGTAATACATTACGAATAACTTTTACATCAATAGTTGGAGGTTTAGTATCAATTATTTGCTGTTTTTTATTGGTAAATAAGTTAGGTTTGTACGGTATTTCAATATCTTATTTTCTTGGCTTTTTTACGATCTATTTGTTAAGGTATGTAGATTTAAGAAAAGAATTAAATCTCGGAATTAATGATTATGTTTATTTTTTCTATTTACTACTTATAATTGGGTTAATATTTGGTATAAATAGTATTACATTTAGATCGAATTTAATCCTTTTCTTTTTAGTTTTAATAATTATTGTAATTATCAATATGAAATTGGTATTCAAAATTTTTAAAAAGTGATGATATTAAATTTAAGATAATTATTTTAAAAAAAATTAATATCAAATAAGATAGGTGAGTAAGATAAAATTATATTGTAGTAGTTTATTAATAGTTTGTTGTTCAGTTTTTTTTTCTTGTTCTAAGGAAATTCCACCTGAAATAAGAGTTCCAGTAAATTTTGATAATACCACAGGAGTAGACAAAATAGACAAAGCTAAAGAATATGATGTTGTAGTTTATGGTGGTACTTCTGCAGGAATTATTGCGGCTCTTGAAGTTGCTCAATCCGGTAAAACAGTCCTGCTTATCAAACCTTCTGATACTGCCTTAGGCGGAATGACTACCAATGGTTTAGGAGTGACAGATGTGTTAAATACTGAAATTCTGGGCGGCCTGACTAGAGATTTTTATCAAAAAATAAAAGAATATTACAGCAATAGTCAAAATTGGTTTTTGGGTAATGCCTCGACTTACAGAAGATATTCTTCTAACGGTGATGTAATGATCTGGTTTGAACCAAAAGCAGCTCAATTTGTATTGCAAGATTTGATTATTAAAAATGCCATTCCCGTTTTGCATTCTGAAAGGCTAGATTTAAAAAATGGAGTAAAAAAGAATATGCTTAATGCAATAACTTCCATAAAAATGGAATCCGGATTAGTGATAAAAGGCAAAATGTTTATTGATGCAAGTTATGAAGGTGATTTAATGGCTAAGTCAGGAGTTTCATATACTTATGGTAGAGAGAGTAATAGTCAATACAATGAGAGGGTAAATGGAGTGCAAAGATTGCATTCTTGGGAACGCAATGAATTACCAGACGGAATATTCATATATGGACTTGGATCTTTAACTTTAGCACCAAACGGAACTTCAGACAAAAAAATACAAGCTTATTGCTATAGGATGTGTTTGACTAATGTTAAAGAAAATCGCAGAACAATTGCAAAGCCTTTTGATTATGATGAGGATGATTATAAAATTTTATTTGAATACGTAAAAAATTATGCAGGTAATTATTTATGCGATTTTGGCCCACTGCCTAATGGAAAAACAGATTCAAATAATTTTGGTCCAATCTCTACTGATTATGTTGGAAAAAACTACAATTATCCAGAGGGTAATTATGCTGAAAGACAAAGAATCACTGAAGAGCATAAAAGATATCAAATAGGTTTTATGTGGACGTTAGCAAATCATCCTAAAATTCCAGAAAGAATACGTGAATTTTATAAAGAATGGGGATTGCCTAAGGATGAATTTGTTGAAAGTGATAATTGGCCTAAACAATTGTACATAAGAGAAGGAAGACGTATGATTAGTGATTATGTGATGACTGAGAATAATTGTACTGGTAAAATTGTAGTTAGCCAACCAGTAACGCTAGCTGATTACCCTATGGATTCCCATATTGTACAACGTTATATAGATAGTAAGGGTAATTTAAAAAATGAAGGACAGTTAATGGCTACCACGCCTAAACCTTACCCTATAGATTACCGTTCGATTGTTCCTAAAAGTACAGAGTGTACTAATTTATTTGTTCCGGTTTGCCTTTCTGCAAGTCATATCGCTATGGGTTCTATACGAATGGAGCCTGTTTATATGGCATTAGGTCAAGTAGCTGCCATTGCCGCTGTTCAATCTTTAGAGAAAGGAAAAAAAACTCAAGAACTGTCTTATGAGGTTTTAAAGACAGAATTATTGAGAAAAAAAATGATTCTTCAATAAAATATAAAATGATTAAAATTAATGTAGTAGGAGCCTACGGAGAAACAAATTTTGGTGACGATTTATTAATGTGCGTTTTCGAAAATTTCTTTTTAAAAGAATTTCAAAATATAGAATTAAACTTTGTTGGAGAACCTAATCAGTATGCAAACAAGCTTTTAGTGAATAGCAGTTATTTAAAGCCACACTTTTTGCCAGATTGGGAAGTTTACGGTGGAGGAACACAATTTTTTGCCTTTCAGGAAATGAATACTACTTCTGTTTTTGAAAAAATTATAATTGCTGTTAATAATCCTAAAATTTTAAAAAATAAAATAAGAAGTATATTTTTTAAGAACCAATCAAATTGCTCCAAAATTGCTTTTTTAGGATTTGGTATTGGTCCATTTTATGACAACCAGAAAGCAATTTCGAATGCTAAGGAAAAAGTTGCTGCTGCAAATTATGTTGGAGTAAGAGATGAGGTATCTAAAAGCTATTGTGATCAGTGGAAAGTTGATGCCAATTTAGGCGCTGATGTAGTTTTTTCTTCCTATTTTAAATTACTTAATGTAAATAAAAAAGAATCTACTTCTACTAAACGAAAGTTAGGGATTATTGTTAGAGACTGGGATTGGGAAGAGTCAGGAAAAAAATACATTCATAATCTTATTGAATTCTATGAATCCTATTCGGAAGTCGAATTACAGTTTATTGTTTTCGCTCCTTCCAAAGACAAAAATTGGATTAAGGAACTGAAAAATAAAAATACCTTAATTTGGGATCCTGAAAAATACTCAATTGAAATTTTTTTAAATAAATTAAATGATTTTGATGGATTTATTAGTGCTCGTTACCATGGAGCAATAATTGGTGCGCTTTTGCAAAAACCAGTTATCTGTATAGAAATTGAACCTAAATTAAAAATTCTTACGGAACAAGTACCTGAAATTAAACTTTGGAAAAAACCATTTGATATAAATGAATTAGTTACGCTTGTACAACAACTCGATTATGAGGTGAATTACGAAATTTCCTTAGTTGAAAGAAAATTAAAATCTGATGCAATGCTATTAGATTTTAAAAGAAAGTTCAACCAAACAAGATAGTAATCCAATTGTACACAGTAATTCTATTTTAAAGGGGAAAGTTTTTTTTTTTTGAAATAAGATAAAAAAAAATTTATATTAAAAATCAATAGTCTATTTAGTAATGGACTACTAAAATGACAAAAATGAAAGCATTTTTTTTTCTGCCTAAAAGTGCCATGAACGAGGCGACGCAATATTATACTGATTTGATAATTAAATCATTTGAGGGTTGTCAAATAGTAATTTCACAAGAGCCAATAGTAGATGCTGATATAGATATTATTGTAACAATTCGTGTAGGGGATCAGAGACAGTTGAAATTTAAGGATAAAAAGAAAAAATATTTTTATATCAATTGGTATCAAGGTATTGGTCCCGAAGAATATGAGCTATTATATAACTATACGCTTAGGGCTAAATTAGGAAAAATATATTTGACTTATTACGAGAAAAAATCGTTTAAAAAAACGGATTTATTCTTATTTGTCTCTGAAGAGATGAAAGTTTTTTACGAAAAAAAATATAATTTAGACTTAAAGGATAAAGCACTTATAATCCCTTGTTACAATAAGCTATTAGATCTAAAGTCCTTTGAAGTCGAAAAGAAATACGAAAAGTTAAGTTTTGTATATGCCGGCGCTTTATATGGGTGGCAATGTATTGATGAAAGTCTGCAAGTTTTTAAAAACGTTTATGAATTTGATCAATCTGCTACCTTAACCCTTTTGACAGGTCAAAAAGAAGAGGGAGAAGCGCTTATTGAAAAATATAATTTAAAAAATGTCTCCATTGGGTTTGTTAAATTAGAAGAATTACAAGATGAACTTAAAAAATATAAATATGGTTTCTTACTTAGAAAAGATGATCCCATAAATAATGTGGCGACACCCACTAAAATGAATTCCTATCTTGCGGCTGGAATTATTCCTATCTACACAGACGTAGTAAATAGTTTCGAAGAAAATATTAAACTAGGAAATTATTCAATAAAATGTAATTTAGAAAAAAATAGTATACAAGAAATTTCAAATAGTATTATTGAGTTTAATAAAAAAACCATTGAAATAGGTAAAATTAGAGAGGTATATTGTAGTAATTTTGATAATTATTATAACGATGACAAGTACATAAATATGATAAAAGACAAATTAACACAAGTAAAAATAAAGAGATAAACTGCTTACTATTCATAAAAAATAATAATAAAAGAACATGTTAATATCAGTTGGTATTCCCATATATAACGCTGAAAGTTATCTTAAATTAGCCATAGACTCTGTATTACAGCAAACATATAATGATTTTGAATTGTTATTAGTAAATGATGGATCAACCGATAAATCATTAGAAATAATGAAATCTTACAATGACCCTAGAATTAAGATTATAAACGACGGTGTTAATAAAGGGTTGATTTATAGGTTAAATGAAATGGTTCAGCTTTCAAAAGGAACTTATTTTGTACGAATGGATGCAGATGATGTTATGTTCCCTGATCGAATAGCCAAGCAATTAGAACTCTTAAAAAGTAATCCTAAAATTGATATAGTCTATAGTGATGCCGTTAGTATAGACAAAGACAATCGCATTTTAGGATATAAAGAATCTAAGATGGTTCGGGATAAAAATGATGTTTTGAATGGTGTTTTTCCTATTCATCCTAGTGTAATGATAAAAAAAGAAGTATTATTAAAAAATCCTTATAAAGAAGGATTTATACAAATGGAAGATATGGAATTGTGGTATCGATTAGTTGAGAAGTACCACTTTCAAAATTTAAATGTTCCTCTTCTTTTTTATAGAGAAGATAGTAGTAATAATTCTCGAAAACACTTGAAAATGATTCAAGGAAAGACTAAGTTTTCGGAGACTTACAAAATTAAGAAGTCAAAAATAATTTTTAGTTCTTATTTAAAATATGTTTTATATTTTATGTTAGAAAAACTTAAAAAAGAACACATTCTACTCAATAGAAGGTTTCAGCAATTAACAGTAATTCAAAAAGAAAATTTCAAAAAACAATTAGATTCTATCATAAGTGGCTGATTATAAAAATATATTTTACATCATTTATGGACTGTCCGTTTTGTTTGGTTTATTTACGGCACTTAACTTAGATTTTTTTAAAAAAAATTATAGAAATTTAGATGGTTATTTAGTGCTTTTAATACTGCTTTCTTATGTGCTTTTATTTGGCTTAAGGGGTATTGATATTGGTACTGATACGCACATGTATCACTACCAATATGAAAATTATGATCATATTACTTATGGAACCGATGTTACAGTTGGTTTGATATATTGGTTTTTAAATATTTTCTCTGAAAATCCTCAAGTATTTCTGCTTTTTATGGGTTTTTTATTCATATCCATTTATTTTTACGCGTTAAAAAAACACACTCATTTTTATAATTCAAATTTTTATCTATCCGTTTTTTGTTTAGTCAGTCTATTCTTTTTTGAGTCACTCGGAATAAATATTATTAGACAAGGGGTTTCTCTTTCATTTTTTGTACTAGCAATAACCTCTAGAGCCATTTATCCACAAAAAAAGGCAAAATGGATTTTGCTTTTGTTGTTGTCAATATGTTTTCACTTTACCAGTATAATCCCAATTCTTCTTTATCTAATAGTTTTTTATTTTAAAAATATAAAAATAAAATATTATTACTTACTGTACGCATTGACTGTTTTTTTGGCTGCAGCCAGTATTAGTATCTTGTCATTCAAGGACTATTTTTTAGGCTTTTTGTTAATAGATGAAAGAAGAAGTGTTTACTTAGAAGATAATGATTTTGATTATACGATAGGATTTAAGCCTCAGTTTGTTGCTTTCAATACTGTTTTTTTACTCTTGTTTGCTTATTTGAATAAAAAACAAAATAATGAGTCTTATACAAATTTATTGAAATACTATATAGCAATTAGCTCTTTGTTTTTTATGATGTTCCAAATCCCTTATTCTGATAGATGGGGAGTGATGTCTTGGTGTGTGATTCCGTTTTTATTTGCTCCGCTGTTCAAGGTAGATAAAAACAGGATAAGTGCTAAGGCAACCCTTTCGGTTGCGTTTCTAATTTTGATCTTTATATTTTTTCAAACCAGGTAATAGATAGATTATGAAGACTACATTTATTTTTAAAATAGTTTTAAGCTTTTTTCTAATCTCGCAATTAGTCGGCGCTCAAAATAATTCGTATTCCGTGCCCAATAAAGTAGTGGTTAAGAATTATTACAAAGGATATAAGGATGTTCCATTCCCAAAGAATGCCTATAAATTAGAAAGAATTTTACCGAAAAACCCGAATCGAACTGCAACTATAGATTATACAGATATACTACAAAAGGCTATAAATAAATACAAAATTATTATCATGCCTAATTTTCCAATTTTAATTAATGCTAAAGGGCTTGTTATTCCTTCAAATAGTAGAATATTTTTTAATAAAAATTCAGCAATTTTTTATAAAGGACCTGCTAAGGGAAGATTAAGTGATATTGTAAAAATTTATAATGTTTCCAATGTAAAAATTTATAATGCCAAAATCACAGGTAGTAAAAAGGAAATAGTACCACAAACTGGTGAATGGAGTGCAGGTATTTGCATTTTAAATAGCTCTAATATTGAAATTAATAATTTTAAAATAAATAGTACCTGGGGGGATGGTGTTTTTATTGGATCAGAAAATGGCTCTGTTAGTTCAGATATAATTATAAAGAATGGTTTTATAGATAATGCTCGTAGAGACGGTATATCTATAACCTCCGCTAATAATTTACTTGTAGATTCTGTTTTTATCGCGAACACTTCTGGAACGCTTCCTATGACTGGTATACAAATTGAGCCTAGTTTAAATTCTGAAACTTTAAACAACATAACCTTAAGTAACATATATACTTTCAACAATCCAGGAGGTTTAGGGATTAATTTAAATACATTTTCGAGTAAAAATAATCCTAAAAAGAACGTTAGGGTAAATGTGATTAATTATACTGATGAAGGATCTAATTATTCTTTTGGTACCTCAATAAATGACGATACCTCTTTACAAAATCCTACAGGAACTATCACTATTACGAATGCTATTTGGAAAAATCCAAAAAGTGGTTTTTATTATAAAAATTCTAGTAAATATGATGTTAAAGTTATTCTGGATAATGTAAAAAAATATAAAAACAATAAGTTAATTGATTGATGAAAATTAGCTTTGCAAAAAAAAGTAGATAGTCTTATGGTTTTAAAAAATATTTATGATAGATAAAAAAAAGTCTTTTTTTATTATTACAACAGTTTCTGATTCACTGCCCTTTTTTAAAGGACAAATTTTTGTGCTAAAGGAATTTTTCGATATTGAATTAGTTTCCTCACCAGGTATTTTTTTAGAACAAATGAGTGCTTCACATGATGTAAAAGGAAATGCAATACCAATGAAACGCGAGATTTCTTTGTGGAATGATTTAATTAGTCTTTTTAGACTAATTTTTCTTTTCTTGAAAAAAAGACCAGAAGTAGTTCATGGAAATACACCAAAAGCAAGTTTGCTCTCTATGATTGCAGCTTGGATCACGTTTGTTCCTGTACGGATTTATTACGTTCACGGTTTGCGATACAGTGGAGAGTTTGGAAATAAGAAAAGAATGTTGATGGCTATGGAAAAGATTTCTTGTTTTTTTGCCACTGATGTTATTGCCGTCAGCCAAGGAGTAAAAGAGGCACTTGTTACTGATAGGATTTGTAAAAAAGAAATCAATTTGATCTGGAATGGTAGTATTAATGGTATTGATTTAAATTATTTTGATTCTAAAATTCCAACTTTGAAGTCAATAAGATCCAATTATGGTATTAAAGAAGATGATTTTGTATATGGTTTTGTAGGAAGATTAGTTGGCGATAAAGGTATAAATGAATTAGTTGCAGCTTTTAAGGAAGTAAACCTTAAAAATAGCAATGTAAAACTATTGTTGGTAGGAAGTTATGAAAATTCTTTAGATCCTTTAGAAGAGGAAACTTTAGAAGAAATTAATAAAAATCCAAATATCATCACTGCTGGTTTTCAAAGTGATGTAAGACCATTTTTTATGACCATGAATATTTTTACATTTCCTTCCTATAGAGAAGGACTTTGTCTTGTTTTGATGGAAGCTGGTGCAATGAACGTGCCTTCTATCTCATCAGATATCGTAGGATGTAAAGAGGTTATAGGTGATGGCATAAATGGAATTTTAGTAGAAAGTAGAAATACTAAAGATCTAGAAGAAAAGATGCAATTATGTATAAGCGAACCTACTAAAATTAAAGAAATGGCACTTTTGAGTAGAGATTTTGTTAAAAATAAATTTGAACAAAAAGAGCTTTGGCAGAAAACATTGGAAAAATATAAAGAAATAGTTAACAGTTAGTTTTAAATTTGTAAAATAGAGTAATGTATAAATTTTTTTTTAAGCGAGTAATCGATTTTTTATTCGCATTTTTTGGACTATTATTATTGAGTCCAATTTTTATAGTAATTTGGATAGGTTTGTTTTTTGCTAATGACGGCAAACCATTTTTTTTTCAGTTGCGACCAGGTAAAGATGAAAAAAGCTTTAAGATTATAAAGTTCAAAACTATGAATGATAAAGTTGATGAGCATGGCGCATTGTTACCAGATGTAAAAAGATTAACTCCAATAGGTAGTTTTGTTAGGAAAACATCCTTAGATGAAATTCCTCAGTTAATAAATGTCCTAAAAGGGGAGATGAGTTTAATTGGTCCAAGACCTTTACTTCTAAGATACTTACCTTTTTATAGAGAAGTGGAGCGTTTAAGGCATACAATAAGACCTGGTATTACAGGTTGGGCTCAAATAAATGGAAGAAATACTGTGAAGTGGGATGATAGACTTAGTCTTGACGTTTATTATGTAGAAAACATTTCATTTAAACTTGATTGTATGATTTTATATAAAACGGTTATGAAAGTGGTAGCATCAGAAAATATAGTAGTTGATCCCGAGTCTATAATGCAAAATTTAGATGATGAAAGAAAAATATAATATTCGACTTTTGGTAAAAGAAGATGTTAACGAAATTGTTAATTTAGTTAGAATTTCTTTTGATAACACCTATCTAATTCCTTCCATATATAGAGCAAAAGGTATTGTAGATTTTATTTCATCTGAATTAGAAAACCCATTCTCGCCTTACAGGTATTTTGTTCTTTGGGATAAAAATACAATAGCAGGATATGCAGAATATAAAATTTTTGAAAGTACATCTACTGCGTTTTTAAATATAATTTCAGTAAATAGTGAGTATAAAAATAAAGGTATTGGACGGATATTATATGATTACTGCAAAAATTATTTTATAGAGAATGGACTAAAAAAAGTTGCATTAGATGTTTACGAAAGTAATACTATTGCTTTTAATTGGTATTCAAAACTTGGATTTCAAAAACTAAGCTCTACTTCATTATCTAAAATTAATTTTAAATTAGAAAAGAAAATTTCTAAAGTTTATATTCAAAATTATTCTCAATTTAAAGCTTGCTATGAATTGTACGGTTTTTATTTTTTAGATATTGTTTATGGAAAAAATAATTCTAAGCTAGGTATAATTGATAATGATATTTTCATTAGAAATAATTATTGCGATGATTTAATGGATCAATTACCATTTCTTTTAAAAACTCTAAAACTTGAAAATCTATATTTCTTGGGAAATTCTAATGATGATGTTAGATTCAAATTTATAGATACAATAATACGAATGGAATTAAATATTTAATTATGATAACAAAAAAAGCTCAAGATACAGATAAGTACAAAAGACAGTGGATCTATACAGAATCTGCACGAAATGCCTGGAGTAGTATTATTGAAAAGTATAAAAGTGTAAATCCTGAAGGTACTATTTTACTACCCTCTTATATTGGTTGGTCTTCAAATGAAGGTAGTGGAATATTTGACTCGGTTTTAAATTCAGGAATGAAATTTGAATTTTATGGTTTAGGTTTACATTTAGAAATTGATTTTAATGATTTAAAGAACCATTTATCTAAAGATAAAAGTCATTTGGTTTTACTAGTTCATTATTTTGGTTTTATAGACTCAAAATACAACGAAATAACAAATTGGTTAATTGAAAAGAATGTTTTTTTTGTAGAAGATTGTGCACACGCATGGCTTACGGATTTAGTAGGTGGTAGTTGTGGAAGAAAGGGCTCTTTTTCTTTTTATTCCTTACACAAATTGCTTTCTGTAGCAACTGGAGGGGTTTTAGTTAGCAATAATCCAGAACAAGATATTGTAAATGAAAGTAATCCATTCTTAGAATTGAATTATGACTTATTTTCAATTTACAAAATTAGAAGATTTAACTATAATTATCTCGTAAGTCTTTTAAAAGATGTTAATGGAATAGATGTGATTTATAAGGAATTAAATGAGGGTATTTGTCCACAAACCTTACCTGTGATTGTAGAAAATTTTGATAGAACAACGCTTTATCACAAAATGAATGAAAAGGGATTTGGAATGGTTAGCTTGTATCATACAATGATTACTGAATTGGATAATTCACCTTATGAGGCAGCTAATTCTTTGGCAAAAAAAATAATTAACTTCCCAATTCATCAAGACGTTACTGTGGCAGATATTGATGCTATGGTTTTAGAATTAAAAAAAATATTAAATGCTTAGTGTTCTAAAATTAAATTCTCCAGAGGGGTTAAAAAAATATCAACAACTTCTTCAGTCCTTGGATATAAATGAACCTTACTATTTGTTAGACTATATTACTGTTTTTAGTAATGGGTTAGATGATTTGATTTGCTTTTTTTTTGAATCAGATCATAGCAAAGCAACAGTCTTTATGACCGGCCATTTAAAAAAAATCAGCATTGGAGGGAATAGTACAGACTATTTTGACTTTATAACTCCTTATGGTTATACAGGGCCAATTTTCTCAAAAAATATCAAAAATTTAGAGATTGAAAAGTTTTGGCAGTCTGTTGATCAATGGTATCTAAAGAATAATGTAATAACAGAGTTCATAAGGTTTAATCTCTCTGGTAATCAAGAATTGTATTCAGGGGATACTTTTTCTACAATGCTTAATATTAAAGGAAAGATAATTGATGAAGAGATACAATGGAAAGCTTTTGACCATAAAGTTAGAAAAAACGTTAATAAAGCTAAAAAAGAAAATCTATCTAGTACAATTTATTATCACAGTATTGAACCTGCCAATATTTTAGAATTTTATACTATATATATTGAGACAATGAAAAGAACGAATGCTAATGCTAAGTTTTTTTATTCACTAAGCAATTTTACTAAGTTCATTATCGATAATAAGGATTATGTCTCAATTTGTACTATTTATTATGAAAATATAGCTATATCATCAGAGTTATTGTTAGTATCAGATGACACCATCTACTCCTTTCTTGGAGGAACTGATGATAAATATTTTGATAAACGACCAAACGATTTTCTAAAAGTTGAGGCACTAAATTGGGGAAGGTCACAAGGGAAAAAATATTATGTTTTAGGAGGTGGATATGGTTTCGAAGATGGGATTTTCAAGTATAAAAAAGCATTTTTCCCTACAGATGTTGTAGAATATTATACAGGAAGAAAGATTTTGAGACCAGATATTTATGACCAATTAGTTGAAGAGGCATCAAAATTACGAGAAAAAGGAGGTCTTGAAAAACTGGATAAAACAGATTCCTCTTTCTTTCCTTTGTATAATAAATTGTAACTTTAGACAATTTTATAAATAATTCATATTCCTTTAAATTGATAGTTAAGAGAATTTTTGATGTTGTTTTTTCTTTAATTCTATTGATAGGTCTTTGTTGGCTAATACTTGTTTTATTTTTGTTAAATTCAAATGGCTTTTTTTTTCAGATAAGAATTGGACAGTATGGGAAGGCATTTACTATTTTTAAAATTAAAACAATTAACTCTAACACAGGTTATATTTCAGGATTTGGAAATTTCTTGAGAAAATCAAAATTGGATGAGTTGCCTCAATTATATAATATTTTACGAGGTGAAATGAGTTTTGTTGGTCCAAGACCTGATGTAGTAAAATATTATAATATTTTAGATGATGAGGAAAAAAATATATTAAAAATGAAGCCGGGTTTAACTAGCAATGCTTCACTAAAATATTTTAATGAGGAGCTAATCTTAAGAACTAAAATTGATCCTTCAGAATATTATGATAAGGTAATTTTTCCAGATAAAGTAAAAATGAATTTGGATTATTATTATAATCATAATTTTTTAGGGGATATAAAAATAATTTTCAAAACAATATTTAGATACATAAAATGAATAATCCAAAAATATGGCTTTCTTCACCGCACATGGGAGGAAATGAACAAAAATACGTACAAGAAGCTTTTGATACGAATTGGGTAGCACCTTTAGGACCAAATGTAAACGGTTTAGAAAAGGATCTAGAGGAGTATTTAGGAAGTGAGTCGCATGTAGGAGCACTAAGTTCTGGTACAGCTGCGATACATTTAGGTCTTATTTTATTAGGCGTAAAGGCAGGCGATGAAGTGATTTGTCAGAGTATGACCTTTTCGGCTTCGGCTAATCCAATTTTATATTTGGGTGCAACTCCTGTTTTTGTAGATAGTGAGGAAGAAACATGGAATATTTGTCCAATTCAATTAGAAAATGCAATTATTGATCGTTTAGCTAAAGGAAAAAAACCAAAAGCTATTGTGGCTGTGCATTTGTATGGAGTTCCATACAAAGTAGAAGCTATTAAAGCGATTTCTGATAAATACGATATTCCAGTTCTAGAGGATAGTGCAGAAGCATTAGGAAGTTCTTATAAAGGCCAAAAATGTGGGACATTTGGTGATGTTGGTGTTTTGTCTTTTAATGGTAATAAAATTATCACTACTTCAGGCGGTGGTGCAATTGTAGCGCCTACCAAAGAAATAAAAGATAAGGCTGTTTTTTTTGCTACCCAATCCAGAGACGATGCTCCACACTATCAACATTCAGAAATAGGATACAATTATAGAATGAGTAATATATGCGCAGGAATTGGTCGTGGTCAAATGCAAGTGCTTGATAAGCATGTGCAACTTAGAAGAAATATGCATGAGTTTTATGTAGATTTATTCAAAGATATTGATGCAGTAACTGTTTTTAAAGTACCTAATGATGATTATTTTGCCAATTATTGGTTAACAGCCATTACAATCAAACCTGATGAGACTAAAGGCATTGATGCAGAAAAACTCAGAATAGCTTTAGATAAAGATAATATCGAATCTAGACCACTCTGGAAACCTATGCATTTACAACCTATATTCGAGAAATATCCATATTATGGCAATAATGTAGCGGAAGATTTATTTAAAAAAGGCTTGTGTGTTCCATCGGGTTCGAATTTGGAAGAGATTGATCGGAATAGAATCAAAAAAGCAGTAAATTGTTTCTTTAAAAGATAAAGACAATAAATACAGATTTTATTTAATTATATAAATATGATGATTGAATTAACTACAATCAAAGATTTGCTAATTATAACCCCAGAAATCTTTACTGATGATAGGGGTTATTTTTTTGAAGCATTTAATAAATTAAAATTAGAAGAATACGGTGTTGATTATAATTTTATACAAGATAACCAATCATTTTCTACTAAAGGAGTAATACGTGGTTTACATTTTCAAATCAACCCTTTTGCTCAAGCAAAATTAATTAGAGTTTTACAAGGTGAAATTCTGGATGTAGCAGTTGATTTACGAAAAGAATCTGCAACTTATGGTGAGTATTTTAGTGTGATTTTAAGTGAAAAAAATAAAAAACAATTAATGGTTCCTCCTGGTTTTGCACATGGATTTTCAGTTTTGAGCGAAACGGCCTCTGTGATGTACAAAGTAGATCAAGTATATCACAAAGAAAGTGAAAGAGGAATTCGATATGATGATTCAACTTTATCCATTGACTGGAAAGTTAACCCTAAAGAAGTAATTGTTTCTGAGAAAGATCTAATTTTAACTGGTTTTAAGGATGTTGATTTAAGTTTTTAATAAAATTATTGTTATTTATAATCTTTAATGGTGATCTAAAATTAGAAAGATAAATATATTGAAAAAGATATTAGTAACAGGAGGAAATGGGCAATTAGGTTCAGAGTTGCGACAAATAGCAATAAATAAAACTCAATATGATTGGGTTTTTACGGATTACCAAGAATTAAACTTATGTGATTTAACTAATCTAGAGTTTAAATTAACAGAAATCAATCCGCAAATTATTATTAATTGTGCTGCTCATACTGCGGTAGATAAAGCAGAAACTGAAGTAGAGCTATCGGATGTGTTAAACCATCAGTCGGTAGCCGTTTTGGCTATGTGGAGTCATGCTAATAATTGTAAATTAATACATGTTTCTACAGATTATGTTTTTGATGGAAACTCAGCTGTGGCGCTAACCGAAACAGCAGAAACGAATCCTATTAATGTATATGGTTTTACTAAATTAGCTGGTGAAAAAGCATGTCTAGAGCAAAACTCAAATGCAATAATTATCCGTACTTCATGGGTTTATTCGAGTTTTGGAAATAATTTCGTTAAAACAATGTCTCGATTGATGCAGGAAAGAGAAAGCCTGAATGTAGTCAATGATCAGATCGGAAGTCCTACTTATGCAGCTGATTTAGCAGAAGCCATCATGACTATCATCCAACACAAAAATTGGCAACCTGGTATCTATAATTTTTCGAATGAAGGTGAAATTAGCTGGTATGACTTTGCTGTGGCAATTCAAGAAATTGGAGGTTTTGAATGTGATGTTAATGGAATACTAGCCTCTAACTATCCAACTCCAGCCAAAAGGCCTGCTTATTCATTATTGGATAAAAGTAAAATCAAAACTGTCTTTGGTGTATCAGTTCCAGAATACAAAGAGAGTTTGAAGAAATGTATGAATTTATTAAGATTTAATACGAACTTGTAAAAAATTTATAAGAAAGAATTGTAAAAATAAATTAGTTTAGCTTTCAAATTTATTCGTAAAATCCAAAAGAAAGCTTTAAACAATTTCCATATAATAATTAATTTTTATTAATTCGAAAATTCTTAAAAATAAATAGAAATGAAAAAGATTTTAATCACTGGAGGTGCTGGTTTTATTGGTTCGCACGTTGTAAGACGTTTTGTAAATAAATACCCAGAATATAAGATCTTTAATTTAGATGCTTTAACCTATGCAGGCAATTTAGAAAATATTAGGGATATTCAAGACGCACCAAATTACACCTTTGTAAAAGGGGATATTGTAGATGCAACTTTTATAGATACCCTTTTTACAGAGCATCAATTTGATGGGGTGTTACATCTTGCTGCAGAGTCTCATGTGGACCGATCCATCACTGATCCATTATCTTTTGTAAAAACAAATGTAATTGGTACCGTGAATTTATTAAACGCTGCCAAAATGATCTGGAAGGACAATAGCAAGCATAAGCGTTTTTACCACATCAGTACAGATGAGGTATATGGTAGCTTAGGTGCAAAAGGTTTGTTTACAGAAACTACGGCTTACGATCCTAACTCTCCTTATTCTGCTTCAAAAGCAAGTTCGGACCATTTTGTGAGAGCCTATGGCGAAACCTATGATTTTCCGTATGTATTGACAAACTGCTCGAATAATTACGGACCTTTTCATTTTCCTGAAAAATTAATTCCGTTATTTATTAACAATATTATTCAAAAAAAACCTTTGCCAGTATATGGTGATGGAAAATATACCCGCGATTGGCTGTTTGTAGAAGACCATGCTGTAGCGATAGATTTAGTTTTCCATGAAGGAGTGAATCACAGTACTTATAATATTGGTGGTTTCAACGAATGGCAAAATATAGATTTGGTTAAGCTACTTTGCAAAATAATGGATGAAAAGCTAGGAAGAACTTCAGGAACTTCAGAACAATTGATTGTCTATGTAAAAGACCGTCCAGGACATGATTTAAGATATGCTATTGATGCTACAAAAATTAATAAAGAATTGGGTTGGAAACCTTCTGTTACTTTCGAACAAGGATTGGAAAAAACGGTAAATTGGTATCTGGAAAATGAGACCTGGCTGAATAACGTTACTTCTGGGGAATACGCAACTTATTACCAAAAACAGTATTCTTAATGTGTTTAATTTTGGGTAAAAGAGTTGAATTATTAAGTGATAAATTTTCAAAAGCATCATTTTTATTATTTATTATTTACCATATTCAAGATTTCTCAGTCTAAAAAAATCAGAGTTTTAGTGCCTTTGTGGCAAAAACATCAAACAACTATGAAAGGAATTATATTGGCCGGAGGCTCAGGAACACGCTTGCATCCACTCACCTTGGCAATGAGTAAGCAAATGATGCCGGTATATGACAAACCTATGATCTATTATCCATTGTCAACTTTAATGATGGCAGGGATAAGCGAAATATTAATTATTTCTACACCACATGATTTGCCCAATTTTAAGAAATTATTAGGAGATGGAAGTGCAATTGGATGCAAATTCAGTTATGCAGAGCAAGCAATTCCTAATGGATTAGCGCAAGCTTTTGTGATAGGAGAAGAGTTTATAGGAAAGGATAATGTAGCCTTAGTTTTAGGCGATAATATTTTCTTTGGTGCTAATATGGATCAATTGCTTAAATCGAACACTAAACCGGATGGTGGAGTGGTTTTTGCATATCATGTATCAGATCCAGAGCGATACGGTGTAGTTGAATTTGATAAAGAGCTAAACGCGCTGTCTATTGAAGAAAAACCCTCGAAACCAAAATCAAATTATGCAGTTCCAGGGTTGTACTTTTACGATAATTCAGTAGTTGAAATTGCCAAAAACATTAAACCAAGTGCACGTGGCGAATATGAAATTACCGATGTTAATAAAGTGTATTTGGAGAAAGGAACTTTAAAAGTAGGTATTTTAAGCAGAGGGACCGCTTGGTTGGATACTGGTACTTTTAATAGTTTAATGCAAGCAGGACAATTTGTCCAAGTAATCGAGGAACGTCAAGGTTTGAAAATAGGTTGTATTGAAGAAATTGCTTGGAGACAGGGATTCATTAGTGAGCAGCAATTGAAAGATCTTGCAGAACCATTAGTTAAATCAGGTTATGGAGAATATCTTTTGGGACTAATTAAACAAAAGGAATAAATAGAGAAATGCTGCGATTAGCATTTATTAAAGAAAATATAGAGTCACGACCGTTGTGGAAACCATTGCATTTGCAACCTATTTTTAGTAAGTATACCTATTTTGGAACGAAAAATGCGGAATCCATTTTGAAAATGGTCTTTGTTTGCCTTCAGGACCAATACTTTCTGATGAAAATAAAACAAGAATTAAAAATATTGTGATGAACTTGTTCAATAGTTAATTTTTTTAGTGAAGCACTTAATTATCTGTAGATTTTATTATTTGTTAAAAATGAAAAAATCTATTAATAAGATTTTTTTTTCAATACATTAAATCTTAATTTTGAAATCCTAAAGGGCACTAATCCTAATAAACACAATTACTTTGAATACCGATAAAAAATTTGATAAGGAAGCCTTAAAGTCCCTCTTGTTTTCAAGAGATAATTTGAATTTTAATATTCATAATTTAGGATATTTACCAAGATGGATAATAGTAATTATTGATCTATCCATTCTCTTATTAGCCTTTTTTTTTACAAAGTTTATTATCAACGGTATGGGATTGCCGTATATTTATTTAGGCAATAAATCTCTTTATGTTTTTTCTCTTATTGGATTCAACTTATTTGCATTTTGGCTTTTCAGAACTTATTCTGGAATTATAAGACACTCTTCCTTTATTGATGCAGTGAAATTATTATTTTCGCAATTATTAGTGTTTGTAGTTTTTTTGTCGTCAAATATAATTTATGATCAAATTTATGACGATAAGATTTTCTTAAATACAGCACTTTTTATAAACATGGTACTTTCTTTTTGTGGATTGTTTTTGTATCGTGTTATCGTAAAACAAGTATTCGAGCTATATTTTTCTGAGAAATACAATGTCAAATTATCTCGAACAATCATATACGGAACAGATGCTAATGCAATATCAATTGCTAATGCACTGAAGTTTGAAACTCCAACTCGATTTAAGATTGTGGGTTTTGTTGACAAAAACAATCAGAACGCCTCTAAAAGGATGTTAGATTTACCGATATTGGTTCAAAAGAAAAAGCTACCCACTTTAATGCGCTCTATAGGTGCAGAAGCGGTGATTATTGCAGACAAAAGTTTGACAAAAGAGGAACAATTGGTTATAATTGATCAATGTTTAGAATTCAATTACAAAGTCTACATCGTACCTTTGATTACCAACTGGGAAAACCAAAAAGAAATCTCTCAAAAAGTAAAAACAATACAAATTGAGGATTTGTTAGATAGAAAACCAATTGTACTTGACAGCAAACTAATATCAAAACAATTAAAAGAAAAAACGATTTTAATTACTGGTGCTGCCGGTTCGATAGGAAGTGAAATCGCAAGACAAGTTTTGCTTTTTAAACCTAAAAAAATTATTCTTTTAGATCAAGCAGAAACCCCTTTGCATCATTTGCAATTAGAAACAGAACTTTTAAACTCGACTACAAAAATTATTTCTTTAGTGGCAGATATAAGAAATAAAGAGGCGATGAATACTGTTTTTAAAAAATACACTCCACAAGTTGTTTTTCATGCTGCAGCATATAAGCATGTTCCTTTGATGGAGCAAAATCCTTCACAAGCTATTCTGACAAATATTGAAGGGACGAAAAATATAGCAGACTTATCTTGTTTGTATAAAGTCAATAAATTTGTAATGGTTTCTACAGATAAGGCTGTGAATCCGAGTAATGTTATGGGAGCTAGCAAAAGAATTGCCGAAAAATACGTACAATCATTACATGCTGCAAATCAAAAAATAGAAGGAGAAAAGGTTACAAAATTTATCACGACTCGTTTTGGTAATGTATTAGGATCTAATGGATCTGTAGTGCCTTTATTTACTAAACAAATTGCAGCAGGTGGTCCTGTTACCATCACACATGCAGACATAATTAGGTATTTTATGACTATTCCTGAGGCTTGTCAATTAGTTTTAGAGGCAGGCGCAATGGGGAACGGAGGCGAAATTTATATTTTTGACATGGGAAAACCGGTTAAAATTATAGATTTAGCGAGAAAGATGATTAAACTAGCTGGTTTTATCCCTGAAAAGGATATTAAAATTAAAATAGTTGGTTTAAGACCTGGTGAGAAATTATATGAAGAATTACTAAATGATACTTCAAAAACATTGCCTACTTATCATGAGAAAATTATGATTGCCGAAGACATTCAAGATGATTTTGAAACGTTAAAAAAGGATATCGACGATTTGATTCATAAGGCCAATTTCTTCGGAAAAGAAGATGTTGTCATGCAGATGAAAAAAATTGTTCCCGAATTTAAAAGTATGAATTCTACATTTCAATTGTTAGATAAATAAGAGAAAAATATAAATTGTTACATAGTGAAGTTCACAGAGTTTTTTCTTTGTGAACTTTTTTTATTTTTGAAAAGAGTTAATATATTGTTGTTTTATTAAATAGCAAGAAGTAGTAATTTCAATTTATTCTAAACTCCTATATTTAAATCTTTAGAATAGAAAAATTAATAAATGCGAATTATTCAATTAATAGATTCATTAGAAGCAGGAGGTGCAGAACGGATGGCGGTAAGCTATGCTAATGCTTTGTCTAAAGAAATTGAATTTTCAGGTTTAATTACAACTCGGAAACAGGGTCCTCTTGTGAATTTGATCGAAAAGGAAGTTGCTTATTTTTTTTTAAACAGAAAAAGTACGCTAGATATCGCTTCCTTATTTAGACTGCGTTCCTACATTAAAAACAATAATATTACAATTGTTCAGGCACATTCTTCTTCTTTCTTTTTGGCTTTTTTACTCAAATTAGTTTATCCTCGTGTACAATTAATTTGGCACGATCATTATGGGAATAGTGAATTCTTATCTAAAAGACCTACGCGAGTTTTAAGAGTGCTAATTCCGTTTTTTTTAGGAGTGGTAGTGGTCAATAATAATCTTAAAAGTTGGTGTAAACAGCGATTAAAAACAGCAAATATTATTTTCCTTCCTAATTTTGTGGGATGTGAAAATAAAACCCCTTCGGAAACTATTTTAAAAGGAATTGCTGGTAAGAGAATAGTATGTCTCGCTAATTTAAGAAGTCAAAAAAATCATTATTTTTTGATTGAAGTAGCCAAAAAGCTAAAAATTTCTCATCCTGATTGGACTTTTCATTTGGTAGGTAAAGATTTCTTAGATGATTATTCTCGTGAAATTAAGGCTTTAATAGTCGCTTCTAATTTAGAAAAAAAGGTGTTCCTTTACGGCAGTAAGCAAGATGTTGGAAATATTATAGATCAGGCTTCCATTTGCATTCTTACCTCGAAATCAGAAGGATTACCAGTTTCACTTTTAGAATACGGTTTGCATAAAAAGCCTGTTGTTGTTACTAATGTTGGCGATGTTTCTACAGTGATTCAAAAGGATGTAAATGGCTTTCTTGTAGAGTCGGATCAAATCGAGGTTTTTTACGACTCGATTGTAAAGTTGATTGCAAATGATAAATTACAAATATACTTTGGTTTGGCACTCTACAAAACAATTGTGGAGAATTACAGTGAAGAGTCCGTGATTAAAATATATATAAATTGGTTGCAAAATAGTTGTAAATGAAAAAAGAGGATCAATCTTATCTTTATTTAATACTTTTCCATGTAGTTGTGGGCGCATTAGGATTTATAGTTCCTTTTACCTCAAAGATATATGGATATTCTATTTTTATTTTTGGACTATATTATATTATTAAAAATAAAAATAGAAATAACGAAGCACTTATTGCAGCTGCTTATGTTGTTGGGAGTGAAGTATTCTTGAGAATGACTGATGGGAATCCGCTGTATGAGATTTCTAAGTATGGTGTGATTGTTTTTATTTTATTAGGAATGTATTTTAGTAGTTTTTCTAAACAAGCTCTCCCATATTGGATATTTCTTCTTCTATTAGTTCCTAGTATTATTATTTCTACTTATGCCTTAAATTTTGATACAAATATTCGTAAAGCAATCGCTTTTAATATTTCAGGTCCCGTTTGTCTAGGAGTAGCTTCTTTATATACTATGGGAAGGAAAATTTCATTAGATGAAATAAATACGGTTTTACTCAGTATGGGCTTGCCTATCTTAAGTTGTGTGATATATTTAATTTTATACACACCCAATCTTCAAGAAGTCATAACAGGTACAGAATCTAATTTTGAAACCTCTGGAGGTTTTGGTCCTAACCAAGTAGCTACTATTTTGGGATTAGGAATGTTTATATTTTTTTCACGATTCATATTGGATTCTAAAACCAAATTGCAAATCATAATTAACTTATTTATTGCTCTTAATATTATGTATCGTGGGATGTTGACTTTTTCACGAGGCGGAATGATTACGGGTTTTTTAATGATTCTTTTATTACTAATATTTTTATATTTTAAATCAAATCAAGCTGGAAAGTTTAAATTGAGTTATATTATGGTTTTCTTAGGTTTTGCTATGATGGCAACTTGGACCTATACTTCATTTCAAACCGACGGATTAATTAATAAACGATATTCCAATCAAGATGCCGCCGGAAGAGTCAAAGAAAGTCAATTTACGGGTCGAGAAGAAATAGCTAGAAGTGAAATTGATATTTTTTTAAAAAATCCTATTTTTGGTGTTGGCGTAGGGAAAGGTACCGAAGTTCGTAAAGCAGAAACCGGTATAAAAGCGGCATCTCATGATGAGATAACTCGTATGCTGGCCGAACATGGTACTTTGGGTATATTTGCCTTATTGATTTTGGTAGTTACCCCTTTGGTTTTATTTTTGCAGAATAATTTCAATATGTTTTTATTGTGCTTTGTTTTTTTCTGGTTTTTAACAATCAATCATGCTGCAATGAGGATAGCCGCACCCGCATTCGTTTATTCCTTAGCACTATTAAATGTGCAGTTGGGTTTACCCAAAAAACGGATTCCAAGCAATTAGATGATTTTACTTTGGTTAAAAGGAATTATTAGTCTTAACTTTAGCTAAAGCCTAACCTAATATTATTATAAAAACAAACTATGTTTTCAGTAGATAAAATGCATTTTGAAATATCAGAACGAAAGATGATTTTGCGTCTTTTTGACGTTCTGTTTGTTTTGTCCGCATTATTTATTACTTCAAAAGTTTTTGATTTCGATTATTTTGTGATCTCCAGCACCAATTATTATTGGACTATTGTTTTAGCAATTTACATTAATGCATTTGGTACTATTTTCGAAATGTATAATTTGCAAGTAGCGAGTAATCAGTTTCAAGTTCTAAAAAGTACGCTTATTACTGTTTCAACAACCGTATTGGTTTATCTATTAACTCCTTTTTTTTCACCACAACTACCTAGCAGTCGGCTACAAATTTTATTGTTTTTTATCGTAATGTTTTTGGCATTAGTGATTTGGCGTATGTTGTATGTTAATTTTCTGGCCTCCACCCGTTTTTTTCAAAAAGCAATATTAATATGCGACCAAGATCAAGTTCAAGAGTTGATTTTAGGACTTGAAAATATAGATCCTCATTACAAAATAATTGGTTTCGTTAATACAGATGCATTCGAGAGTGAAATAAGAGATTATCATTATGTTCAAAATATTAAGACAGAGGATTTATTCACTTTCGTGAAAGAAAATAGTGTCTCCGAAATTGTTATTGCCTCTCAAAAAACAGAAGGCATCACGCCTGAATTATACCAACATTTATTACATTTATTAGAGTCTGGAAGTATTATTAGAGAATACACTCAAGTTTATGAAAGTAAAACGCAACGAATCCCGGTGCAATATATGTCTAGAGATTTTTACCGTTTTTTTCCATTTAGTCGAAGCAATCAAAATAAATTATACCTATTAATTGCTCGCGCTTTTGAGATTGTAATTTCGTTGTCTGGATTGCTAATCGGGTTGTTTTTATTGCCATTAATAGTGTTTGGGAATGCCATAGGAAATAGAGGACGTTTGTTTTATACACAAGAAAGAGTAGGTAAAGACGGAGTCGTTTTTGAAATCTTGAAATTTCGAACTATGGTAAAAAATGCTGAAACAAACGGAGCTGTTTTTACGTCATCTAATGATACAAGAATAACTGTTTTTGGCAAATTTTTACGCAAAACCAGAATAGATGAATTTCCGCAATTTATAAATATTTTGAAAGGGGAAATGGGTGTAATTGGTCCACGTCCGGAGCGTCCTTTTTTTGTCAAAGAAATTGCCGAAATAATGCCCTTTTATGAAACTAGACATATAATTAAGCCAGGTCTTACGGGTTGGGCACAAGTAAATTATTCTTATGGAGAAACGATTGATGACAGTTTGATAAAGTTACAATACGATCTTTATTACATCAAACACCGTAGTATCTATTTAGATATGAATATTGCTTTTAAGACTATAACAACCGTTTTATTCTATAGAGGTCAATAATTGGCTCTATTTCTAAAGCGTCTTAAATGATTATGGGAATTCTCTTTTTATTTTGAATCGCTATTCTCACTAAAAGAATCCCGTTTGTAATTACTAACGGTAATACTAAAATAAAATGCACTTTGTTAATGATAAAAAACAAATAAACAACCAAGCAAATTATATTTATAAGCGCCAATCTATAAATAGCTTTTTTATCTTTTTTCCAATAAAAATAGAGTAATGCTAATAAAGAAGGGTTAAACAACAATATATTATAATTGTATCCCAATTCTAAATGTTGAGAGTAAAAGCCAACGAAAGCAAAGAAAAAACCAATTACAGCTATAATGCTGAGGTAGAATAAACTCACACTTTTTTTATTTATAAAAACGATAAACATAAGAAACAGTATATACGTATAAGGAT
This sequence comes from Flavobacterium flabelliforme, assembly GCF_017948675.1. Taxonomy (GTDB): domain Bacteria; phylum Bacteroidota; class Bacteroidia; order Flavobacteriales; family Flavobacteriaceae; genus Flavobacterium; species Flavobacterium pygoscelis. Next base: position 137,544 of record NZ_JAGFBU010000002.1, read on the forward strand.
TGTTCCACCAAGAAAATGGTGTTTCATTTTTAAATTCTAATACGGTTTTGTTGATGGGAGCTAGTAAGTGATTTTGAAAAGTAGCTTTTTTGAGACTTTTTTGCAGTTCTAAAGGTAAAAAAAGTTCGGTTCCCATCTTGTCAACTTTTCTTCCAAAAATAACACTTGTTCCAAGTTTTTCATAAAAATGCCCATCGAAATAAGGGTATAAAATGGCTCTATAACTAGTATTAGTATCCTCTTTTTTTACTATAGCTTTAGTATTTAGGGTTTCATTAATGATATCAACTACCATAGAAGTACAATTTTTATCAATAAACTTATAAGTATAATGACTTTCTCCGGTAGACAAAGAAACAGTCAAGTTGTCAAATAGTTTTTGTTTCAAAGCTAGCGGAATATTAAGTTCCTGCTCATAAACAGATCTTTTTTCATATTGATATTCATTAATAAAGTCAGTATAGGAGTGGGCTACCGCAAAATACTGTAAATCTCCTTTAACGAATTTCATGACAAAATTCGGAGTATTAAAATCAAATGCGCCATAGTTATAAACGAAATCAAATGCATTTGCTGGATCTTCTACTCTTATAGCTGTATGACCAAAAAGGGAATAGGATTCATTTCCGGTTCCACATGTAATTACGCTAACATGCGCATCCTTTGAAAGAATCATGTTTTGTGCAAAACTGGTAATGGAAGTACATGAAAGTAATAGTAATAATGCAGTTGAAATTCTTTTTGCTGTAGAGAAATATTTAGACATATTAGTATGTTCTTAACCCAAAGGGTGAAATTAGTTTTTATAAAACAAGTAATGTTTTTTATCTTTTTTTGAATTTATATACATGCACAAAAATACAAAAACACTTTCTGTATTGTAAAGTTTAAGTAAATGAATATTAATTTCTAAACATTCCCAAATCTACTTTTATTGAAAAAACATTAGAATACAATGCAGCACTTTGATTGCCTAAATCTGTTAATGCGTAATCGATTTGAATCCCTTTATATTTAAATCCCAATCCAATATTGGGTTGAAAACCTATTTTTTCTGTGTAATCTAATTGTTGTACTTTCTGAAAATTACCAACTCCAGCTCTTACAAAAACTAAATCAGTATATCCAAATTCCAGGCCCAATGCAGGATCAATGCTAACTAAGTTGGTCGAAATAAGATCATTGGTTTTATTAAATTGCATGTTCATATTGGCTGCGGCCAAAATGCTATAATCGGATCTAATGATAAATTTTTTGGCTATTCCTAATTGTGCTTTAGGAGCTGTGATTTCAGTACTTTCTGGTAAATCTTGGTTTTCTCCAGGAATAGCATTCGCTATTTTTTTATATTCCTTCTCGTCAATATTCCAAACATTATAGGTTGTTGTAATATCTCGAACGAGTAGTCCAAAGTGCCAATTGTTTTTCTCAAACTGAACTCCTGCATCAAAACCAAATCCCCATGAATTTGCAAATTTTCCTATAATTCGTCTAATTACTTTGGCGTTAACTCCATATTGAAAGCCAGGAACAGGAAGTTTTCTTGCATATGAAAATGTAAAACCATAATCTGCAGCAGAAAAAAGACTGATGCGATTGTAATCAATGTTTCCTTGACTGTCAATTAATTCGGTAGTGTTTAAAATGTCGTCAACGCCAAAACGGATTAAAGAAATGCCCCATGCACTGCGATTATCTATTGGACTTGCGTAGGCTAAATAGTCATATTGTGCTATGTTAGCAAAGTAGTTGGCGTGCATAAAAGACACTTGGTGATCTTTTAATTGTACTAAACCAGCTGGATTCCAATATCCAGAATTCACATCATTTGTCCAAGCCACAACAGCATTAGACATACCCAATGCTGCAGCATCTACACCAATATTCATAAACTCATTAGAGTATTTTCGAACGCTCTGACTGTAAGTAACTATGTTACTAAAAAGCAAGAGTAATATGACGCTTTTTTTCAAAGATTTTATTTTAAACGGGTATTATTTAAGTAAGCATCAAAAATATACTATTTATAGAGCATAATTCTTTCTTTTGGAAAATAATGCTTTACGAAATTGATTTTTCTTATCTGTTTTTACAATAAATGAATTATCTGTTAGTTAAAATAGAAACGTTTTTTGATGCTAATTAAAAACTCTAATAAAAAACGTACTTCTCATTCACTTATTATACTAAATTTGCCAACCTTGATGACATTTTCAATGGTGCTAGAGTAGATTTTTAAAATTTAAAAAATAAACTATGAATATTAAAAAACATATCCCCAATCTAATTACATTACTCAACCTTTTTTCGGGTTGTATTGCCTTGGTTTTTGCTTTTAACCAAGACTTTGAAATGGCCTTTTATTTTGTTTGTCTCGGAATATTTTTAGACTTTTTTGATGGCTTCTTTGCTCGATTGTTTCAAGTTTCTAGTCCACTTGGTTTGCAATTAGATTCTTTAGCAGACATGGTTACTAGTGGAGTAGTACCAGGTTTAGTGATGTTTCAAATGATGATCAGTCATTCATCACCTCTGGTTGCTGGACATCTGCAGATTTTTCCTTATTTAGGATTCATCATTGCTTTAGGATCATGTTACCGTTTGGCTAATTTTAATATTGATACTCGTCAGACCGATTCATTTATTGGTTTGCCAACACCCGCGAATGCTCTTTTTATTTTAAGTTTACCATTGGTATTGAAATATGCTGAATCCTTATTTGTTATTGAATTGCTGACAAATCAATGGTTTTTATTGGTAATTACTTTACTAAGCGCTTATATGCTAAATGCAGAAATACCATTATTTTCTTTAAAAATAAAGAAGTTTAGTTTTAAAGAAAATACGATTCAGATCGTCTTTTTAATACTGTCGCTGTTGTTGTTAATTTTCTTTCAATACTTAGGGATTCCTTTATTGATTCTTCTATACGTTTTGCTTTCAGTAATAAATAATAAAGTGCTCAAAAATTAGTTTGAATGGCAAAAAAAGTTGTTCGAAAGAGAACTGCGGCAGTCCGTAAACCTCAGAAAAAAACGAGTGTTTTTTCTGTAAAGTTTTTGCGGTATATCCTTGTAGCTTGCCTGTTAGCGCTAGTAATTGGTGTTGGTTTTCATTATCGCAATGGTTTTGCTTACTATTTAGGTTTTAAATCAAATAAAATAACCAAAGCAAATAGCGAAGAAAAACGAATTTCTGACGTTCGAAACTTTCAAGTTTTAGAGAAACACGAAGGCAAAAGTATCGGTATTGATGTTTCTGAGTATCAGGGAAATATAAATTGGTCGGATTTGGGTGTTTTAGAGAAAAAATATCCCTTAGATTTTGTTTTTATCCGTGCTACAGTGGGTAAGGACCGACAGGACTATCAGTTTAAAGAAAATTGGATTGGTGCCAAAGCTAATAAAATGATTCGAGGAGCTTACCATTATTACCGTCCAAATGAAAATTCATTAGAACAAGCCGAACTTTTTATTACCACGGTACGCCTTCAAAAAGGAGATTTGCCACCCGTTTTAGACATAGAAAGATTGCCTAAAAACCAATCTATTACTAATCTTAAAATTGGATTGAAAAGATGGTTAAAAGCGGTAGAGGCGCATTATGGAGTAAAACCTATTATTTATACAGGCGAGCGTTATTATGATGATTTTTTGAAAGAGGAGTTTTCCGATTATCTTTTTTGGATTGCAAATTATAACTTTTATAGAGAAGAAATTGGGGCCGATTGGCTTTTTTGGCAATTTACAGAGAAAGCAACACTGCCCGGTATTAAAGGGAATGTTGACGTAAATATTTATAATGGAGATTTAAAACAACTGCAGTTTATTACCGTAGATTAGGTTTTAATTATTTAAAGTGGCTAGGCTAAGAATAAGTAGTAATAAAATCAAAATTGCACTAACTGACATTGGATTAGCAAAGTTAATTGTCCAACCCATCCATTGAATTCTTTTAGGTGGAAAAATACGTTTGTCCTCTTTATTATAATAAAAAATTCCCAAAATCCAATTAGAAGGATCTTGATGCCACTGTCTTTTAGTTTCTTCTGAAGGTTCGTTTTCTGAATTCATAAAGTGGAAGATATAACGGTTATTAATAAAAATTGAACACTAGAACTCTAGTTTTTTCTTTCTCAATTCGAAATTTTGTCCTAGATAAACACGACGTACCATTTCATCTTCTACCAGTTCTTCTGGAATTCCAGCTTTCAAGATTCCACCTTCAAACATTAAGTAAGTTTTGTCTGTAATGGCCAAGGTTTCTTGTACGTTATGGTCTGTTATAAGAATTCCTATGTTTTTATTTTTTAATTGGGCTACAATACGTTGAATGTCTTCTACGGCAACTGGATCAACACCTGCGAATGGTTCGTCTAATAATATGAATTTAGGATCTGTAGCAAGACAACGAGCAATTTCTGTACGACGGCGCTCTCCTCCAGAAAGTAAATCGCCACGGTTGGTGCGAATATGCTCTAAACTAAACTCGTCTATCAAGCTTTCCATTTTTGCAACTTGTTCCGCTTTAGATAATTTTGTTAGTTGTAAAACACTAAGGATATTGTCCTCAATACTTAATTTTCTAAAAACAGAAGCCTCTTGTGCTAGATATCCAATTCCTTGTTGGGCTCTTTTGTACATTGGATAATCTGTTATGTTGAGATCATCTAAATAAATATTACCCGAATTTGGTTTTACTAAGCCAACAATCATATAAAAAGAAGTGGTTTTTCCGGCACCGTTAGGACCTAAAAGCCCAACGATTTCCCCTTGATTTACTTCTACCGAAATGCCTTTTACAACACTACGTCCTTTATAAGTTTTAATTAGATTTTCGGCTCTTAATTTCATGTTTTTAGGTTTAATCGTTAACTAAAAACCAAAGAAACGAAATTCGCTTCTTTGGTTTTAGTTTTTAACTTCAATTTTTGAATTTTCTACGGAAAAAATTTTCTAATTATTTTCTAATGCTTCCCAAAATTCATAGGCTCTTCTTAAATGAGGCACCACTATAGTTCCGCCCACAAGTGTTGCAATTCCCATAGCTTCCATCATTTCTTCTTTGGTAACGCCTTCTTTAAAACTAGTTTCTAAATGATATTTTACGCAATCATCACAACGTAAAACGGCTGAAGCTACTAATCCTAGTAATTCTTTTGTTTTTACATCTAATGCGCCTGCTGCGTATGCATTGGTGTCTAGATTAAAGATTCTTTTTACGATTTTATTATTGTCTGCCAATAATTTTTCGTTCATCTTTGAACGGTATTCATTGAATTCTTCTATTATATCAGCCATTTATTTTGTTTTTATTTTTTACTACTATTTTAGAGATTATGATACTTGCTTCATAAATGATAAGCATAGGTATTGTTACGATTACTTGACTTACTACGTCTGGAGGGGTAACAATTGCAGCAACGATTAAGATGACAATTACGGCATATTTCCAATATTTTCTTAAAAATTGTGGAGTTACAAGTCCTAATTTAGTCAAGAAATAAATGATAATTGGTAACTCAAAAAATAAACCACAAGCAATAACACTAGTTTTTACCATTCCAATATAGGAATCTACACTAAATTGGTTTTTTACAACATTACTTATAGTAAATGTGGCAAAGAAATTAACCGACATAGGCACTATCACAAAATAACCAAATAATACACCTAAAAAGAAAAGCAAAGAGGATGAAAATATAAATAACTTTGCATTTTTCTTTTCTGCTGTATATAAAGCTGGGCTGATAAATTTCCAAACTTCCCATAATATGAATGGAAATCCAAGAATGAATCCTGCCGTAATACAAGTCCAAATCAAAACATTGATCTGACCTTCCATATTCGTATTTTGAATGATAAAGGGCATTTCAGTTACGCATATTGTTTCACCAAAACCCAATTGGTTGGATAAGTCACAAAAAAAGCGATAAGTCACAAAATTGGGACTTGTAGGCCCAAAAATGATCACATCAAAAATATAATCACTTACAAAAAAAGTGAAAGTGGCCAAAATTAATATGGCAATTGTGCTTCGAACCAATAACCATCTTAATTCTTCAAGATGGTCTAAAAACGACATTTCGTTTAAGTTTTTTTTAGCCATTATACGATTCCTTCTTTTAAAATATCATGTAAGTGTAATACGCCTTTGTAGTCCCCATTATCTACTACTACTAATTGAGTAATAGAGAAATCCTCCATTATGTTTAATGCTTCCACAACCATAGCTTCAGATGTTGTTATTTTTGGATTGATTGTCATAATGTCTTTTGCAGTCAAATCGGCAAAAGTATCTATGTCATTTAACATTCGCCTAATATCACCATCAGTTATAATGCCTATCACCTTATCATTTTCGACTACTGCAGTAACTCCTAATCGTTTTTCTGAAATTTCAAAAATTACTTTTTTTATAGAAGCTTCTGGTGCAACCATAGGTTTTAAGCTGTGTTCTAACATGTCTTTTACGCGTAGTAAAAGTTTTTTTCCTAAAGCACCTCCTGGATGATAAACAGCAAAATCTTCTGGTTTAAAATCGCGCATTTCCATAAGACAAACAATAAGCGCATCACCCATTACTAATTGTGCCGTGGTGCTATTTGTAGGAGCTAAGTTGTTTGGACAAGATTCTCCATCTACTGTAGTATTTAATACAATATCAGAACCTTTGGCTAAAAACGAAGTCATGTTTCCCGTTATTGCAATAAGTGTGTTTCCAAATCTTTTTAATAAAGGAACCAATACTTTTATTTCTGGACTGTTACCGCTTTTTGAAATGCAAATAATTACATCTTCACTTTGAATCATGCCTAAATCGCCATGTATAGCTTCGGATGCGTGCAAAAAAAGTGCTGGAGTGCCAGTAGAATTGAATGATGCAACCATTTTTTGTGCAATAATAGCACTCTTTCCTATACCCGTTACTACTAATCTTCCTTTAGAATTGTAGATTTTTTGTACGGCCTCTATAAAGTTTGCATCCACAAAGTCAGCTAGTTTGGCAATAGATTCACTTTCAGATAGGATTGTTTTTTTGGCGCTAGCCAATATATTTTCTTTAGTAATCAAAACAGAATAATTAAAATTTGTATGTGTAAAAGAAATTTGTACCTTTAGGTGTTGCAAATTTATACAAAATACCACATAATCAAGAATGAATCCAAACGAAATTGACATACATAAAGAATTAAAGAAGTATTTTGGCTTTAGCCAATTCAAAGGATTGCAGGAACAAGTCATAAAAAGTATACTGAATCCACAGAATACCTTTGTGATTATGCCTACTGGAGGCGGTAAATCACTTTGTTATCAATTACCAGCTTTAATTCGAGAAGGGACTGCAATAGTAGTTTCTCCTTTGATTGCTTTAATGAAAAATCAAGTCGATGCCATCCGAAGTTTGTCTTCAGAAAACGGAATTGCTCACGTTTTAAATTCTTCCCTTACCAAAACAGAGATTGCTCAAGTAAAAAAAGACATTACTTCTGGATTGACAAAGTTGCTTTATGTAGCACCAGAATCGTTGACTAAAGAAGAGTATGTGAGTTTTCTTAAAAATGTAACGATATCTTTTGTAGCAATTGACGAAGCCCATTGTATTTCGGAATGGGGACATGATTTTAGACCAGAGTATAGAAATCTAAAACATATAATTAAACAATTAGGAGATGTTCCTATTATTGGTTTAACCGCAACTGCTACTCCAAAAGTTCAAGAAGATATCTTGAAAAATCTAGATATGACTGATGCGACAACTTTTAAAGCCTCATTCAATAGACCTAATTTATATTACGAAGTACGCACCAAAACAAAAAATATTGAATCGGATATTATTCGTTTCATCAAACAACATAAAGGCAAATCAGGAATTATTTATTGCTTGAGTCGCAAAAAAGTAGAAGCAATTGCTGAGGTTTTGCAAGTCAACGGAATAAGTGCTGTTCCTTATCACGCCGGTTTAGATGCTAAAACTAGAGCCAAACATCAAGATATGTTCCTGATGGAAGATGTAGATGTTGTTGTGGCTACTATCGCATTCGGTATGGGAATTGATAAACCAGATGTGCGTTTTGTAATTCATCATGATATTCCAAAATCATTAGAAAGTTATTACCAGGAAACTGGTCGTGCAGGAAGAGATGGTGGTGAAGGGCATTGTCTTGCCTATTACTCTTATAAAGATGTAGAAAAGCTAGAAAAATTCATGTCTGGCAAACCTGTTGCTGAACAAGAAATAGGTTTCGCTTTATTGCAAGAAGTGGTGGCTTATGCCGAAACTTCGATGTCAAGAAGAAAGTTCCTACTTCATTATTTCGGAGAAGAATTTGATGACATAACTGGCGAAGGTGCCGATATGGATGATAATGTTCGCAATCCGAAAACCAAAATTGAAGCTAAAGATCAAGTCGTAAAACTGTTACAAGTTGTACGCGATACCAAACATTTATATAAATCAAAAGAGGTTGTCTTTACCTTAATAGGACGCGTAAACGCAGTTATAAAAGCACATAGAACAGATGTCCAATCTTTTTTTGGGTGTGGAGCAAGCTATGATGAAAAGTATTGGATGGCATTGTTAAGACAAGTTTTAGTTGCTGGATATTTATCTAAAGATATTGAGACTTATGGAATTGTGAAAATTACAGATAAAGGATTAGACTTTATTAAAAACCCGCAATCTTTTATGATGTCTGAGGATCACGAATACAACGAAACGGTTGACGAAGCTATTGTTACTGCTTCTAAATCATCGGCAATTGCAGATGAAGTTTTGATGGGTATGCTTAGGGATTTAAGAAAAAAAGTAGCTAAGAAAGTGGGCGTTCCTCCGTTTGTAGTTTTTCAAGATCCTTCATTGGAAGATATGGCATTGAAATATCCTATTTCTCAAGAAGAAATGATTAATATTCATGGTGTTGGAGAAGGTAAAGCTAAGAAATATGGTAAAGAATTTCTGGAGTTAATCAGTCGCTATGTTGAAGAAAATGACATTATAAGGCCAGAGGATCTAGTTGTTAAGTCTACTGGAGTAAATTCTGTAAACAAGCTTTATATTATACAAAATATAGATCGTAAATTACCTCTTAATGATATTGCTTCTGCAAAAGGGATCAATATGGATGCTTTAATCAAAGAAATGGAGCAAATTGTTTATTCAGGTACAAAACTGAATATTAAATACTGGATTGATGATATGCTTGATGAAGATCAGCAAGAAGAAATTCATGATTATTATATGGAATCGGAGTCTGATAGCATTGAATCAGCGTTGAAAGAATTTGATGGCGATTATGATCTTGATGAATTGCGATTAATGCGTATCAAGTTTATTAGTGAAGTGGCAAATTAAGATATCATATTATATAAAAAAGAACCAAATTTAAACATTATATCATGTTGAAATTTGGTTCTTTTTTATTGGATATTATCCTTCATAAACTTCTCCTCGATGTGGTTTCAAAGTGTCACGAACAGCAATCATATTTTCTTCATTTACTACCATAAAGGCAATAGCAAACATTTCGCTGATTATTTCAAAACCCGTAATATCTAACGGAAATTTTTCAATGGCGATGTATTCTTTTAAATGAATTTCATGGTGCTCAGCTGTTTTTGAGGAAGCAGGTCCACGGAAATCCCAAATTAATTTTATTTTTCGAGACATATTTATAGAAATTATATAAGTTGTTATGTTTTAATTGCCAAAGTTACAAAGTCTATTTTAAAAAAGCATTTCTCATTCAATAACTAATTTCACTTCAAAATACTACTTTTGTACTTTGTTTTCAATATTTGAATAAACTGATTGAGAAAATAAAGATTAAAAAATAAAAAATGCCACAAGAACTTCTTTTACAAGTTACTCCCGAAATAGCAGCCAACGAATTGTTGCTAAAAGACTATTTGGCGAAACATATTAAAGTTTCGGTCAATGAAATTCAGCATGTCTCTATTTTGAAGCGTTCCGTAGACGCACGTCAGAAATCTATAAAAATAAATTTAAAAGTATCGGTTTATTTAAAAGGAGAACCTTTTCATGAAACTGAATTTAGGCTTCCTGATTATAAAAATGTTTCTAATGCGCAAGAAGTAATCGTTGTTGGAGCAGGTCCAGCTGGATTATTTGCTGCTTTACAGTTAATAGAACTTGGGCTTAAGCCAGTTGTAATTGAACGAGGTAAAGAGGTTCGCGGTCGCCGTCGTGATCTAAAAGCTATTAATGTAGATCATGTGGTAAACGAAGATTCTAATTATTGTTTTGGTGAAGGTGGCGCAGGTACCTATTCTGATGGAAAACTATATACGCGCTCTAAAAAACGAGGTGATGTCACCCGAATTTTGGAATTGTTTGTAGCTTTTGGTGCTACTCCAGATATTCTAGTAGACGCACATCCGCACATTGGAACCAATAAGTTACCTCAAATTATTCAGGATATTCGAGAGAAAATTATTGAATTTGGTGGGCAAGTTTTATTCGAAACTAAGTTAACAGATATTTTAATTAAAAATAATGAAGTTCAAGGAATAGTTACTCACAAAGGAGAAACTATTCTGGCTAATAAATTAATTCTTGCAACGGGACATTCCGCTCGTGATATTTATGAATTATTAGATAAAAAGAAAGTATTCATAGAAGCAAAACCTTTTGCATTGGGAGTAAGAGCGGAGCATCCACAATCCTTGATTGATAGTATTCAGTACAGTTGTGATTATCGTGGCGAGCATTTGCCTCCAGCTCCATATTCTATTGTGAAGCAGGTTAATGGTCGTGGGATGTATTCTTTTTGTATGTGTCCAGGTGGTGTTATAGCGCCTTGTGCAACAAGTAAGGGTGAAGTAGTTACGAATGGTTGGTCTCCGTCTAAACGAGATCAGGTTACGGCTAATTCCGGAATTGTAATCGAATTAAAATTAGAAGATTTTAAACCTTTTGCTAAATTTGGTGCTCTGGCTGGAATGGAATTCCAAAAAAGTATTGAGCAAAAAGCATGGCATTTAGCCGGGGAAACTCAAAAAGTACCAGCACAACGAATGATCGATTTTACTCAAAACCGAGTGTCTTCAGATATACCCAAAACATCATACGTTCCTGGAACTACATCTATAGAAATGGGACAAGTTTTTCCTGGTTTTTTAACTCAAATTTTAAGAGAAGGCTTTACAGAATTTGGCAAATCAATGCGTGGATATCTTACAAACGACGCCGTTCTTCATGCGCCAGAATCTAGAACTTCATCACCGGTGCGTATCCCAAGAGATATTTATTCGTATGAACATTTACAAATAAAGGGGTTATATCCGTGTGGAGAAGGAGCAGGTTATGCTGGCGGTATCATATCAGCGGCTATAGATGGTGAAAAATGCGCTTTAATGATTGCTGCCACTTTAAAGAAACAATAGAATTAACTAAAAACGAATTTCTTTTAAAAGTAAATTTGTTAAATAAAAAGTATAAAAAAACCGTCTTACTGTTTTGTGAGACGGTTTTATTCGTTTATTTCTTTTTGTTTTTTAATCGATCTTTGAATAATTTTTCAAATTTCTCTATTTTAGGCTGTATCACTAATTTGCAATAAGGCTCACTTTTATTATTAGCATAATAGTTTTGTTGATAATTTTCTGCTTTGTAAAATTGTTTCAAAGGTTCTAATGTGGTTACAATGGGACTATCGTAAACTTTTGCTTTTTTGAGTGCATTTATTATAGATTGAGCTGCAAGTTTTTGTTCTTCGTTTTTATAAAAAATAGCAGATCGATATTGAGTTCCTACATCAGCACCTTGACGATTGAGTGTTGTTGGATCGTGTACTGTGAAAAAAACATTGAAAATTTCATCTAAATTAGTGGTGTTTTTATCAAAGGTAATTTGTACAACTTCTGCATGACCCGTTTTTCCAGTACATACTTCTTCGTAAGTTGGATTTACAGTTGTTCCTCCCGCATATCCTGAAACAACTGATTTCACTCCATCTAAGTTTTCATAAATAGCTTCAACACACCAATAGCAACCACCAGCTAAAGTAATGGTTTCAATAGAAGATTGTTTTGTGTTTTTATCGGAGTTATTTTTCTGTGCAAACAAACTTGAGCTCGCAAGCACAAATACTAGTAATAGCTTTTTCATATTATTTAGAATCAGGTACAAAGTCAAGTGCAATAGAGTTCATGCAATATCTTTTTCCGGTTGGTTCCGGTCCGTCATCAAATAGGTGACCTAAATGTCCGTGGCATCTTCCGCAAAGCACTTCTGTTCTTTGCATTCCTAAGGAATTGTCATTTTTAAAAACCACACTATTTCTGTTTTCTTGCTCAAAGAAACTTGGCCACCCACAAGTGCTAGAGAATTTTGCGCCAGAGCGAAATAATTTGTTGCCACAAGCTGCGCAATAATAAGTTCCTTTATCATCAGTGTTCCAATATTTTCCAGTAAATGGTCTTTCTGTATCGGCATTGCGCGATACTTCATAAACGTCTTCTGGTAAAACTTTTTTCCATTCGGCATCCGTAACTTTTAGTTGCGTTGTATCCGTGTTAGAATAATAAGGGTTTCCTGGTTTTTTGATCGTATTTTCCATAGTTATACTTTTTTTTATATCTTTTTGCTTTGCAGATGTTTGGCCACAAGCAGTGAACATGAATAAAGGAAGCAAAAATAAGAGACTTAAAAAATGGGTTATTGTTTTCATAATTATTGTATTGTTGATTTTAAAATTAGCAGAGTTTATCTCTAGTATTTGTTTTAGAATTCATTCGTGCTAACGCTTACTTTAATACAAATGTAAAGCCTTGCTCGGTTTTTATAACCCTCTCGCTTTGTAATTTAATAATGATTTAAGTAAGGTTTAACTATTTCTATTTACGTCTAAAGACTTGTTTTGGTTTTAGAAATAATAAAAAAGTAGTTGTTGTAGAACTGTTTTACTCTTATTGATATTATTATGGTTTCTATTAATCTCAAAAATGGTAGGATATTTAGATTTTTTAGAAAATGGTACTTTAAATTAATCTTCTAATTTAATAGGTAATAGTACTGTTTTTCAATTCGTGTCATGATGCAGTTGTTGTTGCGGCAAATTTAATTTGTTGTGTGTTTTATAATAGATTTAGTTTTAAGAAGTATGGGATAATTCGAGAATTAATTGAATGAAATATTTGTTCAACTTGAACAAAATGAAACAGAACGTTAAAGCCTAGATCCCTAATTTTCTTTTTTGTATTTTTGGCAGGAAATACATTTATATGACAGAAGAAAACGTAATCTTAGTTAATGAAAATGATGAGCAAATAGGATTAATGCCTAAGCTTGAGGCGCATGAAAAAGCAGTTTTGCATCGTGCCTTTTCTGTTTTTGTATTGAATAGTAAAAACGAAATCATGTTGCAGCAACGTGCACATCAAAAATATCATTCTCCTTTATTGTGGACAAATACCTGTTGCAGTCATCAACGCGATGGGGAAACAAATATTCAAGCAGGAAGCAGACGTTTGTTTGAAGAAATGGGTTTTAAGACAGAACTTAAAGAGCTTTTTCATTTTATTTACAAAGCTCCTTTTGATAATGGTTTAACCGAGCACGAATTAGATCATGTCATGATTGGCTATTATAATGATGCTCCTGTAGTTAATCCTGAAGAAGTAGAAAACTGGAAATGGATGAAAATTGAAGAGGTTAAAACAGATATGTTGACTCATCCTGAATTATACACCGTTTGGTTTAAAATTATTTTTGACGAGTTTTATCATTTTCTAGAAGAAAATAAAAGTCCTTTGTCAATAGAAGAAAGATTCTAAAACAGCTAATTTATTCTATAATATGAAAGTTACTATTTCAAGAAAAGCACACTTTAACGCGGCACATAGATTACACAGGAAAGATTGGACTTTCGAACAAAATGATGCTGTGTTTGGTAAATGTAATAATCCTAATTTTCATGGACATAACTACGAATTGATCGTTAGTGTAACAGGTGCTATAGATCCTGAAACGGGTTATGTTATGGATGTCAAATTTTTGAGCGATATAATCAAAGAAGATGTTGAAAATCAATTTGACCATAAAAATCTAAATCTTGATGTTCCAGAATTTAAGGATTTAAACCCTACTGCTGAAAATATAGTAGTTGTAATTTGGGATAAAATTAGAAAAAAAATAAAACCAGAGTTTGATTTAGAAGTAGTTCTTTATGAAACTCCTCGTAATTTCGTAACGTATAAAGGAGAACAATGGAATTAAAAGTAGGAGATAAAATTCCGCATTTTACAGCAAAAGATGCGAATGGAGTAGATTTTGATAGTAATTCTATAGTTGGTCAAAAACCTTTAGTTATTTATTTTTATCCAAAAGATAATACGCCAGGATGTACTACTCAGGCCTGTAGTTTTAGAGATCAATACGAAGATTTTAAAGACCTAGGTGCTGAGGTTATAGGAATCAGCAGTGATAGTTCAGCTTCCCATCAAAAATTTAGTAGTCAATACAAATTGCCGTTTATTCTTTTGTCTGATTTAGATAAGAAAATAAGAAAATCATTTGGTGTTCCTTCTGGGATGTTTGGTTTGTTGCCAGGAAGAGTTACTTATGTTACCGATAAGGACGGAATTATTCAAATGATTTTTGATAGTATGTTAGCCGCAAAACACATTCCTAAGGCGTTAACAGCGATCAAAAAATTAGTATCCTAGATATAATGTATTAGCAATATTGAACGCTAAAGCTTTCTCGAACTTATTCGATTTATAATAATTGAATCAAATAGTATTGGTTGAATTTAAGATTGATTTTGCATCTTTGCATTATAATAAAATAACATGAAATTTTATCCCTTACAATTTGAGCCTATTTTTAAAGAAAGAATTTGGGGCGGAGAGCAATTAAAATCAGTACTTCATAAATCATTTACTTCAAGCACTATCGGCGAAAGCTGGGAGATTTCTACCGTAAAAGAAGATGTTAGTGTTATCTCAAATGGAATCTGGAAAGGAAAATCTTTTATAGATTTAATTAAAGAATACCCAAAGGAAATTTTAGGTACGGCAGTTTACGAACGTTTTGGTATTGAATTTCCGTTACTTTTTAAATACCTTGATGCTCGCGAGGATTTGTCAATCCAAGTTCATCCTAATAATAGTTTAGCGCAAAAACGACACAATTCTTTTGGTAAAACTGAAATGTGGTACGTAATTCAAGCAGATAAAGAGGCGCGTATTATTGTAGGTTTTAAAGAAGATTCTAACTCTAATACCTATTTAGAAAATCTCAAAAATAAAACATTACTTTCAATTTTAGATGAGGTAAACGTAAAGTCTGGTGATGCTTATTTCATAGAAAGCGGAACTGTTCATTCTATAGGAGCGGGTTTATTGTTGGCAGAAATTCAGCAAACATCTGATATAACCTATCGTTTGTATGATTTTGATAGAGTAGACGATAAAGGATTTTTAAGAGAACTACATGTTGACTTAGCTTTAGAAGCAATAAACTATAAAAAAGTACAAACCAAAAAAGAATTTACTAAAAACACCAATGAATCTAATGTGGTAGTAGATTGTCCTTACTTTACCACAAATTTTATATCGCTTGACGGAACAATGGAAGTTGTGAAATTAGCAGAAACTTTTACTGTATATATGTGTGTTGAGGGATTTTTTGAAATTGAAAAGGATCACATTAAACTACAATATAAAAAAGGAGACACCATTTTGATTCCTGCTGCTATGAATGAATTCATTCTCAATGGAAAAGCTTCTATTTTAGAAATTTACATTTCATAGTCGGTAATAGAAAGATTATGTGTACTTTTGCAGACGCAAATTAAAATTCAAATTTTAAAAAAATAAAAATGGCAAACGTTAAAAATTTAAAAAAAGACATCAACTACGTTTTAGGAGATATTATTGAAGCAGTTTACTTATTCGAAATTTCTACTACAGGAAAACCGACTACAGAAACTAATGCTTTAATTGACGAAGCAATTGCTGCTTTTGATGTTTTGATCACAAAAGTGAACGCAAAAAAGGTTGAAGATAAAAAATCTCACTTCAAACAAATCAATGTTGAATTGGAACAAACTGCTAATCAATTGATTGCTAAAATCAACGAATTGTAGTAAAAAAAAAGCAAAAAAAAGTTCGATTTTGTTTTGGAAAAAAGAAATTCAGTCTTATATTTGCACCCGTAATGAGTCGCCAGCGTAGCTCAGTTGGCTAGAGCAGCTGATTTGTAATCAGCAGGTCGTGGGTTCGAGTCCCTCCGCCGGCTCTTAAATAAAACCACTTAACGAAAGTTAAGTGGTTTTTTGTTTTATTTCGATTTTTTTTTCAGTTTAATAGTTTGTCATAGTTTTTTTGTTAAATTTGGCGCTTAACCAAATAAAATAAATTATGGAAGAGAATTCAGTAATTGAAAGTTTCGAAATGAAATTAAACGTGTCTGCTAAAGACTTTTTAAAGGAAACAGCTAAGTGGGCTTATTTCTTATCTATTATAGGATATATAGGGATTGCTTTCTTAGTGGTAATAGCATTATTCGCGGGTACGCTATTTGCAGCAATGGCAAAAATTAATCCTGCTGTAGGAATGATGGGTGCTTCCTTTGGGATTATGATTACTGTTATTTATTTGATAATTGCGGCAATCTACTTCTTTCCGGTATATTATTTAAATAAATTTGCTTCTAACGCTAAACTAGCATTGAAGAATAATGATTCTGAAACTTTAGCTACTTCTTTTGGGTATTTGAAATCACATTATAAGTTTATTGGAATAATGACAGTAATCATTTTTTCACTTTATCTATTAATTTTTGTAGGTATGTTTATTGCTGCACTTAGCAAATAATAATCATTAATAGTATTTCAATAGCAATAGAATTACCATTTTAGTATAGTTTTCTAATTGATCTTTTGAAACATTAAGAGCTTAAAACTAAAAAACCATCTTGTTATAGCAAGATGGTTTTTTTATAAATTATTTTTAAGAATCAAATAAATTATTTTTGACGTTTTGAATGTGCGACATATTCTGTTAGTTTTTTTCCGTAAAGCGATTGTGCTACTTTTGGAGACATTGCTTTCTGAATTGTATCTAAATACTTTACATTAATATCGTAAATCTCCGATAGTGCGATATAAGGAGCTACTTCGTAATCTCTATTGTTTAATGCAAAATTTGCTGCAAACAAATACTTTCTTTTAAGATTGGCATCTTGAAGGGTAGTGATACTATCTGCGGCTTTTAGATTCTGAATTTTAATAGCTTTAAATCTAGCCTCAATCATAGAAAGATTCTTGTCTGTGAAACTATTATTAATTTTTTTATACTCTTCAAATATTTCATTGTTTTTTGATCCGGTAACTTTAGCATCAAATAAATAACGATCTAAAGTGGTTTCTATCGTCATATTTCCAGGCTCGGCAAAGAAAGGAATATTGTTATCTAATGAATTAGTGGTACCACGATCGAGAGACATGTATAACATTTCAGGAGATTTTAGATCTAAATTACTTTCAAAAGTAGAAGTGCCGTCAATATTAATTGAGTCTAAGACTACTAAAGTAGTATCTACAATTCGCTTGATATACAACGTTCCTTTTTTTAATCCTTTGATATTCCCTGTAATGTGTAAATTCCCTTTAGGCTCATTTTTAGCACAAGCGAATAATAATGATAGTGTAACGAGCGCAATAATCGATTTTTTCATGTTAAGTTTAAATTTGGTTTTATTTGGAACACGATTTCGCCATTTTATGATATTCCTTGAGGCTTCAAGATCAATCTTGACGATTTCTTAGCGGTTTAAATTTTGCCGCAAAATAAAGAAAATTGTTGGAAAGATGTTGGTAATAGTATCAAATTTCACAAAAAAAATCCCAATCTATTTCTAAATTGGGATTTGATATACTTTTTTATAATTTATCCTTTTAACCAAGCTTCTTTTAAAGCTTTTTTTGTTGCATCAGACGCGTTAAGGCCTTCTTTTTGTTCGTAAGGAAGCTTTACTTTCCCTTTGATTACTTTTTCTACGCCGTTTCTTTTTATTTTGATAGTGATCGCATCGTTTTCTTTCCAGTTTTGGCTGCTAGTGATCATATCATAAATATTCGTAAGTGAGTAAGGTTTGTTGTTAATAGATACAATAATATCTCCGCCTTTTAAATCTAAATTTTTATAAAAATCATTGAGTTCAATATTTGGTTTCACACTGATTTCTTTTGTTTTTTGATCAACAGCTATATAAGGAACTTGTCCTTTTAAGAAAACATTGGCTGCTGTTTTTGTGATAGATTTTGTAATACCTACTTTGGCTAAATAGATATCATAAGGAATAGGAGTGCTTCCAGATACATATGTTGTTAGGAATGTTCCCACTTCAGGATAGGTTAGCGCAGTTATTTTAGCAAAAAGTTGGTTGTCATTAAATGGTTTTGATGGTCCGTATTCATTAGATAATTTCTGCATCAAATCAAGAATCCCTCTTTCGCCATTACTTTTTTCTCGGATAATAATATCCAGACACATCCCAATAAGAGCCCCTTTTTCGTATACATTTAAATATTGAGCTTTGTAAGGTTCTTTCAAAACATTCGCACTCATTGTCGTGAACGGCATTGTGTCATTCATTGCATTTGCATGAGCTATTTTTTCTGCTATTCTAGTCAAGAAATCTTCTTCAGAAATTAAGCCTTGATTGATTTGGAATAAATTAGCAAAATATTCTGTAACTCCTTCATACATCCATAAATGTTCTGACATTTTTGGGGCATTATAATCAAAATTATGAATCTCTTTAGAATGAATCGATAATGGAGTAACAATATGAAAAAATTCGTGTGACACTACATCTATCATCGACTTTACCAATTCTTCTTTTGGCATCATTTCTGGTAAAACTACTGTTGTTGCGGTAGGATGTTCTAGTGCGCCAAAACCTTTAGCGTCATCTGGAGTCATTGTAGATAAGTACAATAAAACACTGTATTTTTTAGTAGCATTTACTTTACCTAGAAACGTTTTCTGAGCCGTCATCATAGTCTTCATTTCTGGAGTGATGCTTTCAGCAGTTACAATTCCTGTAGGAGAATAAACTCCAATAAGGATTTCCATGCCATCAATAGTAAAAGTTGTATAATCTGGTTTTGCATACATTATAGGGTTCTCTACTAATTCAGCATAACGCGATGTAACAAAAAGATCATTTGTTTTGCTTGCATCAAGATCAGTCATAGAAGTTGCGCCCCAAAGTGTTTCTGGATGTGAAATAGTTACGTGATAAGGAAGGTCTTTTTTATCTTTAAAATAACCTACAAAACCATGCATGTTTAGCATAAAATTTTTGCCTGCATCGATGTTTGTTCCTGCTGGAGAAAAAATATCGTTATTTCCGAATCCGCTTCCTTTTTCGGTATCAAAGGTGTCATTTACTAAATAAGTTACTTTAGCAATTGCTTTAGCATTTTTAATGCTCCATGTATTATCGTCAACTTTAGTTGTAGTAAGGATATTTCCTTTACTGTCAAAAGCTTTAAAGTTCTCGATGTATTTGCCATAATCATCAATAGAGTAGGTTCCTGGAACAATTTTAGGGATGCTGTACGTTACTTCATCGGTTGTTATTTTTGGTGAGGTAACGACAACCATTACTTTGTCGTCTTTAATGTCGTTTAAGTTAATAGAAACGGCAACGGTTTCTGTAGCAGATTTAGTATCTGTAACGGCAGTTCCTCCAGTTTTACAACTCCAAAAAAAGGAGGCGAATGCTAATGCAAAAAATATTTTTTTCATCTTTTAAGTGTTGATTTTATTAGTTAGTCTTATTCCTTTTTTAATTGTTACAATAGGTCTTATTTTTACTTTTGTAGAAAAAGTGTTAATTTATAAATGGCTGTTTCTAAAATGGCTGTGTCTTTATCCTCGCAGAGTAAAAATTCAATTTTAGTACTCGAATGACTGTACAACGTTAATCCTTCAAATTTATTAGTGTTGCTAATTTTTTTTGTGAATTTTATTTTCATGGTTGTCAGGTCGATGCTTCCTATAATACTGCCTAATACTTCACTGTCTTCATAAGTAGAAACTGTGTCTTCGGCTGTTGCCAAAAAATAGATGCTGTTTTCCACTAGTACTGCATCTGTAAAACTCGTGTGAACACCTTTTATTTTTGGAAGGCTATATTCGTTTGAAAGAATGCTAGATGGTTTCGTTATACTTTCTCCTTTAATGGTAAAAAGTACATTTTTGGCAGCGCTTCCATTTCCTCGATTGAAAAAATACCAAGTTTTACCATCGTAAATAGCGCCTTCAAGATTAAAATCTTCGGGATTTATTTTACCAACGCTTTGCATCAGTTTATATAAATTAGAGAGATCGTTGGTTGCTATTATCTTTTTAGTAGTCCAATCTATTTGTATGTTTTTATTTCTTTTGTCAGTCGATCCTGAACCAAAAATATAGAGGTTATCATCCTGGTTGGTGATAGATTCAAAATCGGGTTTGTCTTTTTTAGGAATATTTTCAGTTGGATTTTCGATTAATGGATGCCGATTTAATTCGTTTGAATTTATATTGTATTCGTAAAGAAAACCACTATTGTCACCAATAATCCAGAGTGTATTGTTTTTGTATATAAGTCCAGAAGCAGAGCCAATTCCGATGATTTGAAATAATAAATCGATTTTAAATTTTTCCATTGGTACAGTTTTGAAAATGGGTTCTTAGCCCTGATGGCAGCGGTATCCTTTTGCTTTAGCCTTTTTGGCGAAGCAAAAGATATAGCGTACAGCAGGAAAAAGCTCCTTAAAATTTGCTATATTTGAGTTTATAAAGATAAATTATTTCCTATGAAATCTATAAATCCAGATGATTTTAAAGTGGTTGACAAGATTAAATTGTCTGCACTACCAACTAATCTAGAAGTTGGTGCTAGCGATGAAAAAAAAGAAAATAAATTAGAGAAAATAACTGCCAAGTTAAGCGAATTGCAGGACGTTATGTACGCGCACAATAGATATGGTGTACTGATTTGCTTGCAAGGAATGGACACTTCTGGAAAAGACAGTTTGATACGCGAAGTTTTTAAAGGGTTTAATTCACGAGGAGTTGTGGTTAGTAGTTTTAAAACTCCAAATTCTACTGAACTAGAACATGACTATTTATGGCGACACTATTTAGCTTTACCTGAAAAGGGAAAATTTGCGATTTTTAATAGAACTCATTATGAGAATGTTTTAGTAACACGTGTTCATCCAGAATATATCCTGAATGAGAATTTGCCTGGAATAGAAAAGGTAGAAGACATTACACCCGAGTTTTGGGAAAATAGAATGGAGCAAATTAGAAATTTTGAAAAGCACATTACTCAAAACGGAATTATAGTTCTGAAATTCTTTATGCATTTAAGTAAGGAAGAGCAAAGACAACGATTGTTGCGACGTTTAGAAGAAGGGAAACACAATTGGAAGTTCTCGACTGGTGATCTAAAAGAAAGAGAACACTGGGAGGAATATATGGAGTATTATGAAGAAGCAATAAATAAAACCGCAACTAAAGAGGCACCTTGGTATGTAATTCCAGCTGATGATAAAGAAATGGCGCGTTACATTGTAGGAAAAATTATTTGGGAAGAAATGCAAAAATATACCGATATTAAAGAGCCCGAAATGGATGATAAAATACGAGCAAACATAGCCGTTTACAAAGAAATGTTAGATAAAGAATAAACAAAAAAAAATGCGCTGAGATCAGCGCATTTTTTTTTAATCAAAAATAGATTATAGTTTAAAACCATAAGCGATACGTAAAGCAATTTGATTCGTGTCATACTCTGTGTATGATTCATAACGCAAACTTACATCAATATCTTTTCCAGCAAATCCAACTCCTGGAGACCATAAGTAAGTGTCTTGTTTGTATCCGTTAGTTACAGCAATACCACCACCAACTTCACCTAATACATAAAATTGATCTTCCCATACGAAAGCTTTAAATCCTAACTTTACAGGAATAAATCCAAGATCTTTTACACCATCATTGATGAATAAGTTTGTAAAACCTGTAGTTAATGTTGCTGAATATCTTTTTGTTAAGTCGTACTGAAGTCTTACATCTCCACCTATTGAATAGTTGTAAACATCTTCGTTTGTAGGTACACCAGCGTTAAGACCAACACCTAAACGGAAACCTTGATCGTAATTTTCTAATTTATTAGTTTCTTGAGCTTGAGTTTGATTTGAAAACATTACTGCCATTGTAAATGCTACTGCGATTTTAATTTTTCCTGAAATTTTCATAATTGTTCTTTTTAAATTTTATTCTAATTTTTTTATTTTAGTGTGTCAAACACAACGGTACAAATGTAAAATTGTTAGTGCTCGAAATAGTTATACAATTTGAAGCCTTTGTTATAGAATTACTTGTTTGGATGAGATAATTTTTAAAATAGTAGCTTATATTTTCAATTGTATCGATACAATTCATTGCTTCTGCTTACCTTTGTCGACTTTAAAAAAAAGCAAGTGAATTTATCCCAGTACACCAAAGAGTTTTCTTATAATTTAAAATTAGCGTATCCTATTATTTTAGGAATGCTAGGACATACCATTGTTGGTATTGTTGATAATATAATGGTTGGAAAATTAGGTCCAACAGAACTAGCAGCGGTTTCTTTAGGAAATAGTTTTGTTTTTATAGCCTTATCATTAGGCATTGGTTTCTCTACTGCGATTACGCCATTGGCAGCAGAAGCGGATGGTAAAAATGATATAGAAGAAGGAAGGAGTGTTTTTCATCACGGATTGTTTTTATGTACGATCTTAGGATTTACTTTATTCTTGATTATTTTCTTTTTTAAACCTTTGATTTCCTTGATGGGTCAGCCGGATATTGTGGTCGAAATGGCCAAACCTTATCTTGATATTGTTGCTTTTTCTCTAGTCCCTTTGATAATTTACCAAGCCTACAAGCAATTTGCTGATGGTAAGTCGGAGACAAAATATTCTATGTGGGCCACTATTATAGGTAATGTAGTCAATGTGGTGATCAATTATTTTTTAATTTATGGTATTTGGATTTTTCCTAAAATGGGAATTGTTGGAGCCGGAATTGGTACCATTGTTTCTCGTATCGTAATGTTGGTTTATATGCATTATAGTTTGATTAGAAAACCAAAATTTCATCCTTATTTTGAAAATTTCAGTTTTAAAGAGATTAAGAAAAAAATGCTGAATAAGATTATTAATTTAGGCTTACCGTCTTCTATGCAAATGTTTTTTGAGGTAGCTTTGTTTACAGGAGCTATTTGGCTTTCAGGACTTCTAGGTACGACTAGCCAAGCCGCGAATCAGATAGCGCTAAGTTTAGCCTCTCTAACTTTTATGTTTGCAATGGGTTTGAGTGTTGCTGTAATGATTAGAGTAGGAAACCAAAAAGGATTAATGGATTATGTGAAATTACAACTCGTAGCACGCTCCATATTTTTACTAGCCATACTCTTAGAAATTGTTTTTGCTGTTATCTTTATTGTTTTTTACCAATATTTACCTAGAATTTTCGTTGATGTCAATGATATCAAGCATATTGTAGAAACCAAAGAAGTTATTTTAATCGCTTCGCAACTATTATTTGTTGCTGCATTTTTTCAAATTTCTGACGGAATACAAGTGGTTGTTTTAGGAGCGTTAAGGGGTTTGCAAGATGTAAAAATGCCTATGTACATTACTTTCGTTGCTTATTGGGTTATCGGATTTCCAATTTCAATTTACTTAGGATTGTACACTGATTTGAAAGCCATCGGTATTTGGATTGGACTTTCGGCTGGACTTACAGCTGCGGCTATATTTTTGTATATTCGCTTTGCAAGACTAACAAAAAAATTAATTTTAGAAGGACAATTTAAAGACATTAATAAATAAAATATATTATGGAATTACCAAAATTTTTACTAGGTGACAATACTGACTTCCCAGAAGACATTTTTATAATACATCTCGATTATCCAAGATTTATAATCAATTTGAAAGACGATGAGGTAGAGTTTATTGAAGAGGCTGAAGATCTAGATGAAGGAGAATTAAATGCAGAAATGGAAGGATTAATTGTTCTTGCAAATGATTTTTACGATCGTGAAATGGAGCGCTACGAAAAAGAATAGTTTTTACTAAACAAATTAGTATATCAAAAATAATGTAAAAAGCTGATTATGAACAAAATGAAGTCTGAGGAATTGGAGTGTTGGTTTGTTTATGATTGGCTTTTATTTTTTGTTTTAATTATATAACAGAATCATATTCCTTTTATTCTGTTTATTTTTGTTTAAAATTAATATCCATTTATAAAATATAATAATTTCCTCTTAATGAAAAAATTAGCTTTTTTAAAACCTGTTTTTAACTTTATGGCAATTGGATTGCTAATTATGACTTTGAGTCGGTTGTTTTTATTTTTCTTATTCAAAGATCGAGTAGTAGAAACGGAGAATTACTGGTATATCTTTCCAATTGGCTTACGAATGGATTTAATTCTTTTGAGTTATTTATCCTTTCTTCCAGCGCTCTTAGTTACATTTACTCCAAATAATGCTATTAAATTCGTTAATAAAATCCTGCCTTTCTATAGTATTTTATTTCTATTTTTGATTCTTTTTGTCGAGCTTGCTACTCCAGATTTTGTAAAGCAATACGATACACGTCCCAACAAAATCTTCTTAGATTATCTAATATATCCCAAAGAAGTGGTTGGAATGTTGCTAAAAAGCTATTTGACCTCCATTATAGTAACTTTTTTAATTCTGGGTGTTGTATTGTATTTTGCTCTGAAAAAAGGAAAAGTTCTCTTTCATACTCATTATTCAGATTATAAATTCAAATTACTACTCTTTCCATTAGTGCTCTTTTTACTCTTTTTTGGAGCACGTTCTAGTTTGACTTCTAAAAGACCTATTAATGCCAGCAATGCAGTTTTTTCTACAGATCAATTGACCAATTGCTTAGGATTAAATTCTTTTTATACTGTTGCATTTGCTGCCTATTCAATTAAGAACGAAGGAAATACAAAAATGTATGGTAAAATGGAGGAGGCAGAAGCCACAGCACGTGTAAAAAAATACATGGATGTGACTCAATTTACAGATCCAGCTATTCCTTTTTTGCATGTTCAAACTCCAGACACCATCTTAAAAAGACCGTACAATTTAGTTATCTTTTTACAAGAAAGTTTAGGTGCAGAATATGTTGGAATTTTAGGTGGAAAACCCCTAACACCGGAGTTTGATAAACTTTCTAAAGAAGGTTTATTGTTTACAAATCTATATTGTACGGGCACGCGTAGTGTGAGAGGGATAGAAGCGGTAGTTACAGGATTTCTTCCATCTCCATCAGAAAGTGTGGTGAAATTAGGTAATTCACAACAAGGGTTTTTTACTTTGGCAGAAGCTTTAAAACGCAAAGGATACGAAACCAGTTTTATTTATGGAGGAATGTCTAATTTTGACAATATGGCTTCTTTTTTTAACGGAAATGGTTTTGAGGATATTGTAGATCAAGATGATTTTGATGCTGATGGTAAAAAATATGCTTTCAAAGGAACTTGGGGTTATTCTGATGAAGATTTAGTAGTTAAGGCCAACGATTATTTTAAATCTAAAGGAGACAAACCATTCTTTTCATTGATGTTTTCTACATCCAATCACGAACCTTTTGAATATCCCGAAGGAAGAATAAAACGATACGATCAGAAAGCTGCAACGGTGAACAATGCCATGAAATATGCTGATTTCTCGATTGGAAAATTCATGGAAATGGCTAAAAAAGAACCGTATTATAAAAACACTATTTTTATTGTGATAGCAGATCACAACACCAGAACATTTGGTAAAAATTTAGTTCCAATCAATAAATTTCATATTCCTGCTTTAATAATTGGTCCAAATGTTCCTAAAGGAAAAAAATACGATCAATTAGCGAGTCAAATTGACATTCCGCCTACATTATTAAGTTATTTAGGCGCTGAGTTTGAAACTCCTATGGTGGGGAGAAATTTAACTAAAATAAAGGCAACAACAAAAGGTAGGTCAATCATGCAGTTTAATGATATCAATGCTTTTAGAATTGAGGATCAAGTTGTCATTATGCAACCTAATTTGCAACCTTTGCAATTTAAAATTAAAAATGATACTACATTAATTCCAGTAAAATTAGATCCTGAATTGGCAAAAGATGCTTTAGCGCATGTGATTACTGCAGGTAATTTATATAGAGAAAATAAATATAAGCTAAGAGATATCAAGAAAAAGAAATAGAAACTAGTCCGTATTCTGCGGATTGTTTTTAGAATTTTGATACAATTTTAATAATTTTTGAGCGGCTGCAAATGGTGATATTTCATTATTTTGCACCGCTTTTTTTGTAGGTTCTAAAAGATTCTGTATTTCGTGTTGGTTGTAGAAATTTATTTTTAATTGCTCATTTATGGTTTCCAGCATCCAATATTGATTTTGTTCTTTTCTTTTTTCAAAAAAGGATTGATTTTCTTTAGTCAATGCTAGAAATTTTTGAATTATTTCCCAAACTACTGGAATGCCTTCCTGAGTGATAGCGCTACAAGTGGAGGTTTTAGGAATCCATCCTGATTTTTTTGCTGGAAAAAGATGTAATGCTCTATTGAATTCCATTTTAGCAAACTGCGCTTTTTTAATGTTATCACCATCGGCTTTATTAATTACAATAGCATCTGCCATTTCCATAATACCCCGTTTTATGCCTTGTAATTCATCTCCAGCACCCGCTATTTTTAGCAATAAAAAGAAATCTACCATACTATGAACAGCGGTTTCGCTTTGGCCAACGCCAACCGTTTCTATAATAATAGTATCAAAACCACACGCTTCGCAAAGTGTAATTGTTTCACGAGTTTTTCGAGCAACACCTCCTAATGTTTCACCAGAAGCAGACGGACGGATATAAGCATTTTTATCTTTAACCAATTCTTCCATACGAGTTTTATCACCCAGAATACTACCATGACTTATGGTGCTACTAGGATCAACAGCAAGAACCGCTACTTTTTTTCCTTGATTGGTCAAAAATTTACCAAAGGCTTCAATAAAAGTACTTTTACCTACACCGGGAACACCAGTAATTCCAATTCGCATCGATTTCCCAGAATGTGGTAAACAAGCATTAATTACTTCATTGGCTTTGCTTAAGTGATTGTTATTTGTACTCTCCACTAAAGTAATGGCACGACTCAAAGCAGTTATGTTTCCCGCTAAAATACCTTCAACTAATGCAGTTGCTGAAGGTTGTATTTTTCTAAAATGCTGAATTGTTCCAATAGAAGTTAAACTAGTAGTTTCTGGTGGAGCAATTCCTGCTTTTTCATTCAAAGCGCTAGGATGTGATTTTTTGTTTTGCAAAATGGATGATTTGAAAAGTAAAAGTAGTGAAAACATAAACAGTTTCAAAAAAAGCATCCTATATCAAGTCATTGTTTACCTAGTAAAAGGATTCTTTTTTTTGTTCAATTAAAATAAGAATTATAAAAGGAGACAATGCTTTTTTACCAATATCATTATTATTAATACTATAAATGGCAATGATGTAATTATTATTCATTTCTGTTTTTCTTTATTTCTAGGAGATATATAAATAGTATTTTTGCAATCAATTGTGTATCATGTATAACTTTGCATTAATTTTTATTTTTTTATTTCTAGGTCTTTTTCTTCAAAAGTTAAAGGGCTTCCCTACGGAAATTTACAAACTTTTAAATAAGATTGTAATTTACTTGTGTCTTCCTGCTATTGCATTGTATTATATACCTAAAATCGTATGGAATAACCAACTGTTATATCCCATTGGAGTAGCTTGGCTTGGATTTGCAGCTTCTTATCTGTTTTTTAGTCTTTTAGGTAAAAAGCTCGGATGGTCTCGTAAACTTACAGGATGTTTAATTATTACAGCTGGTTTAGGAAACACCTCTTTTTTGGGGTATCCAATCATCGAAGCATTGTATGGAGAGGAAGGGTTAAAAACGGCTATTTTAGTAGATCAACCTGGCTCATTTGTTGTGCTTTCTACGGTTTCTATTCTGATTGCTACTTTGTACTCTACTGGAAAGCCAAATGGTCTCGAAATCGCAAAAAAAATTGCTATTTTCCCACCATTCATCACTTTTGTGATAGCTTGTTTGATGAATTTTTTAAATGTTGATTTTCACGAATACATTCAATATTTTCTTCAAAAAACAGGAAGTGTTATTACACCATTAGCGATGCTTTCTGTTGGTTTGCAATTACAGTTTGATAGAAGAAGTCAGCATTGGAGATATTTAGGATTGGGACTTTTATTTAAATTAATACTCACTCCGGCTTTCATCTATTTACTGTATGTTGTAATTTTGCAGCAGCATTCAAAAACGATAGACGTAGCTGTTATGGAATCTGCAATGGCTCCAATGATTACCGGGAGCATTCTCGCAACGACTCACGGATTAAAACCTAAATTGAGTAGCATGATGATTGGTTTTGGAATTCCACTTTCTTTCATCACCTTAATTTTTTGGTATTTTGTACTTCAACTATAAATCTTATTTGAAGCAGTATTAATGTATTTTATTAAAAAAAAATGAATTTATCCTCTACAAACGCATCAACTATTGATGGCGTTTCTACTGCACAAAAAACAGTTTATCCTATATTATTTTCAATTGCATTTGCGCATTTGATTAATGATTTATTACAAGCAGTAATTCCTGCTGCCTATCCTATTTTAAAGGACAATTATAATTTAACATTTACTCAAATAGGCTTAATTACATTAGCATATCAACTAGCAGCTTCGATTTTGCAACCTTTGGTAGGTTTGTACACCGATAAAAGGCCTAAACCTTTTTCTCAGATTTTCGGAATGATTTTTACAGCACTCGGAATAATCTCTTTGTCTTACGCAGCTAGTTTTTCTATGATTATTCTTTCGGTTGTTTTAGTAGGGATTGGTTCTTCAATTTTTCATCCAGAAGCTTCTCGCATCTCCTTTTTAGCCTCTGGAGGAAAGCGTGGTTTAGCACAATCTATATTTCAGTTGGGCGGAAATGCTGGTACAGCTTTAGGACCTTTGTTAGTGGCATTAATCGTTGTGCCTAATGCGCAACACTACATTATTTGGTTTCTTGTAGCGGCAGTCATCGGATTATTAGTTTTGAGCAGAATAGCACTTTGGTATCAAAATCACCTCAGTTTAAGAAGTACCAAAAAAGCAGTAATCGATTTGCCGAATTTGTCTCAAAATCAAATTGTAATTTCGGTAGTAATTTTGATGGTGCTCATATTCTCAAAATTTGTTTATATGGCTAGTATGTCTAGTTATTTTACTTTTTATTTGATGGAGAGATTTAATTTATCTGTTCAAGATGCTCAATTTCACTTGGTTCTCTTTTTAGCTTCGTGTGCTTTAGGAACCTTAATTGGAGGTCCTTTAGGAGATAAATTTGGCCGAAAATATGTTATCTGGTTTTCTGTATTAGGAGCCGCTCCGTTTACATTATTGTTGCCATTTGTAGATTTATTCTGGACAGGTGTATTATCGGTAGTAATCGGTACAATTATCTCTTCGGCATTTCCAGCAATTTTGGTTTATGCACAAGAATTATTGCCTAAAAAACTGGGTATGGTTTCCGGTCTGTTTTATGGTTTTGCTTTCGGAATGGGCGGTCTTGGTTCCGCTTTGTTAGGAAATTTAGCAGATCATAGCAGTATTACTTATGTATATCATTTATGTGCTTATTTGCCTCTAATCGGGATCATAGCTTTCTTTTTGCCTAACTTAAAGAAAAAACAGGCCTAATATAAATTTTTTTCTGGAGCTTATTCCTGCTCTCCATTATATCTTTTATTTCCTATTCTTCCTTCGTCTTAATAGGAAATAAAAGGATGCCATTGCGATCAGGGCTATGAGTTTAGTATTCCTAAGGCTAATTTTATTATTACTTTTTTTTTGTTTTTAAGTAAAACGAGTAGAATTTTAAGTTTATATTTTTCTTTATCAATTTAAATTCAATAACTTACCGTAATATTAATCAAATTAATAAATGAGTATGGCAACAGTACGATTGGGCGATATTGCCCCTGATTTTGAAGCAGAGACCTCACAAGGAAAAATAAAATTTCATGAATGGCTGGGAGATTCATGGTGTATATTGTTTTCACATCCAGCTGATTTTACTCCAGTTTGTACTACTGAATTAGGAACAGTAGCAAACTATTATCCTGAATTTCAAAAACGAAATGTAAAAGTTATTGCTTTGAGTGTTGATGGTGTAGCTTCTCACATGGAGTGGATTAAGGATATAAATGAAACTCAAAATACTACTGTAAATTTTCCTATCATTGCCGACGAGGATAAGCATGTTGCTATGTTATATGATATGATGCATCCCAATGCCAGTGAAAGTTTTACAGTTCGTTCTGTTTTTATAATTGGACCCGATAAAAAAATTAAATTAACACTGACGTATCCAGCTTCTACGGGTAGAAATTTTGATGAATTGTTACGTGTAATTGATAGTTTACAGCTAACTGCAAATTATAGTGTAGCCACTCCAGCGAATTGGAAAGACGGTGATCCTGTTGTAATTTCACCATCAATTAAAGATGAAGATATTGCGGCAAAATTTCCAAAAGGTTCCGAACGAATAAAACCATATTTAAGAATGACACCACAACCTAATAAATAGGTCTTTTCATTTTACAAGTTAAAACAAAAAGCAGTATGTATTATTATACTGCTTTTTGTTTTCTAATTATTTTTTATTGGTAATTATTAGTCCCAATACTATAATAGCCATGCTTATAATTTGTATAAATTCAATAGATTGGCCTAGAAAAAAATATGCGAGAATGCCACTAAATATTGGAATCAAGTAATAAATAACAGCTGTTTTTGATGTGCCAATTAATCCGATGGCTTCGTTCCATAAGTAAAAAGAAACTAACGAAGCGAATATGCCAACATAGGAGATAATAAGAAGTGTCTTTGAATCGATTACTACTTTTTCGAGATAAGTATTTTCCCAGAGGTAAAAAGGCAGCAGTATCAAGGTACCAATTACGAATACAGAATATAAAAACACTTTAGGCTCTAATTCCTTTGGCTTTTTTCTAACTAAAAGAGTATAACAAGCAAAGAAAAAACAGGCGAGAAGCATTAATAAATCTCCAAATGCAAAGTTAATACGAAGCAATGCGTCTAATGAACCTTTACTAATAAGTACTAAAACTCCTGTAATTATAGTTATAATTCCCGCTATAGCTAGATTCGAAACTTTCTCTTTAAATACAATTCTAGAAATCCCTATAATAAATAAGGGAATCGAGATAGCCATCAAGGATAAATTAAAAGCACTCGTGGTTTTTCCGGCAAAGTAAATTAAAGTGTTAAAGATTGAGATACCTAATATTGCAGTTAATAAGAGATATTTAATGTGTTTTTTTATAATTTTAAAATCTATAATAGTCGCTCTCAAAGCTAAAGGAGTAAGTACAACACAAGCAACTGTCCAACGCCAAAAAACCAAGCCTATTGGCGGAATATGTTCTTTTACGCCACTAGCAATAACCATGTTTACCGACCATAAAAACGTAGCTAGCAATGCAAATAAAATGCCTTTTGTTGTTTTGCTCATTAAACAAGATTCTTTATTTTGGCATGTTGCAATAACAAGATTGTTTTGGCATCTTTAATTTCACCCGATTCGATTTTAGCATAAGCTTCCTCAAAGGACATTTCTAAAACATCTATATTTTCTTGTTCACTTTCTAATCCACCACCTTCACTCACTTTTAGACTTTCGTCATAGTGTCCTACAAACAAATATAGAATTTCTGTCACGGCACCTGGCGACATATAAGTTTCCATTACTTTTTGTACAGCAGTAATTCGGTATCCTGTTTCTTCCTCAGTCTCTCTTATGATGCATTGTTCTGGATTATCTTGATCTAGTAATCCCGCACAAACCTCAATCATCATTCCCGATGCATTCCCGTTTAAGTAAGTAGGCAATCGGAACTGTCGGGTAAGAATAACTGTTTTTTGTTTGGTGTTGTACAACAAAATAGCTGCACCATTGCCACGATCATACACTTCTCTTTTTTGAGTGATCCATGATGCATCTTTCTTTTGATAATCAAATGTTACTTTATTTAAAATATAGTGGTTATTAGAAAGGACTTCGGTTTTTTGTATGTTAATTACGGGGTTTTTCATGTGAAATGGATTTTGTTTAAAAGAGTATTCTAGAGCAATATTGTAGCTGTTTATTTCAGACCACAATAATAACTTAAGGAGTGTATTTGTTAATCGTCATCAATTTACTAAATAGCCAAAATAAATTTGAAATTTAGAGTGGAGTAGGTTTATGATCTTAATTAAAAAGCTATTGTTTAAAAAAAAAACGCTCTGAATTATCAGAGCGTTAGTAATCTTATTTTAGAATCGTTTGCTTTCTGTCTGGTCCTACAGAGACAATCTTAATAGGAACTTCAACTTCTTTTTCTATAAATTCAATATATTCTTTAAGCTCTTGCGGTAATTCATCATACGTTGTCATACCAGTTAAATCTTGTTTCCATCCTTTGAACTCTTGGTAAACAGGAGTTACATTTTCTGGTTCGATGTTATAAGGAAAATGAGAAATTTTTTCTCCTTTATAATTGTATTCCGTACATACTTTTAGTGTTTCAAATCCAGAAAGAACATCACCTTTCATCATCATCAATTGGGTAACACCATTTACTTGAATCGCGTATTTAAGCGCTACTAAGTCTAACCAACCACAACGTCTTTGTCTTCCTGTTACAGATCCAAATTCATTTCCTACTCTTGCCATTGTTGCACCATCTTCATCAAAAAGCTCAGTAGGGAAGGGTCCGCTACCAACACGAGTGATATAAGCTTTGAAAATTCCAAAAACTTCTTTGATTTTGTTAGGCGCAATTCCTAAACCAGTACAAGCACCTGCAGCAGTAGTATTAGAAGAAGTAACAAATGGATATGTTCCAAAATCTACATCTAATAAAGACCCTTGCGCACCTTCGCACAAGATAGATTTACCTGCTTTCTGTGCTTGGTGTAAATATTCTTCACTATCGATAAAATCTAATTTTTTTAAATCTTCAATTGCTTCAAAGAATTCTTTTTCTAATTCCGGTAAGTTGTATTGAATATCAACATCGTAAAAAGCAATCATCGCTTCATGCTTATCAGCCAAAGCTCTGTAACGATCAGCAAAATCTTCTAATTCGATATCTCCTACACGAATTCCGTTTCTACCAGTTTTGTCCATGTAAGTTGGCCCTATTCCTTTAAGCGTAGATCCAATTTTTGCTTTTCCTTTAGAAGCTTCCGAAGCTGCGTCTAATAAACGGTGCGTAGGTAAGATTAAATGAGCTTTTCTTGAAATGATCAATTTAGATTGTAGGTCTAAATTAAATTTAGCCAAACCATCAATCTCACTTTTAAAAACTACAGGATCAATTACAACACCATTACCAATGATGTTAATGTTGTTTCCGTGAAAAATTCCAGAAGGAATGGTTCTAAGTACGTGTTTTATTCCGTCAAATTCTAAAGTATGTCCTGCGTTTGGTCCGCCTTGAAAACGAGCAATAATGTCGTATTTTGAAGTTAGAACATCAACAATTTTTCCTTTTCCTTCATCTCCCCATTGTAATCCTAGTAATAAATCTACGGTCATTCTGTGTGTTATTTGTAGTTAATTTTTATATTTCGGAACCGTCTTGTTCCTCGTTCTTTTTTTGTTTTTTTACACCATATAAATACAAAGAATGATTGGTGATTTCTATATCAAAAATTTC
Organism: Flavobacterium flabelliforme; assembly: GCF_017948675.1. Classification (GTDB taxonomy): domain Bacteria; phylum Bacteroidota; class Bacteroidia; order Flavobacteriales; family Flavobacteriaceae; genus Flavobacterium; species Flavobacterium pygoscelis. The sequence continues at coordinate 171,408 of NZ_JAGFBU010000002.1, forward strand.
TTCAATTGTTTTCTTAATAGTTTGAATTCTGGGATCACAAAACTCAATTACTTCACCTGTATCGGTCATAATAATGTGATCGTGCTGTTTATCAAAGTACGATTTCTCATAATGAGCCTGATTTTGTCCAAACTGATGTTTTCGAACTAGAGCACAGTCAAGAAGTAATTCGATGGTGTTGTAAAGCGTTGCTCTACTCACACGATAGTTCTTGTTTTTCATTTTGATATAGAGATTCTCTACATCAAAATGTTCTTCGCTGTCGTAAATTTCCTGAAGTATTGCATAACGCTCAGGGGTTTTACGATGTCCTTTATTTTCAAGATACATTGTAAAAACATTTTTTACAATTTCTTGGTTTTTCGTGTTATCTATTGAAATGAGTGTCATATACTGGCAAAGGTAATTTTTTTAGTTTAAAGATTAAAGTTTCCCGTTTGTTAAGTTCAAAGTTTGTCCTTTTTCTAGGTTAAAAGATAAAAAATAAACAAATTTTTATGTTTTGTATTCGCGAGTTACTTTATCTACACCATCAATTTTTTTGATGTTACTGATCATTTTTTTCAAGATCGTATTGTTCTGTACAATTACAGTAACTTGACCATGAAAAATTCCAGCGTCGGTATTCAAAGCTATACTTTGAATATTGACATGCATATTGTTTGAAATTACTTTTGTCAATTGATTGGTAAGTCCTAAAACATCCATTCCTGTAACGTTAATGATTGCTTTAAATTCTTCTTGCGATGAGTCAATCCATTTGGCAGGCATGATTCGATAAGCGTAATTAGATTGCATTCCTATCGCGTTAGGGCAATCTTTTTTATGCACTTTTATTCCCTCGTTAATCGTAACGAATCCAAAAACTTCATCTCCAGGAATTGGATTGCAACAAGGCGATAATTTATAATCTAATTTATCTTGTTCTTTCCCAAAAACAAGCATGTCATAGTTGCTGCTTATTACTGGTCTTTGTATGTCCTCAATAGCCTGAGAGCTAGGAGAACGCTTCATTTTATTTTTGAAAAAGTTGATGAAGGTATTGCTCTTTTGAGCAGCATAATCTTTTAATTGTTGATTTTCTATGGCTCCAACTCCAACTCTGTAAAATAGATCTAAACTCGTTTTTAATTTAAAAAAGTTAACCAATTCATTAATAACTTGCTCGCTTAACGTTATTTTTAAGTGTTTTAATTTTCGAGTTAGGAGTTCTTTTCCTTCTTCACCAATTTTCTTAGTGTTTTCGTTTAAAACATTTTTGATTTTTGTTTTAGCTCTCGAAGTTGTTACATAATCAAGCCAGTTGATGGTTGGTTTTTGATGTTGTGAAGTAATGACTTCTATTTGGTCACCACTTTTTAATTCAAAATTAAGAGGCACTAATTTTCCGTTTACTCGTGTTCCTCTTGTGCGAATTCCTATTTCCGAGTGTATGCTAAAAGCAAAATCGAGTGAGGTTGCCCCTTTAGGAAGTGATTTAATTTCACCCTTAGGTGTAAATACAAAGATCTCTTTTGAATATAAATTCATTTTAAAATCTTCTACGAAATCTACTGCATTTGATTCAGAGTTTTCTAAAGCTTCTTTCAATAAATTAAGCCATACATCTAAACCACTTTCTTCTGTAGCGCCATTTTTATATTTGTAATGTGCAGCATATCCTTTCTCTGCAATTTCATCCATACGTTCACTTCGTACTTGCACTTCTACCCAACGTCCTTTAGGTCCCATTACAGTAATGTGTAAGGCTTCATAACCTGTAGATTTTGGTGAAGAAATCCAGTCTCGTAAACGGCTTGGACTCGGTCTATAATGATCCGTGACTATAGAGTATATTTTCCAAGCAATAAATTTCTCGTCGTGGGTGTTGGATTTGTATACAATCCGAAGTGCAAATTTATCATAGACTTCTTCGAATCTTACGTTTTGAGCATGCATTTTTCTACGAATCGAATAGATCGATTTTGGTCGCCCTTTTATTATGTATTCGACACCTTCGTCGTCTAATGACTTTTTAAGTACATCAGAAATAGATTTTATATAATCGTCTTGTTCTTCTTTGGTTTCTTGTATTTTGCTAACAATTTCATTATAAATAGCTGGTTCTGTATATTTAAGACCTAAGTCTTCCAACTTTGTTTTGATGTTGTATAAGCCAAGTCTGTGCGCTAAAGGTGCGTAAATGTATAGTGTTTCAGAGGCTATTTTGACTTGTTTGTCCTCTCGCATCGATTCCATGGTTTGCATATTGTGCAAACGGTCGGCAAGTTTTATCAGAATAACGCGAACATCATCATTCAACGTTAATATCATTTTCCTAAAATTCTCTGCTTGCATAGAGATGTTTAAATCCTTTTGAACCAATGCTATTTTTGTAAGTCCTTCTACAATTTGAGCAAGTTTTGGATTAAACATATTGGCGATATCCTCAACTGTAGTTGGTGTATCCTCTACAACGTCGTGTAGCAATGCGGCAGCAATAGAGGTTGCTCCCAATCCTATTTCTGAGGCTACAATTTTAGCAACAGCAATGGGATGAAAAATATAAGCTTCACCTGATTTTCTTCGTTGGTCTTTGTGCGCTTCTACAGCTACATCAAATGCTTTGCGAATGAGTTTTTTATCCTCATCACTTAGTGTTTGATAGCTTATTCGCAGTAATTCTTTATATTCTTGAGCAATTGCTTTATTTTCTTTTTCTAGATCAATTTCTATCATACGGGTAGGATTCAATTCCTAAAAATAGAAATTTGTTAGGAGATATGCAAGGAAAAACGCTTTTCAATGCTTAAATATTAAATTACAATTTATCAAAACATTAGTCTATTTTACTAAAATCTAAATCTTGAAAATCATAGCTAAAATCGGTTAGTTCAGAAACGGCTTTCATTGTCAATCGAGCTGCTTTTCCTGTTGCGTCATATTCAAAAAATAAATGAGCATCGGCATGAAAATAAGTATTGTTCCATTTTACAACATAATTACCTTCTTTATAGAAAAAAACTTCACCGGTAAGTTGTGGCGAACGTTTGGAAGCAAAATATAATTTACCTTTCTTTTCTGAAATCGCTACTTCGCCAAACCAATTGTCCTTGTAGGTTCCTAAAATTCTCTTGTAATCTTCTTTTACTTTATTTTTTTTGTTGGTAGCAATTGTCGCCCAGACAGCTTCTGTTTTTTTATCTGCAGATTCCTCATTTTCTTTTAAACTCTTGCTGTAATTGGCAACATAATCTTCTGGTTGTATCCCTAAATAGCTATCTTTTATGGTATTTGTTATCGCTCTAAATGCCGCACCAGATTGCTGATTAGTCAAAACAATAATTCCTAAATTCAATTCAGGCAGTAAGGTAACTTGAGTAACAATTCCTTCTAATCCTCCAGTATGAGTTACTTGTTTGTATCCTTTTACATCACTCAAAAACCATCCTAATCCGTAACCACTAAAATGGGTATTATAAGGTGGTCTAGCATTTACCGGAATGATAGTTTGCAATTGCCACATTTCGTTGTGTTCTTTTTTTGAAAATAATTGCTTTTTATCTGCTCCATATTGTCCGTTATTCATTTGCATAATTGTCCATTTGCTTAGGTCATTTACGCTGGAATAAATTCCGGCTGCTGCATCAAAAAGCTGATTTTGATAGCGCTTGATAACTTTTAGTTTTCCATCTATAGGCACATGAGGAGCTATAATGTTGGTGGTATCTTTTAGTCGTAAAAAAGAGGCCGCACTGTTATTCATTTCTAATGGTTTCATAATGCGTTGCTCGATAAAATCACACCAACTTAAACCACTAGCAACGTGAATAACTTCGCCAGCGACTATATAAAGTAAATTGTCATAATCATATTGCGTTCTGAAAGCGGAAACTGGTTTTAAATATTGTAAATTCTGAATAATGTCTTGTGCTGTAAAATTACTTCCATCAGGCCAAATCATTAAGTCACCCGCACCAAGACCCAATCCGCTGCGGTGGGTTAGTAAATCACGAATCGTAAATTCATTAGTGACGTAATCATTATACATTTTGAAATTAGGAAGGTATTTAATGACTTTGTCGTCCCACTTCATTTTGCCCTCATCTACTAACATAGCTAAAGCTGCACTGGTAAAAGCTTTACTGTTTGAAGCTATTCCGAAAAGTGTATTGGCATCTACTTTTTCTTTGGTCAAAATAGATTTAACACCGTATCCTTCAGCGTGAACAATTTTTCCATCTTTGACAATGGCAACTGCAATTCCGGGAACGTTAAAAGTTTTTAAAGTGCGATTTACTAATTCGTCGACTTGTGTCGAACTCATTTGTGCAAAAGTGCTCACACTAAAAGCGATTAATAATAAGGCTAAGATATTTTTTCTCATCTTTTTTAATTTAAAATTAATTATTTAAAATTTCTCTGTCTTTTGGCTTCAAAAATCAAAACTGCAGCAGCAACAGAAACGTTCATAGAATCGATTTCACCTTGCATAGGAATGATGATGTTTTGTGTTGCTTCTTTTCGCCATTCTTGGGTTAAACCAGTAGCTTCTGTGCCCACTACTAATGCTGTTGGAGCAGTATAGTCTTGTGTGTGGTATGCAGTCGAATTTTGTAACGTAGCACAATAAAAATTGATGTTTCGTTCTTTTAAAAAAGCAATTATTTCTGATGTTGTTCCCGTGGCGATTTGTCTCGTAAAAAGGCAACCTACGCTAGAACGCACAATATTAGGGTTGTATAAATCGCTTTTTGGATTGGCAATGATTACTGCATCTAGATTTGCCGCATCGGCAGTTCTTAATAACGCACCAATATTTCCTGGTTTTTCTGGCGCTTCGGCAACAAGTATTAATGGATTATCTGATAATTTTAAATCAGATAATTGTAGTGCTTTTGTTTTGGCTATAGCCAAAATCCCTTCGGTGGTATCTCGATAGGCGAGTTTTTGATAGACTTCTTTGTTGATTTCTATCAGCTCCGCATTATTTGATAATTCACGAGCTTCTGACTCTGAACATATTTCTGGAAAAAACAGTAGTGTTTCTATTTCGTAAGCTCCTTTTATGGCTATAGCAATTTCACGTTTTCCTTCCATCAAAAAAGTTCCCGATTGTCTGCGCGCCTTCGCTTTTTCTTGTAATAGCACTAAAGATTTTATGTATGAATTTTGTATCGAAGTGATTTGTTTCAAAGCTTTCAACTATTTAATTAGTAGCTACAAATATACACAGAGAAAATCCAGTTTTTGTGATCGGGTTCGAATATTTATTTAGAATAAGTAGAATCTTTAATTAAGAGAGTTTCCAACTGATTTGACGCGTATTTTAGTTATTTTTGTACGATTTTCAAAACTCAAACTTCCAAAATAAATGTTTCAAATACTGGATATCATTGGTACAATGGCATTTGCCATGTCGGGCGCATTAACCGCTATGAATAAAAAGATGGATCCTTTTGGGGTTTTTATTATTGCATTTGTTACTGCGGTTGGTGGCGGAACCCTGCGAGATGTATTAATAGGAAGAACTCCAGTAGGTTGGATGCTGGATCTAAAGTATGTTTACGTTATAGGAATTAGCTTTGTGTTGGCGATTATTTTTAGAAAAAAATTCGATAAATTGCGTACTTCGTTGTTTTTGTTTGATACCATCGGATTGGGTGTGTTTACATTGATAGGTCTTGAAAAAGGAATAAACACCGGACTTCATCCTGTTATTTGTATTGCATTAGGGACAATGACTGCGTGTTTTGGAGGTGTGATTCGTGATATTTTATGTACCGAAATCCCCGTTATTTTTAGAAGAGAAATCTATGCTACCATATGTATTTTAGGAGGAACTGTCTTCTTCTTACTTCGAAAATTAAATTTAGATAATGATATTTTATACTTGACTACCTCATTGGTTATTATCTCTGTGCGTTTGATGGCTGTAAAATTTAGATGGTATTTACCTACTTTAGAAAACAAATAAAAAAATGGTCACTTTCACTAAGTTTAAAATAAAATATTGAAAAACTATTCTCTTAAACAATACCAAGAAAACGATTATCTAAACTGGAATGCCTTTATTGGTCAAGCCAAAAACGCAACTTTTTTATTTCATCGTGATTTTATGGAATACCATAAACATCGATTTAATGATTTCTCATTGATGGTCTACGATGATCAAAAACTGGTCGCTGTTTTACCTGCGAATCGTGAAGGGGATTCTGTTTATTCCCATCAAGGCCTGACTTATGGTGGATTAATATATTCGTCTAAAATAAATGCTGAGCAAGTAGCAGCTATTATTGAAGCTTTGTTATCTTTTTTGAAGCAAAAAGGATTTTTATATTTCTATTACAAGCCAATTCCCTCTTTTTACACTTATAGGGGAAATCAAGAAGCTGATTTTTTCTTATTTAAAAAAGGAGCCTTTGTATTAAAAAAGGAAATGAATTTAGCTATAAATCTAAGTCTGCCTCTAAAAATTTCAAAAAGTAAATTAAAACACTTTAGAAAAATAGAAATGGACGATTTAGACTTAGTCGAAGAACAGCAATTAAATGCTTTTTGGCAATTAATATTAGAGCCTCGTCTAAAAGAAAAATACAATGCAAAACCCGTTCATACTTTAGCCGAAATAACCCAATTAAAAAATAGGTTTCCAGATAATATCAAGCAATTTTCAGTGTATCATGAAAATGAAATTATTGCTGGAATTACCCTATTTGAAACTCCTACAACTGTTAAGTCTCAGTATGGCGCAACTACCAATAGAGGGGAAAGTCTTCGTGCTTTAGATTTTTTATTCATCAACTTGATACAAAAATATAAGCAAGAAGGAAAGCTTTTTTTTGATATGGGTATTGTAAATGAAGACATTGAAAGCGGATATCATGCTGGACTTTTAAAACAAAAAGAAGAGTTGGGTTGTTCCGTTTATAGTCAGGATTTTTATAAAATGAATCTGATATGATACCATTTTTAAATTTAAAAAAGATAAATGAACCTTTTGAAACTGCTTTTCATGAAAAATTAAAATCAGTTTTAGAAAGCGGTTGGTATGTTTTAGGAAATGAAGTTAAAACATTTGAAACCCAATTTGCTCACTATTGCGGCGCAAAACATTGTATTGGTACAGGCAATGGATTAGAGGCTTTAGTGTTGCTTTTTAAAGCATATATTGTTTTAGGTAAATTGCAAAAAGGCGATGAAGTTATTGTACCCGCAAATACTTATATCGCTAGTATTTTGGCTATTTTACAAGCCGATTTAGTTCCGGTTTTGGTCGAGCCAAAAATAGAAACCTATAATATCAATCCAGACTTAATTAGTGATAAAATCAATTCTAGAACTAAGGCGATTTTAGCAGTTCATTTGTACGGACAATTAGCTGATATGGATGCAATAAATACCATTGCTACTGGGCATAATTTAGTTGTTGTAGAAGATGCTGCGCAAGCTCATGGTGCAAAAGCAAATCAAAAAACAGAAACAATAAATCAAGAAGCTGCCATTGCTTATAGTTTTTATCCAAGTAAAAATTTGGGTGCATTAGGCGATGCAGGAGCAGTAGTAACAAACAATTCTGAATTGGCTAAAGTAATTTGTTCTCTTCGAAATTATGGTTCTAAAACCAAATATTACAATGATTTTGCAGGTGTAAATTCAAGATTAGATGAATTACAAGCGGCTTTTTTAAATATAAAATTGCCTTATTTAGAGGCCGATAATGATAAACGACGTGCTATTGCAAAACGTTATTTATCAGAAATAAAAAACGATAAAATTACATTGCCGTTTTATGATAATTCGGTAAGTCATGTTTTTCATTTATTTGTAATTCGTACTCCTTACAGGAATGAATTACAAAGTTATTTGACTGAGAATGGAATAGAAACGGTTATTCATTATCCAATTCCTCCTCACAAACAGAAAGCATTAGCCTCTTTTAATAATTTATCTTTTCCTATTACCGAAAAAATTCATGATCAAGTATTGAGTCTGCCATTAAATCCAACTTTAACTATAGAGCAGGTGAGTTTTATTATAAAAAAAGTAAATGAATGGATCTAGTACAAAGTAGTATTTAAATAAAAGTGGAAATAGAAAGAAAGGAATCACAGAAAACCATTTTAAAAGCCACAGGAGTTTTTGGCTTTTCACAAGTATTAAAAATTCTTGTTGGGTTGGTTGGCTCTAAATTTGTCGCTTTGTTTTTAGGAATTACCGGCGTTGGTATTATAGGACTTTTACAAAATATGATGTCTATAATTACTGCTGTAACAGGATTTGGTATTAGTATAAGTGGTGTACGAATGGTATCATTATCACATTCTAAGAATGATATAGAAGAATTTTCAAGAACAGTTGTAGTCCTTAAAAGAGCTGCTATAGTGACAGGATTTTTTGGTTTTTTAGTGACTTTTGTACTTGCAAATAATTTAAGTATTTGGACTTTTGGATCAGAAGCATATGCTAATTGGTTTTACGTTTTGTCTTTTAATTTAATTTTCTCCAGTTTAGCAGTCCATAAAATGGTGCTTTTGCAAGGCACTCGCTCCATAAAAAAAATCGCTTTTTCCTCGGTTGTCTATTCGGTTGTATTAACTCTAATTACTATTCCTATCTATTATTTATTTAGATTAGATGGTATTGTAGCTGTTTTGCTTTTGTCTGCCATTTTGAATTATCTAGTAAATTGGTTTTTTTCAAGAAAGATTAAAGTAATTCCGGTTCAAGTAAGTATAAAAGAAACGATATCACGCGGTAAGGATATGATACAATTGGGGTTTTTACTCTCTGTAAATGTAATTTTCGGGCAAATAACGGCTTACTTACTTAAACTTTATTTCAATTTTCAGCATGTTTCTGAGTCTGTTTTAGGATTGTATGTCGCTGCTTCTACGATACTGATTAGCTATGTTGGGCTGATTTTTAATGCTATGTGTACTGATTTTTATCCTCGATTGACCATCGTACAAAAAGATAATGCAAAAGTTAAAGACTTGGTGAATGATCAAATTGAAGTGGGCTTATTGCTTATTACGCCACTTATTTTAGTACTTTATCTTTTAGCGCCCTTTGTAATTAGAATATTGTATTCTAGAGATTTTATTGCAGTAGTTTTGATTCTTAAATTGGCATTATTAGCCATAATTATTAAGGCGATAATGTGGCCACTTGCTTTTATAATTTTAGCAAAAGGGGAAAAGAAATTGTATTTTAAGCAAGAATTATTGTCAGATACAATGAATATTGGATTTACTATTTTATTCTATAACTATTTAGGTTTAGTAGGTATTGGTCTGGCCTTACTGCTAAATTACGTTCTTTATGGTTTGTATGTTTATTATATTGTTAATAAGAAATTTGAATTTAATTTCAGAAAAAATACTTTTATAATTATCTGTAAATCAATAATTTTAGGGGTTTTAGCTTCTATAGTTGTTTTTTGGATTGATTATCCTAATTCTTTTTGGATTTTGATTATACTTTGTTTTTATTCGTTTTATTTATCTTATATAGAATTTGATAAAAGAATAGATATTAAAAGCTATTTAGCAAATTTTAGAAATAAATTTTAATAATTAAAACTATTTATAGCGCTCCATCAGTTAGTACAAAGTTTTTGCTCTAACCTTCAAATCTAGAAAAACATACTTAGTGAGCAATAAAAAATCACGCGTGTGAAAAGCTATTTTCATTTCTACTCGAATGCGTTTCAGCATGGCCTTAAATTCCTCTTTGTTTTGATTTAAAATAAAAACCTTTTGCAAAATAAGATAAGTCGAGTAATTGAAACGACGTGTTTTCGAATTGTTTTTTTGTAGCAATAAAGTGTACATAGAATTATTCAACTTTCTTTTCTGAACTAAAATTTCATCGACAAAATCAAAATTATAAACTCTTGAAGCCCGAATCCACAAATCATAATCTTCGTAGGCTAAATTCTCATCGTAACCATTGAGCTTGTCAAAAACTTCTCGTTTTACTAAAGCAGCTACGGAGCAAAGTTTTGTTTTACCATTTAATAAATTAATATAAATGTTACCAGTAGGTTGTAGAGCAACTCCTTTTCTATTTTTGTCAGTTTCAAAATAGTCGTGAATGTGTTGCCCTTTTTCTGAAATCCATTCCGCATTACCATATACTAATCCAAGATTTTTATACGTGCTTTCAGCAAATCCTTTCAATTGTTTTGTGATGCATTCTGGATGTAATACATCATCAGCAGCAAGATCTATTATATATTCTCCGTTAGCTAATTTTAAACACTGATTAAAGGTTTTAGTATTTCCTCTATTTTGAGTATTAAAAATAAACGGAATATCAGAGTGGTTTTTCAGCCAGCTTTCAATAACTTTTTGAGAGTTATCGGTACTGCAATCATCTGCTATAATTAGCTCTACGTTGCTATGAGTTTGGTTAATTACAGAATCTAAAGCTTCAACAACAAATGATGCGTGATTATAGCACAAACAAATTACGGTAACTAGCGGATTTTTGTGCATTAAGTTGAGGTAGGAGTTTTATATTTGTTACGAAAATAATAATTCAATGTTGGTAAAGCAAGGCAAAACGACTAAAATAGCGCTCATAGGATATACACTTGCTGATGGCGGTTTAGAGCGTGCCTTTAGTTCGTTATCGCAGTTGTTACAAGATTCCTATTTTGAGGTTCACGTTATCGTTTTAGAAAATAAAGTAGCTTATCCTTATTATGGTACTTTAATTAATTTTGGGAAATATTCTAAATTTCAGAAATACTTCAAACTGAAAAAATATTTAAACAAACAACAATTTGACTACATCATAGATTTTAGGTACCGTATCAATCCGTTGATGGAATTGGTTTTTTTATATTACCTCTATTCTGGTTTTAAATTTATTTATACGATTCACAGTAGTGTTTTAGAACATTATTTTACGTCAACTAAAGTAATGGCAAATCAAATTTTTAGTAAAGCTTTTAAGATTGTGTCAGTTTCGAGTGAAATAAATGCTATAATCAAAAAAAAATATGGTTTTGAAAAAGGGATTGTAATTTCAAATGTTAACAACAAAATAATGAATTCGGAAGCTAGTTTGCCTTTTAAATATTGTCTTGCAATAGGAAGATTAGTGTCATTGAAGCAATTTGATCAATTGATTACAACCTATTGTAAAAGTGATTTGCCAAATAGTGAAATTCATTTAGTAATTATAGGAGAAGGAGAGGAGAAAGACCGTTTGCGAAAACTGATTCAAGAAAGTCAATATTCAAATTATATTCATCTTTTGGGTTTTAAAGAAAATACCTTATTTTATTGTAAAGAAGCTCTTTTTTTAGTTTTAACAAGTAAATATGAAGGGTTTCCAATGGTTATTTTAGAAGCTTTATCTGTTGGTACGACAGTAATTTCTTTTGATTGTAAAACGGGACCAAGCGAACTAATATCGAATGAAGAAAATGGTCTTTTAGTAGACAATCAGGATTTTGAAGCTTTGAAAATCGCAATGAATAGAATGCTACATGAAAAAGTACTTTATACCTATTGCAAAGAAAATACAAAAGGATCTGTAGCTAAATTTTCATCGGAAAAAATTTCTCAAAAATGGATAACGTTACTAAAAAGTAAAACCGAATAAAAAATGAATGTAGAATTTATTTCGATTCCAAAAATTGAAGATAATCGCGGAAATATATCTGTTATTGAACATGATGTTTTGCCTTTTGAAATGAAGCGAGTTTACTATTTATATGATGTGCCAAGTGCAGCAAAACGCGGAGGACATTCACATAAAACACAAAAAGAGTTTCTTATCGCGCTAAGTGGCAGCTTTGATGTGGTACTTAATGATGGAAAAGAAAAACGAACAATTACATTAAATAAACCTTTTGAAGGGTTGTTAATAAATCAAGGAATTTGGAGAGAACTCAATAACTTTTCTTCTGGTAGTGTTTGTTTAGTAATCGCTTCGGCAGTATTTGATGAAGATGATTATATCAGAGATTTTGATCAATTTATAGCCTATAAATTATTTAGTGATAGATAGAAAATTCTATACCATTGTTGCGCAGGATGATTTTGATTTTTTTGAGAAAAGTTAAAATTATTCTGGGTGTGTAAAACAGTATTTTACTTTTTAAACTGATGTTTTCTGGATTAATCTGTTGGTATAAATTTTTGGCAATGTTTTTTTTATTTGCCATTTTGTATTGCAGCGCATATTCTATCCGATATAAATCTAGGTATTTTTTAAGAGTGGAATGTTGTTTTTCAGCTTCTTTATAAAAACTAAAATCTTTTGTTTTTTTATTAAAAATAGATTGTTTAGATAAACTATCCGTTACGAAATGCAAGTAAGATACAGTAACGGAGTTGCCAATAACTACTGAATATTCTAATGCAATTCTTATCCACATATCCATATCTTCTCCAATATTTATTGCAGTATCAAAGTTTCCTATTTTTTCAAAAACGCTTTTAGGAACAGCAACGCTTGAGGAGGTTGCAACAGCATAATGCAAACTCGATTCAAAATAATCAGTTATAATTCCGCTGTATTCCGCATTAATATTTTGATAATTCGGAGTGTAAATACTTTGGTTCTGGAAAATTAATTTATAGCGTGACGCAAAAATTCCAGCTTCTGGATGCCTGTCAATAAGAGATTTTAATGCGGATAAATGAGATGGTAACCATAAATCATCAGCGTCTAAAAATGCAATGTATTTTCCTTTTGAATGTTGAATTCCGTAATTCCTTGCTGCCGAAACGCCTTCGTTTAATTTTGATAAATAAATAATCCTAGAATCATTGAATTCCTCAACTATTTGTTCACTTTTATCAGTCGATCCGTCGTTGATAATAATTATCTCGTAATCATTAAAAGTTTGATTCAAAACACTGTTTAAAGTATTTTGAATAAAATTTTCTTTGTTAAAAAGTGGAATTACAACGGAGAATAAAGGCATTTATTTTTTTATTAAGACAACAAAAATAGGTGATTTTATAGTGACTTTTGATTGAGATTTTTTTGTAAATTAATCAAGTTGAATATTTTATAATCAAGAAAAGAATTAATATTAAATTATTCGTTTCTACCACCAATAATACCTTGTTTTTTGCTTGAAATGGAACACAAATAGCCTATTCGGAAAATATTAAATACAAGTAAATTAGGATTTTCTCCAATAAGATTCTTTAAAATGAATTTGCTGAAAACGGAGTATGTTTTAGTAATTATAAATTTTACTTTAGTTTTTTCTATAAAAACATACAGCTTTATTAATCGCACAAAATCACGATCTATTTTTTGATCATCGTATAGTAAAAGTAAATTTTCTAGCGATTCTTTCGTTTTAATAATATATTCCAAATTGGTATCAATTGCGCCATGTTTAATTGGGTTATCTATGTGCAAGACGCTTATTTTTAGTAAACTTAGTTGATAGGAAAGTTGGGTATCATCGTGACCGTATTTTTTTAAATCAGAATCAAATTTCACTTTGTCGAAACATGATTTTTTAATAATCGTATTGTTAAAGAGTATGGACTGATAAGGCTTTTTTGATCTATTGATAGCTATTTTATCTTCAGTAAAACGCCCGTATTTCCATCGTAATTTCTGATTTTCACTTGGACATTTTTTAGGATGTATCCTTCCGCCATAGATAACTTCAAAATTACATAGATTAGAAATGTAAATTTGAATGTAATTTGGGGAAATAATTATAGAGTCGCCATCGATAAATAACAAGTAATCATATTTTGCTTTTGCAGCCAATGAATTTCTATTTTCACGATGGGCAATGTTTTTTTTTAAAGCAACAAAAGAACTATTGGTTAAGGAATTTACCGCTTCGTTGATCTGATTTAGTGGTGAATTTGAGGCATCATCCTGACACAGAATTTCAAAAATTATTCCACATTCCAAACATTGTTTATGTAATTCCTGAACTAAAGGATAAACGTTGTAATTGTATATCGGAATAAGAATGGAGAGCATTATGCTGTTCTCTGCTGTATCACTTCAAAAATCTTAGAGTCTTCACATTTCAATGTTTTGAAAGGAAATTTCATTAATAAAGCATAATCATGAGTTGCCATAATAATGGTTTTTCCATTGGCATTAATTTTCTTTAAAACCTCTAAAACTTCTACACTTGTCTGTGGGTCAAGATTTCCTGTAGGTTCATCAGCAAGAATTAGTTCGGGATCATTTAGTAGTGCACGAGCAATAGCAACACGCTGTTGTTCTCCTCCTGAAAGTTGATGTGGCATTTTTCTGCCAAAATCTCTCATTCCTACTTTATTTAAAACTTCTTCAATTTTATTTTGCATGTCTTCAATATCTGTCCAACCTGTTGCTTTTAGGACAAAAAGCATGTTGTCATCAATATTGCGATCTGGTAATAATTTAAAATCTTGAAAAACAATGCCTATCTTTCTTCTTAAAAAAGGAATGTCATTTTCTTTTAAGGTGGCTAAATCAAAACCGACAATCGATCCTTCTCCTTCAGTCAAAGTTAAATCAGCGTACAAAGTTTTCATTAAGCTACTTTTTCCAGAACCTGTTTTTCCTATGATGTAAAGGAATTCTCCATGATTTACCTCCAGATTAACTTCTGTTAAAACAGTTTTTTCTTCTTGATAAATAGTTACATTTTTTAAAGACAGTACGGATTGTGACATAATTTGCTTTTGTTTATGGGGTAAAAGTAATAAGATAACGGTTCTATTCAAAATAAATTCTATTGTATTCTATAGAATTTAAAAAATTAAAAGTATTATTTGTTAGGCAGGATATTTGATACTAAGAATGCTATGCTTAAAAACGCAAAAAAGCCATCTGTAAAATTTGGTATCATAATAAAAGTTAATTTTGATTCGTTATAGAGTGTGGAATATAATATATTTGAATTATTAAAATAAAATCACAATGCGTAAATTTTCCTGGTTGTACTTCTTTTCTTGTTTTATTATAACCGTTGCTGTTTCGGCACAAAAATCAACTATTTATACCCATGAATTAAAAGATTTTAACAAAGCAGTTTATTTGTTCAAAGATCAACAATATGCTTCGGCTCAATTAATTTTTGATAAAGTAAAAGAAACCGCAACTACCGAAGAATTAAAATCAGATTGTGCCTATTATGCTGCAAATTGCGCCATTCGTACCAATCAGTCTAACGCTGATGAATTGATGGAGCGATTTGTATCGGATTATCCAACAAGTGTTAAGCAAAATCAAGCCTATATAGAGGTAGCGCATTATCATTTTAGCCAAGGTAATTATCCTCAAGCCCTACAGTGGTTTGATAAAGTAGATGAGAGCAGTTTGAGTTCTAGTGACCGAGATCAGTTTAATTTTCAAAAAGGATATAGCTTCTTCAACGCCAAAAAGAAAAAAGAGGCAACTACCTATTTTAATAAAGTAGTAAACTCTAAGGAATATGGATCTCAAGCCAAATATTACTTAGGTTTTATGGCTTATGAAGGAGACGATTACAAGCAAGCAACCAAGTATTTTGATGAAGTTTCGGGCGAGGAGAAATACAAGGAGAAACTTTCGTATTATCAGGCAGATATGAATTTTAAATTGGGTAATTTTCAGAAAGCAATAGATTTAGGTCAAAAAGCGATGGCAAACTCAAACGCCATGGAAAAATCTGAATTAAATAAAATCATTGGGGAAAGTTATTTTAATCTTAAAAAATATGATGCTTCTATTCCTTATTTAGTAGCCTATAAAGGTAAAAAAGGAAAATGGAACAATACCGATTATTACCAGTTAGGATATGCTTATTACCAACAAAAAGAGTATGAAAATGCTATTTCTCAATTCAATAAAATCATTGGAGGAAAAGATTTTGTTGCGCAAAATGCCTATTATCATTTAGCCGAAAGCTATTTAAATACGGATAAAAAGCCACAAGCATTAAATGCTTTTAAAAATGCATCCGAAATGGATTATGATTTAGCAATTCAAGAAGACGCTGCTTTAAATTATGCAAAGCTGAGTTATGAATTGGGTAATTCGTATCAAAGTGTGCCTTCAATCTTACAAGCTTTTTTAACTAAATATCCCAATAATGCCAATCGTTCAGAGGTGGAGAAATTAGTAATTGACTCTTATATTTCATCAAAAAATTATAAAGAAGCACTCGTTTTATTAGAAAAAAATAAAGCAGCAGAAAATAAATTAGCTTATCAAAAAGTATTGTTTTACAGAGGATTAGAATTATATAATGATGGTGACTATAATGATGCTTTAAAGATGTTTGTTAAGGCTACAACAGAGCAAAAAGATCCTGTTTTTACAACTAGAGCTCTTTTTTGGAAAGGAGAAACGGAATATGTTCTGAATGATTTTAAAGAAGCTTTACTAAGTTACAAACAGTTTGCTGGATCAACTCAAGCATCAAAAACACCAGAATTTAAAAATTACAATTACAATATTGCTTACACTTATTTTAAACTAAAAGAGTACGATCAGGCGGGAAATTATTTTCAAACTCAGATCGAAAAATCCTCATCTGATAAAGTTCGTTTGAGTGATTCTTATTTGCGTTTGGCAGATTGTCGTTTTGTAACTTCAAAATACAGTCAAGCTGTGGATGCTTACAATAAGGTAATAGAATCAAAAAGTATTGATGCTGATTATGCTTATTTTCAAAAAGCTATTTCTTATGGATTTATGTCAAAAATGGATAAAAAAATTGAGGAGTTGAATTCCTTTATTCAATTATATCCAAAATCAGAGTACAAAGATGATGCACTTTTTGAATTGGCTAATACCTATGTTGCTGAAAATAAAAACGATTTGGCAATAAAAACCTATGAAAGATTAAATGTCGAATTTAAAAAAGGATCTTTTACATCAAGAGCAGTTTTGCGTCAAGGATTAGTTTATTACAATACTGATAAATATGAGCAAGCATTATTGAAATTCAAGAATGTTGCTGCAAATTTTCCGCGTACACCAGAAGCTTTAGAAGCTGTTGCTACAGCCCGTTTGATTTATGTAGACAGCGGTAGAGTAGACGAATATGCCAATTGGGTTCGAACTTTAGATTTTGTTGCAGTAACAGATGTTGAACTCGATAATGATACTTATGAAGCTGCTGAAAAACAATTTCAGCAAAATAATGTCAAACAAGCAATTACTGGCTTTACCAGTTATATCAATCAGTTTCCTAAAGGAATTCATGCTTTAAAAGCGAATTATTTTCTAGCTCAATCTTATTTTGGTGAAGGTTCTGAAAGTAAAGCAATTCCTTATTATGAATATGTAATAGCGCAATCGACTACCGAATTTACAGAACAATCGTTATCCCGATTAGCTCAAGTTTTTCTAAAAAATAAACAAACAGACAAAGCCATTCCTGTTTTATTGCGTTTAGAAAGTGAAGGAGATGTAGCGCAGAATGTCACGTATGCACAATCAAATTTGATGAAATCGTATTATGCGATGAAGGATTATCCAAAATCAGTCTTATATGCTGAAAAAGTTTTGACGAATCCTAAAACCGATGATAAAGTAAAAAGTGATGCCCAAATTATTGTTGCAAGAGCTGCTATAGAAAGTGGTGATGAAGCAAAAGCAAAAGTAGCTTATGCTAAATTAATGACTATTGCCAAAGGAGAACTAGCGGCAGAGGCTTTGTATTATGATGCTTATTTTAAAAATAAAGAAGGAAATTATGATGCCTCTAATACAGCAGTTCAAAAATTAGCTAAAAATTATTCTAGTTATAAATATTTTGGTGCAAAAGGCTTGGTTTTAATGGCGAAAAATTTCTACGGATTAAAAGATAGTTTTCAGGCAACTTATATATTAGAGAATGTGATTAAAAACTTTACTGATTATTCTGATGTGGTTGCTGATGCTAAAACAACATTAGATTTTATTAAAACAGAAGAATCTAAAACGAATTCGTCAGTAGGAAAGTAATTTCTAATCTATTGATGATGTTTAAAATTTAGTATTTGTTTCAACCTAATTAAAGTCAAAATAATCCTCTAATGACAATACCTTTTTACATAGTAGATGTTTTTGCAGAAGAAAAATATAAAGGAAATCAATTGGCCGTTTTCTTAGATGCGGAGAGTTTAACTGACGCTCAGATGTTGCAGATTGCACGTGAAACAAATTTTGCAGAGAGTACTTTTATTACTGCTATAAAAGATGAAATAGCAACGATTAGAATTTTTACGCCACAACATGAAATGCAATTTGCTGGTCATCCCATAATTGGTACTTCGTGGTTACTGATGAATAAGATAATAGATAACTGCGGTCAAGATATTACTGTTTTGGTTCCTGTTGGGCCCATTTCTGTTCGACAAGAAGAAGATTTAGTTTGGTTGCAAGCAGCACAGCCCGAGTTTCTAGCAACATTTTCAGCAAAGGATTTTCTGTCATTTACTAATTTAAGTTCAGCTGATTTAGATACAGAATTTCCTATTCAAGAAGTAACAACAGGAAGTGCATTTGTACTTGTTCCA
This sequence comes from Flavobacterium flabelliforme, assembly GCF_017948675.1. Classification (GTDB taxonomy): domain Bacteria; phylum Bacteroidota; class Bacteroidia; order Flavobacteriales; family Flavobacteriaceae; genus Flavobacterium; species Flavobacterium pygoscelis. Next base: position 189,872 of record NZ_JAGFBU010000002.1, read on the forward strand.
GTTAGAAATATACAAGCATTAAAAAATCTAGTTCTTAATCAGGACAAAATGGATAAATGGTTGCGTGAAAATTGTCAAACGGATCACCGAGCATTTTACTTTTTTTGTGTAGAAGATAATAAAATTAGTAGCAGAATGCTGTGTGTAGAGAACAATAGACTTATTGAGGATGCTGCCACAGGAAGTGCTAGCTCTTGTTTGCAAGCTTTTCTTTTAAAGTATCATCAATCAGAAATTAATACCATCAATTATCAAGGTGATTTTATTAATAGACCTTCACAGATTCATTTCAAGGGGAGTTTAGCAGATAATCAGTATGATATAAATATTGGCGGCAAAACAAAATTTGTTGCCAAGGGAGAATGGGAAGTTTAAAATAAAGTATAAAAATTATACTTAAAATAAAAAAAAATAAAAGATGACATTTAAAGATTTAAAAATTAAAATGGTACCAAATAATACATTAACATTTTTAGCACCTTGTATTTCAAGTAGAGTTGGATTAGGGATTTTATTTTTATTGATTTCTCAATTTTCATTTGCTCAAAAGAAAGAACAGATTGGAAATGAAACTGTAAATGTCGTAAAACCTTATACTCCAAAAATTTCAGATGCTTCTAAAGTGAAGGAAGTGGGAGAGTTAGATGATGAGGGGAATACTAAGAAAGAAGTGGTAAAATATACTATTTTTTCTTTTCCTGTTGCTTCAACATTTACTCCATCAAAAGGAAAAGCAGAAGGTGTTGAAAAAGAAAAACAAGCACATTTATTCAAGAATTACGCTACTTTAGGTTTGGGTAATTACGGAACTTTAATAGGAGAATTATTCGTGAACCACGATCTGAGTAATACGGATTATGTTGGTGGTATGTTTAGACATCACTCTTCGCAAGGAGGCATTAAAGAAGCTCGATTAGACGATCGATTTTACGATACTTCACTCGATTTAATGTACGGTTCGAATCAAAAAGATATATCTTGGAATTTAGATTTAGGAATGCAAAACCAAATATATAATTGGTACGGACTGCCAGTTAATTTTGCTAATACACTTTCGTTGGATGATAGAAGAAGTCTGATAAACAGTATTGATCCAAAACAAGCTTACACTACTATTTCATTAGGTGGTAATGTTGCGTTTAGTGACGGTATTGTAAATAAAGTAAGCTTGAAGTACAATCATTTTACAGATATGTTTAATTCTTCCGAGAATAGATTTTTTATTAAGCCAACGGTAGCTTTTGATGTAATGGATAGTGCTGTTAAGACAGATTTTATTGTGGATTATGTTGGTGGAAGTTTTGAAAAAAACTACCTCAATAATGTACAGCCTTTAAAATATGGTTTTACTAATTTTGGAGTTTCTCCAAGTTTTGTAATGCTAGAACAAGACTGGACACTTACCATTGGTGCTGCTATTTTTTACAGCCTAGATAATCAAAATAGTAATAATAAGTTTTTAGTATATCCAAAGTTCAATGCTTCCTATAAAGTCGTGGGAGATTTAATGATTTTTTACGCTGGGGCTGAAGGTGATTTAAAACAAAATTCATATCAAGATTTTGTGGGTGTAAATCCGTTTTTATCACCAACATTATTTGTTGCCCCTACAGACCAGCAATATGATATTTTTGCAGGGTTAAAAGGTAAATTATCTAATAATGTTAGTTACAATGTTAGAGGTTCTTATACAAACGAGAGAAATAAAGCGTTGTTTAAAAGTAATATTCATGATGAAAACCCAAGTAATGAGAATTATGAATATGGAAACTCCTTTCAGGTAGTTTATGATGACATGAGAACTTTGCGTTTTTATGGCGAATTGAAAGCTGATTTTTCAGATAATGTGACCTTTGGTGTCAACGGAAGTTTTAGCAGTTTTAAAAATGCTTCACAAAATGAAGCTTGGAATTTGCCAACAGTAAAAGTAAATTCAAATCTTGATTTTAATATTACTAAAAAATGGTTCGCTGGTGTAAATGTTTTTTATGTTGGAGAGAGAAAAGATTTTACAGTAATAGATTTTCAACCAATGTATAAGGAAGGTATTGTAACTTTAAAATCTTACTTTGATTTAAATGCTAATTTAGGGTACAATTATAGTGATCGATTAACAGGATTTATTAGAGCAAATAACATTACAAATAGTGGTTACCAAAAATGGCAAAATTATCCTGTACAAGGTTTTCAATTGGTTTTGGGTGCTAATTATAAATTTGATTTTTAGAGTAATTATTTTTTAAACAGCATAAAAACAAAACAGGCTACCTTTTGGGTAGCCTGTTTTGTTTTAGAGTAGTCTTTATTTTGTAAAAGGAATAGCGACTCTCATTTTGTCCCATCCTAAATTAAGTACGATCTCTTTATCCGTTTTAGTAAAAACCATGGCAAATGCATCAATATAATCATCTGCTATTGTTACAGGAATGTTTAACCGAGCGACATCATTTTTTGCATTGTAGGTATAAGCACCCCAAACATTTTTGTCTTTATTTATAATCACGGTCCATTCTTTTTCACCTGGAATCGTATAAAGAGTATAAACTCCCGCTTTTATTTTAGTTTTTCCAAGATACATATCTGTGTAAAAGTTTATTTCAGCAGCTTCGTTAGCTCCCGTTCTCCACACTTTTCCATTAGGAGCTAGTTCGCTAAGACTACGTCCTTTTAGTTGAGGTCGGCTGTATAGCACTCGTACAGTTTTGTTTGCATCTTTGTAATCATTAGGGAACCAAGCAGCATCCAGAGGGCTTTTGTCTAAGTCTGGAAATTTTTGTGCATTTATAGAATTAGATAAAAGCATCATAAGTGCGCAGATTGCCGTGGCAATAATTCTAGATTTTCTCATAGTCTTTTTGATAAGTTAATAGTTATTTGTAAAGTTAGAGATTCTTATTCAAGTTTCATAATGAAGCAGACTCGGTTTTAGAAAAATTGTGTACCTCTCAAATAATAGGCTAACTTTGTTTTTTAGAGTTAAGAAGAGAAAAAAAAAATCCGATAGTTCTTGATTTGTATTAAAATTTTAATGTAAAAAGTATGACATTCAAACAAAAAATTTATAATTATTATGTACAATTGGTACAAGACAAAATAGATGCTTTTAGAGACATGATTGCAGCATTAACGGAAGATTCTAAAAATGACGCTAAAGGTTCTGCTGGAGATAAACACGAAACAGCTTTGTCTATGATGCATATTGAACAAGAAAAACTTAATTCTAAATTACGAGAAGTACTCACTCAAAAATCAGTTTTAGATAAAATAGATGCGCTAACTATTGCTGAAAATATTATTGTTGGAAGTTTAGTCAAAGCCAACGGAATTTACTTGTATCTTAGTTTGGCTTTACCAAAAATCACTATTGACGGAATCAATGTTATTGCGCTATCACCTCAATCTCCGCTAGGAAAACATCTGATGGGGAATAAGGTTGGTTTTGAATTTGAAATAAATAATACAAAATACACGATACAAGAAATAGCATAAGTTCCTTATTTTTTAAACTCAAAAAAATCAAATCAATGAAACAAATTACACTACTTCTTTCTTTATTTTTAGTTTTTTCTTGTAATCAAAACCAAAAAAAAACTGTAGATACCATAATTACACATGCCACAATTTATACCGTTGATAAAACGTTTAGTACCGCTACAGCGATGGCAATTAGTGAAGGGAAAATTGTAGCCATTGGAACGGACTCTGAAATTCAAAACGTGTATGAATCTAAAAATACAATTGATGCAAAAGGAAAGTTTATTTATCCAGGACTAATAGATGCCCATTGTCATTTTTATGGTTTTGGTTTAAGTTTACAAGAAGTAGATTTGCGAGGTACTCGAAGTATGAAAGAAGTAATTGCTCGCATAAAGGCTTTTCAAAAAGTAAAAAAATCAGACTTTATTGTTGGTAATGGCTGGGACCAAAACAATTGGGTAGAAAAACAATTTCCTACAAAAGAAGAGTTAGACGCAGAATTCCCTGATATTCCTGTAGTATTAAATAGAATTGATGGGCATGCTATAATTGTGAATAGTAAAGTATTAAAATTGGCAGGAATTACTAAAGATACGAAAGCAGTGGGTGGTCAAATTGAAATTAAAAATGGAGAACCAACTGGTATTTTAATCGATAATCCCATGGATTTGGTTTTTAAAATAATACCAAAACCAAATCGTAAAACTCAAATTGCAGCTTTAGTAGATGCTGAAAAAAACATGTTTCATTATGGATTAACTACCGTGAATGATGCCGGTTTAGACCCTGATGTTATTCACTTGATTGATAGTTTACAAAAAGTAAAGGTTTTGAAAATTAATGTTTATGCCATGATTTCTGCCAATCAAAAAAATATTGATCTGTATTTGAAAAAAGGAATTTACAAAACCAATTCTTTAGATGTGCGTTCTTTTAAGCTTTTTGGTGATGGTGCTTTAGGTTCTCGTGGCGCTTGTCTTCATAAAGAATATTCGGATATGGCTAAACAATATGGTGCTTTGTTATCGTCTCCTTCAGAGTTAAAAGGAATTGCAAAACAAATTGCAGCATCAGATTTTCAATTGAATTCGCACGCGATAGGAGATTCTGCCAATACTGTTTTATTGAAAATTTATAAAGAAGTTTTGAGAGGAAAAAAAGACCGCCGTTGGAAAATTGAACACGCTCAGATTATAAGAGAGCAAGATTTTGATTATTTTAAATTAGGTATTATTCCTTCAGTACAACCTACTCATGCTACCTCTGACATGTATTGGGCCGGAGAAAGATTAGGAAAAGAAAGATTGAAAAATGCTTATGCTTATAAAAAGCTACTACAAAAAGCAGGAATTATAGCATTAGGAACTGACTTCCCTGTAGAACAAGTAAATCCTATGCTGACATTTCATGCGGCTGTGGCTAGAAAAGACAGCAAAAATTATCCTAAAGGAGGATTCCAAATAGAAAACGCTCTGAGCAGAGAAGAAACATTGAAAGGGATGACAATATGGGCTGCTTATTCAAACTTTGAAGAAAAAGAAAAAGGAAGCTTAGAAGTAGGAAAGTGGGCTGATTTTGTAATTTTCGATCAGGACTTAATGAAGGTAAATGAAGATCAAATTGTTAAAATACTTCCTAAAGCAACTTACTTAAAAGGAGCTAAAGTAAACTAGATAAATTGTTAAAAATGATAGTTTATAATTTGCAGAGGCGTTTTCGTAGGTTGTAAATTATATATACTGCGTTAATTAGTATTTTTTGTTTCAATTTATAACTGAAATAGGTATTTGTGTTTTGTAATTATAAGTGTAATTGCATCTTTGCCTTATCAAAATAAATAAAACATTTAAAAATATATAGTTATGTGCGGAATAGTATGTGCCTTCGATTTAAAACAAAAAGCAGAAACCTTAAGACCACAAGTGTTGGAGATGTCTAAAATTATTCGCCATCGCGGACCAGACTGGAGTGGAGTTTTTAGCAACAAAAAAGCAATTTTATCTCACGAACGATTGGCAATTGTTGATCCAGCTTCTGGGAAACAACCTTTGTTAAGTCAAGATGGCAAACTAGTTTTAGCTGCCAATGGTGAAATTTATAACCACAGAGAATTGCGCAAACAATTTGAAGGGAAATACAACTTTCAGACCGAAAGTGACTGCGAAGTTATCTTGGCACTTTACAAAGAAAAAGGACCTCATTTTATAGATGAGATGAATGGTATCTTCGGATTTGCTATTTATGATGTTGATAAAGATGAATACTTTGTGGCGCGTGATCACATGGGAATTATACCATTGTATATTGGTTGGGACCAACACGGAACTTTTTATGTAGCTTCAGAGTTGAAGGCGTTAGAAGGCTATTGTACTAAAATAGAATTGTTTCCTCCGGGACATTATATGTCAAGCAAAGACGGAGAATTTGTACAATGGTACAAAAGAGACTGGGTTGATTATGATGCCGTAAAAGATAACGAAACTAATATTTCAGATATTAAAGTGGCGCTTGAGGCCGCTGTTCACAGACAGTTGATGAGCGATGTGCCTTACGGTGTTTTACTTTCAGGAGGTTTAGATTCTTCTATTACTTCGGCTGTAGCCAAAAAATATGCTCAAAAACGTATTGAGTCAGGTGATGTTGCTGATGCTTGGTATCCACAATTGCACTCTTTTTCTGTAGGATTAGATGGCTCGCCTGATTTAGCGGCAGCTCAAATAGTTGCTGATCATATTGGCACCATTCACCACGAAATAAAATTTACAATTCAAGAAGGTTTAGATGCCATTCGAGATGTAATTTACAACTTAGAAACTTACGATGTGACTACTGTTAGAGCGTCAACTCCTATGTGGTTAATGGCAAGAGTTATTAAATCAATGGGAATCAAAATGGTTCTTTCAGGCGAAGGAGCCGACGAGTTGTTTGGAGGTTATCTTTATTTTCATAAAGCGCCCAATGCAAGGGAATTTCACGAAGAAAACGTACGTAAATTAGGAAAACTGCACATGTATGACTGTTTGCGTGCTAACAAAAGTTTAGCAGCTTGGGGAATAGAAGGGCGTGTTCCGTTTTTAGATAAAGAATTTATGGATGTAGCGATGCGTATCAATCCACAAGATAAAATGATCAACAAAGAACATCCCATGGAAAAATGGGTAGTTCGTAAAGCATTTGAAGATATGTTGCCACCAAGTGTGGCATGGAGACAAAAAGAGCAATTTAGTGATGGAGTTGGCTATAGTTGGATAGATACTTTAAAAGAAGTGGTATCTAAGGAAGTGTCTGATGAGCAATTAGCCAATGCGAAATATAAATTCCCATTACAAACACCAACTTCTAAGGAAGAATATTACTATCGTTCTATTTTTGCAGAACATTTTCCAAGTGATGCTGCTGCTTTATGTGTGCCTCAGGAAGCAAGTGTTGCTTGTAGTACGAAAATCGCTTTAGAATGGGATGAAGCTTTCAAAAATATGAATGATCCTTCTGGGAGAGCGGTTGCCAGTGTGCATGATGATGCTTATGCAAAAGCATAATTTACTTTTGAAATATATAATTTAGAAAACGCTTTCCTTAATGGGAGCGTTTTTTTTATTAAAATAATTTCTTCAATATATTTTAATAATTACATTTATATTTCTTTCGTTTTAGTAAATAATGTTTGTGATAAAAGTTTTAAGTTTAAATGATAAAAAGAATCTAACATTGTTAATTTCATTTTTCACTTAAATTTATGATTTTAATTGTTAATTATAAGTAAAATAAGTATTTGTATTTGTTTATTGTAGTTGATAATGCATATTTGTGTAATAAAAATAAGTGGAGTTATTAATAAAGATTTAATTATGTGTGGAATTTTAGTAGTTATTGGGAAGGGAAAAGATGGGGAACTTGTTAAAGAACTTTCCAAACGAATGTCACATCGTGGGCCAGACGAAAGTGATATTTATATTACAGAAAACGGACACGTATTAAGTCATGAACGTTTGTCTATTATTGATTTGCAATCCGGAAAACAACCCATAAAAGGTTCTGGAAAAGCATATATGGTTCATAATGGCGAAATATACAATCACCAGCAATTAAGAGATGGTGTTTTAAAAGACCATGTTTTTAGAACTAAGTCAGATTCTGAAGTAATTGTTCATTTATATGAAAAATTTGGATATGATTTCTGCAACATGTTAGATGGTGATTGGGCATTTGTAGTAGTTGATGGTAATGATTTTATTGCCGGCAGAGATCCTTTGGGTGTCAAACCTTTGTATTATGGTTTAGATGAAAGAGGGCGAATTTATTTTTCTTCTGAAATGAAACCCATTGCAGATCACTGTAAAACATTTTCGACCTTTCCTCCAGGACATTATTATACACCAAAAACCGGTTTCGTAAAATATTACAAACCGGATTATGAAGATTATTTACAGGCTGATCAAGATTTAAATTTAAATCTTATTAGAGAAACTCTCATCGAAGCTACTCGAAAGCGTTTAATGAGTGATGTTCCGGTAGGAGTTTTGCTTTCAGGAGGATTAGACTCATCACTTACGTCAGCAATTGCTTCGAGATTATTAGCGGAATCGGGAAAAAAATTACAATCTTTTTCAATAGGATTAGATGCTGAAGCGCCGGATGCAAAGGCAGCCAGAAAAGTAGCTGATTTTTTAGGTACAGAACATCATGAGGTTTATTTCTCTGTACAAGAAGGAATAGAAATCTTGGATAAATTAATTTGGCATCTGGAAACCTATGACGTAACGTCTATTCGCGCTAGTGTTCCTATGTATTTTTTGTCAAAAGCGATTGCGGATTTAGGAATAAAAGTAGTGCTTTCTGGTGAAGGAGCCGATGAAATTTTTGGAGGATATTTGTATTTTAGAAATGCGCCAACAGCAATAGATTTTCAAAAAGAAACAATAGAAAGAGTTCAGAAATTATTTACTGCTGATCTTTTAAGAGCGGATAAAGCGACTATGGCTCACGGTATAGAAACAAGAGTGCCTTTTTTAGACAAAGCATTCTTGGATATGGCTATTCGTATCAAGGCAGAAGAAAAAATGCCTAAAACCTACGCTGATAAAGAAAAATATATTTTAAGAAAAGCATTTGATACTCCTGAAGATCCCTATTTGCCACAAGAGGTACTTTGGAGGCAAAAAGAACAGTTTTCGGATGGCGTAGGATACAATTGGATTGATGAGTTGATAACGTATTGTTCTTCGCAAGTTACAGATGAGCAATTATCAGGAGCGGCAGTTGAATTTTTATATAATGCACCAACCACCAAGGAAGCTTATTTGTATCGTTGTATTTTTAATAAACATTTTCCACAAACGAGTGCTGCTCAAACGGTGAGAAAGTGGATTCCGAAATGGCAAGAAAATCTAGATCCAAGTGGTAGAGCTAATGCAGCTCACGTAAAATCAGAGCTTACAACAGCTAAATAAATCAATCTGGTTTTCTATCTAGACTTGTGTCTAATTTAAAGATTTTTTTATTGCTTTTTTATATTTTAAATCTCAATCGATTATTAAGACCTAGGTTTGTTTATGCCTCTGTCATAAAGAACAATGCTCCCGGCTACAGATACATTTAAGCTTTTTTGGGATTTAAATTTTACTAAAAAATGACATTTTTCAATCGCTTGTTTGGTGAGTCCATTATCTTCTGCGCCAAGCAAGTAAACACAGCGTCTTGGATGTTCAAAAGTTTCTAAATCTTCTGCGTTTTCGTCTAATTCAACGCCTACTAAACGAGCTCCTTTAGGAAGGTTTTTGTAAAAGTCTTCAAAATTTTCATAATGAAAATAGGGCATAGATTTTACAGCATTATGAGTGTCACAAGCCTGCTTTGCATATCTATTTCCGATGGTGAAAATATAACTCGCTCCTAAGTTTTGCGCAGATCGCCATAGAACGCCTAAATTTTCTGGAGTTTTACCGTTTTGTATGCCTATTCCGAAATATTCAGTGGTGAAGTTATCATTCATGTAGCAAAAATACAAACAGTTATTTGTAATGTCAAAATTTTAATTTTATTAGAAAGCTTTAATTTCGGGTATTTAGTGAAAACAAATTGATAAAATGTTAATAACTTAAAGGCTTAATAAGGTATTTTAACGGTTATCTAGTTTGCGTTTTTATATATTTGCGTGTTAGACAAAAATTACATTTTTTTAGAAGGAAAAATATGAGCGAAGAAATTAAGAAGGACAGTTATTCAGCAGATAGTATTCAAGCATTAGAAGGAATGGAGCATGTTAGAATGCGTCCATCGATGTATATTGGAGATGTAGGTGTTCGAGGTCTGCACCATTTAGTTTATGAAGTAGTAGATAACTCTATCGATGAAGCAATGGGTGGTCATTGTGATACAATCATTGTTGATATAAATGAAGATGGATCTATTAGCGTAGAAGATAATGGTCGTGGTATCCCAGTTGGAATTCATAAAAAAGAAGGTGTATCAGCATTGGAGGTTGTAATGACTAAAATTGGTGCTGGTGGAAAATTTGATAAAGATTCATATAAAGTTTCTGGAGGACTTCACGGTGTTGGGGTTTCTGTAGTAAATGCTTTGTCAAAACACTTGCGCGCTACAGTTCATAGTGCTGACGGAAAAGTTTACGAGCAAGAATATGAAAAAGGAAAAGCATTATATCCAGTAAAACAAATTGGTGATGCCACGAAAAGAGGAACTGTTGTAACTTTTTATCCAGATCCAAGTATATTTACACAGACAATAGAGTATTCTTATGATACCTTATCTGCTCGTATGCGTGAATTATCTTTCCTGAACAAAGGGATTACAATTACTTTTACAGATAAAAGAGAAAAAGATAAAGACGGTAATTTTGTTTCAGAAGTTTTTCATTCTGACGAAGGTCTTAAAGAATATATTCGTTATTTAGATGGAAATCGTGAGCCAATAATTGCGCATGTTATTTCTATGGATCATGAAAAAGGAGAGATTCCTGTTGAGGTGGCACTGATTTACAACACGAGCTATACAGAGAATATTTTTTCTTATGTAAATAATATCAATACGCATGAAGGAGGAACGCACTTGCAAGGTTTTAGAACGGGTCTTACAAGATCTTTAAAGAAATATGCAGATGCCTCTGGAATGTTAGATAAGTTGAAGTTTGATATTTCAGGAGATGATTTCCGTGAAGGATTAACTGCAATTATTTCGGTAAAAGTTCAAGAGCCACAATTTGAGGGACAAACTAAAACAAAACTTGGAAACAGAGAAGTAGTTTCTCCGGTTTCACAAGCAGTTTCGGAAATGATTGAAAACTATTTGGAAGAAAATCCAAATGATGCTCGTATCATCGTTCAAAAAGTTATTCTTGCGGCTCAAGCAAGACACGCTGCTAAAAAAGCACGTGAAATGGTACAACGTAAAACCGTAATGGGTGGCGGTGGATTACCAGGAAAATTATCTGATTGTTCAGAACAAGATCCAGCAAAATGTGAAGTATATCTTGTCGAGGGAGATTCGGCAGGAGGAACAGCAAAGCAAGGTCGTGATCGTGCTTTTCAAGCTATTTTACCACTGCGTGGTAAGATTTTGAACGTCGAAAAAGCAATGCATCATAAGGTATTTGAAAACGAAGAGATTCGTAATATATTTACTGCACTTGGTGTGACTGTTGGTACTGAAGAAGATAGTAAAGCTTTGAATATTTCAAAATTACGTTACCACAAAGTAATTATTATGTGTGATGCCGATGTCGATGGAAGTCACATCTCTACTTTGATTTTGACATTCTTCTTTAGATTTATGAAAGAGTTAATAGAGCAAGGACACATATATATTGCAGCACCTCCTTTGTACTTAGTTAAAAAAGGAAATAAAAAAGAATACGCTTGGAATGATGTTCAACGTGATCAAGCGAATGAAAGAATGGGCGGAAGCGCAGGAATTCAACGTTATAAAGGTCTTGGAGAAATGAATGCAGAGCAATTGTGGGAAACTACAATGGACCCTAATTTTAGAACATTGCGTCAAGTAACTATTGATAGTTTGGCAGAAGCAGATAGAGTTTTTTCAATGTTGATGGGAGATGAGGTACCGCCAAGAAGAGATTTTATTGAAAAAAATGCAGTTTACGCAAAAATCGACGCATAGCAAATGAGATAGACCTACTTTATTTTAGAATAAAGTAGGTTTTATATAATATTAACTAGAGTAACAAACAACCAAAAAACTTAAAAAATGAAAGTTACCATTGTAGGAGCAGGAAATGTAGGGGCGACATGTGCAGATGTGATTTCTTATAGAGGAATTGCTAGCGAAGTAGTATTGTTAGATATAAAAGAAGGTTTTGCTGAGGGTAAAGCACTTGATATTATGCAGTGTGCTACAAATACAGGTTTTAATACCAAAGTAACTGGAGTTACAAATGATTATTCTAAAACAGCAGGGAGTGATGTAGTGGTAATTACTTCTGGAATTCCTAGAAAACCAGGAATGACTCGTGAGGAATTAATAGGGATCAATGCAGGAATTGTAAAAACGGTAGCAGAAAATGTATTAAAGCATTCTCCAGATACTATTATTGTAGTTGTTTCTAATCCTATGGATACAATGACATACTTGGCGCTAAAATCTACAGGATTGCCAAAAAATAGAATTATAGGTATGGGTGGTGCTTTGGATAGTTCTCGTTTTAGAACTTATTTATCTTTGGCTTTAGACAAACCAGCAAATGATATTTCAGCAATGGTTATTGGTGGGCATGGTGATACAACTATGATTCCTTTAACACGTTTGGCTTCGTATAATGGAATTCCAGTTTCACAATTTCTTTCGGAAGAACAATTGCAAAAAGTGGCAGCCGATACAATGGTTGGTGGAGCAACTCTTACTGGTCTTTTAGGAACATCTGCTTGGTATGCGCCTGGAGCATCAGTTGCTTTTTTAGTAGATAGTATTTTAAATGATCAAAAGAAAATGATCGCTTGTTCTGTTTTTGTAGAAGGAGAATATGGTCAAAATGATATTTGTATCGGAGTACCTTGTATTATTGGTAAAAATGGTGTAGATGAAATTCTTTCTATTGAACTTAATGATGCTGAGAAAACTTTATTTGCTAAAAGTGCAGATGCTGTTAGACAAATGAATGACGCTTTAAAATCGATTTTGGTATAAAAATTACATAAAAGAAATACAAGACTGCAACTTTGCAGTCTTTTTTCTTGAGATTAATTAATAAATAAATTGGTTAATCTTGTCGTTAATTATATATTTGCTCGGTTTAAAAAAAATGAAGCAACATTTTAGATAGTTTTTTAATTTAAGAAAGTAATCTAAGTTGTTGCTATATAGGGTTTAAAGCAAAAATAAATAAATAAAAAATAATTAATTTTTAGTAATAATGCAGAATAAAGGACTTATTAAATTTTTCGCAATTCTATTTGCATTGGTAAGTATTTACCAACTTTCTTTCACTTTTGTGGCAAGTAAAGTAAAAAACGATGCAAAATCTTTTGCTAATGGTGATTCTGAGAAAGAAGTTAAATATTTAGACTCTATTGGTAAGGAGAAAGTATTTAATCTTGGTTTTACCAATTTCACTTTCAATGAAGTTAGTGACAAACAAATCAATAAAGGTCTTGACTTAGAAGGAGGAATTAACGTTATTCTTCAAATATCAGTTAAAGATATTTTAAAAGGATTATCAAATAATTCTAAAAACCCAGTTTTCAATAAGTCTTTAGCTGATGCAACTGCAAATAAAAAAGGGAACCAAACCTATTTAGATGCATTCTTTGATGCTTTTGATGCCAATTCAAATGGAACTGTAAAACTAGCCTCTCCTGATATTTTTGCAAACAGAAGTTTACAAGGTGAAGGTGGAGTAGATTTTCAAATGACAGATGCGCAAGTAAAGAAAATTATTTCTAGAAAAGTAGACGAGTCTGTAGAAAGCGCTTTTGGAGTTTTAAGAAAACGTATTGATAAATTTGGTGTTACACAACCTAATATTCAAAAATTAGGAAATTCAGGACAAATTTTAGTTGAATTGCCTGGAGCAAAAGATGTAGACAGAATTAAAAAATTATTACAAAGTACTGCTCAATTAGAGTTTTGGGAAACGTATAAAATAGAAGAAATTGGTAATTTTATAATGGCTGCTAATGAGTCATTGAAAAAAACTGAAATCAAAACTACTGAAGTAAAACCTGTTGTTAAGGATTCATTAAGCGCTTTATTAGCTGATGCAAAAGACACAGCAGTTGCTAAAAAAGGAAATAATCCTTTACTAGACAAAATTATCGCTCAAGGTGGTGGTCCAGTTTTAGGTCTTTTCTCACCAAAAGATACTGCTGTTATCAATGGTTACTTTAAAAGAGCTGATATTAGAATTTTATTAGCTGGAGATCAACGTTATGCTAAATTTGTTTGGGGTATAACATCTACGATTAAAGATGAAAAAGGAAAAGCAGTAGATGCTGTAGAATTATACGCTTTAAGAGGAAATAGAGATAATATTCCTGCAATGAGTGGTGGTGTTGTTACGGATGCTAAAGATACTTTTGATCAATTAGGTAAACCAGCTGTTTCTATGCAAATGGACGGTCAAGGTGCTAAATCTTGGGAAGAATTAACAGGAAGAGCTTACACTCAAAAAAGTAATATTGCTATTGTACTTGATGATGTAGTTTATTCTGCACCTGGAGTTTCTAGCGGACCTATATCAGGTGGAAGATCTGAAATCTCTGGAGCTTTTGATGTTACACAAACTAAAGATTTAGCGAATGTTTTAAGAGCAGGTAAATTACCAGCTGCTGCTGATATTGTTCAGTCAGAAGTGGTAGGGCCATCCTTAGGACAAGAGGCAATTGATAATGGTACAAACTCAGCTATTTTAGGTTTGTTTATTGTATCACTTTGGATGATGATTTATTATGGTAAAGCAGGTTGGTTTGCAAATATTGCATTAGCGGTTAACTTACTTTTCTTATTTGGTATTCTTGCAAGTATTGGAGCTGTATTAACTTTGCCTGGTATTGCTGGTATTGTATTGACAATGGGTACTGCAGTAGATGCGAATATTATTATCTATGAAAGAGCAAAAGAAGAATTAAGAGCTGGTAGAACACTCGAGGAAGCGATTAAGACATCTTACAGCTGGAGAGGTGCAATGTCATCTATTACTGATGCGAATGTTACACACATTTTAACTGGAGCTGTTTTATTTATTTTTGGTTCTGGACCAATTAAAGGTTTTGCTACTACATTATTAATTGGTATTATAACATCGTTATTTACTTCTATTTTTATCGCACGTATCTTTATTGATTGGAATATTAACAGAAAGAATGATCTGACATTTGTTACTAAATTCTCAAAAAATATTTTCACAAACTTCCATTTCAACTTCTTAGGAATGAAAAAATGGACGTACTTAATCTCAATTTGTATTGTTATCATCAGTTTTACTTCATTAGCAATTAATGGTCTTGATGAAGGAACAGACTTTGTAGGAGGAAGAACATTCCAAATCCGTTTTGAGAAACCAATTGAAACAGAAACGGTAAAAGCAGAACTAGAAAAAGTTTTTGATGGTAGTGCCGAAGTAAAAGTTTTTGGTAGTGATAATCAATTAAAAATTACAACAAAATACAAAGTTCAAGAGCCAGGTATTCAAGCTGACGAAGAGGTAAATAAATTATTGTTTGAAAATCTAAAACAACATTATTCTGCTGGATTAACTTATGATAAATTCGTTAACGCTTATGATGGAAAAAAAGTAGGTATTTTACAAGCTTCTAAAGTTGGTCCTACTGTTGCAGAAGATATCAAAACAAATGCTTATTGGGCTGTTCTTGGAGCAATGGCAATTGTATTTTTATACTTAATGATTAGTTATAGAAAATGGCAATATAGTTTAGGTGCTATTGCTGCTGTTGCGCATGATGTTATCTTTGTACTTGGAATCTATTCGTTATGCTACAAATTTATGCCTTTTGGTATGGAGATTGACCAGCATTTTATCGCTGCTATTCTTACGGTAATTGGATATTCTATGAATGATACTGTTATTGTATTTGATAGGGTTCGTGAATATTTAGCTGGTAAAACTAAAGGTACATTTGCTGAAATAGTTAATCAATCTATTAATACAACGATGTCAAGAACAATCAATACATCGTTGACTATGATTGTTGTATTATTAATCATGTTTGTTTTTGGAGGAGAATCAATTAGAGGATTTATATTTGCTATGTTGATCGGTATTATAGTAGGAACTTATTCTTCATTATTTATTGCAACTCCAATCCTTGTTGATACGATCTCTAAAGAAGATAAAGAAAAGGTTGAAATTACACATAAAGAAGCTTAATTAGTTTTTTACATAGATTTTAAAAAAGAGATTCAACGAAAGTTGAATCTCTTTTTTTTTGGCTTAAATAGATACAAATTATTCATTTTAATGTTTCTCTTAACGAAATAATAATGCTGATCTTAAATAGAATACTTTTCTTTTAAGAGGTATTGTTAGTTAAAAATAGATTGATGAATAATTATAGGATTATTTACGAAGATGTGCGTTGCATAATGTTTACTGTTTTGCTATGCTACAATTGTGTCTATTTAATGCTGTTCAGTATCACGAAATTTCTTTCTTGACTAGATTATTACTATCAGTATTCTATTATTTAATTGTTGTAAACCACAATTAAGAACGTTAAGATTTATGTGAGTATAAGTAAACTAAATTGATGCTAAAGTTTAATGTTGATCAGAAAGATTTCAATCATAAAAAAAACGCTATCTGTTTCCAGATAACGCTTTTTTATATTGTGAATATATGTTTAATTAGTGACTTCCTTCTGTGCTGTAAAGATAAAATACAGTCCTACAAGTATAAAAGGTATACTTAACCATTGGCCAGTTGATAATAAGCCCAAAGCACTCTCAAAACCGCCTTGACTTTCTTTTACGGATTCAACTATTACGCGAACGGTAAACAACAATACTAAAAACATTCCAAAAATATATCCTGTATATTTTCTTTTTTCTGTCTTCCAATACAAGAAAAATAATATGGCAAAAACGAAGATATAACAAAAACCTTCATAAAGTTGAGTTGGATGTTTTGCAGGAACTTGATCAAGCAAAGCAGAAAACTTAGGATCATTTGCTATTGCAGCATAAGCCGCAGTTGGATTGGGTATTTGCGTAGCATTGACTGCATCCATGGGACTAAAATGATCTCTAATGAACTTTATTCCAAAAGGTGATTTGGTAACGTGACCTATAATTTCTGAATTAAAAAAATTACCTAAACGCACAAAAATTGCTCCACTAGCAACTGCTAAAACAACACGATCTAAAATCCACAATTGTGGTTTTTTTAGAACGTTTTTACTGTAAAAATACATTGCAATTATGATCGAAATAGCTGCGCCATGACTTGCTAGTCCTTGAAATCCAGTAAATTCCCAACCTTGAATAATATTAAATAAAGATTCATTTGGATTTTCTCTAATCGGTAAAAGAATTTCTACTAAATGATTGCGATAATATTCCCAATCGTAAAAAAAAACGTGACCTAATCGAGCTCCTATTAAGGTAGCTAAAACGGTCCAGATAAATAACGAATCTAGTTTTTCTATCGATTCACCTTCACGTTCAAAGATGTTTTTCATGATGTACCAGCCTAATCCAAAAGCAATTACAAACATTAAACTGTAATAACGAATCATAAAAAAGCCTAAATCTATTCCTTCTGAAGGATTCCAAACGATATTCAAAGCATGTGTCATGTAAGGTTGTTTTTTTTTAATCTGGTGTAAAAATAAAAAATAAAAGAAAAGTTCGTACCAATAAAAGGTTAATGTTCGTGCTTGCACTTCTTTTCTGGAACGGGATCGTAACCGGTTCTTCCCCATGGATTGCAACTTACAATCCTTTTTAAGCCTAGAAATCCACCATATAACAAACCATGTTTTTGTAACGCTTGTATCATATAACTGGAGCAAGTAGGTTCAAATCTACAAGAAGCCGGAGTAAAAGGAGAAATAGCTGTTTGGTAAAACCGAACTAACAATACAAAAGGAAAAATAAGAATTTTTGAAATCATATATCAGATAATTGCCTTTAGTATTTTAGATTTAATCTTATAAAAGAAGTTTTAAACACTAAAAGTAGTTCCTTCTTTACCATCTTTCAATTGAATTCCTAACGCTATCAATTGATCTCTAATTTGATCAGACAAAGCAAAATTCTTATTGTCTCTTGCTTGTTTTCTCATTTCGATTAGGATATTTACTGTTCCTTCTAATTTGTCGTTATTGCTATCGGATACTTTTTCATCTTCCAGTCCTAATACATCAAATACAAACGCATTCATTGCTTTAGAAAATAGCTCTAAATCGGCTAGATTTAAACTTTCTTTGCCATCGTTTAATAAGTTGATATATTTTACACCTTCAAATAATTGTGCAATTAAGATTGGCGAGTTAAAATCGTCATTCATGGCATCATAACAAGACTGTTTCCATGCTGCTATATCAATAGTACTTTTTGTATTTGCGTTTATTTCTTTTAGCAAACTAATTGCTTCCATCAAACGTTTGTACCCTTTTTCTGCAGCAACAATTGCATCGTCAGAGAAATCAAGAATGCTTCTATAATGAGCTTGCAACATAAAAAAACGTGCTACTGAAGCTGAAAAAGCTTTGCTTAAAATAGTATTATCTCCAGTCAATATTTCCCTTGGTAAAATATTGTTACCAGTAGATTTAGCCATTTTTTTACCATTTAAGGTAAGCATATTGGCATGCATCCAATAATTTACCGGAGTTTGCCCAGTACAAGCTTCATTTTGAGCAATTTCACATTCATGATGAGGGAATTTCAAATCCATTCCGCCACCATGAATGTCAAAATGATTGCCTAAATATTTAGTGCTCATAGCAGTACATTCCAAATGCCAACCCGGAAAACCATCGCTCCAAGGCGAAGGCCAACGCATGATGTGTTGTGGTTCTGCTTTTTTCCAAAGTGCAAAATCCTGTGGATTTCTCTTGTCACTTTGACCATCAAGATCGCGGGTGTTTGCCAACATATCCTCAATATTACGACCACTTAAGCGTCCGTAATGATTGGTTTTGTTGAATTTTACCACATCAAAATATACCGATCCGTTCGCTTCATATCCAATTCCATTATCAATAATTTTTTTGATAATTTCAATTTGTTCAATTATGTGTCCAGTTGCTGTTGGCTCAATACTGGGTGGCAAAAAGTTAAAAGCATTTAAGATATCATGAAAATCTACCGTATAACGCTGTACAACTTCCATGGGTTCTAGTTGCTCTAAACGTGCTTTTTTAGCAATTTTATCCTCACCTTCATCCACATCATCTACAATATGACCAACATCAGTAATGTTACGCACATAACGAGTTTTATAGTCCAAGTGTAGTAAATACCTAAAGATCACATCAAAAGACATAAAAGTTCGAACGTTTCCTAGGTGAACATTGCTGTAAACGGTAGGTCCACAAACATACATTCCCACATTTCCTTCATGAATTGGTTTAAATACTTCTTTTTCTCCCGAAAGAGAATTGTATATTTTGAGTGTTTGCGTTTCGTATAAAGGCATTTAGTTTGTTTTTTAGGAGCTAATTCCTGCTTTGCGTTACAATCTTTTTATTTTTAAGAAAAAAAAAAAAGGATTTCCACTACAATCAGGGCTAGGGTTTATTGTTTAATGACGAATAAAGTAATTTAGAACTTAGTCTCTAGTTTAATATAATCTAAAAACTCTCTTCGAGTAACGCTGTCTTTAAATTTTCCACCAAATTCTGATGTTACAGTACTACTTTCGATATCGCTGATTCCTCTTGAGTTTACGCAAAGGTGTTTGGCATCAATCACACAAGCAACATCTTCGGTTCCTAATGCTTGTTGTAACTCTTGTACAATTTGCATCGTCAAACGCTCTTGAACCTGAGGTCTTTTAGAGTAATATTCTACAATTCGGTTCATTTTTGATAAACCAATTACACTTCCATTAGAAATGTAAGCCACATGTGCTCTTCCTATTATAGGTAATAAATGGTGCTCGCAAGTAGAATATACAATGATATTTTTCTCTACAAGCATTTCGCCGTATTTGTAGTTGTTGTCAAAAGTAGATGCTTTTGGTTTTCTTTCCGGATTCAAACCTCCAAAAATTTCTTTTACAAACATCTTGGCAACACGATTGGGCGTGCCTTTTAAACTATCGTCTGTCAAGTCCATTCCTAGTGTAAGCAAAATACTCTCAACGTCTTTTTTTATTTTTTCAATTTTCTCATCATCTGAAATGGCAAAAGCATCATCTCTCACTGGGTTTTTTGCGGATAAACTAATGTGATTATCTCCTATTTCGTCTTGAAATTCTTCTTTATTTATCATTAAAAGGAACTATTATATTGGGTAAATTTATTTAAAGCGTAAAGGTAAATAATAAAAATTAAAGAATTTCTATAGGTTGAATTATTTAATGGCAAACCTATTTTTGTTTTATTAAAATGCAGAATGAAATAAACAACAAATCAAACAAAAATATTCTTGTGCTAGTTTTATTTTTGAATTAAAAATAAAGGCAATAACCTTGCGATTATTGCCTTTGTAATAATTTATTCTCCTTTCTAATTAGTAGGAATTGAGAATTTTTAATCTATTATGCTTTAGTTTGTAATGCATTATAAACAGGAATCGCTGCTTTTAATATTCTTACGGCACTAATTAAATCGTCTTTCTTTAAAACATAAGCAATTCGAACTTGATTTAATCCCATTCCAGGAGTAGAGTAAAAGCCAGCAGCTGGAGCAACCATTACAGTCTCGCCATTCAAATCATAGCTTTCTAGAAGCCATTGTGCAAAAGCATCTGCATTGTCAATTGGTAATTGTGCAATGCAATAAAAAGCTCCTTTTGGTTTGCTTACAATAACACCTTCAATTTTATTTAGTTCTTCAACTAAAGTATCTCTTCGTTCTCTGTATTCTGAAATTACTTCATCAAAATAAGCTTGTGGCGTTTCTAAAGCTGCTTCACTTGCAATTTGCTCAATTGTAGGTGGACTTAATCTTGCTTGTGCAAATTTCATTGCCGTAGCCATTAATTCCTTATTTTTAGAAACTATACATCCTATTCTAGCGCCACACATGCTGTATCTTTTTGATACCGAATCTATCATAATTGCATGTTCTTCAAGTCCTGGAACATTCATCACTGAATAATGAATATCACCATCGTAAGTGAACTCACGATAAACTTCGTCAGAAATTAAAAATAAATCATGCTTTTTGACTAATGCTGCCAATTGCATAATTTCTTCTTTAGAATATAAATATCCGGTTGGATTTCCAGGATTACAAATAAGAATAGCTTTAGTTTTAGGTGTAATCAGTTTTTCAAAATCTGCAACTGCTGGTAATGCAAATCCAGTATCAATTGTTGAGATTACAGGGATTACATTAATTCCTGACGCAGTAGAAAAACCATTGTAATTAGCATAAAATGGTTCAGGAATAATAATTTCATCCCCTTGATCCATTGTGCTTCCCATTGCAAACATTAATGCTTCTGATCCACCTGTTGTAACAATAATATCTTCTGTATTTACAGGAATACCTTGATTGGTGTAATAAGCAGCTAATTTCTTTCTGTAACTTTCATTACCAGCAGAATGACTGTATTCAAGAATCGTTAAATCTATGTTCTTGACAGCTGCCATGGCAACTTCAGGAGTTTTGATATCCGGTTGTCCAATGTTTAGATGATATACTTTATTCCCTTTTTTCTTAGCTATTTCTGAATACGGAACTAATTTACGTATTGGCGATTCTGGCATTAATTTGCCTTTGTTAGATATTTTTGGCATAGTCTTGATTATTGAATTGCAAATTTGCGATTTTTTTTCGGAATTTATTGCAAATAAAAAGTGTATATATTGTTAAATCTACATTTTTGAATCAATTAATTTCCTATTTTTATGTAAATGAATCACAATGCTTAAAGTGCTTTTTTTAGTTCTAATTTCTTTATTAATTGTTCCGATCTACGGGCAACAAGGTTTTTTGTTTGAAGAAGGAGTTAATAGAGTAAAAATACCTTTTAAAATAATAAATAATTTAATTTTTGTGCCTATCAAAGTAAATGGGACTGAACTCAATTTTTTGCTAGACACGGGAGTTTCTGAAACTATACTTTTTAGTTTAGAAGAAAAAAAAGATTTTCGGTTTATAAACGTAGAGAAAGTGATTTTGCGTGGACTTGGAAATCAAACGGCTGTTGAAGGATTAAAATCGCAAAACAATGTTTTAGAATGTGGTGGCTTAAAAATGAGTAGTCATTTGCTATATATAGTTTTAGATCCTGAGTTCAATTTATCTTCTCACATAGGGATTCCGGTAAACGGTATAATTGGAAATCCTTTTTTTAGGAATAATTTAGTCGAAATCAATTATCGAAAAAAACACATAATTGTTTACAGGGACATTCAGAAAAATCAAAATAAGATTCAGAAAAAGTTTAGCACAATTCCAATCACCATAGAGAAATCAAAACCATACTTAAAAAGTAAAATCACGTTGAATGCTCAAGAGAGTGAAGTCAAATTATTAATTGATATTGGTAATAGTGATGCCGTCTGGTTGTTTGAAGATTCTTCAAAAAATATTGCTATTCCTCAGAAAAATTTTGACGATTTCTTAGGGAAAGGATTTAGTGGTGATATTGAAGGTAAGCGAGGTAAAATTGAAAAATTTAATTTGGCAGAGTTTGAATTTAAAAACCTTATTGCTGCTTTTCCTGATTCTATTTCAATCAAAAACGTTACCATGGTTACAGATAGAATGGGTTCTGTAGGCGGTGAAGTGATGAAGAGATTTAATGTCGTTTTTGATTATAAAAATCAAAAGCTATTTTTAAAAAAGAATGGTAATTTTTCTAGCAATTTCAGTTATAATAAAAGTGGAATTGAAGTGCAACACAACGGATTGCAATGGGTTCAAGAAACAGTACCAATGGAAACCATTCCATTAGCATCAAAGTTTAATGAATCTGAGGTTTATACAACAAAATCTGATTTCAAATATAAATTTCAATTGAAACCTGTTTATGAAATTGCACATGTTCGTAAGAATTCTTCGGCGGCAAAAGCAGGACTTCTAAAAGGAGATGTAATTATTAAGATTAATCACGAGACAGTTTATAAACTGACCTTAGAACATATAAATGCCATTTTTAGATCGGAAACCGATAAATGGATCAATTTAGAAATTGAAAGAGAAGATAAAGTATTGAAATTCAGATTCCAATTAGAAGATGTTTTATAAAAAAAAATGCTTCTGAAAATTTTCAGAAGCATTTTTGGTTGGATAAATTTTAAAAATTAATTAGAAATTACTTCTCCTTTTATTTTTATAGCCACTCTTCCTTCATCATAATTTACGGCATTAGATTCAACAGTTATTGTTTTTCTAATAGGTCCGGGAGCCATATTGTATTTTACTGTAATTTTTCCTGTTTTACCGGACATTATTGGCTCATCTGGTTTTGTTGGAACCGTACATCCACACGTAGAAAGTACATTGGTGATGATTAATGGAGCGTTGCCTGTGTTTGTAAAAATGAAATCACGTGTGCCATTTTCGGACTTGGTAACTCGGCCATAATCAATTGTGTTGTCTGGCGCAGAGAATACGATTTTAGGTCCATTTTGAGCAAAACCAATACTACTTATTAATGCTAATGCGAATAAAATTATTGTTTTTTTCATTTTTATTTGTTTTGAATCATTTAGTAAAAATAGTTTCTTTTAATTAATGCACAAATTTTTATTTATCTTTTTATAGTGTACATAATTATTTACTTTTGTTCCCTATCTAAATTACAAATATCAGACCAAAGTATAATTTTGGTTTTAACAGTTGCTTTATATGACTATCCCTGCACAATTTGACGCTAAAAATATAGAAAATAAATGGTATGACTATTGGATGAAAAACAATTATTTTCATTCGGAGCCAGATCATAGAACACCTTATACCATTGTAATTCCTCCACCAAACGTAACTGGAGTCTTGCACATGGGTCACATGTTGAACAATACCATTCAAGATGTATTGATTAGAAGAGCACGTCTAAAAGGATTCAACGCTTGTTGGGTTCCTGGAACGGATCACGCATCAATTGCTACTGAGGCAAAAGTGGTAGCCAAATTAAAAGCAGAAGGAATCAATAAAAATGATTTAACTCGCGAAGAGTTTTTGGCGCACGCCTGGGAATGGACCGATAAATACGGTGGTGTTATCCTAGATCAACTTAAAA
Organism: Flavobacterium flabelliforme; assembly: GCF_017948675.1. Classification (GTDB taxonomy): domain Bacteria; phylum Bacteroidota; class Bacteroidia; order Flavobacteriales; family Flavobacteriaceae; genus Flavobacterium; species Flavobacterium pygoscelis. The sequence goes on from NZ_JAGFBU010000002.1 coordinate 213,701, forward strand.
AGCTAGGTGCTTCATGCGATTGGGAGAGAACCAAGTTTACAATGGATCCAGATATGTCAGCATCTGTTATAAAATCTTTTGTGGATTTATACAACAAAGGATTAATTTATCGCGGCTACAGAATGGTAAACTGGGATCCAGAAGCGAAAACGACTTTGTCTGACGAAGAAGTTATTTATGAAGAACAACAAGGGAAATTGTATTTCCTAAAATATAAAATTGAAGGAACCGAAGACTTTTTGACAATTGCTACAACGCGGCCAGAAACCATTTTTGGAGATACTGCGATTTGTATCAATCCTAATGACGAGCGTTTTGCTCATTTGAAAGGAAAAAAAGCCATCGTTCCGATTTGCGGAAGAATTATTCCTATTATCGAAGACGAGTATGTAGATATCGAATTTGGAACAGGTTGCCTAAAAGTAACGCCTGCTCACGATATGAATGACAAGGCTTTGGGTGAAAAACACAATTTGGAAATAGTAGACATCTTTAATGAAGATGCTACACTAAATAGTTTTGGTTTGCATTACCAAGGAAAAGACCGTTTTGTAGTTCGTGAAGAAGTTTCAAAAGAATTAGAAACGATTGGTGCTTTGGCAAAAACGGAAATTCACTTGAATAAAGTAGGAACTTCTGAAAGAACAAAAGCGGTGATCGAACCTCGTTTGTCAGACCAATGGTTCTTGAAAATGGAGGATTTAGTAAAACCAGCGATACAATCTGTTTTGGTAGATGGCGATATTAAATTACATCCAGCGCGTTTTAATAATACCTATGCGCATTGGTTGAATAATATTCGCGATTGGAATATTTCTCGCCAATTGTGGTGGGGACAACAAATTCCTGCTTATTTCTACGGCGACGGAAAAGAAGATTTTGTAGTGGCTGAATCTGTTGAAGAAGCTTTGGCATTAGCCAAAGAAAAAACGGCTAACCATGAACTTCAAATTTCTGATCTTACACAAGACGTAGATGCTTTAGACACTTGGTTCTCTTCTTGGTTATGGCCAATGTCTGTTTTTGGAGGAATTATGGATCCAGAAAGCGAAGATTTTAAATATTATTATCCTACGAATGATTTAGTAACTGGTCCAGATATTTTGTTTTTCTGGGTGGCTCGTATGATTATTGCAGGGTATGAATATACCGATAAAAAACCGTTTACAAATGTATATTTAACAGGTTTAGTTCGGGACAAACAAAGGCGTAAAATGTCTAAATCATTGGGGAATTCACCAGATCCATTAGATTTAATTGAGAAATTTGGTGCCGATGGAGTTCGTGTAGGTTTGCTTTTGAGCGCTTCTGCTGGAAACGATATTATGTTTGATGAAGACTTGTGTAACCAAGGAAAAGCGTTTACCAATAAAATTTGGAATGCATTCAAATTAATTAAAGGTTGGGAAGTTTCAGATGTTATTGCGCAACCGGAATCTTCTAAAGTAGCAATAGAATGGTATGAAGCCAAATTGCAACAAACACTTTTAGAAATTGAAGATAATTTTGAGAAATATAGAATTTCTGATGCTTTAATGGCAATTTATAAATTGGTTTGGGATGATTTCTGTTCTTGGTTCCTAGAAATGATAAAACCAGCTTACCAGCAACCAATTGACAGCGTAACTTTTGCGAAAGCGATTGAAATGTTGGAAAACAACTTGAAGTTATTGCATCCATTTATGCCTTTCTTGACAGAAGAAATTTGGCAAATTTTAGCTGAAAGAACGACCGAGGAAGCTTTAATCGTTTCTACTTGGCCAGAAATGAAACCATTTAACGCCAATCTAATTACAGATTTTGATAATACAATTGAAGTAATTTCAGGTATTAGAACAATTCGTAAAGACAAGAATATTCCTTTCAAAGATGCAATTGAATTGAAAGCGATTAATAATGATAAAACTTCGACTTATTTTGATTCGGTTGTAACCAAATTAGGCAATATTACTACATTAGAATATGTCTCAGACAAAGTGGATGGCGCTTTATCGTTCCGAGTAAAATCAAATGAATATTTTATTCCAATTACCGGAAGTATAGATGTAGAGGCTGAAATAGCAAAACTAACTGCAGAGTTGGTTTACACGCAAGGTTTCTTGAAATCAGTTCAAAATAAACTGGCAAATGAGAAATTTGTAGCTGGTGCACCAGAAAAAGTTTTGGCAAACGAAAGACAAAAAGAAGCGGATGCACTTGCTAAAATTGAAACGATCGAGCAAAGTTTAGCTGGATTGAAATAGATTTTGGACATTTTAGATATTAAAAAATCCCAATTCTGATTATTCAGAATTGGGATTTTTTATTTTTATTTGAAAGGTATAGTAAAAAATTACTTTTTCTTTAAAAAGTAGATAACTTGACTGTAATAATCTTCACCATAAAATTTCATGAAATCTCCATTAGATTTGAGAATAAAGAAAGCAGCACAATTTTCGTGAAGCGTAAATACTTTATTATAGAAAAATCCTGAGTCTAAAATAAAATTTACTTTCTCTTTATCAAAGTTATCTTCCATATAAACGAAGAAATCAATAGTATTGTTTTGGGCACTGATTGATTGGGAAATTTTTATTTTATTGTCAATTTGAATTGATTTTTTTCTTTTATTTATTTCTGGTGAAATACAATTTTCTGCTTTCTGACTGTAATTTATTAATATGTTTTTATCTTGGGGCAAAGTAGTGTTTAATTCCTTTTCAAATAAAGCTCTAATTTCTTTGTATTGGGTGGCGTCTAATGTTCCTGTGAAAGATTTTACGCTTTCTTTATATTTCTCATTGAATTGGTTGTTCGTCCTAAGTTTGCTATTTTTTTTAGAAATACAAGAAGTAGATAATAATAACACAAAAAGGCAAAGTAAATTTTTTAGAGAGAGCTTCATATTTCAATGTAGATAATTGTTTTCTATTTGTAATTTGGCAAATTATTTTAGCAGTACTTGTTTCTACTAAGATAATAAAAATAAGAATAGTAAGGGAAATAAAACTCCAGCTAAAGCTAGTTTCCAACCCCGTTCTTTAAAGCTGAATTTTCCGCCTTTAATCATTATAGTTCCAGTTAATGCTATTGCGATTAAACTCAACGCAAAAATATCAGAATAATATATCCAAAAATTAGAAGTGCTCTTATGCAATTTCATCGCTTGACTAATAATTGGTGTTTTTATAAAAGTTACCATTTCCCCTTTTCCTGTTTTTAGGTCAATTTCTAGATCATGATTTTCAAACGAAATTTTCAAACTCCCTTTTTTAATGCTGTGTTTTCGGAGTTTATCATCGATTCCTAATTTTACACCCAACGCTTCAGCAAATTTTTCATTTATTTGGTTCTCCTTTGGAAGTTGCACCTGAATCATTTTAGTTTCCGTTGTATATTTTTCCGGATGCCAAGAATCTCTATGATTCATCATCAATCCAGAAAAGGCAAAGGAAATTATAAGACCAATATAAAAATAGCCTAAATCTCTATGTAAATTACGGAAGTTTTTCTTTTTCATTTTATGTGTTCGATTTCTATTTGCGAAAATAACTTATTCTGATATAAAAAATAAAAACTTTTTTCTGCAAGATCAATTTGTGACCTTACAGAAAAAAGTTTTTTATAATTCTATTTTAAGTTTTCTTAAAATTTATATTTTAATGAAGTCATTACTTGACGAGGAGCAATTGGATTTACACTGTAGTTTTCATGCACCGTATAATTTAACTCATCTGTAATATTAGATAATTTGCATAAGATTGAAAATTTCCCCCATTGGTAACCAGCAGAAATATCGATTGTTGTGTAACCATCTAAAGGAATTTCTCTATCAAATATACCATTTGGTTCGCTTGATTTATATTGGTTGTTCCATCCGCCAACACGTTTCCCGATATAATTTGCAGAAGAACCAATTGATAATCCTTTTAATATTCCGGAAGGCAATGTGTAAAAGAAACTTAAATTAGCTGTATTTGCAGGTGTTCTTGTCAAACGATCACCTTCAATAGCACTTCCTTGAAGACCTGAAGTTTTAGTATAACGCATGTCATTGTAGCTGTATCCTGCCATAATGCTTAAACCTTCTGTAGGTCTTGCTGTAATATCTAGTTCAACTCCTTTACTTTTTGTTGCACCACTTAATACTTTTATAGAGGAATCAGTATTGCTTGATCCGTCTGCTTTAAACTCAGCAGTTTGTGCTAAATTACTGTTCTCAATTTGGTATAAAGTAACATTTGTACTCAAGAAACCTCTCCAGAAATCTTTCTTAATTCCCAATTCATATTGGTCAATTATAGATGGTTTAATTACTTTTAGATCTACTGTTGTTCCTGAGTTTGGTGTAAACGAGTTGGAATAACTAGCAAACAACGACATGTCTTTAGTAGGTTGGTATACTAAACCAATTTTTGGAGTAAAGGCTTGATCAATACGTTTTGCATCTTCCTTTATTACTATAGGAGTTTTAGTTAAATCTTGACTAGTTGCTTGCGCTTCTTGCCATGACCAACGAATTCCTGCAAGTACTTTAAATTTTTCAGTAAGAGAAATTAAATCTTGTGCATAGATTCCGAAACGGTTGGTATCTGTTTTTACAATTTTAGTATTTGTCCCTTCTGGTATTGCTCCGCCTTGATTGAAATTATCAAGGTCAAATATATTTCCACTACCATAAGTATTTGGTGTAAAAGTGTATGTATATCCTTGAGAAAAAGAATTTTCAAAATCAATTCCAGTAAACAATTGATGCTTTACGCTACCAGTTTGAAAATTACCTTGTACGCTAAATTGTTCTCCAATAATTTGTTCTGAATTTTTATTTTGACCTAATGGACGACCCCAGTCACCGTTTGCTGCTGGTTGAACACGTTCTGTTCCTTTTGATGTTCTTTCAAAGTTTTGAAATGAACTATTAAAATTCAATTTCCAATTTTCATTGAACTCATGTTTTACTAATCCAGAAACACTCGCTTGTCTAGTTTGCCCATTAGACCAATCAGCACCTAAGTAAGTATTTCTTGGAATATCAACAATAGTTTTTCCAATAATACCTGTTCCAAAATCGGGAGTCCAATTGTCATGTAAATAATCTCCTTGTAATACAATTTCTGTTTTATCACTCGCTTTAAAAAGCACAGATGGATTTATATAGTAACGTTCTTTTTTCACCACGTCTCTAAAACTTTCAGAGTTCTCGTAAGAACCGGTAAAACGGTATGCAATATGTTTGTCTAAAGGACCATAAATATCAATTGATGGCTTATAGAAAGAATTACTTCCAATTTGCATGCTAATTTCACCACCACTTTTAAATGAAGGTTTTTTGGTAACCATGTTTACGATACCACCTGGAGCAACGTTACCAAATAATAAGGCAGCACTTCCTTTAAGTACTTCCACTCTTTCAAGCGAAGAAACTTCCGGCATCGAACCGCTATTCAAACGGAATCCATTTTTAAACATATTGTTCGAAGACATATCATATCCTCTAGACCAGAAGGTTTCTGATGCGCCTCCACGTGCTGAACCAACATAAACACCATTTATATTTTTGATTACATCGCTCAATCGTACCGACTGTTGTTGTTCAATAACATGATGTCCTATAATTTGAAGACTCTGTGGCAAATCAATTGGTTTAATATTCAAACCAGATAAAACAGTTTCTTTTTTCTTATTTGGGGTTTGTTTAATTCTAATTACCAATTCTTTTAAAGCGGTAATTTCTTCGATTAATTTAAACTCCACAAAATTAGTTTGATTTGGTAAAACTTTAATCTCTTTAGATTGTCTCTTCATTCCGATACCATCTAATGTAATAGTATGGCTTCCTATTGGAAAATTTTTGAAACTAAACTCACCATTATCATTAGTTTCAGTAGTTTTTGCTTCTTTGCCTAATTTAATAGCAATTCCTTTTAGCGGAAATCCATCGGCAGAAAGTATTCTACCTTCGATAATTCCGGTTTCTTGTGCTTGTATGTAAAATGATGTTAATAATAAGATGAAAAGGACTTTAATTTGATTGCTCATGATTCTTTATTTGGAATAATTAAAAATAACGATGCAAATATAAAACCTCATTTTGAATCCACAAAGCTTATTTAGATTAAATATCAATAATAAATCTTATTGATTGTTAATTATATGAAAATCAGTGTTTTGTTTTAAATATTTAACATTTGTAGAGATTATTAAAGGTCTTTATTAACTTCAATTCACTCTAATAATCTGAGAAGTATAAAAATTTATAGGAGCATAAAACTTACTTGGAGTCAGTTATTTAGCACTATTTTTTAGGATTGTATGAACAATTTCTTTTGTAGGTTTTTGATCTTTTAGTTTTGACCTGACTTCATCAAAAGTTACTTTAAAATCGCATCCCAACTTATATTGGCTACAGCCATAAGCAGTTTTGCCTTTTAAAATACTTCCTTTTGCACACTTTGGACAAATCAATACATCCGAAGCAGATTTGGATTGATCTGCTGGACTAGAAGCAATTGTTTTTTTAGGTTCTAATTTAATTTGGAAGTTTTCATCAAAACGGAGTAAACCCTCAACAACTCCAGTTTCAGTTTTAAAGTCTTTTAAATTTACTGTAGCCCCTTTTTGAATCAATCTTAAATATTGATTCTCGGAGATTTTTTTATCAGCAAATATATAAGGTAGCACAAACGTACATCCCGATTTATAGTTGCTGCAACCGTAAGCTGATTTTCCTTTTATAAGAGAACCGTTTTTACATTTCGGACAAATTTCTGCCAAAATTCCTGCCGCTTTCTTTTTCTCTGCTTTGACGACTTCTTTCTGAGGAGCTTGTGCGTGAGAAATATTGGCGTGTCGCTTTTCACTACGCACTTCATCGACCAAGACTTCAATCATGCGTTTCATATTATTGATAAAAGAACCAGCGCTATAGTTTCCTTTCTCTATATCTTTTAATTGCTTTTCCCAAGAACCCGTAAGTTCAGCCGATTTGACTAATTCATTCTGAATCGTATCAATCAATTGAATACCAGTAGGTGTTGGCAATACTTGTTTTTTATTACGAATAATGTATTGTCTCCTAAAAAGAGTTTCTATAATATTAGCTCGCGTTGATGGACGTCCGATACCGTTTTCTTTCATCAATTCGCGTAAATCTTCATCATCCACTTGTTTTCCGGCTGTTTCCATGGCGCGAAGTAAAGTAGCTTCTGTAAACTGATTGGGTGGTTTTGTTTCCTTTTCTAAAAAGGAAGGTTGGTGCGGGCCTTTTTCGCCCACAATAAAACTAGGAAGTATATCAGCCTCTTTTTCCTTTGAGTTAGTACTGAGCGGAGTCGAAGTATCAAAAACAACACGAAATCCTTTTTTTAAGATCTCTTTTCCAGTGGTTTTAAAAGTTACATCGGCTGCTTTTCCCAAAACGGTGGTATTGGCTACCAAACAATCATCATAAAAAACGGCAATAAAACGTCTTGTAATAATATCATAAACCTGTTGCTGATTGTATTGCAACTTATTTTGAACTCCTGTTGGAATAATTGCGTGGTGATCTGTTACTTTTTTGTCATTAAAAACCTTAGGTGATTTTTTAATTTTTTTTCCTAATAATGGTTGTGTCAATTCGCCATAATTAGTTAAATTCTGTAAAATACCAGACACTTTCGGATAAATATCGCTTGGTAAAAAAGTGGTGTCTACTCTAGGATACGTAACTACTTTTTGTTCATATAAGGTTTGTACAATTTTTAAAGTTTCATCTGCTGTAAACCCAAATTTGGTATTGCAATAGACCTGTAATCCAGTTAAATCAAATAACTTAGGAGCAAACTCATTTCCGTTCTTTTTTTCGACAGCAATAATTTCAAAATCACTTTCCTTGACTTTATTGGCTAAAAGTTCCCCGTCTTCTTTGTTTGTAAAACGACCTTCTTCATAACTAAAAAGTGTTTCTCTATATAAAGTTTGTAATTCCCAGTAGGGTTGTGGTTTAAAATTTTCAATTTCCTTAAACCGATCTACTACCATGGCTAATGTTGGCGTTTGTACGCGACCAATAGATAAAACTTGTTTGTAACCACCATGTTTTACGGTGTACAAACGCGTCGCATTCATACCCAGCAACCAATCGCCAATGGCTCTAGAAAATCCAGCATAATATAAATTATCGTATAAAGCAGATGGCTTTAAGTTTTGAAAACCTTCTTTAATGGCTTCGGTTGTCAAGGATGAAATCCACAAGCGTTGCACTTCGCCTTTGTATTGCGCTTCATTCATCACCCAGCGCTGTATGAGTTCTCCTTCTTGTCCAGCATCACCGCAGTTGATAACTAATGTGGCTTTGTCAAATAAAGATTTTATAATTTTAAACTGCTTTTGAATTCCAGAGTTTTCTACTACTTTGGTCTCAAATTTTTCAGGTAGCATGGGCAAATTATTCAAATCCCAACTTTTCCAATGTGGTTTATAATCGTTGGGTTCTTTTAAGGTGCATAAATGTCCAAAAGTGTAGGTCACCGCATAACCATTCCCTTCATAATAGCCATCGTGTTTGGTATTGGCACCTAATACAGATGCTATTTCTCTTGCTACACTTGGTTTTTCGGCAATACAGACCTTCATTTGATACTAATTATTTGAAGCCGCAAATTAGGAATTTAGAACTTGGTATCGAAATGAAATTTTAGAGAGTTATACACGAATTAATGATTGCTAGGAACGCGCTTCATCACATTTGCTATATCGGTTCTGATAATTTGCTGGGTTTACTTTTGTTAGCCACATCGCTCTATTTCTGGTAATGAATTGGATTGTGTATTTATGTTGTTTGCCCAGCGTTTGTAGCAAATTTTGGGGTATTCAAGCAGCAGGATTACAATATTTTATCTAAAATATAGATTTTTAGTTTGTAACTAAAAAAAGCTACAAGAAATATTTTCTTGTAGCTTTTTTGTTTTAGTGTAGTTTATTATTGTTTTCACGCATTGCAAATCCTCTTATTGTGGGATATCAAAACACCATTATGTGATAGCGTTACATTTTTAAAACTCATCTTTCTAGTTTTTAATTTGAAATAATTATTAAATTGAAAAAAGAAGGGATTGAGTAATTACAAATCCGTTTTTGGAGTCTATTTTTTTAAACTTTTAATTCTTTCATCCAATCTTGAAATTTGTTTAATTGTTCTGCGAAAAAAGATTCGTGTTCTTCTTTTTCTTCATCGGTATTCACCAAAATATGTTCGTAATAAGTTCCTTTTAACACTCTTCTTAGGATTCCTTCTCCGAAAATAGGTTCGTAATCATTTAACGATTGAGTTGCTTTTAATATTTGTCGGATATCATATTGTAGTGGATTGATATCAGGAACTTGTTTGTTTAAATTCAATAATTTATAAACCGCTATTCTTGCTGTTCTTACCGAACTTTCCATCGTGAAAACAATATCGTTGTTTGTTTCTACAAATTGTCCTACTAAACCTAAATTGCTACAACCTTCGGGAACAACTCTTGGACGATCACCTTGGGCTCTTGGCATAAACATAGAGGTAATGTACGGTAAATAAGAAGATCTAACAATTGTGTTTTCTACTACGTTATCTAGCTGATTTATAATTCCTAAATGATAAGATAGCTCCGCTAAAATTTCATCTCCTGTGCACTGTGGCATTGTTTTTTTAATGTAATTACCTTCCTTATCCATAAACAAAGAATATACCCAAACTACTAAAATATCATCGGGTTGCGTAGGAAAATGAGGCTGTCTGTTGCAAGTAAAACTCATTAACCAATTAGAATCTGTAATGGTGATAATTCCGCCACTTGCTGTTTTTCCTGAGTAGGGATCGTTAACGCAAAGTTCTTTTAATTTCTCTGTAAAAGCGGATGGTTTGCAAGTTAATGTTGCAGATTCCCAACCAGATTTTTCAATATTGGAACAGAATTTTTCTGGTTTACCGAATACTGGAGATTTTGCAGCTAAATTTTTCCAAAGTTTCCAGCCGCCACTTTGTCCGCTAGTGCTGTTGTCAATTGCAATTACGGGTGCTGTTTTGTTATCACCATAAAAAGTGTCTTCTGTCATAGAACCTGTGGTTACAATCACATAATCTTTTTTGCCTACTGGGATCTTTACTTCATTACCATCTCTTTCAGCAATAATTCCTTCCACTACTTTTCCTTCTGTATCAATATGAATATCTAAGTCTTTTACTAATGTATTCAACTCAATTTTAACTCCTTTTCCTTCAAGAAATTTTCTCAATGGCGTTATGTAGGTGTCGTATTGGTTATACTTTGGAAAAACCAGGCAAGAGAAATCTTTCATACCATCTATAGCATGTAAAAAGCGATGCATGTAAAGCTTACATTCTAACAAACTATGCCAGTTCTCAAAGGCAAACATAGTACGCCAAAAAAACCAAAAATTACTATTTAAAAACGATTCGCTAAAATAATCTTGAATAGTTAAATCATCCAATTCTTCTTTTTTCTTCATCAATAACTTGACGATTGCCAATTGGTCTTTTTTTTCTAAACCAAACTTGCTAAAATCTTTTATTTGTCCTTGATTATGAATTAAACGGGCTTTTGAATAATTAGGATCGTTATCGTTCACTAATCGATATTCGTCTAAAACACTGTAAGGTTCTGGCAATTCTAGAGCAGGAATATCTTGAAAAATATCCCACAGATTTTCATAGGTCATATCCATTTCACGTCCACCACGTATAATATATCCATCTTTGGCATTTCCAGCACCATCCATAGAGCCACCGTCAACAGACAATTGGTCTAGGAAAACAATATTTTCCCCAGGAATACGTCCATCGCGGATAAAATAATAAGCTGCAGACATTCCTGCAATTCCACTTCCCACAATATATACTTTGCTTTTGTCGAAAGATGCGGAGGGAATGCCTTTGTTTCGTTGGTAATTTCCGATTTGATCAGAAAAAGGCATCGTTTTTTGTTGGCTGTTCACTTGTACTTCTTTACTGGAATCGGGTTCGTGGTTTACTTTCCCAAATTGTTCTGAAGCATTTAGTATTTTATCAAATTTTGAAGTATTTGGTTTCATGTTCTTTAATTTTTTTATTGATTAGAACAAATTTACCGTTATGTTTAAATTAACTTATATCCCCAAATTCATCATATCTAACCTTAAATTCTAAACGTCTTCTCGGATTCTATATTCAGAAGGCGAAATGGTAGTATACCTTTTAAAGAATCGTCCGAAAGCAGAATTGGAATTAAACTGAAGACGGTAAGCAATTTCTGAGACCGTGAGTTCTGGTGTGCTTAATAAAACAAAAGCCTCTTTTAATAAAGCTTCATCTATAATTTGATGTGGTGTTTTCCCAGTTGCTTTTTTTGACAAAACAATCAAGTGTTTGTTGCTGATGAATAATTGATTGGCATAAAAGTCAACTTCTTTATGTTTACTACTATTTTCATTTACTAATGTCATAAATTTATAAAACAAACTGTTGTTTAAGGGATGATTTTCCGTAGATTGAGTTTTATATTGATCTATAATATGGGCGGCTTCCAATAACAGATTTACAATGATTGTGCGTATAATATCCTCTACAAATTTTCCGTTCCTTTTAGACTGTTCCTTTAAGTAATTAAGAATATTATGCAATTTTTCGGCTTCTACTTCATTCGAATTAATTACACTGTAATAGGAGTGTTGGAACAGTGATAGTTTTTCTATAAAAAATGGATTAGCCATATTTTTAAGTAAAAAATTATTTTCGAAAAACAGTAATTTAATTTCAAGATCTATACTTACAGCTTTAAAACGAACTATGGTTGATGGGGCAGAAATGAAAAAACTATTTTTTGTTATCGTATAGAGTTTATTATTTATTTCGATAGTGATTTCTCCATTGATACAGATACAAATGGAATAAAAATCCATCCGAAAGCTTTTGTCAGGAAATTCAAAAATGGTGTTACCAGAAGATACATAATAGGGTTGGTGACAATCAACTCCATAAAATAAAAGAGTATCGCGTAAGTTTTCGTAATTTTTCAATTTGATTTCATTTTTGAATCTGCGGCGCAATTACAGCCTTAAGTCTTGATGCTTGCCAATGCTTGCGATTTAAGAGGCGTAATTTTTAAATTATTAACAAATTTTCTAACTACGAAACTAGTTGTACATAAAGTATAAAATCCCAATCAATGTAAACGGCTTATGCTTCCTGTTTTTCTATTAATTGAGAATAGGATTCCAATATAATTATTAGGAGATTAAACACCATATTGCAGATTTTTAATCTATCCTGAAAAGTTCGTCTTATTTATTTAAGTGCTTTATTCACTGTTGTTAACAAGGTTTTTAATATTAATTAAATTTAAGGAAGGCAAAAGTAAAAAGATATGATTCAAAGTCGATACGTTACTTACGTTTACCCATTTTATATTTCTCGCTACTTGCTTTTCCTTGCTGTATTCCAGAAATTTCAGCAACTAAACTGTCTTTTGAAATGTGAGTGTAGCTAATTTTTTGTGGATAATCATTTTTTAGATTTTCGAAAACCAATTGTTTATCGGTAGCTGTTATTAGATTGAAAGCAACAGGCTTGTCATCATTTTGTCCTTGTACAGTTGCTATATAGGTTAGTGTTTCGCCTTTTTGTTGCAAGCGAATGGTTTCATAGTGCAAGGTATCTTTTAGTTTTATAAAGTGAGAAGTAGCTTGATACGTACTGTCATTTACTTTTGACCAATTTTCAGTGAGTGAACCATCTACTGATTTGTCTTCCCAATTTCCTAAAAGCCAATGCGCTAATTTGATTTTATCTTTTTCATTTGCTTCAGAATCTACTTTTTTACAAGCACTAAAAGCTACAAGAAATACGAGTAATGCAATTTTATTTTTCATAGATTTGAAATTAGAAGGTTTAAAGTGAAAACAAAAATAGGAAAAAGACATCGTCCAGCCTATCTAAATTGCAAACTAGAGCTTATAAGCTCGCAGTAATGTTATTTTAAAATAAGGAAATTAGTAGTCCAGAGGTCACTATAACTAAAACTAATAAACATCCATATCCTTGAAAATTCTTTTGACTCTTATCTTGTAATACTATTTTAAAATAGGGTCTAGTCGTATTTTTTAAATTCTTTGACATCAAATTGTAATTCGTTATTTCCATAGAATTAATTACAATTTTTTTAGAGTCAAAAAATTCAATAGTGATTTTTAGACCGCTATATATATCTATTTGACTAAAATTATGAGAGCTTTTTATTTTATAATTGTCTTCAGTTACTTTTTTTATATTTTTAAATTCTATCTTTTTAGAGTAGAATAGTAACGGATACGATAGTATTAAATTTTTATTTGTAAGCACAATCTTTTTTGAACGCAAAAGCATATAAGTACAAGCCAGTACCATGGACAAGAATATAAATACTATAACGCCTTTTACAACCTCATTTTGACCCTCATTAGGATTTGTTTTTGAACTGTATATCAAATAAGTTAGTCCTAAGGAGAATAAAATTCCAAATAAATAGTAGCCAATTTGAAGTAAGCTTGGCACTGAAATTATTTTATGATCTTCGTTTACTTTTTCTTTCAATTTTTTTGACTAATTAGTAAATCTAAATACTTCTCTTTTCTCTAAATTGAGAAATATATAATACCACTATAATTTTCAAAAATAATACTAATACAATTTTCTCTATTAATAAACATTTCAAAATACGGAGTCTCAAAATTACTATTTATTTAAATTCAAATTATAAAATTTATAAGATAAAAATTACAATCGATATAACTAAACTAATTTTAGAACTAGAATTAAGTAAGTTGGTTAGTTTTATTTTAAATAATTACTGTTGAGCAGGAATGTAAATGTCAAATTGTGCGCCTTCATTGATTTTTCCTTCAGCAGTGATAAGTCCATGGTGATTTTCAATTATTTTTCTTGCGATCGTTAGTCCAATTCCTGTTCCTGGGTATTCTTTTCTATCGTGTAAACGTTGAAATATTTCGAAAATTTTATCTTTATATTCTGCTTCAAATCCTATTCCATTATCTTTTATAGTGATATGGTAGTAATCTTTTTTTAATATATAATCAATAGCAGTTGTTGGATCATATTTGATGAAATTGCACATGATTACAATATGTGGTTTTTTTCCTGGAATTGAAAATTTAAGGGAGTTACTTATTAAATTTTGAATCAGTTGTCTAAATTGAAACGGAATGATATTTATCTCACACAAATCTTTAATCTCTATCGTAGCGTCTTTATCTTGTAGCTCTTCTTTGAGCATTTCTAACGCTTCATTCACTACTTGATTTAAATCGCTATTTACAAATTTTCTTTGTGTTGTATTTGTTCTTGAATAGGCAAGTAGGTCATTTATAAGCGTTTGCATGTGCAAGGCAGAAAGCTTTGTTCTTTCTACATAATATTTACCCATTGCAGATAAATTGTCATACTCTTCTACAAAGATTCTTCCAGAAAAAGACTGGATTTTTCGTAAAGGTTCTTGCAAGTCATGACTAGAAATATAGGTAAACGATTCTATTTCCTTATTGGCAATTAATAATTCGTTAGCACGCTTTTCTTTTTCTTTATTTTGAAATTCTAGCTCCTCGTTGGCAATGATTAGCTCTTCAGCTCGTTTCTGCTTTTCCTGATTTTGATACGCTAATTCTTCATTGGCAATTATTAACTCGGCGGCACGTTTCTCTTTTTCTTTATTTTGAAATTCTAGTTCGGTGTTGGCTACAATTAATTCTTCCGCTCGTTTTTGTTTTTCTTGATTTTGGTAGGCAAGTTCAAGATTTGCAATAATTAATTCGGCTGCACGTTTTTCTTTTTCTTTATTTTGAAACCCTAATTCCGTGTTGGCTACAATTAATTCTTCTGCTCGTTTTTGCTTTTCTTGATTTTGGAAGGCTAGTTCTTGATTAGCAATAATTAATTCAGCAGCACGTTTTTCTTTTTCTTTGTTTTGATACTTAAGTTCGGTGTTGGCTATAATTAATTCTTCCGCTCTTTTTTGCTTTTCTTCATTTTGATAAGCTAGTTCTTGATTAGCAATAATTAATTCGGCGGCACGGTTTTCCTTTTCAATATTCTGAAACTTAAGTTCGGTGTTGGCTACAATTAGTTCTTCCGCTCGTTTTTGCTTTTCTTTATTTTGATACGCTAATTCTTGATTAGCAATGATTAATTCAGCGGCACGATCTTCCTTTTCATTATTTTGAAACTCAAGTTGCGTGTTAGCTACAATTAGTTCTTCTGCTAGATTCTGCTTTTCTTGATTCTGAAAAGCTAATTCTTGATTAGCAATGACTAATTCAGCGGCGCGATTTTCTTTTTCTTTATTTTGAAAAACAAGTTTAGCATTAGCTATAACTAACTGCGCTTCACGTGTTTTTGTTTCAATAATTTGTAACGCTAGATTTTTATTTGCTGTTAATAATTGAGAGGAATAGTTCTCTTCATCGTCATTCTTAGAAGTAATTACTGTAGGCATAGGAACTATTTTTTTACTTATTTATTTTTTTAAAAGCAAACCAAAGGTAGTATAAGAACTTACTTTATTTTTCAATTTCATTTATCTTTTAATAATTAAATTGTAAGGAATGTATTTTTCTTAAAAATGGAGAATAAATTATTGTTTATCGTAGACTATTTTTACACCACTATAATTAAATATTAAAATGAAAACTCTTGTTAGAAATTAACAAGTACTCCCCATTTGATACTAGTTTAGTTATTATAAAACCTTAGCCCTGATTACAGCGATATCCTTTTATTTTAGTTTGGAGCGCTAGCGTAAAACTATAATAAAAGATACAAGCGGAAAGCAGGAAATAGCTCCTAAAACTGCATTTATAGTAAAGGAGAAAAATTGAAAAGAGCAAGTATCGAACTATAAATAAAAATTTCGTAATTTTGCACTCCAATAAAAGAACAGAAAATGTTAGATAGACTTCAAATAGTAAAACAACGTTTCGATGAGATCTCGGATTTAATCATTCAACCAGATGTAATCTCGGATCAGAAACGTTATGTGCAATTGAATCAAGAGTATAAAAGTTTAAAAGCTTTGGCAGAAAAACGCGATGAATACGTGGTTTTGATGGCCAATATTGATGAAGCAAACGAAATAATTGCTGATAATAGTGATGCAGATATGACCGAAATGGCCAAAATGCAACTGGATGAAGCCAAAGACAGATTGCCAACTCTAGAGGAGGAAATCAAATTTATGTTGATTCCTAAGGATGCTGAGGATGCAAAAAATGTTATGGTGGAGATTCGTGCCGGAACGGGTGGGGATGAAGCTAGTATTTTTGCAGGAGATCTATTTCGTATGTATACCAAATATTGTGAAAATAGAGGCTGGAGAACTTCGGTTGTAGATATGAATGAAGGAACTTCTGGCGGATTCAAAGAGGTTATTTTTGAAGTAACTGGTGAAGATGTATATGGAACTTTGAAATTTGAAGCTGGTGTTCACCGCGTACAACGTGTTCCTCAAACGGAAACACAAGGACGTGTACATACTTCGGCAGCGACTGTGATGGTGCTTCCTGAAGCGGAAGAGTTTGATGTACAAATTGATATGAATGATGTGCGTGTCGATTTTTTCTGTTCGTCAGGACCAGGAGGACAATCGGTAAATACAACTAAATCGGCAGTTCGTTTGACGCATATTCCTACAGGATTAGTGGCACAATGTCAAGATCAAAAATCGCAACACAAGAATAAGGATAAAGCTTTTGGTGTTTTACGTTCTCGTTTGTACGAACAAGAATTAGCAAAAAAACAAGCCGAAGACGCTGTAAAACGTACATCGCAAGTAAGCTCGGGTGACCGTTCTGCAAAAATTCGTACCTATAATTATTCACAAGGTCGTGTAACGGATCACAGAGTTGGTATGGATGTTTTTGATATGGATGGTGTAATGAACGGAAAAATCCAGAAACTAATTGACGAGTTGCAATTAGTGAACAACATGGAAAAATTAAAGGAAGCCAGCGAAGTTTTCTAAATAAAATATTGAAATATAATATAAATAAAAAACCAGCGGAAATGAGTTCTCGCTGGTTTTTTTTGGATAACTAACTAATTCTTTATTTTGATGGGGAATCTTTTTTTTGCTCTAACTTCTTTTCAAAAGCTAGATTTCTAAAATTTTCATATTTTGCGGTAGCTGGATTTATTTTTTTATCATAAATAGTAACGTCTTCCAGTTTGTCAATTTCAATATTGAGTTCGTTTGATTTTTTATCATAACTCTTTGCAATTGCATTCCAATTCTCAATAGCATTAATTCTGCCAATGTTCGTAACAGAGTCTACAAATCGAACGTAATTATTGGTAACTATTTCCGCTTTTTTTTGTTGATCACTTTTGCAAGAACTAAAACTAAGTGTAATTATAGCAAGGCTTAATAGTATTTTAATTGTTTTCATTTAAGATGGTGTTATAATTTAAATCTGTAAGCTAATTTCAGCGAAACTTGACTTAATCCCTCTTTAACGTTTTGATTTGTAAGCACTGCATAATTATTAAAATGTTCGTAACCTAAACTTATGTCTGTATTGCTTGTTGCCAAACCAATTTCATAGAGAAATGTTTGATCCTGTTTTTCTATTTCCTGAGCATCAACTATTACTATTCCTGAAAATATTGCTAATGCAGTGAATACTTTTTTGATATTCAATATGTTTTTCATGTTTGTTTTTTAAATCAAATGGATGATTTAATGAGATATTATACTTTTTATTTTATAAAAAAGTATGATGCAAAGTTCCGTTTAGATCTTTAAAAATATGTTACATCCATTTAAAAATATCTTACAGAATTTAAAGGTTTTATTCTTTCAAAACTGAAATAAGAATTTTTTGAAGACTACAATAGTTCAAAAATGCTATTATAAGTTAGGTAGTTGTAGGTTTAGAAAAAATATAAATGATTTTTGTTTAAGAAAGGTAGATTTGTGATCAAAAAAGCGAAAGTATAAGATTCTTATTTAATTACAAAAAAACTAATTGCAACGACAATAAGAACGGAACATAAATGAAACTCAATGTTTTCCTTTTCCTTAAAATCTAAGAAACTAATCCTTTTTTCTACACTCCAAACTGTCTTAAATGATGGTCGTAATGTTTCCATTGTACAATTGCCCATTCTTCTGCAGTTAAGTGGCCAAAAAAGGGATGCGGTTTTGTAGTCCATTTTGATATTCCACCTTTGTAAAATTGATTTAGCAAATCAATGGATCTTATTTTTTCTTTTTGAAAATCTCTTACATCCGAAAATTTGTAATTCTTGTGTGTTTTAGAATTTTTAGAAAATTGTTTTTCACTTATATATCTTGCTTTAAAAAATGTTCCAATTACTTTTCCAATAAACATTCTTTTGGGATTGTTAATATCTAATGCTGTTTCAAGAAATGCGTTTAAATGTGCTACCATTTGTTCGACATTCATTTTTCCCCAAAGTGGTTTAGAATCGGAAGATAATTTTTCAATTCTATATAAAATCTCTTGAAAATCAAAGTTATTATGCAAATTGTGTCTCATTTATAAAACAGTTTTTTGTTTGTTAAAGATTATTTGCAATTATAAATGATGTTGCTAAGTACTTATTCTGCGGGTAAATAAATAATGAAATCAGATCCCTTATCAACAATTCCTTTTGCAAAAATAAATCCTTTATGGTTTTCTACTATTTTTTTGCAAATGGCTAAACCAATCCCAGTTCCTTGATATTCATTTTTATTATGAAGTCTATTAAAAAGCACAAAAATATTTTTAGCGTATTCTTGATCAAAACCAATTCCGTTATCTTTAATGATGATGCGATGGTATTTATGATGCGTTTCTGGAAGCAATTCTTCTTCGTTAGCAATTACTTTAGAATAGTCTATTTTTATTATTGGTGTTCTGTCTTGCGAGCTGTATTTTAATGAATTCCCAATCAAATTGATCAATAATTGTTGCATTTGGAACGGAATTACTTTTAAAATTGGTAAGGCACTATTTTCTATTTTCGCCTTTTTATCTTCAATAATTTGTGCGAGTTCCTGTTTTGCATTTTCAAGAAGAGTATTCAAATCTACTTCTTCAAATGTTTTTTCCATCTTATTGGTTCTAGAAAACTGTAGTAAATCTTCTATAAGAACTCGCATTCTATTGGTTGATTTTTGAATACTAGAAATGTATTGTTGACCAGAACTGGATAAATTGTCGTAGTCTTTACTTACTAAACGGGAAATAAAAGTTTCTATTTTACGTAAAGGTTCTTGTAAATCATGACTGGCAATGTAATTGAAAGCACTAAGCTCTTTATTATTACTTTCTAACTCTCTGTTGCGTTCTTCAGTAGTAATGCGATCATTAATCTCAGAAGTAATGTCTCTAGTCGTACCGATGAAAGTTTTTTTATCTGAAGAAAAGGAAACAATTTGTCCTTTGTCTTTAAAATATCTTACTTCACCATCTTTTCTAATTATGCGGTAGGTTATGGGTATGAAAGCATTATTGATACTAACATTTTTTACACTTTCTTTAACTGATTCTAAATCATCGGGGTGAATGAATTTAAAATATTCCTCTTTACTGGCTTCAAAAGACTGAGGTTCACACCCTAAAAGTCGATACTCGTTATCAGAAAAAGAATATTTAAAGGTTTCGATGTCCAATTGCCAACTGCCAAAATTGCCCACTATTTCAGAAAGTTTATTGGCTTCTATTGCAATTGTAAGAGTGTCAATTGTGTTTTTAAGCAGTATCAGATCTCGATTCATTTTGACAAATGCAATCGTGATCAAAATTAAAGTTATAATAAGTGTTAAATAGATTAATAGCGGAGTATAATTCATCGTTGATTCATAATCCTTTTGTCTATTTTTTAATAGAATTTTTTGGGTAATTATCATAGATTGTATCCTATATCGAATAGAATCCATTGCTTTTTGCCCCGTTACAAAATTAGAATCCAGTGTCTTAATCTTATAATTTTTTTGCTCAATTAAATATAGATTTTTAGATAAATAATTTAGCCTTCTATTAATATGGTATTGAAGTTTTTTTAAGTTGCTTTGTTGCGTCCTGCTATTGGCAGTTAACTCTGAAATGCGTTGATAAGACTTTTTGATTAATGCGCCAGAATTGTGATACGGTCTAAGGAATTTTTTATCTCTCGTCAATAAATAACCCCTTTGACCGGTTTCCGCATCCTTAATACAAGACAATAAGCGCTCAAGTTCAATATTTACCTCATAACTATTACTTACATAAGCAGACGATTTTTTTAATACCGTAATATGCTTGAAAGTAATACCACCAATAAAAAATATAATTGCTACCGAAATGACAAAAATAATTTTTAGAAATAGAGGTGATTTATGAAGTTGGATATGTTTCATTTACATTCTCATTAAGAAATTTTCTTTGTTTAAACCAGAAGTATGGTATTGCCAATTAATAGTTACAACCTCAGAAAGAATCTTTTTTAAATTCTCGAAGTCATTTGGTTTTTTGATGTAGATATTAGCACCATTGATAAAGGTTTCCTCTATATGCTCTTCAGAGGAAGAGGTAGAATAAATAGCGATTGCAATATCATTTAGCTTTTCATTTTTCTTAATTTCTAACAAACATTCAACACCATTCTTTTTTGGCATGTTTAAATCTAAGAATAATACGTTTGGCAAAACGGAATCTTCATCATTTAAATAATCCATCAGTTCTACACCGTCATTGAAAGTGGTAACTTTAGTGTTAATTTTTAATTCATCAAATGCATCTGTAAAAAACAATCTATCGTCTTCATCATCGTCAGCAAGGCAAATGTTTATATAATCAGTAGTCATATTTGTAATTAGTTTAGCTATTGTTTTTTGTTGGATAATTCTCTTCGTTTTAGGATGATTTTTTGAAATGACGAAGGTGTCATTCCAGTCATATTCTTGAATTGCGTACTTAAATGGGCTACACTAGAATAATTTAATTGAATAGAAATTTCGGTTAAATTAAGTGGTGTATTAATCATTAACTGTTTTGCCAATTCTATTTTTTGAATGATAATAAAGTTTTCAATAGAAGTATAGGTTACTTCCGAAAAAACATTCGATAAATAGGCGTAACTAAGATTTAATTTATCGGCAATATAAACAGAGCTTTTGATGTTTAAAGGAGTTTCGCTGTGAACCATTTCAACTATAGCATCTTTTATTTTTTGAACTAAAACACTTTTTTGACTTTCTACTATTTCAATTCCATATTCGCGAAAGGTAGTAGTAAGCTCTTCTATTTTTGCAGAAGGTACTTTTTCTAAAAAATTGAATTCGCCAAAACCAATAAAATTATACTTATAACCTAGTTCAGATAATTTTTCTTGAACAATTTTTTTCGTCAGTTGGACGTAATCAAATTTTAAATAGATCTTCATAAAATAGTAATTAATGAGTAAAGATATAAAAATGTTACATCTAATTTCATTTTTACAATCATTCTGATTCAATATTTGTATGAATTTACACTTCAAAAGGTTTTGTTTTGAATTATTTATGTCTTTTTACAAAATGATATCTTTTGATTTTTAGTATCTTATACTTTATGCTTCTCTTATTTGCGTGTTTTTTTGATTTAATCAACAACTGTTAATTTTACGTTTTTTTAACATTAATTTTCTTTTTAAATTCAATAGATTTTAACTCAAATAAATCAAAATAAAGAAGTGCCTTAAATTGATTTTTATTTTAGGCACTTTCTACGATTGAGCGATTCAGGTTATTGCTTTTTTATACACAATCTTTTTTAACTAAGACAGATAAGTCAGTCAGGAATTAACCTAGTAATTTTGAGTTAGGTTGCAGCGTGGTGTTTCTAACTGAAAATTTATTTTAATATTTATAGGTTATCCATACTATGTTTGTAATTTTGCAGCACAACTACATAAAAATGACAACACAACAATTAATAGATCAAATTAAACGTAAAAAATCATTTCTAACCATAGGATTAGATGTTGATTTAAGTAAAATACCAACTCATTTATTAGAATTAGAAGATCCTATTTTCGAATTTAATAAAGGAATAATAGATGCAACGTACGACTTGTGCGTTTCCTATAAACCCAACACTGCTTTTTATGAAGCTTATGGTATAAAAGGATGGATTTCTTTACAGAAAACAATCAATTATATTAATGAAAAGTACCCAGAACTGTTTACAATTGCCGATGCAAAAAGAGGTGATATTGGAAATACCTCTTCCATGTATGCCAAAGCTTTTTTTGAAGATTTAAATTTTGATAGTGTAACAGTTGCGCCTTATATGGGCAAAGATTCCGTAGAACCTTTTTTAGCTTTCAAAAACAAGCATACCATTATGTTAGCGTTAACTTCTAATGAAGGTGCTTTTGATTTTCAGACTTTGACTGTTTCTGATGATTCACAACCTAAAGAATTGTATAAAAAAGTGCTTGAAGTATCTAAATCTTGGAAAAATTCAGAAAATTTGATGTACGTTGTGGGCGCTACAAAAGCAGAATATTTTACTGAAATTAGAAAAATTGTACCAGACAGTTTTTTACTAGTTCCAGGAGTAGGAGCACAAGGAGGAAGTCTTTCTGAAGTTTGTAAATACGGACTAAATAAAAATGTGGGTTTGCTTATAAATTCTTCTAGAGGAATTATTTATGCTTCAAACGGTTTAGATTATGCAGAAAAAGCAAGAGTAGAAGCGCTAAAAATGCAACAGGAAATGGAAGAGATAATGAACAGCAATTTTACATTTTAGTATAAAAATAAGATTTGAAAGAATGAATTAAACGTCATCTTTTTAATTTTGCATTCGATTCAATTTCGAAAAAAAATAACTTCTTTCTAAAACAGCAATAAATTGACACCAAAAATATTTGTTGACCAATTGGGAACTTCACATTCCTTTGTAACTTCGCCTAAGCGAATCATTTCACTTGTTCCCTCGCAAACGGAGTTGTTGTGTGATTTAGGTTTAGAAAGTAAAATTGTCGGAATTACTAAATTTTGTGTGCATCCTTATTCTCTTAAATCGACTATAAAAGCAGTTGGTGGAACTAAAAAAGTGCATTATGAAAAAATCCGATTGTTACAACCGGATATCATCATTTGTAATAAAGAGGAGAATACAAAAGAAATTGTAGCGGAATTGCAAAAAATTTGCCCAGTTTGGGTAACAGATATTATTACAATTGAAGATAATTTTAAGATGATTTCAGATTTTGGACAACTCTTTAATTGCAGAACAGAAGCAAAAAAATGGAATGATAAAATTGCTTTTGCTTGGAATGATTTTAAGTTGTTTATCAAAGATTTTCCCGTAAAAAAAGTAGCTTATTTTATTTGGAAAGATCCTTTTATGGTTGCTGGATCAGGTACTTTTATTGATGAATTATTAAAATTAAATCATTTTGAAAATTGCTACAGTAATAGAGCACGATATCCAGAAATAAAACTTCAAAATATGGCCTTGGAAAACAATCCAGATCTGGTATTTCTTTCTTCAGAACCTTATCCTTTTCAAGAAAAGCATGTAGATGAAATAAATGAAAATGCGCCTCAGGCCAAGACTATTCTCGTAGATGGAGAGATGTTCTCCTGGCATGGCAGTAGGTTGCTGAAAGCTTTTGCGTATTTTAAGCAATTACATTAAAAAATATAATTCTGATTTACATGTAATACTTTCTTTTTGGACATGTAAGAAGCAATGTTTTAAGGAGAATTGGGATTTAAAATTAAAGTCCTATTTTTACAAAAAAAAGACGTGATTAATTATACCATATATGAGAATAAAAAAAGTGACCAATGGGTTACTTTTGTTCATGGCGCTGGTGGAAGTTCGTCTATCTGGTTCAAGCAAATTCGTGACTTCAAAAAACAATTTAATGTATTGTTACTAGACTTAAGAGGACATGGTGAATCGAAAACTACTTTAAAAACGGCTTTCAAACAAAAATATACTTTTACGGCCTTAGCTAATGATATTTTAGAGGTTTTGGACTTTTTGAAAATTCAGAAATCACATTTTGTTGGAATTTCTTTGGGTACTATTCTAATCAGACATTTAGCAGAAATGTATCCCGAACGTGTGCAAAGTATGATTTTAGGAGGAGCCATTTTAAAAATGAATTTTCGTTCCCAAGTTTTAATGCGTTTAGGCAATGTTTTTAAATATGTATTGCCCTATTTAGTTTTATATCGATTGTTTGCTTTTGTAATAATGCCAAAAAAAAATCACAAACAATCGCGCTTACTTTTTATTAATGAAGCTAAAAAATTATATCAAAAAGAATTTATCAAATGGTTTAAGTTAACTGCAGAGATCAATCCAATATTAAAATGGTTTCGCCAAGTTGAATTAAATATTCCTACGCTTTATGTAATGGGAGAAGAGGACTATATGTTTTTACCTTCGGTTCGAAAAGTAGTAGAGAGTCACTATAAATCCTCTAAACTTTTTGTTATAGAGAATTGTGGTCATGTGGTCAATGTAGAGCAACCTAATGCTTTTAATGCTACAGTATTGTCATTTATAAATACTACTAAATAAAAAATGCCTGCATTTAAAAAATGCAGGCAATTCTTTAACTAACCAAAACCAAAAATAATAAATAACCAGTTTATTACATGGCAAAGATCATACATAATAGAATCTCTTGCTGTTAAGATTATGTTATTAGTTTGTTGTACATACGTTAAGTTTTTTTAAGGTAAATTAACTTTAATACGGTGTTTCCTGCATCAGTTTGAATTCATTGTAAATTACCTATTAGAATCTTGCATTGCAAAGACTTTTTGTAACAACACAGATGTTCTAGAATTGATATTGGTTCTAATATTTTTTTCCTCAACAGCGACCATTTTAAAAACGCCATTCATTGCCTGATTAGTTACATAATCCGTTAAATCTGGGTTTACTTTATTAACCAACGGAATGCTATTGTATTTGTTAATAATATTTGACCAAACTTTGTCTGCGCCTACTTTTGTAAATGAATTTTTTATCACCGGACTAAATTTGCCATACAAAGCCGTCGAAGTGCTGTTTTGTAAATAATTTGTCGCAGAGTTTTGACTTCCCATTAATATTGTTTTAGCATCCATGAAAGTCATGTTTCTGACTGCATCAACAAAAATTGGAGTTGCTTCTTTTACGGCATCTTCCGCAGCGCGATTTAAAACTTTTAGTCCTTCATCTGCTAACGAGCTAAGTCCTAATTTTCTTAACCCAGCATCCACTTTTCTTAACTCTTCCGGAAGTAAAATTTTTACAGCTTCATTTCTGTAAAAACCATCCGTAGCGGTAAGTTTTGTAACTTGTTTTGTAATTCCGTTATTCAACGCTTCCTTTAATCCTCCAGCTATATCAATTCCGTTTATTCCTTGTGTTTGCGGAAGTTGGTTCATCACTTGTTGCATCTCAGCGCAACTCGAAAGAGAAACAGCCACCATTAAAATCAAAACTTTTTTCATCGTAAAATTATTTATTTCATTAATATTGCCTTCTGGCGTTTGTAAAAATACTACTTATTCAAAAATAAAGCCATTAAAAGTTTTTATAGCATTTTTAATGATACTAACGGTTTATAATCTGAGTTTAATTCTTTTTTTGTAAATATTAAATGTCTTATAAAAAGAAAGGGATTTAACGAAGTTAAATCCCTTTTATCAAGTTGCTAATGATTTTATGAAATATATATTATTTCTTTATTACATATTTGTCACCTTGCTTGCAATAGATTATTGCAGAACTAGATTCAAATTTTTTGTAGCAAGAATCGTTTGTCTTTTCTACTAGAATAAATTTATTATTATAAGGTATAAAGATTAACTCAACACCATCATTGGTTTTTATAGAAGTTTTGTCATCCACTTTAATAAAGTCAACTTCGCCATTATCCTTATAAATCCAAACTTTAGCTTCTGTGGGATCATTATCATTTAAAATGCTTCCTTCAGCAAGATTAGGAAAGCGATCTACTTTAAGTTTACCAGTTTGGGTTCTTCCACTTTGCGTTACAGTACCATCTATGTTAATCTGGTATGCAGAATCATAAGATAAATTAGCCACTTTTGCTCCGCTTATAGAAGAATTTACAGTAACAAAACCATCAATAATTTCTTTGGTATAGGTTGGCCACATACTCATCATTCCGGCGCCTTGTTTTGCGTTTTCTAGATACTCTATTGATTTATCAAAGTTGGATAGAAATAAAGCTGTAAGTGATAAATTAAGATATACAACTTTGTTATAATCCTTTACTTTTAATTTTTTATATTCTTTACCTATATATCCTAAATAAAATTTCTCTAAATCGGTTAAGTAATTTTTGTCTAAAGTATTAGCTTCTATTTTACCAAGAAATTCTGTTGTTTTAGTATTAAATTCAACTAATTCTGGAAATTCTTCTACTTTTTCAAAAATACCATAATTTATAGAGTACTCTTTCTCAACTGAAATAATATTATTGTCATTTAAGTATTTGTAGGCTATATTATTTAAATCATTCGTCAAACTCTGATATGCTTTTCCATTAAAAGTAGGCGAATACATGGTAGCATTAGCTCCTTTTTCATAAATAATTTCATTATTTTTTCCTAAAACAAGATATTTAAAATCACCATCTAAAACAAATTGTCCATTGCTTGATTTTTTATAAGTGGGTCCTTTGTAACCCATTAAAACACGTACGTCAGGATTTATAGTGTCTTTTTTGGTATAATCTTCTATTGTGTTTTTTGTTGTGTTTTTTTCATAAGTCATTTTATTCTTGTCTGCGTATTTCTTGTCCCAAGTATCGTCGCCTTGAATAATGATATTATAGGTTTTGATGTTTTTGTAAAAGTCTGATTTCGGAATAGTGATTTTTACTTTTTTCTTTTCTGTATCTGCTTTTTGAGCAAAAGAATTACTAGTAATAACATTTAGTAAAAGAATTATAAGGAAGATTTTCTTCATATTTTTAAAATTTAAATAGGTTTAATATTTTTCAAATTTATAAAACAATTCTTGTTTAAAAAAACTATATTTTTAAAGTAACATTCCTATTATTATAGCTATCTAGTGACGATTGTTTTCTACTGTATTCCTTTTATAATCTTATAATAAGAAAGATAGCCCATTTTAGTAGAACAAAAAAGAATTGATTTATGAACAAGCATGCAATAGTTCAGATAATCTTTAAAATAAAATTGTAAATTGCGGACTTAAATTATCATATTCATAAAATGGAACAACAAAAACCATATATCCCCATTAATAAAGTAAGAATTGTAACTGCAGCCGCTCTTTTTGATGGTCACGATGCAGCAATCAACATCATGCGTAGAATTATACAATCTACAGGTGTTGAAGTCATTCATTTAGGACACGACAGAAGTGTAGAAGAGGTAGTAAATACTGCAATTCAAGAAGATGCAAATGCTATTGCTATTACTTCCTATCAAGGAGGACACAATGAATATTTTAAATATATGTACGATTTGCTTCAAGAAAAAGGAGCACCTCAAATAAAAATATTTGGTGGCGGAGGCGGAGTGATTTTACCCTCAGAAATCGCTGAATTACAAGATTATGGGATTACTCGTATTTATGCGCCAGATGATGGTCGGGCAATGGGATTGCAAGGAATGATCAACGATTTAGTGCAACAATCTGATTTTCCTACGGGTGATAAATTGACAAATGAGTTGGATGAATTAGCGTCTAAGAATCCAACCGCAATTGCAAGAATAATCTCTGCCGCAGAAAATTTTCCTGAGGTCGCTAAACCAGCTTTAGAAGCGATTATAAAAATGAACGAAGATTGCAAAACCCCAGTTCTTGGAATTACAGGAACAGGTGGAGCAGGAAAATCTTCTTTGGTTGATGAATTAGTGCGTCGTTTTCTTATTGATTTTCCAGAAAAAACAATTGGTTTAATTTCTGTAGATCCCTCTAAACGTAAAACGGGAGGTGCTTTATTAGGAGACAGAATCCGAATGAATGCTATTAATAATCCTAGAGTTTATATGCGCTCTTTGGCAACGCGTCAATCCAATTTGGCTTTGTCTAAATATGTTGCCGATGCAATTCAAGTTATTAAAGCGGCCAAATATGATATTATAATCCTTGAAACTTCTGGTATTGGTCAATCGGACACCGAAATTATGGATCACTCTGATGTTTCATTATATGTAATGACTCCGGAATTTGGTGCTGCAACACAATTAGAAAAAATCGATATGCTTGATTTTGCTGATTTAGTAGCACTAAATAAATTTGACAAAAGAGGTGCTTTAGATGCGATTAGAGATGTTAAAAAACAATACCAACGCAACCATAATTTGTGGGATGTAAATCCAGATGAAATGCCAGTTTTTGGAACAATAGCTTCACAGTTTAATGATCCTGGAATGAATACGTTGTACAAATCGATTATGGATAAAGTCCATGAGAAAACAAATTCTGATTTGAAATCTACGTTCCAAATTACGCGTGAAATGAGTGAGAAAATATATGTTATTCCTCCACATAGAACGCGTTATTTATCTGAAATTGCTGAAAGCAATCGCAAATATGATGTAACAGCAGTAAGTCAAGAGCAAGTTGCTCAAAAGTTATACGGTATTTTTAAAACATTAGAGACCGTTTCTGGAAAAGTTCCTACAATCAATAAAGCAGGAATCGATGATGAATCTGTTTTACCAAGCGCGCTAGAATCAGAAAAACAAGGAGTTGCAGAAAATAAAATTTTCCTAAATCTATTACTAAATCAATTTGAGAAAGTAAAAATGGATTTAGATCCTTACAATTGGGAAATTATATTGACTTGGAATGAAAAAGTAAATAAATACAAAAATCCAGTTTATACCTTTAAAGTTCGAGATCGAGAAATAAAAATGGCGACACATACCGAGTCCCTTTCGCATTCTCAAATTCCGAAAATTGCCTTACCAAAGTATCAAGCTTGGGGCGATATTTTACGCTGGTGTCTGCAAGAAAATGTTCCTGGAGAATTTCCTTTTACTGCAGGTTTATATCCTTTTAAGCGTGAAGGCGAGGATCCGTCTCGTATGTTTGCCGGTGAAGGTGGACCAGAAAGAACCAATAAACGTTTTCATTATGTAAGTGCTGGATTACCAGCCAAACGATTGTCAACCGCTTTTGATAGTGTGACTTTATACGGAAATGATCCTCATGTGCGTCCTGATATTTACGGAAAAATTGGAAATGCAGGAGTTTCTATCTGTTGTTTAGATGATGCCAAAAAATTATATTCTGGCTTTGATTTAGTGCATGCAATGACTTCGGTAAGTATGACGATTAATGGGCCAGCTCCTATGTTGTTAGGATTTTTTATGAATGCAGCCATAGACCAGCAATGTGAGTACTATATTAAGGAAAATGCATTAGAAAAAGAAGTTGAGCAAAAAATAAATAAAATATACAAAGAAAAAGGAGTAGTTAGGCCTCATTATCAAGGAGATTTGCCAGCAGGAAATAATGGTTTAGGTTTATTTCTTTTAGGAGTAACAGGAGATCAAGTTTTACCTTTGGAAGTGTATAATGAAATAAAAGCAAGAACACTTTCGCAAGTTCGTGGAACAGTTCAGGCGGATATTCTAAAAGAAGATCAAGCGCAAAACACTTGTATATTTTCAACAGAATTTGCTTTGCGATTAATGGGAGACGTACAAGAATATTTCATTACTAAAAATGTAAGAAATTTTTATTCGGTTTCTATTTCGGGTTATCATATTGCCGAAGCAGGAGCGAATCCTATTACGCAGTTGGCTTTTACGCTTTCTAATGGTTTTACTTACGTAGAATACTATTTGAGTCGCGGAATGAATATCAACGATTTTGGACCTAATTTGTCCTTCTTCTTTTCTAACGGAGTAGATCCAGAATATGCTGTTATTGGTCGTGTAGCGCGCAAAATTTGGGCGAAAGCCATGAAAAATAAATATGGAGCTAATGAAAGAGCGCAAATGTTGAAATATCATATTCAAACATCTGGACGTTCTTTGCACGCACAAGAAATTGACTTTAATGACATTCGTACAACTTTGCAAGCGTTATATGCAATTTATGACAATTGTAATTCATTACATACCAATGCGTATGACGAAGCAATTACAACGCCAACAGAAGAATCAGTGCGTCGTGCAATGGCAATTCAATTGATTATAAATAAAGAATTAGGATTAGCCAAAAACGAAAATCCAATTCAAGGTGCTTTTATCATCGAAGAATTGACAGATCTTGTAGAAGCGGCAGTTTTAGCAGAATTTGATAGAATTACAGAACGTGGTGGAGTTCTTGGTGCCATGGAAACGATGTACCAAAGAAGTAAAATTCAAGAAGAATCCTTGTATTATGAAACTTTAAAACATACAGGAGAATTTCCAATTATTGGTGTGAATACTTTCTTAAGTTCTAAAGGTTCTCCAACGGTTATTCCTGCGGAAGTTATTCGTGCTACTGAGGAAGAAAAACAATATCAAATTACGATGTTGAATAATTTGCATCAGTCTAATCAAGATAAAGTGAAGCAACAGTTGAATGATATTCAAGAAGCGGCCATCAAAAATGAAAACTTATTTGAACATTTGATGGAAGCAACTAAAGTTTGCTCATTAGGACAAATTACTTCTGCTTTATTTGAAGTAGGTGGACAATATAGAAGGAATATGTAAGGAGAGAATTATTCTCTTCCTGTTTTAATAAAATTTATAAAACAAAAATCCCGATCTGTGTCGGGATTTTTTGTTTTAAAATATTCTCGTAATTTTTGAATTGATTTAAAAGTCAAATCCAAAAGAACTTAGATTATTGCAATGTTGTTAAATAATTCCAAATTCTCGACTATAAGAATACCAACAGATCACTTTTTAATTATTTTTGCCGCATGAAAATTAATCGAAAAAAAATATTTGCCGCTATCGTACTCTTAATGAGTGTGCTCTTGTGTTTTGATATTTGTTTTCAAGAAAATTCTAATACTTCATTGATAGAGTGTAGTGCAGAGGATACTTTGCATTCAGACACAATCGACTTTGATAATGAAGTTAATGAAGAACACCAGATTGTTTTTGTAATGGAGTTTTCTTCTATGGTTGGACATCTTACAGATCACAATCATTTCTATTTTAGTAAAGGATTACAAAAACCTTTCTTTTCTGTTTGGCAACCGCCAAAGCTTAGTTAATACACGCTGATTTTTAAAATAGTGGTTGATTTTTTCAATCACTTAAACTGCATTATACTTTGTAATGCTAAATAACTGTGTTTATTAACTAAAATACTACTCATGGATTTTAATGACTTTTTTAAAAAAAGGAACAACTATTATAAAAATGAGAAACACCAAAACTATTATAAAAAGAATCGTTATAAGTATAAATTCTATACTGATGAAAAAGTGGTTTTTAACAAACAAGCGTTTATAACAAGTCTAATAAACAATAAAAAACTCAAGCTGTTTTTAATATTTATAGCGTTTGTTTTAATAGTTCTTATAATTGGTTTTTTGGCCGTTTTATTGCCGTTGCTCTCGTATCTGATAGATTTTATTTCTCAAAAAGGATTTTCTGGGTTGTTGGATGAGCTAATTGGTTTTCTTAATAAACTATGGAGTGGCGCTTAGCGTCTAAAATTTAATTAAAATTTTTAAAAAAAAGATATGGTAATTGATAGTTTTGTTTGGATATGTTTTCTAGGCTTTGTTTTTTTTATGTTAGCCTTAGATTTAGGCGTTTTTCATCGTAAATCACATGAAGTAAAAATAAAAGAAGCGCTAATTTGGAGTGCCGTTTGGATAGGACTCGCCTTAATTTTTAATTACGGCATTTATGTTTTCATGGGAGAGCAAAAGGCAGTAGAGTTTCTTACAGGATATGTGATAGAAAAATCACTCAGCATTGATAATCTCTTTGTGTTTATAATGCTTTTTACTTATTTTAAAGTAGATGTAAAGTACCAACACAAAGTTTTATTTTGGGGAATCTTGGGTGCTTTGGCAATGCGTGCTATTTTTATTTTTGCAGGTGTTGCTCTAATTAATAAGTTTCATTGGATAATCTATTTTTTTGGAGCACTACTTGTGGTTACAGGGATTAAAATGCTTTTTCATAAAGATGAAGATATTCAGCCGGATAAAAATCCTTTGGTACGATTATTTAAAAAAATATATCCTGTAACTGAAGAATCTCACGGAGGTAAATTTTTTGTTAAACTGCAAGGCAAAACTTTTGCGACACCACTTTTTGTAGTGCTTCTAATTGTCGAATTTACAGATTTAATTTTTGCAGTAGATTCGATACCCGCAATTCTTGCCATTACAAATGATACTTTTATCATTTTCACCTCTAATGTTTTTGCAATATTAGGCTTGCGAGCCTTGTATTTTGCATTAGCTGGAATCACTAAATATTTCTATTACCTAAAATATGGTTTATCTGCAATTTTAGTTTTTGTAGGGATCAAAATGACTATTGTAGATCTTTATAAAATACCAATTAGCTACTCGCTATTGGTAATAACAGGAATCTTGCTTATTTCTGTTTTAATTTCTGTTGCTTTTCCAAAAAAGAATGATTTAATAAACAACTAAAATAAAATTACTATGAATTGTCCAACTTGTAAAGTTCCTCTTGTAATGTCAGAGAGACAAGGGATTGAAATTGATTATTGTTCAGAATGTAGAGGTATTTGGCTGGATCGAGGCGAGCTAGATAAAATAATAGAGCGTTCTATAAATGAGCCGCACAGTACTACTCAAGTCAGTCAGCCCTCTTTTGGCAATCAGTCTCAACAAAACTATTATAGAGAGCAAAAGAAAAAACATTGGCTAAACGAATTGTTTGATTAAGAATTTAGACTACAACAGCCGCATTCATCTAATGATCATGCGGCCTTTTTTTTGATTTTAAATCAAAAATATATTCTAGTTAATTGAGCTTGGATTCTATTTCTTACACATAACTAAATATGTTGCTGTAGTGATTAAAAATATTATAAAATTAATCCCTTTAATTTGTTATTATTCCATTTTAAAAATAATTTTTCAGAATAGGTTTTTGTTTTTAAATTACTGTATTTTAATTATTTATGTTTTTATTTTTCTTGATTTTAATATCGGCTTTTTATTCGGAATAATTTTTGGCACAGTTCGTGAATAGAGTTTTAAAGAATAAATAAAAACTACAAATTATGAAAAAAATTACCTTATTTTTAGTTTTCATCGGGATGATGACACTACAAAGTTGTGAAGTTACAGAAGTATATGATGCTCCAATTGTTAATACGCCAAGAACAGAAGTTTTTGAGGTTACAACCTCTTTTAATTCTAGTAATAATTTTAGTAGTTTGGTTGTGTTTGATCCACCAATATTTAATTCGGATTCTGTTTTAATTTATCACTTGTATGATGTTGTGAATGGTCAGGATGTTTGGAAATTAATGCCTCAAACCTATTATTTTAATGATGGTGGTTCTCTTAATTACAACTTTGACTATACTAAATTTGATGCTAAAATTTATCTTTCTGCTAATTTTAATTTAAAAACCTTAGACGCAAGTTGGACTAAGAATCAAACCTTCAGAATTGTAATAGTACCAAATGGCTATGCTAAGACCATGAATAAAAATGATATTAACTCAGTACTTTCAGCATTAAATATTTCTAAAGGAGAAATAAAAAAAATAGATATGTAGTTGTCATTGACAATATAATAAAAAAGGGAAATCGCAAGATTTCCCTTTTTTATTATAGATCTATTCGATACTTTCTTTACTGCTTTTTTGTAAAGAAATTACGATTCCGAGAATTAGCGAAACGGCTATAAAAGCTAATGACACCCATTCTGGTAATTTAATGAATTCATGCAGTAACATTTTAAGTCCTACAAAACTCAAAATAGCAATGAGACTGTATTCTAAATAACTGAATTTTGCCAGCATATTCGCCAAGAAAAAGTACATTGATCGCAATCCCAAAATCGCAAATATATTAGAACTAAAAACTAAAAAAGGATCGTTGGTTATCGCTAAAATTGCAGGAACACTATCAATTGCAAAAACGACATCCATTACTTCTATAACAACTAGAGCTACAAAAAGTGGTGTTGCCGCAGTAATATGTCTTCTTTTTACAAAAAAATGTTCTTTATCCATATGGTTAGATATGGGCATTACTTTCTTTAGGCTTTTATACACAAATGATTTTTTTGGCTGAAATTGTTCGTCTTCTCCGCTAAACAACATTTTCATAGCAGTATAGATCAAGAAGGCACCAAAAATATAGGTCATCCAAGAAAATTTATTGATCAACATTACGCCAAAAAATATCATTAAACCTCTAAATATGATTGCACCTAATATTCCCCAAAACAAAACACGATGTTGGTATTTTTGGGGTATTTTGAAAGCTGCAAATATTATCGCAATGACAAATATGTTGTCAATGCTTAAAGATAATTCAATCAAATATCCTGTTATGAATTTTATAGAGGCGGTTGCGGGTTTTAATCCATCAGGATTGGCGATTAAATCACTTCCGTATAACCAATATATTACACCAGAGAACATAAAGGACAAAGCTACCCAAATAGCAGTCCACTTTCCAGCTTCTTTTGTGCTGATAACATGTGGTGTTTTATTAAAAACTCCTAAATCAAGTGCTAAAAAAATTAAAACAGCGATTAAAAAACAAATCCAGACAATCATAATTTACAGGTATTTAAATATCTTGTGTAAAGATACTTTTTGCTTTTTTAATTCTGATACATATTTTAGGAAAGTTGAGCCTGAATATTTTTGCTGTATTTTAGATAATTGTGCAAAAAAAATAGCTTCAACTTTATATAAAGAGACAAAATAGAGAAGTTTTTTTTATGAATTTAATAAAAATTCAATTTCAACCCTAAAAAAAAGGAGGTATGGAGTTATAAAAGTGATAAATAAATTATATTTGCATCAAATAACAGGGGTATAACAAAATAAAATCAATTTTATGTCAACATTACGTTTCCAAGCTTTGAGAGAAGCATCTACGAGAAAACCAGTTAAATTTGAAGAATCAGATAGAAAATCAACTCTATTTGGATCTAATGTTTTTAATGACAAAGCAATGAAGCAATACTTAACTTCGGATGCTTTTAAAGGAGTTCAAGGTGCTGTTCAGCATGGAACTAAAATTGATAGAAAATTAGCCGATTATATTGCCATGGGTATGAAAGAATGGGCACTTTCTAAAGGAGTAACTCATTATACACACTGGTTTCAACCCTTAACAGGTATAACTGCTGAAAAGCATGATGCTTTTTTTGAAACTTTTCCTGACGGAAGTGATCCTGTTGAAAAATTTGGCGGAGCACAATTAGTGCAACAAGAACCCGATGCCTCTAGTTTTCCAAATGGTGGAATTAGAAATACGTTTGAAGCCAGAGGATATACCGCATGGGATCCTACTTCACCTGCATTTATTTTTGGAACGACATTGTGTATACCAACTGTTTTTATTTCTTATACTGGAGAAGCTTTAGATTTTAAAACGCCACTTTTAAGAGCATTAACCGTTATGGATGAAGCAGCTACAGAAGTGTGCAAATATTTTGATAAAAATGTAAAAAAAGTTACTGCAACTTTAGGATGGGAGCAAGAATACTTCTTGATTGATAGTGCTTTAGCTAATTCTCGTCCAGATCTTATGATGACTGGTAGAACTTTATTGGGTCATACTTCTGCAAAAGGACAACAATTAGACGATCATTATTTTGGTTCTATTCCAACGCGTGCTCTTGTATACATGAGAGATTTGGAGCAAGAATGTATGTTATTAGGAATTCCTGTAAAAACACGTCATAATGAGGTGGCACCAAATCAATTTGAGTTAGCTCCAATTTTTGAAGAGACCAATCTTGCAGTTGACCACAATTGCTTATTGATGGATGTGATGCAAAAAGTGGCAGAACGTCACTTTTTTAAAGTATTGTTTCATGAAAAACCTTTTAAAGGCGTAAATGGTTCTGGTAAACATAATAATTGGTCATTAGCTACTGATACAGGTATAAACTTGTTGAGTCCAAGTAAAACTCCAATGAGTAATTTACAATTTTTAACTTTTTTCATTAATACCATTAAAGCAGTTCATGATAATGAATCTTTGCTAAGAGCAGCTATTGCATCGGCAAGTAATGATCATAGATTAGGAGCGAATGAAGCACCACCAGCAATTATTTCTGTTTTTATTGGTGGACAATTAACGAAAGTTTTAGAAGAATTAGAAGGTGTAACTGCTGGAAAATTATCTCCAGAAGAAAAAACAGACTTAAAATTGAACGTTGTAGGGAAAATTCCAGATGTTCTATTAGATAATACAGATAGAAATAGAACATCACCATTTGCTTTTACAGGAAATAAATTTGAGTTTAGAGCAGTAGGTTCTACCGCAAATTGTTCTAATTCAATGACCACTTTAAACGCAATTGTTGCAAAACAGTTAAGAGATTTTAAAAAAGAAGTGGATGCTTTGATTGAATCAAAAGACATGAAGAAAGATGATGCAATCTTCAATGTATTGAGAGAATACATCAAACACTCTAAGAAAATCTTATTTGAAGGCGATGGATATAGCGAAGAATGGGAGATTGAAGCAGGTAAGAGAGGATTAAGTAATTTTAAAACTACTCCTGAAGCCTTAAAAGCTAGAATATCTAAGCAATCATTAGATTTGTTTTCAGAGTTAAATATAATGAACCATGTAGAGGTAGAAGCGCGATACGAAATTGAATTGGAGGAATACACTAAGAAAATTCAAATTGAAGGTAGAGTTTTGGGAGATATTTCAAAAAATCATGTTATACCAACTGCTATCCGTTACCAAAATACGTTAATTACAAATGTAAAAGGATTAAAAGATATTTTTGGAGATGATTTTGAAACTATTGCTAAAGAACAAATTGTTTTAATCAAGCAGATTTCACGTCATATTGAAGGAATCAATTCGAAGGTTGCCGAAATGACAAATGAGAGAAAAAAAGCAAATACGTTGACAAATGCGCAAGAAATGGCAGAAGCGTATTGTAATAAAGTAAAACCTTATTTTGAAGTTATTAGAAGTCACTGTGACAAATTAGAATTATTGGTTGATAATGAAATTTGGACATTAACTAAATACAGAGAATTATTATTTACAAAATAATAATTTCCTATAATAGTAAAAAGCCTTTCCGTTTGGAGAGGCTTTTTTTATGGATAAATAGCATTAAATTCTTTATCATTTACATAAAAATAGGGCTTATCATCACAAATTGTTTTCGCTCAAAATCCTAATGTATAAATCAATGATTATAAATGTTTTTAAAAAAAAATATCTATATTTATTTAAAAAAAAGTAAGTAATATTTTATTAAATCAAGGAGAATACTCCTTTTTATTTGAATAAAAATCGTATCGTAAATTTTTTCTGATATCCTATTTTACAAATGAGGTAGTTCATCGTTATAGAATTGTAGTTTATCGAGTATTAAGTTAAATGTTTTAAATACAGCTACTTATGTTTGTTTTTTTGTTTTCTACTTTGCTATCTTTGAAATGTAATAATCAAACAAGAAGCAATTATTTATAAAAATAATCTTGTTATTTATTATGAATAAAGAGATTTCCCCCAATCCCTTTTTTATTACCTACATGATAATTTGTATTAACAACCAATTAAATATATTTATTATGAAAAAAGTAATTTTAAGCATCTCCGCGATGCTATTTGTAGGAGCTGTATCTTATGCACAACCGGGTCCATCAGCTGGAGCGAATTCAAGTTTAGTAGGCCAACTTGGAACTTCACAAAATGCGTTAGTTCATCAAATTGGAACGGCTCAAAGTTCTAAAATTAAACAAACGGTAAATAACAATGATGCATTTGTGTATCAAGGTGTAAATCCTGGTCAGATTATGGGAAGTGGTGTTAATATTTCATCAAAA
The DNA here is from genome assembly GCF_017948675.1 of Flavobacterium flabelliforme. GTDB lineage: Bacteria > Bacteroidota > Bacteroidia > Flavobacteriales > Flavobacteriaceae > Flavobacterium > Flavobacterium pygoscelis. The sequence goes on from NZ_JAGFBU010000002.1 coordinate 251,678, forward strand.
AACATGGCAGACATCGATCAAAAAGGAAATGATAACCGTGCTTTTATTTCTCAAAATAACTGGGATAACAAAGCGACACAAAAACAAGTAGGAGATAGAAATGATGCTACAATCTGGCAAGATGAAACTGGTTTTTCATATCCAGCTTTAAAAGGACATGATACCGCTACTCAAACTCAAACTGGTAAAGACAATAAAGCTACTATAGATCAAGGAACTTCAGGAAATAATCCTCTTCCTGTTGTAGGTACTTTTCCTATGATGAATCCTTTAAGTTCTGCAGTGCCAGTTAATCCTCATGGTGATAACGTAGCTGTACAAACTCAAACGGGTAATTTTAATTTAGCTTACACTAGTCAAGGTGGTTTGCGTAATGATTCAAAAATTAGTCAAAATAGTACTTCACAAGCGGCTTCTGCTTCTGCAAGAAATGAAGCAAATCATTATCAATATGGTAATGACAATATAGCTGAAACTACTCAACTTGGTTTTAAAAACCGTGATAACATTTTGCAAGAAGGAAATTGGAACAAATCTTATACAAATCAAAACGGATTTAGCTCTGGTAACATGAATGCAGTGTCACAACAAGGTAGTTATAATGTGTCTAACGTAACACAAAGTAACTAGTTAAACTTCATAAAGATAGGGACAGCTAATTAAGTTGTCCCTTCTTTATATAAAAATAGGAACTAATGAAAACGCTATCTATAAATATCATTATTTTTCTTTTCTTTTCTTTTCAATTTTGCTTCGCGCAAGAAAAAGAAAGTATTACTGCTCCATATAATGAAAAACCAATTGCATTGATAGATACAAAAGAAGGAATTGTTTCTATGAATTCTAATTTTTATAGTACTAAATCGCATACCAATTTAATTCATCAACAAATTATTAATACCGTTCAAGTACAACAAATAGGTGATAATAATAAAATAAATTCTAAATTTTCAGCAACTAAAATTGAAGCATCACTAACGCAACAAGGCAACAATAATCAATTGTTTATTGACAAAAATGCAAATTCAATTTATCAAAAAGTAATTCAACAAGGAAATAATAATAGAGTACAGGACTATGTTCCTTATTCTAATTATGATATAACCACTGAATTGTTTCAAAAAGGAAATGATCAAAATATTATAAATTTTGGATCTAATTCAATTTCAAAGAATATGACCATAATCCAGTCTGGAAATGGTGCTGCTGTCACAGTAATAAACCATACTAAATTATGAAAATTTTGAGATGTTACTTTTCATTGTTTGTATTGCTTTTTAGCGAAACAATCTCCTATTCTCAAACAACAAATACCGTTGTAAAGGCTAAAATAGATATTGAAAATTTAGATGGGATTATTAAAGTAACTGGAACTGCAGAAAATCTATCAGACATCGTTCAAAGTTATTCTTATAAGTTGTCGGTTATTAAAAATAATAATTTAAACGATAATCATTCTGATAACATTCAAGAAGGATTTTTTTCTTTAAATCCAAGTGAGAATAAAAATTTATCTAATACACAAGTTAATTTATCTAATGGTGATGAGGTTATAGTTTTATTGCTTTTTTATAATGAAAACAAGCAATTAATTGGAAAAGATAGAGTAGTTCTTGGTGACCAAAAAAAAAAGAGGAAGTTATTGTAATTCCTTCAGATGGATTTGAGTTAATAGGCATTATTTCAGATGATACCAAAACTAAAGTTGGGAAAGATTTTTATGATGTATATTATTATTTATATAATCAATACAAAGTCAATTCAAAAAAAGTTATTACGCTAAATGAGGAATTTAGCTTTGCCAGAAATACCAAAATAGTCGTCAGCATAGATAACGAAGTTATTTATGAGTTTTTGGCTAGGCCTGATGAGGAATATCTAAAAGAGATGGCCGAAGAATCTATTTATGCCACCTATTTATATTTAAAAAATTTAGAAAAGCAAAGTAAATATTTTACTCAGTATTAATTTTATCCTGTTAAATATGAAAACGTTATTCCTTATTATGACTTTTATTCTTGGTTTTCAATCAGTAGAAGCACAAGATTTAGTTTATAAACCTAAAAATCCTGCTTTTGGAGGTGATACTTTTAATTATCAGTGGTTAGCTAGTTCTGCTGAATCTCAAAATAAATTTACAGATAAATCAGTTGCGCAAGTGCAACAAACAGAATTAGAAAGATTTACAGCAAGTTTAAATTCTTTATTGTTGAGCCAAATTTCGAGTTCTTTATTCAAACAGCAGTTTGGTAATGACGGGATAAAAATAGGCTCCTATACTTTTGGTAGTTTATCTGTTGAGGTTTATCCCTCTTCAGGAGGTTTAACCGTTGATATTTTAGATACTAAAACAGGAGCACAGACACAAGTAATCATTCCAAATCGATAATATGAGATTATATACCTACTTAATGTTGATGATTTTTTTTTTCATCTCTAGTTGCGGTGCTTATTATAATCAACCTACTGGAACAGAAAAAGCTATAATTGGAGAAATTACTCCAGCAACTACACTTTTGAAAGAGCTACCTAAAGCTAAAGAACAAATTGTAGTAGGGATTTATAAATTTAGAGATCAAACTGGTCAGTACAAAGCTTCTGAAAACGGAAGTAATTTTAGTACAGCCGTTACACAAGGAGCCACATCTATATTAATTAAGGCTTTAGAGGATTCTAAATGGTTCATTCCTATTGAACGCGAAAATATCGGAAACTTACTTCAAGAACGAAATCTTATTCGTTCCACAAGACAAGAGTATGCAAAAGATGTAGATCCTAATGTGCCACAAATTACACCCTTATTGTATGCAGGAGTTTTACTCGAAGGAGGAATTATATCCTACGATTCTAATATTATTACTGGGGGTTTTGGTGCGCGTTATTTTGGTACTGGAGGCGCAGTAAAATACAGACAAGACCGAGTTACTATTTATCTTAGAATGGTTTCAACGGCTAATGGTAAAATTTTAAAATCGGTTTATATTTCTAAAACGATACTTTCTCAAGCTATCGATCAAAGTCTATTTAAATATGTCAATTTTAAAAGATTGTTAGAAGTAGAAACGGGTTATACGACCAACGAACCTGTTCAAATGGCAGTAACAGAAGCTATAGAAAAAGCAGTTTCTACTTTGGTTTTAGAAGGGATTAAAGATGGAATTTGGGAAGCTGATCTTTCTGTGCCAGCCAAGGAATCTCTTTTGAAAAATTATAAGAATGAGAATGAAGAAGCAAATGTTACAGCAATATATGGTCGTAATTTAAAACAAAGAAGATCAAAATTTGGAATTGAAATATCAGGTGGTACTACATTAATGGACGGAGATTATAGCAACCCTGAATTAAGACTCATGGGAAGAGGTGCTTTAAAGTATTTTTTAACTCCTTCTTTTAACTTAAGTGCATCTACTAATATTTTTGAACTAGCCAATAAAAAATTATTAGATGTTGGTTATTTAACTTACGATTTAAATACAGAGTTTATCTTGTTACCAAAAGACAAATTAAGTCCCTATGTGTTTGCTGGAGGTGGATTTGGAATGAATAAAGCCTTCAAAAACTTACATGCTAAAGTTCAATATGGAATTGGTATCGAATATATGGCGACCGATAATTTAGGTATAAAATTGTATGGTGAGCAAAATCTAAATTTTAGTGATAATATCGATTATATAAAAAGAGGAGTGCGAGATGATTATTATTATCGTTTTGGTTTAGGAGTAACTATTTATCTTTCTAATATAAGAAAATCTCGTGTTACGAAAGGTTTTTAATGTTTTCAAAATCAATTAATTCTAGCTCATTAATAATTTTAATTCTATACTGATGAAAAATACTTATCTCAAAATTACTTTATTAACTTTATTTTTAATGCTGTTTTCTTGTAGTGAAGAAAAATTTACTGGAGAAGATTACGGGACAGTAGAAGGAAAAGTGGTGAGCGCAATTGATTTTAAACCATTGGCGAATGTTAAGGTCTTTTCAAACCCAAATACTAGTATTGTTTTTACTGACGATGAAGGAAAGTTTGTTATTAATAATGTGAAAGTTGGTGATTATTCATTTGAAGCTCAAAAAGAGGGTTACATTGTAAAATTTGAAGCTGCAACGGTAAATACCGATAAAACGTCAAAAATAGTTTTCGAACTTAAATTATCAACAACAAACAATAAACCTCCAACTACTCCAGTGTTAATTAAACCTTTAGACAATGCTACAGATCAAACATTAGATTTGAATTTAACATGGACTGCTACAGATATTGAAAAAGACAGTTTGAAATACGAAATTAGCTTAAGAAAAGAAAATAGTGATGATGTTGTCATTTATCCTAATATTTCTAAAACAAACTTTACTTTAAAAGGATTAAATTATAGTACAAAATATTATTGGCAGGTTTCTGTTTCAGATGGGATTAATCCAGTTGTTTTGAGCGCAGTTCGCAGTTTTACCACTACTGCTTTTAGTAGCGCTAGATTTTTATTTGTAAAAAAGAGCTTTGAGAATAATGTGATTTATTCTGGTGATGATTCTGGAACTCAATTAAGACTGACCAGTTTAGATGTAAATAGCTGGAGACCTAGGAAAAACAATCAAATTAAAAAAATTGCATTCATTAGAGCCAGCGGTGCACAAAATCATATTTATACTATGAATCCAGATGGTTCAGGAATTTTTAAAGTAACCAACTCGATTCCTATTGCTGGATTTAATTCTGATTTCCTTAATTTTTCTTGGAACACATCGGGTAGTCAGATCATTTATCCGTACTTCGATAAATTATATAGAATCAATAGTGACGGAAGTGGATTAACTAAAATTTATCAAACTCCAAATGGAAAATTTATTTCAGAATGCGACTGGAGTAATGATGGTTCTAAAATTGCTTTAAAAGTAAATGATAGCAACGGTTACAATGCTGAAATTTATGTAATCAGTACTACTGGAGTACTTCTCTCTCAAGTTTGGTCTGGGACAACAGGAGCAATGGGAGGTCTAAATTTTTCTATAACAGGACAAAAATTAGTGTTTACAAGAGATGTTTCTGGATACGAAGATGCTAATTATAGACAGTTGGATACTAGAGTGTTTCAATATGTTTTTAGTTCCAATACTGCTAGCGAAATCTCACTAGAGAAACCTGCAGGAACAGTTGATTTGGATGTGAGGTATTCTCCCAATGAGGCCGAACTAATTATAATGAATACTTCTAATGACGGAGTATCGACCAAAAATATTGTAAAATATACACCGGCTGCTAACACTACAACTGGAGTTTCAAGAACAATACTATTCGCTAATGCAAGTATGCCAGATTGGGAATAACATAAATTTAAAAAATATAAAAACACCTATTTCTTATCAAATAGGTGTTTTTTTTTGGCGTTAAAATAAGGCTATGATTTCAGTAAACTCTTACTCTGACTCGATAGGCAAAACCCAAAAAAATAATTATCTTTGCCCCACAACTATCTGCCTAAAAGCAGGATTTACAACTATACTACATGAGTTCAGATACTTCAAAAAGGTATGCACTTCGCGGTGTTTCTGCTGCGAAAGAAGATGTGCATAATGCCATAAAAAATATTGATAAAGGATTGTTTCCGCAAGCTTTCTGTAAAATTGTTCCCGATTATTTAACCCAGGATGATGATTACTGTTTAATAATGCATGCTGATGGTGCAGGAACCAAATCTTCCTTAGCATATATGTATTGGAAGGAAACTGGTGATATTTCAGTTTGGAAAGGTATTGCACAAGATGCATTAATCATGAATATTGATGATCTTTTGTGTGTAGGGGCAACAGATAATATTTTGCTTTCATCTACTATTGGTAGAAATAAAAACTTAATTCCGGGCGAAGTTCTTTCTGCAATTATAAATGGAACAGAAGAGCTGATTAAAGAATTAGATTCTTTTGGTGTTACTATTCATTCCACAGGTGGCGAAACAGCAGATGTTGGTGATATTGTGAGAACTATTATTGTTGATTCTACGGTAACCGCTAGGATGAAACGAAGTAAAGTAATTGATAATGCCAATATAAAAGCAGGTGATGTAATTGTTGGATTGGCTTCTTTTGGTCAGGCTACATACGAGAAAAGTTATAATGGCGGAATGGGAAGTAACGGACTTACCTCTGCTCGACATGACGTTTTTGGTAAGTATTTGGCAAAAAAATACCCAGAAAGTTATGATGCAGCAGTTCCGGAAGATCTTATTTATTCAGGACAAGTAAACTTGACAGATAAAGTAGCTAATTCTCCTATTGACGCTGGGCAATTAGTGCTTTCACCAACACGAACCTATGCACCAATAATCAAGAAGATTTTGGATAAGTACAGTTCAGATGAAATTCACGGAATGGTGCATTGCAGTGGAGGAGCACAAACTAAAATTTTACATTTTGTAGAGAATTTACACATCATAAAAGATAATTTATTTCCAGTTCCACCTTTGTTTCAATTGATACAAGAACAATCTAAAACAGATTGGAAAGAAATGTATCAAGTATTTAATTGTGGACATAGAATGGAAATTTACGTTCCAGAAAATGTAGCTGAAGATATTATTGCGATTTCTAAATCATTTAATGTTGAGGCACAAATTGTGGGTAGAGTAACTGAATCTGAAACAAAAAAACTAACAATTACAAGCGAATACGGAACATTCGAATATTAATTAACCATTGCTTATGGTTGGATTTTAAATCTATCCATGTTCAATATTCAACTATTTAAACATGTACGAATTACTTTTTTGGAATTATCTTGAGGGAATTTATTTAAACCATCATGAAGTTTACGAGGCAATTAGCGAGGAACAACCCGAAATTGAAGGTTTAGAACCACTTCCTGTTCAGGTTATTTTGAACAGAATTGCATCTGTTTTCTCAAAATGGGAAAAAGTAGATGATAAAAGTTGGAAAAACACTGACGGAGTAGGTGCTTTTCAGGTAAGAACAACACCACAAAGTATAAAAATTGACTGTTACGGCACCGAAGGTAAGACCATGGATACGCTAGTTGGTGTGATGGAGGAATTTAAATGTGCTCTTTACGATCCACAAGTTCCTCAGCGTTACGATGAAATGGCGGAGTAATTTTTTTAGAAGCTCATCCAGCGCTTCGTTACAAGTCCTCCTAAAATAAAATATTTTTCTAAATCCTGAAAGGAGCTCTTTCCGATGTATCGGGAAGAGCTCTTTCAAGACAAGAAAAATTATTATTTTTTAGTCCGGGCTTTTTACTTCGATCTGGGCTAAAAATTAATAGTAATACCCGTTTATACTACTATTGTAAATCTGAATTATTTTGTTACTGATTCATTCAGAAGTATAGGTTTACCAAATCCTATTTCCTCTAATTTTTTCAATTGCGTTGCTGCATCTCCTACTATCAAGTAGATCATTTTATCCGCATTCAAATATTTTTCAGAAAGTCTTTTTATATCAGATATAGAAGTGTTTTTTACAATATCTTCTTGTTTTTTAGCATAGTCATTTGGGTAGTTGTAATTGCTAATATCATATAACATTCCTAGTTTTGCACCCAATGTTTCAAAAGCTCTAGCATTGCTTTTAATCAAATATCCTTTAGTAACTTCTAGATCATTATCGTTGAATTTTTTACCATAATTTTCTACTATTTCTTTTATCAAACTAACTGATTCAAATGTTATATTAGAACGTACTCCGCTCCCAATAACAAAAGCACCTTTATTTGTAGAACCAGAAAAAGAAGATCCAATACCATAAGTATATCCTTTTCCCTCACGTAACTCTTGCGTAAGTTGTGATGCAAAACCACCGCCACCCAAACGGTAATTCATTATTTCTGCTGGATAAAAATCAGCATCAGTTGCAGCTAGAGCAAGATAACCGATTCTAATCACGGATTGTTTTGCTCCAGGAACATCGTAAAAGTATATTTTAGAGTTTGCTATTCCATCTGGAGTTTTTACTGCAGGAATAATAACTTTCTTAGCTTTCCAGTTTTTATTTAAACTTGCTAATGATTTAGTTACTTCGTTTTGTGAAACATCACCAACAATTTGAAAAATAGAAACTGATGGAGAGCTATTAGCAGCATAAAACTTTTTTAAATCATCTATTGAGATGTTTTTTAAAGTCTGCTCTTCTCCAATTCTATTATGAGATAAAATAGATTCTTTTCCGTAAATTAATTTTTTAAATTCATTTTTTGCAATACTGTTAGGTTCTGCTTTTTGCTGTTGAATTGTGCTTAAAGTACTTTGTTTAATTAGATCAAATTCCTTTAAATCCCATCTAGGTTGCATTATTATTTCTTCTACTAATGCCATAGTTGCACTGTAATTTTTTGCTAATGAATTTCCAGAAATAAAAATTCCTTCATCCGTTGCGTAAGCTTTAATGGTAGCACCAAGGCTTTCAATGGCGTTTTCAAGTTCTTCAGGAGTTTTGTTTTTTGTTCCTTTTGTCATCAGCTCTGCCAACATATTTGAAACACCAATTTTATTTTTTTCCTCTAATAACATTCCACCTTTGATTTGCAATAGAAATTGAGTAAGAGGAACTTCGTGATTTTCGATACCGATGAGTTTTAATCCAGAGGATAGATTATTTTTCCATACAGTAGGAAGTTTTACATCTGGACTTTCTCCATATGCTGGTTCCACACTTCTGTCAAATGATGAAGGTGTTTTTTGGTAGGTTGCAGCAACACTTGCATCAAATGCATCTTCTTTTCCGTCAACAATTTTCTCTTCGACAACAGTGGCTAAAACTGAACCTTTTAAGGCTAAATTAGCTTCTCCTTTTGGAACAAAACTAGTTGCTACAAAATGTTTTCCTTTGATGTATTTTTCATATACTCTCATAACATCAGCGGGAGTTACTGCAAGAATATTTTTTACATCTTGAGTAATGTAGCCTGGATCGCCAGCAAAAATCTCATATTGTGCTAGCTGAAATCCTTTGCCAAGAACACTAGATAAATTGGTGTAAAAAGCAGTTTCTTGTCCTGCTTTTATACGATTTAAGTCTTGCTCTGATATTCCTTTTGCTTCAAATTCTTTAAAGCCTTGGTTGATACCATCCATTACTTCATTTAAATTTGTTTTTTCAAAAGCAGTAACGCTTAGCATATATTGACCTGCTATTTCAGAATTGTATTGGTACAAAGCAACAGCGTCGGTTAGTTTCTTATCTTCAACTAAAGATTGGTATAAAGGAGCTTTTTTTCCAGTAGAAAGATATGTTGCTAGAACCTCTAACGCATAACTGTCTGGATGATATTCATATACAGAAGGCCATGTCAATGTTAGTTGTGGTAGGCGTGCAAAATTATCTTCGTAGTATAATTTTTTTGTTTCTGCTAGAGTTACAGCTTGTTTTTCCATTTTTGGAATTGCTTCTCCTCTTTTAATTTCCCCAAAGTATTTTTCAACCCATATTTTAGTTTGATTTACATCAAAATCTCCAGCTATGGTTAATGTTACGTTATTGGGAACATACCAACGATTGTAAAAACTTTTTACATCTTCTAAAGTAGCATTTTGTAAATCTTCTAATGAGCCTATTACATCCCAGTTGTAAGGATGAGTTGTTGGGTACAAGTTTTTAGAAATTACAGAGAAAGTATTCCCGTATGGTTTGTTGTCGTAACTCTGTCTTTTTTCATTTTTTACAACTTGTTTTTCTTTTGCTAAAACAGGATCGGTCACTGTATTGATAAAATATCCTAATTTATCGGCTTCTGCCCAAATCATTTTTTCTAATGCATCTTTAGGTACCGTTTGAAAATAATTTGTACGGTCCCTACTTGTGGATCCATTGGCTCCCTCACCACCAATTCTTGCACTCATTTTATCTAAACCTCCTTTGCCTAAGTTTTCCGATTCTAAAAAAAGAAGGTGCTCAAATAAATGGGCAAATCCAGTTCTACCTACTTTTTCTCTGGCAGAACCTACATGGCTGGTTAAGGCAACTGCAACAACAGGATCTGATCTATCAACATGTAAGATGACTTGTAGGCCATTTTTTAAAGTGAATTTTTCGAAATCTACCTTAAATTCTTTTGATTTTTCCTTTTGAGAATAAGATGGAATTATGCTAATCAGCAAGAAACAGAGTAGGAAGTAGTTGTGTAGTAGTTTCATTTTTTTAGTTTAAGTTTCGTGTTATTTTATGCAACAAACTGGTTTGTTGTTTTGCGGATCTAAATTAGGAAAAATATTAAGAAAAAGGAGGTTTTAGATACACTAGATTTCTTTAAAATAGTATAGAAACTTTTTTAAGTTGCGTGAGGGATAGAAGCGGAAATCCTCCTTATTTGCCTCAGTAAATGAGGAGATTGTAGTAAATAGCCCGACCTTACTGTAACGCTAGTGGAAGTAAGGTCACGCCCAAATAATAATTGTAAAGATGTAAATTGATAGGTATGCTTAAATTCTTTTTTGAAAAAGATAGAAACTATGTAAAAAACTTTGCGAACTTTGTGGTTCAATAAACAAGCAGGATTCCTTTTTATTTGTGTAAAAATGGTTTTTGTGCAATACAGTAAATAATAATAAAGAGCTACAGATGATAATAAACCCAAAAAACGGAATTGATAAACTCATTTTCGGAATGAAACAAAATGATGTAACGGCAATTTATGGTAAGCCAGATCGCAATTACAAAGACGAAGATGATAATGTGATTTATGCTTACAATAAGCAAAAAATACGTTTGACTTTTTATGTAGAGGAAGATTTTAGATTGGGTTATATGGTGGCATCGAGTCCTGAATTAGAACTTTTTGGAAATAAAATTATTGATAAAAAAATAAAAGATGTTAAGAAAGATCTAACGGCTAAAGGGATAATTAAGTTTACTCAAGAAGAGTTTGATACTTTTGAAAATTATTTTAATGAAGAAAATTGGATTATTTTTCAAACTGAATTTGATGAAGTTGTTAAGTTTGAAATAGGCGCTATTATCAATCAAAAAGACGAATTTGATTGGAAATTTCCAGTAAAAAAATAAGTAATAATAAGGTATAAAAAAACCGATAGCGTTAAACTATCGGTTTTTTTATTTGGTATTATTTTAGATTTATTATTTTGAAGTAGGTTGTTTTTCAAACATTTCTAATTCAAATACTAAATTGGTATTTGGCGGTATTACCTCACCAGCACCTCTTTCTCCATAGGCTAAATTAGCTGGAAGAAATGCTATTACTTTTTCTCCGTAAGACATTGTTGCTAATGCTTCTATAAAACCAGGAATCATTCCATCTTTTTTACCTGCTTCAAAAGGGAAAGCTTGATATCCGTTTTGTGCGGCTCTATTTGCATCATATTTTCCAAATTCTTTAGTAACCTCTTCATAACTACTGTCAAATAATGTTCCGTCTTCAAAATAGCCAGCATAGTGAAAAAAGAAAGTGCTTTTGTCTGCTGGTTTTACACCGCTCCCTTTTTTGATGATTTTGTACATTAGTCCTGATGGAGTAGTGGTAGCGGTTGCTTTTGCAGTTGAAAGATAAGCAGCCTTTGCTCCTACAACAGAACCATATTTTTCTAAATATGCTTTTTTAGCCTCGGCTAGAACAGCAGCTTGTTTGGCTTTGTTTTCAGCAAGAGTAGCGTCCTTTTTCTTTTGTTCTTCTGACTTATTGTTGAAATAATCGGAGAATACTTTTGGCGCATCAAATTTTTGTGCTTCGGCGCCTTTTCTAATGATGGTAACTTTTGTAATAACATCATTTTGTTCGATGCTATTTACCACATTCATCCCTTCAGTCACGTGACCAAATACAGTATGTTTTCCATCTAACCAAGGTGTTTCCTTATGTGTAATGAAAAATTGACTTCCGTTTGTAGTTGGTCCGGAATTGGCCATAGAAAGAATTCCTGGTTTGTCGTGTTTTAAATCAGTAAACTCATCCTTGAATGCGTATCCTGGTCCTCCAGAACCATTTCCAGATGGATCTCCGCCTTGAATCATGAAATCCTTAATCACACGGTGAAATTTTAAACCATCAAAAAAAGGTTTTTCTTTTAATTTTTCGTCAGTAACAAATGTATTTTTTCCTTCAGAAAGTGCAATAAAATTGGCCACCGTTACTGGTGCTTTTTTGTATTCTAGTTCAATAGTGATATTTCCTTTGTTGGTTGCCATTGTAGCAAAAATTCCTTCAATAACAGCAGGTTTTTTTGCAACAGGTTTTGTGGCTTTGTTTACAGCAGTTGCTGGTTTTTTTGCAGTAGTTGTTTTTTTACTTGCCTGAGAATGTACGTTAGCCATTCCTAGAAACAATAAAAATAGAATTTTAAATTTCATTTTTTTATAATTTAATGATGTAACTTTTTTAAATACTAAATCTAATTTATTATTGGGGCATTCTTTCTAATAATTCAATCTCAAAGATTATGTTGGCATTTGGCGGAATAACTCCTCCAGCTCCAGCTGCTCCATATCCTAAACGAGAAGGAATAAAAATGACAGCTTTATCTCCAAAAAATAATTGTTCAATACCTTCAATGAAACCAGGAATCATGCCGTCTTTTTTACCTGCTTGAAAAGGAATCGGTTGGTAACCATTTTGAGCCGCTCTGTTTTCGTCGTATTTACCAAAGCTTTTAGAAACACTTTCTACACTTGCATCAAACAACTCTCCATCTTCTAGGAAACCTGCATAATGAATGAAAATATTTGCTCCTTTTGCAGGTTTTTTTCCGCCACTTTTCTTTGTAATTACATATTCTAAACCAGATGGCGTTGTTATTGCTTTTGCTTTCAAGTTATCGAAATAAGCAATTTTTGCCTCTCGAACACTTTTGTATTTTTCATCGTAAACCTTCTTGTTTTCAGCGTCAATACTAGCTTTTTTCTTTTGGATTTCTGCTTCTACCGAAAAATAATCATTAAATACTTTTACCGCATTGAATTTTTTTGCGGCTTCTCCATTTCTAATAATGGTTACTTTATTGATATAATCTTCTTGTTCTATTTTATTTACATTGTCCATTCCGTTCTCTACAACGTGACCAAAAATAGTGTGCTTTCCTTCTAACCAAGGTGTAGCAACATGTGTAATAAAAAATTGACTGCTGTTTGTAGCAGGTCCATTATTAGCCATTGCTAAAACACCAGCATCGTTAAATTGTAAATCTGAAAATTCATCCTTAAATTTATAACCAGTATCTCCAGATCCTGTACCTAAAGGATCGCCAGTTTGTATCATGAAATCTTTGATTACACGGTGAAATTTTAATCCGTCAAAAAAAGGTCTGTTTTTTAAATTCTCATTGGTAACAAATTCATTTTTTCCTTCAGCTAAGGCCACAAAATTGGCAACAGTTATAGGTGCTTTTTCGAAATTTAATTTTACAATTATATCTCCTTTATTAGTTTCAATTTTTGCATATAATCCGTCTGGAAGATTGTTGTGATTTTCTTTACAAGAATAAAACGAAGCAATTACAAGTAGTAGGAATAAGATCTTTTTTTTCATTTCTAAGTTTAATTTTATTAGTTTAAAGTGTCTTTTGGTTTGTTTGTTATTGGAGTTGCCTCTTGAACTTGCGGCGTTACTGCAGGTGTTTTTAATTTTATTTGATTTTGTTTTTTGTAGGCTACCTCAGATTTAAAATCACGTAGTGTAACAGTACAAATTATAGGTTGATTAACACCTATTTTTTTATCATCACCGTGGTAACCGTAAGCCATATTTGATGGAAAAAGAAAATTTACTTCTTCATTTTTACGCATTAATTTGATACCATCTCTCAAACCCATCATGATATTTTGTTTGTCAACATAATAAATTTGTGGTCTTAGTTCTAGTTCTGAATAGATGATATTTCCTTGTAAATCTTTGATTTCATAATCAAAAAAGGCTACATCTCCTTTTTTAGGCGTAAGAGAATCTAATTTATTTTGTGCTACATAAGTATACCAATATCCTTTTTTAGAAGCTAAATATTTTACAGATGGATTGCTTTTTATTAAATCTTTAATTTGAGTTTCTTCAGTAGCAACTAGTTTTTTATTTCGCACTATTGATTTTTTCATAAAGCTACCCGAAGCTTGCGAAATAGGTCTTCTGGCTTCTTGATGTTGTTTACAGCTAGAAACGAATGCGAGTACTAAAAGAGTAAAGGTAATTATTTTAATGTTTTTCATTAGTTTATAAGCTTGTTTTCATGACTAAATCTTCAAATTTCTGTATTGTCTCTTGCATTGTTAATTCTGATTTTCCTCCAGCGGCATTGCGGTGTCCACCACCTTGAAAATGATCTCTAGCAAACTGATTTACATCGAATTCCCCTTGTGAACGGAAAGAGATCTTAATTATTTTCTCTTCTTTATTTTCAATGAAAATTGCTGCGAAATGAATTCCTTTAATGCTTAATCCATAATTTACTATTCCTTCTGTATCTCCTTTTACATAATTGAAAAAATTTAATTCTTCTTGAGTCAGAGTCGTATATGCTGTTTTGTGTTCTGTTATGACTTTCATGTTTTGAAGCGCTCTACCTAATAATTGCAAGCGTTCAAAACCGCTATTGTCAAAAAGTAGCGTTGGAATTTCTGTATTCTCTACCCCCAAATCAATTAATTCAGCTACAATTCTATGAGTGTTTCCGGTTGTTTTTGGAAAACGGAAAGAACCTGAATCAGTTAAAATTCCAGTGTAAATACATGTTCCGATCGTTTTGTCAATGTCTTCTTTTTTTCCAAGAAAGGAAATGAAGTTATATATCATTTCACAAGTAGAACCAAATGATGTATCAGAATACGTAACAGCAGCGTAATCATCCGGTTTTTGGTGATGATCAATCATAATAAATGGAGCTGTAAGTTTTTCTAAAACGTATTCCATTTCACCTGTACGGTGCAAAGCATTAAAATCTAAAGTGAAAATAAGTTCTGCTTCTTCGAGTATTTTTGTGCAGTTTTCTTTGTCTTTTTCAAATATTTTAACGGTTTCTGATCCAGGCATCCAAGCCAAAAAGTCTGGAAATTCATTGGGAGAAACCACAACCGGTTGATGATTGTTTTTTATTAAAAAATGATATAGTGCTAAGGTTGAACCCATCGCATCCCCATCAGGACCTCGGTGTGGGATTATGGCAATCTTTTTTGGAGTTGATAATAACAACTGAATCGCTTGAATGTCTTGTATTTTCATAGAGTGCGAAATTACATTTTTTTACGCTAATCTTGAAATCATTAACACGATTTTCACCTATTATAAAAGGTCTGTTTCTTTTCTTTTAAATTTTTGATATAAATGGTATTTAGGTCCTTTTACAATTTGGGTTTTATAGATGCCTACTGATCCTGAAAAAAAGTAAGCAATTAGGCATGCCAAACCAATAAATAAGCCACTTTCAAGTCCAAATAGTTCCAATCCCATTACGGTACAAGCAATTGGTGTGTGTGTGGCTCCAGAAAATACTGCTACGAATCCCATTCCTGCTAATAGCGCTATTGGTAGCGGTACAATAAGAGATAAAGCACTCCCTAAAGTTGCACCTACAAAAAACAAAGGGGTTACTTCACCACCTTTAAAACCTGCGCCTAGAGTAAAACCAGTAAATAATATTTTCATCAAAAAGTCATAGGGAGCATTAGGAGTGGAGAATGCCTCTACGATCACAGGAACTCCTAAACCTGTATATTTTGAAGTTCCAATAAAAAATAAAGCTGTTGCCAAAATGATTCCACCCACAAAAGGGCGAAATGGTGGATAGGCGATAGTTTTAGAAAATAAATCCCCCCATAAATGCGTACTTCTAGAAAACAACATCGCTGCTAAACCAAATAAGATACTCACAAGAAAGATCCAGAATAAAGTAGTTAAACTCATTTCTGGAACAAATGGAATCGAGTAAATCGTATGTTTTACGTGCCAGATTTCAACGGTGTAGTAGCCAACATAAGCGGTTAAAAAAGAAAGAGGCACACTTTTTAAATTCATTTTGCTAAAGATAACCACTTCTAAAGCAAATAATGCTCCTGCTAAAGGCGTTCCAAAAATAGAGGCAAATCCAGCGCTTATTCCTAAAATTAAAATTGTTTTTCTGTCACTTTTGTCAAGTTTAAAAAGACCTGTAAATTGATCGGCAATGGCTCCTCCCATTTGTACGGCTGTTCCTTCACGACCTGCAGAACCTCCAAAAAGATGAGTGATTAAAGTGCCAAAAAGCACTAAAGGAGCCATTTTTAATGGAATTGTTTTTTGTGGATTTTCGTATTCCTCTATTAATAAATTATTACCTTTTACAACTGACTGTCCCCAGTAATAATAACTTAATCCTATGAGTAAACCGCCTAAAGGTAAGAACCAAATTATCCAATTATTCTCTTCTCTGTAATGAGTAGTCCATTCTAAAGCTATTAAAAAAAATGCGGAAGCTGATCCAGAAAGAATACCTATTATAGTGCAAATGATGATCCATTTGAGAGCAGTAAATAAAGTGTTTTTGCTTTTTTCTAAAATCATTTGGTCAATGGAAATGTGTTTTTTGCAAAAGTATTATAATCTCAATCGAATTACTATTTTTCATTAGCAATTGCAGTAAATTCTATTTCTACTAAATATTCAGGTGCTACAAGTTGCTTGATGCCATAAAAACCAGTAGTTGGTTTTATGTTTTTAAAAAACTTAGCGTGAGCGCTTGCTATTTCTTCAAATAAGGAAACATCAGTAGTAAATATTCTTGTGCGAATAACATCTTCCATACTTACGTGAAGTTCTTCTAGTACTTTTTCTACTCTTTCTAAAATATTTAGTGTTTGTGCGTGTGCATCGTTTGATTTTACATTTACACCATCAATTATAGCTACTGTTCCTGATACTTCAACAGTATTTCCTATTCGTACTGCGCGACAATAACCCATTTTTTCTTCCCAAGGAGAGCCTGTAAGTATGTTTTGTCTTTTCATTTTGCTTGATTTTTAGAGGATTTTAGATTTTATGGATTTAAATTTCGTTTTTGGTATATTTTTTGCAATTTAGAGAAAAATCATAAATAAAGAATATAGATTTATAATTTAAAAATTTGATTTTTGTTTTGCATCAAATAGTTATTTCTGCTAGAAATTGCAATAAAAACGAGTCTTTTGAGTTATAAATGAAAGTTAAAATACAATATGATTTGTGATTAAATGGTAAATGTTTTTTATTTTTAAAAATATACAAGCACAGTTAAATTAATTTGAAAGTTATGAAAAGGATTTTATTCTTATTTATTATAATTACAATGTCTTTAAGTGGATACGCTCAGAGTGAATTCAACTCTAAGTTTAAAGCGATTCCACCTAAAAATAATGCTCCAAAAATTAAAAAAGAAACACCACCTAAGTTAGATATTCCTCCTATTACAAAACCAAACGTGTTTAAAAATCCTGAAATTTTTAATCCTAACCCAAAACCAACGGGTACTATAGCTCCTGCGAATAATTTTTCAATGATTCCAAAGAATGAGTTTATTAATCCTGGAGATGTTTATAGAGATAAATGGAACAAAAAAGAGGATAATACTGAGGGTATTGTGTATAGAAAAAATCAAAATTTAGGAAGTTACCCAACAGGTTCAACTACTGCAAAGGTTATGTATCGTGATGCTGCATATGTAGATGGAGATCAGATCCGAGTATATCTTAATGATAAAGTGATACAGTATCAGGTAAACTTGGATAGTGAATTTAAAGGTTTTGAAATTGTATTAGAAAAAGGATTTAATAAAATTGATTTTGAAGCGTTAAACCAAGGAAGTTCTGGGCCCAATACAGCAGAATTTAAAGTCTATGATGATAAAGGCGGATTGATTTCTGCTAGTCAATGGAATCTTGGAACTGGCTTTAAAGCAACTATAATATTAGTAAAAGAGTAATTTTTAAAATTATAAGAGTTAAAAAAAAGACTTCTGAGTTTGATTCAGAGGTCTTTTTTATATATTCATGTTGATAACTAATTTGAGGAGTTTTTATAAATTTTGATTTTGTAAAAAGAACTATTTATTTTTTTTGAAATCATTTCTTTAGTATAAAGTTTTTTGATGTTAGCGTATTTATGATAGAGTCAAAAACCTTATAAATTAAACTTTGATAAAATAAATTGAATATTTTCAAAATTCAATTTTTCAATTCAAAATATTAAAAGTATTTTTGCGCATGCAACACAACGTACTTATTTTAGATTTCGGATCGCAATATACACAGCTTATTGCGCGTAGAGTTCGCGAATTAAATATATTCTGCGAAATTTTCCCATACAATAATTTTCCAACTGATTTATCATCTTATAAAGCGGTAATTCTTGGAGGTAGCCCTTTTTCTGTGCGAGCAGAAGATGCGCCTCATCCGGATTTATCTCAAATTAGAGGAAAACTACCTTTGCTTGCCGTTTGTTACGGAGCGCAATATTTAGCTCATTTTAGTGGTGGCGAAGTTGCGGCTTCAAACACAAGAGAATATGGTAGGGCTAATTTATCTTTTATAAAACAGGATGAAGTTTTCTTTGAAGGAGTTTCAGAGAACAGTCAGGTTTGGATGAGTCATAGCGACAGTATAAAAGCTTTGCCTACAAATGGCGTAAAACTAGCAAGTACTCACGATGTAGAATTTGCAGCTTACAAAATTGAAGGCGAAACTACTTATGCAATTCAATACCATCCAGAAGTTTTTCACTCTACGGATGGCTCAAAAATGTTAGAGAATTTCTTAGTTAAAATTGCTGAAGTTCCTCAAAATTTTACGCCAAATGCTTTTGTTGAAGACATGGTGGCTGAACTTAAAGAGAAATTGCAAGATGATAAAGTAGTTCTTGGGCTTTCGGGAGGCGTAGATTCTACCGTAGCGGCAGTTTTATTGCATCAAGCTATTGGAAAAAATTTATATTGTATTTTTGTTAATAATGGATTACTCCGTAAGAATGAATTCCAAAGTGTATTAGATCAATACAAAGGAATGGGCTTAAATGTAAAAGGAGTAGATGCAGGCGATCGTTTCTTATCTGAGTTAGCAGGAGTTAGTGATCCAGAAACCAAACGTAAAATAATTGGACGTGTTTTTATTGAAGTTTTTGATGATGAATCTCAACTGATTAAAGATGTAAAATGGTTAGCACAAGGAACCATATATCCTGATGTTATTGAGTCCGTTTCTGTTAAAGGGCCATCGGCAACGATAAAATCACACCATAATGTAGGGGGTTTACCTGATTACATGAAATTGAAAATTGTGGAACCTTTACGTATGCTTTTTAAAGATGAAGTACGTAGAGTAGGAGCGTCACTAGGAATTGATCCTGAATTATTAGGAAGGCATCCTTTTCCTGGACCTGGATTATCCATTAGGATTCTAGGAGATATTACACCGGAGAAAGTACAAATTTTACAAGATGTAGATGCTGTATTTATCGATGGATTAAAATCTTGGGGATTATACGATAAAGTATGGCAAGCTGGCGCAATTCTTCTTCCTGTAAATAGTGTAGGAGTAATGGGTGATGAGCGTACCTACGAAAAAGTAGTAGCCTTACGTGCTGTAGAATCTACAGATGGTATGACAGCTGACTGGGTTCATTTACCTTATGATTTCTTGATGAAAGTATCAAATGATATTATCAATAAAGTAAGAGGTGTCAATAGAGTAGTGTATGACATAAGCTCTAAACCACCAGCAACTATTGAGTGGGAATAATTTAGATTTTTATCTTCTGTAGAACATCATTCTCAGAATGTTCTTTGTATAAACGGTATCAAATTTTTGGAATAAAATTTGATACCGTTATTTTTGTTACTGATTTGAATAATTTTTATAAATAAATAAGATGAAACATTTTTTTGCAATTTGTATGACTACTTTGTTGTTTAATTGCGGAGCTTTTGCTCAAAAGACGATAACACATAAAGTTGAAAAAGGAGAAACAATTAGTCAGATTGCTGAGAAATACAATGTAACTCCTAACGATATTTACCAACTGAATCCGGATGCGCAAGCAGGTTTAAAACCTAAAAGTGTTTTGTTGATTCCGTCGATATCTGTAAAACTGCCTTTTGCTATTCCAGCTAAGACTACTCCGGAAGGGGTGTCGCATCAAGTAGTAGCGAAGGAGACTTTGTATGGTATTGAAAAAAAATATGGTATCTCTGACGAGTTACTGAAACAAGCTAATCCATTTCTTGAAAAAGAGGGTTTGCAAATTGGTCAAACTTTGATAATCCCATCAAAAAAGAATATAAAAAGCACTGCTGAAGCCCCAGAAAAAGCAATATATCATCTTGTTTTACCAAAAGAAACAAAGTATTCTATTGCTAAACAATACGGAATCACAATAGAAGAATTAGAGCGAAAAAATCCTGAGGTTGTTTCTAATTTGCCTGAAGGTTTTAAATTGTTAGTGAAAGGCAAAGCACCTAAACAAGAGGTTGCTCCTGTAATTGCAGAATCTAAAAAGGAGATTGTAGTAGCCGCTCCAGTACAAGTAGTTGATAAGAAAACATTTCAAGAATATATTGTAAAGCCTAAAGAGACATTGTATGGACTTTCTAAGATGTTTGGCATGAACCAAGAAGAACTTATCAAAATTAATCCTACTTTATTAGAAGGTGTGATCGAGGGTATGATTTTGAAAATTCCTAGTTCAGTAGTGGTTACTCAGGAAGTTAAAAAAGACTACGTTGCTTTGTCTAAAAACGCAACAACTGCTAGAAAAAAGCTAGCGCTACTATTACCTTTTAATATAGCTAAAATTGAAGGTGATACGCTAAATTCGACTGCAAAACGTTTAAAAAAGGATAAGTTTCTTAATATGACTTTAGATTTTTATGCGGGAGCACTAATGGCTATAGATTCCGCTAAAGTTTTAGGACTTCCTATTGATATTGCTATTTATGATTCTCAAGAAACCAAAAATAGTTCGTTGGTTAGTGCAATTGTAAAGAATAATAATTTGCAAAATTCAGATGTTGTTATTGGACCATTTTATCAAAGTAATGTGGAGAAAACAGCCGAATTATTAATGCAAAACCAAGTTCCTGTAATTTCGCCTTTATCAAAAGATCAAGTAGTGTCTTTTGCAAATGTGTATCAATCAGTTCCCTCTCCAGATGCTGTGAAAAATGCTATGTTTGATTATATGCGTTCTAAAAATGGGAATATGATTGCTGTGGTCGATAAAAAGAAACTTTCTATTATTCAGTTTATCAAGGAGAATCATAAAGATGTTAAGTTCTCGACTTTGACTGAGAATGGTGCGGTTTCTGCAGAAAATTTAAAAAGTTTATTTGTGCTCGATAAGATAAACTATGTTGTAATGGAAACGGGAAACACAGGAATGATAAAATCAACAATAGCAGCAATGTTAAGCGCTATGACAACTTATAAGGTTCAGCTGGTTATATTAGAGCCTAATGAAACTTTAGATACAGATGAAGTAAGTATTGCAAACCTTGCAAAACTAAAGTTGACTTATCCTTCTGTCAATCGTGAAAATGAATCTCCAGAAGCACTGATTTTTGAAAAAGAATTTAAGAAGAAAAATAAAATTGACCCAAATGTTTTTGCAACTCGAGGATTTGATATCACTTTTGATACTATGATGCGTTTGGCACAAGATAAAAAATATCAAGAAACTATTGATAATACTGCCACAGAGCAAGTAGATAATAAATTTGAATTTTATAAAAAAGAAGGTGGCGGTTATGCAAATAAAGGAATTTATATTTTGTACTACGATACTGATTTAACTATTAAAGAGGCAAACTAATGACATCAAAAGTAACTTACTTAGGAGATTTAAGGACATCTTCAATTCATTTACAATCGGGAACTGAAATTCTTTCAGACGCACCGGTAGATAATAATGGTAAAGGAGAAGCTTTTTCTCCAACGGATACAGTTGCAAATGCTTTGGCAACTTGTATGATGACCATAATGGGAATCAAATCAAGAGATTTAGAAGTGGATTTGAAAGGTTCGACTGCAGAAGTTGTAAAGATTATGAATGCAGAACCAAGACGTATTGGTTCTATTGAAATTATTTTTCAGATGCAAGGAACCAATGATCAAAAAAGCAAAACGATTCTTGAAAGAGCAGCAATGACTTGTCCTGTATTTTTAAGTTTACATCCAGAGGTTGAAAAGCGAATTACTTTTAACTGGAAATAATAATCAATTATATAAAAAAGAAGTAAGTGTAAAGGAAATCTTTAATCTTACTTCTTTTTTCTTTTTATAAAATGGATCAAAACCAACAACAACTTATAAAATTAGCTCATACAAAAATGCCTTTCGGAAAATACGAAGGTTGGTTTCTTATAGATATTCCGGAGTATTACATCGTTTGGTATAGCAATAAAGGTTTTCCAAAAGGAGAATTAGGAGAACAATTGAAATTAATATATGAATTGAAACTTAATGGCTTAGAGGAATTAATCAGAAACATTAAGAAAAAGTATCCAAAACCAAATTCATAAACTGATTTTTGAAATTTAGGATACAATATAAAATGAAGTAGCTTTTTTTTATGTTCCTAGTATAAAATTTCTAATTAAATTATCTCTTTATTTTCTCATTATCTATTTGGCAATTTCTCTAATTTAATTCGTACTTTTGCCACGTTTTTTTACACAACTACAACACAAACAACAACAGAATGAATCAGACGAAATATATTTTTGTTACAGGCGGTGTGACTTCTTCTTTAGGGAAAGGGATCATTGCAGCCTCTTTGGCAAAATTGTTACAAGCAAGAGGTTACCGTACAACTATTCAAAAGTTTGACCCTTATATTAATGTAGATCCAGGAACATTAAATCCTTATGAACATGGGGAATGTTACGTTACTGACGATGGTGCAGAAACCGATTTAGATTTAGGACATTATGAGCGTTTCTTGAATGTTCCTACTTCACAAGCCAATAATGTTACCACTGGTAGAATATATCTTTCGGTTATTGAAAAAGAAAGAAGAGGAGAGTTTCTTGGTAAAACGGTACAAGTAGTACCTCATATTACCAATGAAATAAAAGATAGAATGCAGTTGCTTGGTAATTCAGGTGACTTTGATATTGTAATTACTGAAATTGGTGGAACGGTTGGTGATATAGAATCTTTGCCTTACATCGAGTCTGTTAGACAATTGGTTTGGGATTTAGGCGAAAATAATGCTATTGTAATTCATTTGACTTTAGTTCCTTATTTAGCTGCTGCTGGTGAGTTAAAAACAAAGCCAACACAGCATTCTGTAAAAACGTTGATGGAAAGCGGAATTAAAGCGGACATTTTAGTTTGTAGAACAGAACATGAATTGTCAGAAGAATTACGAAATAAATTAGCTTTGTTTTGTAATGTAAAAAGGGAAGCCGTTATTCAATCTATAGATGCAGCTACTATTTATGAAGTCCCTAATCTTATGTTAGAAGAAGGACTTGATATTGTGGCGTTAAAGAAATTAGATTTGCCTAAAAAAGCAGCTCCAGATTTAAAAAATTGGAACATCTTTTTAAAGCGATTGAAAAATCCAAAACACACAGTAAATATTGGATTGATTGGTAAATATGTAGAAATGCAAGATTGTTACAAATCTATTTTAGAAGCGTTTATTCATGCTGGTGCTGCTAATGAAACTAAAGTTAATGTAATATCAATACATTCTGAGCATATTGATGCTACTAATTTGAGCGAAAAATTTGCTAATTTAGATGGAATACTTGTTGCTCCAGGTTTTGGAGAAAGAGGAATTGAAGGTAAAATAGAAGCAGTTCGTTACGCTCGTGAAAATAAAATTCCTTTCTTTGGTATTTGTTTGGGTATGCAAATGGCAATTATTGAATATTCTAGAAATGTTTTAGGTATGGCTGATGCTAATTCTACAGAAATGAATGAGCAAACGGCACACCCTGTTGTAAACTTAATGGAAGAGCAGAAAACAATTACAGACAAAGGCGGAACGATGCGTTTAGGAGCATGGAAATGTGACATAAAACAAGATTCATTAGCCTATAAAATATACGGGAAAGACACTATTTCGGAACGTCACCGTCATCGTTATGAATACAACAGCAATTATGTGGCACAATTGCAAAACGCAGGATTAATTGCTTCTGGAGTTAACCCAGATACAGGATTGGTTGAAATTGTCGAAATAAAAGAGCATCCGTTTTTTATTGGGGTACAATACCATCCAGAATATAAAAGTACGGTAGCGAATCCGCATCCTATTTTTGTGAATTTTGTGGCAGCAGCAGTTCAATCAAAGAAAAAATAACTAGAAGCGATTTCGTTTCAGTACACTTTAAATTTAAAAATTTTTTTAATTACAATGGAACAAAAAAAATTTGACCGCAATTCGATTATAGGTTTTGTATTAATTTTTGCTATTTTGATTTTTATCATGTATCAAAATCAACCAGACCCGAAAGTGGTAGCTGCTGAAAAAGCACAAAAAGAACTGGTTATTAAGGCAGCTAAAGCCAAAGAGTTAGAAGCTAAAGTTATTGCTAATGCTACTATTGCAGTTGCAACAACTGGCGATTCTACCCAATTAGCTCAATTGCAAAAAAACCTTGGAAATTTTGCTTATTCAGCGACACTTCCTTCTGCAAAAGCAGGTGTTACTACTATTGAAAATGAAGTAATAAAGTTGGTTATTGCAAACAAAGGAGGTTACATTGTAGAAGCAACTTTAAAAAAATTCGAGAAATTTAAAAAAGGTTCAGGTCAATTAGTTGAATTAATCAAGAACAACAATGCTAATTTAAACATTCAGTTGTTGACTAGTGATAACCGTACTTTGAATTCTAAAGATTTATATTTTGAGCCTACTTTAGAAAAAATAGGAGCAGATCAAGTATTGTCTATGAAGTTGAAAGCTGGTCCTAGCGAATTTTTAGAATACAAATATATTCTAAAGCCTAACGACTATATGATTGATTTCGATATTCGTTCACAAGGATTAAATAAGGTTTTGAATACTTCAAAGCCATTAGATTTAGAGTGGGATTTAAAGGCTTACCGTAATGAAAAAAGTATTTCTTACGAGAATCGTTACAACGAGATCTATTCTGAACACAAAGATGGAAAAATTTCTTATGCAGGTATAGGACAAACGGAAGAACAAGATCTTGAAAAGCCAACTTTTATCGCTTTCAAACAGCATTTTTTCTCTACTATTCTTTTGTCAAAAGCACCATTAGAAACAGCTAAAGTTAAGTCTGTTAATTTAGTGAAAGACGATAAAATAGATACTGTCTTTACAAAGCAATTTAAAGCTAATATTCCTTTAGCCTTTACAAGTGGAGAATTAGATCACAAAATGAGTTGGTATTTTGGTCCAACGGATTATAAAACTCTTAAACATTACAATAAAAATTTGGAGAAAATTATCTCATTAGGTTGGGGAATTTTCGGATGGATTAATAAATTTATATTTATTCCGTTATTTGGTTTTTTAAGTGATTATATCTCTTATGGTATTGCAATTATTGTTTTTACTATTCTTATTAAAATAGCGATGTCGCCTATTACTTTTAAATCTTTCTTATCGCAAGCTAAGATGAAAGTATTGCGACCTGAAATTGCAGAATTGGGAGAGAAATTCAAAAAAGACCCAATGAAGAAACAACAAGAAACAATGAAGTTGTACAATAAAGCAGGAGTAAATCCTATGGCGGGTTGTATTCCAGCATTGATTCAGCTTCCTTTTATGTATGCATCGTTTCAGTTTTTTCCATCAGCATTTGAGTTAAGACAAAAAAGTTTCCTATGGGCAGACGATTTATCTTCTTTTGATGAAGTGATCAAATTGCCTTTTAATATTCCTATGTACGGAAGCCATATTAGTTTGTTTCCAATATTAGCAGCAATAGCGATTTTCTTTTACATGAAAATGACTTCTGGAGATCAACAAATGGCAGCGCCACAGCAAGAAGGGATGCCAGATATGGCTAAGATGATGAAAATCATGATCTATGTTTCGCCATTAATGATGTTAATTTTCTTTAATAGTTATGGAGCCGGATTGAGTTTGTATAACTTTATTTCGAATTTGATTACTATTGGTATTATGATTGTCATCAAAAGATACTTTATCGATAGCGACAAGATTCACCTTCAAATACAAGAAAACAAATTAAAAGAGCCTAAAAAACAAGGTAAGTTCCAGAAAAAACTGCAAGAAGTTATGGAACAAGCTGAAGCTCAAAAAGCATTAGACAAAAAGAAGAAATAATTAGTCTTTTAAATTATTAGAAAGTCAATTGAATAAAATCAGTTTTATTCAGTTGACTTTTTTTTATGGCTTGCTGTCTCTAGTAGATAAAAAAAATAAGTAACAGTGAAGGAGTTTTTTTATTGAGAAGACTTGTTTGTTTTAAATTTGACTAAAATTGTTATAAAGTATTTTCTAATTCAAATAGCTTTGAATTGTGAATAGATTGTCATTGTGTATTCAAAGATAATAGAGATTGATCAGTAAGACAGTATGTATTTGTAGTAGTGCTTTAAATAATTATAATGGTTCTATAAATAAGCAATTCGGTTATAAATTATAATTTTTAAATGAAAAAAGGATCTTAAACGTTAAGTTTAAGATCCTTTTTTTTGTGTGTAATTTATTGTGTTTAAGAAATAATAACTTCTCTTATTTAATTATAGAACTGGTAATAATACTTTGTCAATAGCATGTATAACACCGTTAGAGCACTGTACATCAGTTATTATAATTGTAGAAATTCTATTGTTTGCGTCTTTAATTTTTGCACCACTAGCTAATTGAATTGTGAATTTTTGTGCTGGTGTTAGAATTGGAGTTACCATTTGACCTTCTGTTAATGTTGCTGCTAAAACATTTCCGCTTACAACGTGGTATTGCAATACTTTTGTAAGATCAGCTGCAGAAACACTTTGTATTCCTCCTGGCGCTAACTCTGCGTTTAAAGCTGTAAAAGCTGCGTTAGTAGGTGCAAATACAGTAAATGGTCCTGCTCCTGATAAAGTAGCAACAAAATCTGGTTGTCCTGCTCCTGTAAGTGCGCCAACAAGTGAGGTGAAGTTTTTATTCGCTAATGCGTGAGTAACTACTGTAGGAAGTCCAATAACAGCATCTACAACATGTATAACGCCATTAGAAGCTATTATGTCTGCAGTTGTTACATTAGAAACACCATTCAGTTTTACTCCTGAACTAAGATCAACATACATACTTAAATTATTTGTTGTTGAAGCATTTCCTTTTGCTAATGTTTTGATATAGCCAGTAGTTAATGCATTTGACTTTACTGCTCCGCTAACTACGTGGTTTAATAAGATTTGTGTAAGTGCCTCTTTTGGTACATCATTTATAGTTGCGTAGGGAGTTGTTTTTAAAAATGCTGTAAATGCTGCGTCAGTTGGTGCAAAAACAGTAAAAGGACCCGCACCTTTAAGTGTTGTAGCTAAATCAGCTTTTGTTAATGCTTGTACTAAAATTTTTAAATTTGGGTTTTGAACCGCTATTCCTGTTATAGTATTGTCTACAGGCATAGGAGTTGGATCATCGCTATTGTCACAAGAGACAAAAGCTACAGCAAATAACAGTAGTGCGAATGCTTTAAATTTACTTAAATTTTTCATGTTGTTTGTTTTTTGTTTAATAAAATTTAATAAAATGCGTTTATTTTGTTTATAAAATTATAAAAAACTTTAAACAAAAAATATACTTTATGATTTCTTTTGCTTTTGTTTAAGTACTGTTATTTAGCTATTTAGTTGTTATTTCATCATGAATTCTAATAAAATGCTATTTTTTTGTTTTGCATATATTAAAAAAAGTTAAACATAAAAAGTATTTTTCATTTAATATTTCTCTTTTTTTAAGATTTAGCTTTATCTAGTAAAAAGTAGTTAAATTTGTCTAATAACATAAATATAATATGAAAAGTAAAAAAGTATACTTTGTATATCTGTTTATAACTATGATGCTATTCAATTATAGTGTTTACGCCCAGGTAACAGATTATAATAAATTAGATGAAAAAGGATTGAAACATGGTTTATGGAAAGGTAAATACGATGAGTCTAAGCGCCCCAGATATGAGGGTACTTTTGATCACGGAAAAGAAATAGGTGTTTTTAATTTTTTTGATGATACAAAGAAAGGTTCTTTAATAGCAACTCGAGAATTTAACTCAAAAGACAATGTTGCTTATACTATTTTCTATGATCAAAAAAATAATAAAGTTAGTGAAGGAAAGGTAGTCAATAAACTTTTTGAAGGCGAATGGAAATATTACCATTTAAATTCAAATTTAATAATGACAACTGAAAACTACAGTAAAGGCAAACTAGAAGGTGTTCGTACCGTATATTATATCAGTGGTAAGGTTGCGGAGGAAATTGTTTATAAAAATAATTTAAAAAATGGTTTTTATAAAAAATATACTGAAAAAGGAACTCTTTTAGAAGAATCAAACTATAAAAATAATGTATATAATGGTATCGCTACTTTTAGAGATGCTAATGGAGATATCGCTTCTACAGGTAAATTTGTTAATGGTAAGAAAGAGGGTATGTGGCAGTTTTTTGAAAAAGGTAAATTGGTAAAAGAAACAAATATGAGCTTTGCTGAGCCTGCTGTAAAAATTAAAAAGTAATTTTTTATACAATATAACTCTTTTTAATTACTGTGTAAGCAGTCTTTCTGTAGTAACGGTAACTCTAAAATAGTCAATATAAAAACGGCATTCCATAAAAGGGAATGCCGTTTTTTTTGAATTAATAAAGAAGTATTATTTTAAAGTAAAAATTCTGGGACTAAACGAAACCATTACCCAAACCCAATTGTTTGTCTGTGCTGCATTTGTTACATTTTTTACTCTTTCTAAGGTTGATGAACCGAACATTTGAGAATATCCTGCCGAAGCAACTATATCTTTCTGAACGGTATATGTGGTGGTAAAATCAATTTCTGTTCCCAAATAAGTATTCATTTTTGAACCATCAGTATCTAAAACGACACTTGGAGCATTAAAATAATGAGGGATTAGCGCAAATTGCCATTTATTCGAAGTATAATTTAGTTTTAAATAAGTGTCATTTAATCCAACATTGTTTTGGTGATTTCCTACATAAAAATAGTCCATAAAGCCGTTAAATGCATGGTTTGTTCCAAAAATTGGAGTAAATGATTTATTGTTTAAACTGCTATCATCTTGATCTTTACCGGAAAGGAATTCATGTCCTAAGCCCGCTTTAAATTGTTCTGTAAAAGCATAACCAACATAAGCTCCTGCATACAAAGCATTTACTTTTTTAGTAGCAGTTTTACCCGATTGACCATAAATCCCTAAATTAGTATCCCATTTTTTTTCTTTGAACGTTAAATAGGTTCCAAAGGTTTGTTTGTAATCAACAGCTAAATCTGTTGGTGTTTTTTGAAACTGATAACCTGTGTTCAAAAACAATAAGCTCATACCAATTTTGTTGAGTTGCGTGTGATACCAAGCATACTGCATCGTTTTGTAATTTGTAGTATATGGTGTTTTAGGTTCAAGTAGGTTTTCTGCATTAGCATTTAGTGCCACACCCAAATCCAATTGATTGTTTTTAGGATGAAAAGATATTAAGGCAGCATCATGACTTTGTCCTTGTTGAGACCAATCAATTTCTCCAAAAATGCGTTGGTTATCGTAAGCAATAACCTGACGACCAATGCGTGTTGACCATTCTGAACTTAAATCATATTGTGCCCAGGCTTCAAAAACTGAAATTGCATTTTTGTCAGCTGCTGTTGTAGTAGCAACATCTCCCCAAGTACGTACGTTTTGAATAGTTAATTTAGTTTTTAATCTTTCTTGACTGAAATTAAAATTAATACGGGAACGTTGAGATACAAATGATGTGGCATTTTCTCCGTTCGGCATTAGGTTTTTATAGCCATTTCTATATTCAAAACGAGGTCTTAATTGTAAATTGGCATCAAATTCTTGGGCGTAAGTAGCTGCGCTTATCATTGTTAAAAATGATAAACTGATTATTTTGAATGATTTCATTGTGAGTTAGTTTAGCTTTTCAGCTTCTTCTGTAATTTTGTTTATGGTTTGATCTGAATTCACTCCCAGGCCTTCTTGCTGGTAAGCTAATTCTCCATCTGCGTTGAAAACACTAATAATATTTGAATGCGAAAAATCTACAGGAGCAATTTTTTTGTAATTTACAGCTAAAACTGCTGCAAATTCTCTTGTGTTTTCTTCTGTAGAGCGTAAGAAAACCCATTGATCTCCATCCATTTTGTTTTCAATAGCAAATGATTTTAGTCTTTTAGGAGTATCAACCGTTGGATCAATGCTCACTAATACAAATTGTACATTTTCTTTTATTTTTTGAGGAATTCTTTGCTCAATATTTCTCATATCTGCAACAAGTCTAGGACAAGCAGCTTTACAAGAAGTATAAATCATAACCATGACTAATACTTTGCCTTTCATATCTTTCATCTCCATGTTCTTCCCATCTTGATTGGTCCATTGAGAAGGAAGGTTGTATATGGATAAATCGGATATTGGCTTTTCGTTTGCTTGGGCAGTTTCCTTTTTATTATTACAAGATTGTAACGATAGTAAAAGTAAAGCAAATACAAGAAAAAGAAAATTTGTATATCGCAAACTAGATTTTAGGTTTGTTTTTTTCATTGCTAAAAAAGTGGAGTAATAGCTATTTGGTTTCATTTTTTTTGATTTTTAGTTTTATGAGCTATTTTTTATCTTTAGCGCATCGAAATCCTAAATTTTTGGTTGTATATTTTGCTTTTAGACTTCCTCTAAAGGCGTATCGCATAAAAGCAGCATAATTCATTAAATCGGTTGCATTTACCGAAGCGCTTCCGCAAAATAAATTTTTATCAGAGTCTTTGTCTTTTCGGGATTCTCCAGAAAGGAAAATACTATTGAAATCAGAAGTCCATTCCCAGACTAATCCATGCATATCATAAACACCCCAATAGTTTTTGAATGTTTTTCCTACAGGATTAGCATAAGTATTTGGCTTCTCATACCATGACATGATGTATTTGTTAAAGCTCTCTTTTGTGCGTGCATCGATTCGTTTTTCATCTGCCATTGCAACGTATTCCCATTCATCCATAGTGGGCAATCTTTTTCCTTGGCATTCGCAGTATTTTTTGGCTGCAAACCAAGAAATATTTGTTACAGGTGCATTGCTTAAATTGTTTTTTCCGTAACTAAAATCACTTTCCCACTGCGATAGATAACTTTTATCAGCAAAAATTCCTTTAATCTTTGAACGTGAATTTTCTGGATATTTTTTTAAAAACAGTAAATACTGAGCATTAGTTACTGGATATACATCAATGTAAAAACTTTTTACTTCTACTGGTTCTTTACTGCTGGCACCATAGAGGGGAACGAATGTTCCCCTTTCTACAGCAACCATTTTAGCTTCTTGAGCCCATAGCGATGTTGCTATCAGTAATAGAAATAATGACAAAACTATTTTCTTTTTCAACATGGCTATTTTTTTTACTATTTATTAATTTCTTTGTGCTTTTACCATTGCTGGTGTTACAACAGTTTTGTTATTTCCCCAACTAGCGTAAACGTAAGTCATTGCATCTGCAATTTGTTGATCGCTTAATGCTTGAGCAGGCATTTCGGCATTAAATTTTTTGCCATTTACTGTAATAGGTCCTTTCAGTCCTTTTACAACTCCTTTGATTGCTCTATTAGTATCTTTATTCAAATAATCTGACTTCGCCAATGGAGGGAAAGCTCCAGGAATTCCTAAACCTGTAGCTTGGTGACAAGCTACACAAACTTGATTATAGACTTTTTTTCCTTTATCGGCACTTTGGCTGTATCCTTGAAAAGCCATTGCCATCATTGCAATTGTAAAAATATACTTTTTCATTTTGTAATTATTTATTGTTATTAATTGTATTATTTATTATTCGTGAATATCTTTTGCTTTTGGTGCAGGTTTTGCTCTTAGCGCTTTTACTTTAGCTGGAGTTACTACTGTTTTATTATTTCCCCAACTGTTGTACACGTAAGTCAACACATCTGCAACTTCATCATCAGTAAGGTTTTGACTTGTCATAACATTATTGAATTTTTTACCATTTACAGTAACTTCTCCACTTAATCCGTGTAATACTGCATTTACTGCTCGGTCAGTATTAGCATTTAAGAAATCGGACTTAGCTAAAGGAGGGAAAGCATTGGGTACACCTTGTCCTTCTGATTGGTGGCAAGCAAAACAAGTTCTTCCGTACAATTCTCTACCTGAAGCAATTTGCTGATCAACTGTTTTTACTACAACTGCTTTTGATGCACCGTTTTCTTTAGGCATATTTTGAATTGTTCCTCCTTCTGGAAGATAAATTCCTTCTTGGATGGTACCAGAATATACTTTTTTGTTCTCATCTCCTTCAACTTTCAACATTCCTAAAGCTCCTTTATTAAATGCTCTAAAAATAGAGTGATCTACAAGAATGAATGTTCCAGGAACATCTACTTTAAACTCAACTATTGCAGCACCACCAGCTGGAATTAAGGTAGTTTGAACATTTTTGTTGATTAAATCTCCACCTTCTACATGCACTCTGTCAAATATTTCTCCAATAGCATGAAAAGACGAAACTAAGTTAGGACCACCATTACCCATAAAGATACGAACTGTTTCTCCTTTTTTAGCTGTTAATGATTTATCACCAGTTAAAGCTCCAACTTTTCCATTAAACACAACATAATCAGGTTGTTCTTTGATGGCTTTATTCATATCAAATGGTTGATTTCCTGGTTCTCCATAAGCACCTTTGGTATAGAAATCACCTTGCATGATGTAGTATTCTTTATCAACTGGAGGCAAACCACCTTCTGGTTCAACTAAAATTAAACCGTACATTCCGTTGGCAATGTGCATTCCTACTGGAGCAGTTGCGCAATGGTACACATACAAACCAGGATTTAATGTTTTAAAACTAAAAACTTTTTCATGTCCTGGTGCAACAAGTGAAGAAGTAGCTCCTCCTCCTGGACCTGTAACTGCATGTAAATCGATGTTGTGAGGCATTTTATTATCAGGGTGGTTTTTTAGATGAAATTCTACTTCATCACCCACACGAGTTCTAATAAAGCTTCCAGGAACTGAACCTCCAAATGTCCAATAGGTATATTTTACACCATCAACCATTTCTCCTTCTTGTTCCTTAATTTCCATATTAACAATTAGTTTCATCGCAGCGCGATCACCAACTGGTTTAGGTACAAAGGGTGGAGCAGTAAGTTCTGCAGTTTTTTGTCCATCTACTTTTATGCTTTCATAATACTTAGCATCTTTCTCTTGATTTTTAGAGCAAGAGAAAAGCCCGAAAGCAAGAAATAATGCTATAACAATTAGCTTGCTTTTTTCAGTTAATTTGAATTGAGTTTTCATAATAATTAGGTTTGTATTTATCTTGATTTATAGTGTAAAAGTAGAAGATGTTTTCGTCCTTTATCATGATATTTGTCATATTTTCATCCTTTTTTTTACTTCTTAATTTGAAATAAAAACAACCGAAAGGACAATTAAAAATAATACAAAAATTAAACTCACTTTCCAGAATAAATTGGCTTTTTTTAATTCCATAAATTCAAAGGAAACCAACATGAATTTTAATGCTGATAATCCCATAATCAGACCAATAGCTAATGACTTTATAGCAACAAAATTTGATATTACAGCGGTACTAATTGTCAGTAAAATTAATAATCCGTAGTTAAATAATAGTGTTTTTTTCATGATTAAAAAATTAAATAAAGAACTGGGAATAATAAAAGCCAAATCAAATCGCACATGTGCCAGAAAGCAGCACAAGCTTCAACGTCTACCACTTCTGTATCAGAGTTCTTTTTCATCATTCCGTTATTCGTCCAGATCAAAATTACTAATCCCATAATTACATGAATGAGATGAAATCCTGTTAACAGCCAATAAAAGGCAAAAAAAGTATTGGTTTCTAGCGTAATTCCAGAATCAATTTTATGATAATATTCTACACTTTTAAGAATTAGAAATAGCAATCCACCAAGCATTGTTAACTTAAAATAAAAGGATGATTTTTTTACGTTTTTTGCTTTAAATTCAACTACGGCATTGGCCATAAAAAAACCACTTGTCAGCAAAAAAACAGTGTTAATAGCACCAAAAGTGCTGTTTAATTGCAGGCGAGATTGATGAAAAATTTCTGGTTCTTCACTGCCGTACATTGCAAAAACAACAAGAGCCATCCCGAAAGTGATGAGCTCTAGAAATATTATAATCCACATCAAAATTCCTCCTGGTGGAAAATATAAATTTTTATAATTGATTTTAAGTGTTTCCATTTTTGTTATTGCTTTATTCCCAGTCTAGTAATCGTTTTTCTCCCTCAATCTTTTTAATATCAGTAATATCTTGAGACATTTCAATCACGCCTTTGTAGTTTTTATCAGCGTCTCTTACTGCGAAATAGCGAATGTAAATCAGTCTTTCTTTAAAATTAATCCAAAAGGAAGATTCGCTTTTAGTTCCTTTTCTAAACTCATCCAAAATTTTTAATACAGTATCTACGCTTTTTGGTGGATGACAAAATTTTACTTCTCGACCTATAATTCCTGCACTTCTAGGGAAAACACGTTCTTCACCGCGGTTATAGAATATTACT
This sequence comes from Flavobacterium flabelliforme, assembly GCF_017948675.1. Classification (GTDB taxonomy): domain Bacteria; phylum Bacteroidota; class Bacteroidia; order Flavobacteriales; family Flavobacteriaceae; genus Flavobacterium; species Flavobacterium pygoscelis. The sequence goes on from NZ_JAGFBU010000002.1 coordinate 286,344, forward strand.
TTGTCATTTTCATCTACATAAGTAAGATCTAAGGGTAGCGTTCTAAAAAGTAGATTGACTTGCTCTACTGTCATATAACCTTCATCATAATGAGAAGTATTTTCAAGAGAAAAAGGCATTTCCCTTTGTGTAAAATCTTCGCTAGGATGAATGTATTTCTGACTAGGATAGGCGGCAGGATTTTTGGATAGCATCCAACCAATTTCCTCTTCACCAGCACGCATTTTTATCCAATCTTTTTCCTCTAATAAATCAAGTGCATTAGGAAATAAAACGGTTTCTTCGACATTCAATAATCGGTAAATGCCATCTACTAAAAACGGAGTATTGGTATTAATTTTTTCTGGATTATTGGTTTTAAGGTAATATCGAATCAAACGGAACTGTTCTCTTAGATTATCATGAAAAGACCACATACCTTGCGAAGGTCCGTTCCATCCTCTTTTTTCTAAAAATGGAAAGAGCTGATTTTCTTTTCTTGCAAATCGTTTTTCGATGGTATATAATTGATTGAATATGTTAGTATATTTCTGTAGTTCTTCTGCTGGATTCGTTGCAGTTAATTCTTCTAAAAGAGTATGAATAATGTCATTTTCTTGAAAATATACTCGAATGGGATGACCTTCAGGAAGGGTTTTAGTGGGGCAAGTATCGTTCATAATATAATTATTTTTGATGTTTAATTTTTTCGTACAACTTCACTAGAGATTGTAAAAGCTCTACGGGAGTTGTTAATATTTGGTAATGATTTTGCCCAAACATTTGAGGTAAATAATATTTGGCTTGGGCTTCTATGGCCAAAGCATAGGAATTAATATTTCTTTGATTTAATTCTCTAAGCGCTTGTTTGACATCATTGATACCATATTTTCCTTCGTATTTATCGTAATCATTGGGTTTACCATCAGAAATTAAGATGACCCATTTATTTTTGGTATTTCTAGTGTCCAATCTAGCACCTGCATGTCGTAGTGCAGCACCTATTCTGGTATAACCACTTGGTTCTACCGCTCCAATTTTATTTTTAGCAACATTCCAATTTTCATCAAAATCTTTAACGGTTAAGTAAGTAGAGAAGTTTCTGGTTTTCGAGTAAAAGCTATCAATTGAAAAATCGATATTAAATTCATTTAGAATTTCTCCAAAGAGAATAGAAACTTCTTTTTCTACATCGATCACACGATTCCCAGCAGCATATCCGTCACTAGATAAACTGATATCTAAAAGAATCAAAATAGACAAATCTTTGTCTTTTTTTCGGTTTGAAATATACACGTTTTCGGATGGAGTTCTTTTTGAATGTACATCAACATATAAATCTGTAATGGCATCAATATCAAATTCATCTCCTTGTAATTGACGTTTTTGCTGTTGCATGCGGTTGTTTACATTAGACAACATTTTGCGTAAACCTATTAAGGTAGAAGCGTTTTTTGAAATCGTTTTTTTGTAATAATCATTGTCTGTTTTCTGCTGTGATTTAGGATACACTTTGCAGAAATTTTCTTTGTAAATGCGTTTGCTAAAATCCCATTCGCTGTACGTAAGGTGAAATCCTTTTGCATCAATTTCGGCACTTTCAGAGATAGAAGTATTCTCCACAAAATCCGATTGATATACAGAATGCGCTGTATCATCAACTCGTACAGTATATTTCATATTTAATTCTTCCAGTGCTTCTTGATGGTCTTCTAATTCGTCAGAACCATCAAAATCACGCCAAGTTCCGTTGAATTCTTCAGCTGTTTCTGCTTTTTCAAAATTGTGAAGTAATACATAATCTTCTTGTTGCTTTTTATCAAGTTCAACGGTAATTACTTCCTCGACTGCTTTGGATTTTAAAGTTGTTAGTGGTTTATTATCATTTCCTTTTTTGGTCAGATCTGAGAAATTCTGAAGGATGTTATCTGATTTTGATTCGTTATCATTTTGCATCCATTTTCCATAAATCCAAGAAAAATCAGCAGCTGTCTTTTGAGTTGCTTTTGCTGAGAAATGCTGAATTAATTGGTTATGAAACTTTTTATCAATAGAGAATTCATCAAATAAAATGGCTAATATGACCTCTGAAGATTCTAACGCTTTTTTTTGTGAAAGTTCTAAAGTGGGCTCTTTTTCTTCTGAATTCCAATTCAAGTTCCAACGTTGTTGGATACTTAAATATAAAACACGGAATAAATAGAAAGTAAGGTTGTCTTCTTTTGTAGGCAATTCTGCAAAGGAAATGGGTAAGAAGAAATTATTATTTTTATAGCCTCCTTCGCGTTCTGCGGGAAAGATTTCAATTGGATTTCCTGTCAGCGCTCTAGCTAAAATTGTCAATCTTGGCTTGATCGCATGCAGCGTAACTGTTCTAGCAAGAATTTCGGGACTTATTTTTTTAGTTTTCTTTAAGTGTTTAAAGAATTTCCCAACTATATATTCGTCTAATTCGAATCCCATTTTTTAAGTATTCAGTGTTGCGTATTCCTTTTTGTAACACAGTGAACTTTTTTGCTAATAAGGCTCAAAGACACTATGTTTTTTACGAAGTATTTATTAAAAAAAAAGTAACCAATTCAGCATTCATATAACTACTAAAAACGGTTAATTTTCCTTAGATTTATATCATTAGATCGCATAAATCCTTCAATGCTTGAACCGTTTGTAAATCGTCTGATAAAGGTTCTACAATGGCAACATGAACCGATAAACGTTTAGGAAGACCACTGTGAATTATTTTTGCAGCATCTATTAAAAGTCTTGTAGAAACAGTTTCGGTAAGACCTAATTCAGTTAGATTTCTGATTTTATTTCCAATGGAAACTAATTTTTTAGCAATTTCAGGTTCAACTTGAGTTTCTTTGATCAAGATTTCAATTTCAATTTTCGGTTCTGGATAATCAAAGGAAACTGCAATAAATCGCTGACGTGTAGAAGGTTTTAATTCTTTAAAACCGCGCTGATAACCAGGGTTAAAAGAGGCTACAAGCATAAAGTTTTCATGAGCCTTAACGGTTTCTCCTAATTTGTCTATAAACAATTCTCTTCTATGATCGGTTAATGAGTGAATAGCCACGATGACATCAGGTCGTGCTTCCGCAACCTCATCGAGATAAATGATAGCTCCTTCTTTTACGGCAGTAGTTAATGGACCATCAATCCAAACGGTTTCTGCTCCTTTGATGATAAATCGCCCAATTAAATCAGTAGAAGAAGTTTCCTCATGACAGCTTATTGTGATAATCTTCTTTTTTAATTGATAAGCCATAAATTCAACAAAGCGTGATTTTCCTGTACCAGTAGGTCCTTTTAATAAAAAAGGAATTTTATTTTGGTATGCATGGTTAAAGACATCTATTTCTTTACCAACGGCGTGATAATAAGGTGTGTTTTCTAACATTTTGTTTTAGTTTTTAAAAAAAAACCAGAACACAATAACAATTGTTTTTTCTGAAATGCAATTCTAAAAAACGGGAGTTAAAGCATTCTGGAAATTTTTGTTCAACAGACATTGTTTAAAATAACCTCAGGTATTTTTCCGGTAAGTTATTTTTTTAATGTTTGTAATATTTTGAATTTAATAATAGCTTATTATAGATTTTGATTATCTGCTTCTAAAGCTTCATCTGTTGGTCTTCCGTATTTAACGAAATCATAGATGAATAAGCCAATTCCGGTAGTAAACATAGTGGCACATATAAGCAATACAACAAAGTGAATACTGATTTCATTTTGTACGTCCATGAAGTCCATTTTCATTTTACGTTCCATATATACTTGTACAACACCTGCAACACCAAATGCGACTGTCATTCCTAACATTCCAACATTTGCTAACCAAAACGCAGCCATTCCTTGAGCGCTTTCATAGCGTTTACGACCTGTTAAATTGGGCAGTGCGTAACTTATAATTGCTAAAACAATCATTGCATAAGCTCCCCAAAAAGCATAATGACCGTGCATTGCAGTAACTAATGTACCGTGTGTGTATAAGTTAGTTTGTGGTAAAGTATGAGCAAAACCTAATAAACCTGCACCTACAAAGGAAACGATAGCAGAACCAATAGTCCAGAATAATGCAATTTTGTTGGGATGACTTTTTTCACCTTTTCGGTACATGTTTACAGCAAATAATGCCATGGCTAAGAAAGCTAAAGGTTCTAATGCTGAGAAAATTCCACCAACAACCAACCATATTTTATTTACACCGATGTAGTAGTAGTGGTGACCAGTTCCTAGAACTCCAGAAAGGAAAGTAAGACCAACGATTACATACAACCATTTTTCAATAACTTCTCTGTCAACCCCAGTTAATTTGATTAATAAGAACGAAAGAATACCTCCCATAATTAATTCCCAAACTCCTTCAACCCACAAGTGAACTACCCACCAACGGAAGAATGAATCCATCACTTGGCTATCAAACCAGATCATTCCCGGAATGTAAAGTAAAGCTGCAAAAAACAAGCCCATCGTTAGGATCAATGCCGTCGTTGTCTGACGTTTTCCCTTAAACAATGTTCCAAGAATTAAACCTAAGAAAAGTAAAACATTAACTACAACTAAGTAATCTAATTCTCTTGGAATCTCAAGAAATTTTCTTCCTTCCCAATGGTTAAAGTGAAAGCCAACAATGGCTACTACACCTACAATAGCTAAGGATATTAATTGTACATATGCCCATTTAACGCTGATTAATTCGGTTTGGGCTTCTTCAGGAATAATGTAGTAAGCAGCTCCCATAAATCCGGTTAATAACCAAACTACTAGTAAATTAGTGTGTACAGCTCTTGCTGTGTTAAAAGGAATGATTTCGTGTAAACCCTGTATTCCTATACGATCAAAACCCATAATGAATCCGTAGACAATCTGGAGCGAGAACAAAAGCATGCACAAGGCAAAAAACCAGTAAGCTACTTTTTGTGATTTATATTTCATTTTTAAGTATTTTTAAATTATTCTTCATCTTTTGCTAATGGCGATACGATTCTATCAAAACCATTCAAATCTATTTTACCAATCCATTCAAAGTAAGCTACCATTGCATTGGCATCTGCTTCACTCATTTTATAAGCGACCATTTTTCTTCCTTTTGGACCCCAAGGTACTGGCGACATTAAAACGGCTTTAACATAACCTTCGCCGCGACGTTCCAGGACTTTAGTCAATTCTGGTGCATAATAACCACCTTCACCCATAATACTATGGCAACCCATGCAATTGTTGTGTTCCCAAATTTCTTTTCCTCTTACTACTTCTTTTGTTATCTTCTTGTAGTTGGTTTGATCGTTTCGGGGCATGAACGAATAAATAGTCAATCCTATAAAGATTAAAAAGGTGACTAATGTTCCTCCCAAAAAAAATGCTCTTGCTTGTGATTTTGAAAGCATAATTATCAGTTTTTGTTAGTTAATAAAAATTGTTTTTATATAAAGGACAAAAATGTCTTTTATTTATATAGTGCAAATTAATGTCATAAAATATTTTTAAAACATGATAAAAATCATTTTTTTTAATTTTATTGAATAAAATATTTATTTATAAAATAATAAAAAATACAATTCGTAATACATTGATAGCTATATTTTTATAAACTAAAATAGTTTATAATTTTAAACAGGATAAATTTGTCCTTTATTTAAAATAATACTAAATTTGTGTAAACATTTGAACATAAAAATATAAATATGGAAACTTTAGAAAAAATAACAATCGGAGAATATGTAGCAAAAGATTTTAGAACTGCAGCAGTTTTTTCAAAATACGGAATAGATTTTTGTTGTAAAGGAAACAGAACTATAGAAGAAGCTTGTGATAAAAAAAATATTGACACAGAGGTAATACAAGAAGAGTTAGAAGCAGTTTTAACAACTAAAAATGATAGCGGAATCGATTTTAAATCATGGCCGTTAGACTTATTAGCAGATTATATAGAGAAAACACATCACCGTTACGTAGAAGAGAAAACACAAATTTTACTTCCTTTTCTAGATAAACTTTGTAAAGTACATGGAGCTGCTCATCCAGAATTATTCGAAATAAACGAGCTTTTCAAAGGATGTGCCGGCGAATTAGCACAACACATGAAAAAAGAGGAATTGATGCTATTTCCTTTTATTAAAAAAATGGCTAAAGCTAGTCTGACAGACGAAACTATTGCAGCACCTCATTTTGGAACAGTCAAAAATCCAATTGCAATGATGATGGCAGAACATGAAGCAGAAGGAGATCGTTTTGTAAAAATTGCGGAACTAACTAATAATTATACACCACCAGCTGACGGATGCAGTACATACAAAGTAACTTTTGCAATGCTGTCAGATTTCGAACAGGATTTACACAAACACATTCATTTAGAAAACAATATTTTATTCCCAGCAGCAGCACTTTTAGAACAAAAATTTGCAGCTCAAGAATAAATAATTAAGTGCGAAGAAACGAAACTAAAAATTAAATTCAGCTACTTGAATAAACTAATGTAGCGAGTCTTTGAAGTACTTCTAAGCCACATAGAAACATAGATAAATAATAATTAAGGCCAAATTAGCAATGATTTCCTTATAAGAGTGGAGATTTCTACTCAATATAAGAGCCTTTTTTATTTTTAAATTCTTATGATTCTATGTGGTTTTTTTTAACTGAAATAATAAAAAAACCTTTGCAAATTAGTGTCTTAGAGGAAAAATGAACTAAGAAATAACCAAAAAAAATAACCAATGCTATGGAAAAATATGTTATCAAACGAAATGGCGAATACAAGCCTTTTGAACCTTTTAAAATAAAAGACGCTATTGACAAAAGTTTTAATAGTGTTTCCGTAGCAGTTGATGAGACCATTTTTGAAGAGTTACTTTTGGAATTAGCCTCTAAGGAAACTTGGTCTGTAGAGGAAATTCAAGATTTAATCGAGAAAAAACTTTTTTCAAAGAAATATTTTGATGTCATGCGTTCCTTTATGTTGTTTCGGCACACCCGAAAATTACAACGCGAGCATGTAGCTGGTTTAAATGAAGACACAACTTATGTAGATAGTACGCAAACTATTGAGGAATATATCGAACAAACGGATTGGAGAATTAATGCTAATGCGAACACATCCTATTCTAATGCGGGTTTAGTAAATAATGTAGCGGGAAAAATTATTGCTAATTATTGGCTCGATAAAGTATATACTAAAGAAGAGGGATATGCACACCGAAATGGAGATATTCACATTCATGATTTAGATTGTTTAACGGGTTATTGTGCCGGTTGGAGTTTGCGAGTTTTACTCAACGAAGGATTTAATGGGGTTCGCGGACGAGTAGAAAGCAAAGCACCTTCGCATTTTAGAGAAGCATTAGGTCAAATGGCCAATTTTCTTGGAATTTTGCAAAGCGAATGGGCAGGAGCGCAAGCTTTTAGTTCGTTTGATACCTATTTAGCGCCTTATGTTTTCAAGGATAATCTCGATTTTGATGAGGTTTTAAAAGCCGTTCGAAGCTTTGTTTACAACCTTAATGTTCCGGCACGTTGGGGACAATCTCCTTTCACAAATATCACTTTAGATTGGGTAGTGCCAGAAGATTTAAAAACACAGATACCAACCAAATATGATTTGCATTTTTTTGAAAAAAATACGAATGAAAATGTTTTGGCTAGAGCCAAAGAACGCGGTGTTACAAAACTAACCGATTTGCGCTACGAGCATTTTCAGAAAGAAATGAATCTTATAAATAAAGCATATTACACCGTAATGACGGAGGGCGATGCCAACGGACAACCTTTTACATTCCCAATTCCAACCGTAAATATTACCGAAGAATTTGATTGGGAAGGAGAAAATACCGATTTGCTTTTTGAAAATACCGCTAAAATAGGTTCTTCTTATTTTCAAAATTTTATTGGAAGTCAATACAACATAGACGAAAATGGCAATAAAGTCGAAAATCCAAATGCCTATAAACCCAATGCAGTACGCAGTATGTGTTGCCGTTTGCAATTGGATTTACGGGAATTATTAAAACGAGGAAACGGACTTTTTGGAAGTGCCGAAATGACGGGAAGCATTGGTGTAGTTACCATTAATATGGCTCGTTTGGGTTATTTATTCAAAGGAAATAAAGCGGAGTTATACCAACATTTAGATCGATTATTATATATATCAAAATCTACTTTAGAGAAAAAAAGAATGTTCATTCAGGAAATGTATGATCGTGGTTTGTATCCGTATACTAAACGTTATTTACAACATTTTAGAAATCACTTTTCGACCATTGGTGTCAACGGAATGAACGAAATGATATTAAATTTCACTCAGAATACGGATACAATTACTTCTAGTAGCGGAATTGAATTTGCTGCTGAAATTTTAGAGCATATCAGAAATAGAATGAAGGAATTTCAAGAAGAAACAGGAAATCTTTATAATCTAGAAGCCACACCTGCCGAAGGAACAACTTATCGCTTTGCCAAAGAAGATAAAAAACGTTTTCCAGATATTTATCAGGCAGGACAGGAAGAAAATATTTATTACACCAACAGTTCTCAGATTCCTGTAAATTATACCGAAGATCCATTTGAAGCTTTGTTTTTACAAGATGAGTTACAATGCAAATATACCGGAGGAACGGTATTGCACTTATATATGAGCGAAAGAATCAGCTCGCCAGATGCTTGCAAGCAGTTTGTCAAGAAAGTAATATCCAGTTTTAAACTGCCTTATATTACGGTGACGCCAGTCTTTAGTGTCTGTCCAGTGCACGGGTATTTAACTGGAGAACACGAATATTGTCCATCCTGTGATGCAGTACTTATAGAAAAAGAGCTGTTAGATGTAAAAATGTCTGTTTAAAAAAGTATTGTCATCCGAGAGAGACTAAAATTTTAAATTAACCCAATAACTTTAAATAACAAATTATGAAAACAAGTACAAACCCAATTTTAGAAGAAAAGCAACACCTAAGAACAAAATGTTTAGTGTACACCCGCGTAATGGGCTATCACAGACCTGTAGAAAGTTTTAATATTGGAAAAAAAGGAGAACACAAACAACGAACTCATTTCAATGAAGGAAAATGTTAGTACTCCTATTTATAGCATAACTCCTTTTACGCTATTAGATTATGCGCATAAATCAGCCTGTATTCTTTGGTTTACAGGTTGTAATATGCGTTGTCTTTATTGTTATAATCCTGAAATTGTATTAGGAAAAGGTACAATATCTCTCGAGAAAGCACTTGCTTTTCTGAGTTCTCGTAAAAACTTGTTAGATGCTGTAGTTTTTAGTGGAGGCGAATGCTTGTTGCATAAAAGTAGTATAAAGCTTATCGCTGAAGTTAAAAAAATGGGCTTTCTGGTAAAAATAGATACTAATGGATCAAAACCAGCTGTTTTACAAGAATTGCTAAAAAACCAATTGATCGATTATGTTGCACTTGATTTTAAAGCAATGCCAGCACATTTTGAAAAGATAACACAATCTGATTTGTTTAATCCTTTTGAAAAATCATTGCGTTTATTGATTGCAAGCGGACTAACTTTTGAAGTTCGAACGACAGTGCATTCTGATTTGATCAACGAAAATCAAATGAAACAAATGGTTACCTATCTTGAAAAACAAAATTATAAAGGCAATTATTATATTCAACATTTTATGAATGGTGCGAATACATTACAGGAGTTAGGATATTCTAATAAAGAAATTGAAAAGGTAAATCTTTCAACTGCAAATATTAAAGTGCAGTTTAGAGGGAAATAAGATGAAAATGTCTTTTTGAAAGCGTATCTTTGAAATTGTAATAAAATTTATGTGAGCCATCATTTACTGATAATTATCGACCCAAACTTACAAATGATCACAACAGGTTACTGAACATGGTTTTTCACATACGATCAGCTGCCAGAATTAGTATAAAAGTACTTTAATTTTGGTTTTTTTTATTCGTTATGGGCGATTTAAATTTTTATAATATGATTTCAAATAGACCTTTAAAAAGAGCTATAGAATTACAACCATTAAGTCATGATCATCACCATGGTTTGCAATTATGCTGGAAAATACGAACAGGTTTTTCTAAAAAAATTGAATTAGAACGCATCAAGAATTATGCAGACTGGTTTTTTAGTACCCACTTAGAACCTCATTTTATATTAGAAGAAAAGTATATTTTCACCGTACTTGATTCTTCAAATGAATTAGTAAAACAAGCCTTAACAGATCACAGACGTCTAAAAAGGTTATTTAGTCAAACAAGCGATTTAGAGAAAGCATTAGGTCGTATTGAGGAAGAACTTGAAAAACACATTCGCTTTGAGGAACGCATTTTATTTCCAGAAATTCAAAATGAAGCCACTTCAGAACAACTCACTAAAATTAGCGAAATTCATACTCATGAAGCTTTTCAAGAAAAAGAAGATGATGTTTTTTGGATATAAGCAACAACAATAAAACGTATCCATAGTATTATTTGTGGTAAATAATACTTTTTTATACCAATTTTGTAATAAGATAACTATGTTTTCTAAAACCTGTGAATATGGCATTAGAGCTACTATTTTTATAGCTTCTCAATCCTATCAAAATAATAGAGTAGGATTAAAAGATATTGCCAAGAAAATCGATTCACCAGAGGCTTTTACGGCAAAAATTTTGCAAATATTATCTCGTAGTGCAATTATCCGATCCATAAAAGGAGTGGGAGGCGGTTTTGAAATTTCAAGAGAAACGATGAGCGAAATTACACTTGCTCAAATTGTAACGGCATTAGACGGGGATCGAGTTTTTACTGGCTGTGGTTTAGGTTTAAATTATTGTTCGGAAGATCATCCATGTCCCGTTCATGAAAAGTTTAAATCTATTAGAAATGAATTGGCTTTTATGTTGCAAAACACCAATCTTGAAGAGCTAGCTTTAGGAATTAAATCTGGTGATACCTTTTTGCGTTATTAGAGATCTAAATTGTATTTTTTTTCATTAGATATTACAGATTATTTAGTTTTTAAGTTATTCTATTTTATTAAACAAATAGTTGATGGAAAAGATCTGTCAACTTCTAAACATACGTTTCTTTTATTATTAATTGTATTTCCAACTTATTGAATTGTAATTGATTGTATTTTTTTTAAAACTATTATTCATTTAGTATTCAAATTTTTTTTTCCGTTTTTTAAATTTAAAACCTAACATTTATCATGTTTTCTAATCGTAATAGAAAGTAAATTTGATAAAATTTATAATTATGTATTTCTGGAAAAAAAATACACTTAATGAAAGAAGCGTACGAATTCAACGCGCATTAAGTGAGAATGTCAACTTTTCTCATGATACTTCTTTAGGGTATCCAGCATCTAAATTAGACGGAAAAGTCTTTAATGAAGAAGCCTCTTTTTTAAAAGATGCACCCATTTTACAAACTTACGTAGCCAATCCAAATCATATAGGTTGTCATACTTATGGTGATTCAGAAAAAGCATTCAAAGGAACACAAGAAATCGAAAGAGAAGTACTAAATGTTCTTGCTGTCGATGTTTTTAAGGCAGAAATAAACTCCTTTGATGGCTATATTGCAACAGGAGGAACCGAAGCTAATATTCAGGCTATCTGGATGTATCGCAATTATTTTGTCAATAATTTTGATGCAAAACCAGAAGAAATTGTTATCATCGCTTCAGAAGATACTCATTATTCTATTCCTAAAGCGGCGAATTTATTGATGTTAGATTGGCTGAAAATTCCTGTTAGTTTTGACAAGCGCTTGATTGATGTTTCTGTTTTAGAAAAAAAGATCGTTGCTGCTCAAACTCAAGGGAAAAAATACTTTATTGTAGTCTCAAATATGGGAACTACGATGTTTGGTGCTGTAGAAAATCCAGATGATTATACACAAGTCTTAGAAAAATATAAGCTCCATTATAAACTTCATATTGATGCTGCTTACGGCGGTTTTGTTTACCCATTTAGTAATAAGGAAAGCATGATCAATTTTGAAAATCCTAAAATCAGTTCGATTACTATTGACGCACATAAAATGCTTCAAGCTCCGTACGGAACGGGTATTTTTATTTGTAGAAAAGGATTAATAGAAAATGTACTTACTAAGGAAGCTGAATATGTTGAAGGAATGGATTTGACACTTTGCGGCAGCCGATCTGGAGCAAATGCAGTAGCCGTTTGGATGATATTATTTACTTATGGTCCTTTTGGTTGGTGTGAAAAAATTAGGGTTTTACAAATGCGAACCGAATGGCTTTGTGAGCAATTAGAGGCTTTGAACGTACATTATTTTAGAGAACCTTTTATGAATATTGTAACTATTGAAGCACATAATATTACTGCTGACTTGGTTCGAAAATTCGATTTAGTTCCGCAAAAACATGATGGAAATAATCAATGGTATAAAATTGTTATTATGGATCATGTAGAAGTAGATCATTTATTCACTTTTATAACTGCGCTAAAAACAACACTTCAAAAAAATATTGAAGCAGTTAATTTATAAAAATATAAACATCTAGTAGAAAAATGAATACGCTCCAAGAAAAAATATTGGCCTTAAAGAAAGAAAAAAATGCAGTTATTTTGGCTCATTACTATCAAGAAGCTGCTATTCAGGATGTAGCTGATTATGTGGGTGATAGTTTAGGTTTATCTCAAGAAGCGATGAAAGTCGATGCCGATATTATCTTATTTGCAGGCGTACATTTTATGGCCGAAACTGCAAAAATATTAAATCCAACTAAAAAAGTAATTCTTCCTGATTTAAAAGCGGGTTGCTCCTTAGCAGAATCTTGTCCGCCGGATTTATTTGAGAAATTTGTAAATCAACATCCAGATCATATCGTGATTACGTACGTGAATTGTTCTGCTGAGGTAAAAGCCTTAAGTGATATTGTTTGTACGTCATCAAATGCAGTGAAAATTGTAGAATCAATTCCAAAAGACACACCTATTATTTTTGCACCAGATAAAAACTTAGGAAAATATATCATTAGTAAAACCGGACGTGACATGTTACTTTGGGACGGTTCTTGCGTAGTTCATGAAGCATTTTCTCTAGATAAATTGATTGAAGTGCATAAATTGCATCACGAAGCAACCATTATTGCTCATCCAGAATCAGAAACGCATATTCTAGAAACAGCGAGCTATATTGGTTCTACAGCGGGAATGATTGATTATGTGAAAACAAATCCTAACACTAAATTTATTGTAGCGACCGAAGCAGGAATTCTGCATAAAATGCAACAAGAAGTGCCGCATAAAATTTTAATTCCAGCTCCTGCCAAAGATAATAATACCTGCGCTTGCAGTGAATGTGGTTATATGAAAATGAATACCCTTCAAAAAGTATATGATTGCTTGCTCAATGAAACTCCCGAAATTGAGGTGCCAGAAAACATCAGAAAAAGAGCGTTACTTCCCATCGAACGTATGCTTGAATTGTCTAAATAATGATAGTTACAAATTACCTAATTATCGGTTCTGGCGTGGCTGGATTGACGTTTGCCATCAAGATTGCAGATCGATTTCCAGATAAAAAAGTGACGATTATAACCAAGTCAACTGTTGATGAATCCAACACTAAATACGCTCAAGGCGGAATTGCAATTGTTACTGACGAAGTACATGATTCCTACCAAAAGCACATTGAAGATACCTTAATCTGTGGGGATGGTTTGTGCGATGTTGATGTGGTTGAAATGGTGGTAACTGAAGGTCCAAAACGGTTAAAAGAACTCATGGATTGGGGAGCTAAATTTGATGAAAATAGCAAAGGGAATTTTGATTTAGGTAAAGAAGGCGGACATTCAGAAAATAGAGTGGTGCATCATAAAGACCAAACAGGTTACGAAATTGAACGCGCTATTTTAGAACAAGTACATCAAAAAGAGAATATAACTGTTCTAGATCATCATTTTGCCTTAGACGTAATTACAGAAAATAAATGCTGTATTGGTGCAGTTACTTTGAATCAGAAAACCAATCAAATTATTACCTTTCAATCCGATTATACCTTACTTGCTACTGGCGGAATAGGACATCTGTATGGTCATACGACCAATCCTATTATTGCAACTGCTGATGGAATTGCAATGGCTTACAGAGCAAATGCAGCAATAAGAGACATGGAATTTATTCAGTTTCATCCTACTGCATTATATGAAAATACGATCGGTTCTAAGTTTTTAATTTCCGAAGCTGTTCGCGGATTTGGTGCTTATTTACGTACCAAAAACGGAAATCGATTTATGCTAAATTATGACGCAAGAGGTGAACTAGCATCACGCGATATCGTTTCTCAAAGCATCGATTTAGAACTTAAAAAATCAGCTGAGGAATGTGTTTATCTAGATTGTACACATCTAGATATACAAGCTTTTGTTAAACATTTTCCGATGATTTATGAGAGATGCAAAAATAACGGAATCGATATTGCCAAAGATTGGATTCCAGTAATCCCAGCGCAACACTACTTGTGTGGCGGAATTGGTGTAGATAAAAACGGAAAAACAGATGTGAAAAACTTATTTGCTTGCGGAGAATGTTCCAGAACAGGATTGCATGGAGCGAACAGATTGGCATCAAATTCTTTATTAGAAGCGTTAGTGTATTCAGATAAAATATACCATTATTTAGCTCAAAATTCTTCAGAAAATAAAATAGCAAATAATGTAAAATCGGAATTCAAAATAGAATTAAAACCTAGTGTAAATTCAGAATATCTAACTAATTTAAAAAGTGAATTACAGCTTTTGATGCGACAAAGTGCAGGAATTGTCCGTTTTGATGCTGATCTTTTTAAAGCACAAGAAAAATTGTTGAAATGGCAAGAAGAATTAAAAATTAAAGTTGAAAATAACCAAATTAGTACCGAACTTTTTGAACTCTACAATATGACTACGGTTGCGAATTTAATCGTACAGCAATCCATCGAAAGAAAAGAAAATCGAGGTGGTTTTGTAAAGTATGATTACAGCTATAATAACTAAAATAGTTAATCTTCCTATCTTAGATTTAAAAAATCACACAATTTTCCATAGTGAATCTGTGGAAATTGTGCAATTTGGCATAATAAAGAGTTGCTGTAAACCATTTGATTTTCTTTAAGTTCATAAAGTTATTAATACGAGAAAGTGACATTCAAAAAGAAGTTTCTTCCTTTTCTAGGAATAGAATTCCAATCGGAGAACGTAGAATAATAAGTATCTAATATATTTTCGATTCCCGCTTTTACATTCAATTTGCTTCCATCAACTACAAATAAATAACTAGTTGCAATATTTAAAATAGCATAATCTGGTGTACGGTCTTCACCATAAAAAGGACTGTATTGTGTTTGTGTAGCATTTCCTTGTACCATAATTTCTGAGGAAAACTGATTCTTTTTATAATTTAAAGTAGCGGAATAACGCAACGGACTGATGAAAGGTAAATTTTTATCTTCAAAGTCTTTTCCATAATTGTAGACTAATTGCCCTTTTGCTTTAAAACGATCGTTTATTTGGTATTCCAAATTCAAATCAGTGTTGAAAATAGTTGCATACTCTAAAGCCGTGTAAATTTTTACACCACTGCCGCCAATAGTCATAGGAATAAGTGTTGCATCTGGTTTTCCAATAATATAATTTGAAATATGAAAGTAAGAAGAGGTGAGTTTTGCTGAGAATTTTTTGTTGGCATAACCCAAAGAAGCATTTCCTTCTATTGAACTTTCATTTTTCAGTCCTGGATTTCCAATGTAATCATAGCGGTCAAAACTGTTAAATAAATAGAAACCATATCCTTCTGAAACCGATGGAGCACGTTCGCCATAAGCCAATCCAAAACCATATACAAAACCATTTTTGGTGTATGAATAATTAGAGGAAATACTTTTCAAAATTCGGCTTTTGCTATCCTTCATTGTAGGATAAAAAATCTGTAAACTTTCTAAACCCAATTGATCTGCCACTTTATTGAAATGGTTTGCTAAGCTTCCGGAGAATTTTAAACTCGAATTAGTATTCAAAACGATGTTGTCTTCTAAAAATAAACTTCCGTAAAAAGTTCGTACATCAGGCCAAGTAAACATGAACATCAAGTTTTCGTTTGGATCTGTAGGATACATCGTCATTTCGGCAATAGAGCGATTATAAAACGAATTTAAATCGGCTGTAAAATGATGCTTATCCAGGACTCCTTTTGCTTTCGAATAAAATCCATACGTATCACTCCAACCTGGCATATCCATGTGAATAGGCACTGCGGGACGTTTGGTATCATCCATTCTATGGGTAATGGTATTGTAATATAATTTAGTTTCCCATTTATCTATTCTAGCTGATTTTGGAGCATACTCAAATTTCAGTGAGGTGATTAAAGCTTCCGCCAAAGAAACATCCATAGGAAGTGCTGGGTAACCTACATCAGTAGCTTTATCATAGATAATCGATCCTTCGATGAGTTTGTTTTTATTGAAAAGAAAACCAGAAGTGGTCGAAATATTGAATTTTCGATATTGCGAAAACAATACTTCTTGATTGTTACCAGCTTTATAATTGTCAGCATCACGATACATAAAATCGGTATCTATATAAAAGGATTTATTGACATAATTAATGGCTGTTCCCAAGATTTTCTGATTGTTATTGGTTTCATAACCTGTGTTTACACTTGCTTTCCAACCCAAGTCGGCAAAATTACTTCGGTTTCTTTTTAAATCGATCGCGCCACCAATTGTAGCGCCATGACAAGCGCCTTGTTGTCCTGATTTTATAGTTGCCTCTGCTAAATTAGAAACTTCGATGTAAGAAGTAATTGGATCCATTTTATCCGTGCAAGCACCAAAAATGCGCATCCCATCAATTGTGATTAAAGTTCGTTCGGTCGCCATGTTATTGATCATTGGTTCCCAAGCATAACTACCTCTTTTGATCATTTCGATTTTGCCAGATTGTTGTAAATATTCGTCTATTGTGGCTAATGGTTTGGATTGTTTTTGACTTAATTCTGCCTTTTTACCAATTACAATAACTTCATTTAAATCCTTTGGAGTAATAGTATCTTTTGTTTGTTCTTGGGCGTAAATCGAAACTGTGGCTAAACATTGTAAAACCATCAGAAGTATTATCTTTTTCATATTGAAAAGGTTAATAAAAAGACCAAAAGTTGATTTTTGGTCTTTTTGATTTAAGAAAAAATTCTTACCACGATTTGTAATTGTATTGTTTTTATTTTGCCATAACGACACTAAGGCACAAATAATAGTTTGTAACTTTAATTAAATTAAAATCAAAAAATGGTGGCAAATTTGTCTAAGTAAAATAAATTTGAATCGTGCTTTTTAAACGGATGAGGTTTTTTAGAATTCGACTTCAAAGTAAATGCTACTTGCAGGAACTAAATCTGTAATTGCTTCCCCTTTCAAAACTTCGTTATTAGCATTCAAAAGTTGCAGATTAATTTTCCAGTAGCCCGTCATGGTCAATGATAATTTTCCATGATATAACTTGTCTGCAATTGATTGTGTCAAATCAATATTATTAGGCGATCCGTGATTTGACATACTTGGCATTCTTGGGTCAATTTTTACTTTAAAACCATCAACTACAGGAAATAACAACATAGTTTCCATTTTAAAAACACCAACAGTCATGTCGTTTGTAGCTACTTTTGGGGTTACAGGATCAATTAGTGCTACAATGTATTTGGTACCATCTGTTCCTGTAAAAGTAGTAACTCTTTGCTTCGCGGAAGCAGGAACGCTAATTTGTTTGTTTGCTGTAAATGCAACACCATTTATAGTATAATTTACGGTTAATGACCAATGTTCCATAGTGTTTTCGGCCATCTGAAAAACAATATAGCCATTATATAAAGTTTCTTTTCCAACTGTTTTTGCAACGGCAGAATAAGGACAAGCATGAGATTTAGTTGTCATTTGCATTAATGGAGCCCAAGTAATGGTTGCATTTTTGTCGTATGCATTAGTTATTTTATTTTTAATTCGAAGAGAAATGGCGTTGTATCCTTGTTGTAAACTTCCTGTAGCGGAATATAATTCTACAATATGAGTGTCGTTTGTAATTTCTTGAATCTTTGTTATCCCTTGCAATTCATTGGCTACAAAAGGGGTTTCATTATCATTTGTGCAGGAAGAAAAAGTGATTGCGGTAATTAAAAGAAGGGCTATATTTTTTAATTGAAATTTCATTTTATTTTTATTTAAGTTTATAAGGAATCAGTTTGAAAAGAATTTTTCTTTCAAACAAGAGGAACCGCACCCTTTAGCAGATTTTATAAATCTGTCGAAGAACTGCACTTTTTAAAATTTATGAAATAACGGTTGGTGGGTGAAAAACAACGGGAATGCTTTTGTAAGAATACAAATTAGAATAATTACTTATTGCTCTTTTAGTTTTAAGAAAATAAAGTGGTGTAATTACAAATGAATTAATCTCTTGAAAAAACACGAATACAGTTTCTTGAGAAGTAATTTTTTTATTATTAGAAATCGGGTTTTCACTTTCGGAATTTTTAGCCAATTCTTTCATTAAATGGCATTTTCCGTTGCAGTGTATTTTAGGACGATCTTTATTAACGCAAAGTACTTTTGAGATATAATCATAATTAACAACATAATCTACAACCGGTAATACTGGTTTTAGAAGTAAGAGTAAGGCTAATATGAGTACTGCTTTTTTCACTAAACAAAGATACCGCCGTGTAGGGTTCAATTTGTATGACTTTTATCATATTCAGAAATTAAATTATGAAGGTTTTTTGTTTTAAATTATTTCTGAAATTTTTGAATTGTATTTTTTAAAAAGCTACTGATACTTCTATTTTGAAATTAAAAAAAAGATTGTATCGTTCTTTATTCCGACTCTTTTTCTATTTTAAATATTTGTAACTTTGTGCCCTTATTAAAATATAATTTTTTGAAGATGAAGCGTGTTGTTGTAGGACTTTCAGGAGGAGTAGATTCAAGTGTTGCAGCTTATTTGTTGCAACAACAAGGATATGAAGTTATTGGTCTTTTTATGAAGAATTGGCATGACGATTCAGTGACTATTTCTAACGAATGCCCGTGGTTAGAGGATAGTAATGATGCATTATTAGTAGCAGAAAAGTTAGGGATTCCATTTCAAACAGTTGATTTAAGCGAAGAATATAAAGAGAAAATCGTCGACTATATGTTTAACGAGTACGAAAAAGGGAGAACTCCAAACCCTGATGTACTTTGTAACCGTGAAATAAAATTTGATGTTTTTATGAAAATTGCTTTAAGTCTAGGTGCCGATTATGTGGCTACCGGACATTACTGCAGAAAAACAGAGATTGATGTAAATGGAGAAACGGTTTATCAGCTTAAAGCAGGTGCCGATGTCAACAAAGATCAGTCTTATTTTTTGTGTCAATTATCGCAAGAGCAATTAGCAAAATCACTATTTCCTATTGGTGAATTAACCAAGCCAGAAGTACGAGAAATTGCTGCGCAAATGGATTTGATTACGGCTGAGAAAAAAGATTCCCAAGGATTATGTTTTATAGGTAAAGTGCGTTTGCCAGAGTTTTTGCAACAAAAACTACAACCAAAAGACGGCATTATTATTCAAATAGATAAAAACGATCCTATTTACAGTGTTGAAAAGCAAGTTGGTTTAACTCTTGAAGAAGAATTAAATACAGCCGCTCAAAAACTGCCTTACACTCCTGAAATGGGTAAAGTGGTAGGAAAACATCAAGGTGCTCATTATTTTACAATTGGGCAACGTAAAGGATTAAATGTTGGTGGTACAACGGATCCGTTATTTATTATTGCGACGAATGTTGAAACCAATACAATTTATACAGGATTAACAAGTATGCATCCTGGATTATTCAAGAAAGTGTTGCGTATAGAAAAAGACGAAGTACATTGGATTCGTAAAGATTTGGCTTTAGCCAATGGAGAAAGTGCTGAATATATGGTTCGAATTAGATACAGACAACCGTTGCAAAAAGCTACTTTATACCAGTTTGAAAACCAAATGTACATTGCTTTTGAGGAACCACAATCCGCAATAACAGAAGGACAATTTGCAGCTTGGTATTCAGAAGATGAATTGATCGGTTCAGGCGTTATTTCTTAGCGTTATAATTTTAAAGTACTATTTAAAAAATATAATAATTGGTAGATTGTAACGATAACGATCCTATTTAAAAAAATAAAAATCGAGCAGTTTATGAGAAAATTTTATCTATTCCTATTTTTCGTAGTTACAGTTTCTAGTTTTTCTCAACAAGATGCTTGGGTTTATTTTAATGCGAAGAGCAATGCTCAAATTTATTTTGATTCGCCTTCCAAAATGCTTTCTCAAAGAGCCTTAGAAAGAAGATCAAATCAAAAGATAGCTTTAGATTTTAAAGACATTCCAATAGAAGCCTCTTTTATTAATTCTGTTAAAGCAAGTTCAGGAATTACGGTCATGGCAAAATCAAAATGGTTGAATGCTATTCATGTTCGCGGTTCGCAGGCAGATATCAATACATTGACTCAGCTCCCTTTCGTTAGTAAAATTGACTTTGCGGATAAGACATTAAATCAGGCGGGCAAAATAGCTAAGATGAATAAAATCAAATCATCAAGTAAAACTAAAAGTTCGAAAATTGACTATGCATACGGTTCCTCTTCGAATCAAATAAAAATGCTCAATGGGGATGTTTTACATCAATTAAATCATACGGGTTCTGGTAAAATTATTGCCGTTATGGATGCTGGTTTTCCAGGAGTAAACACCACGCAACCTTTTAAAAGATTACGAGATAACAATCAAATTTTAGGAGGTTATAATTTTGTTTCAAGAGATAATGACTTTTATACCGGTGTTTCTCACGGAACTTCTGTGCTATCAACAATGGGCGGTTATAAAGAGAATTCGTTAGTAGGAACTGCGCCGGATGCTTCTTATTATTTGTTTATAACCGAAGATGATACTTCAGAAAATCCTGTAGAAGAATCACTTTGGGTTGAAGCTGCAGAAAAAGCAGATAGTTTAGGTGTTGATATTATTACTACTTCTTTAGGATATTTTGAATTTGATAATAAAGCGTATAATTATGCTTATAAAGATATGAATGGAGCTACCTCATTTATGTCTCGTGGTGCAGAAATTGCGTTTAGTAAAGGTATGATTGTTGTTGCTTCGGCAGGTAATTCCGGTGGTACATCAGACCCTTATATTTCTATTCCTGCAGATGCAATTTCGGTACTTTCAGTGGGTGCCGTAAATTCATCTAAAAATAGAGCTTCATTTAGTTCAATAGGCCCTGCTTTTGATGGTAGGATTAAGCCTGAAGTAATGGCACAAGGTCAAGCTACAGTAGTATCTGATGCTTTTGGTAACATTGTAACGGCAAACGGCACCTCTTTTTCGGGACCTGTAATGGCAGGAATGGTAGCGTGTTTATGGCAAGCTTTTCCCGAAAAGACAAACCAACAAATTAGGGATTTAATACTCAAGTCCTCGGATCAGTTCTTAAAGCCCAACAATCAATATGGATATGGAATTCCCAATTTTCAATTGGCTATCAATACGGCAAATGATTCAACCTCTGTATCCAATGATTCTTTTATTGTTTATCCTAATCCGACTAGTGATTTTGTTGTGATTTCTTTGCCTGAACTATTTAAAAAAGGAACTATTTTTATCTATTCGCTCGCGGGAAAGAAAGTTTTAGAACAACAAGTTAGCCAAGAATCCGCTTCGATTTCATTAAAATCGCTCGAAAAAGGAATGTATCTTTATAAAATGGAATCAGTTGATTTTTCTAAAAACGGAAAAATATTTAAAAAGTAATAGCTTAATAGTAGATGAATAAAATCACCGAACTTTTCAAAATTAAATATCCAATCATTCAAGGAGGAATGATCTGGAATAGTGGTTATAAATTAGCAAGTGCTGTGAGTAATGCAGGTGGTTTAGGATTGATAGGTGCCGGCTCTATGTATCCTGAAGTCTTGCGAGAACACATTCAAAAATGTAAAAAAGCAACTACTCAACCTTTTGGGGTAAATGTTCCTATGTTGTATCCCAATGTCGAAGAAATAATGAAAATTATTGTCGAGGAAGGCGTTAAAATTGTTTTTACCTCTGCTGGAAATCCTAAAACATGGACTTCGTTTTTGAAAGAAAATGGAATTACAGTGGTGCATGTTGTGAGTAGTTCTTTATTTGCATTAAAAGCTCAGGATGCTGGAGTAGATGCAATTGTTGCTGAGGGATTCGAAGCTGGAGGTCATAATGGGCGCGAAGAAACCACTACTTTAACCTTGATTCCAATGGTAAAAGAAAAAATTAAAATTCCATTAATTGCTGCTGGTGGTATAGGTTCTGGCCGTGGTATGTTGGCGGTAATGACTTTAGGTGCTGATGGCGTACAAGTTGGTAGCAGATTTGCTGCTTCTGTAGAATCATCCGCACATCAAAATTTTAAGGAGACCATTATCGAGGTTTCTGAAGGTGGAACTCAATTGACATTAAAAGAGCTTGCTCCCGTTAGGTTGATTAAAAATAAGTTTTACCATGACGTTCAGGATTTATATCAAAAAGGAACGACGAAAGAAGAATTGCAAACTTTGTTAGGAAGAGCAAGATCCAAAAGAGGAATGTTTGAAGGAGATTTAGTTGAAGGAGAATTAGAAATAGGACAAATAGCGGGAATTATTCGAGAAATAAAACCGGCTGCTGAAATTATTCAGGAAATGATTTCTGATTTTGAAACTGCCAGAAAAGAGATTGTTAATTTTCAATTTTAAAAAAATGAGTAAAATACAAACATACATTGTTATTCTTTTTCTAATTTTAGGATTGCAGCATTCCTATTCACAGAATTATAAGTTTAAAACAGCAGGATTTAGTGTTTTAGAGAAAAATGAAAAAGGAAAATGGGGTAAATGGTCGGATTTAAGTCCAGTCAATATCTTAGTTACATTAGATACCAATAAAAGTAGAATTGTAGTTTACTCTCAAATTATTCAACTTTTTGAAATTGTAGATTATTTGCCTAAAGAAGAAAATGATACTGATTTAGTATATACGTTTACTTGTAAAGACAATGAAGGAGTCGATTGTACACTGTCTATAATTACAAGAAAAAAACAGAAAAACAGAAAGCAATTGTACATAAATTATGGTAATAGCATTATTATGTACACTATTTTTAATATGTAATTGACAATAAATTGAAAAGAAAATCTTCCATTCCAAGCCTGAAATAGCTGAAATGCTAAAAAAGCACACCGAATAATAAGAAAATTTATGAAATGGTAGAATTTAAAATCTTTAATAAAGTTGATAAATTATATATCGGAAGAAGTTTTATAATTAATACTTTAGCATTACTATTTGTTTGTCCAAGCCTAATTGGAATACTATTTAAGAAGATAAATATTAATACAACCTTCGCTGCTACATTTGGAATTATTGCTTGCCTTTTAGTTTTAAGCGGAATTTTTATAAAACTTTTTGTCCAATTTAAGTATGAAAAGTTAAAAGGGTATTTTGAAGGAACGATTGAATTTCACGAAAGTAAAATTAAAGTAGACAAAATCGAATATGAAATTGAAAAAATTAAAAAAATAGAAATATACGCAGGAGATTATAAGGGGAAATGGAAACCGACAGGTAAAACTGAATACGACAACGCTTTATCGAATGGAGTAGAAAATGTTTTACGAATCATAATGGAAAATGAAAATGAAACCATTACCATTTATTTTGAGCAAAATGTAAAAAATGAAATTAAAATTGCCGAAAAACAGTTAGTAAATTACTACAAAGAAGGAAAAATTCGCTGGCTTCACTTAATAGATATTTTAGCAATTAACGATTATGATGAAATTCAGCAATTTAAAAGCACTATCCGCTAACAGCCGTTTTGCTCTATTGCGAGAAAAGTGCATAATTGACGTTTATCTTTCGCAAGAAGTTGTGTTTTGTCAGAAAAGATGCAGTACTGAAGCTCTCAATATACGCAAAGCGCCAAGATGATTTTCTTTTTTATAAAACCTCTATATCTTTAATAAAGGAGTCATATTCCAAATAAAAGGATTCAAGGGCATTCATTTTATCGTTGTAAAATTCAAAAATTTCATCCCAGTATTTTCTATTACTAACACCAACACCTAACTTTTCTACCCAAATACGACTAATGGTCTTTCCGCTTTCCAAGGTGTGTTCTTTTTCGAAAACTAAATCTTTGATAAATTCGTCTTCAAGAATGTTTTTTAGCGCTTCTAGTTTCTCAAAATAGGCAATTCTTTTTTCATCATTTCGATGTTCAATGTCTATTAAAACCTGAGCTTTTTTATTGTCAACATAAAATTTAAAAGAGAAATCTTTAATTTTAGTATCATACAAAACCCATTTGCGAGGATATTTTTGGGCAAATTCAATCCAGAATTCGCGTTTTAATCGTTGAGTTTCTTCTTTGCTATACATTATAAATTAATTTTGATGTTAGAAAATTGGTGTAAATGTATTTTCTAACTACTTTTAGAATTAAATTTCAATTTGCAAAAATAGACTTTGATTATGGATTTTCAAGAATTTTTACAGTTTGTTCCCAAATTAATTGATGTACCACTTCCTGCATTTGAGGCGCATAAGAAAATGGCACCTTTAGAACGTTTAAAAGATTTAAAAAACCTTGATTTAAAAACTGCTGATGCTAGAATTGCTGCTGTAATGATGCTTTTTTATCCTAAACAAGGAATTCCTCATCTTGTACTTATAGTTCGGAACTCTTATAAAGGCGTACATTCGGCACAAATTGCATTTCCAGGCGGGAAATATGAAATAGACGATCCTGATTTTGCTTTTACAGCGCTTAGAGAAACGCAAGAAGAAATTGGTGTTCTACCTGCAAAAATTGAAATTGTAAAAGCATTTACCCAATTGTATATTCCGCCGAGTAACTTTATGGTTCATCCTTTTTTGGGAATTAGTAAAGAAGAACTCACCTTTATTCAAGAACCTTCAGAAGTTGCCGATATTATCGAACTGCCATTGTCCGTTTTTTTGAGTGAGAGTATAGTTGTAAATACAAATGTTAAAACTTCTTATTCTGAGAACATTAATATTCCAGCTTTTAAAATTGAAAATCATATTGTCTGGGGTGCAACAGCAATGATGTTAAGCGAATTAAAAGATGTTTTGAATGGGGTTTTGAAATCGTAAATTTGATTTCTAATTATTATTCGTACTGGTAAAAGTCATCAAGTATTATTTTCGTAATATTGTAAATTAAATTTTTAAAAATTAATAAATTTATGGGATTGTTTAAACGAAATCCTTTCGGACATATATTATTTATAAAAAAATGGTTAATTCGAATTTTTGGGGCAATTACGCACAAAAGATATAGAGGATTCAATGAATTGCAAATTGAAGGTTCAGAAATTATAAGAGATTTACCAGAAACCAACGTGCTTTTTATTTCCAATCACCAGACTTATTTTGCTGATGTTGTGGCTATGTTTCATGTTTTTAATGCAAGTCTTAGTGGTCGTGATGATACCATTAAAAATGTGTGTTATCTGTGGCAACCTAAGATGAATATTTATTATGTTGCGGCAAAAGAAACGATGCGTGCTGGATTATTGCCAAGAATAATGGCATACGCAGGAGCTATATCAGTAGAAAGAACTTGGCGCGCAAAAGGAGTAGATGTGAAAGAAAAAAAAGACATTAATCCGGACGATACCGAAAACATAAAAATAGCCTTAAATGACGGTTGGGTAATTACTTTTCCTCAAGGAACGACAAAGTCTTTTAAACCTGTTCGCAAAGGAACCGCTCATATTATAAAACAGCACAGACCAATCGTTGTACCTATAGTAATTGATGGCTTTCGTCGCTCGTTTGATAAAAAAGGATTGCGAATGAAAAAGAAAGGAATTCTTCAATCTTTTATCATCAAAGAACCTTTAGATATTGATTACGATAACGATACCATTGATGAAATTGTAGAGAAAGTAGAATATGCAATTGAACAACATTGCTCATTTCTAAAAGTAATTCCAGCTGAAATTATCAAAGAACAAGAAGAATTAAACAAAACGCGTCAGTGGGAATATTAATGTTTGAATAATTGTAATAAATTGGTAGAAAAAACAACATCAATTTAGATGTATTTGACTCATTCTTAATGCTAAATTGCAAGCGCTTATTTGCTGCTTTTTTAATACTATTTTATTGTAGCATTCTCTTTTATCAAGTTTAAATCTATGTTTTAAAATGCAGTTATCTGTCATTATTCTTAATTATAATGTTCGTTATTTTCTTGAACTCTGTTTGTTAAGCGTACAAAGTGCGCTTTTAGAAATCGATAGCGAAATTATTGTGGTTGATAATAATTCGCAGGATGATAGCTGCGCAATGCTAAAGGAGCTTTTCCCACATATAAAGCTCATTCAGAATAAGGAGAATCTAGGATTTTCTAAAGGGAATAATATAGGTGTCGCTCATGCAAAAGGAGATTATATTTGTATTCTTAATCCAGATACTGTCGTTGCTGAGGATACTTTTTCTAAAATTTTGACTTTCGCTCGGTCACTAGATACTTCAGATTCTATTGATACAACAGGAATTATAGGATGTAAACTGATTGATGGCGCTGGACAATTTTTGCCCGAAAGTAAGCGTGGTGTTCCAACTCCTTGGGTAGCTTTTACCAAAATTATGGGTTTGTATAAAATAGTACCAAAATCAAAGTTATTAGGGAGGTATTATGCCGAACATTTAGATGAAAATCAAACAGGAAAAGTAGATGTATTAGTTGGCGCTTTTATGTTGATGAAAAGAAATTTGTATGTAGAAGTTGGCGGATTTGATGAGAACTGCTTTATGTATTCAGATGATATCGATCTTTCTTACGTAATTGCAAAAAAAGGAAAGTCAAATTATTATTTTCACGAAACTTCTGTAATTCATTATAAAGGAGAAAGCACAATAAAAGATGGTACTTATATGAAACGTTTTCAGCAAGCGATGTATTACTTTTATAAAAAACATTTTAGTGCTAATATTTTTGGATCTGTTATTTTTAATCTTTTCATGAAGATTGGAATACTGCTTTTTTCGTTTTCAAAAAAAAATAAAGAGCAACTTAAAAATAAGGCTAAACCAAAATCCTTTCTTTTGTATTCTTACTCTTCAGAATTATTGGATAAATTGAATTCAATTTTACAAAATAAAGTGACTTTTTACGATTTAAAAAAAGAAAAAGCGGTAATTTCGTCTCTAATAAACACTGAAGAACGACCTGAAATTATTTTAGATACTAATTTTATTTCTTTTAAAGAAAGTATTCAATTTCTTGAATCTGCAAGAAATAAAGGATTTACCTTCAAAATTATACCTAAAAACGCTAATTTTTTAATAGGAAGCAACAATAGTAATGAAAGAGGCGAGGTTATTAAAATACCGTAAAAAAATGCATTTAATGTAATTTATAATTGAAATATTCAGTAATTTCGCAAACTGAAAATCAAAATCACCTTTTAGGTTAATAATATGGCAAGATTTGAATTAAAACTTCCTAAAATGGGAGAAAGTGTAGCAGAAGCAACCATTACAAATTGGTTGAAACAAGTTGGAGATAAGATTGAAGCTGATGAAGCGGTACTTGAAATAGCTACTGATAAAGTGGATAGCGAAGTGCCAAGTGAAGTTTCTGGGATCCTAATTGAGCAATTGTTTGGAAAAGATGATCTCGTACAAGTAGGTCAGACTATTGCAATAATTGAAACCGAAGGAGGAGAACTTGTGTCTGTAGTTAAGGAAGCCACGGCTCCTGCAGCTGTA
Source organism: Flavobacterium flabelliforme (assembly GCF_017948675.1). Classification (GTDB taxonomy): domain Bacteria; phylum Bacteroidota; class Bacteroidia; order Flavobacteriales; family Flavobacteriaceae; genus Flavobacterium; species Flavobacterium pygoscelis. Next base: position 314,136 of record NZ_JAGFBU010000002.1, read on the forward strand.
GCTGAAGTGACAAAAATGGTCGAAGCTGCAAAAGAAAGTGTTGCTGCTCCTGTTGATTTTTCTGATTCTGAGAAGTTCTTATCGCCTTTAGTTAAAAATATAGCTAAAGAAGAAGGAGTTTCTGTGGCCGAACTAGCTGCAATTTCTGGAACAGGTAAAGAAGGAAGAGTTACTAAAAATGATATTTTAGAATACGTAAAAAATAGAGCTAATCAACAGGTAGTTTCAGCTCCAGTTGTTTCAGCTCCAAAAACTGTTGCGGCTCCAGTAGCTCAAAAAGCAGCTCCAGTATCTGTAAGTGGTGGTGATGAAATAGTTGAAATGGATAGAATGCGCAAACTTATTGCGGGTTATATGGTCGCTTCTGTGCAAACATCGGCTCACGTACAGTCTTTTATCGAAGTTGATGTGACAAACATTGTTAAATGGAGAGAAAAAAATAAAAATGCTTTCGAAAAAAGAGAAGGAGAGAAGTTGACTTATACTCCAATTTTTATGGAAGCCGTTGCAAAAGCAATAAAAGATTATCCTGGAATGAACATTTCTGTTGATGGTGATTTTATTATCAAAAAGAAAAATATAAACTTGGGTATGGCAGCTTCTTTGCCTAACGGTAATTTAATTGTTCCTGTTATCAAAAATGCAGATCAGTTAAATTTAGTTGGAATGGCAAAAGCCGTAAATGACTTAGGTGGTCGTGCAAAAGCAGGAAAACTTAAGCCAGACGATACGCAAGGAGGAACCTATACGGTTACGAATGTTGGTACTTTTGGAAGTGTTTTTGGAACACCAATTTTAAATCAACCTCAAGTGGGTATTCTTGCTCTTGGAGCTATTCGTAAAATGCCAGCAGTGATCGAAACTCCTGAAGGTGATTTTATTGGAATCCGTCAAAAAATGTTTTTATCGCATAGTTATGATCATAGAGTTGTAGATGGAGCGCTAGGTGGAAGTTTTGTGAAACGAGTAGCAGAATATCTTGAAGCTTTTGACGTGAATAGAGATTTTTAAAAAAGAATAGTAATAAAATTTAAACCCGACTCGTTTTCAAGAATGAGTCGGGTTTTTGTTTTTGTGATTTTTTAAACTTTAAAAGGGAAACTTTAAATAAAATTAAACCCAAATTTCTATATTTGTAATTATACAAAAATTAAAAATGGAACTTAAACTCAGTAAGCCAATTTGCTTTTTCGATCTTGAAACTACAGGAATTGATATCGGAAAGGATAGAATTGTAGAAATATCAATATTTAAAGTTTTTCCAAACGGAAATAAAGAAAGTAAAACATGGTTGGTGAATCCTACGATTCCAATTCCTGCCCAAACTACCGCTGTTCATGGTATTACTGACGAAAAAGTAGCGAATGAACCTACCTTTAACGAACTCGCTTCTCAGGTACATAATATGATTAAAGACAGTGATTTGGCTGGGTTTAATTCGGATCGATTTGATATTCCGTTACTAGCAGAAGAATTGTTGCGTGCAGGAGTCGATTTTGATATGAAAGGAAAAGTCTCAGTAGATGTTCAAACTGTTTTTCATAAAATGGAAGAGCGAACATTAAGTGCAGCGCTTAAATTCTACTGTGGAAAATCGCTTGAAAACGCGCATTCAGCAGAAGCAGATACCATGGCGACTTACGAAATTCTAAAAGCACAATTGGATCGTTATCCAGAATTGGAAAACGACATGAAATTATTATCAGAGTTTACCACCAGAAAAAAAATTGCTGACTTTGCAGGAATGATCGCTTTTGATGCAGATAACGAAGAGGTATTTACTTTTGGTAAACACAAAGGGGTAAAGGTGAATAAAGTATTAGAAACCGAACCTGGTTATTTTAGTTGGATACAAAATGCCGATTTTCCTTTATATACCAAAAAAGTTTTGACAGCTATTAAATTAAGAAAATTAAACACCAAAAAGTAGTTGATAACAACAAGTTATTCACGCTTTGAATTACTAAAGATTAGTGCCAATTTATAGCAGTTAAGATCTAAAAAATAGAAAATGAAAATAATCTGTATCGGTAGAAATTATACCAATCATATAGAAGAGTTAAAGAACGAGAGACCTACGGAACCGGTTGTTTTTATGAAACCAGATTCGGCCGTTTTGTTAAAACAGCATCCGTTTGTGATACCGGAATTTTCCAATGATGTACATCATGAGATTGAAATCATTGTCAAAATAAGTAAAGTAGGAAAGTATATCGAACCTAAATTTGCTCACAAATATTACGAAGAAATTAGTGTTGGAATCGATTTTACAGCACGCGATTTACAAGATCAATTAAAAGCAAAAGGATTGCCTTGGGAAAAAGCGAAAGCATTTGACGGTTCGGCAGTTATAGGTGAGTTTTTACCGAAAAATCAATTTAATTCCCTAGAAAATATTACTTTTGAATTGAAGAAAAACAATGAAACAGCTCAGATCGGTAATTCTAATTTAATGTTATGGAAAATTGATGAGTTAATATCTTATGTTTCGCAGTTTTTTACATTAAAAATTGGAGATATAATTTTTACAGGAACTCCAGAAGGAGTTGCCTCTGTGAAATCCGATGACGTTTTAGAAGGCTTTTTAGAAGGACAACAACTATTTAGAATACAAGTAAAATAATGGCTATAAATTACAACCTTTCAAAAGTGTACGCACTTTCAGACAATGATCCCGAATTTGTAAATGAAATTCTAACCTTGTTTGTAACAGAAGTTCCAGAAGATTTAATGCAAATCAAAGAAGGGATTAAAAAGAAAGACCATAAGCATGCTTATGCTTATGCGCACAAGATAAAACCAACGTTAGATTTAATGGGCTTAAACGTCGCATTCGAAGAAATTCTTCAAATCGAGGCTTGGACCAAGTCAGAAGGTAAAAAGAAAGATATCAAAGAAACTTTTAAAAGTGTTAAATTACAAGTAAAAGAAGCGATCAAAGAAATTAAAAAAGACTTTGATGTGTAATAGTTGGGCGTGACCATTCTTTCATTCTCATTACAGAACGGTCGGGCTATACGTTGCAATCTTATTTTATTGCGCTATCGCTTCATAAAATAAGGATTTTCACTACTATCCCTCACGCAAAAAAAAGAGAAATGTACGATTGAGTACATTTCTCTTTTTGATTCAATTAGTTTCAAAAAAAAAACAATAACTATAAATGTCAAACACTATAAATGTCAAGTTTCAAGAGCATTTTAAGTTGTATGTTTTATTTCAGGATAATATTATTTTTGAAGGTGAATTGCAGCGTCGGGAAATAGATTATTACTATGATCCAGAACAATTATTTATATCAGAAAGTATTAGGTATTTTCTATTTTAAAAAAACAACAATGAAATTGATTTGATTTTAAAACAGCAGGGTATTATTGGTACTATCGAATCATTAGGAATTCAAGATTTTCGGTTAGAAAGGAAAGTGCAATATCTGTATTTTAATATAGCAATAGTTTTTTTAATAATCATTAGTATGGTATCTTTTATTCTAGATAAAATCTCCTAAACTTGATTTTTCTTCACACCACTTAAAATTTAAAACAAAATGAAAGCAACTATAGTTACGATTGGAGACGAAATTTTAATAGGTCAGATTGTCGACACAAATTCTGGATTTATCGCAAAAGCATTAGATAAAATTGGTGTTGAGATCAATGAAATGATTTCGATTAGCGATGACAAAAATCATATCTTAGATACGTTTGCAGCGCTTCAAAATAAAGTAGATTTGGTTATTGTCACTGGCGGTTTGGGACCTACTAAAGATGATGTTACAAAAAAGACATTCTGTGATTATTTTGAAGATGAATTAGTAGTAAATTCACAAGTGCTCGCTCATGTTACGCAAATCATTGAAGGTTTTTATAAGCGTCCTATAACGCAAATGAATAAAGACCAAGCATTAGTTCCGTCAAAATGCACAGTGCTTCATAATGAAGTAGGTACAGCGCCTGGAATGTGGATGAAAAAGGAAAATACGGTATTCATTTCGCTTCCGGGAGTTCCTTTTGAAATGAAATACTTGGTAGAAAATCAAATTATACCTAAGGTTGTATTAGAGTACAAACGTCCGTACATTATTCATAGAACAATTCTAACCTACGGTCAAGGAGAGAGTATGGTGGCGGAACGTATTGAAGATTGGGAAAATAATCTTCCAGAATTTATAAAATTAGCCTATTTGCCTGCCTTGGGTCGAGTTCGTTTAAGATTATCAGCACGAGGAACAGATAAAAAAAGGTTAGAAGAAGCGCTGGAAGAAAATATAAAATCTTTGGATGCTATCATTAATGATATTATTGTTGGGTTTGATGAAGAAGAAACTATCGAGTTTGTTATTGGAAGAATACTTAAAAAACAAAACAAAACGCTCTCTACTGCCGAGAGTTGTACTGGCGGTAAAATTGCCGAAGTTTTAACTGCAGTTTCTGGTTCTTCTCAGTACTTTAAAGGAGCGGTTGTTTCGTACGCAACGGAGGTTAAAATTAATGTTTTAGGAATCTCCGAAAGTTTGATAAAAGAACATTCTGTAGTTAGTAAAGAGGTAGTTTCTGCTATGGCTTTGAGCGTAAAAAAAATAATGAACACCGATTATGCGATTGCGACAACTGGAAATGCAGGACCGTCAAAAGGAGATTCAGATGCGGAACTTGGGACAGTTTTTATCGCATTGGCAACACCAACGCAAATAATTGTTGAAGAATTTAATTTTGGCCAACCCCGTGAAAAAGTGATAGATAGAGCGGTTTTTAAAAGTTTAGAGCTCTTGCAAAAAGAAATTTTAAAAAATGTGTAATAATAATGTTGGTAAATAGGTTTATTTTTCTTTTCTTTGCACCCTGATTTTGAATAACGATAAAAGATAAGTATAATGTCAAGAGTTTGTGACCTTACAGGTAAAAGAGCGATGGTAGGAAATAACGTTTCTCACGCTATGAACAAAACTAAGAGAAAATTTTCTGTGAACTTAGTTAAAAAGCGTTTTTATCTTCCAGAAGAAGATAGATGGATTACTCTAAGAGTAGCTGCATCTACGATAAAAACAATTAATAAAAATGGAATTTCTGCAGTTTTGAAAAAAGCGCAGTCAGAAGGATTTATCAAATAATCCCTTCCAAAGAAAAAAAATAGCAAGATGGCAAAGAAAGGTAATAGAATCCAGGTAATTTTAGAATGTACTGAGCACAAAACATCAGGTGTTGCAGGAACTTCAAGATACATCACTACTAAGAACAAAAAAAATACACCAGACAGATTGGAGATTAAGAAATTTAATCCAGTTTTGAAACGTGTAACAGTTCACAAAGAAATTAAATAATAATTAGAAATTTTCTGAAAAATCCAGATGCTTGCATTTGAAGATTTTTTTAAAATTTTAAATACACATTTGAATCATGGCAAAGAAAACCGTAGCATCGTTACAAACAGCTTCAAAGAGATTATCAAAAGCCATCAAAATGGTGAAATCTCCTAAAACAGGTGCATATACATTCGTAGAATCTATTATGTCTCCAGAATCAGTTGATGAATTCTTGAAAAAGAAATAATATTCAATTAGCACTATATAGAAAAGCTACTTTCATTCGGAAGTAGCTTTTTTATTTTCTATATTTACCGTTAGAAAACGTATTTGTTCTCTTGAGTCAAATACTTCATTCCTAATACTATTCATACAATGAGTTTTTTTAAAAGAATATTTTCGTCAGAAAAAAAGGACCCAATCTTTAGCGAAGAAGCAAAGCAAACCTTAGATAAAGGGCTCGAAAAATCAAAAACTACTTTCTTTTCTAAGTTATCGAAAGCTATCGCTGGTAAATCGAAAGTAGATGATGATGTTTTAGACAATCTAGAAGAAATTTTAGTTGCTTCAGATGTAGGTGTTAATACTACCCTTAAAATTATTACTCGAATAGAAAATCGTGTTGCCTCAGATAAATATTTAGGTATCGAAGAACTGAATCAGATTTTAAGAGAAGAAATCGCTAGTTTGTTATCTGAAACTAACTCGGGTGAAGCAACAGAATTTGTCATTCCAATTCAAACTAAGCCTTACGTTTTAATGGTTGTTGGTGTAAACGGAGTGGGCAAGACTACAACAATAGGTAAATTAGCTTATCAATTCAAAAAAGCAGGTTATAAAGTAGTTCTTGGTGCTGCAGATACTTTTCGTGCCGCAGCAATTGATCAATTGCAAATATGGGCAGATAGAGTAGGTATTCCTATTGTAAGACAAAATATGGGCAGTGATCCTGCTTCGGTTGCTTTTGATACTTTACAATCTGCAGTTGCTCAAGATGCAGATATTGTAATTATTGATACTGCAGGACGTTTGCATAACAAAGTGAACTTAATGAATGAGTTGACTAAGGTAAAACGCGTAATGCAAAAAGTAGTAGAAGACGCGCCACATGATGTATTATTGGTTTTGGATGGTTCTACAGGTCAAAATGCTTTTGAACAAGCCAAGCAATTTACTGCAGCGACAGAAGTTACTTGTTTAGCAGTTACTAAACTGGATGGAACTGCAAAAGGTGGGGTTGTAATAGGAATATCTGATCAATTTAAAATTCCAGTGAAATATATTGGTGTAGGAGAGGGAATTGAAGATTTACAAGTCTTTAATAAATATGAATTTGTAGATTCATTTTTTAAATAAATAATACAATGAATTTTTCTTCTTTAAAAAATATTCCAACAATGTATCTCTATTTTGGTAGTGTTATTTGTTTCGTTTTAGCCAGTTCAAATAAAGATACTAATGTAAATTTATATTATTTATTAATGGTAATTGGAGTATTGCTTTTTGTTTTTGGATTGTTTAACAGAACTAGGAAAAAGTAGTGTTTCATAAAATTTAAAAAAAAAATCATTTAGCTAATTATTATATTTTTATATATTATAAGTTTTACAATTTCGGTAATAGATGATATCCTTTTAAATAGGAATAGCGTCATAATTTTATAATAAAAGAACACATTTGAAATTAGATCAAATGTGTTTTTTTTATTCTGAAAATAACCAGGTTTTGATATGTTATTTGAGTCATAAAATAAATTATATATTTCAATATTTTTTTAGAATATAAATAAGCAAAATACTAGCTTGTCTTGTCCCTTTTTTTGTTTTGTTTGCGCTTAATAAGTTTAACTTTGTAGTTGAAATAAAAACAGCATTAGTTCTCAATTTCCCTAGCCCTGATGGTAGCGACATCCCACGCTTTTTAGCGTGGATATAGCGGACAGCGGGAATAGCTCCTTAAAAAAAAACTACTATAATTATGAAAAAGATTTTTGGAATTTTATTTATCTCATTACTATTTGTTGCTTGCAAACAAAAGATTCAATCAGCTGACATTGTCAACTTAAACGGTTACTGGGAAATTGAGAAAGTCACTTTTGATAAAGGGAGCGACAAGGATTATAAGATAAATGAGAGTTACGATTTTTTTGAAATAAAGAATAATAAAGGGATACGCAAAAAAGTGATGCCACAATTAGATGGAACTTTTTTGGTAAATGATACATTTGAAAATGTAGTAGTTCGTTTTGCTGATGATAAAGTATTTTTAGATTATTCTACTTCCTATATGAAATGGAGTGAGGAATTGATAGCACTTTCAGCATCCGAATTGGTTTTGTTAAATAAGGATAAAATAGAATATCATTATAAGAAAGCAACAGCAATAAATTTATTAGGAGATGGCAAAGAGACTAAATAATCAAAGTACGATTGGTGATGTTTTAAAACAAATTATACATGTTAATAAATTGCAGCCAGGGATGGATCAAATTGATGTAAAAGAGGCTTGGAGAAACTTAATGGGGAATGGAGTAAATAGTTATACTAATAATGTAGTTTTAAAGGGTAGTACGCTCTATGTAGAATTGACTTCGTCAGTATTACGAGAAGAATTAAGTCATGGAAAATCTAAAATTGTATCGATGATTAATGAAGAATTAAGAAGAGACGTCGTTAAGGATGTGGTATTGAGATAAAAATTTGATTTTAGAATGTAGGTTTTGATTTCAGGTTTTAGTAGGTATAAAAAAATCCCGTTTCTTTTGGAAACGGGATTTTTTTATATAAAGATTTTCAAATCTGAAATCAAAGATCGTTAATCAACAATCTAAAATCTAGAATTGCTCTCTACCAGCAAAATGGAATGCACCTTCGATAGCTGCATTTTCATCGCTATCAGAACCGTGAACTGCATTTTCTCCAATAGAAGTTGCATATGCTTTACGTATAGTTCCTTCAGCAGCATCTGCAGGGTTAGTAGCTCCAATTAAAGTTCTAAAATCTTCAACAGCGTTGTCTTTTTCTAAAATAGCAGCAACGATTGGTCCTCTTGACATAAATTCAACCAACTCTCCGTAGAAAGGTCTTGCAGCGTGAACTTCGTAAAAAGCTTGTGCGTCAGCAATAGTTAATTGCGTTAATTTCAAAGAAACGATTTTAAAACCTGCATTTGTGATCATTGCAAGTATGTTTCCGATGTGTCCGTTTGCTACAGCATCCGGTTTGATCATTGTAAAAGTTCTATTAGTAGCCATCTTATTTATTGTTTTTTATGATTTTGTGCAAAAGTAAACTTTTTTGTTCAATAATGTAAGTTATTTTTATTTACTACTTCAAATAAAATTATAGTACAATTACTTCAAATTTGTTTTGTAGCGGTTTTAATTGATTGATAATCATCGGAATCAAGTTTTCTCCATTTTCTAAATAAAATTCAGAAAAATTAGTTTGTCTCTCTTGTAAACTTAGGTTTGGAAATAAATCATTTTGTAAATCAATAATACGTTGCAAAACGTCGTTTAGTTTCCTTTTTTGGGCTCTAAGTAGGCGTTTTTCTAGATTGTCTAGTCCTTTATTTTGTTTTGCCTCTTGTGCTTTGACAGCTCCAATAAATGATTCGTCTGTTTTTGTTGCTATTTTATATAAGCTTTCAAATTGTTCTTGCAGCTGTTTTTTTAAATTAGCTAAATCAATTGAAATTTCAGATAGTTCTTTTGTTTTATTATTGATTAGGGAATCTTGTTTAGAGAATAAATCACTCCACTTCAAATCGAGTTTATCTGCTTTTTTAGCTTGTTTTTCAGTAGCTAATAGAACTGAATTTCGCAATAGAAGTATAGGAAAAGTAACTTTTGCAGCGTCAAAGAAAGACTTTAGTTCCAGCCAATACGCAATTTCACCACCACCGCCAATGTAACATAAATTAGGTAAAATCACTTCTTGATACAAAGGACGCATAATAACATTAGGGCTGAATTTTTCTGGATGATTCTCTAGTAATTCCAAAATTTCAGTTTCAGAAAATTCAATTTTTGTATGGTTTACTTTGTATTTGCCATTTTCAAAAACGATACGTTCGCGCAAAGTGTCTTCAATATAAAATAAGTTGATCTCACGTGGATTAACTTGTACAGTGTAGTCTTTTAATTTTTCAGCCGTTGCTAAAACTAATTTATGGGAAGATTGATGTAACAATTCCTCTTTCACGTAAGGCATAAAAGCGCGTTTCAAGTCCGGATTGTCTGCGTCAATAATTACAAGACCATAAGTTCCAAATAATGCATTAGCCAAATGTCTGGTAGCATTGGCTAAAGTGTCATGGTTTAAATACGCATCAGTAAACATTTTTTTTATTTTTTCGGCATTGATACTTGAACCTAATTCAAGCGCATATACTTCAAAAAAATCCTCTAATCCTTTAGTTGATAATCGACCAACTGGTCCGTAACTTTCAGTATTCCAACGGAATTTTTTTCCTTTAAAATTAAAATAATTAATTTCTTCAAAATCATGGTCTTCTGTCGCCATCCAATAAACAGGAACAAAATTGTTTGTAGGATACTTTGCTTTTAATTCGTTTGTTAAATTAATCGTCGAAATAATCTTGTATAAGAAATACAAGGGGCCACTAAATAAATTTAGTTGGTGCCCAGTGGTTACTGTAAAAGTGTTATTAAGTGATAGTGCTTCTATATTTTGCTTTGTTAAAACAGAGGTGTCAACATTTGAATATTGTTTCTCTAAAACTGCAACTAAAGTTTTTCGAGAATCATTGTCAAAATTTTTCTGCTTTTCAAGGATTTGATCTTCAAAATTTTCAAGTTTTGGAAATCTATGGTATAAAGAGTTTAAGTTACTTTTTTGATCTAAATAATCATTCATCAAGGAAGAAAAATATCCTGAATTTTGATAGGTGATACAGTCCGTTGGCATAATAAAGTTTATTTGATGCTAAAATAAGAAATCTAAAGGTATAATTTTTAGTTTAAGAAACCTTTGTGAACTGTGGAGATTGTTTTAGTATTTTTTTGGTTGATTTATTGTCTGTTATGATTTCAATCGCATTAATTATATTCAAAAAAAAAAGGCTGCCTTTTGAGGGGCAACCTTTTTCAACTAATCAAAAAAATGGTATTATAATTTCCAAACTGACATCCTAAAAGGATTTTGAGATGCCGTTAAAGTATATACATCATTGCCATATCCAAGTTTGAATTTTTCTTTTTTGACATAAATTCCATTAGTATCTAACAATTGTGCATCAATAGGTCTAATGAAAGATAATGGAGGATATGCTCCACCAGCTCCAAATCCGTCGTCTGTTAAAATTACTTTTTTGTTAACTGCATCTTCAGTTATTACGACATAATGTCTAATAAAAGAGCCGTTTTCAAAATAATAGTTAATGAAAGATCCCAATGTTGGGTGATTTAAATAAACATAAATATCAGTTAATTTTTTCCCTACAGGTAATCCAGTGTTTGCTTGATTTAATAAAGAAACAAAAAGATCAGAGTTGGTTGGTGCATCTTCTATGTAATCACCAACAAAGTATCCAAAATAAATGTATGGGTTTCCTGGTAAAAACATTTTGTAATCATCTGTTAATACTAAAGGTTTAGCTGAATATTTTATACTTGCCGTAACACCACCTGTACCAGTTGCATTAAAGTTTCCAGTTGCAGGATCATAAGTAAAAGTCGTTAACTCTTGGTTTCCTACTTTAACCGCTGGACTAACTGTAATCCCAGTTGGTGTGTAAGCAATACCAATATTATTGGTTAGGCTTGAACCAGTTTCAATAGAATTTGAAGTTGCAAATCTTGAATTTGAAGTAAATGTAAAATCAAATTGGCTTATTTTAGTTCCGTCATTAGTTTCTAATAAACGGAATAAAGGTCTTGTTGATTCTCCAATTACGTTAGCAACCATTAATCTACTTTTTGCTAAATCGGTCCAGTCTGAAGCAGTTGCTTTTACAAAACGTAATTCTTGAAAAGTACGATTAGTTCTAAAAATGATCTGTCCGTTATCTTGTCCGTAATACAAAAATTGAAAATCTCCTTTGTATCCTTTTCCTCTTAATGCCGCAGTTGGGAAACTATTAGAATCAGATAATAAGTGAATTCTGTTTTTTGTTGTAAATACTAAACTAACTGTACTTCCTAGAACAATATCATACTCACTAGCAAATATAGAGGTATCGTTATCAAAATCAGAGGCCATATCTACCTTACCATCTTTAAATTTGAAAAGATGTGTAAATCCTCCTAACTGTGTATTGTCAGTAAAATAGACGGCTTTCCAACCAAATTCAGAAGAAGCCAATAAATCATCTAGTTCTTTTTCTCTAGCATTTAAACGTTCTGTAGGAGTAGCGTTAAAGGGTGAGTCTAAACTCTCCTTGTTATCACAAGAGACCAATTGAATCGCTAATAAAGCAACCAAAAGGTAATTAATTATATTTTTTAGTTTCATGTTTTTCATGTTTTTGTTAAAGTTAAATAGGTTTTTAATAGGAGCTTTAGTAATTAAAGCTCCTATTTTTATACTAATTGTTTATAACGAAGTTGGTATTTTTTTCTGCTTCATCTCTAAGTTTATAGAAATCAATTCCGAAACTATCTTTAAAATACTTTACAACTACAGCTTCTTTTGCTTTAATATTCGCAACAGCAGTTTGATTAGTTATTCCAGCTAGGATCGCGGCATACTCTGCTTTAGAATTAATTAACATTTGAGCAGCCATTTCTGCAAAATCTTCACTAGTATTCGATCTTGCATAATCCGTAATGAATCCTTCTTCTCTAGCTTGAGAAGTTGGTGTCTCATACCAGTTTGAAGTATAGCCACTTGGAGTTATTTTCGCAAGTGTTTTTTCATCAAAAGGCTTCGTTTGATTCAGAATGTGAATATACTCATGTTGAATTGTAGCTAAGAAACGTTTTACGTTTGCACGATCTCTTTTATTTACATTGTCCGTTTCAAACAATGTAATTCTTAATCCACCTTCTGCTAAACCTAAAGTAATCGTTCCTGTTGTGTTCAAGTTTATTCCTCCAACCAAAACTAGTTCTCTAGGAGCAATTTTTTTAACAAAATCAGGTCCTCCAACAGTTTTGTAAGTATCTAACCAGATTTTTTTAACAATTTCTAAAGCAGGTTGTACTTTAGTTTGAATTGGAGGAAACAAAAAACGATTGTTATCTACTACATTCTGATTCCATTTGTACTGTACATTAATATTGTAATCATTCACGTAATTAGCATCAATATAACGATCTAAATCCGTTTTTGCAGGAATTGATACATCTAACTGACTTTCCTTAAGAGGATCCTCACTTGCGCAAGCTGTTAATAATAACACGGAGCATACTAGTGTGATTATTTTATATTGTTTATTTATTTTCATAATTATAAATAGTTAAATTAATTAACGTGGATTTTTTTCTACTCCAGTGTTTGTAACGTTTAATGGAATTTGAATTGCTTTGCGTAAGTCATTTTTCTCTAAAACTTTATCAGCTTGATTGTAAGTTTTATGCGTAACTTTTAAAGCAAATCTTTTTATATCAAACCATCTTAAACCTTCATGGATGAATTCTCTTCTTCTGATTTCTGCTAATGCTTTAATGTATGAAGTTTGAACATCAGTCATCGTGTAAAAAGGAGTATATTCATTAGCAACAACAGGATATTTAGCTACCACTTTTGCTTGAGTAATTTTATCAGTTGTAGGATTGTAAAGTTTAACGCGTACTGATAAGAAATAATCTAGCTCTGCATTAGCAACATCTAATTGATTGTTCATTACGTGCGCTTCTATTCTATTCAAGAAAAGCTCATCATTACTTAATAGTACCAATGCATCGTATGGAAGACCAATTCCAGCATTCGCATTCGTGTATTTGAAGTACTCAGCAAATTTAGGAACGAAAATAGTTACCTGACCGTTATAGGATAATGGTCTGTATAGAAATGCTTTGTTAATTAGATTTGTATTGGCTCCAAAAAGTTCATTTCTATCTGCTCCAGTCAACTGAAATCTATTTGAAGCAAAACTTCTAGAATAGATAGAAGAGGCAGAAACAATAAGTAAGTTGGTATTTGCACTTGCGTCAGAATACATTCTTATTCCTTTATCATAATCCGGTTCGTCTAAGTAAGATTGATAGTCTCTTAACTTAGTTTGCGGAAGATTGCCTAGCTCATTAGATACCTCAAGCACTTTGTTCCAATCACCTACTACAGTATAAAAACGGCTTGCAAATGAATTAGCAGCATCTTTATTAAAGTGAAATTTTGGCAATTTGTAGTTGCTTGTAACTAATGGCAATCCTTTTTCGATATCAGCTTTTATATAAGCAAAAACTTCTTCAACACTGTTTCTTGTGTATTTTTTGATCAGTTGAGTTTCTGGTTTCAATATATAAGGAATACCTAAATCTGTTTTGGCAGTTGCAGGATTGTATCGCTGAGAAAAGAATGTAACCAACATGAAATGAGAGTAAGCTCTAGCTAATAAAGCTTCTCCTCTTTGTGGGTTTAGTTTAGGATCATTATCTTGTTTTTCAATAGCTTCTAAAGCTTGATTAGCGTGAGCAATTGCAGTATAGCAAGCATCCCAATAGGCTGAAGGTGTTTCTCTATCAGTATCGTCAACCATTTCCCAATTGTACATTTGGCTATTCTTGATCGTTGTTTTTGTTAGATCTCCACTATCATAAACATTATCAGACATAGTCTCAGCAAACTCCATATAATTAGATTCTGGATAAGCATTTACTAATATTTCAGAAATTTTTTCTGGCGTATCGAGTTGTGTTCTATTATCTGGAACTTCAGATAAGAAATCGTCACAGCTACTGCTGAGTCCTACTAAAATTAGTAGGGATAAGGTTAATTTTAATTTTTTCATATTTTATTTAATTAAAATGATACGTTTAATGAGAATGTGTATTGGCTCGTAATTGGCTGAGAAACTCCACCAGATCTATAAAATTCTGGATCTTGACCATTCAGTTTTTTATCTGAATAAATTAAAAGAGGATTAGCACTTGATGCTTTCATTGAGAAGGTACTAAGGTTTAATTTTTTCTTCAAATCTTTAGGGAATTCATAGCTAATAGAAACGTTTTTCAATCTTACGAAAGTTCCGTCTGCTACTCTTTCATCAGAATAATTGTAAGCATTATATGCTCTTATTAAACTTTTGCCATCAGAAGCGTAATTTGCTATTAATCTTCTGTCTGCAATTACAGGAATATTAGTATAAGCCTCATCACCAGGATTAATCCAACGGTTAGTGAATTCTTTAGTAAACACCGTTAAATCATCATAAGAAGAAGAGTAGATTGGGTTCAAACGAACTTTGTTTCCTCCTGCAGCAACTATAAAGATATTTAAAGACCAGTTGTCATAGGTAAATGTATTAGACAAACCTGCTGATTTGTTAGGTTCAATAGATCCTTCGTATTTCAAGTATTTTGTTACGTTTTCTGAATCTTGAAAATTAGCACCAGCAATATTATCATCTTCACCATCAGCCATTACGAAAGTTGGTAAACCTTGGTTGTTTAAACCTGTAAATTGGTAAGAGTACAAAGCATTTCTTGGATGACCTACTGTATTTCCTCCTGTACCATCAACTAAACCTAATACACTTGGATTGTTTTGTAGTTTTGTGATTTCTTGGTTGTAAATAGAGAAATTAAAACTAGTAGACCATTTTAATCTAGTGTCATTAAGATTTCTTGTATTCACAGAAAACTCAATACCTTTAGTTTCCATGTCAGCATTGTTTCCTTGCTTTAATTTTTGTCCACCAATACCAGAAGTAGTTACAAAGTCAACTAAATCAAAAGCTTTACGGCTGTAAATATCTGTTGTAAATTGTACTCTGTTATTGAATAAACCTAAGTCTAAACCAATATTAGTTTCAAATTGTTTTTCCCATGTAAGGTCACCATTTTGAAGTTGGTCAATGTTTAATCCAGTTTCTCTATCCCCTAAATTTAGACGGTTAGTAATGAAACTTTTATAAATAGCAAGTGAGTTAGTAGCTGGTCCCGCAGTTGCAGTAAGTCCATAAGATCCTCTTAAAGCTAATGTGTTAATATTTTTAGCATCTTTCATGAAAGATTCTTCCATTAAATTCCATTTACCACTAAAAGTGTATGTTGGCAACCATCTAGAAGAATTACTGTTTCCTTGTCTGTTTGATCCGTCATAACGTCCTGTTAAAGATCCTGTATAACGACGATCGTAAGTGTAACCTACTTTACCAAAGAAACCAACAGTTCTTTCTCTTTCTTCGTTGAATCCATAATAAGATTCACCTCCGTTGATTAATTTCTCTAAGATTCTAGGATCTGTAAAAGCAGTTAAACCTCTGTCATACTGTAATCCGTATGCAGTAAAATTATCACTACCTCTATCTACAGAACGTAACTCTTGTCCAAATAAAGCTTCAAACTCATTTACATCTTTAAAAATGTTTTTGTAGCTGAAACTGTTACGGATGTTATATGAAGTAAGATCATTTGTAAATTTTCTTAACATACCACCATTAGGCAATACTGATACTTTAGGCGCAAGCAAGTTATTAGGATCTTCATATAAAAAGATATTTGCATCTCTAACAATAGTAGTTTCATCAGCATTATAGGCTCCAATGATATTAGAACTTTCAAGAATATTATGTTCTCTACTTGTATTGGCATAACGTGCATTAGCAGTTAAGTTATAAGTAAGTTTAGGAGATATTTTGTAGGCTAAGTCTGCTTGGAAGCGAATATCTTTAACCTTGATGTCCATATAGTTGTTTTTTAATTCTTCAACTATATTTAATGGAGCCCAATTGTTTCTATAATATTCGTAATTTCCATTATCGTCATAAGGACGTAAAGTTCTACTTGTATTTAATACATAACTAAATGGGTTGATGTCAAAATCTCTAGTAGTGCTTCCGCTAACTCCGTCTCTAAGACTGTCATAACTTCCTGGCGCTTGTTGGTTTCTAACAGAAGCTTGTGTAGATAATGTTAAGTTTAACTTATCATTAATGTAAAAAGTATTCTTCAAGTTAGAAGTCAATTGCTGTACATTATCAGCTACTGTCCATCCTGGATCAGAATAAAATCCTAAGGAAGCAAAGAATGCGTTATTTTTTCCACCACCTGAAAAACTCAACGAGTGATTTTGTGTCATTGAAGGTCTAAATAAAACTTTAAACCAATCAGTATTTGCTAGTTCGTATTTCTTTAAAAATTCATTTCTACTAGGAGTATCGTTTTTTACACCAAAGGCACCTGAAGTCACATCATAAGTGTTTACAGCTCTAGCAAGAATATTGTAAACTCCTCCATAACGTGATTGTGCTATTGAAGGTAATTCTAAAAATCCTTTTGATTCCATTTCTTTTAAAATGCTCATGTTTTCTTGAGAATTCAATATATCAAACTGATTGTAGCTAGGAACAGTGCGTACAGTTTGGTCTAGTGAATAAGTAACATTTAAAGGCGAATCTCTTCTTCCTTGTTTAGTAGTTACAACTACTACACCATTTAAAGATCTAGATCCGTAGATAGATGTTGCAGACGCATCTTTAAGTACTTCTATACTTAATACGTCACTTGCATTTAAACCAGCAATAGAAGAACTTAATAAAGTTTCTGAATTTCCAGAAGCTAAATCTGCAAAAGAAAGATTGACAATATCTTCCTGTACAATTCCATCAATTACCCATAATGGTTTTGTATCTCCAAAGATAGAAGACGATCCACGAACGGTAATTTTTGGAGCAGTACCAAAAGTTCCGGTAACGTTTTGAACAGTTACACCCGCTGCTTTACCTTCAATCATTCTACTTACATCAATAACACCTTCTACCATTAACTCTTTTCCGGTAATTTTACTAATAGCTCCTGTAAAAGTTCTTTTAGATGTTTTTTCGTAACCAGTTGTAATTACAACTTCTTTTAAGCTTTGCTCTTTGTCAATTAAGACAATAGTTAGAGGCGTAGTTTTGATAGCTACTTCTTGTGTCTCCATACCAACGAAAGAAACTACAAGTCTTGTGCTGTTTTCTGGCATATCGATAGAGAAGTTTCCATCAAAATCAGAATAAACACTTTTATTTGTTCCTTTTGCTGTAATAGTTGCACCTGGCAAAGGAAGACCTGATTGGTCTACTACTTTACCTTTTACAATAGGAGCTACAGTTAATTTTTCAATTAAAGTTGGGATTGCATCAAAGCCTGTAAATTCTCCCGTTAGTGTAGCATTGTTCTGTAATATAATTTGATCGCTTACTTCACTATATCCTATATTAAGTGGTTTTAATAAATCGCTTAGGATATTTGATAAAGTTTCGCCAGTAGCATTTACAGTTACTTTTTGGTTTAATTGACTAATTCTCGAATTGTAAGAGAATTTTACTTTAGCGGTTTTTTCTAGTTTTGATAAAGCGTTCTCTAAACTCATGTTTGCGATGCTAACAGTAACTTTAGTGTCTAGTTTTTTCTGTCCATTAACACTGTTGGCCATCGTGATGGTGGAAAACACAAATGCAAGAACAAATTGAATTAATGTTATTTTCATGATTCGATGGAGTAATCGTTGTTTGACAACAGTTTTTTTCATAATTTTGGTTTGTTTTATTAATACTATTTAACGGGTATTTTGAACACACAAATTGAACTTTACAGGGAACAATTTGATTCTATTTAGGCGTCGAGAATGTTACAGCATTTTCGGCGCTTTTTTTATTAATTTCACATAGGCATTAAAGTTAGTCGCATCCTTTGGATGTAATAATAATTTGGTTTCCATTCATTTCATAAGTAGTGTTGTTACCGAGACTTTTGCATATAATTTTAAGTTTCTCTGGTAGCGGTTGGTCGTTTAGTGATGTGGTTAGATAACAATTTTTTAATTTGTCTTTTGGATAATCAATTTGAACTAAATAAGCCTCTTCAATTATTTTTAGAATTTGGTTAACAGGTGTGTCTTTGAAGTCAAAACTTAATTGCTCGATATTATCAGTAGTTTGAATTAATGTTCGGTCCGTTTTTATATCGTTTATTTTGTTAAATGTCAAATTTTTGCGAGAAAATTGGAGCGCTTGATTAGGAAACAAAACTACTTCTTGATTATTAGATTTTGTCACCGATTGGTTTGATTTTATTTTTACTTCGCCGGTGTGAACTAATACTTCAATGTCAGGTTGGTTGTCATACGCTCGTATTCTAAAGCTGGTTCCAACAACTCTGGTAACAATTTCATTCGCGTAAACAAAAAATGGTTTTTTGCGATTTTTGCTAATTTCAAAAAAGCCTTCACCACTTAAATATACTTTGCGTTCATTGCCTACAAATGTTTTAGGATAGCTTAATTTACTATTAGGTTGCAACAAAACAGAACTACCATCCGACAACGTTATAATTTGAGGTTTGCTTGAGTTGTTCGTTTGCTCGACTAATCCTTCTTTATTGTCTTGTATGAGTTCGTTATATATAGGTGTAGAAGTAGTGTTTAAAATAGTATTGTTATAGAACCAGCTGCTTATTAAGCCTAATATAAAAACTGCTGCGACGCTTTTTATCCATTTGTTATCCAAAAACTTTTTTGGTGATTTTTGAAATATGTTTATATTTTTTTCTTTTTTATTAATTTTTCCCCAAGTTTTCTCTAACGCAATATCAATAGTTTTTTGATTCAAAGTTGGTTCAGAAACTTTCATAGCTAAAATCCAAAGACGAGCTTCCTCAACTAATTTGGCTCTTTTAGGATCTTCTAAAGTCCATTCTTCCCAGTTTTGTTCATCAATTTGATATTTAACCCAAAGATTAAAGGACTCGTTGGATAAAAAATCTTCTATTTCTATATAATTATTTCGTTCTTGCATCAATTCAGTATGGATTACAAAAACATAAAGGACAGTTTTTTTATTATATACTCACCTAATTGTGATTTTTTTTATATAAATCAAAAAAATATTAAAGAAGACTTGTTGTAACTGCTAAAAAAAGTAAAATAATGTCTTTCCAATCTTTTCTTAGGTTCAAAACTGCTCGATAAAGCAAATTATTTGCAGACTGGTAATTTACATCAAGGGTAGAGGCGATTTCATCTACACTTAAACCTTGATGGTATCTAAGGTATAAAGCTTCTTTTTGACGAGAGGGTAATTCGTTTAATAATTTGTTTAAATTAAAAACTTTATTAGCAGTTGTTTCGTCTGCAATAAGATCGTGTTCTATTGAGAAGTCTAATAGAAATTCTATAGTATCAATAGAAGTTGTTTTTCCAAAAAAGCGATCGCGTTCTTGATGTCTTGCAATTCTTTTGCGAACGCTAGATAATAAATAAGCTTTTACGACAATACTTTCACTTATTGATTCTCTATAAATCCAAATGTCTGTAAAAACTTCTTGAACACAATCCTGTACTTTATCTTTTAATGGAGATAATGAATTACCGTAACGAATTAAATGAGCGTAGTGTTTTTCAAACAGATGTGAAAATGCTTTCTCATCACCCATTTTTACATTACTCCAAAGGGTATCGTCGTCTAAATGATTGCTATTTTTAAATTTAATTTTCAAATTGAAAGAGTGATAATGGCAGTATTAATTTAATGTTAATTTTTTGTAATTTTACGGTTTTAAAATTAAACAACAAAAAAAAAATACAAAAAAAATGAGGAATGTCTATTAAAATATGAAAAATGTAGTGTAATTATTATTTAAACTTCTCTGCTTGTTCTTTTCATCAAAATAAGTATCGGATTTTAGTAATAGTGAAAATTAATTTCATCTTATTCTAGATTTTTTTTAGATTATGTACATAATGAATGATTATTTTTAAAATATCTTAGGGAAATCAAGCCTTAAACTACATCATTTGAAGATTGAGTAATTACAATTCACTTTAAATGGTAATTATAAACTTTATAGTTTAGTTAAATAATAGTAAAGTGTATTAAATGTTATTTAAAAACAAATCCACTTAATTCTTTTCACTAAAAGAATATAAATATCTCTTATTTTTGTACAAAATAATTTCTCTTGAAAACCAAACTTTTTCTGATCACGCCTCCTTTTACACAACTGAATACTCCTTATCCAGCAACTGCTTATATAAAAGGTTTTTTGAATACCAAAAATATAGAATCTGTTCAAGCAGATTTAGGAATCGAGGTAATTTTAAAATTATTTTCAAAAGAGGGATTAACTGCTTTATTTCAATTTGAAATTCAGCAACCAACAACCGAAAACTGCAAACGAATTTTTGCTTTACAAGAAGAATATATAAAAACAATAGATTCAGTTATTGCTTTTTTACAAGGAAAAAATCCAACATTAGCTTTACAAATTTGTCAAGAAGATTTCCTGCCAGAAGCTTCTCGTTTTGCGCAATTAGAGGAACTCGATTGGGCTTTTGGAACTATGGGATGCCAGGATAAGGCCAAACATTTAGCCACTTTATATCTCGAAGATATTTCCGATTATATTGTAGAATGCATTGATGAAAATTTTGGTTTCAGTCGGTATGCTGAACGATTGGGGCGTAGTGCCAATTCTTTCGATGAATTATACGCAGCTTTACAAGAAAAACCGACTTATATCGATGAGGTTTTATTCAAACTATTAAAAGAGAAAATAGAAAATATTCAGCCCACATTATTCTTGATTTCGGTTCCTTTTCCAGGAAATTTATATGCAGCTTTTCGTTCAGCACAATGGGTAAAAACCCATTATCCAAATATTAAAATTTCAATGGGCGGTGGTTTTCCTAATACAGAATTGCGTTCCCTTTCAGACGCTCGTGTTTTTGAGTTTTTTGATTTTATCACTCTGGATGATGGAGAAACTCCAATAGAAGAATTGATTGCAAGTTTACAAAAACAAAAAGAAAATAGTCAAGAATCAGGAACTTTCAAACGAACTTTCCTGTTAGAAGAGGGAAAAGTGGTTTATAAAAACAATTCGACCCAAGCAGACTATAAACAATCGCAAGTAGGAACTCCAGATTATTCTGATTTACTTTTAGATAAATACATTTCGGTAATCGAAATTGTGAATCCAATGCATAGAATGTGGAGTGATGGACGTTGGAATAAACTTACCATGGCGCATGGCTGTTATTGGGGAAAATGCACTTTTTGCGATATATCACTAGATTACATAAAAATTTACGAACCTGTTGCGGCAAGTTTATTGTGCGATAGAATGGAAGAGTTAATTGCACAAACAGGACAAAATGGTTTTCATTATGTAGATGAAGCAGCACCGCCTGCATTGATGCGCGCTTTAGCACTCGAAATTTTACGTCGAAAACTATCTATAACCTGGTGGACAAATATTCGATTCGAAAAAAGTTTTACTAAAGATTTATGCTTGTTGCTAAAAGCTTCAGGATGCATCGCCGTTTCTGGAGGTTTAGAAGTCGCTTCGGATCGTCTTTTAAAACTTATTGATAAAGGCGTAACGGTAGAGCAAGTTGCAAAAGTGACAAGAAATTTTACTGAAGCGGGTGTAATGGTGCATGCTTATTTGATGTATGGCTATCCCACTCAAACTGTTCTGGAAACTATTGATAGTCTAGAAATGGTGCGTCAGTTGTTTGAAGCAGGTGTGTTGCAATCTGGATTTTGGCATCAATTTGCGATGACAGCGCACAGCCCCGTAGGAATGTATCCAGAAAAATTTGGTGTAGTAAAGGAAACAGAAACAATAGGAACTTTTGCTAATAATGATATCAATTATATTGATAATACAGGGATTGATCACGATAAATTTAGTTTTGGACTCAAGAAATCCTTGTTTAATTTCATGCACGGAATCTGTTTTGATTACGAATTGCAAGATTGGTTCGATTTTAAAATTCCGAAAACAAAAATACCTCAAGATTTTATTTTTGATGCTTTACAAGAACAAAGTGATTTTAATACAAAATCAACAGCTAAATTGGTTTGGATAGGCGGAAAACCAAGCGTTGAATATTTTACAAAAACTAAAAAAGGAAATTCTTGGGAAATGGCAATGCTAACTTTTCACGACAAAAAAGAAACTTTTAGTATTCAAACGGGTAAATTAGAAGGCGAATGGCTTTTAGGATTGTTGCAAAAAATATCAGTTTCAAATACAAAGGTTTATACTTTTCAAGAGGTTAAAACGGATTTTGAGAATGAATTGGAAGATTTTGAACTCTTCTGGTATTCTAAACCAATTAACACCTTAAGAGAATTTGGATTGTTAGTTTTGTAAAATTATATCAAAAGAACTATATTAAATTAGCATAAAAATATATTTTTTAAACCCCTTAAACATTTACTTTCCTTATTTTTACATCCAATAAAAAATGTACTTATGAGTATGGGTTATAAAGTAAATGTAAATGACACTTTTCATTTTGATATTGAAAAGGAAAGTGTTTCGCTATTAGATTCGGTTTCTGTGGAAGACAATAAATTTCACATACTACACGAAAACAAACCTTACAAAGCAGAAATTCTTGCTGCTGATTTTCATCAAAAGAGTTACACAGTTAAAGTAAATAACAATACTTACAGCGTCGTAATTTCAAATCCATTAGATGTATTAATCAAAGAAATGGGTTTTGAAGTCGGTCTTGCCAAACAAGTAAACTTCATCAAAGCCCCAATGCCCGGACTAATTTTAGAGATTGGCGTTGTAATTGGTCAAGAAGTAAAAGTCAACGATAATCTAATTATTCTTGGAGCCATGAAAATGGAAAATAGTTTCCTTTCTCCGCGCGATGGAATCATCCAATCAATTTCAGTTAATATTGGAGATGCGGTGGATAAAGGACAATTATTGATTGAGTTTGAATAGAATGTTGTCACAAAGACGCAAAAAACACTAAGATTTTTATAAAGCATTTATGATTTACATCTTTTTACTAAATAGCTACTCAATAAATAAAAAATAACTTTGTGATGTAGTGCCTTTGTGGCAAAAAATAAAAATTTAAGAATAATGAAAAAAATATTAGTTGCAAATAGAGGGGAAATCGCGATTAGAGTGATGAAAACTGCTCAAAAAATGGGAATTAAAACAGTTGCAATTTATTCTACAGCAGATAGAAATGCACCTCACGTAAAATTTGCTGATGAAGCCGTTTGGATTGGTGAATCGCCATCAAATGAATCTTATTTATTAGGAAGTAAAATTATTGAAGTTGCTAAAAATTTAAACGTTGATGCTATTCATCCAGGTTATGGATTTTTGAGCGAAAACGCTGATTTTGCCGAAGAATGTGAAAATAACAATATCATTTTTATTGGTCCAAAATCTAAAGCCATCCGAGTGATGGGAAGCAAATTAGCAGCTAAAGATGCGGTTAAGGAGTACAATATTCCTATGGTTCCTGGTGTTGACGAAGCAATAACAGATATTGATAAAGCAAAACAGGAGGCAAAAACAATTGGTTTCCCTATTTTGATTAAAGCATCGGCTGGTGGTGGAGGAAAAGGAATGCGAGTGGTAGAAACGGAAAGCGATTTTGAGTCTCAAATGAACCGTGCCATTAGTGAAGCTGTTGCTGCTTTTGGTGACGGATCTGTTTTTATCGAAAAATATGTGGCGTCACCAAGGCATATCGAAATTCAAATTATGGCAGATAGCCATGGAAATATCTTGTATTTATTTGAGAGAGAATGTAGTATTCAGCGTCGTCATCAAAAAGTGATTGAGGAAGCGCCTTCTTCCGTTTTAACTCCAGAATTACGAAAAAAAATGGGTGAAGCGGCTGTTTTAGTTGCTAAATCATGTGATTATTTAGGAGCGGGAACAGTAGAGTTTTTATTGGATGAAAATAATAATTTC
Source organism: Flavobacterium flabelliforme (assembly GCF_017948675.1). Taxonomy (GTDB): domain Bacteria; phylum Bacteroidota; class Bacteroidia; order Flavobacteriales; family Flavobacteriaceae; genus Flavobacterium; species Flavobacterium pygoscelis. The sequence goes on from NZ_JAGFBU010000002.1 coordinate 338,288, forward strand.
TACTTTTTAGAAATGAATACGCGTTTGCAAGTAGAACATCCCGTTACCGAATGGATTACAGGAACGGACTTGGTCGAACTGCAAATTAAAGTAGCAAGAGGAGAAGCACTTGCAATAAAACAAGAAGATTTACAAATTAAAGGACACGCTTTAGAATTAAGAGTTTATGCCGAAGACCCTATGAATGACTTTTTGCCAAGCGTAGGTCATCTCGATGTGTATCAATTGCCTGTTGGTGAGAATATTCGTGTGGATAATGGTTTTGAGCAAGGCATGGATATTCCTATTTACTATGATCCAATGTTGGCCAAATTAATTACGTATGGAGCAACTCGTGAAGAAGCCATTCAATTGATGGTAAAAGCAATTGATAATTATCAAGTAGAAGGAGTTCAAACTACATTGCCTTTTGGAAAATTTGTATTTGAACATGAAGCTTTTCGTTCCGGAAATTTTGATACTCATTTTGTAAAGAAATATTATAATGCGGAGCTATTGAAAAAACAAATGAATAAAGAGGCTGAAATCGCTGCTCTCTTGGCGATGAAGCAGTATTTGAAAGATCAAAAAATCGTTAGATTACCAAATTAAAATTGATAATCAGAAATAAGGAAATCTATTTTATTCTAAAAAAATGACTCTTCTTATTGTAGAAAAATAGATGAAAATTGGTGAATTAGCGTTAAAAAAAATCCTATGAAAGATAAAATAGATAGATTAAACAATAAGATTGCTGAAGCGCATTTAGGTGGAGGGAAAAAGCGTATCGAAAAACAACATTCTAATAAAAAACTAACCGCTAGAGAACGTGTTGCTTATTTAATGGATGAAGGTTCGTTTGAAGAAATTGGAATGTTGGTTACCCATCGTACTTCTGATTTTGGAATGGAAAAAGAATTGTATTATGGGGACGGTGTAATTACAGGTTACGGAACGATCAACGGAAGATTAGTTTATATTTTCGCTCAAGATTTTACAGTTTTCGGGGGTTCCTTGTCGGAAACTCATGCTGAAAAAATATGCAAAGTGATGGATATGGCGGTCAAAATGGGCGCTCCTATGATCGGACTGAATGATTCTGGTGGAGCACGTATTCAAGAAGGAGTTCGTTCCTTAGGTGGTTATGCCGATATTTTCTTTAGAAACGTACAAGCTTCAGGAGTTATTCCGCAACTTTCGGCCATTATGGGGCCTTGTGCAGGTGGAGCTGTTTATTCTCCCGCTATGACTGATTTTACCATGATGGTTGAAGACACAAGTTATATGTTTGTTACTGGACCTAATGTTGTAAAAACAGTGACTAACGAAACGGTAACTTCAGAAGAATTAGGAGGTGCTAGTACTCATTCTACCAAGTCAGGAGTGGCACATTGTACATCAACTAATGATGTGGAATGTTTAGAGGATTTAAAAAGATTGTTGAGTTATTTGCCACAGAGCAATAAAGAAGTTCCACCTAGTTTGCCTTATGAATTAGGGGATGAAATTAGGCAAAAATTATTAAATGTTGTACCTGAAAACCCAAATAAACCTTATGATATGCACGCTGTAATAAGCGGAATTATTGATGAAGATTCTTTTTTTGAAATTCATAAAAATTATGCTGAAAATATAATTGTTGGTTTTGGTAGGCTAGGTGGTAGGAGTATCGGAATAATCGCCAATCAACCTATGGTTTTAGCGGGTTGTCTAGATGTAAACAGTTCTAAAAAAGCAGCTCGATTTACTCGTTTTTGCGATGCTTTTAATATTCCTTTGTTGGTATTAGTTGATGTCCCTGGATTTTTGCCCGGAACAGATCAAGAATGGAATGGAATTATTGTTCATGGAGCCAAATTATTATATGCTTTAAGTGAAGCAACAGTTCCTAGAGTGACTGTTATTACCAGGAAAGCCTATGGTGGAGCTTATGATGTAATGAATTCTAAACACATTGGAGCCGACATGAATTTTGCTTGGCCCACTGCTGAAATTGCTGTAATGGGTGCAAAAGGTGCTTCTGAAATTATCTTTAAAAAAGAAATCAATGAAGCAGTTGATCATGAAGCCAAACTGTTGGAAAAAGAAGCAGAATACGCTGATTTATTTGCTAATCCATACACTGCAGCGCAACGTGGTTTTGTCGATGAAGTGATCTTACCACAAGACACACGAAAAAAATTAATAAAAGCGTTTAGTATGTTAGAAAATAAAGTGAGTATTACTCCAAATCGCAAACACGGAAATATTCCTTTATAATTATTTTAGTAAACTAATATGCAAATAATGAAAATAAAAAAATCAACTAATTCAGTTGGTTTTTTTTGTTTTAGGGTAAATTGCGTAATACTAGATGTAGTTATTTTTTATAGTATACTTTTTATATAGGAATACTAATTGTTTGTAGATATTACTTGAATAAATGTTTTTTATTATTTTATGAGTTATAGTTTAGAATTTAAATCAATACAAATAAATTCATTTGCGTTATAATAAGAGCATTTTGAAGCGCGAAATGTTTAATACTTAAACTTCTTTAATAAAATATTTTTAGAACAATCTATGAAGATTATGTTGCCTTTTGGTTCTTTTGGAAAACTACTTTAAAAAAGAAAGCATTGTTGAGATTTGCTTAAACTGGTATTTGATTAAGCGAGCGCATAATTAAAATAGTATAAGATTTGTTTAATTTTATTAATTAATTTTTAATAAATTAAAAATTAATATAAATCAAAAAACCCTTAAACAGTTGTTGTTTAAGGGTTTGTTTTCGTAGCGAAGACGGGAGTTGAACCCGTGACCTCAGGGTTATGAATCCTGCGCTCTAACCGACTGAGCTACCTCGCCAAATATTCAAGTTTTGTTGTCCTTGAATGCGGGTGCAAATATATAAATTATATTAGAGCGTGCAAACATATTTTGAAGAAAAAAAAATATTTTTGTAAATGTTTTTTTTTTGTAGTTATATTCTATATATTTCGGAAAAATTAAAAGCATCTCATGGATCAGAAAGTACGTTACGAAATCGAGTTTCCTATAAATTCTTCGCCTCAATTATTGTATCAATATATATCCACTCCTTCAGGTTTGTCGGAATGGTTTGCCGACAATGTTAATTCTCGTGGTGAATTTTTTACTTTTATTTGGAATGATTCTGAGGAAAAGGCTAGATTAGCTTCTAAGAAAACAGGTGAAAAAGTAAAATTTAAGTGGGTAGATGATAAAGGAAAAGATACAGAGTATTTTTTTGAATTGCACATCTTAGTAGATGAGCTTACTAAAGACGTTTCTTTAATGGTAGTCGATTTTGCAGAAAAAGACGAACTCGAAGAAGCTACTTTACTTTGGGAAAATCAAATTTCAGATTTAAAACATCTAATTGGTTCTGTATAGTAAAATCATATTTTATGACTTATATTTGCCCTGAATATTATTTAGGGCTTTTTTTATGATTAATTTTAATGGATCTATTGTATCACAGGATACCAATGTACTAACTCATAACCGTGCTTTTTTATATGGTGACGGTGTGTTCGAAACAGTTAAAATTGTAAACAATAAAATTCTTTTTCTTGAAGATCATTATTTTAGATTAATGGCTTCGATGCGAGTTGTTAGAATGGAGATTCCTATGAATTTTACAATGGAATATTTTGAACAACAAATTCTTTTAACTTCAAGCGAAAATAATTTTGGCAAGTCTTCTAGAGCCAGAATTACTGTTTATAGAAATGACGGCGGATATTATTTGCCACAAAATAATACAGTATCCTTTATAATTCATACCTCAGTACTAGATAATAGTTTATATTTTATCGAAAAAGAGCATTATGAAGTAGATTTGTACAAAGATTTTTATATTACAAAACAGCTACTTTCGTCAATTAAAACAACTAATAAAATCATTAATATTACGGGAAGCATATTTGCTGATGAAAATAGTTTAGATAACTGTTTGTTATTAAATGATAGTAAAAATGTTGTTGAGGCACTACAAGGAAATGTATTTATGGTATTGGGTAATAAGTTGATTACACCACCAATTTCTGAGGGTTGTTTGAACGGAATTATGAGAAAACAAATACTTGTCTTAGCAAAAAAAATAGAAGGTTTAGAGGTTTTAGAAGAGATTATTTCTCCATTTGATCTACAAAAAGCAGATGAATTATTTGTGACTAATGTTATAAAAGGAATTCAACCGATAACTAAATATCGTAAGAAGAGTTTTGTAATCAATAGAGCAACGCAGTTATTAGGGAAACTCAATGAAATGATAAGCGCTAGTTAATTTAAATAAGGATTTTCAGGCGCATTTAGCCATATAAGATATTCTCCACCCAATTCTTTGATTTGTTCTTTCCAAAAATGAGTCGCAGATTTGCCTATTATTTTATTTTCATATCTATTGGAGTTGATGATCCATGAGTGACTTTCCATTTCGCTTTCTAATTGTTTTTCATGCCATCCTGTATAGCCTAAAAAGAAACGAATATTGTCATTACTGATTTCTCCTCTATTGATAAGTTCTTTGGTAGATTCGAAATCACCTCCCCAATAAATACCATTAGAAATTTCAATACTGTTCGGAATTAAATCTGGAATGTTATGTATAAAATAAAGGTTGTCTTGTTCTACTGGGCCCCCATTATAAATTTTAAAACGCGCATCAATCTCTGGAATTAAATCATGAATGGTATATTTTAAGGGCTTGTTGATTATAAAACCAACAGATCCTTCTTCATTATAGTCAGCTAATAAAATCACTGATCTATTGAATGATAAATCACCTATTATTGTTGGTTCTGCAATAAGTAAGTGGCCTTTTTTTAATTTATCTGTAATCATAGGATTTTATTTTTTAATAAATTTAAGTTTTTTATTATAATACTGCCAAATAAAATCGTTAAAAAGTATAAAAAAACCTTCCATATGGAAGGTTTAGATTATATAGAAGCGAATAGAATTAGTTTACTGCACCTTCTAATTCAGCTCCTGCTTTAAATTTAACTACATTTTTAGCAGCAATTTGAATAGTTTTTCCTGTTTGAGGATTTCTACCATCTCTAGCAGCTCTAGCAGAAACAGACCATGATCCGAAACCTACTAAAGATACTCTTCCACCTTTTTTCAAAGTCTCTCCTACATTTCCTAAAAATGATTCTAAAGCTAATTTTGCTGCAGCTTTTGTAATTCCTGCATCAGCAGCGATAGCATCGATTAATTCTGATTTGTTCATAATAAATAGTTATTAATTGTTGGTTATACAAATTGTTAATACACAAATTTAGTAGGAAATACGTTCCTTGCAAGCGTTTTGTGTTAATTTAATTTATTTTGTTGATAACTTATTTTTTTTGTTGATAAATGAATGCTTTTTTTCTTAATAAAGTTAAAAAAATCCCATTTTTATTGACTTTAGTGCACTTTTGCCTCTTCAGAAAATGATATTCCATTCAGTAATTCTGAGGTGCTCATTTTCTTCTTTCCTGGAAATTGTAATTGTAAAATTTGAATAAATCCATCTTTAACTGCAATTTTCATTTCTTTTTTAGTGCAAATTATGCTTCCGATAGCGTACTGGTGTTCCTCGTTAATAAGATTAGCTTCGTATATTTTTACGTTCCATTCTTCGTTTTTATCAGCAAAAAAGCACCAAGAACTAGGATATGGACTTAAACCTCTAATTAGATTATTAATTTCTAATGCAGATTTTGTCCAATCAATTTTGCAGTTTTCCTTATTGAGTTTGTAGGCTGTTGTAATATCTGAGTCTTCTTTCTGAATGATAGTTGCTACATTTCCTTTTTCAATTAATTTTAAAGTGTCAATAACCGTATGACTTCCTAGTTCCATAAGTCTATCATGCAAATTACCTGCACTTTCTGATTCCTGAATCGCTAATTCGGAACTCAAAATCATTGCGCCAGTATCAATTTTATCATCTATAAAAAAAGTAGTTACTCCAGTTTTTGTTTCACCATTTATAATTGCCCAATTTATGGGTGCTGCACCGCGATAATTAGGAAGTAGTGAGGCATGAAGGTTAAAAGTTCCTAGTGAAGGCATTTCCCAAACTACCTTTGGTAACATTCTAAAGGCGACTACAATTTGTAAATTGGCTTGTAGCGCTTTTAATTCGGATAAAAAATCCTCGTCTTTTAAGTTTGTAGGTTGTAATAAAGGGAGGTTATTGGCTAAGGCGTAATCTTTTACTGCTGAATATTTTATTTTTTGTCCACGGCCAGCAGGTTTGTCTGCAGCGGTAATAACCCCTACAACTTCATAGTTGTTTTTAAGTATAGTATCTAGAATTCCTACTGCAAATTCTGGAGTACCCATAAATACAATTCGTAATTTTTCCATTATGATTTTAGTGTGTATTTGTTATTTGGCTTTACCAAAATTGTGTTATTTTCTAATAGATCTTGAAGTACAAATATAACTTCCTCTGGACTATTTTTAGTCTTATTTTGAATTTCTCTTGAATTTAAATCTTCCGATTGTAATAATTGAATTATTTCTTTACCAAGCGATGTAAAATCTTTTTTCTGAATTTTCTTAGTGATGCAATACGAGCAAATACCACAATTCACCATTGTTTTTTCTCCAAAATAATCTAAAATCAATTTGTTTTTACAAACTGATTTCTCGTTAATATAATGAACTACCGCTTGAAGTTGCTCTTTTTTTAACTGATTTTGGTTTTCTAAGTGTTTCGAAACCCGACTGATAGTTCTCTCATCTTCTCGAACTTCATTAAACACTATAGTAGCATCATTATTTTTAGAATGAAATGCTATGATATCTTTTTCTTTCAATTTATGTAAAACAGCTAATACTTGAGATTCTTTATGATTCGATTTTTTTGCAATTAATTGTAAGTTAAAAGCCGTTTGCATTTCATAAATTCCAGGATAGGTTCGTAGAATAGCCAAAATAATTTCTTCATCATTTTGATTCAAACTCATGTATCGAATTACTTCTTTGGACGGAATAAGGAATTGTAAAGTTATTTTTTCAGAAAATTCCTGTGATAAAGTGATGATTCCTTGGCGGTCAAGAAATTGCAATGCGTTATAGGTTTTTAGGGTAGGAAATTCATATTTTAAACAAAAGTGATGCAAATTAAAAGTAAACTGCTCATTGATTCCTTCTCCATAAGCAATTTGAAAATAATTGTTAAGCTTAATGTAAACTGAATTTAAAAATTTTTTATCTGGAAGTACATTTATAAATTGACTTTCAGCTTGGATAATATCCGAGGAACTAGTTAGCAATACTGCAAAAGCTCTTTCTCCATTTCGGCCTCCACGTCCTGCTTCTTGGTAATAATTCTCCATATTTTCGGGTAATTGAATATGGATAACTGCTTTTACATTGGCTTTGTCAATCCCCATTCCAAAGGCGTTTGTTGCTACAATAACCTGAACTTCTTCATTCATCCATAATTGCATGTTCTTGTCTTTTTCTTTAGACGAAAGTCCACCGTGATAATAGGTAGCTTTAAATCCTAAAGATTGCAATTGTGAGGAGATGTCTAAACATGATTTTCTGTTTCGAACATAAATTATAGAAGGTTGTGGGTTTTTTTTAAGAATTTGTTCTATCCTAAAAAGTTTATCTTCTACTTCAAAAACCATGTAAGCGATATTCTCTCTTGCAAATGATTTTTCAAATAGTTTTGGCTCGTGTAATCCTAGCGCAGTGATAATGTCTTTTTTAACTCTTGGAGTTGCGGTTGCTGTAAGGGCTAAAAAAGGTGTTTTTGGAAAATGTTTTTTTATTGCTGAAATTTTTAAGTAAGCGGGGCGAAAATCATGACCCCATTGTGAAACGCAATGCGCTTCATCAATAGTAATTAGATTTATAGGTAAAGATTTTATACGTTCTAAAATCCAATCTGATTGTAATCTTTCTGGAGATAAATACAAGAATTTATAATTACCAAACTGGCAATTGTCTAGTAAATCGATTAATTCTTCGGAACGTATGCCACCAGTTAATGCAATTGCTTTTATATTGCGCTTTTGCAAATTTGCAACCTGATCTTTCATCAGCGCAACTAATGGCGAAATGACTAAGCATATTCCATCATTCATTAAAGCCGGAATCTGAAAACAAATAGATTTTCCGCCTCCAGTTGGCATTAAAGCAAAAGTATCATTACCGTCTAAAACAGCTGTGATAATTTCTTTTTGAAGCGATCTAAATTTATCGTGTTTCCAATACTTTTGGAGTAAGGCTAGTGCTTCGGGCATATAATACAGATTTCAGTTCCTTTAAAAACACCTTAAAACATAAATAACTAAGAAAGTTAGATTATTTTGAAATTTCATCTAATATAAAAATAATTCTGTTATCCATGGTGTCTTTTGGAACTTCTATTAATTCATAACCGTAATTTTTATAGGTTTCTATAAGATGGGTATTGATCAATTTTGCCTGTTCAAAGTTTTCATAACGCGCTTCGTCACTGATGTAAATTTCTTCCCATGGTGGAAGAATAAAAATTTTAGAGTAAGTATGTTCTCGGCACGCAGTATCAAAGCTAGCTGGATAACTATCTCCAATATAGTGCATGTAGGCAAGCACATCAGGAATTCCTCTGTCTATAAACACCACATCATGTGATTCATTGTAGGCATTTACGAATTGTTTTTTTCTTCCCTCCAGCAATAACTCGCTGAATAATAAAGGTTTTTCTAAAAACAACTGTTCAATTCCTTGTTTTTTTGCTTCCAAAGTAACTTCCCGAGAAATTTCGGGATAGCAACAATATCCTTTCGCGACTAATCCGTCGATAATAGTAGATTTACCTGTTCCAGGACCGCCAATAATAACTATGATTTTTGTTTGCACTTTTAAAAAATAAGGCGCAAATTTACTTAAACTAATTGGAATTTGAAAAAATCATTTGTTTTAAATGGGATTAGTTAAAAAATTATATTTCAAAATTCATAATATAGGTTTGAAACAGTATCTTTGCTAATATTTTAAAAACACTATGGATAACAAGACTAAAGAGTTCTATGATAGGTTAAAAGTAGAGTTGGATTTGAGTAATACTTGGCCAGCAATCTATTTATTCAAATTTATTGTACCTACAGAAAATGATAATATAGCGCGTGTAGAAGCTGCTTTTGATTGCATGGGCGCAGTTATCAATACCAAAAAATCTAAAACTGGAAAATTCACTAGTATTTCTGTTGATGTTACTATGAAAGATTCTCAAGAGATAGTAGATAAATATCTAGAAGTTTCAACTATTGAAGGTATCATTTCCCTTTAAATAATTAAGATAATTTAATTGGCATAACCGATTTTAATTCATAAATCGTTTCAAAAGTCAGTTGAATAAAAAACATAAATTCCAATATGAATTCAAAGTACATTAAAGAAAATGCAAATGATATTGTTCATCATTTGGAATACAATGCAGAGCGATCGCATTTAATTATTCCAGAATACGGTAGACATTTGCAAAAATTGATTGATCAAGCAACTCAAATAAAAGATGATGTAGAGCGCAACAAAGCGGCCAAATACATTATACAAGTTATGGGAAGTTTGAATCCTCATTTGCGTGATGTTCTTGATTTTCAGCATAAATTATGGGATCAGCTTTTTATAATGTCTGATTTTAAATTGGTAGCAGATTCTCCTTATCCAATTCCATCTCGTGAAGTTTTACAACTCAAACCAGATGTTTTAAACTACCCACAAAATTTCCCAAAATACAGGTATTATGGTAATAACATAAAATACATGATTGATGTGGCAAATAAATGGGAAGATGGAGATATGAAAAGTGCTTTGGTCAAAGTGATTGCCAATCACATGAAGAAATCTTATTTAAGTTGGAACAAAGACACCGTTAAAGACGATGTGATTTTTGAACATTTATACGAGCTCTCTGATGGGAAATTGAATTTGCTTCAAAGTAGTGAGGAGTTATTGAATACCACAGATTTATTGAGAACTAATAAACGAGTTTCTAATAAAATTTTACCGGTAGGTCAGCCTAAAATTCTAAGTAATAAGAATTCAAAAACGGGTAAACCTAATCCAACGCATAAAAATCAAAACAGAAAACCTTTGTAACACAGTTTAGGCAAAAATCACTCTTAATCTAAGTAGTAATATAATGCCTTAAACAATAAACTCATAACCTTAAAAAAATGGGAATTTTTAAAATAGAAGGCGGTATTAGTCTAAAAGGTGAAATTACACCACAAGGAGCCAAAAATGAAGCTTTGCAAATATTGTGTGCTGTTCTTTTGACACCTGAGAAAGTAATTATTAATAATATTCCTGATATTATCGATATTAATAAACTAATCACTCTTTTGGGTAATTTGGGCGTTAAAATCCAAAAAAATGGTTCAGGTTCTTATATTTTTCAAGCAGATGAAGTGAATATGAGTTACCTAGAAACAGAAGCATTTAAGAAAGAAGGCGGCTCGTTGAGAGGTTCAATTATGATTGTTGGGCCACTTTTAGCACGTTTCGGTAAAGGATATATTCCAAAACCTGGAGGAGATAAAATTGGTCGCAGAAGATTGGACACCCATTTTGAAGGATTTATTAATCTTGGTGCTAAATTTAGATACAACAGAGAAGATCATTTTTATGGTGTAGAAGCTCCAGAAGGATTAACAGGTGCGAGTATGTTACTCGATGAAGCATCGGTAACTGGAACTGCTAATATTGTTATGGCAGCCGTTCTGGCAAAAGGAATGACTACAGTATATAACGCTGCTTGTGAGCCTTATTTACAACAGTTGTGCAAAATGTTAAATTCTATGGGTGCTAAGATTACTGGCGTAGGATCTAACTTGTTGACAATTGAAGGAGTAGAGCGTTTGGGAGGTTGTGAACACCGAATTCTTCCAGATATGATTGAAATAGGAAGCTGGATTGGTCTAGCAGCTATGACAAAATCAGAAATTACTATCAAAAATGTAAGCTGGGATAATCTAGGATTAATTCCGAATACATTTAGAAAATTAGGGATTACATTAGAACGCAGAGGAGATGATATTTACATTCCTGCTCACGTTAATGGGTATGAAGTAAAAACGGATATTGATGGTTCTATATTAACTATTTCAGATGCACCTTGGCCTGGATTTACGCCAGACTTATTGAGTATAGTTCTTGTAGTGGCAACTCAGGCAAAAGGAGATGTTTTAATTCATCAAAAAATGTTTGAAAGCAGATTGTTTTTTGTTGATAAATTAATTGACATGGGAGCTAAAATTATGTTGTGCGATCCGCATCGTGCTGTAGTTATGGGCCATGATTTTAAATCACAATTAAAAGCAACTACAATGTCATCACCAGATATTCGTGCTGGAATCTCATTATTAATAGCTGCGCTTTCGGCAAAAGGAACGAGTACTATTCAAAATATTGAACAAATCGATAGAGGATATGAACTAATAGATGAACGATTGAGAGCTATTGGAGCACAGATTATTCGTGCCTAAATAACATTAATTATATAAAATTTCGTTTAAGTAAACCTATAGAATTTGAATTTAAAATCGAATTCGGTTTACTTAAACGATTTTAGTTTTAATACCTCACATAATAAAAGCATGTCAAGCGAACAAACTGCAATAAAGGCTACCTATTTTAGTATCATTGGGAACACTTGTATGGCCATTATTAAAGGTTTGGCTGGTTTTTTTGGAAATTCTTATGCCTTGATTGCAGATGCAATTGAATCAACTACTGATATTTTTGCTTCTTTCTTAGTATTGTTTGGAATTAAATATTCTAGTAGACCAGCAGATAAAAATCATCCCTATGGACACGGAAGGGCAGAGCCACTAATAACTTTTTTGGTAGTCGGTTTTTTAATCACTTCGGCTACAATTATTGCTTACGAAAGCATTATAAACATTCAGACGCCACATGAGTTGCCGAAACCTTGGACGTTAATAGTTCTTGGAGGCATTATTATTTGGAAAGAATATTCTTTTAGAGTAGTCATGAAAAGAAGCGTGCAAACGAATAGTTCGTCTCTTAGAGCTGACGCTTGGCATCATCGTAGTGATGCCATAACTTCTGTGGCAGCTTTTCTAGGAATTTCAATTGCTTTATTTTTAGGTAAAGGATATGAAGCTGCTGATGATTGGGCAGCACTATTTGCATCTGGTTTTATTTTGTATAATAGTTATCAGATATTTAGACCTGCATTAGGCGAAATAATGGATGAGCATTTATATGATGATCTAATTATTCAAATTAGAGCTGTCTCCTTAGAAGTTGAAGGAATTATTGATACTGAAAAGTGTTTTATTAGAAAAGCCGGAATGCAATATCATGTTGATTTGCATGCAACCGTAGATTCTACAATTACGGTTAAAGAAGGGCATTTCCTTGCTCATAAATTAAAAGACACATTACGAGAAAGAATACCAGAATTAGGCCATGTGCTAATTCATGTAGAACCTAATGATTAAAGCAAAATTCTACCTAGATTTTGAAAAAAGATCTAATTTTATTTTAATAATTTATTCTATTTTATAAGTAATAATTTATAAAAAAGATTGAATTGCTAATTGGTAACTTTTTAAACCAAAGCCTAAAATAACACCTTTGGCATTTCCAGAAATGTAAGATTGATGTCTGAAGCTTTCGCGAGAAAAAGTATTAGAAATGTGGACTTCTATAACTGGAGTTGTAATTGATTTTACAGCGTCACCTATTCCAATAGAAGTATGAGTATAGGCTCCAGCATTCAGTATAATACCATCAAATGAAAATCCGTACTCTTGAATTTTATCGATCAATTCGCCCTCAATATTACTCTGAAAATAAGAGAAGTCAATAGTTGGAAATTGTATTTGAAGCATTGTAAAATATTCTTCAAAAGTTTGGTTTCCGTAAACGGCTGGCTCGCGTTTTCCTAACAAGTTTAAATTGGGTCCGTTGATAATGCATATTTTCATAGAAAGTGTTTCTTGTAAAAGTAAAAAAAATATCTCCATTACTAAAAAAAAAATATTTTTTGAAACATTGATTTCTTAATAAATTAAGTAGCATTCTTAGAATGTTAAATAAAATTAAGACTTAAATTGTAATCTCTCTTAATTGTTCCTGCTTTAATTATGAATAATGTCTAATCTTTTTTTCTTAGGAGGATATTAATTGTTTATATAAAAAAAATCCCGTTCTGAATTTTCAGAACGGGATTTAATATAATGATTGTTAGGACTAGAATTGGTATCCAAGTCTAACTCCACCAAAAACATCAGTAGCTAACGTGTTCCCTTTACTACCTGGAGTAGTTGTAGTGTTTGTAACGTTACCAACTTTTGTTGAATTTTTAGCATCTTTTAAATTTTCAGTCATAAAGCTTAATCCAGCTTCAACTCCTAAGTATACTTTTTTAACGATGTAGTAATCTGCACCAGTAAAAACTGCAACTCCAAATCCTGAACTTTTTTGTTCAGATTTATTGTAGTTCCCATTGTCAAAAATAGCATCTGTAGTGTTTTTTCCAAAACCTAACATTAAATCAGCTCCACCATAAGTAGACAATCTGTTTGTTCCAGCAAAATGCTTTTCAACACCTAATTTTACTGTGTTTGCTGCTGTTTTTTTAGTAGTTGTAAGTGTACCAGCAATAGCTTCAGTTTTTTCATTATCCAAACCTAAACCAACTCTAAAAGCTAAATCATCTTTTAAGAAATATCTGAATTTAACACCACCACCATTTAAATCAAAATTAGCTGCGTTTAATCCACCAGTTAAAAGTACTTCAGTTGTAAGTGTACCAGTTGTTGGTTTGTAAGAAGCATCTTCTTGTGCGTTAGCTGCTTGGAAAGCGAAAAATCCTACTGCAATTAAAAAAATCTTTTTCATCTTAATTATTAATTTTTGTTGTTTGATATCTTTTGCTCTGTGCAAAATTTTTGCAAAGGTAGATATAAAGATCTTATTTTTATTACTTTTTAATGTTAAATCTTCAATTTTTTGAAAGTAAAATACTATATTATTTTTAAATCATTGATTTATAACACATAAGGTTACTGGTATTGATTTCTTTTTTAATCTAATTTCATGTTTTTTTTTATTTACACGATTAATCTTTCAAAAAGTAATTCAAATAATTTTTAAATTCATAAATAGTTGCATCCTATAATGTAATTTGAATCATTTTTTTTATATCTGAAATTCCATTTAATCATCAGTATTAAAGAATTAGTTGTATTCTGAAACATACTAAAAACTTGCTTGAAACTATTTTCTAAAAGTTATTCCTTAATTTTTATCAAATTTATTTCATTTAAAAATTACTCTTTAATAAAGAGCATTATTAATAAAATTAGAGGATTATTACTGTTATCGATAAAAAAAAGCCGTTACAAATTATGTAACGGTTTTATCTATATTTAAATATTTTTTATTAGAATTTAAAACCTGCTGAAACTTGAAGTACTGAGTTCTTAACTTGAGCCTCTTTCGAAGCATCTGTAAGTCCTAATACATAACGTCCTTGCAGAAAAAAGTTTTCAGTAATGTTTAAACTTAATCCACCAGCTACGCCAAACTCAAAAGTTTCTGCATTTTTTGCATCAAATTTATTTTTTTCACTTACTAAAAATGAAGCTTGTGGTCCAAGATCTAAACTAATGGCTTTATTTAAACTTATTTTAGCCATGACTGGGATAGACAAATAGCCTAATTCATTTTTAAAATCTTCAATTGCATTTTTGTACGTAGCGCCTTCAGTGGAATATAATAATTCAGGCTGTATTGCAAAACCATCTGTTAGTTTTAATTCTACTAGCAAACCTGCATGATAACTAGTTATAGCATCTGTTTTGTAATTTTTGCTATTTACTGTAATATCACTTCCGGTTTGATTGGCGTAATTCAACCCTCCTTTAAATCCAAATTTGACAGCTTGTGCATGTAAAGCTGTAAAACTGAATGTTAATACAGCTGCTAAGATGATTATTTTTTTCATAATTTGTTTTTTTATTTATTAAAATTTCGATTCGAGTATAAAACTCTATAAACTTAAAATTATTGTGTTTTTTCTACTTCTAAAATCACTATTTTAATGTTGTATTATCTCTTTTTTATCATAATTTGTTTTATTAGAATGACTTAGTTTTATCTTTCTAGGTTTAATAACTATAAAATATAATTATTTTTTAACAGAGTTAATTAAAAAATTAACAAGATTAATTATATATTTGGGTTGTTAAATTTAAAAAAAATAAAATGAAAAAAATTATTTTAGCTGCTGTAGCAGTTATGGCATTTGGTTTTGCAAATGCACAAGAAGGTCAGTTTAAGGTAGGAGCTCATGTTGGTTTACCAATGGGAGATTTCAAAGATGCGTATTCTTTAAATGTAGGTGCAGATGTTGCTTATTTATGGAATGTAGCAGATGGTTTTAAAGTTGGAGCTACTACTGGTTATAGTGCTTATTTGGGTAAAACAACAAGTATTAATTTAGGTTTTGGTCCTGTTGAAACAAAAACGACAACTGCTAGTTTTGTTCCTGTAGCTGCTACAGCTCAATTTTCTGTAGCTGACAACCTATTTTTAGGTGCAGATTTAGGGTATGCTGTTAATGTTGGTAAAGGTGATGGTAATGGTGGTGTATACTACCAACCAAAATTTGGTTTCCAAACAGAAAAAGTAGAAGTTTATTTAGGATACAAAGGAATTTCTCTTGATGGTGGATCATTTTCTTCACTTAATGTAGGAATGAATTTTAAATTCTAATTTTCCTAGAAATTATTTTAAAAACCTCTCAACTGAGAGGTTTTTTTATGCCTTAAAAAAGTGTTTCTTTGTATTTATGGATTGGAAAAAGTACATAAAGAAATATCAGTCGTATTTAAGAATCGAAAGAGGTTTGTCTAAAAATACACTTGAAAATTATTCCTATGATATAGAGCGACTTTGTCTTTTTCTAAATCAGAACGAAATCGAAATTTCACCAATTGCAATTAAGGAAGAAACCTTGCAACAATTTATTTATAGTGTTTCAAAAGAAGTTAATCCACGTTCACAAGCCAGAATAATTTCAGGTCTTAAGAGTTTTTTTGATTACTTAATATTTGAAGATTTGCGAGTTGATAACCCTTTAGAGCTTATAGATTCTCCTAAAACGGGTCGTAAACTTCCAGATACCTTAACCGTAGAGGAAATAGATACGCTTATTGAGGCTATTAATCTGAATTCTAATGAAGGAGAGCGCAACCGTGCAATGCTAGAAACTCTTTATGGTTGTGGACTTCGTGTTTCTGAACTTATAACATTAAAAAATTCAGATTTATTTTTTGAAGAAGGTTTTATCAAAATAACGGGTAAAGGAAATAAACAACGGTTCGTTCCAATAAGTGAAATTACTCAAAATTACATTCAGATGTATAGAGAAACGAGTAGAAATCATGTTACTATACAAAAAGGATTTGAGGATACTTTATTTTTAAATCGCAGAGGCAGACAGTTAACGCGTGCTATGATATTTACTATTATTAAAAACTTAGCTGTAGTAGTGAATTTAAATAAAACAATCAGTCCTCATACATTCCGTCATTCTTTTGCTACACATCTTTTAGAAAATGGTGCCGACTTGCGGTCTATTCAATTGATGTTAGGGCATGAGTCTATTACAACTACAGAGATTTATGTGCATCTGGATCGAAGGTTTTTAAAAGAAGTGATGAATACCTATCATCCTAGAAAATAAAAATTCCAAAAACCATTTGACTGGAATTTGGAATTTTAAGTTTCAATAAATGAAATTATAATTTATTTAGCAATATTCACAGCTCTTGTTTCACGAATTACTGTTACTTTAACCTGCCCTGGATATGTCATTTCTGTTTGTATTTTTTGTGATATATCAAAAGATAAGGTAGCCGCATTATCATCTGAAACTTTTTCGCTTTCTACAATAACACGTAGTTCTCTACCAGCTTGAATAGCATAAGCATTTTTAACACCGCTAAAACCGTAAGCAACTTCTTCTAAGTCTTTTAAACGTTGAATATAAGAGTCTAAAACTTGTCTTCTTGCGCCTGGTCTTGCTCCAGAAATGGCATCACAAACTTGTACTATTGGTGATAGTAAAGATTTCATTTCGATTTC
Source organism: Flavobacterium flabelliforme (assembly GCF_017948675.1). Classification (GTDB taxonomy): domain Bacteria; phylum Bacteroidota; class Bacteroidia; order Flavobacteriales; family Flavobacteriaceae; genus Flavobacterium; species Flavobacterium pygoscelis. Next base: position 355,394 of record NZ_JAGFBU010000002.1, read on the forward strand.
ATCGTGATGCGCTCCAATAGCGTTGCAAACTTCTTCTTTTTCACCATATTTCTCAGCCCATTGCATTCCTAATAAAGCGTGAGGTAAATCACTTTCTGCATCCGGCACTTTACCAATATCGTGCAATAAACCAGCTCTTTTAGCCAGTTTAACGTTTAAACCAAGTTCGGCTGCCATAATTCCACAAAGTTTAGATACTTCGCGCGAGTGTTGTAATAAATTTTGTCCGTAAGATGAACGATATTTCATACGGCCCACCACTTTTATTAATTCGGGGTGTAATCCGTGAATTCCTAAATCGATCACAGTACGTTTTCCTACTTCAATAATTTCATCGTCAATTTGTTTAGCCGTTTTAGCAACTACTTCTTCAATTCGCGCTGGGTGAATACGACCATCTGTTACTAATTTGTGTAATGCTAAACGGGCAATTTCTCTACGTACAGGGTCAAAACAAGAAAGGATAATTGCTTCTGGCGTGTCATCAACAATGATTTCTACTCCAGTTGCGGCTTCTAATGCACGAATGTTTCTACCTTCACGGCCAATAATTCGTCCTTTAACATCATCTGATTCTATGTTAAATACAGAAACACAATTTTCTACCGCTTCTTCTGTACCAACGCGTTGTATGGTATTAATAATGATTTTTTTAGCTTCTTGTTGTGCTGTAAGTTTAGCCTCTTCAATAGTGTCCTGAATATGAGACATTGCAGAACTTTTAGCTTCAGCTTTCAAACCATCTACTAATTGATTTTTGGCTTCTTCTGCAGACAAACCAGAAATAACTTCTAGTTGTTGTAATTGGCTTTTGTGTAAACGATCTACTTCAGCTTGTTTTTTATCTAAATTTTCAATTTTTGCGGTAAACTCAGCAGTTTTAGATTCAAAATCGTCATTTACTTTCTTTGCTTTTGATAATTCATTAGAAATTTGGGATTCCTTATCACGTACTCTTTTTTCTATTTCAGCTACTTTTTTATCGCGGGATAAAATTACTTGTTCGTGTTCAGACTTTAACTCGATAAATTTTTCTTTGGCTTGAAGTATTTTATCTTTCTTTATGTTTTCTGCTTCAAGGTTTGCGTCTCTTAGGATAGATGCTGCTTCTTTTTTAGAATTTTTAATTAAGTTAGAGATATTGCTTTTTTCTATTAATTTGGCGATTGCAAAACCCGCTACAATACCTATAATTCCTGCAATAATAATCGTTAATATGTTGTCCATGTTTGTTAAAATTTATATATAAAAAAAGCCTACATTAATTGCTTGAATAAACTCGAAAAGACAAGTTTTGAGCTAACTCACTGTTCAAGTTTCCTCGCCGAAGCGTGGCATGCTTTAGTAGTGATGATTTGCTCATTCTAAATTGTTAGTGTTGAGTTTACCAAATGTGAACTAATGTAGGCAGTATCTTAGTTTTTGTAAAGAACGTTTATTTGTCGAGATATTGATCTAAAACAGCATTGATTTTTTTAATTCTTTCAATGGTTGCTTCTCCATCAATGGCGTTATCAATTTGTTTTTGTTCTGTTTGTGAAGCAAATTGTAGGGCACACATTGCCAAAACATCTTGTTTATCACGAACAGCGTAATTTTCTTCAAATTGCTTTATCATCTTATCAATTTTTTTCGAAGCACTTCGAAGTCCTTCTTCTTGAGAGGGATCTACCGTTAACGGATAAACCCTGTCGGCTATTGATATTTTAATTTTAAGCTTTTCGTCCATATCTTTTATTAATCTGATAGCTGTGCTATACAGTAATCAATTTCGCGAATTAATGAATTTATTTTAAGCTTTGTATCTCTTTTATTATCGTCACTGCCTAATAATGAATTGGCTATCTTAAGTGTTTCATACTGCTTTTTCAAGGCTTCAATCTCTTCTAATTGAATTTGTATTTGGGATGCATTTTTTATTAATTCCTTTTCTAATTCTTGATTGTTTTGTTCCAAATTTTTCATTTTAATGAAAAGTTTTTCGACTTTATTTTCAAGAGTATCAATAATATCTGCAATTACACTCATTATATATCTTAATTCATTACATAATCATACAAAGTTAGTATTCCTTTTTAATTTTACAATATTTTATTATTTTTTTTGCATAAAATTAGTTAAACATCAGTATTACAAATAGTTGTATTCTTTTTTTTTTAGTGGGGTTTTGAATACTTTTTTTATCTTAGCAAAAATGTAAAACAATGAAATTTTCTGTATTTATTTTATTTTTTGGTGTCTCTGTTTTTGCACAAGTAGAGTATCCTAAAGACTATTTTAGAGCGCCTTTAGATATTCCGATGCAATTGTCAGGAAACTTCGGTGAATTACGTCCCAATCATTTTCATGCTGGTTTTGATTTAAAAACACAGCAAAAGGAAGGTTTAAATGTATATGCAGTAGCTGATGGTTATATTTCTAGAATTAAGATATCTACTTTTGGAAACGGAAAAGCAATTTATATTAATCATCCCAACGGCTATACCTCTGTTTATGGTCATTTAAAATTAGCGAATGATGAAATAGAAAAATTCATTAAGGCTACACATTATAAAGAAGAAAATTTTGAGATTGAAATGTTTTTAAAGCCTGGTGAACTGCCCGTTAAAAAAGGCCAAATCATTGCTTTCTCTGGTAATACTGGATCTTCAGAAGGACCTCATTTGCATTTTGAATTTCGAGATACAAAAACCGAATTTGTTATTAACCCAATGTTTTTTGGTTTTGATCAATTGACTAAGGATACTAAAAAACCAATAATTTCTAGTGTTTATGTGTATCCTTTAGATTCTAAAACAGCGGTTAATCGGGCTAAAAGGCCTTTACTGCTAAACTTGACTCTTCAAAATGATGGCACTTATTTATCTGAGAAAGTGGTATCCAATGGCGCAATAGGTTTTGGAATTACTACTTATGATACCGATGACGTTTCGTTCAACAATAACGGTGTTTATAAGGTGCAATCTTTTTATAATGGAAAACCTAATTTTGGATATGAATTTAACACCTATTCATTTGATGAAATGCGATATATTAACGCATTGATTGATTATCCAAGATATAAGAAAATGCAACAAAGGGTTCAGAAACTTTTTATGAAAAACCCCTATAATTTAAGTATTATCAAAACGGATGAGAATAAAGGAATTTTACAAGTTTCTCCAAATTTAAACTCCTCGTATCGTATAGAAGTATCCGATTTTTACGGTAATAAAAGAAGTATTACTATTCCGGTACAATATGATTTATTATCGACTATTATAGACGCAGAACCGTCAAAATCTAATTATTACATAAAGGCGAATAAAGATATGAATTTTGCTCTAGGTGGGATGTCCGTGTTTTTTCCTGCTGGAACTTTTTATGATGATTTTGAATTTAATTTTGGGGTAAAAAATGACACTTTAATTTTACACGACGATACTGTTCCCGCTCATACTAATTTTACGGTTAGTATTGAAGACACTAAATCTACAGCAGTTCAAAAAGAAAAAATGTTTATTGGTAGAATAGATGGTAATAAAATCAGTTATAATTCGACTTATAAAAAAGACAATGTTTTTAGTGCAAAAGTTAAAACATTAGGTAAATATAAATTGGCAATTGATACTATTGCACCAAAAATTAGTATAGCAACTCCAATTGAAGGGAAATGGATAAGTGCTCAAAAAACACTGCAGTTATCTATATATGATGAATTGTCTGGTATAAAATCCTATAACGGTTATTTGAACGGAAAGTGGATTTTGATGGAATATGACAATAAAACCAGAAAATTAACTCACTTTTTTGCTGATGGAATCGTTGCCGAAGGTGCAAATGATTTAAAAGTTGTTGTAATAGATAATGTAGGAAATTCGACTACCTTTGAAACGCATTTTTTTAGAAATCAAAAAAAATAATCACTTTTGAGTACAAAACAATTCTTTACTATTTTTTTATTCTCACTAAGTCTGATGATTTTTGGTCAGACAGCTAGGATTAAAGGGATTGTTTTAGACAAAAATAATCATCCAGTAGAGAATGTTAATATTTCTTGTCTTTCAATAACTACAAAATCGAATTATGATGGATTTTATGAGCTAAAAGTTCCTGCCAATCAAAAAGTAACAGTTGTTTTTTCTCATGTGTCTCTAAAAAAAGTTACAGTTTACCTTACTTTAGCTACCAACGAAACTAAAGAGTTTAATCCTGTAATGAGTGATCAAGAGGAACAAATGAGTGAAGTTTTGGTTGACGGTACTTCTAAAAAGCTATTTCAAAATGGGATTGATATTGAGCCAGAATTGCTTAAAAGAATTCCAGGAGCTAACCCAGGAGTCGAAAATATTTTGAAAACTTTACCAGGTGTCAATTCTAATAATGAATTAAGTACTCAATATGCAGTTCGTGGAGGAAACTATGATGAAAATTTAGTTTATGTAAATGAAATTGAAGTCTATCGCCCTTTTCTTATTCGATCTGGTCAACAAGAAGGTCTTAGTTTTACCAATACTGATTTAGTACAAAATGTAGATTTTTCTGCGGGTGGTTTTCAAGCTAAATTTGGAGATAAATTATCCTCAGTTTTAGATATTACTTATAGAAAACCTATAAAATTCAGCTCTGGTATTGAAGCGAGTTTCCTTGGCGGAAGCGTATTTGTAGATGGTGTTTCTCAAAATAAAAAATGGTCTGTTATTACGGGGGTTAGGTATCGCAATAATAGTCTATTAGTCAAAAGTCAAGAAACACAAACCAATTTTAAACCCTCTTTTGCGGATCTTCAAACGAATATTAATTATGTAGCATCTGCAAAATGGCAATTTAGTTTTTTAGGAAACATTTCTCAAAATAAGTATCAATATCAACCCTTGACGCGACAAACTAATTTTGGAACAATTGATAAACCAATGGTTTTGACTGTTTTTTATGAAGGTCAAGAAAAGGACAAGTACGATACTTATTTTGGAGCTTTTAAGACTACATACAACGCCAATGATCACTTTACTTTGAAATTTATAGGTTCTATATTTCATACAATTGAACAGGAATATTTTGATGTTTTGGCACAGTACAAACTTGGTGAAGTTGATTCGAGTTTGGGTTCCGAAAGTTTTGGGAAAGTGGGTTATACAAGAGGGATTGGTTCGCAGCTCAATCATGCCAGAAATGATCTGGATGCATTAATTGTAAATACAGAAATTAAGGGTTTTCAGGATTGGAAAAATAGTCAATTAGAATGGGGAATTAAATATACTAGAGAGTCCATAAGAGATCGTATCATTGAGTGGGAGGTAATCGATTCAGCAGGTTTTTCTATAAATCCTCCTATGATTAATTTGCCTAAAAATGATCAGCCTTATTCTTCCTATACCGGACCACTTATTCCTTATCAAAATGTAAGAGCTACTAATTTTAACTCTATTAATAGATTTTCTGGTTATTTTCAATGGAGTTTAAAAGGATTTATTGGTTCTAGTGAAGTTTTTTATAATGCTGGCGTTCGGGCGCAGAGTTGGAATGTTTTAGGAGATAACGAAATAGGTAAATTTCAAACTACTTTTAGTCCAAGGGCACAAATTGCTATAAAACCGAATTGGCAAAAAGATATGGTATTTAGATTATCTGGAGGATTGTATCACCAACCTCCGTTTTACAGAGAATTAAGAAATGCCCAAGCCGTAGTTCAAACCAATACAAAAGCACAACAATCCGTACATATTGTGTTAGCGAATGACTACAGTTTCAAGATGTGGAGCCGTCCTTTTAAACTAGTTTCCGAGTTGTATTATAAATCATTAACCAATGTTAATACCTACACAATAGACAATGTTCGAATTCGATATGCCGCTAATAATGATGCTACAGCTTATGTACAGGGATTAGATTTAAGGTTAAATGGCGAGTTTGTCCCAGGTACGGAATCTTGGATTAGTTTTGGTTATTTAAAAACCCAGGAAAATAGTCAAGAAAAAGGATATATTGCCAGACCTACGGATCAAAGATTAAAATTTGGATTGTTATTTCAAGATTATATGCCAACAATTCCAAGTTTAAAATTATACTTAAATTTAGTTTATAATACAGGATTACCAGGAGGATCACCTTCATACACGAATCCTTATTTATATCAAAATAGATTGAATGACTATCGTAGAGTAGATGTAGGTTTTTCTAAAGTTTTGATTGATTCTAATACTGAAAAAAGAAAAACACTTTGGCTGAATAGTTTTAAAGAATTGACTTTAGGTTTAGAGATTTTTAATCTTTTTAACAATCAAAATGCGATTACAAATACTTGGGTAAGGGATGTGTATTCTAAAAATCAATATGCCATTCCAAATTATATGACTACCCGTGTCTTTAATTTAAAATTGACTGCAAAGTTATAATAAAAAAAAAGAACGTAAGTTAGCAAGCCGTACAGCTATTTATTAAGTTAAATCAAGTTTTAATGCACGTACCATTTTTTAAAAATGATTACATTTGAATATTAATAGTATTACAATATGAAAAAAATACAATTTACATTTATAGGAATAGCAGTTTTACTTTTAGCAAGTTGTAAGGAAGAGGTAGAAAAGCCTAAAGTAACTTACGATCAAACCGCTAAAGCAAAAGATCCAGTTCGAAAAGATTCATCTCAAATTCAAATTGCTGATTTGCCAATACAAATGGATGGAACAGATTACTTATTGCATCCAGTTGCTGATTTAAGCATTCGTGAAAAAGGAATTAAAGCACGCTATGGTTCGTCAAATGTAAATGACTTGAGTTTTACGATTTCTAATTATGGAGAATTTGAAATTACGGGTTATTTACAAAACATTAAATTCCAAAAAATTGATTCTGATTCTATTAGGAAGTTAACTGATAAACCAGTTTTAATACAAACCGCAACTTATTTAAAGTCTGTAGCTGATAAAACTAACAATCATGTCATGGTATATACTATGGTAGATATGGATACTAACAAAGATGGCAAATTAGATACCAGTGATATCAAAGCATTGTATTTGAGTGATATTAGCGGAGAACGATTTACTAAAATATCTACTGATTTTCAGGAATTAATCGATTGGAAATTAATAACATCTAAAAATCGATTGTATTATAGAACAGTTGAAGACACTAATAAAAATGGTGAATTTGATAAAAATGATGCTGTAAATTACTACTACATTGATCTATCCAATAAAGAATGGAAGATAGTAAGCTACGAACCGGTTTAGGATTAATTCTAAATTAAAATATCACTTTCTAAATCTGATTTTTCTATTGTAAAATCGAAATTCAGCTTTTTTACTAATTGTATAACTAGGTTTTTATACCAGTTTTCAGATTTAGGATGAATGTATATTTTTTCAATCAGCTCGTTAATATTAACATTGATTTTCAATCCTTCATTTATCCTTAATTGATTGTCGCCAATATCAGTAATAACGCGTACTTCACCTTCATATTGAAAGCTTTTACGTTTGAATAAAAAAGGAAAGAACATATCGTCAAAAGGAATATGTTCTTTCTTGTAATCAATGTAGTTTACTTCCCCAATGTATTGGTTGAAATTTGTTTCGGGAATAAGCGATTTTTGTAGCCTTCCTATAGTAGACTGTATGGCTAAACCTTCACTGTTTTGAGTGAAAATTTGCCACATAGCAAACGATTCATACTCATTAATATGCCAACTGCTAATGGCTACTTTTTCTCTATGACTTTTATAAAAATCTAAAAAAGAAGGATTGTCAATAGAAAGCTTCTTTATTTCTTCAAATGTAGGCTCGCTGAAAGTACCTTCGTACTGATCTTCAAATTTATCAGATCGAGACATGAATAGTTTTTGAGACATCAGTAAATCCAGAAACTTTGACAAATCGAGATACTTCCAAATAATAGTATTTGGATCCTCAGGTAGTTTTATGTTTGGATTATGGATGTACATGGTATTAGATTTTAATTAAATAAAAAAAATACTTCTTAAAAATAAGTTATTCAAAAGATTGCATAGAGACTAACTTGTTATAATTACCATTCATTGCCATAAGTTCGTCATGTTTGCCTTGCTCAACAATTTTTCCTTTTTTCATTACCACAATTAAATCGGCTTTTTGAATGGTCGAAAGTCGGTGCGCAATTACAATAGATGTTCTGTTTTGCATCATATTCTCTAACGCAATTTGAACAAATTTTTCGCTTTCCGTATCCAAGGCTGATGTAGCTTCATCTAAAATCATGATAGGAGGATTTTTCAAAACGGCACGAGCGATAGATAAACGTTGTTTTTGTCCACCCGAAAGTTTGTTTCCGCTATCACCAATATTGGTATGAATTCCAAGAGGTAGGTCTTTTACAAATTCGTAAGCATTAGCAATTTTTAGCGCTTCCATAATTTCATAATCTGTGGCATCGTGCTTTCCTAAAGCAATATTGGCTTTAATAGTGTCATTAAACAAAATGCTATCTTGTGTAACCAGTCCCATTAAATCACGAAGAGAATGTAGATTCATGTCTTTAATATCAACTCCATCAATACATATAGTCCCTTCATTAACATCGTAAAAACGGGTTAGCAAATTAGCAATAGTACTTTTTCCGCTACCCGATTGGCCTACAAGTGCAATGGTTTGTCCTTTTTTTACTTCCAATGAAAAATCTTTCAAAACATTCTCATTTTCGTATTTAAAGTTGATGTCTTTGATGACAATGTTTGTGTCAAAAGAATCTTTCTTAATCGCATTAACTTTACTAGTAATGGTATTTTCTTGTTCTAAAATTTCTAAAACTCGCTCTGCCGCTGCGTTTCCTCTTTTTACAGAATATGAAGCCTTAGATATTGATTTTGCTGGTGTAAGAATGTTATAAGCAAGTCCCATGTAAGCAATAAAGGAAGCTCCATTTAAAGTTTTTTCTATCAAAACCATTTGTCCGCCATACCATAATAAGATAGCGATAACCATAATTCCCATAAATTCACTCGCAGGTGAAGCTAGATTCTGACGGTTTCCAATGCTGTTGGATAAATTAAAAAAACGTTGAGTAGATTCTTGAAAAACTTTATAAAAATGATTCTCTGAGTTGTATCCTTTTACGACTTTTAATCCCCCTAAGGTTTCTTCAATCGTAGATAGGAAAATACCTTGTTCTTGTTGTGCTTTTGTTGATTGTTTTTTTAATTGCTTTCCTATTAATGATATGATATAACCCGAAACTGGGATGAAAATAAATACAAATAAGGTTAGTTTTACACTTATCGAAAGCATAGCAATTATGGTAAAAACAATGGTCAGAGGTTCTTTTACAACAAGTTCTAGTATAGACAAAAAGGAAGTTTGCACTTCGTTTACATCAGCAGAAATTCTAGAGATAACATCACCTTTTCTCTTTTCAGAAAAAAAGGATAAGGGTAAATTGATGGTTTTTTTATACATAGCATTTCGCATGTCTTTTAGAATACCATTTCGTAAAAAGGTAATAAAAAACATAGCCAGATAATCAAAAAGATTTTTCAATAAAAAAATCGAAATAATAACCGCAACCATTATAGACAATGTATAACCTACGCCTTGTGTTGCTGTTGTTGTGGTAATAAAGTAACTTAGATAGTTTTCTAAAAAGAGTTTTGTACTTTCAAAATAGAGTTTTATATCCTCAAAAAAATGATTGGTATTTATAAAACCGTTATAAATAGGAGCGATAGTATTTTTTTTTGTTTGGTCAAATAAAACCTGCATCATGGGTATCAATGCCATGAAGGAAAGTGTGCTAAAAAGCGCATACAAAACATTAAAAAATATATTTAAGTAAGCGTATTTTTTATAGGGAATTATAAAAGGAAATATCTTTTTGAAATTGCTCATTGTTTGTTTTTTACCATCAAGACCCGACCTTTTATATAATGGGTCGGGTCTGTCAGAAAAATTAATATTTTATAATTAATTCAGTTGCATTGCTGCAATAATGTCTTTTATTTTATTGTCTAAGATTTCTTCTACTTCCTTGAAATCTTCTACCGCATGTAATTCCGTGTTTACACTAATGTAAAACTTTATTTTTGGTTCTGTTCCGCTAGGACGGGCGCAAATTTTAGAACCGTCTTCAATATAATAGATTAAAACATTTGATTTTGGAATTTGTAATGTAGTAATCTCGTCGTCTAGTAAGTTTTTAGCAGTTGATGACTGATAATCCTCTACCATTATAACGCGTTGTCCGTTGATCTCTTTTATTGGATTCTCTCTCATATCAATCATCATCTGATTGATTTCTTCTAAGCCATGCATTCCTTTTTTGGTCAACGAAACTAAATGCTCTTTGTAGCATCCATTATCTACGTATAATTTGACTAACTCTTTGTAAATGGTACTTCCTTTTGCTTTTGCTTGAGCTGCCATTTCGCAAATTAATAAAGTAGCAGCAACAGCATCTTTATCACGAACAGCATCACCTACCATAAAACCAAAACTTTCTTCACCGCCACCTATGAATTCTAGTTCTGGAAAATCTTTTATCATTTTGGCTATCCATTTAAAGCCAGTCAATCCTATTTTACATTCTACTTCATAATTAGTCGCTAACTCCATCATCATAGGAGTAGAAACAATTGTAGAACCTACAAATTGTTTTCCGTTAATTTTTCCCGCTTTTTTCCATTGTTCTAATAAAAAAGCAGTCATCAAGATCATAGTTTGATTCCCGTTTAACAAAATCATTTGACCCTCATTGTTTCGAACGGCGACGCCTAAACGATCACAATCTGGATCTGTTCCTATAACAATATCCGAATTGGTTTTTTCTGCCAATGCAATCGCCATAGCCAATGCTTCTGGCTCTTCTGGATTTGGAGATTTTACGGTAGGGAAATCGCCATTAGGAACCGCTTGTTCAGGTACGATATGCACATTGGTGTATCCAGCTTGCGCTAAAGTATCAGGAACCAAAGTGATAGAGGTTCCGTGTAAGGAGGTAAAAACGATTTTTAAATTTTCTTTGGCTGCAGCATCCGTGTTAAAGCTCGCATTTTGAATAGATGATTTTATAAAAGCTTTATCGACTTCTGTGTCTATATAATGAATCAAATCTTCGTTAGCTGTAAAGTTAATTTCATTGTAATTTAAATTTTCAATACTCGTAATAATACCTTTGTCTTCTGGAGGTACAATTTGGCCCCCATCTTCCCAATATACTTTGTAACCATTGTATTCAGGTGGATTGTGTGAAGCTGTTAAAACGATTCCTGCTTGGCAACCTAAATATTTTACGGCAAAAGATAATTCTGGCGTAGGTCGTAAATCTGAAAATAAATACACTGAAATTCCATTAGCAGTAAAAACATCTGCTACAAGTTTTGCTAAAGTTTTACTGTTGTGGCGACAATCATAAGCAATAGCAACTTTTAATTTTTTGTTAGGAAATACTTCATGCATGTAATTACAAAGGCCTTGTGTGCTTTTTCCAAGCGTATATTTATTGATACGATTGTTTCCAACTCCCATTACACCACGCATTCCGCCTGTTCCAAATTCTAAATTTTTATAGAAACTCTCTTCTAATTCCGCAGGTGATGTAGTCATTAACTCTTTAATGGCAATGTGAGTTTCATTATCAAATGTTGGTGTAAGCCATTCATTTACTGCGTCTAATATATTTTGTTTAATCTCCATTTTTAATAATTTTTAGTTCAAGAACTATTTGTAATTCCCAAGGTTTTTAGATTTTTAAATCTTTGGTTGAAAAACAGTAAATAGTTTATTCAAACCAATCAAGACTTGCTAGGCATTTATGAACTTTTTGTATAACTTTTTTTCTCTCTTTATTTTGTTGGTATTGTCTGTGTTGTCAGCAAAATGTTTGTTGATAATTAGATACTGATTTTTAATTATTTGAATATAATACAAGACAAATAGTCTTCAAACTTAGATTCAATACTAGCAAAGCTACAATAGTAATCTAAACCTCTCTTTTACACCTGAGGAAAGATATTAGAACAAAATTTTAGCTTTTTATGTAATAGGAAACAACCATCTCTTTAGAAAATATATTACATGCAATCCTATTTTCGATCATTAATAAACGAAATTCTGTATTTTAAAAAAAACGATAATTTAGTGCTAAATATGCAAAAAGCATTTGTTTCTAAGTTTCAGTTGTATGAAATTAACTAAAAATTCACTTCTCTAGATACTTTGTAGCGCTCTTCGTTATTTTTGGTTCGTAATATTATTTCTCCAAGGAAACCAGCTAGGAATAATTGAGTTCCTAAAACCATTGATGTTAATGCAATATAAAACCAAGGGTTACTTGTTACAAGGCTGTATCTCATGTCATTGTACATATGGTATAATTTAGAGATACCAATAAATCCTGCTAACATAAATCCAATTATGAACATCAAAGAACCTATAGCACCAAATAAATGCATGGGACGTTTTCCAAACCGAGAAAGAAACCAAATCGTAATTAAATCCAGGAAACCATTGATGAAACGTTCCATACCAAATTTAGTTTCACCATATTTTCTGGCTTGATGTTGCACTACTTTTTCACCAATTTTTCCAAATCCGGCATTTTTAGCTAAAACAGGAATATAACGGTGCATTTCACCAGAAACTTCGATGTTTTTTACGACAACATTTTTATAAGCTTTTAGCCCACAATTGAAATCATTGAGTTCTACTCCCGATGTTTTTCTTGCAGCCCAATTGAATAATTTTGAGGGTAAGTTTTTGGCAACAACGGAGTCGTAGCGTTTCTTTTTCCAGCCAGAAACCAAATCATACTTACCGTTTACGATCATTTCATATAATCCCGGAATCTCTTCTGGACTATCTTGTAAATCGGCATCCATGGTAATAATTACATCGCCTTTAGCTTTTGCAAAACCAGCATGTAGTGCTTGCGACTTGCCAAAGTTTTTCATGAAACGAACACCTTTTACAAAGTTGTTTTCTTGAGCAAAACCTTCAATAATTGCCCAAGAATTATCCGTACTACCATCATCTAAGAAAATAATTTCATAGGTATAGTTGTTTTCTTGCATCACTTTGATGATCCAAGTGTATAATTCTTGTAGCGATTCCTCTTCGTTAAGAAGCGGTATAAGTATGGATAAATTCATTAATTTATATGCTTTGCGGGTTTTGGTTCTTTACAAATGCACCAACAATCAATGAATATATTAATCCGAAAAAGGAATACATTGCAAGAGTAGCTGGAAAAACAATATATGGGTTCATGAATTTTTTAATCATTCCTAAACCTAATTCTAATTGTTCACTTGTAATATTTGGAGTTGTTTTGATCATTTCACTTCTTGAAATGGAAATCATCTCATCTATGAATTCTGGAAAAATTAAATTGAAGATAATACTAAAAATAGCATATATAAGTGCTGCGATAAAGGTGATTGACACACCAGTTTTCAAACATTCACCAAAAGAAATAAATCCATTATTGATGTTTTTTTTATAATTATTACATCCTATATAAATAAAGACAAATGGCAGTATTAGATAATTGGCAATATTTACAATCAAACCTGCACTTGTTCCTACAAGGGCTTTCATGCCGATAATGTACATTATAACAAACTCTAATACCATTATTACACCGAATAAAACGCCGTATTGGAGTCCAGATTTCGCAGGAGATATTTTCTTTTCCATATTTATACTTATATTTATTAAGCTACAAATATAACAATTCCCAATATATGGCGGTGTAAAAATCTCTTTTTACAATTATATAAAAAAAGTCATGCATATAGTTGGTTATTGGAAATAAATTGTAAATTTGCAAACTCAAAATAATATTGTAAAACAAAAAGTTATAATGAGTTTATACCTTTTCTGTTAGAGGAAAAGCTTCAAAACAAGTTGTAGCCAACAAATAAAAAAAGATTAACACGATGAAAAAAGGAACGCACCCAGAAAATTACAGATTAGTTGCATTTAAAGACATGTCGAATGACGAAGTTTTTATCACTAAATCTACTGCAGATACTAAAGAAACAATTACTCACGATGGTGTTGAATACCCAGTAGTGAAAATGGAGATCTCTAGAACTTCTCACCCTTTTTACACAGGTAAATCTAAACTTATCGATACTGCAGGACGTATTGATAAATTTAAAACTAAATACGCTAAGCACGTTAAATAATTTTAATTTGTTTATCTATATAATTAAGCCATGCTGGGAAGCGTGGCTTTTTTTATTAATAATAAGTAATGTGAAGTGAATTTTAGTACTAATTGTATTAAAATAACGCATTTTTATAATTATTTTTGCATTTAAAAAGTTTAAAACTAAGAAATCTATAAATAAATTCGTTTTATGAATTATATCCTTTTTGACGGACCTGCACGAAATGCCTTATTACCTTTTACTTTTACAAGACCTGTTGCTGATATTCTTATCGGAATCGTGACCATTCGTCAAAAATGGGAAATGCGTTTGGGTTCTACTACAACTACATTAACCGAAGAATACTTGTCGGAAAAATATCCTATGGTAGAGTTAGAAGAAAATGTTATGATAAACGCCTCTTTTCTTCCTAATGATGTTTTGGCTGAAATGGTTAGTAATTTAGAGGTGAATCAAGCTATTTTTAAAGGAGATGAAGTCATTGCTTTTTATACCAGCGAAGAGCAGGAAGAAGTAGATTTTGATACTTACGAAATTATAGAATACCACGACGAGTGTATTACGATTAAAAATACTTGGGAGATTTTTTCTAAAAATGATTTGGCAATTCAGGAGGATTTTAAATATTTAACAGAAGATAGAAAATCACAACCTATTCCTAGAAGTGTAAATGTGATTGCTCCTGAAAATATATTTATTGAAGAAGGTGCGAAATTAGAATTTGTTACTCTAAATGCCTCTGCGGGACCTATCTATATAGGTAAAGACGCTGAAATTATGGAAGGATCTATGGTTCGTGGTCCTTTTGCGCTTTGTGACAATGCCTCTGTTAAAATGGGATCTAAAGTTTATGGTGCCACAACAGTAGGACCGCATTCAAGAATAGGTGGTGAAGTAAAAAATACCGTTCTTTTTGCACATTCTAATAAAGGACATGAAGGATATTTAGGGGATTCTGTTGTGGGAGAATGGTGTAATTTGGGTGCAGATACTAACAATTCAAACCTAAAAAATAATTACGAAGAAGTAAAATTATGGAGTTATGAAACAGAAGGATTTGCTAAAACGGGTCTTCAATTTTGTGGATTAATGATGGGTGATCATAGTAAATGTGGTATCAATACTATGTTTAACACTGGAACTGTTGTGGGTGTAAGTGCTAATATTTTTGGTACTGGTTTTCCGCGTAATTTTATACCGAGTTTTTCTTGGGGAGGTGCTTCTGGATTTACAACCTATCTTACTAAAAAAGCATTTGAAACTGCTAAATTAGTAATGATTCGTAGAGGTGTTGAATTCGACGAAAGAGAAGCTGCTATTTTAGAGCATGTTTTTGAAGAAAGTAAAAAATGGAGGAAAGACTAATTTAATTTAGAAAACTCATCGATCTAGAACTGCCTCATTTTTGTAAATGGGGCAGTTTTTTTTTAGTTCATTTTTGCCGATTTAATTTTACATAATGAGTTTTATATGTTAAAAAAACAACTTTAAACTAAAATAAAGGTGATCTATTAGATGTTGATTTATAGAGAATTAATTATTTTTTTAGTTTTATTACTGCACATAGTTAGTTTTTATTGTCTGTATGTTATAGTTTTATCGAAAATTAATAATAAAATCAAACCTTTATTGGTTTTATGATAATTATAAATGAATTAATTATATGGAGAATTTTGTAAGTGTCATCAATGGACTTGTTTGGAGTAATGCATTAATCGCTTTGTGTCTTGGAACAGGACTTTATTTTTCTGTAAGAACGCGTTTTTTACAAGTACGTCATTTCAAAGAAATGTTTCGTTTGTTATTTGATGGTAAGAGCACTGATTCGGGTGTTTCCTCTTTTCAAGCTTTATCAATGTCTTTGGCGGGTAGAGTAGGTACGGGAAATATTGCAGGAGTAGCAACAGCAATTGCTTTTGGAGGTCCAGGAGCCATGTTTTGGATGTGGTTAGTGGCTTTTTTAGGAGCGAGTACAGCGTTTATCGAAGCTACTTTAGCTCAAATTTATAAAGAAAAACATTTAGGTGAATTGCGAGGTGGTCCTGCATTTTATATCGAGCGCGGATTAGGAATTAAATGGTTTGGAGTTTTATTTGCTATTGTTTCTGTAATTTCTGCTGGAGTTCTTTTGCCAGGTGTTCAGGCAAATTCTGTTGCAGACGGAATCAAAAATGCCTTTAACTTAGAAACATGGGTTACTGGTGTTGGTCTTGTTTTGATATTTGCTGCAATTGTTTTTGGAGGTGTAAAAAGGATCGCAAAATTCACTGAATATATTGTTCCTTTCATGGCTATTGGGTATATGTTAATTGCGGTGATAATTATAGTAGTTGATTTCAAGAACCTTCCTGATGTAATTGCCTTAGTTTTTAAAAGTGCCTTTAATATGGAAGCTGGTTTTGGAGCTGTTTTTGGTTTAGCAGTTCAGTGGGGAGTAAAAAGAGGAATCTATTCTAATGAAGCTGGGCAAGGAACAGCTCCACATATTGCAGCGGCTGCCAATGTTTCTCATCCGGCGAAACAAGGTTTAGTTCAGTCCTTCTCTGTTTATATTGATACTTTATTAGTGTGTTCTGCAACAGGATTTATGTTATTAATGACCGGTAAGTATAATGTGCATAATCCAGATTTTGGAATCGCAGGTGCCTCTGAATTCTTATATTCTGGTGCTCAAAATATTGCAGTAGGTCCAGGATACACGCAGAGTGCTATGGATAGCGTTTTTCCAGGTTTTGGTTCTTATTTTGTAGCTATTGCATTGTTTTTCTTCGCGTTTACAACTATTTTAGCTTATTATTATATTGCAGAAACAAATATTTCTTACCTAACAAGAAAATTTGAATCTCCTGTTTTTAATTATGTTCTTAAAATAATTATGATGTTAGTGATCATGTATGGTTCTATAAATCAAGCTAAACTAGCATGGGATATTGGAGATATTGGAGTTGGATTGATGGCATGGTTTAATATTATTGCAATCATTTTACTTCAAAAACCAGCATTAGCAGCGCTAAAAGACTATGAAAAACAGAAAAAGCAAGGTTTAGATCCAGTTTTTAGCCCGGAAGATATTGGAGTTACTAATGCTCATATTTGGAATACTATTCAAAAAAACGAGCAAGTCTAAAACCTTTTTTTTATTTGCAAAAGCTTCTGAAAATGGTAATTTATTACTGTTTTTAGAAGCTTTTATTTTATAAAAACTAATTACTTATTTACTCTATATTTGCACCTTCAAATTTTAGGCACTATTTTGATTCTATTTTTTGATTTCTAATCTCTAACTTATAAAAATGATTACAGTTAACGATATTTCTGTGCAATTTGGGGGCACAACACTTTTTAGTGATGTTTCTTTTGCTATAAATGAAAATGATAAGATTGCCCTAATGGGTAAAAATGGAGCGGGAAAATCGACGCTGCTTAAAATAATTGCAGGTCAAAGCAAGCCATCAACTGGAAATATTTCGGCACCAAAAGAGGCGGTTATCGCTTATTTGCCACAGCATTTATTAACTACAGATGGCGCAACTGTTATGGAAGAAACTTCAAAAGCATTTGGAGAAATTTTTTCTATGAAGTCAGAAATAGATGAAATCAATGAACAATTAACGATTCGTACGGATTACGAAAGTGATGCTTACATGAAATTAATTGAAAGAGTTTCTGATCTAAGTGAGAAATTCTATGCTATCGAAGAGGTAAATTACGAAGCTGAGGTTGAGAAAATATTAATTGGTTTAGGATTTGTTAGAGAAGATTTTAGTCGTCAAACTTCTGAGTTTTCAGGTGGTTGGAGAATGCGAATAGAATTAGCTAAAATCTTGTTGCAAAAACCAGACTTAATTTTGTTAGATGAGCCTACCAATCACATGGATATTGAAAGTATTCAGTGGTTAGAGGATTTCTTGATTAATTCAGCCAAAGCGGTTGTAGTAATTTCGCACGATAGAGCTTTTGTAGATAATATAACCAATCGTACTATTGAAGTGACAATGGGACGTATTTATGATTATAAAGCGAAGTATTCTCATTATTTAGAACTAAGAAAAGACCGCCGTATGCACCAACAAAAAGCATACGACGAGCAACAACGTATGATTGCGGATAACAGAACTTTTATTGATCGTTTCAAAGGAACTTTTTCTAAAACAGATGCCGTTCAATCGCGTGTAAAAATGTTAGAAAAGTTGGTTATTGTTCAAGTAGACGAGGTTGATACTTCAGCGTTGAAATTAAAGTTTCCACCCGCAGTTCGTTCGGGTCAATATCCTGTAATTGTAAAAGATTTATCCAAATCGTATGGCGATCACGTGGTTTTCAAAGATGCTAATATTGTTATCGAAAGAGGCGAGAAAGTAGCATTTGTTGGTAAAAATGGAGAAGGAAAATCAACGATGATCAAAGCAATTATGAAGCAAATCGAAATCGATGGCGGAAGTCTAGAGATTGGTCATAATGCGCAAATCGGTTATTTTGCTCAAAACCAAGCGTCGTTATTAAATGAAAATGCTACGATATTTGAAACTATTGATGATATTGCGGTAGGAGACGTTCGAACAAAAATCAAAGACATTTTGGGTGCGTTTATGTTTCATGGCGATGACGTGACCAAGAAAGTGAAAGTGCTTTCTGGTGGAGAAAAAACACGTTTGGCGATGATAAAATTATTATTAGAGCCCGTAAACTTGTTAATTCTGGATGAGCCTTCCAATCACTTGGATATGAAAACTAAAGATATTATCAAAGATGCGTTGCGCGATTTTGATGGAACTTTAATATTAGTTTCTCACGATAGAGATTTTCTTGATGGTTTAGCAACTAAGGTTTTCGAATTTGGAAACAAAAGAGTAGTGGAGCATTTTGAAGATATCACAGGTTTCTTAGCGCACAAGAAAATGGATAGTATGAATGAAATAGAGAAATAATCCTTTAGCTCTAACAGGCAAAGTACAAAAGTAAAAGGCATAAGTTAAATTCTTATGCCTTTTGCTTTTTATATATCAGGATATTAAATTTCTTTTAAAACACTTTTTCTTTTTAAGTACAAAGCAATATAGGATAGAATACCGCAAATTGTTCCAATGATAACCATATTCCAAATGGAACTAGTAGTTTGGGATAGCGTTCCGTCTTCAATAATCAAAATGCGAAATGCTTTTAGGAAATGAGTTAGCGGGATACAATTAGCAATGCCTTGAACCCAGACTGGCATTTGACTTAAAGGCCAGGTAAATCCACTCAAAATAAAGCTTGGCGTAGCAATTACCATTAAAATCTCGGTTGCTTTTAACTGGTTTGGAATCATAATACTGACTAAAATCCCTATGAAGCACACAGAAAGTACAAATATTCCTGCTACAAACGTAAGCGGAAGCAGGTTGTCATAGAAAGGAATCCGGAACCAAAAGGTAAATAACCAAAACAATAGCCAAAGTCCGAAACTCATCATTAAATAGGGAATAATTTTAACACTCATCAATTTTAGTAAAGAAGGGCTTTTTTTTACTAATTTTTTGAATGTGCCGTTCTCGTATTCTGACGCAAAAGACAACGCTAAACCCAGCAAAAGAACTTGTTGTAAAACGGCTGCTAATACTCCTGGCCAAAGGAAATACATATAGTTAGTGCTGCGGTTGTTCTTTTTTATAAAGGTTGTTTTAAACGGTTCATATTGTGTCGCTAGTAATTTTTCAGGTATTCCTTGTTTGCGTAATGTTTCCATTTGAACCCCTGCTTTTAATGTTCCAAGACAAAGTTGCAAAGCACCAGAAGCGTAATTAGCCGTTAAAACATTTGAGGTGTTTACGATAGTTACAATTTCTGGATATTTTTTGGTCAACACCATTTTCTCAAAACCCTTTGGAATAATTACAACGCATGCTGCTTCTTTTTCTATGGCAATTTGGGAAAGATTATTTTGGTCGTATAATAATGAGGTGATATTAAGCACTTCATTATCATCAAACATCTGCAATGCTTTTGCGCTCATTTCGCTACGGTCTTCATCCACTACAACGATCGGTAAGTCGGTAACTTTTCCTTTTCCATAAACGTAGCCTAACAAAATACCATAAAGTAACGGTGCTCCAATAAAAAGCAATCGGAGTACTTTATTTTGCCAAAAGAGTTTGAATTCTCTTTTAAGAAGTGACCAGAAATTTTGCATAATTTATAGGGATAAAGTTACGGTGGTTTTTGTAATCAGGTCTTTTGCTTCCTTACTATTCGAAGGCGTTATTTTTATTTCAAACAAGCTTTCCTGCATTTCATAATCGGGATAGGCAGTTGCAATGTTTCCATAGGCGCCCAATTGTTTTACGGTAGTAACAATTCCTTTTATGTCTTTTTTAGTATAGGGGATATGAACTAGTATTTCCTGCCATTTTTTTATTTTGCCTAATTGGTTTTCTGCAACCGTAAAACGAAAATAAACACTATCGGCAATATAGCCATTAAACAAGGTATATCCAGGCAATGCAAGTTCGCCTAAGTTTAGGGTTATGGTTTCGATGCTCATGTCTTGAGGGGCAATAATGTAACGCTCTTTGTCTGCGGTTTGTACTTCTTGCAATGCGCCAACAGCTCTGTCTTGTTGACCAAGAGCCATCGTTTGTTGCTCGATTCGGCCACCTTTCTTTGCTTCGTTCAATTCTGCCTGAACAGCATTGTATTGTGCTTGTGCTCCTTGATATTTAGCAAATGTTTCATCATAGGTTTGCTGTGAAACTAAGGAATCTTTGAGCATATTACTCAATCTTTTGATGGATTTTTGAGCAAATTCATACTGTTCTTTCAGGCCTTGTTTTTTTGCTTCAAGTTGTTTAATTTGGTTTTCAGTAGCCCCTTTCACAGCCATATTGTACTGTGCTTTTGCCGAAGTAACCGCGCCTTCAGCCTGCTGTTTTTTGGCATCAACTTCTGGAAGATCCAGAATAGCAAGTGTATCTCCTTTTTTTACCAAATCGCCTTCTTTTACTAATAGTTGGACGATTTTCCCAGGAACCTTACTAACTATCGAAATTTGTTCTTTTTCTACTTTCCCTTGAATTTGAGCTTCTTTTTTTGATTTTCCACAGCCAATTAGCAAAACTACGATTGCCACTAAAGTGATTATTTTTTTCATGGATTCTGGCTTTTAATTTGTTATATATTTTGTTAATTCGCCCGTGGCTATAATGGTTTCAATAGCTGATAGACGCTGTTCTATTAGGATATTTATTTTATTTAAAGATGCTTTATAAGAATCGTTTTCGGCTTCTAGACGTTCAGATATGTTTATCAAACCTTCTTTATATTGTTTAATGGCTAAATTCAAATTGTTATGGGCTACTTTCTCTTGTTGTGATGCTATTTCTATTTTTTGATTCAAAACCGAATAATTAACATAATTGTTTTCCAATAGCAATTGTAATTTTTCTTTAGTGTCATCAATTTGGTTTTGTACTTGTTCAATATTTATTTTGGCTTCATGAACTTTATGATTTCTTTCAAAACCGGCAAAAACTTCCCATTTTATTCCTGCACCAATCATCCAATTTGGACTTATCGTGATCTCATTTAACTGTAAATGAAGAGGCGTATTTAGGCCTGGAATTACAGGAGTTGTTGAGTTTGCATCAAATACACTGCTGTGGGTTACGCCCCCAAAAGCACCTAAAGTAGGAAGAAAAGTTCCTTTTTCTTTTTTTAGCAAATATTCATAGGCTACTTTAAATGATTCTAAGGCTTTGATTTCTTTTTTGTTTTCGGTGCTTAAATTCTCTTCCAAAATTAAATAAGGAACTAAATTGTATTGAACATTATTTATTTCTGAATCGGAATAGCCTGTTAAATAGCGTATTTTTCTATATACTAATTTTCGTTTTCCCTCTAGTTCAATTCTTTTAGATTTCAATTCTAATGAGGCCAATTTTATTTTATCTCGATCATAAGGAATAGCAAGACCTTCTTCGATTGCTTTAGAAATTCTTTTGGTTTCAGTTTGCAATCTCTTTTCACTGTCATTCAAAAGTTTTTCAACTTCAATTAATAAAGTGATTTGGTCAAAGGTGTTAATAACGTCTTTTATAATAATGTCCTTCTCAGATTCTTTTAGGTATTCTGTTCCGATTGCTTTTTGCTTCAATGCCTTAGCACCATTAGGAATTTGCATTCCGCTAAACAAAACCGTTTTTGCCATTATACTTCCATTAAAAATATTTCCGTAATTATCAAAAGTCGATTTTCCACCAAACACCGGAATGTTAATTATAGGTAGGGTCGTGGCAGGAAGATCAACTGTCAATTTATTGTCAAAATAGGAGTAAATGGCACTAGCTTCTACCGTTGGGATATATTTATTCCAAACGCTTTTTTCCTGAAGTTGCAGTTTTTCAATTTCGAGTTCTTTATTTTTTATCGAACTGTTTTTTTCAATAGCTTTATGAATCGCCTCTTGTAAAGAAGTTGAAATTTCTATTTGCGCATATCCAGTAGCAAATGTAAAAAGCGAAAAAAGGGAAAGTAGTAGATATTTTTTCATCTTATTTTTTTGTTTCTAAATTATTATAAATTTGAAGAAAAGTCTCCTTTACGATTTCGAGCCTTTCTGGTTCAATGTCTCTTATCGCATTTTTAAGAGTTTCATTGACAACAATCATTACTTCCTTCTCAATTGATTTCCCTTTCGGAGTCAAAAAAATTAATTTTAATCGTTTGTCATTTGCGTCAGGATGCCGTTCTACTAAATTTTCTTTTTCCAAATGATCAATTAAACGCGTTATTCCGGGTTTGTCAGTCGAAGTTTGATCTGCTAATGTTTGTTGCGTGCAACCTTCATTTTTCCACAAAACACCTAGAATAGTCCATTGCTCTTTTGTTAGCGAAATATTGTTTTTTCTAAAATTAGTCAACAACGCTCTGTTAAAAGCGGAGTGCGTCCTTCCAGACAAAATAGTATATAAATTTTCTGTTGAAAAAATTGTTCCCATAAATATAGTTGTTTAAACAACTACAAAGGTATTTAAAATTTACTTGTAAATTACAAGTATTATTTTTTATTGTAAAAGAGTGTCTTATTAACGATTTTAGATGTTGATTTTATCAAATAAATAACAGCTACAATGATTTTTCAGCAGCATACAGAATGAACGAACTAAATGGTGCGATAACTGGAACTGATTAGTAAAAAAGGATATTGATTTTGTTTTAAACAATTTATAAAAAAAAGGTGCAGCTCATTCGAACGGCACCTTTTTACTAAAGTCTAATTCCCGGTGGAAGTAATTCTTTATATACTGGGTTTTTCTTGAAGAAAACCACTATTTTTGGAAGAATTGGAACTACTTTGAACTTTCGCTCTATCGCAATTTCCATTATATTTTTTAGAAAATTAGTGATAAACTCTTCATTTTCATACGATTCTGGAGTATTAATTTTCGTTAGAAATATCTTCTTCTCTTGAAAAGAATATTCAACAGTAACTAATCCTTCCTCTACTGTAGTTTCAAATTGTCGTGCAAATGTGTTGTCTTTAATGTCAATAGTGATTAATCCATCCATGATAATTAACGCTAATTCATTGGTACTTCTACCAAAAGTATTTTTGATTTGGAAATAATCTGAATTTCAACGGAATCAAAATCCGTTATTCCCATGGCATCTCTTGCCTTCAAAACTTGGTTATTAATTAGTATTTCGCCTTCAATTAAAAATAAATAAACACCATTTTTAGTAATCCTAACCGAATAATTGGTTGTAGTGTTACTGTCAAAAATTCCTAAATGGAAAAAGGTTTTCTGGTAAACCCAAAGTGCATTGCCATCATTTTGATCGTTTGGCGAAACAATATTTACAAAGGTATTGATTTGATTTTCAATATCAAATGATTTCTGGTCGTATCTTGGAGCTACATTTTCTCGATCAGGAAATACCCATAATTGTAATGTTTTTGCTTCTTCTAATTTGCTTGCGTTCATTTCAGAATGTTCTACGCCAGATCCAGCGCTCATAACCTGAACTTCTCCAAAGCGAATGACTCCTTCATTTCCCATGCTATCTCGATGTTCTAGACCGCCTTCTAAAGGAATAGTTATTATTTCCATATTAGCGTGACTGTGTGTGCCAAAGCCAGTTCCTCCGTCAATAGTATCGTCATTTAATACTCGTAACATTCCAAATTGTACGCGATCGGCATTAAAATAATTGCCAAAAGAAAAAGAGAAATTTGCCTTTAGCCAACCAAAATTAGCAGTACCTCTTGTGTCTGATTTAAAAATTTGTGTATTCATAAATTATTGGTAATATAAGGTGTGAAGTGGGATGAATTTAAATAAAAAAAATTAATTTTATACAAAAATCGAGATAAAAAATCAGAATGTTGTTATAAAATCGTTAAAACAATTATGAGTAAAATACCTGTTTATCTAATGCCAGGATTGGCCGCAAGTACTTCAATTTTCGAGCGAATTAAGCTTCCAGAAGCTGATTTTGAAATTTACTTATTAGAATGGGAAATCCCTTTAGATAATGAAACTTTGTTGGATTATGCTAAACGAATAGCAGCTAAGATAAAGCATCCTAATCCCGTTCTCATTGGTGTTTCATTTGGTGGAATTTTAGTGCAAGAAATGGCTCGCTTTATACAGGTAAAAAAAGTTATTATTATATCCAGTGTCAAAAGTAATTTAGAGTTTCCTCGTAGATTTAAGTTAGCCAAAACGACTAAAGCTTACAAGTTAATTCCAATGAGTTTACTAATGAATCTAGAGAATTTAGCTAAGTTTTCCTTTGGTGAAACTATAAATAAGCGTTTAGAATTGTATGAAAAATTCCTTTCCGTTAGAGATATTCGATATTTACAGTGGTCGGTAGAGCAAGTAATTCTTTGGGATAGAACCGTGGTTGATAAAAATGTGATTCACATTCATGGCGATGCAGATGATGTTTTTCCTATAAAATATATCAAGGATTGTATCGTGGTCAAAGGAGGAACGCATATTATGATTTTAAATAAATACAAATGGCTCAATGAAAATTTACCTGAAATAATATTGGGAACAAAATAGGGTAGCCGTTAATCAGTAATGATAAAACATAGAAAATATGAAAGGAATACACAAAACCATAATAATTGTTGCAGTAATTTTTTTGAGTGGCTTGTTTGTTTTTGCAACAACTAAAAAAACAAATTCTACAGTTGACAGCATTGACACGTCTGCTTTTCCAAGTAAATTAGACTTTGCTGGCGAGCCCACTCCATTGCATATTGCAGATGTTAAAGAGCGATTTGATCGAGAATTATTGGTCAATGTAAACTTACATGCTTCTACAATTTTAGCAATAAAAAGAGCCAATCGTGCTTTTAAAATTATTGAACCTATTTTGAAAAGAAACGGTATTCCTGATGATTTTAAATATTTAGCTGTCATTGAAAGTGGTTTAGTAAATGCGGTTTCGCCAGCTGGAGCGAGAGGAATTTGGCAGTTTATGCCAGAAACAGGAAAAGAACGCGGTATGGAAGTGAATGATAATGTGGATGAGCGTTATGATCTGGCCAAATCTACACAGGCTGCTTGTAGTTATTTTTTGAGTGCTAAAGGTAAATTAGGTACTTGGACTTTGGCTGCTGCTTCCTATAATGGTGGAATGGCAGGTGTTAATAAGCAAATTGCAATTCAGAAAATATCGAATTATTATGACTTGTTACTTACTGAAGAAACTTCTAGATATGTTTTTAGGATCTTAGCTTTAAAAGAAATTATGAATAACCCCTCAAAATATGGATATAATATCGCTTCTGAGGATTTATATTCGGTGTTGCCTACTAGAAAAATTGAAATTGATAGTGCAATTACAGACTTAGCTGATTTTGCAAAAGGACAAGGTATCAATTATAAAATTTTGAAAATTCATAATCCTTGGTTGAGAGAAGCAAAATTGATTAATGCGGAGGGCAAAAAATATCAAATAGAAATTCCACTTAGTGGTTATTAATCTTAAATGACATGAAAATGACAATGCAAACTATAGTTTTATTGATGTGTATAGGTTTAGCTGCTGGTATTCTCAGCGGATTAATAGGAATTGGTGGAGGCATAATTATGGTTCCTCTTTTGTTACTGATGGGATTTACACAACAGCAAGCACAAGGAACGAGTTTAGCGGCTTTATTGCCTCCAGTAACCATGCTTGCAGTGATTAATTATCATAAGGCTGGATATATCGATTGGCGATTTGCAATAATTATTTCGATAGTATTTGTAGTAGGTGGTTATTTTGGAAGTAAATTAGCGATTAACATTGACCAAAAAATATTAAAGAAAGTTTTTGCGGTTACTTTGTTATTTATAGGAGGATTTCTTCTTTTTGATAAGAGCTGAATTAGATTATTTTGCCAATCAACCTATCTAAGTTTTATTTTTATTCCTAGAAAAGAAGGTTTTACAACAAATTATCTGCTGTAGAAGAGGGAAGTAGAAAAGTAGAATGTTGTTAAATTCTATATTTTAAAACCATTTCGGACTTAATGATTTTATTCAAAGACAAATATTTTATCAAGTAATTCTGTTTTTACAATTTTTGCATTTTCTTGATCATAAAAATTTTTCATTCCATTTATCGTAGTAAAACCAAACCATTCTGTAAATCTTTCAAACGTTCTTACAGTATAACAACTATTAAATTGTTTTTCAGGGGAAACGTAATCGTCGTTGAATAGAGTTAAGAATTTTTCAAAAACTTGTAAATATTTTGAAGCATAAAAGCTTGTTGCATTTTCTTTATCTCCAAATATCTTCAATAAGTAGATCGAAAATAAACAGCCATATTGACCAACAGGTTCTTTCGTATAACCATCAATGTAAGCCCAATTAAATTTTTCGGTAAAAATTAAATAAATTACTTTAAATAATTCAACGCGATTTTCAGCTTTCAAACATCTTTCTCCATTTTTTGTCAAGAGTAATTTTCCTTTACTTTTTTTAACAAGATTGGTGGATTCGCAAACTATTCGAGCTGTTTTTAAAGAGATGCATTCGTCCTCTCTATAAAGCTTGTTTATACCAGACGCTATGTGTTCGTCAGTGATAAAATTGAAATCGTATAATTCTACGAGAATTTTTTTAGGAAGTGCGCCATGTGGAGTAACTTTTAGGAATCCATCACGTTTAATAATCTTTAAAAGTTCTTCAGCAGTTCTAAAAAAAGGAATTTGGTCTAGAATTTCATTAGTGATGTGTGAACTAAATTTAATACAAGAATTTTCGCCTAATGGATTGTGAATTAATTCATGAGTCTGAGAAGGAGAAAGTCCAGATAATTTTTCTTGTGGAGAATTATTGTATTTGCTAATGGCTTCTTCGGTCTTAAAATGATCCATGTTCAACGTGTTTAAAAGTATTGTGGTGAATTACTATTTTCAGGAAAAAATATGCTAAAAGTTAAAACAGAAAAGGATGCGATATTCTTTATGTGAATTAAAACAAAAAAGGACCAATGAAATGCATTTGGCCCTTTTTGTTATTTAGATCTTTTTCATCTGATCTTTCATCATCGTGATCTGTTCTTTTAACATATTTTGTTTGTCTAGCTTTTTAGCTTCATTCAATAAGGTGGTTGCTTCTAGCTTTCTTCTTCTTGACATGGCTACTCCGGCAAGGTTTAATTTAGCAACAGCTAAATCCATATCCATAGACAATCCCAGTTCGATTGCTTTTTTAAAATATTTCTCTGCTTGATTGATATTTGTTTGTGACAACATGATACCCTGTAAATAATTAAAGTATCCTTGTTGTTTTCTTACCAAAGCCGTATCTGGATTTTTAATGTATGCTAGCCATTTTTTAGCTCCTTCAAAATCTTGTTTTCTTAGTTTTAAGAAGGCTAATAAGATGAATTCATTTTTGAAGTAAAGAAAAATAGGAATTGCACTTAATAGTATAAGGAAAATTCCGTTACCAATATTACTTTCTGTAAATTGCCAAAAGCCAGTAGCAATGATAAGTCCGGCGATAATAAGTTTAATATTTCTGTGAAACATAGTGTGATTATTTTAAGATCACAAATATAGTAAAATGAATTGAAAATATTTTTACAAAACTACTTGTGAGGAAAAAAAGTCTTTGTATATTTGCACTCGGATTTCGGGTAACAGGTATCCGAATTAAGAAAGATATAAATAAGTTTTTAAAGATACAAAGCAATGAGCAAAAGAACGTTTCAACCATCGAAAAGAAAAAGAAGAAATAAGCACGGATTTATGGACAGAATGGCTTCTGCTAATGGAAGAAAAGTTCTTGCGCGTAGAAGAGCTAAAGGAAGACATAAATTGACTGTTTCTTGTGAACCAAGACACAAAAAATAATGTTTGTATAAACATAAATAAGGCGTTACTTTCTTTAGTATCGCCTTTTTTTATACCTAATCGGTAAATAAAGCCTAAAGAGCAGCGTTTAAAGTCGTATAATTTAAGTACTTTAAACCCTTAAAAAATAACTACACAACACAATAATTACTACAAAATGCCAAAAGATACATCGATAAAATCCGTCTTAATAATAGGTTCAGGTCCTATTGTAATTGGTCAAGCGTGCGAATTTGATTATGCAGGATCTCAATCTGCTCGTTCTATTCATGAAGAAGGAATTGAAGTTATTCTAATCAATTCTAATCCTGCAACCATCATGACCGATCCAACTATGGCCGATCATGTTTACTTGAAGCCATTAACGACTAAGTCTATTATTGAAATACTAAAAGAACATCCTCAAATCGATTCTGTTTTACCTACAATGGGTGGACAAACTGCTTTAAACTTGTGTTTAGAGGCGGATGAAAAAGGAATTTGGAAGGATTTTGGTGTAAAAATGATAGGTGTTGATGTAAATGCCATTAATATTACCGAAGACAGAGAGCAGTTCAAACAATTGCTTAAAAAGATAAATGTACCTTCTGCACCTGCAGAAATTTGTACATCATATTTAAGAGGAAAAGAAATTGCACAAGAATTTGGTTTCCCTTTAGTAATTCGTCCTTCGTTTACCCTTGGAGGAACTGGAGCTGCGATTGTATATAAAAAAGAAGAATTTGACGAAAAACTTACCTACGGTTTAGAAATGTCACCTATTCATGAGGTTTTGATTGACAAAGCTTTGATGGGTTGGAAAGAATATGAGTTGGAATTGTTGAGAGATAAAAACGATAATGTGGTAATTATCTGTTCTATCGAAAACATGGATCCAATGGGAATTCATACTGGAGATTCGATTACTGTTGCGCCAGCGATGACTTTATCTGACACGACTTTCCAAAAAATGCGTGACTATGCGATTTTGATGATGCGTAGCATCGGAAACTTTGCTGGAGGTTGTAATGTGCAGTTTGCTGTTTCGCCAGACGATAAAGAAGATATTGTAGCGATTGAAATCAATCCTCGTGTGTCTCGTTCTTCTGCTTTAGCATCAAAAGCGACGGGTTACCCAATTGCAAAAATTGCTTCTAAACTAGCTTTAGGATACAATTTAGATGAATTACAAAACCAAATCACCAAATCGACTTCTGCTTTATTCGAGCCGACTTTGGATTATGTGATTGTGAAAATTCCACGTTGGAACTTTGATAAATTTGAAGGTGCTGACAGAACTTTAGGACTTCAAATGAAATCCGTTGGTGAAGTAATGGGAATTGGACGTTCGTTCCAAGAAGCGTTACACAAAGCGACGCAATCATTAGAAATCAAAAGAAATGGTTTAGGTGCTGACGGAAAAGGATACACGAACTACGAACAAATTATCGAGAAACTGACTTATGCAAGTTGGGATCGTGTTTTTGTGATTTATGACGCAATTGCAATGGGAATTCCTTTGAGTCGTATTCATGAAATCACTAAAATAGATATGTGGTTCTTGAAACAATATGAAGAACTTTATACTTTAGAAAAAGAAATTTCAAATTATAAAGTAGAAACGTTGCCAAGAGAATTGTTGTTAGAAGCCAAACAAAAAGGGTTTGCTGACAGACAAATTGCGCACATGATGGGTTGTTTAGAAAGTCAAGTACACAGTTTGCGTGACGTGATGAACATCAACCGTGTGTTTAAATTAGTAGATACTTGTGCGGCAGAATTTAAAGCAAAAACACCATATTACTATTCTACTTTTGAAGCGGAAATAGAAAAAGCAGACGGAACACGCTACGTAGATAACGAAAGTGTAGTTACAGATAAAAAGAAAATTATCGTTCTTGGATCAGGTCCAAATAGAATTGGTCAAGGAATCGAGTTTGATTATTCTTGTGTACACGGCGTTTTGGCTGCGAAAGAATGTGGTTACGAAACAATTATGATCAACTGTAATCCAGAAACAGTTTCTACTGATTTTGATACAGCAGATAAATTATACTTCGAGCCAGTTTTCTGGGAGCATATTTACGATATTATCCAGCATGAGAAACCAGAAGGGGTTATCGTGCAATTAGGTGGTCAAACGGCTTTGAAATTAGCGGAGAAACTATCTAAATACGGAATAAAAATTATTGGAACTAGCTTTGATGCTTTGGATTTAGCCGAAGATAGAGGACGTTTCTCTGAATTATTAACCGAATTAAACATTCCTTTCCCACAATTTGGAATTGCTGAAACGGCTGACGAAGCTTCTGCTTTAGCGGATGTTTTAGATTTTCCATTATTGATTCGTCCTTCTTATGTGTTGGGTGGTCAAGGAATGAAAATTGTAATCAACAAACAAGAACTGGAAGAGCACGTAATCAATTTATTGAAAACTATTCCAGGGAACAAATTACTTTTAGACCATTATTTGGATGGAGCGATTGAAGCAGAAGCGGATGCGATTTGTGATGGTGAAAATGTGTATATCATAGGAATTATGGAGCATATCGAACCTTGCGGAGTGCACTCTGGAGATAGTAATGCGACTTTGCCACCGTTCAACTTAGGGGAATTTGTAATGCAACAAATAAAAGACCATACTAAAAGAATTGCTTTAGCGCTGAAAACAGTTGGTTTAATCAACATTCAGTTTGCCATTAAAGATGATACGGTTTACATCATCGAAGCGAATCCTAGAGCGTCTCGTACGGTTCCTTTTATCGCAAAAGCATATGGAGAACCTTATGTGAATTATGCTACTAAAGTAATGTTAGGACACAACAAAGTAACGGATTTCACTTTTAATCCACAATTAAAAGGATACGCAATCAAACAACCGGTTTTCTCTTTCAGCAAGTTCCAAAATGTAAATAAAGCATTAGGACCAGAAATGAAATCAACCGGAGAAAGCATCTTGTTTATTGACGACTTAAAAGACGATCAATTTTACGAATTGTACTCTAGAAGAAAAATGTATTTAAGTAAATAATACTTGGATTATATATATCGAAAAAGCCCCTTTATTGGGGCTTTTTGCATTTATTATGGTTTTACTCTAACTATTTTATTATCCTTAAGAATGACTAGTTCACTATTTGATTTCTTTTTGAATTCGATTAATTTTTCATATACTTTGCTCATTCCATCAATTATTTTTTGTTGGTTCAGCGATCTCTTATATTCTTTCATTCCAATTTTTTTTTAAGTTATTGAATTTAATAGGACTTAAAATTTTCATTTCACTAACGACAGATTTTTCAGCAATTAACTCCGGTACTCCAAATGAATTATCAAAAATAAGTAGTTCGTCCGCAATATCAACATAAATTTCAAAAAGATTTTTAATACCGTTTTTATATCTTCTTTTTATAACGTCTGTATCGATGTTGTGACCACCTTCAAGAACTCGTGTTCTGACTCTTTCAATTGCTAAATCTACATTTTCTAACCAAAAAAACAAAAGAGTTACATTATAGTTTTGCTTTTTTGCCTTTATAATTTTTCCTCTATAGCTTTTAGTAGCTAGAGTAGTTTCAAAAGCAAATGTTTGTTCTGCATCTAGTAGTTCATTGATTCTTTTTATCATTATTCTTCCGGCTTCAAAGGCAACTTTCTCAGGTTGAAAAGGAGATAAACCTTTGGCAATTTCATCAGCGTTTACAAATTCTTTACACCTTAATATATCAGGTAAAATCGTAAACGAAGCAGTTGTTTTGCCCGCTCCATTGCAACCTGCTATTATGTAAAGTTTCTTGTTCATTTATCAAAGATAATTCATTTTGAGTTCTGATTAATGAATCAATTTTTATTAAAAAAATCAACAGGAAAAAGCATTTTGTTTATTGACGACTTAAAAGACGATCAATTCTACGAATTGTACTCTAGAAGAAAAATGTATTTGAGTAAGTAATACTTGGATTATATATATATCGAAAAAGCCCCTTGATTGGGGCTTTTTGTTTTTTCTAAATCAGTTTTATCTGCGCTGGTATTCTTATTAGGAATAAGCTATTTATTGTTTTGGTTCTGTAATTGTCATATTATCTCTTGTGTTTTTTTGAACTGCAATCGCTCCAAAAATCGCCAATAAAAATGCAAAACCATAAAATCCTTTTTCACTTGGTAATAAAGTTGCGTTCCATAGTCCAACGATTAATAACACGATAGATAAAATTGTTCCAAACCAACAAATACCATAATAAATATCGGTTACAGGAAAGCCTTCAATTCTATCTCTAACACTTTTTTGAAGTGATATTACTGAAAAAAGACCAAACATTAGAACTGTAAAATAGTAGCCTATTTCATTTAGTAACATTTCTGAACGCCATAGTCCAACTAAGTAACCGATCATTCCCGCCCCTAAGGCCACCCAAGAAGCTGCTACGAAAGCATTTGAAGTTTTTTGCATTGTTTTTATTTATTTAATATGTGAATTATTATCTGTTGCTACAATTATTGCAAAGCTTAGTTTTTAGTAAATGAGGTTTTTTATCTGTTTCTTTTAAATCTTTTGTTACCTGCTGCATTACATAATTGAATGCAAAAAGATTACTTTGAACTTTTAAAAGCAAAAAAGTAAAGCCACTTAAAATTTTTCTAAGGCTTATTTTTTTGGGTAAATATAGTCGATTTATCGTACAAAAATAAATTTTTAAATAATTTCTTAAAACTCATTGATTTGAATTTATTTATCCAAAAAACTATAGGCCTAACTAACTTTTAATTCAGAAATTTCATGAGTTATATCATCCTATTTACGCATGTTTTAAAATGTAAACAAAGTATTAGGACCAGAAATGAAATCAACAGGAAAAAGCATCTTGTTTATTGACGACTTAAAAGACGATCAATTCTACGAATTATACTCTAGAAGAAAAATGTATTTGAGTAAATAATACTTGAATTATATATATCGAAAAAGCCCCGTTTGGGGCTTTTTTTGTTGGTTGAAACTATATGATTTTGTTTTATGACGTATTCAACAGTAGTTTTTAATGAAATAATTATTTAGAACTAATAGCAGTTTTTCAGTTATTTCAGCCAAATAATAGAATTCAATTTATAGGTAAACATCACCCTTAGTTTGTCACGCTGGAAGCGTCTCAACAAACATGAGCAACTTTGCTGCTAAAGCTCTAGCGAAGAAAATTGTACAATGAATTGTTAGTTAGAGTTTTTGCATTATGGTTTTTTACGTCTAATTGCAATACTGTTTTGCATTTTTAACCATTAAGTGATTTAAGTAAAATTAAAACTTAAACAAACTTAACTTTGTTATTGCTTTTAAGCACTATTTCCTAGACCATTTGGTAACGGTCTGTACGCGTAATAATGCAAGACTTCTTCTATGGCTGTTGCCAAAGCTTGGTTTATAGGAAGTAGCGTAGTAGCGAGTCTATTGTCTATTTGTGACAGTTGCATATAATAATCTGTAAAAACAGGAACGTAAAGTCCTTTACTGATCGCTTCTTCGGCGGTGTTGTAGTTTTCTTGTTGGCCTTCTTTAATTATCTTACAAGTGGCTAAACGGAGCTGTCCATATTTATCTCTACTGGCTGCATATCCAAAAAGTCTACAAATTAATCCTCTATAGCGATAGTCGCTACAACTTCCCATATTTCTATCAATAAAAGAAATCGGACGATATAAATGGCAGTTGGAATCTGATTTTTGTTGGAGTTGCATCAACATATCTTCGGCTTCTCCATTTAAAAATAAATGAAATGCCCACGGTAAAAACTCTAATGGCGAGGCATCTATTTCTGGAGTCGAACAACACTTACCGCATCCAGCAATACAATGCAAATGTGTTTCTGACTGGAATACAGCAATTTCTTTTTCAAGACGGTCGAACAACTCTTCAACCAATCGAACCTTATGCTCTATAGCCATTATTTTCTTTGTAAGGTAGTTTATTCTAATCCCTTACAGAGAAAATGAGGTTTTTTGTGATAAATTTATTTTTTGTGGAGAAGATTGGATTTTAAAATTATCCTACAGACATTTTAGCAGATTCCTTCCATAGATAATTTGGAATGGGTTCATTTAATTGCCATTTTATGTTCATTGGTTTTGAACCTTCTGATTCTATAAATTTTGCTTCGCCGATAAAAACGTAACCCATTATATTGTTAAATTGATTTTTCGAATGTTCCCTAATGAATAATAAAATTCTTTTTCCAAGTTTTTGATGATTAATGTAAGTCAATCCTTTACCTAAATCATCTCTCGTTTGATTTTGTGATTGCCAATGAAATAAAATTTCACTAATTGCATAGTCATCATACATTGGAGCTTGTAATTCAATAAGTTTTCATTTCAAAAAAATAATTAATTCGAATATAAAATTCAATTAATTTTTGACTGTCATTTGTGGACAGTAAATAATTTTCATTAAAATAATTTATGTCATTACTATTTGGAATGTATTCATTTGAAAATCTATTCTTAATAATTTCAAAAATCAATTTTTGAATTGATTCATCTGAATCAAAATATTTTTTAAAAAGCTCTTTATTAGAAAGTTTATCATAATTAACTAAATATTTACATGATTGTTCTAGTAATAAATTAAATTCATTCAACTTTTTCCCATATCCTGGCATTTTTGAGTTTCTTAAAGTGAATTCGTTTTCTAAAAATGGAGGTAGATTAATATTAAAAAGTAAAGAGTCAAGAATCAGATATAATTCATTTAAAACTATTTTGAAATTTATTTTCAAATTTTGAAGTTCTTTTTTTAAAGTTGAAATTAAATCATTTAATAATACAACACCTTTTATCTCATTATAAGGACTTGAATATTTTGTATTCCAAAATTTAGCGTAATGAAATAATACTAGCTTAATTTCAAATTCTGTATTACTTTCAATTAATTTTAATCCTATCCATTCCGTTAGTTTTTTTACTATTGGATTTCGATTAACACTTTCTTCTAACCAATCGTTGTTTGTTAAATTTAATTGTTCAGTTAAAATAATTTGGGTTAGATTTCCATTGTTTTTTATTGAATCTAAAATCAAAAATTTATCTTGGAAATCAATTGGTTTGTTTTTAATTAATTGTTCACTAATGACAGATAGTAATTGTTTATTAGAATCTTCAAAGTAAATGGAGTATAAAATTGATTCAAATTCAAAATCTTTTAATAAATCTATAACTTCTAAATAATCTCTTGTTTTATTTTGTAACTCATTTTGAGATGAAGTAAATAAGTTAAAATCTTCATTGTTAAAATCATCATTTTCAAGTTCTTCTTCAGAGCTTTTTAAATACTCTTTTAATCTTTTTAAGGTGTCTTTTTTTAAATATGTATTATAATGAAATATCTTCTGCTCTAAAGACATTCCTCTCATATCACTATGAAACTTGATTTTAATGAAATTCTCATTTTTAGAAAAAAAACTCATTTTATTAATTCTTTAAAGAAACCATTATTTTCATCTACTAAAATTCTTCTATCTAAATAAATATTTCTGTGCTCACAGGATGTTTCACTTACAAGACTGCATGAAAAGCACGATGCAAAATTCAATTCAAATAAACCTTGACCATCAGATTCCCAACACAAAGGATCACTATTACATATAGTTGATCTTATCAATGCACTTTGAATTAAATTTAATAAGTTTTGTGGTCTAGTTTGCGCAATAAGTCCTCCCATACTTCCTTCAGCTCCTTCAGCTGTGTATATCATGCAACCATACATTTTGTATTTTTCATCATTTGAGACATAAATTCTTTCGGACAAAGATGCTGTTGGATAACCACATTTGAATTCTAATTCTCGCATAATTAAATGAGCAAAAGTATGTACTAGATATAACTGCCAATTATTCTCTAATCCATATTTAATAGCACCTTCTGAAAAAGTATCGCTCTTTTGATGTAATTCATATAAATTTTCGTTTACTGATTCTATTCCTTTGGAATTTGAAAATTTATTAATTAGTTCTTCATTAAAAGAAAAAAAGATTCCCTCTCCGTAATTTTCAACTACCGGATATACGCGAACACTATCAGGTTTAGAGCTAAAAATATTTTTCGAGCTAATATTATCGGCATCAGAATCTAAAGGAACAACTCTTGAAAAATCAAGTTGAGCTGAAGTAATTTTCATATTATCTATTCTAAGTATTCTTGAAAAATACTTCTCTAAGTCTGAACCACTAATGTTTGCAGTTACATCTTTTACTTTTAAATGCTCAACTTTATCAACATTTATTTCATCTTCATCTTTTAGTGCTAAAGCTTTATATTCTTCGAAGCGATATCGTATATCTTTTTCAGAATCTTGAATTTCTTCAACTAAAGAATTATTTTGAATTTCAGTCTTTAGCGAAGTGATTATACTATTTATTCTCATTGCCTCTTCGAAATTTTTATCATCCATAGCTAATTCCAAATCACTTTCAAGAGAATTCAAGCTTAATGTTTTTTCATCTAAGAATAATTCGTCAGGCATATATATACTAGAAAGCATTCTAGAATAGTATAAATTATTTCCTGTTGTTAAGGCAACCTTCATCGCTTTCGTTGATGAACAATTTTCTAATGGAGGCATTTTAGACCTTGAATTAGAATTGCCAGAATGATATTTAAGTTCACCATTATTAGATGTTATGGCTTCCCATGGTTTGTGTCCTGAGCATTTAATTTTCACACTCATCAATCCTTTTAATGAGGTTTGCCTACCACAGTTTTCACACTTTAACCATTTGCCATCGAACCCTGATGCATTAGCTGTACTTGAAGTAATTTTAATTACGGCAGTACTAGTGTCATCTGAACCACAACATGGTTGTGATTTAAATAATTCAATAGATTTTTCAGAATTTATTTCCATAGGAGAATCTGTCCTCCATCTTAAAAATTTTGACCATGGAAAATCACTGATATGACCATGATCACATATTAGGACAATATTATCTTGAGTTAAATTTGCTATACTATTTTCAGTATTATGTTTTGGAGGAAAGAATTTTGCTCCATATTGATCATCATTTTTCTTGTTTTTACACCATTCATTATACCATTCTTTGTAAAACTTGTAGCGTTTACTTTTATCGAAAAATACTTTTGGCATAAAAGAACTATTAATTGCTAATTCATTTCCACTATTTTTAATTTTATTAGAAAAATCTTGAACAGCGATATCAGGAATAAGAACTAAATATTTTAATTCAGTTAACCCTTTTCTATTTATTAAAGACTCAAGTAATCTGGCGTCATTTGAAATACCTATATTGCCGTTTCTCTCTAGTCTTGCTTGTTTTACAACATAATCCTTTATATTCTTTTCTTTTACTCCTGTATCAACTGCATCCTTTTGAATATCCAGTATTTTTTTTAAAAAACCCCATTCTTCGATACATGAAATAATGATACTACCATATGCAGTATGTACAATTGAACCAGGGCCACCATAAGCTGATAAAAGTTTAAATTTACTTATGGCTTCATTTGCTTGTGTATTTTCAAAATATTGTTTTGCTGCCATATTTTTATTGTTGAACTGTTTTTATTACTACTGATGGGTCAATTTCTCTTAATGAATAACCTACCTTCCAGTGATCAGGATAATTATTATCACTTAATCTAATAAATAAAGAATTCAAATTCATATCTTTCTTATAAAAGGATAATTCAGGAATAGGTTCACTACCTTGTAATCTTATAAACCAATTATTTAAAAGCCTTTCAACTTTATTATTTAAATCTATCAACTCTTCCTCAGATATAATACCATCAACACTTGATTTTACATTATGAGTTCTTGATTTTAAATAATTGTCTAGTTTAATTGCATTGGTTTCAATTTCAATAATTTGATTAATAATTATCGCTTTGATTTGATTAATTTTAATATTGCTAATATTACACGCATCTGCATTGTTCATTAGCATCAAAGTCTCATCATGTCTAATCATAACTGATAAAAACATTGCTAGGTATCTTTCCATTGCTTTACTTGCAAATGGAGTAACTGAAATTGGTTCTACATAACTGTAAAATTTCTCGTGAAATTCTTTGTATTTTTGATAGTGTGAAATGTCTCTAGATCTAAATGGATGATGAACAGTAAATACAATTCCTTCTTTACTTCTTGCAACCCTACTTGAAGCTTGGATATATTCTGCAATATTTCTGGGCATTGAACTTATTATCATTGTATTGAATCTTGATACATCAATACCAACCGAAATCATATTTGTAGATATCACAAACTCTGGAGGATTATTAGAATTTAATTTTAATGTATTACCATCATTTGAAATTAGACTCCATTTTTTTTCAATGTTTGACAGATTAGACTTTACATCTTCACCTGTCAATCTTCCAGTAAGTTCTGAATAATCAATGTTACTTTCGTTTCTAATTAGCTTATCTAAAAAGCTCCATAAGACAGTATTTTTTGTAACAAAATTTACATCTCCGGGTAAATAATGACTTAATTGTGATTGTGTCTTACCAACATCTTTTAGACTATTAAAATAAGATAAAACAGTATGATAATAATCAAACACATCTTTATGCTCGTTTATTAACTCAGGTTTTTCAAATATTTCATCATTTGTATAACACTCCTTAAGATATTTTAATCTATGCGTAAGTGAAATTGATGCTATCCTTAATTGCATCCAAACTTGTGTTTTACCAACAGGTAAAATCCCTAGATATTTTCGATTTGAAATATATTTTTCATCATTATTTTCATCGATATATCTTTCATAATATGCAAAAAACGAATCGTCTGATACTATTCCTTGTTTTGGAAATATTTCAGATCGTCTATTAAATAGAGCAAATATTTGTTTATCTGTATTTCTTGTAGTTGCTGTAGAAGTAACTATTTTAGGTTTTATACCATTTTCTGTACATAAGTAATCTATACTTTTTTCAAAAAGTCCTACAGCTGACCCTAAAGGGCCAAGTAAAAGATGTAACTCATCCTGTATTATTAGTTCTGGTGGTAAAGTGTCATGATTGTATCCTTTTCCAAATAATCTCCTAGAATCTTTATTTCTTTCTGAAGTATTTGTGGTTACATTATTTGCTAAAGCAGCAAATTTATCTACCGTCCCAAAAAGTAGTGTCGGAGGGTACTTATAAATATCCTCATCAAATAATCTTAAAGGTAGGCTAAATTCATTGCTAGGTCTATTTCTTCCCATCCCCTTGAAAGTACAGGATGAATTATTGCAACAAATGTTTAATTGATCATTTATTCCATAATTATTTCGTGAAGGTTTACTAGTATGAGAAACATTACTTAATTCTTTATCAATAAATAAATCGCTGCCACACCATGGGCATTCAGTAAATGGTATATTTGTACTCACTTTTTTGCCGCCTTCAATACAAGCTGCTATTTTCTCAAGTTCTTTCTCCATGCTTGTATCGCTAGAATTACCTGTTCCTTTCCATTGATTAGGCAATGAGCCAGAACCAACAAATAAACCAATTGTAATTCTCGAAACACCTAGACTATAAGAATTAGGTATTGAAAAACTATCTTTACGGATGGCTTCTAATGCGCAAATTAACATAGTTGCTCTTTGAAACTGTTGCAATGTTAACAACCTCAATGTATAACGCATTAAAACGGTTGTTCCAGTACCTCTTTCACCATTGGTAAAACGTCTATATCCAATAACGAATGCAATTATCCCTAAATAGGCTTCTGTTTTACCCCCTCCAGTTGGAAACCAAACTAAATCTGCTATCTCATTTCTTTCAGGCCAACCATTGGAAAATATGTTTTCAACAGTTTTGTCGTCTAGATCTGGTCTAACAAATGCATCAATGTTTAGTAGAATAAAAGTAATTTGAAATGAACGCCATTTATAATCATTTCCTCCAAGATTTATATTTTTATAAAATTCTTCTGTATTTGAAGTAGGAGTAAAGGGTTTCTTAATACTATGATGTAATTGCATAAACATAGCTGTATTCATTAGCCTGAATGCAGCCATTGCTTTCGAATCATTACTAATTAATTTAATGTTCCTTAATAATCTTATATAATCTTTATCACAAGCTAATAGTTGTTTCTTTAAGAGTTCCTTTTCTTCTCCTTTAAGTAAATTTTCATTATTAAGATTCTTTTGTTTCTCTTCAATCCAAATTTTGTATTCATTCACAAAATCTTTTAAACCCTGTAAAACATCACTATCCGTAACGTCGGATAAAGTTGAAAGGTATTGCATAGATAAAATAGAATCATTTTCAATTCTTGAAACTATTTTTCCATTAACAATTTTACTTGGTTTAAAATCTACTTTTGGCGTTTCTTGCTCTGGAAGAAATTCTGTTGTTATAAACTTACATTTGTTAACATTACCCCAATTTACAGATGTGTTGTATCCTTCACCAAAGTCATGGAAATTTCTGTATAGTAGCTTATTAAAGTTATCTTCTTCATCAAAATCTAATAATTGAGGAGGATTATATTGCTTTAGTGTATTTTCTTTAATCTCGTCAACTTTTAATTGAATACCAAAATATGCCTTTAAGTTTGCTTCATCTTTTTTGTTTAATTGAGGAGGCTCATTTTCCTTAAGAATAATATTTGCCTTATTAATCAATAATATCTTAACAAATATTTCTTCATTTTTACGAATATATTGTACCGAATATATTAAATCTGAAACCTCTTTAATGTTATTATCGATAACTTGATTATTTAATCTAAATATTTTACTGGTTCCATCATGTTTTGGTAAAGAGATTGAAATGTTTTCAAAAGTTTTTGCCTCCCAAATTGGAGAAGAATTTCTTGGTTTATATACAGATTTTAAATCCGTTACATAATTTTTTAACTGATTGAATATTTCAATTTCCTTTATAAGTTTTTTATAATATGAATAATTAGATAAATCTTCTTTTAGTTTACTTTTAATATAATTAATTATGCTGTTATCATAAAGTGAAGCTACATTTTTATATTCATTACCGCTATAATTTATTGATTCTGAAATTGAATAAAACTGCAAATCATAATCACCTTTAATACCATAATATATAACACCATTTTTTTGTTTTAGTTCGACTATTTCTGTTTTGAAAACATCACCTATAGTTTTTAAAAGAGTTGCTTGGAAATAATTATTTAAATGAATATAATCTACATCATAAATATTATTCTTATTAATTTCTTGATTAAGACATATAAAAAGGTTGTTATTTTTTCTAATTGATGTAAATAAGGGTTTAAAGTAATTCTCAATTGCAATTTCAATTTCATTATCATATTCAGAAACTATACAAGATAGTTTACTGCTAAAACATTCCTTTTTATTTATATTATGATATTTTCTAAATGAAACACTCACGGTCAAATCATCTTGCAAATTAGTTTCTTTACCTACAACAAATGAGAGACCAAATGAATTGGGATAGTTCTGTTGTTTACTAACTAAACTTTCCTCAGTATTGTCAATATTTCTATCATCATCTCCACCCTTTTCTATATCCTCTGTATCTGGATTTTCTCCATCAATATCCGATTCTGAAAATTTCTCTTTGAGTTGTGTTTCCGATCCTTTTGACACCCTTGTTTCAGGAAAAAGAATTGCAGAACTATATTGATAAGCAGGAACCTCAGCTAAAACCTCACTCTTGTTATCTATTGGATTTACATTTTTGACTTTAAAGTCAATTCCGTTAAATTCACTTGTATCCCATTTTTCTATAAAGAAAAAGCGGTTGTTAAAAGCACCAGGTCCAATTATCTGCTCACGAACAAATAACTCAAGACTATTTCTTTTTTTTCTAAAATCATTCATCAATTTAAATTTTTAATTTCTTTTACTTCTTGAAAATTTATTTCATTTGTCAAAGAAGATAGAATTGATTTTGCTATTTCTTTTGTGTTAATTTCTTCATCGTTTTCGAATATTGAAATATTATTTTCAATATATATAGAAGCTTTTGATATTAAATCAGGGTTTTCAATCTCACTTAAATAATTGTTTTTCAAACACAAATCATATATTTGTTTGTATATTTTTTTTATTTCATTCAAATGTTTTCTTCCATAATGGGCAATCCATGCTTGAAACATATCATTTGAATTAATTCCTAAAAATTCACAAATGATTTTCCAGTGCTCTTTTTTCTTTGGAAGAATAAATTTATCCAAACTAAAGTCCTTTGAATCAATTACATATTTTTGGTTAAAATATCTACTATGGATATATTCTAGACCTAATTTGTCTAGAGTATTATAGACATTGTCATACTTTGATAATTGTATTTGAAATTCGATTACTGAATCAGGTACTTTACTAAGTTTGTCTACTAATTTATCTCTACTTATTGCGGAACTGACTTCACTTTGTAATATAAAATCATCACCAATATTTAATTGAGAAATACAACTTGAAATAAGAGTGTTTTTTCTAATTAAAATAGTAGTATTTCCTTTTTCAACATATTCTATACCTTGAATGGTATGTATTATATACTCCTTATTATCACTTTCTTTTTTTACTTTGTTATTGAACTCGATTTCTTCATC
Organism: Flavobacterium flabelliforme; assembly: GCF_017948675.1. Taxonomy (GTDB): domain Bacteria; phylum Bacteroidota; class Bacteroidia; order Flavobacteriales; family Flavobacteriaceae; genus Flavobacterium; species Flavobacterium pygoscelis. Next base: position 398,405 of record NZ_JAGFBU010000002.1, read on the forward strand.
ATTATAAAAAATAATATCCTCACCTTCAATATTTACATTTTCAATTTCAATTTCAATATTCTCTTGCTTGTATTTCTTTCTGTAATTTATTATATCTTTTTTTATATTTTGAATTAATTCTAACTTAGATTTTTGATATTTTTCTTTGTTGTTAGAAAATTGAGCATCAGTATCTTCTCTAATAGGATTCAATAATGGTTCATACTGATAATTTAAAATATGGTATTTTATCCAAGGCTGATAATTAAAATATATGAAATCAGGAATTATTACATTAAAATCAGATTTTTTTGAAAGTATATTGACTAGATTGATAATGTTAAAGGCATCTAATAATAATATATTTTTTTCATTGAGGTAGTAATCAATTTCGTTATTATCAATAAAAAGTACCCTACTATTTAAATCATGTAAATAGTGTTTAAATGAATTTAATGATTTCTCTAATTTTTTCTTTCGAGTCCCTTTTATATCAGGTAACAATAGTACTGGTTTTTTTATGTCATTTATTAATTGTTTACCCCAGTCCAATTCATGTAATAAATAAATTATTTTTTTTATTTCATTAATTATTGGTTTTTTCGCAACAATAGGATAATCAATTTTAAACATTTCAAACCAGTCCTCTTTTGGGAGTGATGGATTAATGAACAAAAACCAATATTTTGGGAATGGATTAGTAAATTTATTAAATTCATATTCATTCCAATGGACTTTAAAACTACTTAAAATTTCAAATATTTCTAAATTATGATTAGTCTCAAATATTTTAAAATCAGGAATTAATACAGGTAAGTTAGTATTGTTAGGTTTAATCTCCTCTGGTAATAAAATAATATCATGCTCTTGTAAATTATTGTAACAGAAGCGAGAATTAATATTTAAATCAAATTTCTTTTTTCCAATATTTGACAGGTAATCATGAATGTTTTTGTGATAAGGATACTTTAGTGTAATTAGATTTACAATGTCTTGTTTACAAGTTTCATCTTCATATTCAATAACTTCTTCTAAAGACATTTCATAATTATATTTTAAAGTATTAAAAAGAATATACTCATAATGTCTAATTTGTTCTCCAGTATGAATTGATAGACATAAATCAAAATTAAAATCAATTAAAATTGGATGATTTATCAATCTTTGATTACTTATGTTTTTAAATAATTTAAATGTATTATATGTGATACGCCAATGGGAATTTTCAATTTGTTCTTTACGAAATATTGGCAAAAATCTATTTGTTTCAACTACTATATTATCTGACCATATCAAGAAATTACCAGACTTTTTCACAAAGTCAATTGTTGATTTTCCAGAACTAAAATTATTCCTTTTTATATTATAATCAAAGATATTTAAGAGACAGGTACCTTCAAAATCCGAAACTGGATTCTTTTTTAAAAGTCTATAGGTAAGTGAAAATAGACGAACGTAATCGTAAATTATATTTAATAACTTTTCATCATAACTAGGTAAGTAAAGAGTTAATTTTTCTTGGCTTGATATCAAAAAATTATAATACCATTTACCAATCACTTCCAGAATATAAGGTCTATTATCTTGAATTTCTAAAGTCTCAAGAACCACATCATGAATTTTATTAAATATTACTTCCATAATATAATTTTAAGTGAATTCATCGCTCTAGTTGCTCCAATATAATTTTGAACTTTGGTACTGTCATTTAATTCCTTAGTAATTAAATAAACCGATTCGTTTTCTAAACCTCTGTATTTAATAGGGCTGCTATATCTAACTTTATTTGAAGAAATATTAATGTTGGCTTCTGTTAATTCTTCAATATCTCTATAAAAGAATTCACTTACTATTTTTGTAAAATCTTCAATTAAATTGCTATGTATTAGTATGATTTTTTCCGAACTTGTAAAATTTACATCATTTAAAATAAAGCTAAATAATTCTAACTTTTGCTTCAAATCATCAACACAAATCAAGCTGCTTTTATACTTGTTTTTTATTTTTCCATATTCATTATACAATAAGCAATTTGAAATTTCTCCTATTTCTATATTTTGGGCGCAACGATAATTCTCATCAAAATAATAGTGTGTATATCCAATTTCAATAAAGAAATCTGTATACCAAGCTAATTCCTTCAGATTAGATGCAATTGCTTGATCAGGGTCATATAAAACTAAAATCTTAGGTTTGCCTAATTTTGAATTTAATTTCTCGATAAAATCGTATAATCCTTTATCAAAGTATTCCTGTGCCTCATCAAATATTAAAAAATCTATATCCGCTGCAACACTTTCTTGCGTTACTGCATCCGAAAATATTCTGAAACTTATATTGTTAGAGTCTAATTGATAATCATTAAGGATAATATGTTCTAATTTGGATCTAATGAATTTATTTGCACAATAAACAATGCCTTTTTGTTGTTTTAATAAATTTTCAGCTAAAAACTTTATTGCCAATGCTGTCTTCCCAGTGCCAGGAGCTCCTTGTATTATAACATTTTTGTTGCGACTTAAACCTTTTAAAACTTCATAGTTTTCTTTTAAAATTAATTCTGCATTTATTCTATCAGGATTAAAACCGTAAGTGGTTTGTGTTGGGAAAAGTTCAGATTTTAATCGTTTTAATTCTTTTGAACTCAATTCAGGATATTGCTCGTAAGCCTTTTTTGAAATAGCTTCGGCACTTAAATTAGGGAATAGTTCCTTTATCGTTCTAATTCTTGCTTTTCTTCCTAATTCGTTGATAAACTTGAAAAAAATATTTTGAATTGCTCTATCATCCAAACCAGAAATATCTGCTTTTGAAAAGAATATATCTCTATAACCAATTAACTGAGGACTTTTTAAAATGAAACCAGCTTCATGTGGAAGAACTACTGCTCGGTAAACAAAAACAGAAGAATCAATCAGTTTTTTAAAAGTATGGACATATTCTTTAGCTTGAGTAAATGGATTTTGAGTTTCATATTCTTTACCTTCACCTGAAGAGAAATAGCAATCATTTTCGTCAACTCTTAGACCCCCACCTTTTACTTCAATTATTAACAATCCTTGTTTAGAGAGTAAAAGAAAATCAACTTGCCCTTCAACTTTTCTTTTGCTAGATGGATGAGTTGATAAATTATAGTTATGCTTAAAATACCAAATTTCATCCTCAACAAATTTATTTTTATTAAAGGTAAGAAATTGTTCATATAACCAAAGTTCACCAAATAGGGTATTTCCATCTTGATTAATAATGATAGCTTCTAAATTTTGTTTAGCATAATTATCAATAAAATGTATTGGCATATTTTTTAGTTTGAATTAGCAATAGTTGCTATTTTATTAATAGCATATAAAGCAAAAAGTTGTTTTGTTGGCACCATCTTTTTAAGAAAAATAGTAGTGTCAATTTGGACAAAGTTTGGTTCATCAATTATAGTTTTTTGAATAATATTTCCTACTTCATCTACAAGACGAGTTGGTTCCAAAAAATCTCCAATGGACTTTTGTAATTCAAACATTTCTTGAAGTTTGTTAGCACTACCTATTTTTTCAGAAAACCCGTTATTTATGAGTTCTAAAAATTTAGCCCCGCCTTTAAATTTTAAAACAATAGACTCAAGTTTTTTAAAATATTCATCCTCTATATGCTGAATAGGAAATCCTTTTCCAGTGCCATATTGTATTGACGTTCTCCATTTTCCATCTGGTTTATTGTTTTTTTCAATATTGTAATTTGAAAGTGTAACTGTCAGATTTCCTTCTTTTACTGGTTGCCATCTACATCTAGCATTTTTGTTTTTTATTGGTGGATTGTCAAATGTTTTTCTGGAATAATTATTTAAATTTAATACACCTTTTAAATTAGGAATACCATCAGTAATTAATTTCAATTCCTGTTTAATACCTAGAGTACTTAATACTGTTGATGCAAACGCTCTACTTACAGAAGCACAAACCGCATTACCCACTAAACGCCATTTAGCATTTTCAGAGCCCACGAATTGATAGGTAATAGGAAACCCCATGATTATTGAAGCTTCTCTTACTGTTGGAAGTCTATATTCACCATCTCCAGTTCTGTTAATTTCTGATTTATAAATTATTGATTCTCTTGAATTGGCTATTTTAGTAGCTGTTATCGTTCTGCTTGGGTTATTTACATTTTCAGGGAATGACATTTTTCCCATAAATGGATGGTTTGTTTTCCAATGTTTGGAAAATCGCCATTCTGCTTCGTAAACACCTGTATCATAGAAATGATCTGTGATTTTATCTTGTTCAAGTTCTATAGGATATTGAATATCCTTAATTAGAACTTTACTCTTTTTTTCAAAAGGTGAGGGAAAGTTTCTCTTAATTAAACTAATAGAATTGTAAAGTGGTAAATTAAGTTGAGAATCTTTTTGTTGATGAGTTGGTTGAGGAATGATTAATTTTTTCTTTTTAATAATTTCACCTGAGATGACCCTTTTTCTTGATTGAATCGAACCGTAATCAGCTGAATTTATTACTGATGTATTTTCAAATAAATCAATTGCAATTTTTAATGGACTAATTCTGTATTTATTTGCCCATTCAGTTAATCCTAAATCTTTAAATGTATATTGAGTTTGTAAGTATCTTTTAGAGTTTACTACATTTTCCATAAACCAAGCTTTCAAAATGGAATTTGGTTGATGTTTCTTAACTGCCACTATTCTTAAAAATGTTTCTGTTAATTCAACTCCTAGAGATTTGTCTGCATTACCAGACTTATTAGAACTTGAAAAACTTACACAAGGTGGGCTACCGATTATTATGTCAGTGTCAGGAAGATTTTCTATTTCTTCAATTGATTTCTTGAAATCTAAAATATTTTTTACTTGACATTCTAAATTAAAATTATGGTTATATGTATCAATAGCAGGTTTCCAATGATCATAACCATGTTTAATTTCAAAACCCATTTGTTTGAAACCTTCGGAAAAACCTCCAGCACCACAAAAGAAATCTATGACTGTTAAATTATTCATTTTTAATTACTGTAATTTTATTAAAGCAAATTTTGTGCTTATTACATTTATAAATTATAAATAGTTTAGATTGATAATTTATATTTGAAATGATGATTATACTATTAACAGTTTATTTTTTATTATAAATAAACATATCTTTTCTTTTAGATATTGGACTAATTTTTAAGAAAAAATAATAATTATTTACAATAATACACAATCCTTTTGAAAGAAAAATACGTAAAGCCGTAAAAAACTAAATATTTTCAATATTACTTTTTCAATACTTAATTTTGTATTTGCATAAAGACCTTCTCAATTCTTTTTTATTTAAAGCGTCAATAACAAACTAAATCCTCATTTCACCACAATTTTGCGTTAGGGATTAAAGTGAAATCCTTTTGTTTTTGAGAAAAAAACAAAAGATTGTAGTGGAAAGCCCGACCTTTAGGGAACGCCCAAAAGAATTTAATCGCAATGTTCTGAGTTCTTGCGATTACTTCTTTTTAATCTTCCTCCAAATCATTGTAAATCCTTTTACGACTATAAAAGCGAGGATTCCGCCGATTAATCCGGCTAGAAATTCACCAATTATCGAAGGTAAGTTTTGTAGTAAATGATGTAGCGGTTCTATCTTGTGCATAAATATTCCTCCGGCTACTAGAATCAGCGCGATAGTTCCTATAAATGCCAATCCTTTGATAACCATAGGGAGTAAGCCAATTAGCATTTTCCCGATTTTTTTTCCGATTTTGGATTTTTTAGTAAGGAGTAGCATTCCGAAATCGTCCATGCGGACAATGGCTGCAACAATTCCGTAAACGCCTATCGTGGCTACTAATGCAACAAATGAAACTACAATAATTTGGGTAGTGATTGGTTTTCCGACCACGCTGCCTAAAGCAATGATTACAATTTCTATAGAGAGTATAAAGTCGGTTACTATGGCGGCTTTTACTTTTTGTTTTTCTAATACTAAGAGTTCTTCTGGCGTGAGATCAAAATCTTCAGTTGTAGTTTCTTCTTTTGGATGAGGTACAATGTATTCGTATATTTTTTCGGCACCTTCGTAAGCTAAATAGACAGCACCTAATAAAAGAACTACCGTAATTAACCAAGGTACAAAATAGCTTAGTAAAAAAGCGAGTGGTAGTATAATTAATTTGTTTAAAAGTGAGCCTTTGGTAATGGCCCATAAAACGGGAATTTCTCGGGAGGAAACAAAACCAGATGCTTTTTCGGCATTTACGGCTAAATCATCGCCTAATATTCCTGCCGTTTTTTTGGTGGCTATTTTACTCATCATTGCAACATCATCCATAATTGCTCCGATATCGTCTAGTAATGCAAAAAATCCTGTAGCCATAATTTATTTCTTATTTAGTTTTTCGTTAAAAAATTGTAATGTTCTTGTCCAAGAGAGTGTTGCGGCTGCTTCATCATATCGAGGTGTGGTGTTGTTGTGAAAACCGTGATTGACTTCGGGATAAATATAGGCTGTGTTTTCGACTTGGTTTTTATTGAGAATGGCTTGAAAAGCGGGCCAACCTTCATTTACGCGACTGTCTAAACCGGCGTAGTGTAGTAGGAGTGGTGTTTTGATATTTTGGGCTTCTTCTGCAGTGGGTTGTCCTCCATAATACGGAACAGCGGCACCTAATTCTGGGATTTTGACTGCCATCATATTCGCTACCCAACCACCAAAACAAAATCCAACAACACCTACTTGTCCGTTGCAGTTTTTATGGGATTTTAAATAGTGATAGGCCGCAATAAAATCTTCGAGCATTTCCTCACGAGAACGTTTTTTTTGTAATTCCCTTCCGTCATCATCATTCCCGGGATAACCACCCAAAGGCGATAGTGCATCAGGTGCGAGAGTGATGAATCCTTCAAGAGCTGCTCTACGACCTACATCTTCAATATATGGATTAAGTCCACGGTTTTCATGCACGACTATAATTCCTGGTAATTTGTTTTTTGTTTTTGATGATTGTGATAAAAGCCCTTTGATTGAACCACCGCCTTGTGGAGAATCATAAGTGATGAAAGCTGATTTCAATCGAGGATCTTCGGGTTTTATCAAAATAGATTCCAAGTAATTAGGCGTCATAAAACTGAGTAACGAAGGAAGTGTAAGCGTTCCTACAGCAAATAGTGATAGTTTTTCGACAAACTGTCTTCTTCCAATTTTATTGTGCGCGTAATCATCGTATAAATCGAATATTTCCTGACTGATCTCTTCTTTAGTGAGCTTTTTCATGCGGTATTTTTGAGACACCTAATGTAAGAAAAAAAGTTTTTTTTGAAGCAATCTCTCTTTTAATGTTGCAATTAAATTTCATGACTTAATTTGAAATAGTTAATAGCAATTTGGTTTTGGATAGTGTTTTTAGTTGAAATTAAAACTACAAATCGCAACTAATTAGAAATGAGTAATTTGTATTTTTTATTTGGTTTTGTTTAACCTTTTTCAAAAAAATAACACTTTTTTATAAAGTTTGAGGTGGAATGTGTCGTTTATAAATAAAAATTATTTTACATTTGTTTAATAAATATGAAGTAATGATAAACAATAATATAAAAAACGTGTTCAGTATTAAAGATCTTGAGAATCTTTCTGGTATCAAAGCCCATACCATACGTATTTGGGAGAAAAGATATGATATTTTGCAACCCATGCGTACTGATACTAACATTCGATTATATGATTTGGCGAGTTTACAAAAACTGCTAAACATTACCTTATTACACGATTATGGCTATAAAATTTCAAAAATAGCTACGTATCCACAAGATAAAATTCCTTCTTTGGTGCGAGAAATAATTTCTAACAAAACTGCCAAAAGCCATGCTATTAGTGAGCTGAAAATGGCAATGATGAATTTTGATCAAGAGCTTTTTTTTAATACTTATAACTGGCTGATTGCTGAAAAGTCATTCAAAGAAATTTTTCATCAAGTTTTCATTCCGCTGATGAATGAGTTGGGATTATTATGGCAATCAGATACGATTACTCCTGCTCACGAACATTTTATAAGTTATTTGATTAAACAAAAATTACTGATAAATACAGAAAAACTGCAGGTTTTAAAACCGACCAAATTAAATAAAGTGTTTGTTTTATCACTTCCAATGAATGAGATACATGAGTTGGGTTTGATGTATCTGAATTATGAAATTTTATTGCACGGGTATAAAAGTATTTTCTTAGGAGAAAGTATGCCAATAGACAATTTAAAAGACATGAAAAAGCATTTTGATTCTATTGTTTATGTGTCTTATCTGACGGTACAGCCAGAAAGAGATATTTTAGATTCCTATGTTCAAAAAATGTCAGAAGAATTAGTGGATGATACTACAGAATTGTGGTACATTGGGAGAATGGTAGAGTTTATAAATCGAGAGGGACTTTCGGATACTATTTCTATTTTTAATTCAATCGGTGATTTAGTAGAACAACTTTAACTTTTTTTTGTCTAATCTTTTTGTATATTTGCTAAACAAATGAAACAAACAATTTCTATTATAGGTTCGGGATTTTCAGCTATGGCAGCATCTTGCTATTTGGCTAAAAGCGGACATCAAGTTACCGTTTACGAAAAAAACAGTAGTATTGGCGGTAGAGCCAGACAGTTAAAAAGAGAAGGATTTACATTTGACATGGGGCCAAGTTGGTACTGGATGCCGGATGTATTCGATCGTTTTTTTGCTGATTTTGGAAAAAAAACAAACGATTACTATGAGTTAATAAAATTATCACCAGCCTACCGCGTGTATTACGGCATAGACGATTTTATTACTATTGCCGATAATTTAGAAGAAATTGTTGCCTCTTTTGAAGCGATTGAAAAGGGAAGCGGTACACAATTGAAAAAATTTATGGCTGAGGCCAAAAGTAATTATGATATTGCTATTAAGGAATTGGTGTATCGTCCAGGTGTTTCTCCATTAGAACTGATCACGCCAGAAACGGCTATGAAAGTAGGACAGTTTTTTAGTAACATTAGTAAAGATGTTCGCAAGAAATTCAAAAATAAAAGACTGATTCAAATTCTAGAATTTCCTGTTTTATTTCTTGGAGCAAAGCCATCAGACACGCCTTCTTTTTATAGTTTTATGAATTATGCCGATTTTGGTTTAGGAACTTGGCACCCAAAAACAGGAATGTTTGATGTAGTTCGCGCTATGGAAAGTTTAGCCACAGAATTGGGCGTTCAGTTTGTTACCAATGCCAGTATAGAAAAGATTATTGTAACGGATAAAATTGCCAAAGCAATCGTAGTAAATGGTGAAACTATTTATTCTGATTTGATTTTGAGTGGTGCCGATTACCATCATACCGAAACGCTTTTGGATCAAGAGCACCGTGCTTATTCAGAAAAATATTGGGACAGTCGCGTTTTTGCACCTTCGTCCTTATTATTTTACGTAGGATTCAACAAAAAAATAGAAAATATTTCGCATCATGCTTTGTTTTTTGATGTTGATTTTTACCAACATGCAAAGGATATTTATGATGAGCCACAATGGCCTGCGGAGCCCTTGTTTTATGCTAATTTTCCATCTGTTACCGATAAAACAGCTGCTCCTGAAGGAATGGAATCTGGTTTTTTTCTAGTGCCATTAGCACCCGGAATTAATGATACAGAAGCACTTAGAGAAGAATATTTTGATAAAATAATAGATCGTTTTGAGACTTTAACCAAGCAAAGTGTAAAAAATAGTATTATATTTAAGGAGTCGTTTTGCAAAAATGATTTTGTATCTGAATACAATTCTTATAAGGGAAATGCTTACGGCATGGCAAATACGCTATTACAAACTGCATTTTTAAGGCCTAAACTGAAGAGTAAAAAAGTAAAAAACTTATATTTCACTGGACAATTAACAGTTCCAGGACCAGGAGTTCCACCTGCATTAATTTCTGGAAAATTAGTGTCGGAATTAATTAATAAACAATTTTCAGAGCAATAATATGAAGCAATTATTTGATGATGTATCTTTTAAGTGTAGTAAGCTAGTTACTAAAAACTATAGCACTTCTTTTTCTTTGGCGGTTTATATGTTATCGCCAAGCATTAGAGACGCCATCTATAGCATCTATGGATTTGTTCGTTTTGCGGATGAAATCGTAGATAGTTTTCATGGTTTTGATAAGGAAGATCTTATTACTGAATTTGAAGAGGACTACTACAAAGCTTTTGATAGAGGAATCAGTTTAAATCCCATATTAAATTCTTTTCAGCAAACGGTCAAAGAATATAATATCACTGACGATTTGATACAAGCGTTTTTACGAAGTATGAAATTAGATTTGATAAAATCGGATTATCATAGTAAAGAAGAATACGATGCCTACATTTATGGATCGGCAGATGTGGTGGGTCTAATGTGTCTAAAGGTATTTGTTTCTGGAGATAACGAGCGTTACAATCTGTTAAAAGACGAAGCCATGAGACTCGGATCTGCCTTCCAAAAAGTGAATTTTCTTCGTGACTTAAAGGATGATAATTTGGTTTTAAACCGAAATTATTTTCCTGGCGTAGATTTAAATTCATTTGATGAGAATGCTAAAACGGCTATCATCAACGAAATAAATGAGGATTTTAGAGTCGCTTATGAAGGTATTATCAAACTTCCGCTAGAAGCTAAGTTTGGTGTTTATACTGCTTTTGTTTACTACAAAAAACTGCTAAAAAAGCTAGAAAATACGCCTTATCAAGAGATAGGAAATGCAAGAATTCGGGTTTCAAATTATACAAAAGCAGGATTATTAGCCAAGTCTTTCGTGTCTTATAAATTAAATTTAGTTCAATAAAAGACTTGTTATTAAAGGAATTTTTAAATTAAACAGCGCATAAAAATGATATTTTTTTTGATATTTTTCGGTACTTTTCTACTAATGGAATGTGTTACTTGGCTTACCCATAAATACGTAATGCACGGGTCTATGTGGTATTTCCACGCCGATCACCACCAACCTAAATACGCAAATGTTTTCGAACGTAATGATATTTTCTTTGTCATATTTGCCATTCCTAGCATCGTACTTTTTTATTATGGGGTAGAAGGTGGCTTAAACTACTTATTTTTCATCGGCTTGGGAATCATGTTTTATGGAATGTGTTATTTCATGATCCATGATGTATTGATTCACCAACGTTTTAAATGGTTCAAGCACACCAATAATAAATATTTAATTGGACTTAGAAAAGCCCACAAAGTACACCACAAACACCTTGGCAAAGAGCACGGAGAATGTTTCGGAATGCTTTTCGTTCCTTTCAAGTACTATAAAATCTAAACGGTTTTTGAGCTAGTCATTTTAGTATAAATTACAGTTTGCGACTTAATTTGCGCAATTTGTGTTTAAATTATATAGCAAGTTTCGATTTGCAATACTATAAATTTTTATCAAGGCGTGACCCCGCTTTAACTCCTCGAAAAATCGGGAGTTAAGCGAGGTCGGGCTATCCGTTCCCGCTTTTTTATACCTGGCAAAAAGCCAGTTATAAAAAGAGCTCCACTACTATCCCTCACGCAAATCGCGTATTTCATCAATATTTTTCTTAAAAATCAATCATGAAAATATACAAACAAGAAACCGTTCAGAATGTAAATGCAAGTCTTGAAGAATGTTGGTCTTTTTTTTCAAGCCCTAAAAATCTTCAAAAAATAACACCAAAAGAAATGGGTTTTCAAATCACCGATTTTGATGATAAAAACATGTATCCAGGTCAAATAATACAGTATAAAGTAACGCCACTTTTAGGGATTTCTTTATCTTGGATGACTGAAATTACGCAGGTCAAAGACCATAGTTACTTTATCGACGAACAGCGTTTTGGTCCCTACAGTTTTTGGCACCACAAACATTTTTTTGAAGCTACACCAACAGGAACTAAAATGACTGATGTGGTACATTACGGATTGCCTCTCGGTTTTTTGGGTAGAATCATGAATACTTTAGTAGTACAAAACAAATTGAAATCTATATTTGAGCACCGTCGTGTAGTCATTGACAAAATGTTTAATTCGAAATAATGAGCAAGCAACCCGTTTCTTTTTTTTGGTTCCGACGTGATTTGCGATTGGAAGATAATGTAGGATTATTTCAGGCGTTACAGTCTAAATATCCTGTAATTTCGCTCTTTATTTTTGATGATGCTATTCTGGATAGTCTGCCAAATAATGATCCAAGAGTTGGATTTATACACGAAAATCTTTCTAAAATTAATGCGCAATTACTAGAACAAGGAAGTTCCATTTTAATAAAAAAAGGAAAGACTTTTGAAGTTTGGGAAGCTCTTTTAAAAGAATTTGATGTCAAAGAAGTTTTCTTTAATAAAGATTATGAACCGTATGCCATTCAAAGAGATACTGCTATTTGCGAACTTTTAGAAAAAAACAATACTATTGCTTATTCCTTTAAAGACCAAGTTATTTTTGAAGAAAAAGAAATCACAAAAGCCGATGGTTTACCTTATACCGTTTATACTCCGTTTAAAAATAAATGGTTAGAAAAATACAAAACTTTAGCTCCTGTTCCTGAATATGACTGTGTTGCTTCGTTTTCTAATTTATATAAAAGTACTTTTATTTTCCCCACTTTAGAACAAATAGGTTTTCAAGAAAGTACGATAAAAGTAAAGGATCATAATCTCAAATTTATTACCAATTACCAAGATATAAGAGACTTTCCCGCTTTAGATCAAAACTCTTATTTATCTCCACATTTGCGTTTTGGAACCGTAAGCATCCGAAAATTAGTGAACTGGGCTTTTCATAAAAACGATGTTTTTTTGAGTGAATTAATCTGGAGAGAGTTTTTTATGCAAATTCTTTTTAGTTTTCCAAAAGTTGTGACTCAAAACTTCAAAGCGGCTTATGACGGAATTCAGTGGCGCAACAATGAGGAAGATTTCAAACGTTGGTGCAACGGAACTACTGGATATCCTATGGTCGATGCAGGAATGCGTCAACTTAATGAAACAGGCTATATGCACAACAGAGTACGTATGGTGGTGGCGAGCTTTTTATGCAAGCATTTATTGATTCAGTGGCAATGGGGCGAAGCGTATTTTGCTGAAAAACTATTAGATTACGAAATGTCTGCTAACGTAGGAAATTGGCAATGGGCGGCGGGAACAGGTTGCGATGCGGCTCCTTACTTTCGTGTTTTTAATCCTGAAATTCAACAAAAGAAATTTGACGAAAAAGGAATGTATGTTCGTAAATGGATCAAAGAATTCCAATTAGGATACGGAAAACCAATGGTAGAGCACGCTATGGCGAGAGATCGTGCGATTGCCACTTATAAGGCTGGAATTGTAAAGTAGTATTTTTTACTTCAATTATTTTTATCATATAAGTCATTTAAGTTTTTTTACATAATGAGTTAGTTTGTGAAGCAGGATTTAAGAATTATAAGTTTTTTTAAACACGGATTTAAAAGATTACCGCAGATTTTAATGTATTCTTTGGATTAAATAATTCGTAGTTCAAGAAATGATATATTAAGAATATACTACTTCTCAACTTCAATCTATATTTTTTTCCAAATTAGAGTTAATTAAAATCATCTCTAACGCTCGAGCCTCAAAACTTTTTTAAAAACTTAATTGAACTTTCTTTTTTGGGTGGTAAAAAATCACATTTATGCTTATTTGTCTTATATGTTTAATAAATTTTGGCAGATAATTTACCTTTCAATATAATTACTAAATGGGTTTAAGTTTACCACGTAAATAAACCCAATCTTGTTCATTGAATTAATTACTTGATTAACTTCTCTAGCATTCCCTTAAAAATAAACCCATGGAAAGGTAACACAGAATACCAATACACTTTTCCCCAAAAACCTCTAGGTCTAAAAGTCGCTGCTTGGTATAAGGTATTGTGAATAATCTTAAATTCTAGCCAAGCTTCGCCAGGCAGTTTCATTTCTGCAAAAAGAATTAATTTGCCTTCTTCTTTATTGGCATATAATACACGCCAAAAATCTAAAGCATCACCAGAATGAATATCGTGTCGGTTTGTTCTTCCTCTTCTTGAACCAACGCCACCATATAATTTATCTATAAATCCTCTTAAATCCCACAACCAGTCGCCATAATACCAACCCGTATCTCCACCAATAGACCAAATTTGGTTAATGGTGAAATTGCGATCTATAATTTCCATTTTGCGACGGTCTATGAAACAGTCTTTTTTAGGAACTTTTAAATATTCCGACATATTACTCGTGAAACGACCACTTACTAAGGAATCTTTCCAACTCGATGCTACTTTATCTTCATCTACTTTTATCAAAGCACGAGATAGCGCTTGTTTGTACGACATTGGAGTCACCTCCAGTAATTCATTAATTCGGGTATCGCTACAAACTACTTCTACTTTCATACTGCTAACTAATGCGGAAGCCAATCTATAGGAAGTTGAGGTCACAAAATACAGCCAATAGGAAGATAATTTGGGTGTCATTATCGGAACGGTAACAATCCAACGTTTTAGGTTTTTTGCTTCGGCAAAACCAAGCAACATTTCTTTATAAGTCAAAATATCGGGACCACCAATATCAAAACTTTTATTGTAAGTCGCTGGATTAAATAATGATTTAGATAAAAACTGGAGAACATCTGTAATTGCAATAGGTTGGCATCTTGTGTTTAGCCATTTTGGTGTAACCATTACAGGCAGTTTGTTCACTAAATCCCGAATGATTTCAAACGAAGCACTTCCTGAACCAACAATGATTCCCGCTCTCAATGTAGTGGTGTCAAATATACCTGAATTTAGTATTTCCTCTACTTTTTTTCTAGAAGATAAATGTTTGGATAATGAGGTATCATTCACAATACCACTCAAGTAAATAACCTGTTTAGCGTTAGTTTCATTCAGTCGGTTTACAAAATTTAACGCAGATTGACTCTCTAACTCATCAAAATTGGAGGCAGAGCCAGACATCGAATGAATCAAATAATACGCTGCATCAATATTATCTGGGATGTTGGTTAATGTTTCATGATTTAAAAAATCGACTTCGACAACGCTAACTTTATCTTTAAACTCAATAGGAAAATAGAATCTATTTTTATCTCTTACACAACAGATTATATCGTGTCCTTGGGCTACCAATAGTGGTAAAAGTCGCTTTCCGATATAACCTGTTGCGCCTGTTAAGAGAATTTTCATAGTAATTTTATTTTCAATATTGTAAAGCGATTTTTCGATTCTATAAATTACAAATTATCAGTGAGATATGCTTTGAATCTTTTAAACAAGCAAAAAAAGAGTAATGTTGTGCTACTAAATTAGCTTAATTTATTGGAAATCAAATTTATAAATTCTTTTCTAGTTTTGTTTTTTTCAAACGCACCTGTAAAAGAAGAAGTGGTAGTAACCGAATTTTGTTTCTGAATGCCACGCATTTGCATACACATATGTTGTGCTTCGATGACAACAGCTACTCCAAGAGGATCTAGTGCTTCCTGAATACAATTTTTAATCTGGTCTG
Source organism: Flavobacterium flabelliforme (assembly GCF_017948675.1). Taxonomy (GTDB): domain Bacteria; phylum Bacteroidota; class Bacteroidia; order Flavobacteriales; family Flavobacteriaceae; genus Flavobacterium; species Flavobacterium pygoscelis. Next base: position 413,893 of record NZ_JAGFBU010000002.1, read on the forward strand.
TCAATCTTTCTTGTACCTGCATTCTTCTTGCAAACGCATCGACTACTCTTGGTATTTTGCTCAAGCCAACAATTTTACCATTCGGGATGTATGCAACGTGCGCTTTCCCAAAAAAGGGTAACATGTGGTGTTCACACATCGAATATACCTCAATATCTTTAACGATAATCATTTGACGGTGATCTTCTGTGAACATCGCTGATTTTAAAATTTCTAAAGGATCTAAACCATAACCATGTGTAAGATATTGCATTGCTTTGGCGACTCTTTCTGGTGTTTTTTCTAGACCTTCTCTATTTACATCTTCTCCAAGCGTACCAATTACAGTTTTATAATTGCTGGCCAATGCTTCTGTTACTTCAGTATCGTATTGCTCTATTTTTTCGTAGCTTTTCATTTCTTTAATCATGGTTTTATTTTTTATTTTTAATGTGGTTTATTTAGATTTTGAAGGTTACAATTCCGTAATCCATTTCAAATACTTGTCCTGAAATTGATTTTGCATTTTCTGAAATAAGAAAATTTGCCATATTAGCTACTTCTTCGGGTTTTAAATACCCTTTCATCGGATGGCGTTCTACCATATTTTCTTTCATGCGATCGTTTCTCAGAATTCCTGCAGCAAGAGAAGTTTCTGTGATTGTTGGTGCAATGGCATTGATGCGAACCACCGAAGCTAATTCTGCTCCTAATGACTTTACCAATCCTTCTACACCCGCTTTTGCAGTAGCAATACTGGCATGAAAAGGCATTCCTAATTTGGCCGCTACGGTGCTGAATAAAACAATAGACGGATTATTTCCTTTTTTTAAAACAGGTAAATATTTCTGAATCGTCTTTACCGCTCCAATGACATTAATTTCGAAGTCCGTTCTGAAATCATCAATACTTAGACTTCCTATTGGTTTTAAATTAATAGAACCAGGACAATAAATCAAAGTGTCTATGTTTTCAATCTCCGGAAGTGTGTCTTTCAAAACATCTAAAGAGAAGTGTTTTAAATTAGGATGTGTTATTTCTGGCGCATTTCTACTGATGTTAAACACTTTATTGCTTTCTAATTGTTGCAACAAAATGGCACTTCCAATTCCTTTGCTTCCGCCAATGATTACTATGTTTTTCATCTTTATTAAAATAGTTATTATAAATATAATTTGGTTTTATTAGTAGTTTCCAGAAGTTTAGCGCTTAGCAATCTTATTGTTATTAATTTGTCTTTGCATACTACACTTAAAACGTCCTTCTCTAAAATCTCTTAATTTTTCATGTTTTGTTTTACGTCCTTGAACGCGTTCGCGCCACATTCTAAAACTCGATGGTTTCATTTCCGTACGCATCAAATCGATTACTTCTTGCTCTTTTAAACCAAATTGTAGCAAAATAGCATCAAATGTGGTTCGGTCTTCCCAAGCCATTTCTATAACTCGGTCTTTTTCTAAATCAGTTAGTTGTTTCTTTTCTGTCACAATTTCCTTTTTTTATTTAAAATGTATTTTTATATCTCTGTAAAATCTATTCGCTATCTCCAATATCAGCCATGGTATGTAATTTTAATATGCGCAAACCTTCTTCTTTTACTAATGGATTTTTTTTCATACTCCATAAAAAATCACTTGCATATTTTCTAGTTCTTTCCATATTTACGATCGGTTTTGGATAATTTATACCTATTTCAAAATCATTAAATTTTTGATCTAAATAAGTCATTTTATAGGGTTCGTGTACAAATGCTCTAGGCAAGTTTTGTAATTCAGGAACCCATTTTTTTATAAATTCTCCTTCGGGATCGTGTTCGTAACTGTTTTTTATTGGATTGTATATACGTAACATATTAATTCCGGTTTCTCCTGCCTGCATTTGCAATTGCGGAAAATGAATTCCCGGTTCAAAATCCAAAAACATTTGTGATAAATGCGAAGTAGCTTCTTGCCAAGGTTGCCATAAATTATGGGTAAAAAAGGACACTAACATCGCTCGCATTCTAAAGTTCAAATAGCCCGTTTCATTTAAACATCGCATCGAAGCATCGATCAACGGAAATCCAGTTTGCCCTTTTTGCCAAGCTTCAATGTAATTTTCGTTGGGTTTCTTTTTTAGAGAATGAAAACCTTTGTTAACACTTTCAAATTCCATGATTTCTTCCATTTCAAATTTCTGAATGAAATGGGCTTGCCAAGTCAATCTAGATACAAAGGAATCGATCTGTTTTTTATCACTACAAGTCAATCGGAAAGTAGCTGCTTTTTGTAAAACTTGTCTAGTAGATACATTTCCCCAAGCAATATAAGGAGACAATCTGCTACAACTTTTTCTGGCTAATAAAGGTTTAGATATATGATAACTATATTGATGATAGCGTTCATCAAGAAAAGTTTTTAAATATTTTCCAGCCATGGTTGAACCGCCTTTTTGAAAAATAGTATCCGGAATCGTTTCCAGATCACTTTTATCTAACATTTTTTCCAATTCAGAAATTTCACTGTTGTTTACAAATTGTTCCTCTTTTGGATTAAAAACAAAAACCGGTTCGTTCATGTAATTTTCCCAACTCGTTACCCAATTAGTTCTGTTTTTTAACGCTCTAAAAATGCCATTGTTAATATTCTCTATCCAACTAATTTGGTTGTTTTTGCAAAATCTTTTGAAGGTTTTATCTCTTTCATACGTAATTTTCAAACCTGTTTCTTGATGCGAATAAACAGTTTCAATACGATATACTTCTTCAATAATATTAAATACTTGAATAACTTCTGAGGAAACACACAAAACTCTAGTGTTGTAATTTTCCAATTGTTTGTTCATGTCAACTAACGATTGCTTGATGAAATTCCAATGTCTTTCACTATAATGTGCATCGTTTTCTAAAGACTTTTCGAATACATAAAGTAATAAAGTAGGCGTTGCTGATTTTGTTGCATTGTAGATTGCCTCGTTGTCTTGTAAACGAAGGTCTCTTTTAAACCAAACTACATTTATACTTTTCTTATTCGTGTTCATGTCTCTTTAAAATAATTGTTGTTGCAACCATAATTTCCTAAACTTAGATTCTCCGTCATAATTTGAAGCTTGTAAAGGAATATTGAATTTTCGATCTCTAGGATCGTTACCCACACCAGCAACATACATCCAATTTCCATAATTGCTGTGTACATCATAATCAATTAGCATCGATTCAAAATAAGCCGCTCCGATGCGCCAATCTAAATGTAAATTCTTAGCAAAATAAGATCCTACATTTTGCCTTCCTCTATTGCTCATCCATCCCGTTTGTTGCAGCTCGATCATATTGGCATTTACAAAAGGTTCTGCTGTTGTACCGTTTATCCAACTTTTAATTTGATTTTGATTCGATTTCCATTCGTAATCTTTGTCTAAAATACCTCCTATTTTAAAAATGGAACTGCCATTTTTTAACGAAATATATTTAAAATAATCCCTCCAAATCAATTCGAAAACTAACCAATAAGTCGAATCATTTTTTTGGACTTGTTGTTCATAATTAATAATTTCCCAATAAATCGTTTTTGCCGAAATACTACCATTGGCTAACCAAGGTGAAAATTTAGAGCTAAAATCTGTTCCTATTAATCCGTTGCGAGTCAATTTGTAAACGCCCAATTTATTCGTTTCCCAAAAATAATGTTCTATCCTTTTTAAGGCTTCATTTTCGCCACCCTTAAAAGGAAAAGCCGTTCTAGAATCGATATCAAAAGCAGTAAAGCCTAAATCTTTAAGAGTCGGAATCTGAGTTTTATTTGCTTCTAAATTTTCTTTTGGCATGGCTTGAACTACAAATTCAGTTCTAACCTTACTGTATTTTTCGCACTTCGTTCGGAATTGTGTAAAAACGTTTGGTATAAACTCGATCTCAAAAGGAACGTCTTCTGGATGGTATAAAAACTGGTTAAACGTTGGTTTAAATTCTATTGAAATAGGAACTTTTAACTTTACGTTTTCCAAAACTGCTGTTTCTTCAGTTGTCCATTCTTGTTGAAAATAAATAGTTTGAATTTCATTTTCAATTACCATTTCCGCAATACAATCTTCCGGATTTTGATGATAAACCAAAAGTGGAATATTTAGTTTTTCTAGATTTTGTTTTAATTCGGTTACTGTTTCAATTAAAAATTGAGCTCTGTATTTTTCTGTTTTTTTAAATCCGAATTTGGTGGTTTTAAAATGGCGAGGATCAAAACAATATATACCAATTACATTTTCATTTTCCGCTATTGCCTTGGCCAATGATTCATTATCATTGACTCTCAAATCATTTCTAAACCAAACTAACCCTTTTTGTTTCTTTTGCATTTTTCACTACAATATTTGACTTCGTCCCAAACTTTTTCCCACTTTTTCCGCCAAGTAAATGGTCGGTTGCAAACCAAACACATTTTAGAGGGCAGATTTTCCTTTTTCACTATCTGTATTTTTCAAACTCATTTACCACAATCTTGGCTTTCAAGTCAAAAAGCAAATTGTATAACCCAAAGAAAGTTCGGTTCATGTAAATAAAATGTTTCGAACCTCTATTACCATTCATTTTTCTCAAATTGGTGTCCTTAGAAAAACGCTCTCCTAATTGAGCAATACTTTCAAAAAAACTTTCGTCTGAAAAATCAAAATTTTCTTCTTGAAAAGGCTTCGTAAACAAAGACAATAAATCGTAGAACATTTCGGTGAAATAAGCAATTTCTTCTTTAGAATCATCGGTTCTCAAAATCTCCAATTCAAATAATTTTGTGTTGAATAATTCTGCATTATTGATTACTTTTTTGTCGATTAATTCAAAATAAGGAATGTAAAAATCGGTTGGAATTGTTTTCATACAACCAAAATCCAATGCAACTAATTCGTTTTTATCATTTACTAAGAAATTTCCAGGATGCGGATCGGCATGTACTTTTTTCAAAATATGAATTTGGTACATATAAAAATCCCATAAGGCTTGCCCCAATTTGTCAGACACTTCTTGATTGGTGTTTTTCTTGGTGAATTCAGAAAGGTGAAGGCCTGTCATCCAATCCATGGTAATGATTTTCTCCGATGAAAATTCAGGATAGTATTCTGGAAAAACAAGGTTTTTTATTTTTTTGCAAGCAGCAACCACTTCTTGACTTTGCTCTAATTCCAGTAAATAATTGGTTTCTTCAATTAATTTATCCTCAACTTCTTTGAAATACTTATCAGAATCCTTTCCTTGTAAATTAAACATTCTAATTGCGATAGGTTTTACCATCGCTAAATCAGACGATATGCTGTTAGCCACACCAGGATATTGAATTTTCACCGCTAATTTTTTACCATTTTTTGTTGCTACATGCACTTGACCAATACTGGCTGCATTTACCGATGTGGCATTAAATTCATCAAAAATCTCGTAAGGAGTTTTTCCAAAATTATTTTTGAAGGTTTTTAATACGAGCGGAGCAGAAAGTGGTGGTACAGAAAATTGCGAAAGCGAAAATTTTTCTACGTAAGCTTGCGGCAAGAAACTTTTGTCCATACTTAGCATCTGTGCCACTTTTAGCGCACTTCCTTTTAGGCTTTTTAAACCATCATAAATGTCCTCAGCATTGTCCTCGTTGAGTTTGTCTCTAGTCAAATCAGAATTGACCATTTTCTCACCGTAATATTTCAAGTAATTTACGCCCACTTTTGCACCAGTTTGCACCAGTTTTGTAGCTCTTTCAATTTTTGACGTTGGTATGTAGTCTATCGTTTTCATTATTTGTTGTATATTTTTTCTTTGAAAATAAATTTTCCAAAGTCGATTAAGCTATCTATAGGAGTAATATTCATTAGTTCAAAAGTCGCTTTGACTGATTTTTCAATATAGATGTCTGTTTTTTCAAAAGAAGGGGAAGCATCTTCTATCCAGAATTTTAGGGCTAATAAAAGCTGAATCCAGGAAGCTTCTTGAAATGCTTTCTCTTGAAAGTTTTGTAGTTTTTCTTGTTGTGTTCTAAAATCATCAGTAATGATTTCTGTTAAATAATTTTTAAAACTATTTCTTAATCCAGAAAGCTGCATCAGTTTTTTTAGTTGATCGCCTTGATTTTTTAGAACGAGAACGACATAACTTCTGTTAGCGGTTAATATTTCGAAGAATGTAAAGTAAAAGCTTAGCATTTTGCTTTTCATATCATAGTTTTCGTAATCTGCATTTTTAGAAAGTAACTCCACTGTTTTTTCAACAAACATTTTGAAGATTTCTTTTTCGATACTTTCTATTGTACCAAAAAAAGCGTAAAACTCTGTTTCTGTAAAATCATTCATTTTTGTAAAATGATAAACTGATTTTGGTTTTTCGCTATGCTCTAATACATAATCCATGTACATTGAAACTATTTTGTCTTTTGTAAGTATTGTTTTTTTAGTAGCCATATTTTTTGTGTTTCAAATTAAAGTATAAAGGTAATAAATGTTTAACTATATTTTAATAAAGTTAAACAAAATTTAATATAATTTTATAGTATTAAAAATCAGACGCTATATATTGGTATAAAATGGGCATAACATCCTATTTATTTTGTTCAGAAATGAAGTGTTGTGAATTAGTAAAAGCCAATTAAAAGCAATAAATTGCTAAATATGAAAAAGAACGTTTTAATAAGTGGTGGTTCAGGATTTATAGGAACTCATTTGACAGCATTATTACTAAGTAAAGGATATACTGTTTCGATATTGAGCCGAAGTGAAAAGCAAAACAAAACAGATGTGTTTTATTATAAATGGGATGTAGCAACTCAGTTTATTGAAGAAGAGGCCGTTTTGAAAGCCGATTATATTATTCATTTAGCAGGAGAGAATATTGGTGAGAAAAGATGGACTGCGAAACGAAAAGCTGCTATCATCGATAGTAGAGAAAAATCATCTCAACTCCTATATATGGTTCTTAAAAAACACTACAAAAAGTTAGATGCTTTTATTTCTGCTTCTGCCGTTGGAATATATGGAGCCGTAAATGGAGAAGAAATTTGTACTGAAAACGATGCGCCAGCTAATGACTTTTTAGGATATGTTTGCCAAAAATGGGAAGATTCTATCGATTTTATAGAGAATTTAAATATTCGTACTGTAAAAATTAGAACGGGATTAGTGTTGGGAAAAAATGAGGGTTTCTTACAAAAACTGATTCCTCTTTTCAAATATAGATTGGGTTCTGCAATAGGTTCTGGAAAACAATATATGCCTTGGATTCATGTAGATGATTTGTGTACTATTTATTTGCAAGCCATACAGAATACTGAAATGTCTGGTCCTTACAATGCTGCAGTTACCGATAATACAAATAATACTATTTTTTCTAAAACCTTGGCTCGTATTTTTGGTTATTCTATTTGGTTGCCTAATGTTCCAGCTATTGTTTTAAAAATGGTTTTGGGTGAAATGTCAATAATTGTACTAACAGGTAGAAGAGTTTCATCAGAAAAAATACTTCAGACGGGTTTTAATTTCAAATTTAAAAATTTAGAGCAGGCCTTGAAAGATTGTTTGTAAATGAAAATTTATTTAAAAACACAAGCAATTTGCGTATTTACGGTTTTTGAAATTTTTGTACGCACGACAAATGGAATTTCTATATTAAAATCATCGGTGTTTAGAGGAAAAGCTGATATAAGTTCGATACCATTTTCGGTTTTTTTTAATGTGCCTTTGATTAGGATTTTTTTAGACAAACCCCGTATAGTTATTTTGCCATTTATTTGATAAGTAGTTCGATCGGTGTTTACGTTTTTTAAATCAAATTTTTCAATTTTACCTTTAAATGTTGCTCTTGGATACCGATGACTTTCAATATAATTAGTATTGAAGTGCTCTTCCATTAAATTTCTTTTAAATTTAAAATCTTTAATCGAAACCAAACACATAATTTCTCCTGTTTTGGTAATTAAAACACAAGTTGTTTTATTATTGGTTGCTTTAACTTCTTCAAATAAAGGTATTGAAGCTTCGAAATTTATGATTCCATCATAGGAAACCATTTTTTCTTGTCCTGATGTTACTGTTGCAATGAGTAATAATGCTAGTATGGTAATTTTTCTCATAACAATCTATGATTTAGATTAATTAAAGTTACGAAAAATTAACTAATAGTATGTAATTATAGCTTGATTTCTAGCACGTTATTGTAGTGATGATTCAATTTGAACGTTGTAGTTTTTTAAACTTTCTATAGATTCTTTTGAGTTGTAATCAAATGCTTCCTCATGAAGATTTTGTTCTTTTTTAAGTCCAATTTGTTTGATACAATTGATAAATCGTCTGATGTCATTTTTGTGAGATAAAATTAAACCAGGAACCGGTATATTTAAGCCTTCTTTATCTTTTGCAACCATCGTAAAATAGGAAGAATTACAATGTTTAATTGCTCCGGTTTGTATATTTTCTGCTTCGACTCTAATGCCAATAATCATCGAACTTTTGCCCACATAATTTACGCTCGCTCTCATGGTTACTAATTCGCCAACTTCAATGGGTTTTAAAAAGTTGACAGTATCTACTGAAGCCGTAACGCAATAATTACCTGAAAATTTAGATGCACAAGCAAACGCAATCTGATCCAATAAAGATAAAATATAGCCGCCGTGAATTTTGCCACTAAAGTTAGAATGGCTTGGTAACATCAATTGCGAAATACTAATATGCGAAGAGGCAACCGTTTTGAATAATGGATTCATTTATTTTATTTTAAAAGGAGAATTAACTTTCTTAACTGAGGTGATAAAAAACCTGGAATCTCCCCACCAAGGAAAAGTCTTGTAGAGTTCTTTATAGCTGACCTGAACATATTGACCTTCCATTTGATTCAAATCGGCAATTACTTGTTTTTCGCTATCCATTACAGAAAACGAAAAAATTTGCGCCCCAGAAATACCTTGACTAATTTCGCCTTCCCATGTTTTAAAGAGGATTCCTTTATGACTTACTCTAATTAATTCTCCAGAACGAACGCCTTCACTGTAATTAGTATTGTGTAAAAATCCAAAATAGGATGCTGTAATTAAAACCGCTATTGCGACTACTATTAATAGAAATTTTTTCATTTCATCTTTAATTTAAAAGTTGGTTTTCATCTATTTCAGCTCTGTTTATAATACTTTCTGGAAGTGCTTTTTTAGCTTTAGCCCCCATTTTTTTTAGTTTTTCTACGCTTACAATTAGGTTTCCTTTTCCTTCTACTAATTTGTTCATAGCGCCACTATATTCTGTTTTAGTTTCATCAATTTTTTTCCCTATCCGAATCAAATCATTTACAAAACCTTCAAATTTGTCGTATAAAGCTCCCGCTTGTCTTGCAATTTCCAAAGCGTTTTCTTGTTGTTTTTGGTTGGTCCACATACTATCAATCGTTCGTAAAGTAGCCAACAAAGTTGCTGGAGTAACAATGACTATGTTTTTTTCGAAGGCTTTATTGTATAAAGTAGTGTCTTCATTAAGCGCCATTGCAAATGCGGGCTCAATAGGAATAAATAAAAGTACAAAATCTGGATTTTCAATTTTGTATAAATCGTGGTAATTTTTGTTGCCTAATTGCTCTACGTGACGTTTTATAGAAAGAACATGTTCCTTTAAATACCCTGTTTTTAAACTATCATCCTCTTCATTGATGTATTTTTCATAAGCAGTCAATGAAACTTTAGAATCGACAATCATTTTTTTACCGTCGGGCAAATTGATTACCACATCCGGAAAAACACGGTTTCCATCTGCTGTTGTAAAAGCTTGTTGCACTTCGTATTCACGCCCTTTTTCTAATCCCGATTTTTCTAAAACACGTTCTAAAACTAATTCTCCCCAGTTTCCTTGCATTTTACTATCGCCTTTTAACGCTTTGGTTAAGTTGATCGTTTCCTTGCTCATTTGAATATTCATTTCGCGTAAACCAAGAATTTGTTGGCGCAAAGCAGCATGATAATCTATACTTTCTTTGTGTGTATCCTCGACTTTTTTCTCGAATAACTGAATTTTATCTTGCAATGGAGTCAAGATGTTTTTCATATTTTCCTTATTCTGCTCTGTAAATTTATTCGATTTTTCTTCTAGTATTTTATTGGCTAAATTCTCGAATTCTTTTGTGAATTTTTCCTGTAGCTTTTCGACTTCTTCTTTTTGTTCTTTATTGCGTTCCCAAAGATTCTCAAAATCAACTTCTTTTTTAGAAAGCTGAATGGCTAAACTGTCTTTTTCAGTTCTAATAGTTTCTTTTTCTAGAATACTGTTTTCCAACTGTTTTTGAAATACTATTTTTTCATTTGTAAGTTGTTCTCTCAATTGATTGATTTGTGAATTTGCAGCAATCAATTTTTCTTCCAAACTAATTTTTTCCGATTGAAATCGAGCGGCAAATATCAATTTTCCAATGAAAATGCCTAAAAAAAGTGCAATTATAAAAAGAAGTAAAAAGGGGATTAGAGTTGACATGAAAATAAATTTGAAAAGTAAAAGTAAGGAATAAAATGAATTGTAGGATTTTTATAAAATAAGATTAATAGCTTTCGCTTTAAATAAAGTTCAAATTTGGACTTCATTAGTTTTAAAGTCAATTAAATTTGACTTCATAAAACCTAATTAATATTGTTTTATGTAATTATCAAAAAAAAAGCCAATAAAAATTTTCATCTCTATTGGCTCCTAATACAAAATATCAAAAGTTATTCATCTAACTTTATATTTCCTCTATCTTCATGATTGTCTGGATGTGAATTGGGATAACGATGTGCAGTAATGTCCGAATTTAAATCTTTATTTTCTACTGTTTTCATGGCTTCCTCTTCAGTAGAAACACCACGGCTTACACTTTCATTTTCATTCCAAGTTCTTTCTTCTTCGTCTGGCAATGGCGCATTACTACCATCTACATTGCGCGCTCTTTGAACAATTTTTTGATTGCCATTTGCATCAATTTCTACTTCTTCTTTAAGAATTGGTGCAGAAGGATTATAATCTTCTGGCAGGTTTTCCCCACTAAATCCTTCATTTGTATTTTGCTTATTATTGGTCTTTTTAGATCCTAAATTGTTATTTTCCATACTATTTAATTTTAATGAATATCATTTTAATTAGTATAATATTACAAATTTTAGCCCGCTTTTGTTCATCATTTAACATCTTTTTGTGGTAAAATCATCAAATGTATAGCCATAGAACTTTAAATTCAGTCAAAACAAAACTATCTTTGTGGGCATTCCAAAAACAATACAATGTCGCATTCTCATTTCATTATTCACAAACCCTACGGTTATTTAAGTCAGTTCATTTATGAATTAAAACGCAAAAAAAAACTGTTAGGAGAATTGTATGATTTTCCAAAAGGTACTATGGCAATTGGGAGATTGGATGAAGATTCAGAAGGACTTTTGTTACTAACTACTGATGGAATGATGAGTGAAATCATTAGAAGTAAAAAAGTAGATAAAGAATATTATGTGCAAGTTGATGGAGTCATCAATCAGGAAGCCATTGAAAAACTGAAAATAGGAGTAGAGATTGGTTTTAATGGAACTAAATATATTACTAAACCTTGTGATGCGAGATTAATTACTGAAATCCCCGCTTTTGGAGCGCGAGGAAAAAAAATACGAGACGAACGTCATGGACCCACTTCTTGGGCTTCAATTACTGTTAACGAAGGAAAGTTTCGTCAAGTACGCAAAATGACTGCTGCAGTTGGATTTCCAACCTTACGTTTAGTTCGTGTCCGAATAGGCAACGTACATCTTAATGACTTACAAGCTGGCGAAGTGATAGAAGTCGAGGATTTTAATGATAATGTCAAAAATCAAGGTAACAAACTCTATCAAGAATCAGAAAGTGTTAATCAAAAATCAAAAATCTAAATGTTAAATATCGTTTTAGTAGAACCTGAAATCCCTAATAATACGGGGAATATTGGTCGTTTGTGCGTGGGAACCGGAAGTCGTTTGCACCTAATTCATCCTTTTGGATTTGTGATAAATGATAAAAACTTAAAGCGTTCCGGATTGGATTATTGGGTTCATCTTGACGTAACAGAATATCAAAATGTAGCCGAATGGAAAGCACAAATACCAGATTTATCGCGTGTTTTCCTAATGAGTTCTCATGCTACTACATCATATTTAGAAACGGATTTCCAAGACGGTGATTGGCTAGTTTTTGGTAAAGAAAGCAAAGGTTTAAGTGAGGAGGTTTTATCTCAATTTGAGAATCATCTTACGATCCCAATGTCAAATTTAATAAGAAGTTTTAATATCGCTAATTCTGTTGCTTTTGTAATTGGCGAAGCAAAACGTCAAATTTCATTGAAAAAATAATTTTTAAACAATTAAAAATTTTCCTTTTTCTTGATCAAAAATAATATGTTCATCATTGAATAAAGTGTTAAAACTTCCTTTTGAAATAAAGTTACAAGGTTCGTCTTGAATCACAGTTTCAGGAGTCATGATAATCATTTCGTCACTTAATTGTATCGCCATATCGATATCGTGAGTAGAAAAAAGGATGCATTTCTCAGTTTCTTGTGTTAGTTTTTTTAGTAGTTTAAAAAGTGAAACTTTATGTAATAAATCGAGATGCGTGGTGGGCTCGTCTAGTATGATTAAAGGCGTGTCTTGTGCTAAAGCTCTTGCTATGAGAACCTTTTGCAATTGACCATCACTGATTTCGAAATGTTTTTTAGTAGCCAAATGAGAAATTTGAGTGAGTAGCATTGCTTCCTCTACTTTTGCTATATCAAGATCTGTTAATTTTCCTATCCAATTGGTGTAAGGTTGTCTTCCCAAGGCAACCAATTCAAAAACAGTAAGGTTGCTTGGTGGTAATTTTTCTGTAAGAACGACACTGAGATTTTGGGCTAATATTAAAGAATCTAGATTGTGAATACTAGTACCATTTAATAAAACAGTTCCTGTAATAGTTTTTTGAATCCCCGTTATTGTTTTTAATAAAGTAGATTTTCCAATTCCGTTAGCCCCAATTAAAGCGATTAATTTCCCTTTGCGCAAAGATAAATCAATGTTCGAGGCGATAATTGTTTTTTCTTTTTTATGAGAATATCCAATGCTAATTTTTAAAGCTTGTAAGATGATTTCGTTTTTCATTAGTTCATCATTTTACGTTTTCTAATTAATAACCAAATTACGATAGGTGCACCAAAGATAGAGGTAACCGCATTAATTGGTAATGTAATATCACTTCCGGGAAGTTGGGAAATACTGTCGCAAATTAACATAATTAATGCTCCAAAAAGAATAGTACCCCAAAATAAAATAGTGTGATTGCTTGTTTGAAAAACTAATTTTGCAATATGAGGAACCGCTAATCCAATAAAGGCCACTGGTCCGGCAAAAGCAGTAATACTTCCCGCTAATATACTGGTAGCAAAAATGATAATGAGTCTCGCTTTTTTATAATTCATACCTAAACTTTTTGCGTAATTTTCGCCAAGAAGTAACGAATTTAGTGGTTTCACACTAATAAGACTGAGTACTAATCCTATCAAAACGCAACTGGATAAAATAGAGATAGCCGTCCAAGATAAATTACCGAGATTTCCTAAAGACCAAAAAGTAAATTTTTGTAATTGCTCTGCAGTACTAAAATAAGTCAGTGTTCCTACGATTGAACTGGTGAGACTACCAAACATAAGACCAACAATTAAGATCGCCATAGTATCACGCAAGCGATGTGAAACCGTTAAAACAGCTAATAAAACAGCAAAACTGCCTAAGCTAGAAGCTAAAACAATTCCGTAGGAGGAGACTAAAAAGGTTGCTAAAAATGGAGGCATTAGTGCAGCGCCTAATATGACTATTGCAACTCCTAAACTCGCACCTGAACTGAGTCCTAAAACATAAGGACCCGCTAACGGATTTCTAAATAGGGTTTGCATTAATAAACCACTTATTGATAAACCCATTCCAACTAAAACCGCTGTAATCGCTTTAGGCATGCGGTAATTAATGATAATGTATTCCCAAGTGGATTTGCTTGCCTGTCCACCGGTTAAGCTTTTATATACTTCCTTCAAAGGAATGTTTATCGATCCAAAACTGATGTTTATAAAAAACAAGACGATGAATCCTAAACCAAGTAAGGAAAATAGAAGAATATTACGTTGTTTATTGGCCAATTTAGTTCAGTTTTTGTGCAAAGGTAAAAGTATAATTGGGAAGTAATTCAGGATGGAAGATTTTGATATAATCTTTTAATACTAAATCAGGTCGGCTAGGTGCCGATTCATAATAAATTGTTCCTCCTGTTGCTCCTATTTTACCCTCAAAAGTATACACTTGTTTGGTTTTGAAAGCATCAAATTGACTGTAATGCGGATTGACATTTTCTAATTCCGCTACCGTTTTAAAAGGACCTGTAGCAATCCAAAAATTGGCGTTTTTTGCTTTTTCTAATACTTTTTCGAATGATAATCCAATGCTGCCTGTTCCTTCGGTATCTGCCCAAAGGTAATTTGCCTTGGCATCTTTTAAAAATTGTGCTACCCAGCTGTTGGCTTTAGCTACATACCATTGGTCTTGGTACATCGAGCCATATAATACGTTTGCTGTTGGTTTTTTGGTGGAAACTAAATTCATAGCTTCTTTGTAATTTTTTATAATATCGTCAAATTGAGTTTTAGCTTCTTTTTCTTTTCCGAAAAGAGCTCCGTACAATTTTATCCATTCTGCTTTTCCAAGCGGTGATTGTTCCATCCAGTCGGCTTGAATCAATACTTTTAAGCCACTTTTCTGCAGATTGTCGATCATTGGATTGTTATTATCAATGCCAAAAGTGACAATAAGTTCTGGACTCATTTCGATCAATTGCTCCATGTTTAATTTTTCGTTTTGACCTACATTTTTAACCGAACCATTGTCAATTAATTTTCGAGTTTTTAAGGAAGAAATGTAATCAGTATGTGGGAATCCAACCAAATGATTTTCAACTCCAAGCATTTCTAAATAAGGAATAATAGTGGTTGAGGTAACAACTATGGATTGTAAAGGAACTTGAATTGTATTGTATTTTTGTAAACTATCAGGAACTACAACGTTCTTCTCTTTTAAGATGTAAGTAAAGTCTTTATCAGCATTGGGCCAAGGGTTGATTATCTTGACTATCGAATAGCCTTCCTGCTTGAATATAGCTAAGTTACTGGCGTATTCTATTTCATTTTTTGCGTTTGAAAATGATTTGTTTTCTGATTTTTCGGTTTTTTTGCAACTAACGAAGGTTGAAAGAACAAGAAGTAAAAGAATTTTATAAGAAGTAAGCTTCATGATGCCATTTTATGATTAAGACAAAGGTAAAAGAAATTACAAAAAAATCTTGTTTATTTTTTAACCAAAAAAAATCAACAAATACTATCTTTACAACATGAATGGTAGTAAAGAAAAACAGTGTTCAAGCTGCGCTACCTACTTTGGTTGTGGAAATACAGCAGGAGGGAGTAGCTGTTGGTGTAATGATTTCCCACCTTTATTAGTTCCTACAACCGCAATTGATTGTCTTTGTCCTATTTGTTTCAAGAAATCCTGCTCAGAAAAAATTGATGAGTATATAACGACATTGAATGCGGATACCGTTTTCCATAATAAGGCAGCATTGTTGCCTAAATCCAATAATTTGATTGAAGGAATTGATTACTATTTAGAGAAAGGAAATTATGTTTTTAAAGCTTTCTTTCATTTGAAAAGAGGAAGTTGCTGTGGTAATGGTTGTCGTCATTGTCCGTATGATTTTAAAAATGACAAACCACAGAATAAGAACCTATCACAGGGATAAAAATCTATTGAATAATTAATAATTATTAACTATAATGATATATCTGATAACCGGCGGAGAGCGCTCAGGAAAAAGCAGTTATGCCGAGAATTTGGCAAAAGAATTATCGGCTAAGCCAATGTATGTAGCAACAGCGAGAAAATGGGATGATGATTTTCAAAAAAGAATTGATCGTCATCAAAAGGATCGTGACGAACGCTGGATAAACATTGAAAAAGAAAAACACCTGAGTGAAATTGATTTCTCCGGAAATGTTGCCATAGTTGATTGTGTTACGCTTTGGTTGACTAACTTTTTTATAGATACTAAAAATGATGTGGCTTTGTGTTTAGAACAAGCCAAAGCAGAATTTGACCAAATCGTAAATCAAGAAAACGCTACTATTATTATTGTTACCAATGAAATAGGAATGGGTGTTCATGCTGAAACGCACATTGGACGAAAATTTACCGAATTACAAGGTTGGATGAACCAATATATTGCTAAAAGAGCGGAGAAAGTGGTGTTAATGGTTTCAGGAATTCCTGTAACAATAAAAGGATAATAATGAATTTTTTGACTTCTTGGAGTGGTGGAAAAGACAGTTGCTATGCCATGATGCAGGCAGTTAATGAAGGCTTAGTCCCTAAAGTATTGCTGAATATGATGAACGAAAATGGTCAAATATCCCGTTCTCATGGATTGCCTTTGTCAATTTTGAATCAACAAGCCCAAAAAATGCAATTGCCTCTGGAAGGCATTCCCGCAAGTTGGGGCGATTATGAAGCAAAGTTTATCAGTACTTTAAAAATGCTTAAAACAAAATATGATTTGGATGCCGCTGTTTTTGGCGATATCGATTTACAAGCTCATAAGGATTGGGAAGATAAAGTATGTCAAGCAGCTTGTCTAAAAGCAATTTTGCCTTTGTGGCAGCAAGATCGGATTAAATTGGTTAACGAAATGATCGAAAACGGTATCGAAACGATGATTGTTTCTTGCAATACAATAATGGGCGAAAGCTATTTGGGGAAAATCTTAACCAAGGAATTGGCATTAGAACTAAAAGAAAAAGGAATTGATCCTTGTGGGGAGAACGGAGAATTTCATACTTTGGTTCTCAATTGCTCTCTTTTTTCAGAAAGGATCACCCTTCCGAAGTTTTCGATTAAAACTTACAACGACTACTGTTTTGTAGTTTGGGAAGATTTCGTTTAGAAATTTAATGAATAATTGAGTATAAAAAAATTACGATGACCTATTTAGATGAAATTTTAAAATCCCGTCGCGACACTCGACATTTTACTACTGATGAAGTTCCTGATGCCGTTATCCAAAAAGCGCTTCAAGCAGGACATTTGGCACCTTCTGTGGGTTTGACAGATGCTACTAAATATTATCTGATTAAGTCGGACGAAATTAAGAAAGCTGTCAAAGAATTGTTTTTGGACTATGATACTAAAGCAGCAAATCAAACGGATAGCGCACAACAAAAGGAAGATTATAAGGCATTAAAATTAGAAGCAATTCAAGAAGCTCCGCTTGGACTTGTAATTTGTTACGATCGTTCGGTTTTGAATGATTTTACCATTGGAACCGTAGGAAGTAATGAAGCAATTAAATTTAGTTCGGTTTGTGCTGCTCAAAATATATGGTTGTCTTTGACAGAACAAGGTTATTCGATGGGATGGATTTCGATTCTAAACTACTATCAGTTCAAGCAGTTATTAGGATTGCCAGAACATATAGAACCGCTTGGATATTTTTGCGTAGGCAAACCGGCAACGGATTATGATAATCAACCGATGTTACAAAAACTGAATTGGAAACAAAAATCAAAAGCTCCTTTTGTAGAAGAGATTTTAGTTCCAGTGAACTATCCAGAGTCATTGCGAGTAACTAAGCAAACTCAAACAGAGTCTAGATCAATAAAGGATGCATTACAACATAAAATTGACCATAAAACCAAGCCTTTAGGTTCATTAGGGATTCTTGAAAAACTAGCCCAACAAATAGGAGAGCTGTTTCAAACTCTGGAACCAAAAATAATTCAACCCAATATTGTTGTTTTTGCCGCTGATCACGGAATCGCAGTACATGGTGTGAGTGCGTATCCACAGGATGTAACGCGTCAAATGGTGACTAATTTTCTTGAAGGTGGAGCGGCAATAAATGTTTTTTGCAAACAAAATAATATCAAGTTATCGATTGTAGATGCTGGCGTAAATTATGATTTTCCGCCGAATGCCAATCTGACAACAACTAAAATTGCTAAAGGAACCCAGTCCTTTTTACATGGACCGGCAATGAGTGCGTCTGAATTGCGTTTGTGTTTTTCTAAAGGAGCAGAGGTAGTGGATGCTATTGCAAAAACAGGTAGTAACTGTATTGGTTTTGGAGAAATGGGTATTGGAAATACCTCGACAGCTTCGGTTTTAATGAGTATAATTACAAACATTCCACTTCAAGATTGCGTAGGATTAGGAACAGGAGTAAGTGATGAGAAGCTAATTCAGAAACAAAAAATACTGCAAGCAGCGGTAGATAATTATTCAGGACCCGAAGAATTAGAGGAAAAACTCGCTTATTTTGGCGGATTTGAAATTATACAAATGGCTTCTGGAATGTTAGCGGCTCATGAAAATAACATGCTAATTCTAGTGGATGGATTTATTTGCAGTGTTGCATTTTTAATTGCTCATCAAAAAAATCCAGAGATAAGCAAAAATGCTATTTTCTGTCATTGTTCTGCTGAACAAGCCCATGTTAAATTACTGGATTATCTAGGAGTTCAGCCCGTTTTACAATTGGGATTGCGTTTAGGTGAAGGCACTGGTTGTGCTATTGCATTTCCAATTATCCAGTCGGCTATGGCTTTTTTGAATGAAATGGCTAGTTTTGAAACTGCTGGAGTGAATAACAAATAATTTAGGATAAGATGAAATTTGTTCAAAGCTATATTAAAAAATAAATTAAGAGTCGTCCCAATAAATCTGGAGGTAAATTAAAAATAATAAAACTGCTAACATCTTTATATGTTGCATTATAAATAGAAAATTTAATTGGCTTTAGCCAAAAAGCAAAGAGATTTTTATACTAATATGAAAAAAGAGATACACATATTTTTTACAGCATTGATGTTTTACACCCGAATTCCTTGCCCCAAAAACATAGATCATAATCCAGATTATTTAAACAAAGCTTCTCGCTATTTTCCTATTATTGGATGGATTGTTGGCGCTGTGGCATTTGGTATTTTTAGTTTGTTTAATTATTTAATGACTCCAGAAATAGCGGTGATTTTTTCTATGATTTCCTCTATTTTAGTTACAGGTGCTTTTCATGAAGACGGTTTTGCTGATGTATGCGATGGTTTTGGTGGCGGATGGACTAAAGAAAAGATACTCTTAATCATGAAAGACAGCGCCATTGGGGCTTATGGAGCGATTGGGGTAGTTTTATTGTTTTTACTCAAGTTTAAAACTTTGTCTGATATAGTTTCTTCTGTAGAGATCGTCAACACTAAATATCAAATCCTAATTCTGTTACTTTTTGTTTCGGCTCATTCTTTGAGTAGATTAGCAGCAATTTCTATTGTTTT
Source organism: Flavobacterium flabelliforme (assembly GCF_017948675.1). Taxonomy (GTDB): domain Bacteria; phylum Bacteroidota; class Bacteroidia; order Flavobacteriales; family Flavobacteriaceae; genus Flavobacterium; species Flavobacterium pygoscelis. Next base: position 433,235 of record NZ_JAGFBU010000002.1, read on the forward strand.
TACGCATGAATATTCGCGAGAGGATGCTACAAGTAAAAGCAAACCTATAGCACAAAATTATACTTGGCGTGAAGTGGCAGGTGCTTTCTTTTTTGGTTTATTACCACTTATTCTATTAGCTTATTTTCAATGGCAATTCTTATTGGTTTTAGTTCCTATTTTCATCACTCGTTTTTTCATGGCGCGTTATTTTCAAAAATGGATTGATGGCTATACAGGAGATTGTCTTGGAGCCACCCAACAAGTTTGTGAAGTAGTATTTTATATTTCAATTATTGTCTTATGGAAGTTTATTTAGTACGGCACACCGAAACGGTTTGTGAAAAAGGAATCTGTTATGGGCAATCCGATGTTCAGATTTTAGAACCGTATTTAGAATTATTCGAAGCAATAAAAAATAAAATTCCAGCCGATGCAATTGTATATTCTAGTCCATTGTTTCGTTGTACGGAATTGGCTAAATACCTTTCTAATGTTATAATTACAGATGATCGATTGATGGAAATGAATTTTGGAGATTGGGAAATGAAAAATTGGGATGCTATTCCTCCAGATGATTTTGCACCCTGGATGAACGATTTTGTCAATGTAGCTGTTCCAAACGGAGAATCTTTTGTGGATTTATACAATCGGGTAAATGATTTTTTAGAAAATGAACTTCAAAGAAAATACAATGCACCAGTTGTTATTGTTGCCCATGCGGGTGTTATTAGAAGTATTCTTTGTAAAATAGCTAGTTTACCACTAAAAGAGGCGTTTAATAACAAAGTTGGTTTTGGTGATGTGATAAAAATTGAATTGTAATTTACTAAAAATCAGTGCGTAACGATATATTTTTTAGTTTCATTTAAATAACCAGTCAATAGTTTCTACAAATTTGTTTTAAAACTGAATTAAATTTTACCTTTGCTGCCGTATTAAGGTTGTGTATTTGCTTTTTGTGAAACACATTAAAAGGGAATCAAGTGATTGAAGATTAGCGATTTTAGATTTCAGAATTATTCTGTAATCAAAAAATTGCAATCATAAAATAAAAATCTTGAGCTGTTCCCGCAACTGTAAGCTATAAAGCTTGTTGTTATCTACAAACCACTGTTCGCTTGTGCGAATGGGAAGGTAAACAATAAGACGCAAGCCAGGAGACCTGCCTTTTTTCATAACTAATATCGAACTTTCGGGAAAAAGGTTCAGGAATTATGGCAACTAAAAAATTTCGTTTACTTTCTATTATATTGTTAAGCCAATTCCTTTTGGCTCAAAATAAAACGGCAATACCTCTCAACGAAGTAGTGGTTTCTGATACGCAACTTAAAAACTTTTCAAGTTCCCAGTCCGTTTTAAAATTGAACGATTCTATTATTAGTAAAAATCAATCTTCATTAACCTCTCTTTTAAATTATAATTCAGTTATTTATTTCAAAGAAAATGGTTTAGGAATGGTTTCATCACCATCTTTTCGAGGAACAACTGCGCAACAAACTTCCGTGGTCTGGAATGGTATTAATATTAATTCTCAGTTATTAGGTCAAACAGATTTTAACACTGTGTCTACAAGAGGCTATAATTCAATTGATGTAAAAGCGGGCGGAGGTAGTGTTGTTTATGGCAGTGGTGCAATAGGAGGCACAATTCACTTAAATAATGATTTGAAATTTAGTAACACTTTCAAAAATAACTTAGAAGTATATTATGGTGATTTTAATACACTAAGCACTATTTATGCGGTTACCGCAGCAACAAACAAATGGAGTACCAATGCTAGTTTTACCAGAAATAGTTCTGATAATGATTATAAATTTATTGGAAAACAAGGTAAAAATAGTAACGGAGAGTTCTATAATACTAATTTTAGTACTGCCATTGGTTATAAGTTGGATGCTAAAAATACCATTAAATTGTACAGTGAGAGTTATGATGGGGAACGTCATTTTTCTATAACCTCGCCGAATGCTACTAAAACAAAATACCAAGATTTTAATACCAGAAATTTGTTGGCTTGGACTAGTATTTTTGGCAAATCAGTTTCTAATATGAAACTCGCCTACATTACAGAGCATTATAAGTATTTTGATGATATCGAAGAGGAAGACTTTACTTCCGGAGAAGTGAAAAGTTTTATTGCAAAATATGATTTTGTATATGCATTTTCTTCTAAAATAAATCTGAATACGCTATTCGATTACAATAAAAGTAACGCATTTGGATCTGGAGTAGGTAATAATAGTAGACAAGTAGGAGGTATTAGTGTTTTAATGAAACAATACATTACTGAGAAATGGAATTATGAATTGAGTGCTCGAAAAGAGATTTCGGATGTTTATAAAAGTCCTTTGCTTTTTTCAGCGGGTACAACTATCGATTTCTCTTCTCTTTACCAGTTTAAGTTTAATATTTCTCGCAATTTTAGGGTGCCTACTTTTAATGACTTGTATTGGGAAACGGGTGGTAATCTTGATTTAAAGCCGGAGAATTCCTATCAGTTAGAATTGGGTAATAATTTTAGATACAAAGATTTTAATGTAAGTGCTACTTTTTACGCTTCAAAAATTACGGACATGATTCGCTGGTTGCCCACTAACACCGGAAACTGGTCTCCTTTTAATACCGATAATGTTTCTATTTATGGATTTGAAACTTTGGGATCCTGGAAAAAGAACTTCAATAGTCACAACTTTGGGATTAACGCAACTTATTCTTACACTGTTTCGTTAGATGATAAAAATAACAATCAACTTTTTTATGTTCCCTATCATAAAGCTACCGCTGCTGGTTCATATTCCTACAAGAGGTTTAATTCCTATTATCAATTTATGTTTGTAGGTGCTGTTTTTACTACTTCTGATAATGATCCAAAAAATATTTTAAGCGATTATACTATTTCTAATTTAGGAATGGATTATAATTTCAGTAAAAAAAATGTCTTTAAAATTGGCTTTAAAGTGGCTAATCTTTGGAATGAAATATATGAATCCTTACCAAGCCGATTGATGCCTGGAAGAAATTTAACTCTTTATTTAACCCTTAATTATTAAAAAATGAATTTTAAAAATGTTTTTCTTGGAATTTTTGCAAGTGCTTTATTATTAGCTTCTTGTACTAATGATGACACAACTGAAAATAAAATGCCTTTAGGCGCTTATGACAAAGGTGTTATTGTATTAAATGAAGGTAATTTTGGTACACCAAATGGTTCTGTATCTTTTATCTCTAATGACTATGCTGTTATAAACAATATTTTTGGGATAGAAAACAGCAACAAACCTTTAGGAGATGTTGTACAATCCTTAAGTTTTTCTGAGGATAAAGCATTTATTGTTGTAAACAATTCAAATACTGTTGAAGTAGTCAATAGATATACCTTTAAAAGCATTGCAACTATAACTGACCAAATAAAAAACCCTCGTTATAGTGTTGTTTTAAACGGAAAATTATATGTTACAAATGCAAAAACGAAGTCAGTAAACGTTTATGATGCTAAAACATACAATTTTTTAGAAGTTATTGCTGTAAATAAAGTGGTAGAGAAGATAATTACTGCAAATGGTAAATTATACATTACTAATGGTGCATACGGAAGTGGTACTAGTGTAACAGTTATTAATCCTCAAATTAATAATGCAATGAGTTCTATTACGGTTGAAAACGGAGTAAACGCTATTGAGGAAAAAAGCGGATCTGTATATGTTTTATCTGGAAATGCTGAAAAAAGTAAGTTGTATAAAATTAATACTACTAATGATACAGCAACTGCTATTGAATCTACTGTGTTAAAAAACGCAAAAAATATGGATATTGATGGAGAAAAAATATATTATACTGTAGGTAATAATGCGTATGTAATGGCTTTGAATGCTACAAGTTTTAGTGAAGCTCCATTGTTTTCAATTCCTGATGGCGGTTATTTTACTTTTTATGCTTTTAATGTTATTGATGGTAAAATTTATTCTGCTAATGTAAACGGATTTACTGCAGCAGGAACAGTAAAAATATTTTCTTCTACAGGTGCCGAATTAAAATCAGTTACAGTTGGTATGGGCCCAAATGGATTTTATTCAAACAATTAATCCAATTATCTAAGCTAGTATTCAAACTAAAAAAAGGCCTCTTTTTCTACTGAAAAGAGGCCTTTTTTTAGTTTGAATTTTAAAAGAATTTAAATAATAAATAGCTGTTAATTATTTTTTTTATTGTCTTATTAATTTTGTTCCAATGCTTTCAAAAGTCCTTCTGGAGCTTTGTCAATATACATTTGGTTTTGAAATCTATTTAATGATTTAGAATCATTGATATATTTAAATGGATCCACTTTATTTTGATTGATCATTCTACCTGTTCCTGTAATTTTATTTATAGCTACACTTAATAAAGGTTCCGTACTTTCGCCCAAAGTTCCTAAAGTACTTACGGTTTCTATTACTTTAAAATTAGGTACTAAGCCCGTAAAGTAATCTCCAAACCCTTCAGAATTTACGATTTTTAACACAATTGGTTGCATAGCATAACGGTGTTTTGGGTTTCTGTTTTTATCAGTAAAAGTAGGGGAATCATATAAAGTTACCGAACCTACATTTTTACCAACAGTTATATCGCCAATTTGAACAACAGTAAGATGAGGTTTTAATCCATTTATGACCAATTCACTCGCAGAGGCCGTATTATTAGAGGTCAAAATATATACTTTATTAAGATCTAGACAATTAATAGGAGTATCTTCTATTTTGTCGGTAAAATAATTAAACAAGGCATCAGGATTTTCAGCTTCAAAATAAGAATTGATTTTTGTATTCCATTGTTGTTTTGCAAATACTTCTTTTTCTTTAGTTTTCTTTTTAATCATACTCGCTAATCGAGTGGCTGTTTGCACAGATCCACCTCTATTGTATCTTAGGTCAAGAACTAAATCTGTTACTCCTTGTGCTTTTAGTTCACCAAAAGCTTCATTTAACTTGATGTCATAATCGCCATAAAAACCATTATACATTAAATAACCTATCTTATGTGCTCCTGAAGTAATCACTTTATTAACTAAAATTGGATTTTCAGACAATACCGTTTTTGTCAAAGAAACTGATTTTCCGTTGGGAATTATGGTGTTTCCATTCAACGTAGCCATGCTAAGAACGTAAGTTTCATTAGAACCGTATAGTAAGGATAAATAATTGTTGTTGTTCAGCGGAGTACCATTCACAGCAGTGAAAATATCACCTCGTTTAATATCTTTATTCGATGCATCTGAATTATTTATTACATAGCGAACGTATCCAAATACTTCCGTACTGCTTCCTGCTTTGTAACTTAACCCAAATTCTAGTCCGTTATTTTTTGTGGTTCCTTGCAATTGTCCTTCTAATTCTAAATAATCATCTACAATCCAACTAAAACGATCGATCGTTTTATCTACACGAAGCGCATTAAATAAGTCTTCGGGGTTTTGATAATTGCTTAGAAAACTGTTTAATTCCTTTTGGTTAGCAAAACGATTGTCATTTAAATTAGGAACATATTCTTGCCATAAATAATATTGATTAAGTCCTTTCCAGATAAAATCTTGGATTTCTAAGCTCGCTGGCGGAGCAATATCGTCATTGTCTTGACAACTATTAAAACTAATTACGGCTATAAATAGTAGGAGTGTAAGTAGGACTGTTTTTTTCATATTGGGGATATCGATATCAATTATAAACGTAAAAATACTAACTTTAGTTTTATTTTCTCTTCTTTGTAACAAAAAGAAATGGAAATCGTCTTGAATGTAAAACCTCTCTAATAATTATCTTTTATGGATCAAAACGAGTTTGTTCTGATAACGACACCGTTTAAAGACAAAATCTTCCGACTAGCAAAGCGATTACTCGTAAGCAAAGAAGAAGCAGAAGATGCAACTCAGGAAGTTTTATTTAAGTTATGGAGCAAAAGTGTAAGTGTATCGACTTATAAAAATGTAGAAGCATTTGCTATGACTTTGACAAAAAATTATTGTTTGGATCAATTAAAATCTAAGAGAGCGACTAATGTTCCGTTAAATTCTGATCATGACAAGGATTTTGATTCGGAATTAGGTAAGAATATTGAAGATTTAGATAGTTTAAATTGGGTTGAGAAATGCATTGCTCAATTACCAGAAAAGCAGCAAATAATTATTCAATTGCGCGATATTGAACAATACGAATATGAAGAAATAGCGAAAATTGTAGCAATAAGTGAGAACACAATTAGAGTGACACTTTCTAGAGCTAGAAAAACAATAAGAGAATTTATGAAAAATGCACATGATTATGGAATTAAGTAGAATAGAAAGAATAGTAGATAAATATTTTGAGGGTGAAACTACTATTGAAGAAGAGAAAGAATTGCAAAATTATTTTTCTTCTACCGAAGTAGCTCCTCATTTACTGCAATATGTTTCGATATTTAAACATTTTGAAGTGACAAGAAAGGAACATTCTAATTTAGAAACACCTATCTTTAAAAATCCTAAAACTCAAAAAAGAATTGGTAAAAATAATTTTTATTGGGTATCTATAGCGGCTTCAATAGTAGTTGTTTTAGGAATTGGTTTGTTTTATATGTTTGGAACTGAATCCTCAATCAAAAACAATGAATTGGGAACTTATGACGATCCTAAACAAGCTTTTGAAGCGACTCAGAAAGCTTTGAATTTGCTATCAAATAATGTAAATGTTGGCATAGAAAGTGTACAGTATATTGACGAGTATCAAAAAACCAAAAACAGAATATTTAGGACGGTTCCCAATCCTACTTCTGAGTTTTAAATTTTAGAAAACCATTACAATTAATTTTAAATAAAATAAATAATGAAATCAAATAATATAATTACAAACTTTTCTGCAACAGCAGAATACAACAAAAAAGAACGTCATTTAACTAGAGTAAAAAACGGTTTACTGACTATTGCTTTTGTTTTTATTTCTAGTTCGATTTTTTCGCAAGCCGCTTTTGATAAATTTGACGGTCAAGAAGATGTAACGTCAATTATTGTTAATAAAAAAATGTTTGATTTAATGAGTAAAGTAAAAGTGGATGCTTCTGATAAAGAAACCCAACAATACTTAAACTTGATTAAAAAACTGGACAATCTTAAAGTCTTTACTACAAAAAGCGCTAAAGTAGAAGGAGATATGAGGTTGACCGCTGAAAAGTATATTAAAACAGCTGGTTTAGAGGAATTGATGCGAGTAAATGAAAATGGAAAGAATATTAAGATTTTAGTAAAATCGAGCACTACAGATTCTCAAATAAGAGAATTGCTGATGTTTATTGAAGGCGCTAAAAATGCTGATACTGTTTTGATGTCGTTGACAGGTAATTTTGATTTAAACGAAATTTCTATTCTTACAGACAAAATGAGAATTCCAGGAGGTGATGATTTGAAAAGAGCTACTAAAGGAAAGAAATAAGTAAAAATCGCACAATTTGGCTTACAATTTTGCTCTTTTCATATGTTAAAAAGAAGGAGCTGTATCCTTAAAATAATTTTGTAAAAAAGCGTCTTGATTGATTTCAAAACGCTTTTTTTTTGATGTAGTTTCTTTTAAAAACAGTTTTTAATGATAAACTTGAATTTATATATTAAAATATAAAATTCTTGTTTTGCAATAATTAGAACGTTATAATACCGTTTATTGGTTGTAATAGATGAAATTTGTAAAAATATAAAGATACAAACATGACTGTTTTTAAACGTTTTTTGCTGTGCTTATTATTAATTTCCTTAAATGGGTTTTCTCAGAAAAAAGAGCATGCATCTTTCAAAGTAGTTCCTCTTGGAGTAAAAGGAGGAATAGATGAAAAAAATTTATCGGCTTATTTAATCGCTCCAGAAAATACGAACGATTACATCAGTCTGGATGCGGGAACATTACACTCTGGAATCGAAAAAGCAATTAAAAACAACGTTTTTAAAGTTTCCTCGAGTCAAGTTTTAAGGAAATATATAAAAGGATATTTTATTTCTCATGCGCATTTAGATCATGTTTCTGGTTTGATCATTAATTCGGCTGCAGACTCTTCAAAAACAGTTTACGCTACAAATAGGTGCATGAAAATGATGCAAAATCATTATTTTAATGATGAAACATGGATCAATTTTGGAGATGATGGTCCAGGAAAACCATTAAAAATGTATCATTTTCAAACTTTAGATATTGGTAAAGAAATACCAATAACAAATACTAGTATGACAGTAAAAGCATTTCCTTTAAGTCACGTTAATCCTTTTGAAAGTACTGCTTTTTTAATTAAAAATGCAGATAGTTATGCATTGTATTTGGGAGACACTGGACCCGATGTAATTGAAAAAAGTGATAATCTGAGTAATTTATGGATGGCAATTGCACCTTTGGTTAAAAGCAAACAATTGAAAGGAATGTTTATCGAAGTTTCTTTCCCAAATGAACAACCAGATCAATTTTTATTCGGCCATTTGACTCCTAATTATTTAATTAATGAATTGCATAAACTGGAAGAATTGTCCGGAAAAGATAGTTTGAAAGGGTTTAAAATCATTATTACTCACCTAAAACCGCCAGCAAAAAACATCTTAAAAATTAAAGAACAAATCAAAAAACAAAATGATTTAGGATTGAAGATCATTTTTCCAGAACAAGGAAAACAATTTAAATTGTAAAAGATTTCGATGTAATTTTTTGTGCTAATGAATTATTTTAAATAATTTTCTTCACTTATTGACTTCTATTCTATTGCTTTTGTGTTATTGTCTTTCCTGAAAAATGAATTTATAATCTTTTAGATCTATTCACTTTAGTGTTTGCAAATTCACTAATTGCAATTTTTACAAATTCGTCTGAAGGATAGGTTGAGTAATCGTTTTCTATAAATCCTCCTAATAAATACAAGTTGTCCTCTGCATAATATAAAGTAGACCCTTTTAGTGGTAAGTTAATTAAAAATTCTTTTAATACCTTAGTTTTTATATCGTAAGTACTTATTTTACCATTTTCGTAGATAAAAATTGTGTCCTCATAAAAAGTAAGTGCTGGATTCTGAATTCCATAAAATAAATCGCCTTCTTTTTGCCATTTTCCGGTAACCAAATCATAGGTTTCAATTTCTGTTAGCGGTTTGTTTTTATAACCTCCTACTAAATATATTTTGTCTCCTATCAGTACTCCACTTGTTTCTTTTGCTGTTGGCATAGTGCCAATCTCATACCAATATCCTGTTTTTAAGTCGTAAGAATGTATTTTGTTGGAATATACTTTCTGTTTATCATCATTTGATTTTGTAGAACCTCCCATCACAATAATATTATTGGTATAGGTAAAGGAAACAAAATTAACGGCTTGGTGCGGATTGGCTTTGTCGAGAGTAATTGTATTATTGCTGGTGTCAAAAACTTCAATGGTGTTTTCTAAATATTCAAATTTACCGTTGGTAGAGACTCTTTTTCCTCCCAAAACATAAATTTTATTGTCATAATAATTTAAATTATGATACGCTCTTTTGTGAAATTTTAGATCAGGGATTTCCCAATTGTCTCTTTTAATATCATAAATGAGTAAATTATCTTTGTATATATTATTAGAGAATTGATACTTTAGCTCATTCAAATAATCATCTATTGTAAAATCTGGTTTTTCAGATTTTACTTTTTTCCAGGCATCTGTTTGAAAGGAGCCGTCACCACCAATTATATAAATTTTATCATTTAATAATAAAGAACCAAACGAACTAATTTTATTCTTAAGTGGTTTTAATTTTGTGAAATGAATTTGTGGATGTAAAACCTTGTGGCTATAAACGATCAGTTCATTCATTTTTTCCACATCCGTAGCTAGAAAAAGAGTAAAATTGTTTTCTTTTAATTTATTGAATACGATTGCTTGGGTTTTGTATCCAATATGAGAAAAGTAAACGGTGTCTTTTTTGTGATTACCAGAAGGAGTTATTAAATTATAATTTCCATTTTTATCACTAATTTCTAGAGGAGAGGATTTACTAAAGTAAACACTAACCCCTTCTACAGGTAAATTATTTTCTTGATCTAGTATGATTCCTTTGTGTTGTGCGAATAAAGAAAAAGTTGAAAATATAAATAATAAAAGTAATTTTTTCAATGGTTAAGCTTTAAGTTTTGCATTTGAGAAAAGTTCTATTTCTTTGACAAATGTAATTTTAATTTTGGGATCTCTACGGGTTTTCGTTATGATCGCTAAATATTCCATAATAATGTGTTTTTTAAAACAAGAAATGCTCTTAAAATAATTCAAGTAAACTTGATTTTTTTAAGAGCATTTTAAATTATTCGTGACCACGGTGGGATTTGAACCCACACGCCCTTGCGAGCACCAGCCCCTCAAGCTGGCAAGTCTACCGTTTCTCCACGTGGCCGAAAAATAAAAAAGGTCATTCGCATAGCGAACAACCTTTTGTGACCCGACTGGGGCTCGAACCCAGGACCCCATCATTAAAAGTGATGTGCTCTACCAACTGAGCTATCGAGTCAATGCATTCAAGAAAATATGTGTTGATCACTTAATTGTGACCCGACTGGGGCTCGAACCCAGGACCCCATCATTAAAAGTGATGTGCTCTACCAACTGAGCTATCGAGTCATATAATCTTTGCTTGAATGCGGGTGCAAATATAAGGACTTTATTTGAAGTTTTCCAAGGATTTTTATCATAAATTTGACTTTTTTTTACATTAATTTTTAACGTCTTAGTTTTTAGGGTTTTATTGCATGAGAAAAATTATATTATTAGGGTATATGGGTTGCGGAAAGTCGACTATTGCCAAGAAATTGTCTAAAGATAGCGGAATCGCATTTATTGATTTAGATGAATATATTGAGAAAAAAGCAAATCTTTCTATAAATACAATCTTTGAGAAGCACGGAGAAATTTATTTTAGAAAATTAGAACATCAATTATTTGTGGAGTTATTGCATTCGCCCGAAGAAATTATAATAGGTCTGGGTGGAGGAACACCGTGTTATGCAAATAATCATACACTATTAATAGGAGAGGGTGTGGTTTCTATTTATTTGAAGGCTTCAATCGATACATTATATGATAGACTTTCTTCTAATAAAAGCAAAAGACCCCTTATCGCCAACAAAAGTGATGTGGAAATGAAGGAGTTTATTGCAATGCATCTCTTTGAAAGAAGTTTTTACTACAATCAAGCAAATTATAAGGTCGTTGTAGATAATAAAACCATTGATCAGGTTGTGCTTGATGTAATGTGTGTGTTAGCTTAAGTAAGCGTGACTACTACCGTCTTCGTCAAATACTACTTGTACGTGTTCTAATAATGAAGTTGATAAAGATATTCCTTTAAAATCTGCCTTTACAGGATATTTTTTGTGATTTCTATCTACTAAAACGGCAGTTTTAAATTTCTTTAAAGGAACGTCTATAAAGTGTCTTACTGCATATATTAAGGTGGTTCCTGAGTTGAGTACATCATCAACTAGTATTAGTCCTTTATTGGCATATTCTTGTTGTGTTAAGGAGGTTTCAATAGGCAATTGTGGGTTTTGCTTATTAATTTGTACTTTGCATATTGAAACTTTTATAGGAGAAATGGCTTCTAAAGCTGTGGCTATCTTTTTTGCAAATATATAACCGTTACTCGCAATTCCTGCAATAACAATTTCTTCTTCATCTACAAAGGTTTCGTAAATTTGGTAGGCAATTCTTCTTATTTTATGTTCTATTTCCTGGTGTGTTAAAATAATATTTTTGCTCATTATATTTTTTCTTTGATGTTTTTTTTTAAAATTAGAACTTAGACTTAATCTTCTTCCTCGGTAATAATTTCATTTCCAAATTCGTCTATATCTCTTCGGTCTTTTTTTGTTGGTCTACCAGTTCCATTTTTACGATAATGTTCTTTCGATAATTTAAGAAGCTCTAAATGCTGATAAACTTCTGGAGGTGTATCATTTCTTCTATACATATCTACTAGTTTTGCTCCTAGACGATTTTCAGGAATATCCAATACGGTGATAATTTGTGTGATCTGATCCTTTCTAAAAGTAATTTTGTCCGTAGGAAACACTTCTTTTGATGGTTTGGCGACGAGTCCATTTACGGTTACATGATTCTTTTTGCAAGCTTCAGTTACCATGTTTCTGGTCTTGTAGTACCGAACACACCATAAATATTTATCTATTCTCATAAATTTTCTAAAATCCGAGTTAAATAGTTTACAAAAATCAATCAATATTGTATCTTGCGCACTTAAAAAAATTAGCTATAATGAACAAATTTAAGTATTATTTTATTTTATTAATTACAACCGTGTCTTTATTTTCATGTTCTAAGGATAATAATAGTAATCCTGAAATAATACCTCCTCGAGATTATGCAAAGCAGTATGCGACTGAACTAAATGATATTGAGAAATATTTAAAAGAGAATTATATAGAGGTTACAGTAGATCAAGACGTAACAATAAAAAAGATCCCAGCAGGAGGTGCACAACCTTCTATATGGTCGTATAAAGATAATGCCTCTTTTCCTAAATTACTTAATCGCGAAGTGAAATTGCATAATATCGTGTATAAGCTGTATTACTTAGTTTTAAGAGAGGGTGTTGGCGAATCTCCAACAAATGTGGATGAGGTATTTACCACTTATAGAGGAGAATATTTAGGGAATGATGTCGTAAATGGTGTTACAAATCAAACGTCAACTAAATTTGAAGAATTTATATACGAACCGCAACGAGCTAATTTATTTGGTTACATTAGAGGTTGGAAAGAAGTTTTTCCACAATTTAAAACAGGTAATAGTGCCCTTAAAGATGATGGTACTGTCACATATTCTGATTTTGGTGCAGGAGTAATGTTTATACCTTCTGGTTTGGCTTATTATAATTCAGCAAATGCTAGTATTCCAGCTTATTCTCCGTTAGTATTTAGTTTTAAACTTTTAGGAATGCAGCGTTTGGATCATGAATTTCAAAATATTGGTCAAGTTGCTGTTCCTATACCTGACGGAATTATGTCTTTTCAGGAAGACTTAGATGGGGATGGTTATATGTGGACTAAAGCAGAATTACCTGATGGCGCTATAAATCCTGATGATACTGATAAAGATGGAATACCTGACTTTTTAGATACCGATGATGATGGCGACGGAATTAGTACTCGCAAAGAGATAACAGACCCTTCTGGTAAATTATATCCTTTTAATTTAATTCCTGGTTGTGATGGAAAGGCAACTGATCCAGCAAGAATAAAAAGACATTTGATAAAATGTAATTAATTAATAAGGTAATAGTAAACAAAAAATCCAGTTCGCAAGAACTGGATTTTTTTTGTTTTAAGATGAAAAAATTATTTTCTTTTCATTACTTTTTCTACAGCTTCAACAATTGCTTGATTGTTCAATTTGTATTTTTCCATTAATTGTTCTGGTGTTCCAGATTCTCCAAAACTATCATTTACAGCAACAAACTCTTGTGGAGCTGGGTCGTTTAATGCTAATACTCTAGAGATGCTTTCGCCAAGACCACCAAGAATGTTGTGCTCTTCAGCAGTAACAATACATTTTGTTTTAGCTAATGATTTTAGAATTGCTTCTTCATCTAATGGTTTAATGGTGTGAATATTAATTACTTCAGCAGAAATTCCTTGTACTTCTAATGCTTCAGCTGCAATTAATGCTTCCCAAACTAAATGACCTGTTGCAACAATAGTTACATCTGTTCCTTCTGTTAAAACAATTGCTTTTCCAATTACAAAAGGTTCGTCTGATGGCATGAAATTAGGTACTACAGGACGTCCAAAACGCAAATAGGCTGGACCATGATGATCTGCAAGTGCAAGCGTTGCTGCTTTGGTTTGATTGTAATCGCAAGTATTGATTACAGTCATTCCTGGTAACATTTTCATTAATCCGATATCTTCAAGAATTTGATGAGTTGCACCATCTTCTCCTAATGTTAATCCTGCGTGTGAAGCACAAATTTTCACATTTTTTTCTGAATAAGCTATTGATTGACGAATCTGGTCATACACTCTTCCTGTAGAAAAGTTAGCGAAAGTTCCAGTAAATGGAATTTTACCACCAATGGTTAATCCTGCTGCGATTCCAATCATATTTGCTTCTGCAATTCCAATTTGGAAAAAACGCTCTGGATGATTTTTCTTGAAATCATCAAATTTTAATGATCCAATTAAATCGGCACAAAGTGCTACCACATTTTCGTTTTTCTGACCTAATTCTGTCATTCCCGCGCCAAAACCTGAACGCGTATCTTTACTTCCTGTATTTGTATATTTTTTCATTTTTCCTCCCTTAAACCCCGCCGTGGCAGGGGATTCCTATTTAGGGTAAATAGGGTTTTATATTTTTAAGTAATTTTTTTTTATTCCTCTCGCCGTAGCGGAAGGCTAAAAGGGGATTCTAATAATCTGAATTGCCTCCAACATTATAGTTTTGAGCTAAAGCAATTTCTAGTTGTGTGTCATTGGGTGCTTTACCATGCCAAGCATGTGTATTCATCATAAAATCTACTCCATTACCCATTTCAGTATGCAATAAAATACAAACTGGTTTTCCTTTTCCAGTTCTTGATTTTGCATCGTTTAAACCAGCAATAATAGCCTCTATATCGTTTCCTTTTTTAATTTCTAAAACATCCCAGTCAAAAGCTTCAAATTTAGCTCTGATACTTCCCATGGCTAAAACTTCGTCAGTAGGACCGTCAATTTGTTTTCCGTTTAAATCAATTGTAGCGATTAGATTGTCTACTTTTTTTGCAGAAGCATACATAATTGCTTCCCAGTTTTGACCTTCTTGTAATTCACCATCACCAAGTAGCGTGTAAATGATATGGTTGTCACCATTTAGTTTTTTAGCTTGTGCAGCTCCAATAGAAACTGACAATCCTTGTCCAAGAGAACCAGAAGCCATTCTTATTCCTGGTAAACCGTCATGAGTAGTTGGGTGACCTTGTAATCTAGAATTGATCAAACGAAAAGTGGCTAATTCAGAAACTGGAAAATATCCGCTTCTTGCTAAAACACTGTAAAATACAGGAGATATGTGCCCGTTTGAAAGAAAGAAAAGATCTTCTCCAATACCATCCATTTCAAAACCTTCCTTGCGCTCCATTATATTTTGATATAAGGTTACAAGAAATTCAGTACAGCCTAGTGAACCACCTGGGTGACCTGAGTTGACTGCGTGTACCATTCGAAGAATATCTCTTCGTACTTGGATAGTTAAATCGTTTAATTGTTGTGTGTTCGGTTTCATTTGTGTGTTAAAAATTAGACTTGACAAAGATAATCAGATATTTTGATTTATGGATATTTCCATTTTTAGATTTATGAATAGTTATTAAAGGTTTTGCTTTTTTGATAGTACTATTTTGAGAACGCTCTAGAGTATTTAGTACCTTGCCACTATGTTTGAGCAATTATTCAAAAGTATTCAGGAAAAAGTTACCTTAACGCAGGAAGAAATGGAGGTTTGTAAAACTTTTTTCATCCCTAAGAAGTTGCGTAAAAAACAAACTTTATTGCAAGAAGGTGATATTTGTATTTACAATGCCTTTGTAGAAAAAGGTATTATGCGCTCCTTTTTTATAGATCAAAAAGGAAACGAACATATTGTTCAGTTTGCTATTGAAGGTTGGTGGATTACAGATTTATCTAGTTTTTTGACCAATACGAATTCTATTTATACTATCGAAGCGCTTGAGGATTGTGAGTTACTTTTATTTACTACCCAAGCAAGAGAAGCCTTGATGGAGAAAATACCAAGGTTTGAAAGATACCAACGCTTGTTGTTGCAAAATGCCTATATTGCTAATCAAGCAAGAATAAACTCGGCATTAACTGAAACCGCCGAAGAAAAATACATCAAATTAGGAATCGCTTATCCTGGAATAATAAAAAGAGTTCCGCAACACATGATTGCTTCTTATCTCGGGTTAAAACCAGAAACATTGAGTCGGGTAAGAAAACAAATTAGCAATCGAATGTAATTTTCTTGACCTAAATCAATAAAATTTCTTGTGTTAGATCAACGAAAAGTATACTGCAACAATCCTAAATTTGCATTGTAAATTGCAGTCGATGCCACAAAGAAAAACAGTTGCAGTACTAGGACTTTCAAAAGCTACTATTGTTTTAGTAGCCACAAAAATTGCGCAGTATCACACCGTATTACTTTTTGATACTGATGCTGTTTTGCTAAATGAAGTCTATTTAAAAATACATTCAGAAAACCCTAACGGTACTATAGAAAGAGTACATTGTCCTATCGATGCGAGTTGGGAAGCAGATGTTGTTTTATTTTCGGACTCTTTTTTTTATGAACAGGAATGGATCAAAAAAATAACCAAAGTGACAACTGGTAAAGTCATATTCATTTTATGGTCTCAAAATATAGATTTAGCAGTCGATATGGGTCAAGCCAAGATAAGAAATTTGTTTCCTTTCTCTAAAGTTTTCTCAATTGCTTTAAAATCAGATAATTATAACGATTTCTTTCTAAAGGATAAGGATAATGAAAACATTCAGTCTGTTATGGCTTTTCTTAGCGCTAATTGCTAAAAAAAAAACATATAAATCATTAATTTTTAATTAA
Organism: Flavobacterium flabelliforme; assembly: GCF_017948675.1. Classification (GTDB taxonomy): domain Bacteria; phylum Bacteroidota; class Bacteroidia; order Flavobacteriales; family Flavobacteriaceae; genus Flavobacterium; species Flavobacterium pygoscelis. Next base: position 449,827 of record NZ_JAGFBU010000002.1, read on the forward strand.
AAAAAACATGAGCAAATCAATTTTATTTCAACCTTACACGTTAGGGAATATCGTTTTGAATAATCGAATAGTAATGGCGCCAATGACTCGAAGTCGTTCTAATAATGAAGGAAACGTTGCTACCGTACTTACCGCAAAATATTATGAACAAAGAGCAACAGCGGGATTAATTATAACCGAAGGAACTTTTGTAAGCACCAAAGCGGTTGGCTTTATTAATGTACCTGGAATCTATAGCGAAGCACAAACTGAAGGCTGGAAATTAGTTACCAAAGCGGTACATGATAAAGGAGGAAAAATATTTGCTCAACTTTGGCATACCGGAAGGTTATCGCATCCAGATTTGCATGATGGCGAATTACCACATGCTCCTTCTGCTATTAATCCATTTGCAAAAGCATATACAAACGATGGTTTTGTAGATACCGTTGTGCCAAAAGAAATGACGATTGAAGATATTAAGCAAACTGTTTTAGATTTTGCAAATGGTGCTAAAAATGCTATGAGTGCAGGTTTTGATGGTGTAGAATTACATGCTGCAAACGGATATTTATTACATCAGTTTTTTAACGGATATTCTAATCATCGTACCGATAATTATGGCGGTTCGATGGAAAATAAAGCCCGAATTTTATTTGATATTTTAGATGCATTTAAAGGGGTTATCGACTATTCTAAAGTTGGAGTTCGACTCAATCCTAGCTTACACAATGCGCAAGGAATGATGTTGGATAAAGATACAATTCCAACACACGAATATATTGTGAATCGTTTGAACGATTACGGCTTAGCTTACGTTCATTTGACGGAACCATTTACACCTGTAGAAGACGTTCCTTATGCAGTCAATGAAGTCGCAAAACATTTCAGACCTTTTTATAACGGGACCTTAATTATTAATAAAGGTTTTACAAAAGAAACAGGTAGTAAAGTTCTTGAAGAAGGATATGCTGATCTTGTTGCTTATGGAGTTCCGTTCATCGCTAATCCAGACTTAGTCGCTCGTTTTGAAAACGATGCTCCGTTAAGTACACCGGATCAAAATACTTTTTATACGCCGACAGAAAAGGGATATACAGATTATCCTACTATGGAATAATTAATAAAAGTAATATTTATTCTAGAGATAATTATAATTCACAAATAAGCCCGCATTTTGCGGGCTTATTTATAAACCAAATAGGCAATTTAATTATATAATAAAGTAATCTATTTATCTTCCAATTTTATTATTCAAACTGCTCCATCCGCCACCATTATAAACAGAGGTGTAGCCATTTGATTTCAAGATACTTTTTGCGGAGGCACTTCGCATTCCTGAAGCACAACACGTAATAATAGTTTGGTTTTTATCTTTTAATTTTGCCAAATTATTCTTTAGAGTATCTACAGATATATTTATTGATCCATTTATATGACCTCCAGAATATTCCCCTTTGCTACGAACGTCTAGAATAATAGCGCCAGCTTTTATTAATTCATCATAGTTTACACTTGGTCCAAATCCCAATATTTTTTTTATAACATTAATCATGATATTTTAGCTTGTTTGTGATTGATAATAATTAACATCTAACCAAGAGCCACCGTTGTAGCAATCAATTCCTTTTTGAGAAAGAAAGTGTTGTGCTTGCCCGCTTCTATTTCCTGAAGCACAGCAAAGGATTAATGGTGCTTTAAGATTTTCTAATTCTTCCATTCTTTCTTGAATTTCTCCTAAGGGTATATTGATAGAATCTACTACATGACCACCCATAAATTCTTCATGCGTGCGCACATCCACAATAGTGCCTACTTTTTCTTTAATTAAATTTTCGATTGTCATTATTTTTTCTTTTTGTAAGTTAATTTTATAAAATCCAGCCATTCTATTTTAATACTACAAAAGTAATACATGATAGAGTGATGTTGAGTAACTTTTGTTACATAACAAAAATTATATTTCAGTTTGTTTTAGCTGACTTATATCGCATTAAAAAGAATGTTTTATTCATTTATTTTTCAAAGCTTATAAGAGGAGAATTTTAATAGACTATTTTTTAATGGTATATTCGTAAAAAAAAATATATGCGTTTTTCTATAGCTATCATCATTTTATTTAGCACTTTTCTTTTAGTTAATTGTAGTTCGAAAAAAAATGCAAATATTTCCTATTTGCAATCTTCAGACGAAAACAATACAATACCAAAAATGAATATTTTTGTTCCTCGAAAGGCGAACGCAAAGCCACTTCCTGTTTTAATTTTCATACATGGCGGAAATTGGAATAGCGGGAGGAAAGGAACATATGATTTGCTAGGTAGAAACTTTGCTAGTAAAGACATAATTACAGTAATTCCAGATTATACCTTAAGTCCAGCAGCTAGTTATGATGGTATGACCACTCAAATAGCGGAGGTTATAAAATGGGTTCAAAAGAATATTTCAGAATACAATGGAAACCCAAACCAGCTCTATATTACTGGTCATTCTGCCGGTGGTCATCTAGGTGCTTTGGCTGTTATGAATCCAAAATATGGAATAGATTCTAAAAGTATTTCCGGAATTATCCTTAACGATGCAGCAGGATTAGATATGAAAAACTATTTAGAAGGAAATCCTCCAACTACAAAAGACAATTATATCGCTACTTGGACCTCCGATCCTATAAAATGGAAAGATGCTTCTCCTATTTATTTTCTAGACAAAAATTCCCCACCATTTTTAATTTACGTAGGAGATAAAACGTACAATTCTATTAAAATTGCTAACAGTCGTTTTGTAAAAGCTTTAACACTTTTTCAGCCGGATGTTTCACCAATACATCTGAATAAGAAACATGTACCAATGGTTTTACAATATTTTAACCCATATTCTGATCGCTTTGATGAAATTATTTCGTTTATAAAACAGCACAATTAATAAAACCTTAAAAACACTTGTTAACCAATGCTTTTAAGGTTTTATAAACTAGAATTTTATATTTTTAATAGCTTAATTTATCTTTTTCTGTTCAAGAGACTATCAATTGCATATTTGCCACTTCCTAACAAAAATAGTGCGCAGTAACCAAATAAGTACATAAATGCTGGTTCTTTTGTTCCTAAATCATCATTGATGTGAACAATAAATACCGCTACAATCATTGTGAAAATTAAGGGAATTAATGCTAACCTTGTCCATAATCCAAAAAGGAGTAGTAAAGAGCAAAAAACTTCTGCAAAAACAGTCAAAGTCAATGATGCAGGAATTCCTATTCCTATTGGATCGCCAAATTGCATATCTCCATTCATTAAATTCATCAATTTAGGAATGCCGTGACTTAACATTAATAAACCTAAAGAAATTCTCAGAAGGAGGGAAGCAAAGTCGGTTGCATTTGTAGACCAAACATTTGGTGAGAGCAGTTTTTTTATCATGACATGAATTTTAGGTTAATAGATACGCAAACATAAGTTATTTTTACATTGATTATTTTTTTGAAAATTCCTTTTCGACTGTTTTATTCAAAAAAAAAGAAAGAAGATTATCAAAAGCACTTAAAATAAGTGTAAAATGGTAGTTCAGAATCTTATTTTAAAAGTAAATCCCAATTCTTGATTAAATTTTCTGTTATCTAATTTCCCAATTGTCTAATTAACCTATCTTTGCGCTCCCGAAAGGTCGGGAAAAAAAGAATTTAGGATAAGAGTAGAGAATATACCTAATGAAAATAAGGTATTATTAACTATTACAATCTAAACATAAGAAATAATAAGAGAGATAGATGAATTTTGATTTATTAAAAAAAGACCCATTATCGAAAGCTAGAGCGGGAACTATTACTACTGATCACGGTGTTATTGAAACACCAATTTTTATGCCAGTTGGTACTGTTGCTTCTGTTAAAGGTGTGCATCAAAGAGAATTAAAAGAAGATATAAATCCAGATATAATTTTAGGAAATACATACCACTTGTATTTGCGTCCTAAAACTGAAATTTTAGAAAAAGCCGGTGGATTGCATAAATTCATGAACTGGGATCGCAATATTTTGACCGATTCTGGTGGTTACCAAGTATATTCTCTATCGGCCAACCGAAAAATTAAGGAAGAAGGAGTGAAGTTTAAATCGCATATTGACGGTTCTTATCACTTTTTTACTCCGGAGAATGTTATGGAAATTCAACGTACTATAGGAGCAGATATTATCATGGCTTTTGATGAATGCACGCCTTACCCTTGTGATTATCGTTATGCGCAACGTTCTATGCACATGACACACCGTTGGTTGGACCGTTGTATCAATCACTTGGATAAAGTTCCTGTGAAATACGGCTACGATCAAGCTTTTTTTCCTATTGTTCAAGGAAGCACTTACAAAGATTTACGTCGTCAATCAGCAGAATATATAGCTAATAGCAATCAAGTAGGAAACGCTATTGGTGGACTTTCAGTTGGAGAGCCAGCAGAGGAAATGTATGCAATGACCGAAGTCGTTTGTGAAATTTTGCCAGAAGACAAACCTCGTTATTTAATGGGTGTAGGAACTCCAATTAATATTCTTGAAAATATTGCATTGGGTGTCGACATGTTTGACTGTGTGATGCCTACTCGTAACGCTAGAAACGGAATGCTTTTTACGGCAAACGGAACGATCAACATTAAAAACAAAAAATGGGAGGCAGATTTTTCTCCAGTTGATGAAATGGGAATCACTTTCGTGGATACCGAATATACTAAAGCATATTTACGTCACTTGTTTGCTGCTAATGAATATTTAGGAAAACAAATTGCTACCATACACAATTTAGGCTTTTATATGTGGTTGGTTCGCGAAGCGAGAAAACATATCTTAGCAGGTGATTTTAAACCTTGGAAAGAAATGATGGTTAAAAACATGAGTCAAAGGTTGTAAATCTTCAACCTAATGATTTAGGATTAACGAAAAAGAAATAATTATCAAATAGAAATATGCTAACAATAATAGATAAATACATTTTAAAAAGATATTTAGCCACTTTTACAGTGATGTTATTGTTGTTTATCCCTATCGGAATTGTTGTTGACGTATCAGAGAAAATCAATAAAATACTGGAGAACAAAGTTCCAATATTAGATATTGCAATATATTATTACAATTTTACAGTTTATTTTGCTAGTTCACTTTTTCCAATATTTTTATTTTTATCGGTTATTTGGTTTACTTCAAAATTAGCAAATGACACAGAGATTATAGCCATCTTAAGTTCTGGGATTTCTTTTACCCGATTTTTAAGACCTTATATAATGGGGGCTTCGATAGTTTCTGTTTTTGTTTTATTGATGGGATTTTTTGTAGTTCCTGCCGCTAGTGAGGGATTTAATAATTTTAGATATACCTATTTAAGAGGTGGTGGAAAGGAATCAATGCGGGGAGATAATACCGACATATACCGACAAATAAGCAACGACGAATTTATCTATGTAAATAGTTTTAATACAGATTCTAAAACGGCTTTTAACTTCTCATTAGAAAAATTTAAAAATGAAAAATTAGTTCATAAAATAACTGCAAGCAGAATACAATGGAATCCTAAAGAGAAAAATTACACGATGTATGATTATTCAAAAAGGACCGTTGGAGAATTGAATGACGTAATTGAAAAATTACCGGAGAAAAAAGCTAATTTCAGTTTTGATTTAGAAGATTTAACACCAGTAGTTTATATAGCAGAAACTTTAAGTTTAGGCAAATTGAATGCTTTTATCAAGAAAGAACGAGAACGAGGTTCTTCAAACATCAACGTCTATTTAGTTGTTTTGTATAAAAAATACAGTGTTCCAGTATCTGCATTTATCCTTACGATTATAGCAGTTGCAGTATCCTCAATGAAAAGAAGAGGAGGTATGGGAACCAATTTAGCAATAGGAATTGCTTTAGCTTTTGCCTTTGTTTTCTTTGATAAGATTTTTGGAGTATTAGCTGAAAAGTCTAGTATTCCGCCACTTTTAGCAGTTTGGTTACCCAATATTGCTTTTGGAATATTAGCCCTTTATTTATTACGAAATGCAAAACGATAATTTAAAAAGTTATTTAAATCTCCATCTAATTGTTTTTATTTGGGGTTTTACCGCAATATTAGGTGCATTAATCACCATTACAGCAGATGCTTTAGTATGGTATCGTATGATTTTTGCAGCTGTATTTCTAGGATTTTTTCTTGTTTATAAAAAGAAATCATTTAAAATTCCACTAAAATCATTCCTTAAATTAATTTTTGTAGGCTTGCTAATTGCGCTGCATTGGATCTTTTTTTTCAAAGCTATTCATGTATCTAATGTTTCTATAACACTTTCTGTTTTTTCATTAGGTGCTTTTTTTGCATCCATATTAGAACCTCTTTTTTATGGAAGAAAAGTATTGTGGTATGAAGTTTTCTTTGGATTGATAATTATTGCTGGTTTGGCATTAATTATGAAAGTAGAAATAAATTATTTAGCAGGTATGTTATATGCTTTGGCTGCAATAATATTAGGAGTTTTATTCACTTTGATGAACGGAAAATTAATAGCAGATCACGAACCCTCGGTAATTTCTTTTTATGAATTTTTGGCAGGTGCTTTTTTTATCTCTATTTACTTTTTGTTCCAACAAAAATTCAGTTTAGATTTCTTTATTCTGACCACAAATAACTGGATTTTAATTTTGATTTTAGCCTCTATTTGTACAGCCTATGCTTTTACTGCATCTGTCAAAGTAATGCAAAAATTAACGCCGTACACCGTTATGCTAACAACTAATTTAGAGCCGGTTTACGGAATCATTTTGGCTTATTTTATTCTTGGCGGAAAAGAAAAAATGAGTTTTGAGTTTTACATCGGTGCTTTAATAATTGTATTAACTGTAATATTAAACGGGGTGATTAAACAGTATCAAAAGAAAAAATTAAAGTAAGATATCGTAACTTTAAACTATTGATTTTTTACACATAAATAGACAAATAGCCATTTTGAACGATTTAAAATTTTATATTTGCCAATCCAAATAAAACAAAAACGCAAAAATCCTATGGAATATTTAGATTTTGAGCTTCCTATAAAAGAATTAGAAGAGCAGTTAGATAAATGTCTAGTTATTGGACAAGAATCAGATGTTGATGTAACGAATACTTGCAAACAAATCAACAAAAAACTAGAAGAGACTAAAAGAAGTATATATAAAAACTTGACTGCTTGGCAACGTGTTCAACTTTCAAGGCATCCTAGTCGTCCTTACACAATGGATCATGTACGCGCTTTATGTGGCGATACTTTTTTAGAACTTTTTGGAGACAGAGGTTTTAAGGATGATAAAGCCATGATTGGTGGTTTAGGAAAAATTGATGGACAATCATTTATGATTGTTGGACAACAAAAAGGATTCAATACTAAAACGCGTCAGTTTCGTAACTTTGGGATGGCAAATCCAGAAGGATATAGAAAAGCATTGCGATTGATGAAAATGGCGGAAAAATTTGGAATTCCTGTCCTAACTTTGATAGATACTCCAGGTGCGTATCCAGGATTAGAAGCGGAAGAAAGAGGACAAGGGGAAGCTATTGCTAGAAATATTTTCGAAATGGTTCGCTTAAAAGTGCCTATTATCACTGTTATAGTGGGTGAAGGAGCTTCTGGTGGAGCTTTAGGGATCGGTGTAGGAGATAAGGTTTACATGATGGAAAACACTTGGTATTCTGTTATTTCTCCAGAATCATGTTCTTCTATTCTATGGAAAAGTTGGGAATATAAAGAACAAGCTGCGGAAGCTTTGAAATTAACTTCTGCTGATATGAAAAGACAAAAATTAGTAGATGATATTATTCCTGAGCCATTAGGTGGTGCTCATTACGATAGAGAGACTGCTTTTAAAACGGTAGAGCAATATATCATGAAAGGATATAATGAACTGAAAGACTTATCAACAGAGAAACTGATTGAGAAGCGAATGGAAAAATACTGCGAAATGGGTGTTTACAGGGAGTAAAATAATTTAGTAGCATATATAATCCGTCTCGTTTACTAATGAGGCGGATTTTTTTTGGGTTATAAACAAAAAATAGTTAGTTATGAACATGTATTTGTAACAACTCAAACGTTATCTTTTTTTAATTTTTGTTACTTTCGCTTTATGGAAAACTTTAGAAATATTAGTCCTGTCAAGGTTGATAAAACTACTATAATTAGTCTTGAAAAAGGCAAATTACAGCCGCAAGTTCTTGATTTAGAAGAAGCTGTGTTGGGTGCGATGATGATTGATAAAAAAGGGGTTGATGATGTAATAGACATTTTGCAACCTGATGCTTTTTACAAGGAAGCGCACAAGCATATTTTTGAGGCTATTGTTCAGCTCTTTACAGAAACACAGCCTATTGACTTATTAACCGTTTCTGCACAACTTAAAAAAAATGCTAAATTAGAATTAGCAGGAGGCGATTTTTATCTAATTCAGTTAACTCAAAAGATATCTTCATCGGCACACATCGAATTTCACTCTAGAATTATACTTCAAAAATTCATTCAACGAAGTTTGATTCGAATTTCAACTGAAATTATCGAAGATTCTTATGACGAAACAACCGATGTTTTTGATTTATTAGACCGTGCAGAATCAAAATTATATGAAGTTACTCAAGGAAATATAAAAAGAAGTTCTGAGACTGCTCAGAGTTTAGTTTTACAAGCCAAAAAACGTATTGAAGAAATTGCTGGCCAAGAAGGATTAAGTGGTGTAGCTACTGGTTTTGATAAATTAGACAAGATTACTTCGGGTTGGCAGCCAAGTGATTTAATTATTATTGCAGCGAGACCTGCAATGGGAAAAACAGCTTTTGTATTATCTATGGCTAGAAATATGGCTATAGATTTCGGAATGCCTGTTGCCTTATTCTCTTTAGAGATGGCTTCAGTACAATTGATTACTCGTTTAATTTCATCCGAAACAGGTTTGTCATCCGAGAAATTGCGTACAGGAAAATTAGAGAAACATGAATGGGAACAATTAAGTACTAAAGTAAAGAATTTAGAAAAAGCACCTCTTTTTATTGATGATACACCGTCGCTTTCGATTTTCGATTTAAGAGCAAAAGCCAGACGTTTAGTTTCGCAACATGGAATCCGTATTATTATTGTTGATTATTTGCAATTGATGACTGCTGGAGGAAACGGAAAAGGTGGAGGAAATAGAGAGCAAGAGATTTCTACCATTTCTAGAAACTTAAAAGCATTAGCAAAGGAGTTAAATGTACCTGTAATTGCACTTTCGCAATTGTCTCGTGCTGTAGAAACCCGTGGATCAAGTAAAAGACCTTTGCTGTCTGATTTACGTGAATCTGGAGCGATTGAGCAAGATGCTGATATTGTATCGTTTTTATACCGTCCAGAATATTATAAAATTGACGAATGGGATGATGATGAAGCTTCACCAACTGCTGGACAAGCTGAAATAATGATAGCAAAACACCGTAATGGTAGTATAGAAAATGTTCGATTAAAGTTTATTGGACACCTTGGTAAATTTGACAATTTAGAAGATCATAGCGGTGGTTATGATGATTTGCCTTCGAGTATGAACCAAGATGACAATCCTTTTATTACAAAAAATTTACCGTCAGCTAATGAGGCTTTTGGTAGTAATTTTAATGATTCGGATGACGACAGTGACGTTCCGTTTTAACTGCTAAACCTATTAAAAAAAAACCGCCTCTTAGATATAAGGGGCGTTTTTTTTATTTATGTAGTCCCGTAAATTCGTTTATCTTTGAAATAAAAAAATAGCAATGTCTTTCACAAAGTCACTATGGGTTTTTATACTTTTTCTTTCCTTTTCGGTTAGAGGTTCCTTTATTCTGGTACCAATGGATGAGACTACGCAACAAAATCATTTAAAAGCGTATGGAATTACATTTTGGTGTCTCGACAAGAACTACAAAGCGAGTTGGTTACTCAATTATAGAGGCGGTTCTTTCTTACTACCGGATGCGCCAGAAATCCGAAAAGAATGCCAAATTAGAGGAGTAAGTTTTGAAATTATTTCTGATGCAGAACAAGTAAGTATTTTAAACCAAATAGCGAGTCCTTCTCAAAATATGGAATCTGTTCTTTTAGAAAAAGCACCCAAGATTGCTGTTTATACACCTAAGGGAAAGAAACCTTGGGATGATGCCGTTACTCTTGTATTAACTTATGCCGAAATTCCTTTTACAGCTATATATGATGAAGAAGTTTTAAGTGATCAACTTTTACTTTACGATTGGTTGCATTTGCATCATGAAGATTTTACAGGACAGTACGGGAAGTTTTATGGTGCTTACAAAAATGTACCTTGGTATATTGATCAAAAGAAAGAATCTGAAGCACTTGCTATTAAATTAGGCTATCCAAAAGTGTCGCAAGAAAAAGGAGCTGTTGCCAAAAAAATTAGGGATTTTGTAATTGGTGGCGGATTCATGTTTGCCATGTGCTCCGCAACAGATAGTTTTGATATCGCCTTGGCAGCAGATGGTCTTGATATTTGTGAGGCTATGTTTGATGGTGATGCAAGCGAAGGCAATTATCAATCGAAGATAAATTATAATAATTCTTTCGCTTTCAAAGATTTTACTTTAGAAAGAAGACCTGAAATATATGAATTTTCAGATATAGATATGACTACAAAAAGAAAAATTCCGATGGAGAAAGATTATTTTACACTCATGGAATTTTCTGCAAAATGGGATCCTATTCCTAGTATGCTTTGTCAGAATCATACCCAACTTGTTAAAGGTTTTATGGGACAAACAACTGCTTTTGATTCAGAACTTATAAAATCAAATGTCTTGGTGATGGGAAGTTGTGAATTAAATGGTGAAGCTCGCTACATACACGGTCAAAAAGGGAAAGGAATGTTTACTTTTTACGGAGGACATGATCCCGAAGATTTTCAACATCAAGTGGGTGATCCGCCTACTGTACTTGATTTACATGCTAATTCACCTGGTTACCGCTTAATTCTTAATAATGTATTGTTCCCAGCAGCAAGAAAGAAAAAAATGAAAACTTAGTTTTTTTATTATTCATTGGAGTATATGATTCCTTTTTAGTAAAATAATTTATACTGACTTTTTAAGATTCTCAATTCTATTTTTAAATAGAGTTTTAATTTAATAAAAATTCAAACCAAATAGGAATATGATCCGATATTTTTCGGGATTCATTAAGCGAGTTGAAGTTTTTGTAAAAATGAATTACTCCAGAATTAAGGTGCTTAATTTGGGCAACATTAAAATACATATTATCAAATTCAGAAGCCAAACAAATATCAATTTTACAATCTTTTTTCAACGAAGTTTTTTGGCCTACTAAAATAGATTTGTATCCCATTTTTTTCAAAGGATTAAAAACAGTATGGGATTGAGGACAATTAAAATCACCCACAAAAATTAAGTTCAAGTCAGGATATTCATTAGGTAGAAACTTAAAATATTTAATTTCGGTTTCTGGTTGTCTGTTTTTTGTAATGGCATGAAAGTTAACTACTGTAAATTGTTTATTTTGATATTGAAATGTGCAGTAGTAAGGTTCGCGATCAATCTCTAAATGGTATTTTTGTTCCAGCCATGCTTTTCCTATTTTCTTTACAGTATTTGTTTTCCATATAAAAGCATATCGTTCTGTTTTATAAGCGCTACTACTAGTTGGATCACTAATAGTATAATCCCATTTTACTCCCGTTCCATTCAGTCTTTCTACTAGTTTTGCAACTGCTTGTGCGCCGCCAACTCCAGCGACTACTTCTTGAATGGCTATGATATCGTAGTTCTTGATTGTTTTAGCAATGAATGTTAACGTAGAATCTGATTTAGATTTGCCAAGGTTTTCAATATTCCAAGAAAGAAGTTTGACTTGGGGGAAAGCAAAGGAGAAAATAAAGAAAAAAAGTATTGAAAAGAGTAATTTCATATCCTTTGTTAGAATTTAAATAGCAACCAAATAACGTTTATTATTTCATATATAAAAAATATTTAGTTAAGTTTTAGTATGAAATATTAGCAGAGAACAGGTTTATTTTGAAATCAAAAAGTCTTCTTTAATTACTAATTTTATTATCTTTTTTATAAGAGTGCTTTCTTGATAAGTTTTATAGATTTTGAATTTATTTTAATTCACATACCGTATTGTAACCTTACATTATCAATTGCTTTGAAATAAGGATTGTGATTGCTTGTGGTTATTATTATTATTATTATTATAAAATAAAAATTTTTCAAATAAATTCAGTTTTGAATTGTAATACAAGGTTAATTAAAAATCTATGTATTTAGGACGATAAATAAATGTTTTTAAACTAAATCCCAACCTTTTCGATTGGGATTTTAGAAAAAATTAATCAAGAGGCATTGTTGTTGCAATTGCTATACGATTCCAAGCATTAATTGTTGTAATCATCATGATTATTTCTGCAATGTATCTTTCATCAAAAAGTGATTTTGCTTGTTCATAAGTTGCTTTAGATAGCTTATTTTGAATCAAAGTCACCTCTTCAGTCATTGCAAGAATTGCTTGTTCTTCAGTTGTGTATAGATTAGTCTCCCTCCAAGCGTTCAATAGATAAATTCTTTGTTCTGTTTCGCCTTTTTTCCTAGCCTCTTTAGTATGCATATTAATACAATAAGCACAGCCGTTAATTTGAGAAGCTCTGATTTTAATGAGTTCTTTATGAGTAGAACTTAAGGACGTAGAAGCAATATATTTTTCTAATCCCATCATTGCTTTATAAGCTTCTGGTTGCGTTTGTAAAATGTTTACTCTTGTTTGCATCATGAATGTGTTTTTAAATTCATTACAAAGTTGCGGTAATATGTTTTCGAAAAACTTGAAGTACTTCAAGAAAAGTAAATCAAACTTTTCCGGAGCGAATTTTGCTCATAAATTCTGCAGAAAAATCCAAATAGGAAGCGATCATATATTGAGGAACCCGTTGAATAAATTCAGGAAAATAGTCATTCATGTGATGAAATCGCTCTTCGGCTGACATCGTAAAAAGATATTTAATACGAACTTGTGCTGCACCAAAAGATTTTTGAAGTACTAATCTAAAGTATTTTTCTAATTTAGGCAATCGTTCTAATAAAGCTTCAAATGAATTTCTCTCTATAGAAAGTATTTCTATGTTCTCAATGGCTTGAATATTAAAAGAGGAAGGCGTTAGGTATTGAAAACTTAAATAGTCGGTTATCCACCAATTTTCAATTCCAAATTGAGTAGTTTGTTCAGTTCCTTTTGTAGTATTAATGTAAAAGCGAACACACCCATTTACAATGAAATATTGTTTATTACAGATTTGATTTTCTTGTAATAAGAGTTGTTTCTTTTTAAATTTTTCGATTTTAAAATAAGACAACACAATTTCGGCCTCTTCATTATTCAAAGGAATAAACTTTTGGATGTGGGAAATTAAACTATTCATGAAAACAAATATAATCTTTGTAAAGCAAAAAAAAACTCATTCGCCGTAACGAATGAGTTTTTTATATAAGTAAGTAATCTAAATTATGTTGATAAAACGTTTATTTTACTTTATTAAGTATTGCTTTGAAAGCTTCTGGGTGATTCATAGCTAAATCTGCAAGAACTTTACGGTTCAATTCGATGTTATGCTTTTTCACTTTACCCATGAATTGAGAATAAGACATTCCTTCCAATCTAGCTCCAGCGTTGATACGTTGAATCCATAAAGCACGGAAATTTCTTTTATTCACTTTTCTGTCACGGTAAGCGTAGCACATTGCTTTCTCTACCGCGTTCTTAGCAACTGTCCAAACGTTTTTACGTCTACCAAAGAAACCTTTGGCTTGCTTCATTATTTTTTTTCTTCTTGCTCTTTTAGCAACTGAATTTACCGATCTTGGCATAATTTTATTGTTTTTTTGTAGCAGGCGGCCTGAATTTAATCAAAAGCACTTAATGGCCATACTCCAAGGTTATTTTAAATTGTTTTAACCTAAAGAAATCTTTAGTCAAATGTCAAAAGTCAAATGTCGAAAGTAATTAACTTTGGACTTTAAGACTTTCTAACTTTAGACTTATTAGATAATTCTTAATTGTTGTTTAATACTTTTCATATCTGTTTTGTGAACTAGCGCAGAGTGAGTCAATGCTAATTTACGTTTTTTAGATTTTTTAGTCAAGATGTGACTTTTAAAAGCATGCTTTCTTTTAATCTTTCCAGAACCAGTAACTTTAAAACGTTTCTTGGCGCTAGATTTGGTTTTCATTTTAGGCATTTTTTCCTAGTGTTTTAATTTATTCTTACTTACTTATCTTTCCCCTCCCCAGCCCTCCCCGAAGGAGAGGGAGCCGAGAAGTGTTATTATTTACTCCCTATCCTTTCTCCCCTCCTTCGGAGGGGTTGGGGGAGGACTATTTCTTCTTCTTAGGAGCAATGAACATAATCATTCTCTTTCCTTCTAGAACTGGCATCGCTTCAACTTTACCAAATTCTTCTAGATCCGTCGCTAATCTTAATAATAAGATTTGACCTTGATCTTTATAGATAATAGAACGTCCTTTAAAGAAAACAAATGCTTTTAATTTTGCGCCCTCTTTTAAGAATTTTTCAGCGTTCTTTCTCTTGAATTCGTAATCATGCTCATCGGTTTGAGGTCCAAAACGAATTTCCTTCACAGTTACCTGAGTAGACTTTGCTTTTAGGACTTTATCACGTTTCTTTTGTTCGTAAACAAATTTCTTGTAATCCATGATTTTACAAACTGGCGGCTCTGCATTAGGTGAGATTTCAACTAAATCCAGTTCAAATTGATCTGCTAAACGCAAAGCTTCTGTAAGTTTAAAAACTCCAGGCTCTATGTTTTCACCTACAAGTCGTACTTCTTGTATACCACGAATAAGGCCGTTTATTCTATGGGCATCTTTTTTTTCTACGCGAGGTTGGTAACCTCTGTTGCTTCTTATTGCTATGACTTTATAATTTAAGTTAAACTGTAAATACTTTTAATGTTTTGCTGATTTCATCATTTACAATTGCAGCAAATTCATCGATTGTAATTGTAATATTTCCTTTTCCTTCCTGACCATGACGGCGGATAGAAACTGTTCCATTTTTCTCTTCTTCTTCACCAACGATCAGCATGAATGGGATTTTTTGCATTTCGGCATCCCTGATTTTCTTACCAATAGTTTCGTTTCTGTTATCTATGAGGGCGCGAATTTCGTGATTTTCTAGCAAATCTAAAACTTTTTTCGCATATATTTCATATTTCTCGCTCAAAGACAATATTATAGCCTGTTCTGGCATTAACCACAATGGGAAATTTCCTGCAGTATGCTCTAATAAAATTGCTATAAAACGTTCCATTGAGCCAAATGGCGCTCTGTGAATCATTACAGGTCTATGTAATTCGTTGTCAGAACCTTTGTATGTCAAATCAAAACGTTCCGGTAGGTTGTAATCTACCTGAATTGTTCCTAATTGCCATTGTCTTCCTAAAGCATCTTTGACCATGAAATCTAATTTCGGACCATAAAAAGCGGCTTCACCATATTCAATAACCGTATTCAATCCTTTATCGGCTGCAGCGCTTATAATTGCATTCTCTGCTTTTTCCCAATTTTCATCGGTACCAATATATTTTTCTCTGTTTTCTTTGTCTCTTAATGAAATCTGAGCAGTAAAATTCTCGAATCCTAAAGAACCAAATACATAAAGGACAAGGTCAATTACTTTCTTGAATTCCTCATCTAGTTGATCTGGAGTACAAAAAATATGCGCATCATCCTGAGTAAACCCACGTACACGAGTTAAACCATGTAATTCACCACTTTGTTCGTATCTGTAAACAGTTCCAAACTCAGCGTAACGTTTTGGTAAATCTTTGTATGACCATGGTCTTACATTATAAATTTCACAGTGATGCGGACAGTTCATTGGTTTTAACAAAAACTCTTCTCCTTCATGCGGTGTACTTATCGGTTGAAAGCTATCTGCACCATATTTTGCATAGTGACCAGAAGTTACATATAATTCTTTCTGACCAATATGCGGTGTTACTACTTGTTCGTAACCCCCTTTTTTCTGTGCTTTTTTCAAAAATTGCTCTAAACGATCTCTTAAAGCAGCTCCTTTTGGTAACCATAATGGTAAACCTTGACCTACTTTTGCTGAAAAAGCAAACAACTCAAGCTCTTTCCCTAATTTCCTATGATCTCTGCGTTTCGCTTCTTCTAATAATGCTAGATATTCTGTAAGATCTTTTTGTTTAGGGAATGATGTTCCGTAAACGCGTGTCAATTGCTTGTTTTTCTCATCACCACGCCAGTAAGCACCAGCAACACTCATAATTTTCATCGCTTTGATAATTCCAGTGTTTGGAATATGACCACCGCGACATAAATCAGTAAACGTATCATGATCGCAGAATGTAATTGTTCCGTCCTCAAGATTAGTAATTAATTCTGTTTTATAAACATTGTCTTTGTATAATTCTAAAGCTGCTGCTTTAGAAACCGGACGTAATTTAAATTCGTGCTTTCCTCTTGAAATTTCTAGAACGCGGTCTTCAATTTTTTTGAAATCAGCATCTGTAATTTTATGATCTTCAAAATCTACGTCATAATAAAATCCATTGGCAATTGCAGGTCCTAGTGTTAATTTAATTCCAGGATACATTTCTTCTAAAACTTGTGCCATTACGTGAGAAGTAGAATGCCAAAAAGCTTTCTTACCATTCTCATCATTCCAAGTGTATAATGTAAGATTTCCGTCCGTCGTCAATGGAGTAGTGGTCTCAATAGTTGTACCATTAAAAGAAGCCGAAATCACGTTTCTAGCAAATCCTTCACTTATGCTTTTCGCAACATCCATTGGACTTACATCAGAAGCATACTCTCTAATTGACCCATCGGGTAAAGTAATCTTAATCATTTTTTAAAATTTTATGAATGCAAAGATAGATGATTAGAAAAAGACAACCAATAAATAGCCAAGGTTTGTTAGTCTAAACTTTACAAAATATAAAAGTATTGTAAAAATAGTGTGATTAAGCATGAAAACTAGCATTCATTTAAATAAAAGAAGCTTGTGAAATACAGTAATGCAGATTTTAATTTGTAATTCAAGGAAATCATTTACAGATCAATTTTCTTTAATTCTACATAATTTCTATTCAACTTCTTTAATAAGATTCCGTAAATTAATTGATAAAAAAGCCATACAACACCAATTATAAGTGCTATAAAAAACAGCATTAACAGGCATATGAAAATCATTTTTGCTCCATTGTTGTTGGCATATTCAATTTGAAACTCATTAAAAAACACCACTATTGACATAACAAATACAAGCAATATATTAAAAATAATATAATAGCGTACTGTTTTTCTGGTGTTTAAAATGCATTCCATTAATTTTTTTGTATTCGAAGTAACGGATATAGAACGGTAATTTCTATAAAATAAATACATAAAAAATAGTGCCACTCCGTAGCTAAAATAATCTAAAATACTAATTACTAGCTCCACAATTGTAGAATCGCTTATTTTTTCATTCGGCATTAAATAGCTCAGCGAATTCAAAACTATAAATTCTAAAATACTAATTATAAAAATCCACTTCACAATGGAAGATGATTTTTTATGAATCATTTTGTAAATCTCAGTTTCCGATACTTGTACAAAAGAATTATCAATCTTTTGCCAATCTTTTTTTAGTAAATCCAGCTCTTTCATATTCCTAATGGATTTAATATTTTTTTTAATTTCCCTTTTATCCTATTCATTTTTACGCGAGCATTTACTTCGCTTATCCCTAATGTTTCTGATATTTCATGATAATCTTTGTCTTCAAGATACATAAATATCAACGCTTTCTCAATGTCATTCAGTTGGTAAACCGCTTGGTACATTAGTTTTAATTGTTCTTCCTCCTCATAATCGTATTCTACATCATTCAGAAAATGTTGACGCCCTTCAAATTCTACTGTGTTTATAGAACGTTTGGTTTTTCTATACAAAGTGATCGCCGTATTCAGAGCGACTCGATATGCCCAAGTAGAAAACTTACTGTCGCCTCTAAACTTCGGAAATGCCTTCCACAACTGAATCGTAATTTCTTGAAACAAATCCTTGTGAGCGTCGTCGTCGTTAGTATATAACCTACATATTTTGTGGATTATATTCTGATTTTCGCGCAACTGCTTTACAAAAGAATGTTCTAGATTATCACTCATACATACGTTAGTAATCCAATGATCGGTTTTGTTACAAAGGACAGTCTTTTTTTTAGGAGCACCAATTTTTTAATACTTAACAACGAGTTGTCCCGCTTTACGCTATATCCTCGCTGTTGCTGTTGCTCCGCACAACATCAGCAAGGGATGCCGCTACAATCGGGGCTAATTACATCATTTTATTTTCATTACACGTTTTAATAAAAGTAAATTATTTAAAAAAAGTTCCTAATAATTAGTTTAAATCTGCAAGCAAAAATCGTTGATCTACAATCAGAAATCTATTTTTTCTCAAGGCTAGACTCGCCTCACCTTCGGAGATAAATTAAAAAAGAGGATATTACTTCGTATATTAGCCACTCTTAATTTCAGCATCCTCAATATATATGAATATCCCAAATTCAACTTTACCAAGAATAGTGATTATAGGTGGCGGTTTCGCCGGAATTGCATTAGCCAAAAAACTCAAAAATAAAAAAGTACAGGTTGTGCTGTTAGACAAACACAACTATCATAATTTTCAACCTTTGATGTATCAAGTCGCAACTGGCGGACTCGAAGCAGGTTCTATTGCCTATCCAATTAGGAAAGTAATTCAGGAATATGATGATTTTTATTTTAGACTCACTAATGTAGAAGAAATTGATACCAAAAACAAAAAAGTAATCGCTGAAATTGGAGAATTAAGTTATGATTATCTGGTAATAGCAACGGGTTCTAAAACCAATTATTTTGGAAATAAAGAAATGGAACGCAATAGTATGGCGATGAAAACCATACCGCAATCGCTTAATATTAGAAGTCTGATTTTAGAGAATTTCGAACAAGCAGTTCTAACTAAAGATGTAGCAGAGCAAAACAGCCTTATTAATTTTGTTCTTGTTGGTGGAGGACCAACAGGAGTAGAACTTTCTGGAGCTCTTGCTGAAATGAAAAAAGCGATTCTACAAAAAGATTATCCCGATCTTGATATTGCCAAAATGCAAATCAACTTGATTCAGAGCGGAGACCGAATCCTAAACACCATGAGTGAGAAATCCTCAGCTGCCGCAGAAAAGTTTTTAACGAATCTTGGTGTCAAAATTTGGAAAAATGTTCGTGTTACTAATTACGACGGTCGTACAATAACCACTAATTCTGATTTGATTTTTGATACCGCTACCGTAATATGGACCGCAGGAGTGCAAGGAGCAATCGTTGCGGGATTAGACAGTAAATCATTGGTAGAAAAAGTAGAACGCATTCGAGTAAACGAATTCAATCAAGTGGTGGGTTACAGCGATATTTTTGCTTTGGGCGATATTGCTTCTATGGAGTCAGAAGCTTATCCGCAAGGACATCCTATGATGGCACAACCTGCTTTGCAACAAGGAAGATTATTGGGGGAAAACTTGCTTAAATTAATTCAAAACAAACCTATCAAAGCTTTCGAGTATAATGACAAAGGCTCCATGGCAACAATTGGTAGAAATAAAGCCGTGGTCGATTTGCCTCATTATCATTTTAGTGGTGTATTTGCTTGGTTTGTTTGGATGTTTGTTCACTTATTTTCACTTATCGGATTCAAAAATAAAGCCGTGGTTTTCCTAAATTGGGTTTACAATTACATCCGTTTTGATCGTGAAGGCCGATTGATTATTAGACCTTATAAAAAGAAAAGTTTTACGACTTTTATTAGCGACGAGATATAAAGGGTTTAATTTCAAAAATCAATTTCAAAAGTAGATAACAATTTCAAAAGTCAATATCAGTAGCAAAAATCAAGTTCAAAATTAAATTTTACTTATTATTTAAAATAGTCTATAGCTTTATTTTGTCATACTGACGAAGAAAGTATCTCAGCGATGCTGATTACATGATGGTATCATAAATTGTTTTTTCTTTTTCTAAGTTAGAATTATACAATAAATTTATTCCAGTTTCGGCTCCTCTCTCCTTCGGAGAGGGGTTGGGGGAGAGGATTTCAAAACTCTCTTTCCTTATAATAATTGACCATCAAATTCACGAATTTGCTATAACTCTCTAAACCGTCTTGTTGCTGATTCGCTTTTAGAAATTGATCATAAAAAGCATGAAAACCTTCATCAATAATGGTGTCATACTGTTTCCAGAAAAGTTCACTTTCTTTATAATTTTTCAAAATTCCGGGGTGAACTGTTTTTAATAATTCATCATAAACTTTTTCATCTCTTGCGTACCAATTTCCCAAACAATAACGCAAAGCATTACTATAGCCAGAATACTGAATATAATAATCTTCATTATTTACACAAGATAGAAAACCGATAAAATTACATTCGCTTTCGCTGGCAAAACCCATTTGGTGCGCCATTTCATGATTAGTTGTCATCGGAAAACTATACATCGGACCAAGATAATTTACTTGCGCCTCATTGGTAAACGGATTCAAGTATCCACCAAAACCCATATAAGTTAGTGGTAAGCTGAATAATGATTTTTTGATGCTTGGATTTTTATAGTCAAAGAATGCATATTGATTTGAAAGCATTTTATATCCATTCAAACTCATTTTAAAAACCTGTTCTTGAGAATAAGGAACTACGACTTTCAAACTATCATTTTTAGTAATCAGATTATGGACAGCATTTGTTTTAGCAATAATTTTTTTGGTGAAAGCCAAAAGATCGGCATCAGAATAATCACGCTCAATTGACATTTTTTCAAAGAGAGGTTGGCGGTAATAATTAAAACCCCAAAGCATATGAAAGCAAAAATAAAAAATAGACAGAAAACTTAAAACTGCCAAAATATTATTTTTCCAATCTAATTTCCACGTTTTTCTTTTTGCAAATAGCCATTTTATTCCTAGAATAATAAGTACAAAATAAAGGATATCACCAATAGAAAAGGGAATGATGCCTAAAACAATTCGTTCAATTTTAGAAATAATAGGGTAGATTCCGTTACTATAATAATGTTCTACAACTTCAGGAAAATAGGGAATGATTTTCAAGAGTACTATTTGCAACAGTAAAAAGAAAGGAAGAATGTATTTGCGTTTCACAGTATGTTTTTCTAAATGTAAATATAATTACAATATCAATTAGTACTGAAAAAGAATTTAAACTTTGTAACTTTGGAATCTTAAATTGTAAAACCTGAAACTAAAATAAATGAGTCAAGAAATAAGAAATCTAGAGCCAAAAGCACTTTGGAATAAATTTGCTGATTTGAATGCTGTTCCTCGCCCTTCTAAAAAAGAAGATCGCGTAATTGAATTCATGAAGAAATTCGGCGAAAGCCTTGGATTGGAAACTTTTGAAGATGAAATCCGTAACGTAATTATTCGTAAACCGGCTACGGCAGGAATGGAAAACCGAAAAGCAATTGTGCTTCAAGGACATTTAGACATGGTGCATCAAAAAAATAACGATACCGTTTTTGATTTTGACACGCAAGGAATCGATATGTATGTTGATGGGGATTGGGTTCGTGCAAGAGGAACTACTCTTGGTGCCGATAATGGTCTTGGAGTTGCGGCTATCATGGCAATTTTAGAAAGTACCGATATTCCGCATCCTGCTATCGAAGCTTTGTTTACTATTGATGAAGAAACAGGAATGACTGGAGCTTTAAATCTTAAAGGAGGTGTTTTACAAGGTCAGATTTTGTTGAACATGGATACTGAAGAAGATGATGAAATTGATATTGGTTGTGCTGGAGGAATTGATGTAACTGCAACTGCAGAATATGATGAAGAGGAAACTCCTGAAGGTTCAGTAGGATATACCATTACGGTTAAAGGTTTGAAAGGGGGACATTCAGGAATGGATATCCACAAAGGTTTGGGGAATGCTAACAAAATCATGAACCGTTTGTTATTTGATGGTTTTGATAATTTTGGATTGCAAATTTCGGAGATAATTGGAGGTAGTTTGCGTAATGCAATTCCGCGTGAAAGTACTGCTAAAGTTAGTATTGCGGGAGTTTATGATGAAGCATTTGTTTTTGATATGCAACAAATTGTAAACGAAATAAAAACAGAATTCAAAACTACAGAACCTGATTTAGAAGTTGTTTTTGAAAAAATGGATGTTGCTCCTGCTAAAGTAATGCCGTCTATTGCACAGTTTTATTTTGTAAGATCGATGTACACCGCTCATAATGGCGTTTACAGAATGAGTGCCGATTTTGATAATCTGGTAGAAACATCAAATAATATAGCAAAAGTAGTTTTAGGCGATGGACAACTTTCTGTACAATGTCTAACACGTTCTTCTGTTGAAACCTCTAAATTCGATTTGGCTAACGCTTTGCGTTCTGCATTTGAATTGATGGGTTGCGAAGTAGAGTTTTCAGGTTCATATCCTGGATGGACTCCTAATTCAGAATCAGAAATATTAGATGTTTTGGTTGGAATCTATGAAAAACAAAATAACGAAAAACCTCAGGTGGTAGCTTGTCACGCCGGTTTAGAATGTGGAATCCTTGGAACTAATTATCCAGAAATGGATATGATTTCTTTTGGTCCAACTATTCACGGTGCGCATTCACCAGACGAAAGAGCTAGTATTACCTCTTCTCAGAAATTCTGGAAATTTGTTTTAGAAATTTTAGCTAATATTCCAGTAAAATAATTTTTTAAGTATAAAAAAAAGCATAATTAATTTCCCTTTTGGATTTTAATTATGCTTTTTTATTTAATTTCATTTTAAAATTTAAAAAAATAAGCGAAACTTTCATGTTATTCGTTATTGTCGGCTAAGTTATTTTTTAGATGCTCGCTATCCCAACTGTGGTTTGTTGCGGCAACTTGCGAATAAATATCAGTCTTAAGAAGTTGTTCTTGTAAATCTACTTCCTCTTTCATTGTAATCATATAGGCCATTTTATCGTGCCTTTTTTCAGCTAATTTTTTAGTTGTAATTTCGTCGTATTTTATAAATTGTTGTCCTTGTCTTGTGGCTGAATATTTGCGATGTCCTAATGCAACTAACGCATCAACACCCATATTTACCGCACTGTATAACGTTTCTCTATAAATATGTTTAACTTGATGATCAATGAGTTCATAGGCATCATTTCGGTTTCGAGCACGTGTTAGGATTTTTAAATTTGGAAAATGCTTTTTTAAGGTTTCAATCACTTGCAAATTGACCGTTGGATTATCAATTGCAGCTATAAAAAGTTTTGCATTTTCACAACCCGCTGCTTTTAATAATTCCAATCGTGTGGCGTCACCATAATAGACTTTAAACCCCATTTTTCTTAATAAATCAATACGCTCCGAATCGTAATCTAGAATGGTTAGTTTTACCTTATTGGCTTTTAACAACCGTCCTACAGTACTTCCAAAATGACCAAAACCTGCAATGATAACGGGAGTAGGTTCATCTATATAATCATTTTCTTTTTTTGGTCCAGTAGCTCTTTCTCTATTTCTGGTAAATGGATAAATGAGTTTTTCATTTATTAACAACAAAAAAGGAGTCGCTACCATGCTCATGGCAATGACAGCCATTACTTGATTGGCTAGAATAGTTGGAATGATATTCAATTGCATACAGAAGCTCATGATCACAAAACCAAATTCTCCCGCTTGACTCAATCCAAAAGCAAAGAGAAAATTTTGATCTGTCTTTTTTTTATTAAATCTACTAATAAAGAATAAAACAGTAAATTTTACCAATGTTAAAATGGCTCCAAAAACAAAAATAAAAATAGGATCGTTGAGAATTAATTGAAAGTTTATGGAAGCGCCAACTCCCAAGAAGAAAAGCCCCAAAAGTAATCCTTTAAAAGGAGCAATATCACCTTCTAATTCATGTCTAAATTCTGAGTTTGCCAATACGACTCCTGCCATAAAAGCACCAAGTGCAGGACTTAGGCCTACTAATTGCATGGAATACGAAACACCAACTACCAATAATAAAGCAGAGGCAGTAAATAATTCCTGTAATCTAGTTTTTGCAATAATGTGTAATATAGGAACAAGAACATAACGGCCAGCAAAATAAATAGTAGATATGATTCCCAATACAATTACCGTTTGTAACCAACTAGGAAAACCCGCAATCAATGATTGGGGTCCGTCATTGGTTACATCAATATTAACTGTTGATAAAAGTGGTAAAAAAGCTAGGATAGGGATTACGGCAATATCTTGAAATAGTAAAACTGCAAATGAGGATCTTCCTAATGAGGTGTTTAATAATCCCTTTTCTTTTAAGGTTTGCAATACAATTGCAGTCGAGGATAGTGTTAATGCCAGTGAAATAGCCAATCCTGTTTTCCAATTCCAATCCATAAAAAAGAGGAATCCCAAGAATAAAATTAGTGTTGTACCTGCTAATTGTGCAGAACCTATACCGAGAATGAATTTTCGCATTTTCCAAAACTTCCGAGGCTCTAGTTCTAGACCAATCAAAAATAACATCATTACCACCCCAAATTCAGCAAAGTGCATAATATCTTGACCTTCTTGACCAATAAATCCAAGTACGTAAGGACCAATTACTATTCCCGCTAATAAATATCCTAAAATAGAACTTAAGCCTAATTTTTTTGCAATAGGTACACAAATTACGGCTGCTGCTAAATAGATGATTGCTTGTAATAAAAAATCAGTTTCCATATTAAACTTGTATTGTTGCGAACCACTCGTTTAAATAATGGTATTGCAAAATTCCCTCAGAATCTATAATATTGTTTTCTAGATAATCTAAAAAATAGCCATAAACTATGCCGTTTTTAGAATAATCCTCTTGTGTCATATTGTGAGTTCCATGTACGACAAAAGGAGGTAAATATAGCATGTTACACACTTTTGCCGTCTGATTAAATGGTTCTAATAGTTCTAAAATACTATAACGATGACTACCTGTTTCGCAATAATTTTCTTTATCTCCGCCGGTAGTAATGACTTGAAAAATAATTTTATCCTGCAAGGCTTTCCCTTTTTTTCCATAAGCCCAATTGTATTCTAAAACCATGTCAATCCACTGCTTCATTAGTGGCGGGCAACTGTACCAATACATGGGATGATGCCATATAATGATGTCATGCTCACTTAACAATGCTTGTTCGCGTTTTACATCAATATCAAAATCGGGATATTCCTCATATAAATCATGAAAAGTGATGTTTTCTGAATTGGGAATATTTTCTACCAACGCTTTATTCGCATGAGATTTTTCGAATAAGGGATGGGAAAACAAGATTAATATTTTATTTTTTGGCATAAAGTCCTTTAGGATTAAGTCTATTTAGTTGATTTATAGTCGTTTTGTTTGTTTTATGAGATGGAAAGATATAAAATATTGATTAATTCTAATCTTTATTGAAAAGTAAATCCTGTCAGACAAAAAGATAGGGTGACAGGATTCATTAAAAGGAGATAAAACTATTAATTTTTGAAAAATATATTTAATAATTTTTTACTCCCTACCACCCAAAGAATATCATTTTTTTCTAAAATCATGTTTGATTCGGGATTAAGAATTCTTTTTCCGCTTCTTTCAATTCCTACAATCAGAGCATTTGTTTTTTCACGAAGCTGTGATTCCCTAATTGTAGCGCCTATAAATTCTTCTTCTTTAATTTCTAGTTGCTTTAGGATAATATCAGTTTCAATAATTTCAGGAAGTTCAATTTCATTTTGATGCAAATAAAGTTTAAAATCTTTGACTTGATTATCGGTTCCAATGATACAAATTTCGTCGCCTGGAAACAGACGCTCATTTTTATTGGGAATATTTATAGTGAATTCACCTCGTTTGATAAAGGCGATATTAATACCTAATTGCTCTCTAATTCGTAACTCTTCTAGTGTTTTTCCCACTACATTTGAAGTTGGAGCAATTTCAAAAGTAGACATGTGTCCATCCCAAGGTGTTAAATCACTTCGGCTTCTAACTGCTTTTTTGATTTCTCTAGCATTTAGATTTCTTAGAAAATGATCTTCAATTTTATGGTAATGTGCATTTAGTTTTTTAGGGAAAATAAAGTAACCAAATACCACTACTATCAAGGCTACGAAAGCAATTATAGGCGAAAAAAAGATATTAAGTAACAAGCCAATATAAAAAAGTGCTAAAACCATTCTCAATAAGATCATCATCAAAATTGGAGCGCGGTATTTGCGTTCTTCTCTTAAAATTGCCACCTCTTTTACTGCTACACGTCGTAAGGATAATGCCCATAAAAAAGGTGATATTATTACTAAAGTAATTAAGGCGCCAAAGATATTTCCGTATTGAGTTACTTCTACCAATGGTAAAATATATTTAGAAGAAAGCAATATCATTGCTACGATAATTACCGAGTGTATAATTACTTGGGTTAAAAAAGCGCGAACCACTATTTGCCAATTGGTCACTAATTTGATTGACTGTGCATTGGCACTATATCTTTCAATTCGTTTAATCCATCTTCGTGGTAATTTCTTTTCTAAATATTCAGAAAATGGAGTGGAAAATTTAATCATAAAAGGCGTCGTAAAAGTCGTTACTGCAGATACTGCCACCACAATAGGATAGAGGAAATCACTGGTTACTTTTAGCGACATTCCTAGTGTGGCTATGATAAAAGAGAATTCCCCTATTTGAGATAAACTCATTCCTGTTTGGACTGATTGTTTTAGAGGTAAACCCGAAAGTAAAGCGCCTGCTGTTGAGCTAATCGATTGTCCTATGATAACTACAACTGTTAATATCGCTACTGGAAAAGCATATTCATATAAAGTATCTGGATTAATTAACATTCCTACAGAAACAAAAAATACCGCTCCAAAAAGATCTTTTACCGGTTTTACCAAATGTTCAATATGTTCTGCTTGTGTCGTTTCGGCAATAATAGATCCCATTATAAAAGCACCCAAAGCAGGAGAAAAACCAACATTAGCGGCTAGAATAACCATCATTAAACATAAAGCAAGAGAGACTATTAACAGCATTTCGTCAGTTAATATGTTCTTTGCTTTTTTTAGTAAAGTGGGAATGAAAAAAATCCCTCCTACAAACCAAATGGTTAAAAAGAAAATCAATTTTAATACCGATAGTAATAATTCCGTTCCTGAAAATTGTTGGCTTACAGCTATAGTTGAGAGTAATACCATCATTAAAATAGCAACAATATCTTGTACAATTAAAGAACCTATAACTATTCCAGCAAATTTTTGTGTTTTTACACCTAGTTCTTCAAAGGTTTTGAGAATAATTGTCGTGGATGAAACAGAAAGAATAACTCCTAGAAATACACTGTCCATGGGTTTCCAGCCGATCCATTGTCCTACCATATATCCTATTGCAATCATCGCAATTATTTGTGTGACCGCGGTAATTGATGCTGATCCGCCCACCTTCATTAGTTTTTTAAAACTAAATTCGAGCCCTAAGCTAAACAGTAAAAAGATTACTCCAATTTCAGCCCAAACTTCTACACTTTTTAAATCTTTTACAGAAGGGAAAAAATCAAAATGATTTCCCGCTAAAAATCCAGCAATCAAATAACCTAAAACCAGCGGTTGTTTTATTTTTTTAAATAATAAAACTGCAACAGCAGCTGTCATTAATATTAATCCTAAATCACTAATTAAGGGTTCTAAATGGAGTGATACATTTGCTACTGTTTCTGCGGTACTCATAGGCGTTTATTCGTTTTTTTATGGTTTTCTGTATTTTGGTAAGATATATAAAATATTTTTTTTATAACAGTATGTTTTGTTAAAACGAGCGTTTATAGTACGATTTAAATGAAAAATTCCCATTAAAAAGAAGTGTTTTGTTCTTTTTAATGGGAATTGATTATTTTAATTAGAAAATGTAGTATTTATATTCCCAAGAAATTACTAGGAGTAATTTGCATTAATTCTGCTTTAATTTCTGCCGATACGTCAAGTGTTGCTATAAAACCATGAATGGCTTTCTTGTCAATCGCCTCATTGGTTCTAGTTAATCCTTTCAGAGCTTCATAAGGATTTGGATACGCTTCTCTACGCAATATGGTTTGAATAGCTTCGGCAACAACGGCCCAGTTTTTCTCTAAATCTTCGTGAAATTTAGGTTCGTTTAATAATAATTTATTTAAACCTTTTAATGTTGCTTCAAATGCTATCAAAGTATGTCCCATTGGAACTCCTATGTTTCTTAAAACCGTACTGTCTGTCAAATCGCGTTGTAATCTTGACAATGGTAATTTTGCAGATAAGTGTTCAAAAATAGCATTAGCAATTCCTAAATTTCCTTCTGAATTTTCAAAATCAATTGGGTTAACTTTATGCGGCATTGCTGAAGATCCTATTTCTCCTGCTTTTATTTTTTGTTTAAAATATTCCATTGAAACATACGTCCAAATATCTCTGTCTAAATCTATAATGATAGTGTTAATTCTTTTTAACGCATCAAAAAATGCTGCAAAGTGATCGTAATGTTCAATTTGTGTAGTAGGGAAGGAGTGGTGCAAACCTAAATTTTCTTCCACAAATTTTCCACCAAACTTTCTCCAGTCAATTTGTGGATACGCTACATGATGAGCATTGTAGTTTCCTGTTGCTCCACCAAATTTAGCTGCAAAAGGTATATTAAACAACAAACGCATTTGCTCTTCTAAACGTTCTACAAAAACGCCAATTTCTTTACCCAAACGAGTAGGAGAAGCTGGCTGTCCGTGCGTGCGTGCTAGCATTGGAATAGCCGCCCATTCGATGCTTAAATCCTTTAATTTTGAAGTCAAAGTGATCAACGATGGCATATATACTTTCTCAAAAGCTTCTTTTGTCGAAAGCGGAATTGCGGTATTATTTATATCTTGAGAAGTCAATCCAAAGTGGATAAACTCCTTATATTCTGATAAACCTAGTTTTTCAAAAGCATCTTTAATGAAATATTCAACTGCTTTTACATCATGATTCGTGACTTTCTCCGTTTCTTTAATCCAAAGTGCATCTTCAGTAGAGAAATTTTTGTAAATAGCACGTAAACTCTCAAATAAATCTGGGTTTACGTTTGCAAGTTGAGGTAAAGGCGTTTCGCACAAAGCAATGAAATATTCAATTTCAACCAATACGCGGTATTTGATTAAAGCTTCTTCAGAGAAAAATGGAGCCAGTGAAATAGTCTTGTTTCTATATCTACCGTCAATTGGTGATATAGCATTCAATTCGTTTAAAGTAGTCATTGTTTAGTTGTTTGTTCGAAAGTCGCAAATATAAGCAGATATTAGAAAATAGCCGTATGATTTATAACATTTGAATTAGATAAAGCCCTACTTTCTCTGTTTTTTGTTTTTTAAATAAAAGAACGCAACTTATTTCTCATAATTTCAACACCTTTTGAGGCTACTTCTGGAATTACTTGCAATGGATTTCTAAGATTAGGGATTTTTATTGGCTTAGGATCAATATAAAAAATCGGTATTTCACGAGCTGTAAAATCGATTAATCCAGCAGCAGGATAAACCTGTAAAGAAGTTCCAATTACAGCAAAAAAATCGGCACTTTGTGTAATTTCCAAAGCTCGATCAAGCGCAGGAACGTCCTCTCCAAACCAAACAATATGTGGTCTCAATTGATTTTTCTCGTCATCCACATCGCCAAAATTTAAATCCTCATACCAATCCAAAATATAATTTAGGTTTGTTTCACTTCTCACTTTTAATAATTCGCCATGAAGATGTAAAACATTTGTACTTCCAGCACGCTCATGCAAATCATCTACATTTTGAGTAATTATATACACCTCAAATTCCTTTTCTAATTCCGCTAAAATTTGATGTCCTAGATTGGGTTCAACTTCTTTGAGCTGTTTGCGTCTTTGATTATAAAAATCTAATACTAAAGCTGGATTTTTACGCCAACCTTCCGGCGTTGCAACATCCATTACGTTGTGACCTTCCCAAAGTCCGTCACTATCTCGAAAAGTTTTAATTCCGCTTTCTGCACTAATTCCCGCTCCCGTTAAGACTACTAATTTCTTTTTCATATTTTTTTTATTTGGGCGTGTTCGCAAAAGCGACCGGGCTTTTGGCTTTATCTTTGCTGGCCTAAAAAGTACAGAAAAGGATATCGCCTCTATCCCTCACGCAAATTCTGCAAAAATTCATAAATCAATTTCTATTCACAAATAAAAATTGAAGATTGAACAAGCCAATTCTAAAGTGATAAAGCTACTCTTTTTTACTATTTTTGCCAAAAAACTTATTCTAATGATTGATATCGATTACCTTAATTTTCTTGAAAATATTCTGACTGACAACCGTAAAGAGAAATTCCTGAAAGTTTTGGAAACTAGAACGAAACATTTCACCATTGCTGTTGAAGATATTTTTCAGATGCACAACACTAGCGCGGTAATGCGTAGCTGTGAAGTTTTTGGTATTCAAGAATTGAATGTTATCGAACAGCGTTACGGTAAAAGTATTGATAAGGAAATTGCTATGGGTGCTCAAAAATGGGTTGATATCAATACTTTTGATAGTATTACGAATTGTGTAGATACTCTTAAAGATAAAGGTTACCAAATCATTGCTACGACTCCTCATGAAGGTGATTGCTTAATGGATGATTTTGATATTTCAAAACCGAGTGCTTTGTTTTTTGGAACGGAAAGAGACGGTTTGTCAGAAGAAATTCTCAAACGTGCGGATGGTTTTCTTAAAATCCCGATGGTAGGTTTTACAGAGAGTCTGAATATCTCAGTTTCTGCTGCAATAATAATTCAAAACTTAACGAGTAGGTTGCGTAAAACGAACATTGATTGGCATTTATCGGATGATGAAATTTTAGAAAAACGTTTGGCTTGGGCTAAAAATTCTATAAAAGATATCAAAAGAATCGAAACGCGTTATTTTATTGACAATCCGAAATCAGTTTTATAAACCGTACAACATTTTTGCGCGTTCGATGTTAACTTTTTCATCAGTTGGAATTTCTAAAAAATACTCCAATTGCCATTGTTGCGTTTTTTGAGCTTGTTTATTGATAGCTTCATCCCAAGGCGGATAAACTCGAATCGCTCTTTTGCCTTCTTTAGTAATTGTCGCAATAATTCCTTTTTCACAAAGGACTGCTTTAGGAAATACAAATTGTCCAACACGATTTTCTTTTCGGACGCTAATCACAATTAAATCAATTGCATCAGTGTAATCAAAAGGTTGAATTGGTCCTTTTTCAATTCTTTTCCATAAAGTTACAAATTGCCCAATTTTGGTTGGAGTAATTTTAGCAGCACGAAATACAATTGATTTATTATTTAGTAGGAATGAATACGCTCCGTATTCAGCGCTTTCTTTTTCCTTTTCAGGAAACGAACATTCAAAATTATAGGTGTCATAAAGTTTTTCTTTAGTAAGAAGTAAATCGGTATGAATTGTAAGATCGCTTTTCCAGGACATTTTTTTGTTTTTAATAGGATTTCAAATGTAAAGAAAATAGGGAGTTATTTTGTTAATTGAGAATTATAATATACTAGCTTTTAGCTGAATATTAAACATTCTTAAAAGTTTATTGTCCTGAAGCTAAGAAGCTTTCGACTTTTTTTATCTTTCTTGCTTCCAAAATGTAATAGTTATTTTGTAAATTATGTAATTGCTAATAATGTAACTAAACACTAGCTGTTAATAGACGTAGCTTTATAATTCAATTTGTATTTTTACTTTTCCACCAAGTCCTTTTTCTACAATATCGTATAACGTCTTTAATGTTAAATTGCTTCCGTTATTTTCAATTCTTGAAATATATTCTCTTTTTTTATCCACTAAACCTCCAAGTTCAGTTTGTGTTAAATGTTTTTCTTCGCGAGCTTTTTTTAATAACAAGCCAATTTTGAAACCTTGGAAATCTCTCTCTAGTTCGTCACGTCTTTCGGTTCCTTTTTCCCCGTAAACATTGTCTTTAATGTCTTTCCAACTTTTAGTTTCCATAATTTATTTGTTTTTTTCTTCGTAATATTTTTTCATTAATCGCAACGCTTTTTCAATCTCATTTTTGGGAGTTTTCTGCGTTTTTTTCTGAAAGCCATTGAGTAGGATTACTAGTTTTCCGTTATCGAAAAAACAAAATATGCGCCAAATATTCGAACCTAATTGAATTCGAGCTTCATAAAAACCATTTGTTCCTTCCATTGATTTAAGATAATTCGATGGAACTCTTTCTAAAGTTTCGATTGCGTCAATAATTTTAAAGATTTTACCCTGAACTTTTTTAGTCTGTTCAAGAAGGAAATCTTCAAAGTAATTTTCATATGCAATCACTTCACATACTTTCATTTTTTAAAAGTAACTTAAAAGTTACGTTATTGCAAGTGTAAATATATTTTTTGTGCTAATGTTCAGAACGTTAAATAACATTCATTTAGTTTTTAAAAATATTTAAAGGGTTTTATAATATATCTCAGAATAATTTGAGATAAAAATTAGGCTTAGAATAACTCATGAAAAGTTAGTTGGAATTAGCACGGATTACAAATCCGCCTATCGTGTTCTGTTACATGATAGTTATCCTTGTTAACAAGGTCTTTTTTTGTTCTGAGAAAAGGGACTTTGTTAAAGCTTATTTTATACCGAAACGGCAATACTTTAAAAAAACTAATTCAGCAAAAGCTCCAACTTTAAGGGAAAGCTTTTGATAGATTGCAGCTTTTTAACTTCCAATTTTCCCATATCTTTGCTGTTCAGAAAAATAGAGTACAATTATTTTTTCACCTTGAATATAAGGATAAAACAATTCATATTCTCCATTGCGATTACTGTATCTTATTTCATTACTTTTTCTGCTAAATATTTTGTCTAAATACTCGCGTTCTATTTGAGTTGTTTTATAAATATAATTTTGTTTTTTTGGCGTAATTGTATCCTGTAAATTTCCACTTTCGTATCGATTAAATCCTAAATAAGTAGGAGAGCCATTTATAGTGTCTTTTACCAATAAATTTACGTTTGGAAAATTTTTGTCTGTTTTAGAGTATATTTCTAAAATATCAGTGGTTTCAATGATATATTTTTCAGAAAATTCATAATTTAATAATTTAGCAGTGTTGGTTTTGTTCTTAGAAAGAATTGATTCTGCAGATTTTATTAGCATTTTTTCTTTTTTATTTGATGTCAAATAGTCTCCACCGAATAATATAAGTGCAATTAAAGGAAAAATTGCTAAAATAAAAAAATATGTTTTTTTATTAGTGTTTGCCTTATTTTCTGAACTGTCTTTATTTTCAGCAATTCGAGTAAGGTTAAACATTACATTGACAATTAGGGAACCCACCATTAAAGCAAGAATTGCCAATACACTTAAATAAAAAGTTTCCGTAATATTTTCTTTAAAGACTTTCAATCCGAAAACTTGAATTGTTATAAAGGTAAAAACCCAATAAGCTAAAAGAATTATTGCTGTAATTCCAATTATATTACTGAGTTTAACTACTTGTTTTGGTGTCATAAGGTTAAAATTATTTTTATTTTTAATGATTTTTTGTTTTTTTATGGAAATTGATTTCAAAGGTTTTCAGCGTGGTAATGTTGTGTAATGGAGTAAAAAGTATAAACATTCAACAATAGCTTAATTTTTTACAAAGCACATCTAATTCGCTTTCGAACAAAGCCCGCTATCTTACTCAATTTATGTTGTGTGATTGTACTTGATTATTTTGCTTTTTTATTTATTTTCTTTGTTTTAGTTGTTTTGTAGTTTTATCAAAAGTTATAATGATAGTAGGTTGTCCGTATAAAAGAGCTAGCGTAACCGTACTATCAGTTTCAGATTTAAAAGCGATGTCTTTAGCTTCACTAATTCTAAGGTCAGAACGAAGTTGTGATTCGTATTTTACAGCTATTCTATCGTCTTTAAACCCTTGAAAGTCGATTTCAGTGCAGTGAAGCAATTTTTTTTCGAGTATTCCTTTTTTTTCAATCAGTTCAAAGCGAGGCAGTGTCATTATGCTGTAACCCACAATTTGCGCTCGATATTTTGTGTTTAATTGTTTGTCAAATTGTAATCCAGAAGGCGTCATTGATAGTAGTATCGCATAAAATGGAATCATCATTGGTACAATACTTCCTATCAGTGCTAATACCATAATTATGAAAAATAGTTTGACCATTATCTTTCTCCAGTACAGAACGATAACTATTATGCTCGTAAAAAGCCAAAGCCAAAACAAAACTATGTCACTGTAGTAACCTGCAAAGCTTATTTGATAATAAAAGTACATCAAGCAATCCGCTAACAGCACTATTGATGAAAATAGGAATATATAAAGTACTGCTTTTTTCATTTAAATTATCTTATTAGTACTTTTCGTTAGCGAATCGTAAAGTTTTTTCTGGTGTTATGCAATGGTTTGGACTTTGTAGCAGCGTTTTTTATGCCGAAACGAATATAGGGATAAAAACAGTATTTTTAGTACAAAGCTGCACTAGTGATAGTGAACTGTCCACGTAACATTTGCTAAAAGGCTTTTTATCACCGAACATTATTCCAAGGTCTTGGCGTAGGATTGATGATTCAATGCCTTCGGAATTTCAAAGTGGTTTCTGTGCTTGTGATAATCTTCTTCACTGGTGTAGGTATAAATCTTATAATTAGTATTTTTAATGTCGATAATAAAATATTTTGTACTAGTTGAATTTGGTTTTATATTGTGGTAATCGATGAAATGTGCATTTTTGTTTTCGAATAAATATATTTTTCTAATGATAAAGTTTTGATTATTTCCTGCTGCAAAAAAACATTGCGTCTAAGAACAATTTTTTCGATAGAAAAAATGCTATCCGCATCTTTAGTATTTGAAATCTAGGTGGTTTGGTCCCATTTAGATAAATAAAAATCTTTTGTTATTTAGTGGTTGTAGTCATTTTGTCCAAAGTAGCAACCACTGAGGTTATAATAGAATACTATAAGAGTGTATTTGTTTTTTTTAGGTTTTTAATGAATCTTGCTTTGCTGACTATTTCTTTTTTATATTTTTCTGAAAACAACTATAAGCTCTGGTAACTTCTACGATATAAATCTTGAAAGTGACATTCACTATTGATTTTCAAATTATAGTAATAAATTACTTAAAAATCGTACCATATTACAAGTATCTCAATTATGTACTGTTGTAGGATAAGATCGTTTTAAAAAAAAAACGTAAACGTACTTATTTAGCACAAAATCCCTAGCCCTGACCGCAGCGAAAAACGCATGGCGGTAACCTGCCGCTTTTTATGGTGGTTGCAGAGCGACTGCAAGAAGCTCCTGCAAGCGCCTAAAAAAAGGGTGGGAGACCAAATGCTTTGTAGCGTAGGGCAGGAATAGCTCCTAAATAAAAAGCATAAAAAAACTCCACTACTTGCGCAGTGGAGTTTTTATTGTTTAGAAATAAAAGGGTTTTTAGTTCACTAATACCCATTGTCCTGAAGCGATTAAGCTCTCGGCTTTTTTGTATTTCATTTCTTGTATTTGTCCGTTAGCCACGTTTTGTACCGTAACGTTATCATTACGATTTATTTTGGGCATATCTCTAGTAATAGTTTCCGTAACTTGGCGTGGTTGGGTTTCTCCCGCTTCACGGTTTGCAGCTTCACTATTAGGAATCTCATCTTTACTCAACTCGTAATCTTCTCTTGGAGCAACATCTATTGCCTCTTGAATTTTTTGATTTTCTTGAGCTGGTAGATCTCCTTTGAACAAGAAAGAAATTACTTCTTTGTTTACGTTGTCAATCATTGCTCTAAACAAATTAAAAGCTTCTAATTTGTAAATTAGTAAAGGATCTTTTTGTTCGTGAACGGCTAATTGAACCGATTGTTTCAATTCGTCCATTTTACGCAAGTGTTTTTTCCATGCTTCATCAACAATTGCTAAGGTAATGTTTTTCTCAAAATCAGCCACTAGTTGCGTTCCTTGAGAATCATAAGCCATTTTCAAATCAGTTACCACATTCAACGATTTAATTCCATCTGTAAAAGGAACTACGATACGCTCAAATTGATTGTTTTTATCTTCGTAAACACTTTTTATAATAGGGAAGGCTTCTCTTGCGCTTCTTGCTGTTTTTTCAGTATAATATTCTAATGTCGCTTTATATACTTTTCCTGTTAGCTCCATTTCGCTCAATTTATTGAACTCACTTTCGGTAACTGGTGAAGTAATAGAAAAATATCGAATTAATTCAAATTCGAAGTTTTTAAAATTATTACTTCCTTTATTTTGATCTACAATTAATTCGCAGGTGTCATAAAGCATATTAGCAATATCTAATTTCAAACGCTCTCCAAACAAAGCATGACGACGACGTTTGTAAACTACTTCACGTTGTGCATTCATAACGTCATCATATTCTAACAAACGCTTACGAACACCAAAGTTATTTTCCTCTACTTTTTTCTGAGCACGCTCGATAGATTTTGTCATCATCGAATGTTGAATCACTTCTCCTTCTTGCAATCCCATTCTGTCCATTACTTTGGCTACTCTTTCAGAGCCAAATAAACGCATTAAATTATCTTCAAGAGAAACATAAAACTGTGAACTTCCTGGATCTCCTTGACGACCTGCACGACCACGTAACTGACGGTCTACACGACGAGAGTCATGACGCTCTGTACCTACAATTGCTAATCCACCTGCTGCTTTTACTTCGGCAGATAATTTAATATCCGTACCACGACCAGCCATGTTTGTTGCAATAGTAACTACTCCTGGTTTACCAGCTTCTTCAACAATTTGAGCTTCTTGTTTGTGCATTTTGGCATTCAACACATTATGTGTAACCCCTCGCATTTTTAACATTCGGCTTAATAATTCTGAAATCTCTACTGAAGTAGTACCAATAAGTACTGGTCTTCCTGCTTTTGATAATTCTGTTACGTCTTCAATAACAGCGTTGAATTTTTCACGAGTCGTTTTATAAATAAAATCCTCTTTATCCAATCGTGCCATTCCTCTGTTCGTAGGAATTTCTACAACGTCTAATTTATATATCTGCCATAACTCACCCGCTTCAGTAACAGCAGTTCCTGTCATACCACCCAGTTTGTTGTACATTCTGAAATAGTTTTGCAAAGTTACTGTTGCAAAGGTTTGTGTAGCCGCTTCAATTTTTACATTTTCTTTAGCTTCAATCGCTTGGTGTAATCCGTCAGAGTAACGACGACCATCCATTATACGACCCGTTTGCTCATCTACAATCATGATTTTATTATCCATGATCACATATTCTGTGTCTTTTTCAAATAAAGTGTAGGCTTTTAGAAGTTGTGTTAAAGTGTGAATACGCTCACTTTTTACACCAAAATCTTGAAATAATTTTTCTTTTTCTTCTGCTTCAACGTCTTTGTCTAATTTTTTCTTTTCGATAGCAGCTATTTCTGTTCCAATATCTGGAAGTACAAAAAAGTCAGCATCAGTATCTCCAGAAAGATATTTTATTCCGTTGTCCGATAATTCTACTTGATTGTTTTTTTCTTCAATAACAAAGTACAATGCCTCATCGATCTTGTGCATTTCTCTATTGTTATCTTGCATATAATGGTTTTCTGTTTTTTGAAGCAATTGTCTAATTCCTTCTTCACTTAAAAACTTAATTAATGCTTTGTTTTTTGGTAATGCTCGGTAAGCTCTTAATAATTGGAATCCACCTTCTTTAGTATTTCCCTCTTTTATTAATTTTTTAGCTTCTGATAAAAAACCGTTTGCTAATTGACGTTGAAGCGCCACTAGGTTTTCGATTTTTGGTTTCATTTCCATGAACTCATGACGGTCTCCTTGAGGGACTGGTCCAGAGATAATTAATGGTGTTCTTGCATCATCAATTAATACTGAATCGACCTCATCGACAATAGCATAATTATGTTTGCGTTGTACCAGATCATTTGGCGAATGTGCCATGTTATCTCTTAAGTAATCAAAACCAAATTCATTATTAGTTCCGTAAGTTATATCTGCATCATACGCTTTTCTTCTGTCATCAGAATTGGGCTGGTAGTTGTCAATACATTCTACAGTCATACCATGAAATTCGAATAAAGGCGCTTTCCAGGTACTATCTCTTTTTGCCAAATAATCATTCACAGTTACTAAATGCACACCGTTTCCTGTTAATGCATTTAAGTACAATGGTAAAGTTGCCACTAATGTTTTTCCTTCACCAGTTTGCATTTCTGCCACTTTTCCTTCGTGCAACACCATTCCGCCAATTAATTGTACGTCATAGTGAATCATATCCCAGGTAATTTCTTTTCCTGCAGCACTCCATGTGTTACTCCAAACTGAGTTGTCTCCGTCTAAAGTAATGTAGCTTTTTGTGGCAGATAATTCTCTGTCTTTTGGAGTTGCTGTAACTACAATTTGAGAATTGTCTTTGAAACGTCTTGCTGTTTCTTTTACTACAGCAAAAGCTTCTGGAAGAATTTCCATTAAAGTTTTTTCAGAAATATCGTAAGCTTCTTTTTCAAGAGCATCAATAGCGATGTAAATGTCTTCTCTTTTATCAATATCCGTGATACTTTCTACTTCCTTTTTAAGAGAGGCAATTTTGGCATCTTTTTCGGAACGATCTTGTTTTATTTTTTCTTTAAAAAATAGGGTGCGTCCTCTAAGTTCATCATTGGTTAATGACATTAAAGGAGTTTCGAACGTTTTAATTTTGTTAAGATAAGGTTGTAATGCTTTTACATCTTTTTGTGACTTATCGCCAACAAAGACTTTAATAAGGCTATTTATGAAACTCATGATATGTTTTTATTTCTATTTTTTTTAATTTTGAGACTTTAAACCAAAAAAAGCCTCTTTAGAGACTTTTTAATTGGGTTACCTTTTAATATTCATCCTCATTCCAAAGATAATCTTCGTCAGTAGGATAATCTGGCCATATTTCTTCCATTGATTCATATATCTCGCCTTCATCTTCTATAGATTGAAGGTTTTCTACTACTTCTAATGGAGCTCCTGCTCTAATAGCGTAGTCAATAAGTTCGTCTTTGTTAGCAGGCCACGGGGCATCACTAAGATAGGATGCTAATTCTAATGTCCAATACATTTGTTGTCGATTTAGTTTTGTGCAAAAATAAAATTTTTACTGAAAGAGACAAGTAAAAAATGATTTATTTTTAGTTAAAGTTAAGAACGTTTAAATTGATTTCAGATTTTTGACTTTAAATTAACAATTTTTTCATTTTGAATACCTCTAAAATTAAAAAACCATTACTCTTTTCTTAAAGCTTTAGGACTGAAAACTTACTTCCTCGGTATCCATTGCACTTCGTTAGCATTCAAGTCATGAGACAACTTTCGTGCCAACACAAAAAGATAGTCAGAAAGTCGGTTTAAGTACTTAATTGCAATCTCGGCAACGGGTTCATTATGACTTAAATGAACGGCTAGACGTTCTGCTCGACGGCAAACACAGCGTGCAATATGACAATATGACACAGTTGTGTGTCCTCCAGGAAGTACAAAATGTGTCATTGGCGGCAAGGCTTCTTCCATAGCGTCAATTTCATTTTCTAATAATTCGATATCAGATTCAATTATTCCTAGTTTTTTTAATCGTAATTCTCCGTTTTTCATGACCTCTTTTTCTGGTGGAGTAGCAAGAATTGCTCCCACTGTAAATAAGCGATCTTGAATTTCGATTAAAATTTCTTTGTAATGGATATTCATTTCTTGGTCACGAATTAATCCGATATGGGAGTTTAACTCATCTACGGTTCCGTAACTTTCTATTCGGGCGTGGTCTTTAGGTACTCGAGTTCCTCCAAAAAGAGCTGTCGTTCCTTTGTCTCCCGTTTTTGTATATACTTTCATTTTTTTGAATTAGTGTTGTGGATCAAATTTAGGCTATTAATTTGATTCTTGAAATAGAAGAAACTTCAAATGGATTTATTACTAAAACTAAGCCTTCTGTAAAAGTTTAAAACTCTTTTTTACTATTATAGAAGTTCTTTTTACAACTCGTTCCTAGCCCGGATAGTAGTGAAAATCCTTTATTGCTATTTTAGCCTTTTTAGAGGCGTGAAAGAGCAATAAAGATTGTAGCGGATAGCCGGATTAGCTCCTTGAAAAAAAATTATTTTGTGGTATCACTTTCTATTAATCCATCGCGCAAACGAATGATTCTATTGGCATAAGCGGCAATTTCTTCCTCGTGAGTTACTAGAATAACGGTATTCCCGTTGGAGTGAATGTCACCAAATAGTTTCATGATTTCTAGTGAGGTTTTGCTGTCTAGATTTCCGGTAGGTTCATCGGCCAGAATGATAGATGGTTTGTTGACTAAAGCTCTAGCGATTGCTACACGCTGACGTTGTCCTCCAGAAAGTTGGTTGGGTTGGTGATCCATTCTATCGGCAAGATTTACTTGTTCTAGAACTTCGGTAGCTCGTTTGTTGCGTTCTGATTTAGAAAAACCTGCATATATCATGGGTAATGCCACATTATCTAGGGCAGTTGTTCTAGGTAAAAGGTTGAAGGTTTGAAAAACAAAACCTATTTCTTTGTTTCTAATTTCGGCTAACTCATCATCTTTCATTTTGCTTACATCTTTTCCGTTCAAAATGTAATTCCCTGAAGTAGGGGTGTCTAAGCATCCTAATAAGTTCATTAAGGTAGATTTTCCAGATCCCGAAGGTCCCATTAAAGCTACATATTCGCCTTTATTTATTTCTAAATCAATGCCTTTTAGAACATAAACGATTTCATTTCCAAGTACAAAATCTCTTTTGATATTCGTTATTTTTATTAGCGGGTTTGCCATTAGAATGTATGATTTTTAACCTTAGACTTTGCTCAGGCTACTATTAATTTAGATTTTAAAAGTACAAAAACTTTTGAACTATTAATAAGTAGTCTTTTTTTTAATTTGTTACACTGTTTAGAATAATGAATTTTAATTTCTACATTATTAAGTTTAGTTTAATACTGCGATTTAGATGATTTTTCTAGTGGTTCATAAGCTAAAACAAGTTATAAACTTTTATATTATTTTAGTTAATATTTTTATAATTCAACTAAGTTTTTGTATTATTTCACAATTTTTAAGATTAGTTGTATAATTATTGTTTTATTATTGAATATTTCACAATCTGATATACATTTGTTTCATAATAATTAATTAAATCAAAAATTATGAAAACTCAAAAACTAGTATTAGGATTAGCAGTAATGGCTATAGGATTTACATCATGTAAAGATGAAAAAGCGGAACAAGCAAAGAAAAAAGTTGATTCGTACGTAACTTACGTAGATTCTCTTGGAAACGTAGCTGAAGCTGAAGCAGCTCAAAATTGGGAAGGTATTGAATCTTCATACCAAACTAGAGTAGGAGAAGCTGAAGTTGCTATAGCTGATATGAAAGATAATGCTGAATCTCAAGCAAGAATTGATGCTAGTAAAGCAAAATATGAAGCTTTAAAAGTTAAAGTTGAAGCTCAAAAAATGGCTGCCGTTGCTGCTGCAAATCCAAAACAACAAATGAGAAATGCTTTGTTTGGTGAAGGAAAAATAGGTGATGATATGAATTTTGGTTGGGTAAATGCCGCTAATATTCATAGTGTTTACCAACAATTTGTTCATACTGTAGAAAACAACAAAGACAAATATTCTCGTGAAGATTGGGATGAAGTAAAAGCAATGTATGAAGCGTTGGATAGCAGAAAAAATACAGTAGAAAAAGAAGGTCTTTCTTCTGAAGACAATAGAAAAATTGCTGGTTTAAAAATTAAATTTGCACCGATGTACACTCTAAATAGAATGGGAGCTAAATCAGAAGAAATGAAAAAAGCTAAACAATAAGCTAAAGAATAAGGAATAGTTAATTCAATAGGAAGATGACAGTCAGTAATGGCTGTCATTTTTTTTTGGTTACCTTTTTACGATAACGAATAAATAAATAAAAGGCTGTTTCAATAATTTTGAAACAGCCTTTGTTGTAAATTTTAATTGAAGAGGATTATTTTATTAATCCGCTATTTTATAAATGGATGTAATTTCTTTAAAGATAGCATCAACATCGATATTTAAATCTATTAATTCTCCGTTGTGAATATCAAAAACCCATCCGTACACTTTTAGATTGCGTTGTCTATTGGCTCTCTGAACTTCAGCGGTTTTAATCACGTTGATGCATTGTTCTTGAACATTCAACTCTACTAATCTT
Source organism: Flavobacterium flabelliforme (assembly GCF_017948675.1). GTDB lineage: Bacteria > Bacteroidota > Bacteroidia > Flavobacteriales > Flavobacteriaceae > Flavobacterium > Flavobacterium pygoscelis. Next base: position 492,119 of record NZ_JAGFBU010000002.1, read on the forward strand.
TTGTATTTTTGACCTTCCTCTTCTATTGCATCAAGCTCTTGTCTGTGAAGACGGTATACATCACGTATGTTTCTTAACCATGGATTTAAAATTCCTAAATCGGCTTGTTGCATGGCAGCAAGTACACCGCCACAACCATAATGGCCACAAACTACAATGTGATTTACTTTTAAACTCGTTACGGCATAATTAATAACAGACATCGAATTAAGGTCTGTATTGGGAACCATATTAGCAATATTTCTGTGTACAAAAACTTGTCCAGGTTCTAATCCCATTAGATCTTCGGCAGAAACGCGGCTATCAGAACAACCTATATAAAGGAATTCAGGAGTTTGTCCGTCGCCTAATTTGTCAAAATATTTTTCGTCGCTTTGAAGCTTTTTTGCAATCCAATTGCGGTTATTCTCGAAGATCTGTTTGATGTCCATGTAGTATATTTAGATTGCAAATATAATAATCTATACGCGAATGATGAAATGTTCTTTTGGTTGTTCTCTTCTAAAAAATACAAATCCCCATTGAAACGTGTCTATCGTTACGCTAACTTTATCCTGTTTTTGTATTATTTTCCAGGCCTCTTCCATATGTTTTGACCAATGAATATCATCAAAAATCCATACCGTTTCGTTAGTAACTGTAGGAAGTAATGCTTCAAAATAATCTAAAGTAGCTTGTTTTTGGTGGTTTCCGTCAAAATAAATAAGATCAAATGTTTTAGATTTTAAATCGTTATTTTTTAAATAATGACTAAATTCTGAATTTAAAAATTCAATATTCATGCATTTTAATTTTTGCAAATGATCTTGCGCAACAGATAAGGTGTTTTTGCAGCCTTCTAAAGTTGTGATTTGTGCCTTTTTGTTTCCTAGAGAAAGTGCAGCAGTTGCTAATCCTACTGAAGTTCCTATTTCTAAAATGGAGGATGGTTGAAAATAATTTACAATACGGTATATTAATTCGGCTCTTTTTGTTGAAATTCCCGCAGTTGTAGCAATCTTTGAAATTTCTCTTTTATTAGATTTAAAAACTTTGGAACCGGCACCAAAATCAGTGACTTCAATAGTGTTTTTGTTTTCTAAAAGTGATTTCCTAAACTTTTTTAAAACCTCATATTCTGGTATTGTTTTACGATCATAAAAGCATTTTGTCAATAAATTAAAGACAAATGGAGAATGAACTGCATGCTCGTTTTTGGACTGCCAAAGAAATTTTAGATATGATTTTACTTGAAATAACATAAAGGTTTATTACACAGAGTTGCACAAAAAAAAGCGAAGATACTCAGAGAATTCTTTACATTAAACACAAATTTTACTAATTACGACAGATTGTTTCAAGAGTATGGGTAAAAAGTATTTTTTGTTATGGCGTGATTCTTTTCGAAAATGAGTTAAACTGATCTCGTAAACTTTTAAAAAACTATATTTGCCGACTTGAAATTTACACTAAGAATAATTCCCGTTTTTTATGATGACGAAAGATGAAATAGCGCCTACGATTGCTATAACCTCAAATGAAATTGACAGATGTATCGCCATTTTGTCACAGTTAAATACTGATACCGATCAAATATTTGATATTGAAAAAGAGCAAAGAACAGCTTTGATAAAAGCAGCGGGACAGTTTTCGAGACCAGATCGTGATGAGCTTTCTCGCAGAAAAAAGGACGGAAGATTAGTGGCAAAACGCAAGAAAGAAAAGCAAGATAAAACGGCACGTAAAGAAACCGGAATTCGTTATGCTCGTGAAGCTAGTGTGTTTGTAGCTCCAAAATTATTGGCTTTTAATGAGCTTAATAGCAAAGAGCAATTAGAATTAGAAACCCCTAGAAATTGTTATGTATGTAAAACACCATTTACAAAGATGCATCACTTTTATGATACGATGTGTACCGATTGTGGTGATTTTAATTATGCCAAACGTTTTCAAACTGCCGATGTAAAAGGACAAGTAGCAGTAATTACGGGATCTCGACTTAAAATTGGATACCACATCACACTAATGCTTTTGCGCGGTGGAGCAACGGTGATTGCAACAACTCGTTTTCCGGTGGATTCGGCTTTGCGTTTTTCTAAAGAACCCGATTTTATAGATTGGGGACATCGCTTAAAAATACATGGATTGGATTTAAGACATATTCCAAGTGTCGAAATATTCTGCAATTTTATAGAACAGAAATACGAAAGATTGGATATTCTAATTAATAATGCGGCACAAACGGTACGACGTCCTGCAGGGTTTTATACTCATTTGATGCAGAATGAAGAACGCTTACTTTCTGATTTGCCCAAACAAGCACAAGAATTATTATTAGATCATACGAATTGTTTGGATGAATTGAAGATATTGACTTCTGGCGCCTCTTCCAATCAAAATATGCCAGTAACTTGGCACGGACCAGAACCTGGAATTGGTTTGCGAGCTTCGGCTAAATTATCTCAAATTCCGTATTCATTTGATAATGCCTTAGTGGCAAATGAAGTTTTTCCAGAAGGAGAACTTGATGCCGACTTGCAGCAAGTCGATTTAAGGAAAACAAATAGTTGGCGATTGAAATTAGGTCAAATAGAAACTACTGAAATGATCGAAGTACAACTCGTTAATTCGGTAGCGCCTTTTGTATTATGCAACCGCCTTTCTGAAGTGATGAAAAAAGAAATTACAGGAAAAAAACACATTATAAACGTTTCTGCCATGGAAGGGAAGTTTCATCGCTTTTTTAAAGAAGCGCGTCATCCACACACGAACATGGCGAAAGCGGCGCTAAATATGCTTACTCACACGGCAGCAGGAGAATTAGCTAAAGTTGGAATTTTTATGAACGCCGTTGATACCGGTTGGGTAACTGACGAAGATCCGGCTGAGTTAGCCAAAAAGAAACAAGAAGAGGAAGATTTTCAGCCACCATTGGATATTGTTGATGGTGCAGCCCGAGTAATGGATCCGCTTTTTGACGGAATTAATACAGGGAAACATTGGTGCGGTAAATTCTTAAAAGACTACAATCCGATTCCTTGGTGAAAAGATAACATTCAATAAAAAAACCACAACTTAATCTAATTCTGTTGTGGTTTTTTATTATAAATTATCGAAATACTGTAAATAATTACTTGAATTCATTTGTAATTTTAGCATGTCTTTTATCATAATTGGCGCAATCTTTTCCTAATTTAAATATGAAAAAAAATACAATACCTGCCAGAATAATAGTTGGTATTAACTTAATTTCTTTATTTAGAAAAAATTTAGAATTGTATTTTTTCATAATTTGTTTTATTGAGTGATTTTAAAACTTCTTGTTGTCTCTTCGTTTGCCATGGTTGGAAAATTTAGAAGTAGAGTGTTTATGCTAAGTAACGATATAAATAAAAACTGTAATCCCATTAAAGCCTTACTTACTGAAAACGGATGTTTTACGTTTCTTTTTTATTCTTTCAATATTTGCTTTAAATGATATTCTAAATGAACAACATAATCAATTATTAAAAATTCCAAAGTCAAATTTTTATCGTTAATTTTTATTTCTCGTATTAAATTTTCTTTTGTTATTCTTTTGATGATTTCAATGAGTTGTTTATTGTAAACTTTCCAAAAGGAAATTATTTGTTCTTTTTCAATTTCTTGATAGAAATTATATTCATTCCATTTATTTTGATCATACTTTATTTCTGGATTTTCTTCAAATTGTCCACGTATAAATCTTTGATGATTATTTGTAGCGCTATCAATTAAATGTCCAATAATTTGTTTTTTACTCCACTTATTTGCAGAGTGTTTTTTAGAAAAAATTTCATCTTCAATTTTACTAAGAATTTCAGGAATTGTTTCAGTTAAATGTTCAAGTCGACTAATTGATTGTTGAAGCATCTTTTTATTTTATCAAATTTTTAACATTTTCAAATTTTCTCATTTTTGTAAAAATAGCAAAATTGCTGTATTAATATTTTACAATTATTAACGAATTTTTTTTTAAACTATATAAAGCACTAATGATCCAGAATTTGTGCAGTTTAAATAATTAATTTATAGCTTTAAAACGCTTCATTTCTTCTTGTGGTTCTATAGCATTATATTGTTTCCAAATACTAGCATCGTAGGATTTTACATTTAGAAATTTAAAGTCAACTTCTTTTATTTTTTCAATTGTTTCAGTAGCTATTTTTGATCTTGATATGTTTAGGAATTCAGTAGTAGAGTTTGCGTTTCCCTCTATTTTCATGTCAAGTGAAAGTACATCTTTCTCTCCTTTGGCTAACTCAATAAATTTTAATGGGCGATTCACATAAAAATACATTCCTGAATCTATTGTTGCATATTGCAAATAATAGCCGTTTCCTTCTGATTTTTTTTGAAAAATAATTGTTCCCTTGCTCACATTCTGAGACACTTTGATGCCCAATAGCAATTTCATGTTAAAACCCTCTAGTTTCTCGCCTTCATCTAAGGTATAGTCTACTCTTAATACAGCATAGTCGTTTTCTGAAACATATAATTTTCCTGAAAACTTTGCTTTACTTCTTCTAGGTTTAAAGGTTATAACATAGGCAAATTCATTATCAGCAAAATAAGTCGTTCCTTCGTAGGTATAATTATAAAGATCTGGATCTGTTATAAAATTAAATTTCTTGGTCTGAGCAAAGTTGTTTTGTGACAAAAATGATGTAATATTCCTTTTAGCGCTAGTCAACTGATTGGTTGCTTCAACACCTATTTTTTTATTTTTTCTGCTATTAAAATCTTTTCGCAAAGAGATGGAATCACGAGAGCCAAAAAGTCCACTTTTTACTCGATAATATTTAGTAGAATCAAGGTGTTGCAACATCATATTCATCGCTTTTTTTTCTAAATCCTCAGAGGAAGTAGCGCTACCTTCATTTTTTAACTTGGTTGCTTTTAAAACTTCTAATTTTGATACGAATGAAGTTTTGCTTTCTTTTTTTACATTGGTGGTGTAATAATTACCAAGAATATCCGTAAATTCTTTAGGCGGGTGAGTAATTAGATTATTAGAAAAATTTTTGATATCAGCATTTGCTTTTTGAAGGGTTTGTTTGGTAAATCCTGTTGATTTTTCTATTTCCACATCAATTGTCTTAGGTTTGAAATAGTCCGATCGTCTGTAAAACACCATGTCTTTTGATGGTGCACCATCACTTACATAATTGCTTTTCAAGTTGGCTTTGACATTCGCCATAATCTGATCAGGATTTGGTTTTACGTTGGATATAGTAACATCATTCAATTCATAAACAGCGGGAACAAGTTGAATAATAAAATTTGATTTTTGCAAGTCAGCCACATTAATTTGCTGATTGGCATATCCTAAATAGGAAATACTAAGTTTTGTTTGCTCTGAGCTATTACTTTCTGAAAGTGTAAAAAAACCTTCGGCATTAGAAACTAAATTTTCAGAATCGTTTACTCTGATATTCGCATAGGGAATGCTTTCTTGAGTAGTGGCATCTATTATTTTACCTTTGATGTTCTGTGCAACTCCTATTTGATGAAGCAATAAAAGTAGAAACGATTGGATGATGATTTTTTGCATTTTTTTGAATAATTGATTTGATGATTAATGATGTTTTCTAATTCAGCGCCTTATTGAATTGATTATAAGATACTATCGTTCTTTTTAGCGTTCCAAATATAGAAGATATTACGGCATACTAATTATTAGTGTAACAGTTTATTAACATTTTTCTTACGAGTAAAACTTTTTTTTATAAAAAAGAAACCCAAATAACTTTAGTTTTGACTAAAATTATTTGGGTTTTTTAATACTAAATAGAAATACTATTTGTGTTGGGACATAAGAAGTTTTATCCTTCCATCTTAGCACTCAATTCAAACCAGCGTTCTTCTTTTGCTTCTATTTTGTTTATGATATTTTGCAATTCATTTGCCTTTTTTTCGATACTATCATCAGCTACTTTTCCTTCTGCAAAAAGCTGTTCAATCGAAATTTTTTGAGCTTCTAAATCCTTAATTTCTTTTTCCGTTTTCTGATATTCTTTTTGCTCGTTGAAAGTTAAGTTTCCAGTAGGATTATTTTGTTTCCAATCTTTCTTCTCGGCTTTATTTTCCTCTTTTTGAGCCACATCAGTACTGTCTTCATAGGCTCTAAAATCAGAATAGTTACCTGGAAAATTTTCTACCACTCCTTGACCTCTAAAGATGAACAAGTGATCTACAATTTTATCCATAAAATAACGGTCATGCGACACTACTAAAAGACATCCAGGATAGTCTAAAAGGAAGCTTTCTAGCACGTTTAACGTCACAATATCCAAGTCATTTGTTGGCTCATCCAGAATCAAAAAGTTTGGATTCTGAATCAAAACCGTACACAAATACAGTCGTTTTAATTCTCCACCACTCAATCGATCTACAAAATCATATTGTTTTTTGGCGTCAAAAAGAAAACGTTCCAGTAACTGTGAAGCCGAAATTAATTTTCCTTTCATCAACGGAATAAATTCTCCGTATTCCTTGATCACATCAATAACACGTTGTCCTGGTTTTGGGTTAATACCGCTTTGCGTATAATAACCTAATTTTATAGTTTCTCCAATGACTACTTTTCCACCATCAAGCGGTAAAGTACCGGTCAATAAATTTAGGAAAGTCGATTTACCCGTTCCGTTTTTACCAATGATTCCGATACGTTCTCCGGGTTGAAAATCGAAACTAAAATTATCCATGATCACATGATCTTTGAATTTTTTAGAGATTTTGTGAAGCTCAATAATCTTGCTTCCCATACGCTCCATATTTATTTCAAGCTCTACTTTGTTTTCACGGCGACGGCTTTGTGCTTTCTCCTTAATATCGTAAAAATCGTCTTGACGCGATTTAGATTTAGTTGTTCTCGCTTTTGGTTGACGGCGCATCCATTCTAATTCTTTTACGAATAGGTTTTGTGCTTTATCCACACTCGCATTTTCAGATGCAATGCGTTCCTCTTTTTTCTCTAAATAATACGAGTAATTCCCTTTGTAGTTGTATAATTTCCCATTATCAAGTTCGATGATTTCATTACATACACGTTCCAAGAAGAAACGGTCGTGCGTCACCATAAATAAGGTAATATTTTCTTTGGCAAAATAACTTTCTAACCATTCGATCATCTCTAAATCTAAGTGATTCGTAGGTTCATCCAAGATTAATAAATCAGGACGATTGATCAATATAATAGCTAATGACAAACGCTTTTTCTGTCCACCTGAAAGGTTTTTTACTTTCAGTTTGAAATCTTCTAATTTCAACTTGAACAAGATTTGTTTGTATTGCGTTTCAAAATCCCATGCATTATGCTGGTCCATTCCGTCAAAAGCTTTTTGGTACGCTTCTTCATCTTCTGGATTTTCTAATGCTTTTTCGTAGGCTTCAATCACCTTTAAAATCTCATTATCCGACGCAAAAATGCTTTCTTCAATAGTTAATTCCTCTTGCAGATTATTGTTTTGCGACAAGAATGCCATTCTAATTCCTTTTCTCAAAACTACTTGACCTGTATCTGATTCTTCCAAACCATTAATGATACTCATAATTGTAGTTTTTCCAGAGCCGTTTTTGGCTATAAAGGCAATTTTTTGGTCTTTGTTAATCCCAAAAGAAATGTTTTCAAAAAGTGTTCTTTCTCCAAAAGACTTGGAAATATTTTCAACTGATAAGTAATTCACAATGCTAATTTTTTTGCAAAAGTAAGCTATTAAATGACTAATTGCGAATTGTTTATTTTAATATGACTTTTTGTCTCTAAAGTGTTGAGATATTTTGATAAAATACGCATTGATTTATTAATTCGGTTTTGTTTTACTCTTATAATCTCTATTAGAATAAAGGCGTATGTTGATTTTTTTTTTTTTAATCTTTTGTTTTTAATATATAAGGTCTTAGAGTAATAAATTTTAAATTGGTAAATGAATCTATTTAATGTTTCAATAATTAAAAATAATAGTATAAGATTTAAGGTAAACTTTGACTTTTAAACATGGGAATTATGTAATTATCTTACTCTGTTTTGAAAGAATATTTTGTATTTTTTTTATAAATTTGGACGATTTATGAATTTTTTCAATTCATTTATTTTCAAACTTGATAACAATTTTCGGAAAGGTTTTACTTTAATTAAACCATACGATTTACCTCCCATATTAAATGATATTAATTGTAGATGACATTGTAGCAAATATAATTGCCTTAAAAAAAACATTAGAATTGCACAATATCGATGTTGATACTGCAGAATCTGGTGAGGAAGCGCTTAAGAAAATTTTAAAAATTAATTATAGCCTGATTATAATGGATGTTCAGATGCCTGGACTCGATGGCTTTGAAGTAGTAAAGATTTTATCGGGCAACAAAAAAACAAAAGACATACCGGTTATTTTTTTGTCGGCAATTAACATAGAAAAGAAATATATTTTTAAAGGTTACGAAACTGGCGCTGTAGATTATATAACAAAACCGGTAGATTCGGATTTGTTAATTCTAAAAGTAAAAACATTTATAAAAATCTACGATCAGCAGAACGAATTGAAAGTGATGAAGGATTTACTTTCAAAAGAAATTGCTATTCGAACCGAAGCTCAAGATAATTTAGAAATGAAAATTATTGAGAGAACTAAAGAATTAGTTTTAAAAAATGAAGAATTAGAATTCAAAAACCACGAATTACAGCAGTTTTCTTGGGTAGTTTCACATGATTTGAATGAACCAATCCGAAAAATTCAAATCTTTATCGGAATTCTGAAAGACTTATATTTAAAGGACAATCCAAAAGCAATAGATTATGTAAATCGGACAATGAAATCGGCCGAGCGAATGCAAACTTTAATTAGTGATTTGCTAGCTTATTCGAGATTGTCGTCAAAAGTGGTTTTAGAAAAAACAGACTTAAATGTAGTTTTACAAGAAGTGCTTTCTGATTTTGATTATCAAATAGAAAATAAGAATGCCGTGGTAAAAATATGTGATTTACCCGTAATTGATAGTATTCCGAGTCAGTTAAGACAAGTGTTTCAGAACTTGATAGGAAATGCGCTCAAATTTTCAGGGAATGTTGCTATTCCTACTATAGAAATTAGTTCAGAATTAATTTTAACCAAGGATTTTGAAGGCCAAGCTTCACCAGAAGGTAAATTTTGCCGAATAACTATTTCTGACAATGGAATTGGTTTTGATGAAATTTATTTGGACCGAATTTTTGTTATTTTTCAAAGCTTAAATGATCGTTCTATTTACGAAGGAACCGGAATAGGACTTGCCATTTCTAAAAAAATAATGGAAAAACACAACGGACTGATTACTGCAAAAAGTCAATTAGGCAAAGGTGCTAGTTTTATCCTGGTTTTGCCATTACAACATGATATTCAAAACAATTAGATTAAAATTTATGAGAAGTAATTTTAAAAGAAATTTATTAATAAGTTCTACGATTTCATTGCTGGTATTAGTAGTAAGTTCTACAGCGTCTTATATTAGTATAAAAAAATTATTAGAAAGTGTTTATTGGGTCAATCATACTCAAGAGATTATTTATAATTTGAATCAGGGTGAAGCCGTATTAACGGACGGTCAAACTAGCATGCGCGGTTTTTTAATTACAGGAAACGAGCAGTTTGTTGATATGTATAAAAAAGCCGAATTGGAATCAAATATCTATTTTAACAAACTCGATGATCTGACAAAAAACAATTCTTTACAGCAAAAATCACTAAAAGAATTAAAGGTTCTCCGAGCCAATTATTTTCAATATCTCAATAAGCAAATTGACAAAAAACGTCTTGGAAAATTGACAGCAACATTTGATCTTAATGAAGGGAAAATGTTGATGGACGAATTAAGAGAGAATTTTAAACAAGTAGAAAAAAATGAGCAAACGCAATTAAAAGATCGTAATCAGAGTTCACAAGATTATGGTAGTTATAGTTTAATTCTAATTATTGTAGCATTTATCATAGCCTTTTTTATCTCAGTAATATTCTTAATTCGTATTTTAAGAGATTTTACAGAACGTGCTAAATTGCAAGAAGAATTGTTGCAAAAAGATAAAGAAACAGCTCAAAGGATTGAAGCTATTAGCACTATTGCAGTAAATATAGCTAAAGGCAATTATGATATCAAAGTAGATGATAGTAAGGCAGACGCATTAGGAAGTGTTGGTGATTCACTAAATAACATGAGTACTTCTTTAAAAAAATCTTTCACTTTATTATCTGATAAAGAGTGGTTACAAGCGGGTATTGCTAATCTTAATAGTGTCATGTTGGGAGATAAAAATCTTGAGGAACTATCAAACGATATTATCGAGTTTTTGTGTGTTTACACCAATAGTAGTGCGGGTGCATTTTATGTTTTAGAAGGAGAAACACTTTTTGCAAAAGCAGGATATAGTTACGTTCCCAACAAAAATAGAACACAAATTAAAAAAGGAGAAGGTTTACTTGGACAAACGATTGTTTCGGGAAAACTGCTAGAGATCAAAGGAGTTCCATCTGAAGATATTCAAATTAGTTATGCCTTAGGTGAAATAAAACCTACTCATATTGTTGCTTTACCATTAATAGATAATAAAGTAGAAGGAGCGCTAGAATTAGTTAGTATCACTGGTTTTACTAGCTTGCATTTAGAGTTTTTAAAAATTATTAGTAATAATATTGGAATTGCTTTAAAATCTACTCAGAATAGAAAAAGGGTACTCGAATTACTAGAAGAAACGGAGGCGCAATCTGAAGAATTACGCATTCAGCATAGTGAATTAGAGTCAATGAACGCAGAGTTAGAAACACAAACTGAAAAACTACAAGCCTCAGAAGAAGAATTAAGAGTACAACAAGAAGAATTGGAACAAACCAATGAAGAGCTTTCGGAACGCAGTATTTTATTAGAAGAAAAAAATACTGAAATTTTAAAAAAATCAGAAGCTTTAGAGTTGTCAACCCGCTACAAATCGGAGTTTTTAGCTAATATGTCACATGAATTACGTACTCCGTTAAACTCTATATTACTTTTAAGTAGGTTATTATCAGAGAATAATAATCAGAGTATGAACAGTGAGGAAATAGAATTTGCACAAGTAATTCAAAGTTCAGGAAATAGCTTGTTAGGACTAATTGATGAAATTTTAGATTTATCTAAAATTGAAGCTGGAAAAATGGAGCTTGAGTTTATAGATGTTACCACGAAAGAAATAACAGATGGTTTATCTAGTTTGTTTACGCAAGTTGCCAAAGAAAAAAATATAGGCTTTGAAATTATTGCCAATGAAGCTCCTATTATTCTTAAAACAGATAAAATGCGTTTAGAACAGATTCTAAAAAACTTAATTTCTAATGCATTAAAATTTACCAATCGCGGTTCTGTAACACTAGAGATTAAAATAAATACTGATGATGACAAAATAATCTGTTTCATTGTAAAAGATACTGGAATTGGAATTCCGTTAGACATGCAACCACTCGTTTTTGAAGCTTTTCAGCAAGCAGACGGTTCAACCAAAAGAAAATATGGCGGAACAGGTTTGGGCTTATCGATCAGTCGCGAATTGGCAAAATTACTTAGTGGCGAAATATTATTAAATAGTGTAGAAGGTGAAGGAAGTACTTTTACTTTATGTTTGCCACGATTTGTATCTCAAAGTAGTAAAGTAGTAATTGATAAAAGACCGTTGCTAAGTATTCCTGAAAACAATACTATAGTAGAGAAAGAAACTAAGAAGAAATACATATCTGAAGTAATTCCAGAGGAGATAGAAGACGATAGAGATTCTATTTTATCTGGTGATAAAGTTATTTTGATTGTCGAAGATGATATGAATTTTGCTAAATCACTTTTAGCATTTAGCAGGCAAAACGGCTATAAAACAGTTGTGGCTGTTCGAGGAGATTATGCCTTAAAGTTTGCTATTTTATACAAACCAGTTGGAATACTCTTGGATATTGAGTTGCCTATAAAAAGTGGATGGGAAGTATTAGAGGAAATAAAAAATCACTCACAAACTAAGCACATTCCTGTTCATATTATGTCCTCACATAAATTAAAACAGGAAAGTTTGCTACAAGGTGCAGTTGACTTTCTTCATAAACCGGTTGCTTTTGATCGAATTCCAGAGGTTTTTACTCGAATAGAACATATCATTAGTAAGGAATCACAAAAAGTTTTAATTATAGAAGACAATCCCAAACATGCCAAAGCATTGGCTTTCTTTTTAGAAAATCACAATATCAATTCGGAGATAAAAAGTGAAGTTTCTGAAGGTTTAGACGCGCTAAATAAAAAAGATATCGATTGTGTAATCCTTGATATGGGAATTCCCGATAAACAAGCATACGAGATTTTAGAAGGAGTTAAGAAAAGTCCTGGATTAGAAAATCTTCCTGTAATTGTTTTTACAGGGAAAAGTTTGTCACTAAAAGAGGAGGTTAAAATTAAAAAATATGCCGATTCTATTATTGTAAAAACGGCTCATTCGTATCAGAGAATGTTAGATGAGGTTTCTCTTTTTCTACATTTGGTGGAAGAGAACAAAGGAACCGATGATAAAAAAGAAAATTTTAAAAAGTTAAATCAACTCAACAATATTTTACATAATAAAAAAGTTCTAATTGTCGATGATGATGTTAGAAATATCTATTCTCTCACCAAAGCTTTAGAAGCTTTTAAGATGAACGTAATAACAGCATTTGATGGTAATGAAGCTATCAAAATGTTAGCCGAACATACCGATACTGATATTGTTTTACTAGATATGATGATGCCTAATATGGATGGTTATGAAACGGCCGAAAAAATTAGAAACAATCCTAAAATGATAGCATTACCTTTGATTGCAGTTACCGCCAAGGCTATGACAGGCGATAGAGAAAAATGCATCAAAGCAGGCGCTTCAGATTATATAACAAAACCAGTAGATATAGACCAATTACTTTCGTTATTAAGAGTGTGGTTGTATGATAAAGTTTAATTAAAAATTGATTTAAATTTATGAATAAGAAGAAACTCTTAATTATTGACGATGATCCAAGGAATATTTTTGCATTGGTAAATACGTTACGTGCAAGATCTTATGAATGTCTTTCTTGCTTGAGTGCCGAAGAAGCGTTAGTACTTTTAGAAACAGATCAAATTTTCGATGCTGTTTTAATAGATATGATGATGCCAGATATGGATGGTTATGATGCTATTCCATTGATTAAAAAAATTCCTTCTCGCAAGTCAACAACAATTATTGCAGTAACGGCTCAGGCGATGACTGGTGATAAAGAAAAATGCTTTGAAGCAGGTGCGGATGATTATATCTCAAAACCTGTTGATGTAGATAAACTACTTGTAGCCTTATCTAAAATTTAAGTTTATTATGATAGAGGACATAGAATTAGATACTTTTATTAACGATGTTTATGAATATTATGGTTTTGATTTTGGAAATTACTCTAGGGCTTCCTTAAAAAGACGTGTTAATAGAATCATGCAGTTAGATGGTTTTTCCAGTTTTTATGATTTTTTGTCAAAAGTGAAATACGAAGCCGATTATTACAAAAGAGTTGTTGATGAAATTACGGTGAATGTAACCGAAATGTTCAGAGATCCTTCTTTTTATAAAGTCTTGCGGAATGAAATTTTACCTGTTTTAGCGACAAAACCTTTTATAAGGATTTGGCATGCCGGTTGTTCTAGCGGGGAAGAGGTTTACTCTATGGCTATTTTATTAAATGAGGCTGGCTTGCTACATAAATCAATATTGTATGCAACGGATATCAATTCGAAGGTTTTAGAAACGGCAAAAAAAGGAATTTTTCCGTTGCGAATGATGAAAGATTATTCTGAAAACTATAGAGATTCTGGAGGACAAGAAGATTTTTCTAATTATTATATTGCCAATTATGGCAATGCAAAATTTAGTGAAGATTTAATTAAGAAAATGGTTTTTTCACAACACAATCTCGTTTCAGATACCTCATTCAATGAATTTGATATGATTTTTTGTCGCAATGTTTTAATCTATTTTGACAACGATTTGCAAAGCAGAGCCATTAATTTATTTGACCAAAGTCTTTCTATACTTGGTTTCTTAGCATTAGGAACCAAAGAGACTATAAAATACTCCATTGGTCAAGGAAAATACAAACAAGTGCAGAAAGAAAAATTATGGAGAAAAATAAAGTAGCAGCAAACTGTAAAGTTCTCATTATTGGCGGCTCTGCGGGTAGCTTGCATGTACTTATGGATATATTGCCTAATTTGCCAGCAATACGGTCCTTTGCATTGGTAATTGTCCTTCATAGAAAACATTCTGATGATGTAACTTTAGAAGAATTATTAAAGATAAAATCAAAAACTCCATTAAAATTTATTGAGGACAAAATGCCTTTTGAACCTGGCTTTTTATATGTAGTTCCTTCTAATTACCACTTGCTATTTGAAAAAAATGGTACTCTGGCTTTAGATAGCTCTGAAAAAGTAAATTACAGCAGACCTAGTATTGACGTTTCTTTTGAAGCTGCTGCAGAAATTTACAGCAGTAATGTAATAGGAATTTTACTTTCAGGCTCCAATGCCGATGGCACTGCGGGATTACAAGCCATTCAGAAATCAGGAGGTACTGTTGTGGTTCAGAATCCAACATCAGCTGATATGCCTTTTATGCCGAATAATGCCATTCAAAATATGATACCAGATTATATTTTGACAACAGAGGAAATATTGAAATTTATTCTTTTGATAAATGGGTGATGAATTCCAATTAAATCAATCGTAATGATAATTTTATGATCAATAAATTTTAGCATCCTATTCTTCCAGTTTCTTTATGCATTGTTCTCTAATTTGCCAAATGCTATCCAAGTCCCTATTTAATAAGTTTTCTTTTATCCAAATCTTTATGTAATTTTTATGATAATTTACTTTAAAAACATTGACTTGTTCAGGTTCAATTTCAATTTCTTCGAAAATATCAGGTAGCAACTTTTCAATATCAGAATTATTATTAGTTATGTCTATTCGTAGATTATTTAATTTTAAGTAACAATGTGCCTCTGGAATATATTCTAATCTATTATCTAATAGTATGTTTCCAATCTTTGGAGTATTTAAATGGTTCATTTTATATATACCTAAGATGAGTTTTACGTTTTGAAAATTATTTAGGTCAGCAACTTTTTTTAAAAAGGAATGTTTAGAGCTACAAGTACCCTTTTTTTCTTTAAGAACTAGTGAGAAATCTTCTCGGTTTAAATTTCTTCCATATTCCAGTTTTCTCGTAAACTCAATTAAGTCACTCCAGTTTTTAATCCCTTTTTCAATGATTAAATTAGTCAAATAATCATTGGAATTAAAGTAAAGTTCTTTGATCGAAAATATAACATTAAATCCGTCCGGATCTGAAATCATTAATCCATTTTTTAACCAATATGGATTTTTAGAGACTTCAGTTTTTATATTCTTTTTTCTTATCGTTTCCCTAATCTTATTTAATTCAATTTCAGAGTTCAAATAAAAAACAAGTATATCATCTTGATCAAACTTACGTTTTGGTAGGTCACTTGAAGTGGTGAATTCTAAATGCCAATTAGCATTTTTAGGACCTAAGAAAATTCCATTATAATTATTATGTTTTTCAAAAGATCCAATTTTTTCTAGTCCTACGACTTCTAAATAAAATTTTTCAATTTTCTCTAAATCATAAGTATGTCTTGCGTATCTAAATATCATTTTTATTATTTACATTATAATTTAATCTAAAATTTATTTATGGTATCAAATCATTTAATACTTATGAAATTTTATGTTTAAAGTAGGGAGAGTATCTTTCTAAAGTGTCTTGTTTTCAAATCATTAAAATTTGAATAAAGTCAAAACAAATAAACTCTTCTCTTAAAATTTAATGCTTTTATCTATTGATATCTATATTGTATCATAATGATTTGGATAAAAATCAATTAAAGATTGAACTTTTAATGTTTTACTTCTACGAAAGAATTTTGATTCAATTTATAAAATTATTGAATGGATTTTTTAGCGATATTTTTTTTGATTATTTTTACATCATCTACAATTTGGTCAGTTGAGAATTCAGCCAAGTTCAAACGATAATTACCATACCTATCTACTACTGCGGAACTAAAACATGGATAATGCATTTTGAAAAATAACTTTTCAATTACTCGATCGTTATCCTTTTCCCAATTTATTTTTTCTGGATGATAATATTTTAAATCTTCATCAGTTTTATAAATCCAAAAGTGATTGTATTTTGTTATTCTATCAAGTTTATTTTTGTATTCTGTTTTAAAAAAATCTATACTTAAACTATTCGATCTATTATTACATTCATCTTTTCCTGGGTAGAAAATTAATATAGTAATTTCATTTTCTAAAGGTCCAATTTTACTAAGTTCCTTTTTTAACAATGATAATTCTTCATTATTTAGTTTTCCTGTCGTTTTACGTTTATATAGTATTTTAGTAATATGATCTTCAATATCATATTGGTTATAATTAAAAAATTTCTCTTTTTTTACAGATTTTTCAAATTCTTGTTTGCTGATTTCTTGAAAATTTATACCATAATACTTTTCAGGTTTTGATTGAGCAATTATTGTTTGAAAGCAAATAAATAAACCTAATGTCAATGTGGAAAGTAAGTCTCTCATATAATTTTCGCTTAGTTGTAGGTGTTAATGTGACAGTCATCGTACATTATTAGTTTAGCTAATTTATAAAAATAATATTACAAATTGTATTTTTTAAATTAACAGATTGATTTCTGCTAGTTTGCGTGAAGAATAGTAATGAAATTGAAAATCATCAAATACCAATTAGAATAGGTTTCAATGAGATAAATCGTATTTTTTTTGAATGAGAAAGATTTTAACGAATTGCCTATTTTGCGTAGGCGTAATGCCACAACAATTTTGAAAACAAACTTCACAAAAAAAGCGCTCTCTTTCGAGAACGCTTTCCATATATAAAAAACTAAATATTAATTGTTTTCAATCCATTTTCTAGCATTGACAAACGCTTCGTGCCAAGGAGAAACTTCGTCGTTTCTATCTTTTGGATAATGTGCCCAGTTCCATTGGTAGGTAGAACGCTCGATGTGCGGCATGGTCACCAAATGGCGTCCTGTAATATCACAAAGCATTGCAACATCATAATGAGAACCGTTTGGATTAGCAGGATAGCCTTCGTAAGCATATTTCCCAACAATGTTGTAACGCTCTTCGCCTAATGGCAATTCGAATTTTCCTTCTCCATGCGAAACCCAAACTCCTAGTGTCGCTCCAGCCAAGCTTGACAACATCACCGATTTGTTTTCTTGTACCGTAACTGATGTAAAAATACTTTCGTGTTTGTTACTGTCGTTGTACAACATTTTCGGCATTTGTTCGTGCTCTGAATGGATTAATTCTAATTCGACGAACAACTGACAACCGTTGCAAATTCCTACTGATAAAGTGTCTTCGCGTTTGAAGAAATTATCTAAAGCCGTTTTTGCTTTTTCGTTGTATAAAAAGGCTCCCGCCCAACCTTTGGCAGAACCTAAAACATCTGAGTTAGAGAAACCTCCAACGGCTCCGATGAATTGAATGTCTTCTAAATTTTCACGTCCTGATATTAAATCGGTCATGTGAATGTCTTTGACATCAAAACCAGCTAAGTACATTGCATTTGCCATTTCACGCTCGGAATTACTTCCTTTTTCACGGATAATAGCTGCCTTTGGCTTCTCGACTGCGCTCGAAGTGACAGGTAATTTACCTGTAAAGTGTTTAGGGAACGTATACTGTAACGGTTGATTTTTATAATTATTGAAACGCTCTTGTGCCGTTCCGTTTTTAGATTGTTTTTGGTCTAATAAAAACGAAGTTTTAAACCAAATGTCTCTGTATTTTGCAATATCTAATTTACAAGGACCGAAGTCTAAAGTAGCATCGGTAGTGGCGTTTCCTAATTTGTAGAAAGCAACTCCGTTAGCGTTTAATTTAGCTTCGATAGTGGCATTGTCTTTCGCTTGGAAAACGATTCCGATATTCTCCGCAAATAAATACTTGATGATGTCTTTTTCTTCAAAAACAGAGAAATCTATTTTAGCTCCTAAATTCACATCAGCAAAACACATTTCTAATAAAGTAGTGATTAAACCACCACTTCCGATATCGTGTCCTGCAAGAATTTGATCATCTAAAATTAATTGTTGAATGGTATTGAAAGCATTTTTGAAGAAAGCTGCGCTTTTAATAGTTGGTGCTTCATTTCCTATTGCATTTAATGTTTGTGCGAAAGATGAACCACCTAATTTAAAGTCGTCTTGCGACAAATTGATATAATAAATAGCACCACCGTCTTTTTGTAAAACGGGTTCTACTACTTTTTTAATATCGATACAGTTACCACCTGCCGAAATAATTACCGTTCCTGGCGCGATTACTTCGTCATTTGGATATTTTTGTTTCATAGAAAGCGAATCTTTTCCTGTTGGAATATTGATTCCCAATTCAATTGCAAATTCCGAACAAGCTTCTACCGCTGCGTACAAACGAGCATCTTCTCCTTGGTTTTTACAAGCCCACATCCAGTTGGCAGATAATGAAATTCCTTTCATTCCATCCTTAATAGGAGCCCAAACAATGTTTGACAACGATTCTGCTATAGCAGTTCGTGTACCGGCAACCGGATCAATTAAAGAGGCGATAGGAGAGTGTCCAATTGATGTGGCAACACCTTCTATTCCTTGGTAATCTAAAGCCATTACACCAACATTATTCAATGGCAATTGCAACGGTCCAGCCGTTTGTTGTTTGGCAACTTTACCACCTACGCAACGGTCTACTTTATTGGTTAACCAGTCTTTACAAGCCACTGCTTCTAATTGCAATACTTGTTCTAAGTAAGTCGAAATGTTTCTTACTGAATACTCTAATGGAGCATAATTGTAAGCAATTGTTTTATCATTCATTACGGTTTTTGGAGAACTCCCGAAGAAGTCTTCTAAAGCATAATCCATTGGTTTAGCACCAGTCGATTTTGACTGAAAAGTAAAACGGTGATCGCCCGTTACATCACCTACTTGGTACATTGGAGAACGTTCTCTATCGGCCACTCTTTGTAATAAATCAATGTCTTTTTGACCAATTACCAATCCCATTCTTTCTTGAGATTCGTTACCGATTATTTCTTTTGCCGAAAGGGTAGGATCGCCAACTGGCAATTTATCTAGATCGATTAACCCTCCTGTTTCTTCTACTAATTCTGAAAGACAGTTTAAGTGTCCGCCAGCACCGTGATCGTGAATGGAAACAATTGGATTGTTGTCACTTTCTACAAAGGCACGAATGGCATTTGCCGCACGTTTTTGCATTTCTGGGTTAGAACGCTGTATGGCATTCAACTCAATTCCGGAACCAAAAGCACCTGTGTCTGCAGAGGAAACTGCAGCACCACCCATTCCGATTCTATAATTTTCTCCACCTAGAATAACAATTTTGTCGCCTTCTTGTGGTTTTTTCTTAAGCGCTTGGTCTAATTTTCCATATCCAATTCCACCTGCTTGCATGATTACTTTATCGTAACCAATTTTGCGATTGTTTTCTTCGTGTTCGAAAGTTAAAACCGAACCTGTAATTAGCGGTTGTCCAAATTTATTTCCAAAATCAGAAGCTCCATTAGAGGCTTTAATTAAAATATCCATTGGAGTTTGATACAACCAAGGTCTTTCTGGAACGGTATCTTCCCACGGACGATTTTCTTCTAATCGAGAATAAGAAGTCATATAAACTGCTGTTCCTGCTAATGGCAATGAACCTTGTCCACCTGCTAAACGGTCGCGAATTTCTCCTCCTGAGCCTGTTGCAGCTCCGTTGAAAGGCTCTACGGTTGTTGGGAAATTGTGTGTTTCTGCTTTTAGTGAAATAACCGAATCAAATTCTTTGATTTCGTAAAAATCAGCTTTGTCAGCGGTTTTTGGTGCAAATTGTTGCACTCTTGGCCCTTTTACAAAAGCCACGTTATCTTTATATGCAGAAACTATATCGTTCGGGTTTTCTTGAGATGTTTTTTTGATTAATTTGAAAAGAGAGGTTTCTTTTTCTTCGCCATCAATTACAAATGTTCCGTTGAAAATTTTATGACGACAATGCTCTGAATTCGCTTGTGAGAAAGCAAAAATCTCTGAATCGGTTAGTTTTCTACCTAATTTGGTTGCTAAATTATCCAAATATTCTACTTCTTCCAGGCTTAAAGCCAAACCTTCCTTTTTATTGTACGCATCGATATCATCAATGTCTAAAATAGGTTCTGGTTGCACATTTATCGTAAAAATATCTTGATTTAATTCCGTATATTTTTGTGAAAGCATTGGGTCGAAATCAGTGAAATCGGCAGTTACTTTATGAAATTCCTCAATTCGAATGATCCCTGAAATCCCCATATTTTGAGTAATTTCAACGGCATTAGTACTCCATGGTGTCACCATAGTGGCACGTGGTCCAACAAAAAAATCCGTGAGTACGGATTTTTCTATTTTATTTGAGTCGGCAAAAAGCCAGTTTAATTTTGAAATGTCTTGAGCCGAAATTTCGTTTTGCGTTTGTACTGCAAAAACAGTTTTGCTTTGGTTTTCAAAGAAATGGATCATTGTTGTGTAGTTTGTTGTATTTTAGGTGCAAATTTAGTTTAAAAAAATAGTACGAGCAAGGATTAAAATTTCAAAAATAAAATTTAAATTTCAGTTTATAAATATCAAATTAGGATTAAAAAGTGCTTTTAATTCACTTCAAGTAAAAAGTAGGTGAGGTTTAAAATATTTTTTTTAGTTGTACCAAAAATAATAGAATTTATAATTGTTGAAATCCTATGTGCTTTTCGTTATTTAAAAACAGAATTAAAATAAAAGAGCAAAATTAATAAATGTCGCTCTTTTATCTCCAGGATTTAATTTACAATTATTTTTTTAGTAACTGTAGTGTTTTCGTTGGTTATTTTTACAAAGTAGATTCCTGTTTGGAGATTTTCAATTGTTGATAAAGGACTATTTTTTAAAGTTTTATCATAAACTTTTTGTCCCAAAATTGTAAATATTTGGATGGTATGTTTTTCATTAGCATCTTCAAATTTTATTTTTATAGTACCTTTTGATGGATTTGGATAAATATTGAAATTACTACTTTCAAAAGTATTAGTTCCTAAAGTGGTTACAGCATGACTACCAATACCATCACAAATATCTTTCCCATAGAGATCCCATTCACCAATTTTATCAAATGTAGTATTTGGAGCAACAATACTAGGTTTTCTTCTCAAAGTAACATCAGTTCCAAATTTAGCAGTTCCTCCGTTGAATGTTCCAACAATGTCAATTAATACTCCATCTTTAAACAATCCGATTGGATCATCTCCGTTGTAAGCTTCCTGATTATTAGAAATTAAGTTTGCGTTAGCAGTCGAGTAACAAGTAACTGCTATTTGAGGGTCGACCACTACGAATACGGAACCGCTGGCCAAGCTTCCTGTTAAATTAAATCCTGTAGTCCATGCTCCAGCCCCGTTACTTTGTTTTTTTATTGAATAACCCGCTAAATTTACCGCTGCTCCTGTGAAGTTTGCAATTTCTAATGCTTTATTAAAACTAGAGCCTTCTACATATTCCGAGAAAAATAACTCTGTTGCCCCTGAACCTCCTGTTGGAGTTGCAGTGGTAGTTCCAATTGCAGTTGTAGAAGCGATTGATGAATTTCTTTCATCTTCTCGAGTAATTATATAAAAGCTATAAGAAGTGGAAGGTAATAATCCTGTAATTGTTGAAGTTAAGCCATTTTGAGTAAATTTATAAACATTATCTACATATATGTCATATCCAGTAACAGCAACATTGTCAGTAGCCGCTGTCCAATTCAAAGTTGCAGAATTTGAAGTTAAAGCAGTTATGGTGAGATCGGAAACTGCAGTAGGCGCTTCGGTATCGGGTAATTCAGTAGTCCACACAGCAGCAACATATTCAGGATGGTCAATGTAGGGATTTCTATTATTTTGACGCGCATAGATAGCGTTGTTGCGTTCTATTTCTTTATCACTTACAGGATCCAGGTTGTGCCACGCTAACAATTGATTTAAAAAAGATGTTGTAAATGCTTTTTTTGAAGATCCGTTAAACATAGGATAGGTATAACTAGCAATTGTATTCTCGTAACGCGTTGCAAAGTAAAAATACATTCTTGCTATGTCACCTTTAAATTCATCTATTGGTTCAAAAACTAAACCAGAATAGCCCGATGTTGTACTAAGACCTAATTTGCTCCCATTTTGAGTTACAAGAGTTGGAACTGTTACATTTGAATGTGGATAATTAGATCTAATTCCGTTTACTTTTCCATCTGTAGGTGTGATGAAATGCGCATCAGAAACCATTGGAGATTGCTCATTAAATACAGATTGTGGTATGATATGTTCTCTGTTGTAACAATCACCTTCATCATCGTATCCACTTGATCCACAACGTTGAGTAGCATTAATGCTAAAATTATAGGGATCTGTTCCTGTTGGATTTTCGGAATACATGTCTAAAACAGATCCGTCATTTTCATAAGAATGATCAACATCAGATGTTTCGTAAGTAACATATAATTCACCGTAACTAAGTACAGTATGCCCTTTTATGATGTTGTATAATTGAGTTTTTAACGTATATCCACTGCCATTTGCAGAAGAGTAATATCCTGCAGGTGCTTGAGCAAAAATTGTTGTAAAAAGTAATAAAAAAAATAACGAGTAAATTTGTTTCATTTGGTTATTGGTTAATGTAATTGTAAGTAAATTGTTTTTGCAAATTTTAGCTAATATAAGAAGCTCAATTATTCCTTTGTGTTATTTAATCATTAAATTATTAACAAGAATAAATTTATATAAAAACAATACTAATTAAATAAAAATTACACCAATAATCTATATTTGAGGTTTCTGATTTTACATCAAGAACCATTTATAAAGAGTGACTTACTTGGGAAATTCCATACTTTGATACGCACCCAAATCAGGAGGCAAAGTTCTAGTTTTTCCTAAAACGTCTAGCGGAATTAAATAGGCCGAATTCCCTTTTGCGAAAGCCGAAGAACTTGGGTCAATATTTAATTTGCTTTTTGAAATTTTAAAAAATTTGGGATCTTTGTTTAAAATTATACCGTTGTAATGCAATGGATCTGAAAAGAATTGATAATCTGGATTGGTGGAGAATTTTGTATTGGTATTGTCAAATTTTAGCAAGCAGTTATTGAATTTATATTCAAATGTAGCGCCTGTTTTTTTATTCAAACTCATTTCGTTTGAATAAGATCCGTAAATAATACAGTTGTTAAAAGTGGCTGCAGACAAATCTTTAACCTCGGGAATTGCACCCGTAATGTAGTTGCTTATATAAACTGAAACTTGCTGCGAGCTGTTCCAATTATTGTTAAAAGTAGAATGTGTAAAAGTGTAATCACCTCCATAAGTACAAGCTAAATTAGCTTGACCGGAATTATTAATCACTACATTTTGCGCATCAATTTTTGCGGTCTGCGCCAAAATTCCGTAGTTTGTTGAGTTGTAAATTTGAGTGTTTTTGATTAAAACTGTTGAGCCATCATTGTTTTGAATTAATAATCCAATGGAAGCATTTTTAATGGTTAGATGATTGAAAGAATTGTTAGTGCTGCCAGCAGTAAGCCAAATAGTTCCCCATTGTCCTGGAATATTTGTAAAATCAGTTTCTAAGCGATCGCCTTCAAAAGTCACTTCGTTTTCCATTTTTTCTGTTGTAGAAACGGTTCCATTCACTTGTATCGAACCTTTATTAGAAACAATAAGTCCGGAATTTGAATGAAAATAAACTTTAGTTCCGGCTTCAAAAGTGGCTATTTTATTGGATGGTACGGCTGCATAACCATAAATTACATAAGGTTTATTTTTGGTAAACTGTAATTCGTTTCCATTAATGGGATCATTTTCATCCAAATAAAAACCTTCAATTTTTTCATCTCCAATAGGAAGTGTTTCAGTCGTTCCATCGGCATAACGTTTAGGATATAGGAAAACGGCATCTTGAATAAGGGTTACCAATTCTACATTTTGAAGATTTTTCCCACTATCAAACTGAATTTGATCCGTGTATAAAAAATCATTTGGGTTTGCGTCTGCACTATTTGCGTTGGTTTCTATAAAAATATACAAACTGTCTCTGGCAAGTATATCAACATTATTAAAGATTTTTCCATTGTTTCCTTGCATTCCATCAACGGATAATCGGTATTTAGAATTCAGACCTTTTCCTAATCGTATACTTGGAATTGTAATATCATTTTTGCTTCTATTATAAACTTTTAGTCGGTAGGTACTAGAACCAATATTTGTAAAAACAGTATCTAGATATATAGTATCTCTAGAAAACTCTAACTTTCCGTTACTAGCTACCGTTTCAAAATCAGAGCGACAAGAACAAATAGAAAATACCATTCCAATAAAAAATAATACTATCTGTGGACGCATTTGAGTTTGTTTTTTTTGTAAAAATAGGTAAAATCTATATTGAAATTAGAATAACAAATATAATTGGAGTCTTCAACCATATCTTTTAATTAATTTTACCAATTAAAATACTGTAACATGACTTTTGACAAAGAAAAAATACTTAATTATTGTAATCTTATTTCTGAAAACACATTAATGAGAACGCTCAATATTACTTACACTGAGGCAGGAGAAGATTTTTTAGTAGCTACAATGCCCGTAACACCAGCGGTACATCAACCAGTTGGATTATTACACGGTGGTGCCTCAGTAGCATTAGCGGAAAGTGTTGGAAGCGCTGCTTCGATGCTGTTTGTAAATCCAGAAGTGAGTGAAGTGCGCGGAATAGAAATATCAGCGAATCATTTAAAAGCAAAACGCAACGGAATCGTTACTGCAACTGCCAAAATTGTTCATAAAGGACGTAGCATTCACTTATGGGAAATAAGAATTACTGACGAAAGCAATAATCTAATTTCACTATGTAAATTAACCAATATGATTTTACCAAAAAGAAAAAGTGAAGATAAATAATGGAAACAATTGAAAGCAAAATTCAGAATCAACTGGAGAAAAATCTTCCTTTCGTTTTGTATTCTAAACCCAATTCAGAACAAGTAACCGTTTTTTTACAACATAACGATTCTGTTTTTGAAATCAATGATTTTGGCGAAAAAGGGTTTGTTTTGGCTAGTTTTGATGGATCAAAAACTTATTTGATTCCTGAAAATGAATCCGAAATAGCTCATTTTTTTTTGGATAAAACAGAAATTCAGTTTTATCCAAAAAAAGATACTTTGCCAGACGCTCTTGCAAAAAAAGATTTTGAAATCTTAGTAGCAAAAGGGGTTCAAGCTATAAAAGAAGAGCATTTCAAAAAAGTTGTTTTATCTCGAACGGAGCAAGTTGAAGTTACTAATTTTGATATGTTCGAAACTTTTAAAAAATTAGTAAATCTTTATCCTACTGCTTTTGTGTATTGTTTTTATCATCCAAAAATTGGAAATTGGATTGGTGCTACTCCTGAACAATTATTAAAAGTAAGCGAAAATAAATTGGGAACTATTTCATTAGCTGGTACGCAAAAAGATACTGGTTCGTCTGAAATTATTTGGGGAGAAAAAGAAAAAGAAGAGCAGCAGTTTGTGACTGATTATTTGGTTGAAAGGCTTAAAAAGGTAGCTTCGTCTGTACAATTCACCAAACCCTATAGCATCAAAGCAGGGACAATATGGCATATTAAAACGGATGTATCAGGAGTGATGAATTCAGATTCAAGTTTAGAAAAAGTCATAAAATTATTGCATCCGACACCAGCAGTTTGTGGTTTGCCAAAAGAAGTTGCGAAAGAATTTATTTTAAAAAATGAACCTTACGATAGGAGTTTTTACACTGGATTTTTGGGTGAATTAAATTGTAGTTTTGCAAAAGGAACTATAAGTTCTGATTTGTTTGTAAATTTACGTTGTATGCAAATAAAGGATTCACAAGCTCATTTATATATAGGCTGTGGCATTACAAAAGATAGTAATCCTGAAAAAGAGTGGGAGGAAAGTGTTAATAAATCTATGACAATGAAAAAGGTGTTGTAATTAATTGGATTCTCTTTTTTCATAGATCTAAATGATACTGATTTGCAACGAATTTTGAAATATTTCAGATAGAGATTCTAATAATTAACTACTATTATTCCTTGAAAATTGGTTTAATTAATTGCTGAAAAATAATTCTTGAATAGAAAATTATATATTAAAAATTAAATTATGAAATTAGATATATTAGCTTTTGGAGCACATCCCGATGATGTAGAATTAGGTTGCGCCGGAACTATTTTAAAAGAAATTTCCTTAGGAAAAAAAGTTGGAATCGTTGATTTGACACGTGGTGAATTAGGAACACGAGGTTCTGCTGCTATTCGGGATCAAGAGGCAAATGCTGCTGCAAAAATTCTGGGCGTGGTAGCACGCGAAAATTTAGAAATGCGAGATGGTTTTTTTGTGAATGATGAAAAGCATCAATTGGAAATTATCAAAATGATTCGAAAATACCAACCTGAAATTGTATTGTGTAATGCTATCGATGACCGACATATTGATCACGGCAAAGGAAGTAAGTTAGTTTCTAACGCTTGTTTTTTATCTGGTTTGATGAAAATAGAAACTGAATTAGATGGAGAACAGCAAAAAGCATGGCGACCAAAAATTGTATATCATTATATTCAATGGAAAAATATTGAACCCGATTTTGTCGTAGATATAACTGGTTTTACAGATAAAAAGATTGAAGCAATTTTGGCCTACAGTTCTCAATTTTACGACCCTAATTCAAAAGAAGCTGAATCGCCAATTACGAGTAAAAACTTTTTAGAAAGTTTAAATTATCGTTCAAGAGATTTAGGAAGACTTTCTGGAGTAGAGCATGCCGAAGGTTTTACAGTTGAAAGATATGTAGCGGTAAATAGCTT
This sequence comes from Flavobacterium flabelliforme, assembly GCF_017948675.1. Taxonomy (GTDB): domain Bacteria; phylum Bacteroidota; class Bacteroidia; order Flavobacteriales; family Flavobacteriaceae; genus Flavobacterium; species Flavobacterium pygoscelis. Next base: position 519,126 of record NZ_JAGFBU010000002.1, read on the forward strand.
ATCTGACTTAAAGTAAAATTCATTTTGATTTGTAGCTCAGATTGTGAACTGTTTCTGGGCTTAAAAAAGTATTTAATATTCATTAGATAGTATATTTCTAGAAACATTACAGAAAATGATATTAACGAATATTTTATAAAAGCTTCATTTCTTTTTTATAAAGAGAATTAAAAAAAAGGAGTATAATTAAATTTAATTATACTCCTTTTTTTATTTAGATTGCTAATGCGCCAGCTTCGGCCACTGCATGATCATTTTCAACAGAACTTCCGCTCACTCCAATTGCTCCAATAATTTCTCCATGTGCATTTTTTATTGGAATTCCACCTGGAAATGTAATTAATCCGTTGTTTGAATGTTCGATATTAAATAGGGAACCTCCAGGTTGAGATAATTCTCCTATAATCCCAGTATTCATATCAAAAAAACGAGCTGTTTTTGCTTTTTTAATAGAAATATCAAGAGATCCTAACCAAGCGCCGTCCATTCTTGCAAATGCTACTAAATTTGCTCCAGAATCTACTATTGCAATGTTCATTTTTGTATCAATTGCTTTAGATTTTTGTTGGGCTGCTACAATTGCTTTTTCAGCCTGTGCTAATGTAATGTTCATATTATATGTGTTTTAAATGTTAGTTTAATACCACAAATTTAAGTTTAAAGCTTCTAAAATCGCTTACTGTTTTAGTTCAATAACTTATGATAAAAGGTCAAATTTTTAAAAAGCTTTACGAGAAAGTTGACTTGGGTTACAACCGAATTTATTTTTGAAAGCTATGCTAAAGTTGGACAGATTGTTGTATCCAAAATCTAAATAAATATCTGATGGTTTTAATTCTCCTTGCTCTAAAATTTCTTTTGCTTTTTGTAATCTTTTTTCCAATAGCCATTTTCCAGGTGCCATATTGTATTCACTACTAAAACGACGTTTGAATGTAGATAAGCTTATGTTGCATAAAAATGCAATTTCTTCTAATTTTAAATTCGAATGTACTTTACTTTCAACAATTTTTTTAAATGTTGAGGTCTCTCCAACGATCAGAGAGTAGAGATAGGATTCAAATGGTTTTCCATATTTTTGTAATAGGTAAAGCATTAATTCTTCAAATTTTATAGAAAGTAAGTTTTCCATGAAAATTGTAGGTGCTTGACTAATGGTTGATAAAGAATTGAGATATGAAAGTATATAATCATCATTCTTAATAATAAAAAATGGTTTTTCATCATTTCTAATTCCCTGATTTGAAGTGTGGTTTTCTAAGAATTCTTGAAGTTTTTTTTCAGAAAAAAAGAGAAGTTTGCAGTTGTAAATAGCTTCATTATCTAGTAATTCTGTCCAAAGCCAATTCCCTTTTTTTAATAACAATGATTGCTCTTTATTTACACCGACTGATATTCCTGCAAAGTGAACTTGCTTTTTTCCTACTTGTAAAAAACTAAACATATTCATACCTAAATTGACTTTTATTTTAACGATTTCGTTTGTCATTTTGAAATCGTAAACAAATAGGTCAGGAGTTCCTTTTTTGTTTTTAAGATAAATTTCAGGTATGTTTTCTATAGACATCCAGATTTTTTTTAGAGTTTATTTAATCTTGATTATGTTTTTTCAAAAATAGTTTTTTTTGATTTCAAAAGCTTTAAATCCCAATAAGAAAGATTTATAGCTAGTACGATTAATTGCTATTATTACTTTTTTCAAATCATTAATTAGAGGAGGAAATTCTAAACTTGGTCAAGATAGGCTTCAGCAATTCTTAACATGAGATTAGTTTTATTATTAAAATAAATAAACTTGGATTTAGTTAGCTAATAATTTAAGTTTTTATCATTGACTTTTAAATCTAAATAAACCCTAACTATTGTGTATAATTAGGGTTTTAAAGTATTTGTTTAAATTTTATAAGCTCAACTATCTATTTATAAATAGTTGATTTAAAATATTGTTTACTTGAAATTTAATTCAGATAATCATTATTTTAAATTGTATCATTTAGTGCTAACAGAATAATCGTTTTTAATGATTTCTTTAATGCAATATTCTGCAATAGCAGTGATAGTTAGAAAAGGATTCACTCCAATACTAGCGGGCACTAATGCGCCATCGGTTATGTATAAATTCTTGTAACCTTTTACTCTTCCATACAAATCTGTTGTTTTACCAAGAACTGCTCCTCCTAAAGGATGATAACATATATCCGGTCCGTAGGCTCCTTTCCAGAGTAATCCAGCTGGAGTTCCGCCATTTGCTTTATTCATTTTTTTTATGAAATATTTGGCATTTTCAACGGTATGTTTATAATTTTTCTTTTCCCAATTAATTTGAATGTCATTAACAGTTGGATCATAAGAAATCGTTCCTGGAGTAGGCACTTTATTAATTACTAAATATAATGCGGTATAAACTTCCACACCCATTGGCAAAGGAGATATTTCTGCAAAGAAAGAATGTTCTTTATCCTCCCAATTATCAATACCTGAAACAGGAATTGTAGATTGTTTAGAGCCTGTCCCAGTAGTATGATTTGTGTTTGTAGTTTCATTTTCTACGCGATTAAAAAGCGTATTTACCATGTTTCTACCCGTCATAATGTTGCCATTATTTCCCCAATCGTTCCCCAAGCTAGCGTCAAAATTGGTCATTTTTCCTTTATACCTAGAAGTCAATAATAATTTAGTAGTGCCAATGCTTCCTGCATTCAAAAAAAGATTTTTACAATTGATGGTTTTCTTGGCTACTACTAATCCTTCCGTATCAATCACGTCAACAAAAACTGCATATCCATTTTCTGTTTCCTGAAAATAGTCAACACGATGAAGGTCATTAATATGCAATAATCCCGTCTGAATTGCTTTTTTTAAATATGTTTTTTCAAGACTTTGTTTTCCATGATTGTTACCATAAATTACTTCTTTTGCCAAAGCAGATTTTGGTACTTCATCCCCTTCCTCTTTTTTCATATAATCAAAAGAATATACATTGGGAACTCTAACCGTTTCAAAACCTGCTTTATGAGCTTCACTTTCTCCAACTCGAGCAAACTTATAATAAGGAGTTTGTGCATAATAATCTTCAGGAATTTCATTAACTTGAAGTTCTTTTTTTGCTAACGGGAAATAATTATCCCAGAATTCATCGACATTCAAATTAGGAAATATTTCTTTAAAGTATGATTTTTTAGGTTGCACCGCCATTCCACCATTTACTAAAGAACCACCACCAACTCCGCGTCCTGCATATACTTTTATATTCTCATAATCCATTCGGTCGAGAACTCCTGTAAATTTTTTATTAAAGTGAGCGATATTCATCATTGGCGCTTGTGTGGATTTTTTTAGCCAAGTAGAATTATTTTTAGGAGTAATCAAATTAGAAAAAGGTTTGTATTTACCACCTTCTTTTTCCCAATCTAATCCCATTTCTAGCATTACTACTTTTTTGCCTGCTTGAGTAAGTCGTAAAGCCGCAACTGCTCCGCCGTAACCAGATCCAATTACTAAGTTCTCTACATTTTCTTCAGTATGTTTCATCTTTAAATTTATTCCAAAAGTATTAGAGGCAATAATCCCTGCACCAGTTGCTGAGGTTATTTTTATAAATGTTCTTCTTTTCAAAATGTTGCTTTTTAACGCTACTTTAAAGTAGCTATTTATTTTTAAATCTGTTCTTGTAAAACAAAAACTATTCCACTCTAAGTATCTTAAAACCTTACGTATTTTTGTAAAAGAATGAATAATGAACTTTCTCTATAGTTCTTTCAGCTCTTTTAGTCTTTAATCACAAATATGTTCTAGAATAGTTGATAAATTTTAAAATCATTAAATATTTTTATATCCTATAATTTAATTAGTCTAAAGTAATTAAATGTAATTATTATATGTATTAAAATACGTAATAATTCTTAAGATCACTTTGTTTTTTTACTTTTTATGAAAGGAATTGGATTTTTTTTTTGATAATCAAAGTGTATTTAACACCGTTTTCTATAAAAAAGAGATTTTGTTTGGTTTAATAGGTTTTAGAACATTCAAAAGGTTAAGCACTATTTTGAATTTGTATTTATGTATGAAAAAAAATATTTTAATATTCCTTTCATTCTGAATCAGCTTGAAAAAAAAGAATTTTACTGGGATATTTTAAAGCGAATGCATTTATAATTTGCATTATGTATTGATTAGAAGGGTATCGTGTAATATGATCTTTAACGTAAGACAGATCTGAAATGGGATTGTCAGAAGGCAAATAGCCCATGCCATAAAAATGTCCTTTTTCTATCCAAATACAACTTAATTCCTCTTTGTTTCGACCTTTATCAATAATAGCAAAACTAGGTCTACTGTTTAAATAAGAGTCTAGTGCTATTTGAATTTGTTCATTGTGAGATTCAATTTCAGGCAAAATAGCAGTATCATTTTGCAATGAAAAAACACCATCTGACATACTTCCGTATTTACAAAATCGTTGATCTATTTCAAACTTTTCGGCTAATTCACGAAGTAAATTAATTCCGGGATAAATCGCGTCAAACGTTTCTATACAGTTTTGGTTTTTAGCCAATTTACTTATGGCTAAATAACGGTATCCATTTCTAGCTTCGTATTCTAAAAGTCCATATTTAGGTTCAAAACGTTTTAATGCTTTATTATGAATAGGCCATAAATCTTTAATTTCTGTACATTCAAGGATGAGTGCTATCAGTTCGGTACCGCAAACTTCAAAAGTAATTGCGTAAATGTCACGCAAGAAATTCTGTCTTTGAGGAGTGATTTTATGACCACTAAAATGGGAGGAAACTCTTTTTTTTAAATTGATTGCTTTTCCAACATATACTACCTTTTTTTGCTCGTTATAAAAATAGTAAATACCAATTTTTTCTGGTAATTGATCAAAGTCTTCTCTTGGTAAATTAGGAGGTAACCTTTGATCCTGTGAGGTCTTCTGAATCATTTTATCTATTTCATGTTCCGAATCCCATGCTAATAAATTAGAAAATAAAATAGCCGTAGCGTCTGCATCGCCCCCAGCACGATGTCGGTTTTCTAAATCTATTTCTAAAGATTTACAAAGCCTTCCTAAACTGTATGAAGGCAATCCGGGTTTGATCTTACGTGCAGCTCTTACAGTACAGAGTTTTTTAGCGGTCCACTTAATACCCGATTTTTCTAATTCGTGTCGGATAAAAGAATAATCAAAATTGACATTATGTGCTACAAAAATACGATTGGATAGCATTTCAAAAACGGTATCCGAAATCATTTCAAAAATGGGTGCATCACTAACCATTTCATTAGTAATTCCTGTGAGTGCAAAAATAGCTGGCGGAATCTCTTTCTCTGGATTTATAAGTGTTTCCCATCGTTCAATTACTTTTTCGCCATCATGAATAAGAATTGCTATTTCGGTGATTCTGCTATGACTTGCATTTCCACCTGTGGTTTCAATATCTACTATTGCGTATTCTTGCTTTTTCATTTTTATAATAGGGGAGTTGCTCACTTGTTTACTCGGAGTAAAACTCTTAGCCTTAACTTTGTTAATTAATTTTTTAGAACCATATTCTTCTTTAGATCAGTGATCTCATTTTTAATTTCTACAAACATATTTTTTATAGAATCACTTTCTAAAGCTTCATTTCTTTTGTCAGATCTAGCGATGCTGCATTGGTATTCCCAGATTTCTAATATGTCTGAAGCTTTGACTTCGTAGGGCGGATAAAAAAAATTGTCGGAAGCAACTACCAAGGTGTCATTCCTGTTTTTATTTAATCTTTTATAGACCATTCCTTCCGATCGTGTGATAATGATATATGTTTTGCCACCTAAAACTTCTCCTAATTGCTCTAAGTAGCGTCCTACAATAATATCACCATCTTGATGCGGTGGCATTGAATCTCCTTCTACAGGAAAACCTCTGTATTTACCAACACCTAAAAACGGTAAAGATATTTGCTGTAATTGTTCGATGTATTCTGGATCTGCGTACCCATTTAAGTATCCTGCTTTTACTTTTTGGGTTACGACTTCGATGCAGTTTTCGCCCATTTGATCTACTTGAATTGGTAGAATAAGTCGGTTATTTTCTAATTTTAATAAATCATTTACATCAATTTCACGTACATCAACGGATAGTAATAAGTCAATACTAATATGATAATAATGAGCAATTTTTTTCAGAATTTCATAACGAGGTTCAGAGGTTCCATCTTCATACTTTACATATCGGCCACGAGTAATCATAAGGCTCTCAGCTACTTTTTCTTGTGAAATTTTATATTTCACTCTTAATGCTCTAATATTATCAGAAAATAATGACATAACGAATTTGTTATAATTTGTAACAACAAATATAGTTATAAATGTTATTATTTGTACTAAATTTAATTGTTAAAAAATGATATTTAATTTTCTTAACATAAGATTTTCAATGCTTAACATTATTGAAAATTGATTTACTGTATATTATCCTATTCATTATTGGTAGGAGGATAATGAAAGTATTTTTGAAGTGTTTGTGTTTATGTGTTGTAAAATATAGTAGTAGAACGAATTGTATTTGGAGTCATTATTATTAATTCTTAAATCAAAATTTAAGCATCGTGATGTACTTTCAATAATTCGAAAAAAAAAAATATATCTAAAAATATTTGGTAGTCAATGCCTTAGCATATTTAGTAAAAAATAGATTGAAATTTTTGAAAAAATTATTTGCAGAAGTGAACTTATGTTGTATCTTTGCCACCGCTAAGCATTATGGTGGTTGTAGCTCAGTTGGTTAGAGCATCGGTTTGTGGTACCGAGGGTCGCGGGTTCGAGCCCCGTCTCCCACCCAGAAAGTAAAAGCCTCTCAGAAATGAGAGGCTTTTTTTGTGCCATAAAGTTTCGTATTAAAAAAGCCTTGAATTGCTTCAAGGCTTTGATTATTTTGAATGTAAGCTTTTTTAGTTTTTAGAAAATCATAAATCTGAATGATAGCTATTAAATTTTTTTGTTTTTGAAATAGTACTACTGACAAACAGAAAAACTTATTTGTTAAGTTAAAATCTAAGAATTTATAAACAGACTTTTTTCTACTTTTTTTTTGCACAAGGGATTGTAGTGAAAATCCTTTTTATGCGGAGGAAAGGAGCATAAAAAGATTGTAGCGAAAAGCCCGACCTTATAACCACTTGCCGATCGTTCGGGAAGTGGTTATAAGGAGGTGCCCAAATATTACTTTTTATCTACAACGGGTCTATTTTCTCTATTAGCCAATTCCCATGCGGTTACGAAAGCAAATTGTGCTCTTTTGGCTAAGGCATCATATTCAATTTTATCTGGAGTATCGGTGTGTTTATGGTAATCTGCATGCACTCCGTTGAAAAGAAAAACAGAAGGAATTCCGAATTTGGCAAAATTATAATGATCTGATCTTTCGTAAAAATGGTTTGGATCTTTTGGATCATTGTATTTATAATCTAAATTTAGCTTTGTGTATTTTGCGTTTGCTTCAGCACAAATTTTATCTAAATCAGTAGATAAGCGATCGGCACCGATTACATATACGTAATTATTGCTATCGGGATGGGAATCATCACGGCGACCAATCATATCGATATTAATATCGGCTATTGTATTTGCTAAAGGGAACAATGGGTTTTCAGAGTAATATCTTGAACCGTGCAAGCCGTGTTCCTCGCCAGTTACATGAAGAAAAAGTATAGAACGTTTTGGACCATGACCTTCTTTTTTTGCTAATTGAAAGGCTTGCGCTATTTCTAGTAAAGCTACAGTTCCTGAGCCATCATCATCTGCACCATTATAAATTTTGCCGTTTTTTACACCTACGTGATCGTAATGCGCAGAAATAACTAAAACTTCGTCTGGCTTTTCTGATCCTTCTATGTAGGCCCAAATATTTTCAGAATCGGGAAGGTTCTCGTTTCGTTTGGCATTTAGGAAAGCAGCTGGTATTTTTTGATAAAAATCAGAAGCCTTTGCAGGGTATGAGATTCCATCTTTTTTGTATTGATCAATAAGATAAATACCTGCTTTTTTCTGACCTGCTGAACCTGTTTCGCGACCTTCCATTTCATCTGAAGCTACGATATATAAATGTGTTTTTAGTTCGTCAGCGGTAATTGTATTCATATACTTGGTAGGATCAGTATGAGCTACGCTATTTTTTTGAGAGGTACAGCTTAAACTTAAAATAGCAAACAGACTTAATAATGGGATTTTTTTCATTTCTTTTTTATAAATTGATAAATATGTAAACGGCAAAAGGTAAAAATAGGAATAAATATATTTAAAACTCCTTCTGGTAGTTTTTTTTTATAGGTGGTTTAGTAACATAATAGGCTAATTTATAAATTTGGTAACAAGAAATCCTTCTTTGTTAGGTTTGCTTTTAGATATAAAAAAAAGCAGTACAAATTGTTTGATTTTGCTATTTAAATTTCTTTAACTAACTAAAAAAAACAATTTTTACTGCCTTAAAAAAAGAGTTTTGAACTACTATTTCAAAACATCTTTTAGAAACGATTTCATACGTTCCCAAGATCTTGTAGCTGCTTTTTCATTGTAAGCTGCTCCTGAAGATTTATCGTTTCCTGCTTCTGGCTCTGTAAAAGCGTGTACTGCATCGGCATAATAAATCATTTCCCAATCTGCCTTAGTATCTCTCATTTCTTGTTGAAAAGCAGAGATTTCTGCAACGGGCTCGTAAGGATCATCAGCACCATGTAATACTAAAACTCTAGTCGTTATTGGATTGTTCACGCGAGAAGCATCACGTCCTAAACCTCCGTGAAAAGAAACTACTCCTTGCGCTTTTATTCCTGCTCTCGCTACTTCAAGCGCTCCTGTTCCTCCAAAACAATAGCCTATTACTACAATATTATCAGCATTGGCCCCTGATTTTACTAATTGGTCTAAAGCTAATTGAATGCGTCTTTGGTAATCAGTCACATTAGCTTTGTAAAAACCAGCTTGTTTTCCGGCTTCTTGTGTATTTGTTGGGTAGTTTCCTTCACCGTAAATGTCTGCGATAAAGGCATAATAACCTAATTTTAAAAGTTTTTCTGCTGATCTTTTCGAGTGTGCATCAATCCCTTTCCAGGCCGGTAAAATTAAAATTCCAGGCTTAGTTTTACTTCCTTTTACGGGAGCAATTGAAAATCCATCTAATTTTTGATTTCCGTCATTGTATTTTACTGTCTTCAATTGTGCGAAGGATAAGTTAGAAATTAAAAACAAACCTAATAAGGCAAATAGTGATTTTTTCATATTTTTCGAGTTTTTTTATTACTACTAAATTCTACATTTAATCGCTGTGGTAATTCACACTTTTATTTTTTTAATTTATAGAAGTATTTTTAAAACTTATAGTAAATAAATATTATTGTCCTGGATGATATGTTCGCTCTGCATTTTTTTGTACATCTTCCTTGTAAAATAAAACCTCTTTGAATTTTCCTTCTCGATAGCTTTCTGCTTGATCGTAAAAATGTTTTGATTTAGGATCACTACTATTACCTCCGGCTAACAATGATTTTGCTTTTATTTTTGGTCCAAATTCTACCGCACACACAAAACTGTTTCCGTTGGTTCCATATCGTTTTTTAGTGTCCTTTTGAAAAGCACTTTTGAAAGCAGGCAAACTACCCCATATTGCTGGACCATATCCAATAGGTAAACTAGGAAGGCTATCCTTATAAACGAGTTCAATATCTCCTGAATTTCTTTGAAAACGATTCATTTCTCCCCAAGGAATTTTCCATGTTCCAAACTTAATTGTCAGCTCTTTTATAACCAGCTGTAGCTGTGGAATGAGTTGTTCTGGAACTGCATTTTTTGCAAAATTATGTGTGTTTTCTACTTGATCCATTTCACCTTCATCGACATATACTTTTTGAATAATTGGATCTAATTTATAAGCCCATTCTATTGCTAATGTACTTGCGATTGAGTTTTCGTGGGTGTAATAATCCCATTTTTTTAATAGATTTATAGGTTCAATTAATTCGGAATAAAGAGGATCGTTACTTTTGATTTTTTTTTCAAAAGCAGAAAGTAATGCTGGAATTAAAACTTCGAAAGCGGTTAGCTTTGTGTCATAACCGTCAGCAATTATTTTGTCTAAAGTATAATCTTTACCCTTACTCAGTAGACGAACTGCATTTAAACCTCTAAAGCTTTCTCCATCAGGAGCCATGTACGGCAAGTAGTTTTCTTTTTTTGGACTATTTTCTCCAGCTACAGAATAAGGTGTGGAGTTGCAATTTTGTAACCAACCATTAGTAGGATTATAGGAATGTACCGTTTCAGAAACATTATGTAATCCTTTCCATTGCGTTGCTGGGTTAGTGCCGTCCATGACTTTTGACCAATTTAGTTTTTTATCCCGTATCGGAATAAAATTACCATGCCAATAAGCAATATTTCCTTCTTTGTCTGCATAAACTGTATTATTAGATGTATTTGCTTTAAGATCCATAGCTTTTTTATACTCCTCAAATCCCTTTGCTTTGGTGCGTACCCAACTTTGTTCCAGACTTTTCATCGAGCGGTTATTCGATTTTAAACTGATCCATTTCCCATCTCTTTTGGCCATTATTGGACCGTGATTGGTATAATAGGTTTTAAAAGTTTTAGGAATTAATTGTCCGTTTTCTAAGTATTTTATAGTAATCATTTTTTCGATTACAGGCAGTAACTTGCTATCGTATTCGTAAAATAATTTGTTGTTTTTGGTGATTATTTTCTCTGCATACATATCGGCTACATCTACATTTGATGAGGTATGCATCCAGCCACAACTTTCGTTGAATCCTTGGTAAATAAAAAATTGTCCCCAAGTTACAGCGCCATAAGCATTCAATCCTTCTTCGCTACTCATTTGTATTTCTGGTCTAAAATAAAAAGTAGTGTGTGGATTAATATATAAAATAGCATTACCAGATGCTGTTTTTGAAGGGGCAATTGCAAATCCGTTGGAACCGGTTTGTACGTTTTTTTCTCTTTCGATGTAAGCAACTTTATCTGTATTTCCAGAATAAAAACTTTTCAATTCTCCAGTAGTAAGATCAGCGGTACTAATAGCACCAATGCTACCATCTGTCCAAAGCAAAGGAAACCAAGGCTCAAAATGGGTAAGTAAAGCAGGTTTTACCTCTGGATGTTTGTGTAAATAAAAGTTTATTGCGTCTGCGTAACTATTTAATAATTTTTTTAACCAAGGTGCCGCTTTTTTATAATCTGCTTTGACTTCTTCTGTGTCAATTAAAAGTTTTATTTCTAAATCATTATACAAAACAGATTGTCCTTTGAGCTCAGAAAGGCGTCCTAGTTTTTCGATATAATTCATTTCTACCCTTTTGAAATCATCTTCGCATTGCGCATATAACATTCCAAATACTGCATCGGCATCTGTTTTTCCGTAAACATGAGCAATTCCCCAATTGTCTCTAATTATGCTGACTTGTTGAGCGATTTTTTCTAATCTTTCAATTTCTTTACTATTTGACTTTTGTGAAAGAGTAGTGATACTAAAACAAAAAACTAAAAGTAATAACGGTAAATGTTCTTTTAAAAACTTCATTTTAATTGATTTTAAATTTTTGACCTTCCGTATAGACACCCATTTCTAAACTTTTGATACTCACTAAATTTTCTTTTTTGGATTTGCTTATTCCCACAGGATTTTTTACCACTATGACTTCACTTTCTCCAGCAATTTCAATTTCTTTGTTGCGTACAATTAAGGCGGTACTTTCATCGATACCAATTCCGATGTGATCTGGAAATTCAACCAATGCAGATAACAATCTATTGTAGCGACTTCTCTTTAGAAAATGTTGATCGATAATTACATTTTTTACTAAACCTAAGCCTACCGTTGTTTCTAGATTATCATACCGAATGTTGTTAAAAGTTTCAGTGTATTTTGATTCTAATTTTTGATTTCCTGTAATCATGTGTTCGCACATTACCGCAGCTCCTGCACTAGTACCAGCAATTGTGCTTCCGTTTTGATAAGCTTTGTGAATGGCATCGTAAACAGGAGTATTTTTGACTACATTCATAAAACGAGTTTGATCTCCACCACTTATAAATATTAATTTTGCTTGCTGTAAGGAATCATTCAGCGCTTTATTATTTACGGTGTTTTTATCAAAATTCAGCATAATAATAGGATTGGGAACCAGTTTTTGGAACTGGTCTTTAAAATAAATATAAGCGCTATCAGGTTCTTCACTAGACATGGGCAATACCACTACATAATCTTTTTTCTTTAAATCTGTAATTTTGATTAATTGTGTCATCAAAGCATCAGATCGATTACCGCCACCAATAATGAATAATTTACCTTTTGAATTTTGTGCAGACACGGTGTTGTAAGATAAAAACACAAGTAGAGCCATACAAAATTTTATAAAATAATTGGAGTGTAATAGTTTTTTCATTGGTGGTTTTTTGGTTGGTTGTAAAGTAAAATAGTGTTTTAGAGCGATACATTCCTTTTAAAGGCACATCCTAATTCAATAATTGAATCTGTTTTGGCAATACCAGGAATATTATCTATTTTTTCATAGAGAATTTTGCGCATGTGCTCATGATCTTTCGCAATTATTTTTATGTATAAAGTAAAAGATCCAGTAATATAATAACACTCAGTAATTTCAGGAACTTTTTTTAATTCTTCTATAATTCTATTAGAATCTTGGTCTTTATTCAAGGTAATACCGGTGAAGGAACCCCAGTCATAACCCACTTTTTTTTCGTTAATTACGGGCTTAATACCCGTTAGAATCCCCTGTTCAGTAAGTCTATTAATACGATGGTGAACCATTGTATTAGAAATCTTTAAATTAGAAGCAATTGCTGAGTAGGCCATTCTTCCATCTTTTTCTAATTCTTTAATAATGTTAATATCAAATTCGTCTAATATATCCATGTTTTATAACTCTTAATTTAAGTATTTATGTAGCTATAAATGTACAGATTATATTTGTTTTTTAAAGATATGTTGAAGTGGATTTACTATATTTAAAATGACTAAATTTTTATATATTTAAAATAAATAGTAATGTTTTTTTTATTTTAAAAAGTCAAAATTAATATAATGATTGGCATATTGAAAAATAGTACTATTTTTGTGTTTTATTATATAAAAATCCAAATATCATGACACACATAGAACAAAATCTTTCTTCGAAATCTGAAGCATTGATAGCAAAAGAGAACCAATATGGAGCTCACAATTACCACCCTTTACCAGTAGTTTTAGAAAGAGGAGAAGGTGTATATGTTTGGGATGTAGATGGAAAGAAATATTATGATTTTTTATCCGCTTATTCTGCTGTAAATCAAGGTCATTGTCATCCAAAAATTGTTGGTGCAATGATTAAGCAAGCACAAACTTTGGCATTGACTTCGCGTGCTTTTCATAATGATCAGTTAGGACCTTATGAAGAGTATGTGACTAATTACTTTAATTTTGATAAGGTATTACCCATGAATACCGGTGCCGAAGCGGTAGAGACTGCACTGAAATTATGTAGAAAATGGGCTTATGAGGTAAAAGGAATTCCTGAAAATGAAGCACAAATTATTGTTTGTGAAAATAATTTTCACGGAAGAACCACTACCATTATTTCGTTTTCTAATGATGAAAGTGCCCGAAAAAACTTTGGACCATTCACAGCGGGATTTATTAAGATACCTTACGATGATGCAGAGGCTTTAGAGCAGGTATTAAAATCAACAAAAAATATCGCTGGTTTTTTAGTAGAACCAATTCAAGGAGAAGCAGGTGTTTATGTTCCAACAGAAGGTTACTTAGCAAAAGCAAAAGCACTGTGCGAGGAACATAACGTTTTATTTATTGCCGATGAAGTGCAAACTGGAATTGCACGTACGGGAAGATTATTGGCAACTTGTGGAAATTGTGATTGCCAGAATGGTTGTGAAAATAAACCTGAGGTAAAACCAGATATTCTTATTTTAGGAAAAGCAATTTCTGGCGGTGTTTATCCCGTTTCTGCAGTCTTAGCGAATGATGCTATCATGAATGTTATTAAACCAGGACAACACGGATCTACTTTTGGAGGAAATCCTATTGCAGCAGCAGTAGCCATTGCAGCACTAGAAGTAGTGAAAGAAGAAAATTTGGCGAAAAACGCACAGTATTTAGGGGAAGTTTTAAGAAAAGGGCTCAATGAAATTGCTTCTAGAAATCCATTAATCACATTGGTTAGAGGAAAAGGATTGCTAAATGCGATAGTTGTAAACTGCGATGAGGAGTCTGATTTAGCATGGGATATTTGTATGAAGTTTAGCGAATACGGATTATTAGCTAAACCAACACACGGTAATAAAATTAGATTTGCACCACCATTAGTTATTACCGAATCTCAGATTCACGAATGTTTAGGTATTATTGAAAGAGCATTAAATGATTTTAAATAATTGTGCTGATGGACAAAGTTATAAAGTTAATAAAAAACAGATCGGATATTGGTGCTGGAACTCGGGGATCTGATTTGGGTATTGATGCAATTGAAATAGCAGCTATTAATAAAAATAGTAATTATTTTAATCAATATAAATTTGATGATGTAAAGACCCACAATCAATCTATCTATGATAAAAACAAAAGTTCTTTTGCAAAAAGAATTGAGCACGTAGTAGAACAGTGTACGAGAGTTAGCAATGCGGTAAAAGAAAATTTGGACGAAAATAATTTTCCAATTGTTTTATCAGGTGATCATTCTTCGGCTTTGGGTACTATAAGCGGTATAAAGGATGCATATCCAGAAAAAATTATAGGTGTTTTTTGGATTGATGCTCACGCAGACTTGCATTCACCATATACTTCTCCATCTGGAAATATTCACGGTATGCCATTGTCAGCAGCACTTTCTGAGGATAATTTAACTTCGGAAAATACAAATAATGTGGCTCCTGAAACGCAACAGCATTGGGAAAATATGAAAAATATAGGTTGTAAAGGACCTAAAATAATTGCAGAAAATTTGATTTATTTTGGTGTTCGCGACACTGAAGAGGAAGAGGATAAGCAAATAGAAAAATTACAAATCAAAAACTATAAAGTAGAGGAAGTACGTTATAGAGGTTTACAAAATTGTGTAGCTGAAGCATTAGCAAAATTAGAAAAATGTGACGTTTTTTATATTTCATTTGATGTGGATTCGATGGATTGTGATATGATTTCTTATGGAACAGGAACTCCTGTGCCTAAAGGATTTGATCACCTTGAAATTATTGCTATTATTAATCAAATTATAGAAACAAAAAAAGTGGTTTGTGTCGAATTTGTTGAAGTGAATCCTTTACTAGATACAAAAGGGAATAAAATGGCTGAAATTGCTTTCGAAGTTTTAGAAGGCATCACGGAGACCATTAAATTGAATTAAAATATTAAACGGATTTTTTAGATAAATAAAAACCCCTTAAACAATTGCTTTAAGGGGTTTTTATTTTAAATGGTTCCCGTCATAGAATTCATTTTTATTTTAAATGATATTTTTTAATACCCATCATTTTGAACTAAATTTTTATTTACATCTCTTTCTCTTAATGGGATTGGTAAAACAAGGTTATTTGCATTATAAGCAAGAGAGCCTATGTTTTGTTTTAATCTTTTTGCGTCAAACAAAGCAAATCCTTCAAAGGAAAGTTCTCTTTTTCTTTCCATTAGAATAGTGGCTAAGTCAACTGAATTAAACAAACTGGCAGTAGCGCGTTCCCTTAATAGGTTAATGTCGTCTAAAGGAGAAAGACCTATTGAAGTACCCTCTCTAAAATTAGATTCAGCACGAATTAAATGCATTTCGGCTAACCTTAGAAAAGGAATATTACCGTACTGGTTTTTCCATTTTGTGGTACACCAGTTATCTGCCTCGTAGAAGAATTTAGAACGTTGATCATTAGAATCATCATAAATATCCCAATGTTGGTTTTCAATACTAATGTCTGGATTTCCAGAGCGCCCCCCAAAATCTGAACCTGCCCAAAATACATTATAATCATTCGAGCTTGCATCTTGACTGCTTACTTGCCAAGCAAATAAATCCTCGGTTGAATTTTCGGAATTATTAAATACTTTTGAATACGAATTAGCCAAAACCGAACCACTATCGGTAATTACTATATTAGCCATATTGCGAGCATTTACATAATCTCCTTGTTGCAAATATACACGTGCCAAAAGTGCCGCTACGCTATATTTTGTTGCATATACACCATTGGTTGCCGGTAATAAGGTGTAAGCATCTTTTAAATCAGCAAGTACTTGTTTATAGACTTCATCTACAGTATTTCTAGAAGGATAAGTGATTTTAGCGGGATCTAAAATAGGCTCTAATATAATAGGAACACCAAGCTGATTGTTTGCTGTACCCGCTACGTAAGGCTTGCCAAACAAACGGACTAAATCGAAATAAACCAAACCTCTAAGAAATTTTGCTTCCCCTTTTGCTACGTCCTTATCAGCTGCATTGGTGAAAACCGCTAAATTATCCAGTACTACATTAGTCTGATTGCTTATTTTATAGGCTCTTAACCACATACTTTCTACAAAACTATTATCTGTTAATATGGCTTTTTCATCATATTGAGAAGGTTGTACATAAGTACCGTCCCAATAAAGGTCACCATCATTAGCTAATAATTCTGATGCCAATGCAATTCCGCCTCCATATAAGGCACTTGATCTAGCATCTCCGTAAGCATTATTCAAAATTTTCTGAATATTCGACGGAGTTTTAATAGCCATATCAGTTGTTATCGCTTGTTCAGGACTGATAGTAAGATTGTCATCACATCCTACAAGAGTGAGTACTAGAAAGGCTACTAAAATTATTTTATAGTTATCTTTTTTCATGTCTATTTTATTAAAGGTCAATATTTAATCCAATAATTATCGTTTTTGCCGAAGGTGCTGAATAAAATGCAATCCCTTTTTGAATGTTTGAATCTCCATTATTATCATAAGATGATTCAGGATCGTATCCTTTATAATTGGTAAAAGTTAAAAGATTAACTCCCGTCATGTACAAACGAATTCTATCTACACCTAATTTTTGAATCATTGTTTTAGGTAAGGTGTATCCAAAGGATAGGTTTCTTAAACGCACAAAATCAGTTTTTTCTAAATAACGAGTAGAGGCTTGATCTCCATTACTACGGCCCCATCTTGCTTGGGGTACATTAGTAATATCACCAGGTTTTTGCCATCTGTTCATTTGATCTGTGGTTTGATTGTCTTTGTATCTAGCATTACTAGATTGAAATTTCCCAGCTTCGTTGTACATAGAGGCACCCCATTCTCCCTGAAAAGTAAATGAAAAGTCAAAATTATTAAATAACACAGTATTTGTTAGTCCTGTCATTAATGTCGGGTAGGGATTTCCTGAAATTACCCTTTGAGCATCACTATAATTCTTTGTAGTGGATTTGTCTAATGAGCCATCATTATTTAAAGTATTTTTATAAAATAATGCATCTCCATTTGCAGGATCTACACCAGCATATTCTACTAAATAAAAAGAGGAAATAGTTTCTCCAACTCTTACGATGTTTTGACCAGAAACGATATCGCCACCAGGTAAATTAGTTACTTTATTATCTAATGTTGCTAGATTCAAAGAGGATTTCCAGGTTAATTTATCGGTTTTGATGTTGGTAGTATTTAACACAAATTCAAAACCCTTATTAGTTAAAGATCCCACGTTACGTGTTAGAGAACTCCATCCAGAGGTACCTGGCAAAGGTTCGTTTAACAAAAGATCATTTGTTTTTTTTACGTAATAGTCAATTTCACCTGAAATTCTATTATTCAAAAAAGCAAAATCAAGTCCAGCATCTACTTGGTTGGTTTTTTCCCACTTTAAATCTTGATTTACCAATTGATATGGATTTATTGCAGACTGTTTATTATAAGAAGATCCGTTAAAAAGACCTAAACTGGCAAAATTTCCTATACCTGCATTTCCGGTAACTCCAAAACTTCCTCTTAATTTTAATAAATTAATAAAATTACTGTCTTTTAAAAAATCTTCTTGAGACATAATCCAACCAACAGAAGCCGCTGGAAATACACCGTAGCGATTTGCTGCTCCAAAACGAGAAGATCCATCATAACGTAAACTTCCTTTTATTAGATATTTATCTAAAATAGAAAAGGTTGCTCTTCCGAAATAAGAAAGAAAGTTGTACTTAGTTCTACTAGAAGAACCTGCTGTAATTTCTGCAGCACTTTCTACAGTTTGAAGATCATCTGAGGCAAAACCAGTTCCAGCAACATATTGTCTTTTTCGACTGCTTTCTTCAAAACTCATTCCCACAACTAAATCTAATTTGTAGTCTTCTTTAAAAGTTTTATTGTAATTAAAATAATTATTAATACTATACTTATCCGATTGAATAGCATTGGCATCGGCATAACCATTTGTTGAAGCAGATTCGGTTAAACTTCCTGCGAAATATTCTTCGGTTTGGTTGTTGTTGTCGTATCCTAATTCAGTTCTAAAACTTAATTCAGGAATTATTTTATACTCTGCATAGGAATTCATTAATGTTCTAAAAATATTAGCATCCCAACTTCCGTTGTATTGTTGCATCAAAAAGTTATAATACAAAGTAGTTTTATTATTGGGAGTAACACCATCATCAAGATATGCAGGCGCTAATGGAGTTTGCGCAACTGCTTGTAATGGAGTAGTAAAGGAATTATCAGATCCTATTCTGATAATTTTTGTTTTACTCAAACTCGTATTTAAACCAACTCTTAATTTGTCAGAGACTTTATGGTCTAAATTTCCTCTATAAGAATAGCGGTCCATACTATTTCCTCGAACAATTCCCTCTGTTTTATTATAAGCCCCGGAGAGAAAAAATACCGTTTTACTATCTCCTCCCGAAATAGAGAAAGTATGATCCTGAACAGATCCTTTTATTAAAGCTAAGTCTTGCCAATCAGTATCAACCTGACCAGTTCTCCAATCTTTCCCGTTAGAGTATCCATCAAACACTCCACCTGGCTCCGTCAACCACAAATCATTTGCTCCATATCTATTAGCAGATGCTTCTGTGTAGAGTTCTATATATTGTGCGGCATTAAGCCATTTCATTTTATGAGTTGCTTCGCTCCAACCCGCTGAGGTATTTATAGCTATTTTTGTATTGCCTGATTTACCTTGTTTAGTTGTAATTAAAACCACTCCATTTGTTCCTCTTGCTCCGTATATAGCTGCCGAAGAGGCGTCTTTTAAAATCTCAACAGATTCAATATCATTCGGATTCAAAGAAATTAATGGGTTGATAGGTGCAGATGATCCGCTCTCATTATCGTTTATGAGAGGCATTCCATCAATTACATACAAAGGTTCTTGAGATGAAGAAATACTAGAAACACCTCTTACTCTCATTTTAACACCACCTTCTACTTTACCATTAATCTGTGTGATTTGAACACCAGCTAATTTCCCGACCATTGCATTCTGAAAATTGGCAACTGGAACGTTTTCCATGTCCTTTGCAGTGACACGCGCAATGTTATCTGTTAATTTTTTCTTGCTTTGTGTTCCGTAGCCAACGACAAAAACGGTATCCAATTGGTTTGAATTATCTTCTAGTTTTACACTCATTCCTGCAGATGCTGCAATTTCGAGTGTTTTCATACCAACGAAACTAACAATTAAGATTTGACCTTTTTTAGTGTTTACAGTAAAATTACCATCAAGATCAGTTTGAGTTGTTATGTTCGATCCTTTTACTATAATATTGGCACCCGGAATAGGGAGTCCACTCCTGTCTGTGACTTTGCCTGAAAACCTACTTTCTTGAGCAAATGTTAATTGCATAATAAATACAATTACAATACTCAAAAAATATTTGAATTTAATTCTCATTTTTGGTTTATTTAAGATTAGTTGTATCAAATATCTAAATAAAATGTTAAATAAAAATAGTTTTTTGTAAAAATTGTTAAATAAATATGTTTTAAGTCTTTTTTTTATTTTATAATTAGTTTTTTTGGTTAAAAATGATATTAGTTATATGTTGCAGCGGATTTTGTAACCTAAGATTAGGCTTAAATAGAGAAAGTCTGGTAATAAACAATATTGTATTTGCTTATAATCAGACTTAAAAGGTGGAAATGAATTATTATATTATGATAACTTTAAAATAATGATTAGTATGGAACTCATTAAAATTTGATATTACACCTATAATTTTAGTCTCCTTTTTATTTAGTTAGTATAAAAAAATTGGTAAAATTTTATATGATGTAAATGAAAATTTAATACAATTTCCTCTTTAACCAAAAAGCAACATTTACCAAAAGGATTAGAGCTGGAACTTCTACTAATGGCCCTATAACTCCTGCAAATGCTTGCCCACTGTTGATTCCAAAAACTCCAATTGAAACAGCAATGGCAAGTTCAAAATTATTTCCAGCAGCAGTAAATGAAAGTGCAACACTATCTCTGTAGTCAGCTCCAATCTTTTTTGAAACTAGAAACATCAACAAAAACATTATTGTAAAGAAAATTACTAATGGTATTGCAACTCGTACAACATCCATTGGTAAGTCAACAATCATCTCTCCTTTTAAACTAAACATAATTACAATTGTAAAAAGTAAAGCTAATAAAGTAATAGGTGATACGAATGGAACAAATTTTTGATCAAACCACTTTTTGCCCATAAACCTCTGAATGCTATAGCGACTTAATACAGCTAATGCAAATGGAATTCCAAGATAAATACCTACTGTGGTAGCAATTTGCGCAATTGTTATGTTCAGCGCTAAACCTTTTATGCCAAATAAAGGTAACATAACTTCTAGATAGAAATAGGCGTATAAACTAAAAAAGAAAACTTGAATTAAACTATTTATACCAATTAGGCCGGCAGTTAGTTCTCTATTTCCCTCTGCTAATTCATTCCATACAATAACCATTGCGATGCAAGGAGCAATCCCAATAATTATTAAGCCTGTCATGTATTCTGGATAATCTCTTAAGAAGAAAGTAGCTAATAAAAACATTAAAAATGGACCAATTATCCATGTAATTAGAAATGAAGAGGCTAATAATTTTGGTTTTTCAAAGATCAATGTAATTTTCGAAAAATCGATTTTAGTCAATGGAGGATACATCATCAAAATTAACCCAATTGCTAAAGGGATATTTGTAGTACCGCTAGAAAAAGAATTAATGAAAGTGCTACTCGATGGTATAAAATAACCAATTGAAATACCTATTATTATCGCGATAAATATCCAAACAGTTAGGTATTTGTCGAGAAATTTTATCCTTTTTTTAGATGATTTCATTTTGTGATTTTATTTGAAATAATATAAAGAATATTTCAGTGTTAGTTTGTAATTATTCGCTCTTTTAGGTTGATTCGCTTCTGTTTTTTTAATAAAGCAACAAATATAAAATTTATCATTTGTTGCTTTAGGTTATTGAATTCGCCTACATTCTTTAATTTAAAAAATCAGCAACAACTTCCTCCAGGAGTACAACTATTAGGTTGACTTGTGATTTCAGATAATTTTACTTTTGGTTTAGATGCAGGAATACCGCATTGATCTTCGGCTAAACAAGCAGTTTGTTTGTTGATTAAAACAAAAGATTGTCCATTAAAACCCAAATCATATTTTCCAATAGTTTCTGCTTGGTATTCTACTTCAATTTCGTAGTCTTCTATCCCTAAAATCTTTTCTGAAAGTGCAATAATCGATAGTAATTTCTTTGGTTTCAAACGATGATCAACGTCATTTGCATCCCATAATTGGAAATTCGCAACAGTTTCTTTTCTAACTTTACCTCCACAATCAATAAAGTGTTTCGTTATTAGCCCAACTTCGGTCACGTGAAAATGTTCTGGAACAAAGTTACCGTTTGGTAATAAAAAAGCAACATTTTCTAATGTACTTAACGCCGTTTTAATTTCTGATAATTTCATTTTTTTATTATTTTATAAATCAACAACATTGATTTTTGTTTTTTTCTAAATAGGTATTTATATGGTCAAAGAAAATTTTTAATTTACTAAAACCTTCCTTGTTTAAGCAGTAACATATTTTATTTCCTTCAACAGTACCTTTTATAAGCCCTGCATTTTTTAACTCTTTTAGATGCTGAGAAACGGTAGGTTGTGACAAAGGCAGTTCATTTACAATGTCACCGCAAATACAACTGTCTACTTTTATTAGATGTTCTATAATTGCAATTCTCGAAGGGTGTCCTATTGCTTTAGTCAATATAGCAATTTGATTTTGTTCTTCAGTAAAACATTCTGATTTAGTAGTTCCCAAGTTTGTATATATTAATATTGCAATATTACGATGTTCAAATAAAAAGGACAAATGATAATTGTATTAATTATTATTTGTCCTATGGATTATTTAATTTATTTAAAGGTCAAATAAATCCTTTGGAATGGCGTGAAATCCAACTTCGCGAACTTTATTCTCGATTTCTGTAATAGGAATCATCTTAGTAGTAAAAACGGTAAATTCTCTTGGAAAAATTTCCATATTCAATACCACTTCCTTGATTCCCTCAAGTTCTAATAGGATCGTCTTGATTTGCAGTAAATCTTTATCTTCCATGGCGTTTGTTCCGAATTTTTTACCATCATTTCCTGGAATTACGTTGTCTGTTATTATGCTCATTTTTTATTGTTTTAAATAGTTGAGAAGTTTAATGCATATTCTATAGATATTTAAAATTACTTATTTAAATCTTTAAAATGTTATTTTTTTTACTTTTTAATTTGAAAAAAAGACCTAACTTAGTGTATTATAAATCAATATAAGCAATAGAAAGATGAATGATATAGAAAATAAATTGAATTTAGATAAGCAAAAAAATAGAGATAATAAAGTTCCAGATTCTCTTTTGTACCCACCAAGTGAAGATATTTACAAACAATTAAAAAAAGAATCGGACATAGATCCAGAAAACATATCTAAAAACAAAGTGCCTGTAGAGATAGGTAATACGGGTGATTTTAACGAAAAGGATTTTAATCAGGATAATTCTGGAGCAGATTTAGATGTTCCAGGCGCTGAGTTGGATGACCAAGCCGAACAAATCGGTAGTGAAGACGAAGAAAATAATTATTACAGTTTAGGAGGAGATGATCACAATGATTTAGATGAAAATACACCTGATACTATTTAATACATTTTTTTAAATCTAATTAATTATCAAGTAGTGTTTACAAAAGCCATTCGTTTCGATTGATTTTCCTTTTGGCGTTTCCCATCCTAAAAAAGAGGCTATATCCGAGTTCGGTTATAGCCTCTTTTTTAGAATGGGTCGGGCTATTCGCTTCAAGTCCTCGTCAAGTTCCGTTATACTTCACTTAACTGTGGGCTTTCCGCTGCTATCCCTAACGCGATTTTGTTTTTCTCAGCCGTTTAGAAGAGGTTAGGCGTAACAAACAATTTACTATTCTAGATCACAGTCTGCTCAATAGGATTACTACACCTATATATAGGTAAGAAAAAAAATACCTACCTATATATAGGTGTAAAAAAATAGCAGTTTTATAAATGGTAGTATTGCTTTACCTATATATAAGACAACAATAGCAATCCTAGCGCGATATTATATTGACATTTGATTGTGCCTAAGAAGAAACTCCTACCTATATATAGGTGTCAAAACAGTATTAATGTAAATTCTAGTGCCATTTTACCTATATAAGACAAGAATAGCAATAATTAAAGAAGATAGAAGCCTTTAAAATGATTTACCTATTATATAATAGGTAGCTTTAAGTAAGAT